>CAUJHV010000060.1 GCA_963205115.1 Pseudomonadota bacterium | reverse complement strand
AGTTCGAAAGTCAGCGCATCGGCCGCCGCGGTACCGCTGGCCATCGCCACCTGCCCGCGCGGGATGGTCAGCGTGTGGATCACGGTGCCGGTGGCCGGCTCCCACAGCCAGTAGCCGACGGGGTGGTGGTAGGTCGTCAGCTGGTCGGGCTTGGTGACGTGCGGGTGGTAGCGCAGGCCGTACAGCAGCTGCGGCCCGTTGGTCTGCGGGTCGATGGGCTGCAGCTCGATGGTCTCGACATAGGCCTGCTTCTTCGGGCCCTCGGCCTTGGGCTTCACGTCCAGGCCGCGCGTGCCCTGCCAGATGCCGGCCATGCGCGTGAGCGGGCCCAGGTTGCGCAACGTGTGCACGTCGATGTCGCGGGGCTCGGTGTAGATGTCGCTGGGGAAGTCGCTCATGGGAATGCCATCGGGTGGAGAGTTGAGGAATCGGTGGGCCGGGGTTCGATGCGCCCGGTTCATGGCCGGAAGCGGTAGCCGATGCCGGCCTCGGTCAGCAGGTGCCGGGGCCTGGCCGGATCCTCCTCGACCTTCTTGCGCAGGTTGGCCATGTGCACGCGCACGTAATGGGTGTCCTGCGCGTGGCCCGGACCCCAGACCGCCTTTAGCAACTGCTGGTGCGTGACCACGCGGTCGGGCTGCGCCGCCAGGTGAGTCAACAGCCGGTACTCGATCGGTGTGAGGTGCAGCGGTTCGCCGTCACGTTCGACCACACGCCGCGCCAGGTCCACCGTCGTGTGGCCGAAGCGCAGCGTGGCATCGGTCGAAGCCGGCATCAGGGCCTGCCGCCGCAGCTGGGCCCGCACGCGCGCCAGCAGTTCGGCGGAACCGAAGGGTTTGACCAGGTAATCGTCCGCACCCGCATCGAGCGCGGCCACCTTGTCGGCTTCGCCACTGCGGGCCGACAGCACGATCACCGGTGCGGTCGACCAGGTGCGCAGGTCGCGGATCAAGTCGACACCATCGCCATCGGGAAGCCCGAGGTCGACGATGGCGAGTTCGGGCCGGCGACTGCCCGCCTCGATCAGGCCACGCTGCAGCGAGGGCGCCTCGAACACCTCGTGATCCTCGGACTCCAGCGTCAACCGCACGAAGCGACGGATGTCCGGCTCGTCTTCGACCACCAGGATGCGGGCGCGCAGTTCCATCGCGGCATCCTAGAGCGTGTCGACGGCGGCCGCGCTGCCGTCGTCTGCTGGCGGCACACCGCGCGGCAGCTCGATGGTGAAGCGGGCGCCTTCGATGCCGCGGGCACCCAAGCGGTTCTCGCCGTGGATCGTGCCGCCATGCGCCTGCACGATGGCCCGCGAAATCGCCAGGCCCAGCCCGACGCCCGGCGTGGCGCTTTCCTTGCTGCCGCGCTCGAACTTGTCGAACAGCGCTTCCTCGCGCCCGGGCGGCAGGCCGCCGCCATGGTCGTCGACGACGATCGCCACCGAGGCGGAAGACGCGCGGGCCGAGATTTCCACCCCGCTGCCAGCCGGCGTGTACTTCGCCGCGTTTTCGAGCAGGTTGACGATGACGCGCTCGAACAGCACGGCATCCAGGTGCAGCAGCGGCAGCTCGTCGGCGAGCTGCACGCGCACGGGGCGGCCTTCCAGCGCCGGCGCGCAGGCTGCCAGCGCGCTGCCGACCACTTCTTCCAGCGGTTGCCATTCGCGGCGCATCGGCACGGCGCCGGCCTCGAGTCGGGCCATGTCCAGCAGGTTGCCGACCATCGCCTTCATGCGCAGCGCCGACTCGCGGATGGCCGTGGCGACCAGCGCCTGTGCAGCCGGCAGCGGCGGCGGTGTCATGGCCAGCGTGTCCGCCAGGCCGACCATGGCTGCCAGCGGCGTGCGCAGATCGTGCGATATCGCGGACAGCAGCGAGTTGCGCAGGCGCTCGGTTTCGATCTGCACGGTGCTCTTTTGCGCGACGTCGATGTAGTGGATGCGCTCCAGCGAGATCGCCAGCAGCGAGGCACAGGTGTCGAGCAGGCGGCGCTGGTCGGGCCCCAGCGTGGCGCGGTCGGCGGTTTGCACCGCCAGCACGCCGCGCAGCCGCATCGGCGCCTTCAGCGGCAGCACCAGGCAGGCGCTGGCCACAAGCGTATCGGTGCCAAAACCCGCGGCCTGGCCACGGTCGAAGGCCCATTGCGCGACGGCGTGGTCGATGGCGGCATCGCCCCCCGGCAACGCCACCAGCCGGTCATGTTCGTCGGCGGTCAGCAACGCCGAGCGCGCGTGGAACTCGGCCGTCAGGAAGCGTGCGCCGATCTCGGCCACCTGCTGGGGCAACAGAGCCGCAGACAGGTCGCGCGACATCTCGTACAGGCCCCGCATGCGGTGCTCGCGCAGTGTGGCGGCCTCCGCCTGGACCTTGAGCACGGCCGTGAGCTGGCCGATGGCCAGCGCGACGACCAGCATGACGGCGAAGGTCACGAGGTACTGCACGTCGCTGACCGCGAAGGAAAAGCGCGGTGAGACAAAAAAGAAATCGAACAGGCCCACGCCCAGGAAGGCTGCAAGGACCGCCGGGCCGCGACCGTGGAACCACCCGACGCCGACCACCGCGAGCAGGAAGATCATCACGATGTTCGTGGCCTCCAGCAGCCCTTGCAGCGGCGTGGCCAGCAGCGCCGTGGCCCCGCACGCCGCGACGGCCGCGGCATAGCCGCGCCACGGAAAGCTGTCGGTCCCGAGCCCGTCTGCCGCCGATGTGGCGGCCGACGCCGGGCGGTCCCGCGTAACGGCCGGCAGTGCCACCTGCACGATGTCCAGGTCGTCGGCCAGTTCGGCAATCCGGTCGGCCGCCGAGCGCTGCCAAGGCCAGCGGCGGCGGGTGCGGCCGATGAACAGCCGCGCCAGGTTGTGTTCGCGGGCATATCGCACCAGGGCCGGCGCCGCTTCCGGGGCCGATGGCGTGGAGACGGTGGCGCCCAGTTCCTGCGCCAGCTTCAGCACCGACAAGGCCTGTTCGCGGCGCGCGGGCGGCAGACGCTGCCCGGCGGGGGTCTCGACGTGTACGGCGTGCCAGGACAGATCCAGTTGCGCCGCCAGCCGTGCGCAGGCCCGTACCACCTTCTCGCTGCTGTCTTCGGCGCCGACGCAGGCCAGCAGCGCCTCGCGGTTGGGCCACACCGACTGCACCGAGCTGCGCCGGCGCCAGGCCTGCATCTCGTCGTCGACACGGTCGGCCGTGCGGCGCAGCGCCAGTTCGCGCAGCGCGAGCAGGTTGCCCTTGCGGAAGAAGTGGGCCGCCGCCTTCTCGACAGGATCGTAGCCCCCCGCGTCCGGCAGGCCGGTCCGGGCCCCCGCGGGGGCATGCCCTGTCTGGCCGCGGCCCGCCGCCGGGTGCGGCCTGTAGACCTTGCCGGCTTTGAGCCGCTCCAGCAACTCGTCTGGCGGCAGGTCGACCACCACCACCTCGTCGGCCTCGTCGAACAGCCGGTCGGGCACGGTCTCCCAGACGCGGATGCCGGTGATGCCGCTGACGATGTCGTTCAGGCTCTCGAGGTGCTGCACGTTCATCGTCGACCACACGTCGATGCCGGCCGCGAGCAGTTCCTCCACGTCCTGCCAGCGCTTGGGGTGGCGCGAGCCGGGCGCGTTGCTGTGCGCCAGTTCGTCCAGCAGCACCAGCGGCTCGGCCTGTCCGCGCGCCCAGGTCAGTGCCGCGTCGAGGTCGAATTCCTGCAGCGTGCGGCCGCGGTAGGGCACGGCCTTCAACGGCAGGCGCGGCAGGTCGCGCGCCATCGCCTCGGTGTCGCCGCGGCCGTGGGTCTCGACCAGCCCGACGATCAATCCCGTGCCCTGCGCCTGGGCGGCATGGGCGGCGGCGAGCATCGCGTAGGTCTTGCCCACGCCGGCCGACGCGCCGAAGAAGATCTTCAGCCGGCCGCGCCGCTCGCGCGCTTCGTCCTGCTGCACCTGCTGCAGCAGCCGGTCGGGGTCGGGACGTTCAGGCTCGTTCATCTCGGTTCACCGCGGCCCGCGCTGGCAGGCCACGCCGTTGGCGCAGCAGGTTCAGCGGTTCCCACGGACCGGCATGTTCCCATGCGGGTCACGTCGCGACGAGGTCCGCTTCGAAGGCCGACCCAGCAGCCATCCGGCCAAGGCCATCGGCAGCACGACGACGGCCAGGGCGCCAAGGACGGACCACAGGTCGCCCACGGGTCAGCGTGCCGTGTCCAGCGCCAGGTTCAGGCGCAGCACGTGCACGCGCGGCTCGCCGATGAAGCCCAGCAGCGGTGCCTCGGTGTGCTGATCGACCAGCGCGCGCACGCGTTCGACCGGGAGGCCGCGCATGCGGGCGACGCGGGCGACCTGGTAGTCGGCCGCGGCGCGGCTGATGTGCGGGTCCAGCCCGCTGGCGGACGCGGTGACGAGGTCCACGGGAATGGGCGCGGTGTTGTCGGGGTCGGCAGCGCGCAGCGCCTCGATCCGGCTCTTCACGGCACCGGCCAGCGCCGGGTTTCCGGGCCCCTGGTTGGAGCCCGAGGAGTTCGCGCCGTTGTACGGCCTGGGCGAGGTCGCCGACGGCCTACCCCAAACATGCTTCGGGTCGCTGAACGATTGGCCGATCAGCTCGGAGCCGACGGCCTGGCCGTCGCGGACGATCAGACTGCCGTCGGCGGCCTGAGGGAAGGCGAGTTGTGCGATGCCGGTGACGGCCAGCGGATAGGCAAGCCCGGTGATGAGCGACAACGCCACGAAGAGCGTGAGTGCGGGGCGGAGTTGGAAGTTCATGGTGTCCTCGTGAAGCGGTTCAAGCCAGGCGCAGCGCCCCCAGAGCCAGGTCGATGATCTTGATGCCGATGAAGGGCACGATCACGCCGCCCAGGCCGTAGACAGCCAAGTTGCGGCGCAGCAGCGACGCGGCGCCGACCGCGCGGTAGGCCACGCCTTTGAGCGCCAGCGGGATCAGCACGACGATGATCAGCGCGTTGAAGATCACCGCTGAGAGGATGGCCGAGTTCGGGCTGGCCAGCCCCATCACGTTCAGCGCACCCAGCTGCGGGTAGGTCGCCACGAAGGCGGCCGGGATGAGGGCGAAGTACTTCGCCAGGTCGTTGGCGATGCTGAAGGTGGTGAGCGAGCCGCGTGTCATCAGCATCTGCTTGCCGGTCTCGACGATCTCGATCAGCTTGGTCGGGTTGCTGTCGAGGTCGACCATGTTGCCGGCCTCCTTGGCGGCTTGCGTGCCGGTATTCATCGCCACCGCGACATCCGCCTGGGCCAGCGCGGGTGCGTCGTTGGTGCCGTCGCCGGTCATCGCCACCAGCCGGCCGGCGGCCTGATGCTCGCGGATCAGCCGCAGCTTGGCTTCGGGCGTGGCCTCGGCGAGGAAGTCGTCGACACCGGCTTCGGCGGCAATGGCGGCGGCGGTGAGCCGGTTGTCGCCGGTCACCATCACGGTCTTGATGCCCATGCGGCGCAGCTCGGCGAAGCGTTCCTTGATGCCGCCCTTGACGATGTCCTTGAGCTCGACGATGCCCAGCACGCGCGTGCCGTCGGCGACGACCAGCGGGGTGCTGCCGCGGCGCGCCACGTCGTCCACCGCCGATTGCAATGCCACGGGAAACCGGCCGCCCAGCGACTCGACGTGGCGCCGGATCGCATCGGCCGCACCCTTGCGCAGCTGCCGCACGTGGGCATCGGTGGCGGGCAGGTCGGCGCCGCTCATGCGGGTCTGCGCCGTGAAGTGCACGAAGCTCGCACCCAGCGCGGCCACATCGCGTTCGCGCAGCTGGAACTTCTGCTTGGCCAGCACGACGATGCTGCGGCCTTCGGGGGTTTCGTCGGCCAGCGAGGCGAGCTGGGCCGCATCGGCCAGCTCGGCTTCCTTGACGCCCGCCGCCGGAATGAAGGCGCTGGCCTGGCGGTTGCCCAGCGTGATCGTGCCGGTCTTGTCCAGCAGCAGCACGTCCACGTCACCGGCGGCTTCCACCGCACGGCCCGAGGTGGCGATCACATTGGCCTGCAGCATGCGGCTCATGCCGGCCACGCCGATGGCACTGAGCAAACCGGCGATCGTGGTGGGGATCAGGCACACCAGCAGCGCCACCAGGATCACCAGGCTCACGGGCTGGCCGGCGCCCGCGCTGCGCACGCCAAAGGCCGAGAACGGCAGCAAGGTGGTCACCACGCACAGAAACACGAGCGTCAGCGCCACCAGGAGGATGGTCAACGCGATCTCGTTGGGCGTCTTCTGCCGCTTGGCGTTTTCGACCATCGCGATCATGCGGTCGACGAAGGTTTCGCCGGGGTCGGCCGTCACGCGCACGACGATCCAGTCCGACAGCACGCGGGTGCCGCCGGTCACGGCCGAGAAGTCGCCGCCGGATTCGCGGATCACGGGCGCGGATTCGCCGGTGATGGCGCTCTCGTCGACCGAGGCCACACCGTCGATCACTTCGCCGTCGGCGGCTACCGTGTCGCCGGCCTCGATCAGCACGACGGCGCCCTTGTGCAGGCACTCGGCTTCCAGCGGGTGCCACTTCATCCCGGTGCGGGGCGTGCCGTGCAGGTAGTCGCCTTCCAGCACCTTCGCCCAGGTCTTTTTCTTCAGGCCACGCAGAGAGGCCGCCTGGGCCTTGCTGCGGCCTTCGGCCAGGGCCTCGGCCAGGTTGGCGAACAGCACGGTGAACCACAGCCAGGCGGCCACGCTGATGGAAAACACGTCCGGGCTGGCGGCGGCGAGCGCGGTGGTGAAGGCGCTGCCGACGTAGACAACGAACATCACCGGGTTGCGCCACTGCACCCGCGGGTCGAGCTTGCGGAACGCGTCGACGATGGCCGGCCGAATCAGTGACGGGTCGAACAGGGTCAATGTGGTGCGGGTCATGTCGACAAGCCTCACTTCGCAAACAGCATCAGGTGCTCGACCACCGGCCCCAGGGCCAGCGCCGGCACGTAGTTCAAGAGACCGACCAGCAGCACGGTGCCGATCAGCAGCACGATGAACAGCGGGCCGTGGGTGGGCAGCGTGCCGCCCGTCGCCTCCAGCCGCTTCTTGGCGGCCAGTGAGCCGGCGATGGCCAGCACCGGTACGATCACGCCGAAGCGGCCGAGCCACATGGTCACTGCCAGCAGCGTGTTGTAGAAGGGCGTGTTCGCCGACAGGCCCGCGAAGGCGCTGCCGTTGTTGTTGGCGGCCGATGACAGCGCGTAGAGGATCTCGCTGAAGCCGTGCGGCCCCGGGTTGGCAATGCCGGCGCGGCCCGCGTCAGCGAGCACGGCCACCGCGGTCCCGAGCAGCACCAGCAGCGGCGTCACCAGAATGGCGATCGAAACCATCTTCATCTCGTGGGCCTCGATCTTCTTGCCCAGGTATTCGGGCGTGCGGCCGATCATCAGCCCGGCGATGAACACGGCGAGGATGGCGAAGACGAGCATGCCGTACAGGCCCGAGCCCACGCCGCCGAAGATCACCTCGCCGAGCTGGATCATCACCAGTGGCACCGCGCCGCCCAACGGCAGGTAGCTGTCGTGCATCGAGTTCACCGCGCCGCAGCTGGCGGCGGTGGTGATGGTGGCGAAGAGGGCCGAGGCGTTGACGCCGAAGCGGACCTCCTTGCCTTCCATGTTGCCGCCGGATGGGTCCACGCCCAGCGCGGTGAGCGCCGGGTTGGCCTGTTGCTCCGCGGCGGTGGCCGCGACGACGCCGACGACGAACACCAGCGTCATCGCCGCCAGCACCGCCCAGCCCTGCCGCAGATCGCCCACCATGCGGCCGAACACGAAGCACAACGCCGCCGGGATCAGGAAGATCGACAGCATCTGCAGGAAGTTGGTGAGCGGCGTGGGGTTCTCGAATGGGTGCGCCGAGTTGGCGTTGAAGAAGCCGCCGCCGTTGGTGCCGATCATCTTGATCGCCAGCTGCGAGGCCACCGGCCCCATCGCCAGTTGCTGGGTGCGGGAGGTCTTGTCCTCCATCACCGGCCGGCCCTTGTCGTCCTTCACAGAATGGCCGTCGGCGCCGAGCTTGGGCTGCTGCCAGGTCACGGCCTCCACGGTCTGCACGTCCTGGTAGGGCTCGAGGTTCTGGATGACACCCTGGCCGGCCAGCACCAGCGCGAAGACGAAGGACAACGGCAGCAGGATCCACAGTGTCACCCGGGTGAGGTCCACCCAGACGTTGCCGATCGCCTGCGCCGAATGGCGCGCGAAGCCGCGGATCAGCGCCACCACGACGACGATGCCGGTGGCCGCCGACAGGAAGTTCTGCACCGTGAGCGCGAGCATCTGCGTCAGGTAGCTCATCGTCGATTCGCCACCATAGCCCTGCCAGTTGGTGTTGGTGACGAAGCTGATGGCGGTGTTGAAAGCCGAGTCCGGCGACACGGCAGGCATGCCCTGCGGGTTCAGCGGAAGGATGGCCTGCAGTCGCTGCAGGGCATAGACGGCGAGCACGCCGAGGCCATTGAACAAGAGCAGCCCGAAGGCGTATGCCAGCCACGCCTGCTCGCGTTCCGGGTCGACGCCGGCCACGCGGAAGACAGGGGCCTCGATGCGCCGGCCCACCGCAAAGCGGCCGTCCATGACCGCTTCCATCATGCGCGCCAGCGGCCAGGCCAGCAGCAAGAGGATAGCCAGGTACGCGATCAACTGAATCCAGGCAGGTGCGTTCATGAGACCCCCTTGGCGCTGCGCGCCGTCCCCCCGAGGGGGACCAAGCGCCTTCGGAGCGGCCGTGCGGTGCACGCGGCCCCCTTGGCGCTGCGCGCCATCCCCCCGAGGGGGAGCGAGCGCCTTCGGAGCGGCCGTGCGGTGCACGCGGCCCCCTTGGCGCTGCGCGCCGTCCCCCCGAGGGGGAGCGAGCGCCTTCGGAGCGGCCGTGCGGCGCTCACGAGAAGTCCTCCGGCCGCAGCAACACGGCGACCAGGTAGATCAGCAGGCCGACGGCGATCAGGCCGCCCGCAATGTCCCAGCCCGTCATGGCGCCACCTGGCGGTTCTGCAGACGTTCGCAAGCTCGCGCGAGCGCGGCGATGGCGACCCACAGGGCGCCTGCCGCGATGAGAAAGACGATGTCCATGCATCCTCCGATTCGTTCGGACGCATGCTCGGACGGCTGGCGTCAAGAGCGTGCCAAGATTTGGCTGGCGCGCATCAAGATCTCGTCAAGAGAGGGTGGATTCACTGTGTACCCGGCGGCGCGGCAGCCCGGCAACCCGATGTCACCGGGCGCGGTAGTGGCACGGTCCTTGTCGACACCCGCCTGCTCGTGCGGCTGTTCCTCAACGCACCGAACAGCCTGGTTCCCGGCGCTTCACCAGGCGTACCGCGATCCGCGCGGCGCGCGCTACTTCAGGTCGCGCGCCAGCCTCGCGCCGGAGAACTGCCACCGCGCCTGGGGCGGGAAGAAGTTGCGGTAGGTCGCGCGCAGGTGTGAACGCGGCGTCGCGCAGGAGCCACCGCGCAGCACCATCTGCTGGCTCATGAACTTGCCGTTGTATTCGCCGATCGCGCCGGCTGCCGCACGGTAGCCGGGATAGGGCAGATAGGCGCTCTGCGTCCACTCCCACACGTCGCCGAACATCTGGGTGGGCAAGCCGGGGGGCGGCGCGGCCAGGGCTTCAGTCGGTTGGTACAGACCCGATTCCAGCAAGTTGCCTTCCACCGCCACCTGCTGCGCCATCTGTTCCCATTCGAATTCGGTCGGCAGCCGTGCGCCCTGCCAGCGAGCGATCGCATCGGCTTCGTAGTGGCTCAGATGCACGGCGGGCGCCTGCGGCGATATGTCCACGACACCGCGCAGCGTGAAGGTCTGCCAGCGCCCAACCTTGCTGCCGCCGCTTCGCTCGCCGGCCGGCTGCGATTGCCAGTACAGCGGCGCCTCCCAGCCGCACTGCTGCACGGTGTCCCAGCCGAGCGACAGCCAGAGTTCGGGCCGACGGTATCCACCGTCCTCGATGAACGCGATCACCTCGCCGCAGCTGATCGGACGCAGCGACAACTCGAAGGGCTCGAGGTACACGCGGTGTGCTGGCCGTTCGTTGTCGAACGCGAAGCTGGCGGTCGAGGCGCCGGCGTCGATGAGTCCGCCCGGGCAGGCGAGCCAGCCCGCGGGCGATGGATGGACCGGCACCGATGGCCAGCCTTGGCGGTATGCGGGCAACAGCGGATTGCGCGAGAACAGGTGCTTGAGATCGGTGAGCAACAACTCCTGGTGCTGCTGCTCATGGTTCACGCCCAGTTCGATCATTTCAGTCAACGCCACCTGCGCCGCCGCATCGACCGGCGGCGCCTGCAACAGCCCGCGCAGCCGCGCCTCCACGTTCTCGCGGTAGGCGAGCACGTCGGCCAGACCCGGGCGCGACACCAGCCCGCGCTCGGCGCGCAGGTGCTTGTCGCCGACGCCGTTGTAGTAGCTGTTGAACAGCATCCGGAACCCCGGGTGAAAGGGCTGGAAGCCGGGTTCGAAGCGTTCGAGCACAAACACCTCGAAGAACCAGGTGGTGTGTGCCAGGTGCCAGCGCGTGGGGCTGGCGTCCGGCATCGACTGCAAGGCGCAGTCTTCCGCGGAGAGCCCGTCGGTCAGCGCAAGCGTCTGCGCACGGGCCTGGTCGAAGCGCATGCGCAGCGTGGCAAGCGATCGTTCCGTGGCGTCGTTGACGGTGGCCGCGGCGGTGCGGGTAATCGGCGCGACTCTGGACATGGCGGCCCCCGAGCAGTAGACCGATCAGGCCGAGCGGGCCCGCGGCAGCGGATGATGGGCGGCCGGGTGGGACATCAGCCGCAAGGCGCGCATGACAAGCACGGCGGCAAGTGGGTGGATGGGGTTGCGGTGTCGATCCGGACACCAGGCGGCGCGTGCGCAACTGTCCGGTCCTCGCATGCTAAACCGGCGCCGTGGCGCCTGCATCACGCCTGCACCACCTGACGCGCCAGCTCCAGAAACCGCGCGCGGTCCGCACCACTGAGGGGCTGCAGGATCTCGGCCTGCGCCTCGCACACGATCGGCAGCAAGGCGGCCAGGATGCGCTTGCCCTTGGGCGTCAACGACAGCTCGCGCGCCCGGCGGTCGCGTTCGCTGACCACGCGGCGGATCCAGCCCTTCTCTTCGAGCCGTTCGATGACCCCGCCGATCGTCGCGCGGTCCAGGGCGATCATTTCCGCCACACGCGCCTGGTCGATGGCCGGGTTGGCATGGATCGCGTCCAGGGCCGCAAATTGCACCGGTGTCAGGTCGAAGCCGGCGGCCTGCGTGCGCTGCACGAAGACCTGCGTGGACAGCTGGTGCAGGCGCCGGATCAGGTGCCCCGCCATGTCGAGTGAGTCCATCGCCGCGCGCCTTTCGGAGGTTCGAGTCTGCGTGGGATGCGCCGGTGGCGGCGCCGTTTGATAAGTATACATATCGTGTTGACGGCCGATAGTATGTGTAGATATTATTCGCGCGGCGCGCCTGCCGGTCCCCGGCCCTCCATGGCGCTTGTCGAACCCAGGAGACCGCAGATGCAGTACTACAAGAATGGCTTCAGAGGGGGCAACCCGGACATCCAGGAGGCCGCGCCCAACCGGCGCAACCGGGGCCCCAACGAGCCGCTGCCCGAGAAGGTGGACGTGCTGATCGCCGGCACGGGCCCGGCCGGTCTGTGCCTGGCCGCGCAGCTGGCGCAGTTCCCGCAGATCGAGACGATGATCGTCGAGCGCATGCCTTGCAACATCATCAAGGGCAAGGCCGACGGCATCAACACGCGCACGATGGAAATGTTCCAGGCCTTCGGTTTTGCCGACAAGGTCAAGCGCGAAACCTACTGGGTGAACCAGACCGCGTTCTGGATGCCCGACCCCGCCAATCCCGACCACATCAAGCGGGTCGGCCGGGTGCAGGACGTGGCCGACGACAGCTCGGAGATGCCGCACATCCTGATCAATCAGGCGCGGCTGCACGAGCTCTTCCTCGAGGTGATGAAAAACGCGCCCTCGCGCCTGGAGCCCGACTACAGCTGGGAAGTCGTGGGCCTGACGATCGACCCCACGACCGACGACCACCCGGTGACCGTGACGCTCAAGGATGCCAGCGGCGTCAACTGGTGGGCCACGCGCACGGTGCGGGCGAACTACGTGGTCGGCTGCGACGGCGCGCACTCGGCCGTGCGCAAGGCCATCGGCGGCGAACTGCATGGCGATGCCGCGCACCAGGCCTGGGGCGTGATGGACATCCTGGCCAACACCGATTTCCCCGACGTGCGGCAGAAGTGCCTGATCTCGTCGGCCAACGAGGGCAACGTGCTGATCCTGCCGCGCGAAGGCGGCTACGTCTTCCGCATGTACGTGGAGCTCGACAAGCTGCGGCCCGACGAAAAGGCGGCGCACCGCAAGTTCACGCAGGACGACATGATCGCGGCCGCCAACCGCATCATCCGGCCCTATTCGATCGACGTGAAGGAGGTGGTCTGGTGGTCGATCTACGACATCGGCCACAGCATCACGGACCGCTTCGACGACGTGCCCGAAGGCTCGGACCGCAGCCCGCGTGTGTTCACCGCCGGCGACGCCTGCCACACGCACTCGCCCAAGGCGGGGCAGGGCATGAATGTCTCGATGCAGGACACCTTCAACCTGGGCTGGAAGCTGGTGCACGTGCTGCAGGGGCGCGCGGACGCCAGCCTGCTGCGCAGCTATTCGAAGGAGCGCCTGACCGAAGCCCGGCGGCTGGTCGAGACCGACCACGAATGGGCGCGCATCATGTCGGCACCCACCACCCAGGCCGAACGCGACGGCACGGAAGAGCCGCGCATCATTCGTCAGTTCAAGCAGAACCTGGAATTCACCGGCGGCACGGCGGTGAAGTACGACAGCTCCGCGCTGTTTGCGCCGGGGACCCACCAGGCGCTGGCCAAGGGCGAAGAGATCGGCCGCCGCTTTCACTCGGCGCCGGTGGTGCGCCTGTCGGACGCCAAGCAGATGCAGCTGGGCCATGTGGCGCAGGCCGATGCACGTTGGCGCCTCTACGCCTTCGCGGCCCGCACCGACAGCTCGGCCCCCGGTTCGGCCATCCACCGCCTCGCCGACTGGCTAGAGAACGACCCGCAGTCACCCGTGGTCCGGCACACGCGAGCGGGCGAGGACATCGATGCGGTGATCGACTTCCGCGCCGTGTTCCAGCAGACCTTTGACCAGCTCGCCTACGAGCACATGCCTTCGCTGCTGAAGCCCCGGACCGGCAAGCTGGGCCTGCAGGACCACGAGAAGGTCTTCTGTGTCGATCACAAAGGTGTGGGCGACATCTTCGACATGCGAGGCATCGACCGCGACCGCGGCTGCATCGTGGTGGTGCGCCCGGACCAGTACATCGCCAATGTGCTGCCGCTCGACGGCCTAGCAGCGCTCGCCGCGTACTTCGCCGGCATCCTGCGCTGAGGCCGCGAAGGGCGTCAGCGCACGCGGCGTGCCACCTGCGCGCCGCGCACCTCGAAGTGCACCCGCTGCAGTTCGCGCCCTTGCGCATCGGCCAGCACCAGTTCGTGCTTGCCGGGCCACGGGGCCCACGAGACGCGGCTGCCCTGGCCGATGCGCCGGCCGTCCAGCATCCAGCGCCCGGCCTCGCCCTCGAAGACCAGGCGCTGCGCGGCCGGCGGGATGTCCGGGTCCAGCGCGAAGAGGCTGCCGTCGCGCGGCTGCGTGATGCCGAAGCGCTGTGCGGCTGGGCTGGCCTGCGCGCTGTCTTCGACGACGGCCAGCTCGGTGCCGGCGATGAAGTGCTCCTGCCGTGGCGGCTCGCGTGCACCGGCAAACTGCACCGGCGCGACGACCACGCCTGCGGGCACGGCCGGCACACGCGAGGGGCGGCCCTCGTGCAGCGCGGTGATCACCTGCCGCCACACGGGTGCCGCGCCGCTCACGCCGCTGACGGCCTGCATCGGCGCGCCGCTGGCATTGCCCACCCACACGCCCACCGTGTAGCGGTCGGTAAAGCCGATGCACCAGTTGTCGCGCAGGTCCTTGCTGGTGCCGGTCTTGACGGCCGCGAATCCCGTGGTGGACAGCGCGCTGTCCAGACCGAAGGTCGTGGCCCGCGCGGCGTTGTCGGCCAGGATGTGTGCCACCAGGTGCGTGGATGCGGCCGAGGCCACACGGCGGGTAGGCGGCTGCGCGGGCGCGGATGGCAATTTCGGCGGGCGTGCCTGCGGCGTGAGCGCGGGCCGCGCAGCCGGTGCCATCGGCGGCCGCGCGTAGGGTTCGAGCGGCGGTCGCGCCTGGGGCTCCAGCGGCGGCCGCGCGACCAGTCCCATCGCCGGGCGGGCCTGCACCCCTGCGGCCCCGGCCACCGCCAGGGTGTGCACCGGCCCGTGCAAGCCGCCATTGGCCAGCGTGCGGTAGGCGTTGGTCAGCGCCAGCAGGGTGACCTCCGCGCTGCCCAGAGCCAAGGCCTGACCGTAGTAGCCGCCGGTGTGCGGCAGCTCCAGGCCGAAGGCGTTGAGCTGCTGCAGCAGCGTGTCGCTCGGCAGCAGGCCCGCCGCGCGCACGGCGGGGATGTTCAGGCTGCCGGCCAGCGCCTGGCGCGCACTGACCCAGCCGCGAAACTGGTGGTCGTAGTTCTGCGGCAGGTACAGGCCGCCGCCGCCCGTGGCGATCTGCGCGGGTGAATCGTCCAGCAGCGAGGCGGGTGTCAGCAGCCGCCGCTCGAAGGCGAGCTGATAGACGAAGGGCTTGAGCGTCGATCCGGGCTGGCGCCGCGCCAGCACGGCATCCACCTGCGCCGCATCCGACAGCGCCGGCCCGCTGCCGCCCACCCAGGCCAGCACCTCGCCGCTGGCGTTGTCCAGCACCAGCACGGCGCCGTCCTCGACCTGGCGCCGGCCCAGCTCGGCCAGCTGCGCGCGCAGGCTGCCGGCGGCCACGCGCTGCACGCGTGCGTCCAGTGTGCTGCGCACGACGGCCGGACCGCCGGGCTTGAGCCATTGGCGCGCCAGGTGCGGCGCCAGCTGTTCGCCCAGCGCGGGGCCGCCCCGGCGCTGCAGCGCCGCGCGCGCGAGCTCCTGTGTGCCGTCGCAGGACAGCTGCTGCAACTGCAGCACACCGCAGGCCCTCTCGGCCACGCGCGCGGGCGGCGCGTTGGGCGCACGCACCAGCGCGGCGGCCAGCGCGGCCTCGGTGGCGTCCAGGCCGCTGGCATGCTTGCCGAATAGCGTCTGCGACAAGGCCTCGATGCCGACCAGTTCACCGCGCCAGGGCACGCGGTTGAGATAGGCCTCCAGGATCTGGCTCTTGGTCCAGCGCAGCTCCAGCTGCGTGGCGGTCAGCGCCTGGCCCAGCTTCTGCGGCACGCTGCGTCCGCCGGCCGGCCGCGCGAGGTCCTCGTCGATCAGGCCGGCCAGCTGCATGGTCAGCGTCGAAGCGCCTTGTGTGCGTGTATTCCAGACATTGGCCCAGGCGCTGCGCGCGACGCCCGCCCAGTCGATGCCGCTGTGCGCCCAGAAGCGCCGGTCTTCGCTCAGCACGATGGCCTGCAGCAGCGCGGGCGACATCTCCTGCAGCGGCACCCAGGCCAGACGGCGCACGCTGGGGTCGGTGCGCAGGGTCTGGATGGGTGTGCCGTGGCGGTCCAGCAGTTGTGCGTCGGACGGCCGGTGCGCGGCGCGCAGTTCATCGAAGCTGGGCAGCGCCTGCGCCGGGGCTGCGACCATCAGGGCGGCAGCCGCTGCGGTCAGCAGTTGGACCTTGGCGGCGCCGGCGCGTAAACCACCGAGCCCGCATCGCCGACCGTCCTGCGCCGAGCCGGCCGAGCCGGCCGAGCGGTCCTGCGCGCCGCCGCCTTGCCGCCCGCGCCCGGGGCATCGATCGCCCGTGACGCGGCCGCGTGCGCTCAAGGCCGCACCTCCAGCGGCGGGTTGGGCGCCTCGCCGTAGCTGTCCGGCGCGTACAGCGCTTCCACGCGCGACGGCGGCAGCACAAAACGCCCCGGGTTGTTCAGCCGCACGGTGTACTCCACCGTATGCCGCCCGCGCGGCAGGTAGGCGTAATAGCTGCGGAAGGCCTCGAAGCCGCGCTCGTCGAAGGCCGGCCAGGCGGCGCCTTCACGGCGTTCGCCGGCCGTGGCCAGTGCGGAATCGCGGCCCAGGCCCGTGCCCAGGATGCTGGCACCGGCCGGCACGGGGTCGCTGATGACGACCCAGGTCATGTCGGCCTGTGCCTCGATCTCCAGCTGCACACGCATCACGTCGCCGCGCGACCAGCTGCCGGGTGTCTTCTGCTCCACCGCGCTGATGCGGCGCGCGAGCCCGTAGCCCATGCGCACCGGTGCGGTCAGCGGCACGGCGGCCAGGCTCTGCACGGTCACCCAGGGTTTGCCGGCGCCTTCCTGGCTGACGCTCAGCGTGCCCGCGGCCGCAGGCCACGGCAGCAGCAACCGACCGCCGGCCGGTGTGGCCGACCAGTCGATGGCCGCCGTCGCGCCGCCGCTGGCGCCAGCGATGGCGGCGCGCGTGATGCCACTGACCGGCGTGCGTTCGAAGACCTTGCCGAACTTGTCCAGCGCCAGCGCGCTCCAGGCATTGGCCGTGGTGGTCAGCCAGGCGCCGCGCTGCTGGCGTGCCAGGTGCCCGGTCACCAGGCGCGGCAGATCCTCCTTCCACAGCGGATCGTCCATGACGGCCAGGATCAGCCGCGCGGCGTTGCTGTCGGGGCTGTCCATCAGCCACCACCAGAAATCGTCGTCCTCGCGGCTGAAGCGCAGCGTGGTACCGCGCATGTCCAGGCGGCTGCGCAGCTGTTGCTGGGCCTCGGCCAGGCGCGCGGCACGCTCGGGCAGGGCGGGTGTGCGCTGCAGGATGGTCAGCCAGTCGATCAGCGCGGCCGTGGGCCACTGGCCGATCACCTCGTTGCCCAGGCGCACCGAGCCCAGCATGCGCGCGTCGAATTTGCCGTGGCGCGCCAGCGCGGCCATCGCGGCGAGCTTGCGCACATCCAGGTCGCTGCGCGGCGACCAGAAGCGGCGCTCGATGCGCCCCTGCACGAAGGCGCTGAGGCCGCCCAGCATCGTGCCCAGGGCCGGCTGCGGGATCTCCCAGCCGGCTTCGTGCGCCGTCGACACCAGGTAGGCCGTCAGGCGGTCGCTGCCGCTGGGCGCGTCGCCTGCGCGCGGCGGGAAGTAGGTCGCCAGGCCGTCGCTGTCCAGGTAGGTCGGCAGCGCGCCCATCAACGCGGACCAGGCCGCGAGGTCGCCCAGGCCCACGGCCTTGGAAGCCCTCTGTTCCAGGCAGGTGAACGGGTAGGTCTCGAAGTAGCGGCGGATGCCGGGCAGCGCGGCGCTCAGGCGCGGCTGCAGGCCCACGGCCAGGCCGCCGCGTTTGACGCCGCCGGGGCCGGACAGGGCCTCGGGCGGCGGCGCCACGGGCAGGCTCATCGGGCCGTCGAGCTGCTGCAGCGTGGCCTGCAGCACGCGCACCGGCACGGCCTCCTTCACCAGTTGCAGCCGCTTCACGCGGTCCTGCAGCCGTGTGCCGGTGCCCGTGCCCGTTTCTTCCGCCGCGGCCTCCCAGGCCAGGCTGAAGATGCCCGCGGGCACCTCCACGTCCCAGATCAACTCGCGAGCGCTGTTGGGCGCCAGCTTGAACTCCTGCGGCGGCAGGTTCAAAGCGGTGCGTGTCATCGCAGGTCCCGAAGCCGCGCCCGCGGCCACGGATCCGGAGCTCGTGCCTGCCGGCACGAGGGCATCGGCCTGCGCCGTGGCCGCCAGCGTCGCGCGCAGGCTCAGCTCGCGCGCCGTGGTGTTGCGCACCGTCACCAGCGCCTGGAAGCGGTCGCCCTCGCGCACCAGCGGCGGCAGGCCGGGCAGCACCTGCAGGTCCTGTGTCACGCGGATGCGGGCATGGCCTTCGCCGAAGCTCTGCGCGCCGGCATCGGCCACGGCCACCAGGCGGAAGCTCGTCAGCGAATCGTTCAGCGGCACCTCGATGGTGGCTTCGCCTTGTGCGTCCAGCGTCACCGAGGGTTTCCACAGCAGCAGGGTGTCGAACAGCTCGCGCGCGCCGGCCTTGCCGCCGCCGCCGCCGGGTGCCACGGCCTTGCGGCCGTAGTGGCGCCGGCCGATGACTTCGCTTTGCGCCGTGGCGGTTTCGACGCCCCAAGGCCGCTGACGAATCATGCCGGCCAGCAGGTTCCAGCTGGTGTTGTCCTGCAGCGCCAGCAGGCCCTCGTCGACTGCCGCAAAGGCCACGTCCGCGCCCGCAGCAGGTTTGCCGTCGGGGCCGGTGACCTTCACCCGTGCGATGGCCTTGCCGCGAATGCCGTACTGCGGCTGGTCGGTCGTGACCTGGACCTTCAGCTCGAAGGCCGTGGTGTCGATCTGCAGCGCGGCCACCCCGAACTTGTAGGCCGGCTTGGCCAGGTCGACCATGGCGGTGGGCGGTTGATACGCCGGGCCTTCGAAGCGAAAGGCCTGCAGCCACTCCAGCGGCGCCTTCCAGCCCCAGGTGAAGAACGAATACCACGGCACCTCGCGCACCCGTCCGCGCACGGCCAGCACCGAGACATAGACGTTGGGTCCCCAGGCCGGCTCGATGCGCAGCTCCACCGTCGGGTCGCTGCCGCGCAGCGTGACCACGCGCGTGTCGATGAGGCCTTCGCGTTCGATGGCCACCAGGGCGGTGGCCTGCCGGAACGGCATGCGCACCTGCAGCCGCGCGGTCTCGCCCGGTGCGTAGTGCTTGCGCTCGGGCAGCACGTCGATGCGGTCGTCGTTGTCCTGCGCGAACCACAGCTCGCCTTCGCGCGTGACCCACAGGCTGGTGGCCGCCTGCGCCAGGCGGTTGTCGCCGTCACGCGCCTGCGCGATCAGCTCGACCTCGCCGGCGCGGTCCAGCGAGGCATCGCAGACGAGCAGGCCGCGGTCGTCGCTGCGGCCGCTGCACAGCACGCCCAGGTCCTGGTATTCGGTGCGGTTGTCGTAGGCGTAGAAGCCGCCGACCATGCGCTTGCGCGTGCTGATGGTCTGCGCCAGGCGTCCGCGCAACTCGACCGTTTGCCCCTTGATCGGCTTGCCTTGCAAGTCCAGCGCCAGCACGCTCACCGGCACCTGGCCACGCACGCTGGCCCAGGAGCCGCTTCGCACGCCCAGCACCACCGCGGCGGGCCAGGTCGGCACGCGGGTGCTGACGGTCTGCACCTCGCCGTTCGGGTCGGTATAGCTGACTTCGGTCACCACTTCGCCAGGCTGCTGGCTCGCGGGCTGCGGTGCCGGCATCGGGATCTGCCAGCGCGCGGCGCCTTGCGCGTCGGTGGTCAGCGCCATGCGGTCGGCCAGCAGCTTGCCGCCGGGTGTGGCGGCTTCGCCCGTGTCGGTGGATTCGCTGCCCGGCGCCGCCTGCGTGTCACGCGGCGCGCCAAAGGCATATTCCGTGTAGCCCGGGAAGTCCGGTGCGCGCTCGCGCCACTGCGCCGTGCCGCGCAGCGCGGCCTGGGCCATCGCCCCACCGGACTGGTAGTTCATCTGCACCTCGATCGCCAGCGCCGAGGGCGCCACCACCGGGGTCTTCGGCGGGATCAGGCGCGCGTCGACCAGCGGCACGCGGTATTCCTCGACGCGGAATTCGCCACTGTCCCAGCTCTGCGGCTTCGGCCCTTCGCGTTCCAGGGCCACGCGGTAGCGGCCCAGTCGCGCGGCGGCGGGAATGTCCCAGCGCGAGGTGGCGCTGCGCACGCCCGACCATTGCAGCGGCAGCGTGTATTCCTGGCCGCTGCCTTCGTGCGTCACGCGTGCGCGGGTGGGCAGCTCGCCGGGCGGCAGCAGCGCCAGGCCGGTGGCGGTCTCGCGGCGCAGGAAGTGTTTCATCCACACCGTCTCGCCCGCGCGCAGCAGGCTGCGGTCGAATACGGTGTGCGCGCGCAGCTCGGGTGCGTCCTGCGCCGAGGCCAGCGGCAGGTTGAAGCGCCACGGGTCGATGCCGCGGTTCCAGCTGCTGAAAGCGAAGGCGGTGTCGGTGACCGCGCCGTCGGTCTTGCGCGCGCTGACGAAGAAGCCGCGGTCGGCCAGGCAGTCGCCCTTGGCCTGCTCGAGTGTCTGTTCGATGCGGGCGCGGCCTTGCGCGTCGGTGCGGCCCGACCACAGCGGCTTGCCGGCGCAATCGAAGACCTGCACCTCGGCGCCGGCCACGGGCTGCGCACGTTCGAGCGTCGTCACCCAGACCAGGCCCGAGTCCCGCGCCAGTTTCACGTGCACGCCCAGGTTGGTGACCAGCGCGGCGGTGCGCACGAACATCGGGCCGGGCGGCGAGCCTTCGAGCAGCGCCTGGCCGAGCCGGCCGGATTCGATCTCCACCACGTGCAGGCCGGGTTCGGGCAGCGGGATGCCCACCACCTCGAAGGGCCGCGGGTCGCCGCCTTGCAGCGCGGGCAGGTCCAAGCGACGCGCGGCGGGCTGGCTTTTCAGCAGCGAAAGTTCGCGTGAGCCCACCACCCGCTCCACCTGCCGGCGCACGCTGCGGCCGTTGGCGTCGGTCTCGGTGACGGTCTCGAACCAGCGCGAGGCCGGCAGCCCGGCCTGCTTGGCTGTGAATGTGGTCTCGTGGTACTTCACGACCTGCGCGTAGGCCTTGAGCATCGCCTGCGGATCCTCCACGCGCCACACGCGCACCTCGCCCGTGCGGGAGGCCGCGCGCAGGTCGGCCTGCACGTGGCGCAGCGTCACCGGCAGCACCGGCTCGGCCAGGCGTTCGAGGATGCCAAAGGGCGCGGCGGCAAACTTGGCGATGGGCGGTGCGTCGCCGGTGGCCACGGCCAGCGGGAAGCTGCCGGCATTGGCCAGCGGTCGGCCGCTGGCGTCCTTGAAGTCCGCGGGCAGCTCGATGCGGTAGCGCGCCTTCTCGGCCAGCGGCACGGGGAAGCGGATTTCGGAGACCTCGTCGCTGCGGTCGTCCTTGTCGAAGACCGGCGCCAGGCCGGCCGCGCCGGCTGCGGGTCCGTCGACCGCCTTCAGCCGCACCTGCGCGGCCAGCGCGCGTGTCACGGGTTCGGACAGCGTCAGCCGCATCGGGCGGATCGGCAGGCAGGGCGCCTGCGCGCGCTCGCGCTCGCAGCTGAAATCGGCCTGGAAGGCGCGGCGCACGGTGTACTCGAAGCTTTGCGCGGCGCGTGTGACGACGGCCGGGTTGGCGCGCGCGGCGATGCCCGCGCCCCACACCAGGCGCACGCGTGCGTCCTGCGGCAGCGGGCGCTGGCAGCGCAGCAGCAGCGATCGCTCGGCGGCCTTCTGGCGCGCCGGGTTCTGGCGCAGGATCTGATCGCGCACGGCGCCGCCCACCACCAGCGCGGGCACACGTTCGCCGATGCCCTCGACCTCGCACCAGACGTGGCCGGCCAGGCTGGCGTCCTGCGCCGGGCCGTTCAGGCGCAGCAGGAAGTGCTGGTCTTCTTCGATGGTGCTGCCCTGGCCGGGCTCGACACGCTCCACGGCCGGGCCGCCGGTCTGGAATTCGAAGTGCGCCGGGCCGCTGATGGCCGCGCCGTCCAGCGGCTTGAACGCCGGCCGCAGGTCGACACTGCAGCGCACGCCCGGGGGCAGCGCGCCGCGGAAGTCGTAGACCCAGGTCCGGTCGTTCTGCCAGGCGCCGCTGCCGGCCGGTACCGGCCCCTGGCAGGACACGGTGGCGGGCTCGGGTGCCTGGCGCTGCCCCATCGGCACGACCGGCGCGTCGAAACGCAGGACGATCTGGCGCACCTGTGGGGTTTCGCCCTGCGGCGTCATCGTCGAGACGCGCGCCGCCGAGGCGGGCATCGCCCCGGCCGCGAGCATCAGCCCCGTACCGATCGCGGCGCGCCATGATGGCGTCCGCCAGGCTGCGCGCCAGGGGCGCCGGCTCGTCTCGCTCATCCCGTCCTCCTGCCCGCTGCGGGCGCGGCGCCGGACGTCTTGGGCCGCCCGCTCGCGTGGGGTGAGTCTAGTGGCGGTCGGGCGTGTCCGGACCCTGTCGACGGTGCGGTCGCGGCGACCGGCGGGCGGGGCGGCCCGCCGGACCCGCTTACCCGCTCACGGCAGGTTGATCGTGCCCCAGTCGCGGCGGCAGCCGCCACTCATGGCGGGGTCGCTGATCGGCGCGCTGAACACTTCCTTGAAGGTGCCCTTGCCGGTCACGCCCTTGAGCTTGCCGCTGCCGGCCAGCCAGTTCCAGGTCGGCTCGCCGTTGAGCGGGTATTCCCACTCGCCGACGCCGGAATCGCCGCCCACGAATGCCCACTTGCACATGCCCTTGCCGACGGGCTTGCCGCCGACGATGCGCAGTGCGCCCACGCAGTGGGTGCTGGCCTGCTCGAAGAGCTTGGTGCTGCTGCTGGCCACGGTGCCCCAGTTCTCGACACCGAAGGCCACGATGTCGGCATTGGCCTCCAGCATCACGCGCTTGCTCGTGGTGCAGACGGTGAAGTCATAGGCGGTCTCGGCCGCCAGCGCACCCGCTGCTGCGAAGCCCAGCAGCAGACCGATCTTCAGGTGGCGCATCGTCGTCATGGTGTCCTCCGTGTGGTGATGGGTCAGGCATCACGTTGTCACCGGCAGGTCGGCCGATATTGAGCGCGGTCAAGCCCTGCCGAGGCTGTTGCCGCGCGGCCACGGCGCGGGTGACGGCCTTCCGCGCGCGGCCGGAATCGACGGTGCAAGGGGTTTGTGGCGGCCGCGAGACGGCCCGGCAAGCGCGTGCGGGGCGACGACGCCGCTGGCGCTCAGGTCAGACGTTTGACGCCGCCCAGCGTGCAGGCGTAGACCGCATTGCGCAGCGCGGCGATCGCCTCGTAGCGCGGGAAGCTGCGCCGCCAGGCCAGCACGACGCGGCGCGAGGGCGCCGGCGGCGTGAACTTCAGGTAGGCCACATGCGGCTGCGGGTCTGCCGGCACGCTGAGCTGCGGCACCACGGTGATGCCCATGCCCGAGGCCACCATGTGCCGGATGGTCTCCAGCGAGCTGCCTTCGAAGCTCTTGCGGATGCCCTCGGCGTCGCTGGAAAAGCGCGCGAACTCCGGGCAGACCTCCAGCACGTGGTCACGGAAGCAGTGGCCCGTGCCCAGCAGCAGCATGGTCTCGGCCTTGATCTCCTCGCTGCTGACCTGCTTGCGCTTGGCCAGCGCGTGGGTGCGCGGCACGGCCACCATGAAGGGCTCGTCGTACAGCGGCGCGACGGCCAGCCCGGTGTCGGGGAAGGGCTCGGCCATGATGGCGCAGTCCAGCTCGCCGGTGCGCAGCATCTCCAGCAGCTTGATGGTGAAGTTCTCCTGCAGCATCAGTGGCATCTGCGGCGTCTGCTCGATGGTGTTCTTCACCAGGTCCGGCAGCAGGTAGGGGCCGATCGTGTAGATGATGCCCAGGCGCAGCGGGCCGGTCAGCGGGTCCTTGCCGCTCTTGGCGATCTCCTTGATGGCGCCGGCCTGTTCGATCACCACCTGCGCCTGGCGCACGATCTGCTCGCCCAGCGGCGTGAGGCTGACCTCGCTGCCGCCGCGCTCGAAGAGCTTGACGTCCAGTTCTTCCTCGAGCTTCTTGATGGCCACGCTGAGCGTGGGCTGGGAGACGAAGCAGGCTTCCGCGGCGCGGCCGAAGTGCCGCTCGCGCGCGACGGCCACGATGTAGCGCAGTTCGGTCAGGGTCATGGCGCGATTGTCCACAGCGCGCCCGCGGCTGCGGCCTCCCGCCGTGCGGCACGGCGCCGCGGAGGCCGCTGTTGATCCTGTTCATGCAACCTATTGTCATAACGTCCGCCGCCGACGCTGGCCGGACCGGTGGCGTCGGTCGGCCTGAAATCTGCACTATGCGTCGTGTATTAAGGGTTATCCATGGCGTTCGGGCGGATGCCGGCGCTTGTGCCGGCATTTTGATGCAGCTATCCTTTCGTCAACATATTGACTTAACGACCGCGTCGAACAGACCGCCGCACCGGCTCCCCCGGCTCTCATCGAAAGGAACCTCATGACTCGCTTCCAGGACAAAACCGTGGTGGTCACCGGCGGCGGTGGCGGCATCGGCGGCGCCACGTGCCGGCGCTTCGGCGCCGAGGGCGCGCGCGTGGCGGTGTTCGACCTGAAGCTCGACGCCGCTGAGACCGTGGCGGCCGCGATCCGTGCCGAAGGCGGCCGCGCGCAGGCCTTCCTGTGCGACATCACCGACCGCGACAGCGTGAATGCCGCCGTCGCTGCGACCGAGGCGCAACTCGGCCCCATCGACGTGCTGGTCAACAACGCGGGCTGGGATGTCTTCAAGCCCTTCACCAAGACGGAGCCGGTGCAGTGGGACCGGCTGATCGCCATCAACCTGACCGGCGCGCTGCACATGCACCACGCGGTGCTGCCCGGCATGGCCGCGCGCAAGCAGGGCCGCATCGTCAACATCTCCTCGGACGCGGCCCGTGTGGGCTCGTCGGGCGAGGCGGTCTACGCGGCCTGCAAGGGCGGCCTGGTGGCCTTCTCCAAGACCATCGCCCGCGAACACGCGCGCCACGGCATCACCGTCAACGTGGTCTGCCCGGGGCCGACGGCCACCGCGCTGTTCGAGGATTACAAACAAGGCGCGGGCAACCCGGAGAAGCTGATGGAAGCCTTCACGCGATCGATTCCGCTGGGCCGCATCGGCCAGCCGGACGACCTGCCCGGCGCGGTGCTGTTTTTTGCCAGCGACGACGCGGCCTACGTCACGGGCCAAGTCCTGAGTGTGTCCGGCGGCCTGACCATGAACGGCTGACGGGCGGCGCATCCGCCTGCTGCGCGGGCCGATCTTGCGCCTGCGCTGCTCGCCGTACGGGTGTACGGCTGCGCTGCTCGACGCAACCTCGGCCCGCTCGCGACGGCGGCTGCACCACCCGTCGCACCGTTTGAACTTTGGAGAATCACATGAAGTTTGAAGACATCCTCTACGAGATCCGCAACGGCGTGGCCTGGATCACCATCAACCGCCCGGAGAAGATGAATGCCTTTCGCGGCACCACCTGCGACGAGTTGATCAAGGCGCTGAACAAGGCGGGCTACGACCGCGAGGTGGGCTGCATCGTGCTGGCCGGCGCCGGCGAACGAGCCTTCTGCACCGGCGGCGACCAATCGGCACACGACGGCAACTACGACGGCCGCGGCACCATCGGCCTGCCGATGGAAGAGCTGCACGACGCCATCCGCAACGTGCCCAAGCCGGTGATCGCCCGCGTGCAGGGTTTTGCCATCGGCGGCGGCAACGTGCTGTGCACGATCTGCGACCTGACCATCTGCTCGGAGAAGGCCGTCTTCGGCCAGGTCGGCCCGAAGATGGGCTCGGTCGATCCGGGTTACGGCACGGCCTTCCTGGCCCGCGTGGTGGGCGAGAAGAAGGCGCGCGAGATCTGGTACCTGAACAAGCGCTACTCGGGTGCCGAGGCGGTGGCGATGGGCCTGGCGAATATCTGCGTGCCGCCGGAACAGCTCGACGCCACCGTGCAGGAGTGGGCCGAGACCATCTGCGAGCGCAGCCCCACGGCCATCGCGATTGCCAAGCGCAGCTTCAACATGGACACCGCGCACCAGGCGGGCATCGCCGGCATGGGCATGTATGCGCTGAAGCTGTACTACGACACCGACGAATCGCGCGAGGGCGTGGCGGCGCTGAAAGACAAGCGCAAGCCCGAATTCCGCAAGTTCGCGAAGTAGTCGCTGACCTGCGGCACCCGCAGCCCACTTGGCGCCAGCCGGGTGGGGCGTGGCCGTGGCGGCCGAAGCGGCGCTGGCCCTCCCGCAGCGCGAACGCCCGTGCCGACTGCAGGCGCGTCACGGCGCTGGCGCGTGGCGCCTCGGCCCGGCGATGGCCACGGCGCCCCGCACGAAAGCGCGGCCAAGACCCGCGCACAGGCCCTTGGCCGGCCCCGTAACTCAAGGACGGATGCGCCGCGCCTCGAGGTAGAAGCGTTTTTCGTCGGCCTCGCCCATCGAAAAACTCTTGCGCGGCAGCGGGCCGTCGCGGGCCACACGGCCGATGAGTTCGCTCTTGCCGATGGTGGCCAGGTGCAGGCCGGCGCAGCCGTCGGCGGACGCCAGCTGCGCGAGCGCCTCGTCGCCGTGCACGTAGTCGACCTCGTGTGCGCCGCCCTGCGCGATCAGCGCATCGACGAATCCCTGGAAGGTGGCCACGTCCAGCGATTCGGTCGGTGTATCCACGACCACCAGCGCGCAGCGCCCGCCCGGCTGCACCAGGCCCGCGGCGTGCATCGAGCGGGGCAGGGCGGCGAGTGCGGCGCGCATCGCAGCGGCGTCAGGCTGCTCGATCAAGCGCAGCTGCGCGCCGAAGCGAGCCTGAAGCGCCTGGCGGACGTCGCCCTTCACGCCCAGCAGCAGGCGGTGGATGGGCGAAAACGCCAGGGCCGGGTCGTGGATGTTTTCCACCTCCACCAGCGCCCAGCGCGCCGGGTGGTCAGGGCCAACGGTCGATTTGATGCGCTCCCAGCAGGCCTTGGCGGTGGCCAGCGAATGGTTGCCGTCGCCCATCGCAAACTGCAGCGGCGGTGTCGACGGCGGCAGGCCGTGGCGGGCGGCAAAGGCCGCGCCGTCGCCCAGGGCCTGCAGCGCGCGCACGGCCTGCGCCTGCAACGGCGCGTCCAGCGCGTGGCCGCGCACACGGCCGCCACCGGCCATCAGCGGCGTGTCGTACAGCGGACGCAGCCGCTCGCGCGCCGCCAGCAGCGGCTCGATCACCGTGCCCTGCGGGTCGTCGATCAGCACCAGGATGTGCGGCAGTTCGAGCTCGGCCTCCAGCCGCACCTCCACGCGCGGCGCCAGGCGCTCGACGATGGTGCCTTCGGTCGGCCGGATCAGGCTGGCCGAGCCCGCCGAGTAGTCGTAGTGCTCCAGGTCCAGCTCGAGCATCAGCCCGCGGCGCACGCGGCCGTCGGGCAGGTGGCGCTCAACCAGCACCGCGCCGTCGTGTGCACGCAGCAGGCCTTCGGCCAGCGTGCGGCGCATGGCGGCCTGGATGCGGGCGATGCGCGCCGGCTTGTCGGGCGCGGCGAGAAAGACCTCGGGGTAGATCAGTGACAGCGTGGACGGCGCATCGCCAACGGCCTCGGCCACGCGCGCCCAGTAACCGGGCTCGCTGGTGTACTGGTCGCAGGCGATCACGCACCAGCGCTGCAGGTCGATGTCGGCACGCGGCAGCAGAAGCCGCGGCAGCCGGAAAACGGAGGTGGCGTTCATGGCGGTGATGATGCCGCAAGGCGGCGCGTGCCCGCGCGCCAGGGTAGGGCGGCTGGCGCGTACCGGCCCCGTACCCGGACTCAGGAAGAGGGCGTGTGGCGCGCGACGGCGCCTTGGTTATGCTCGCGGCCTTCAGCGAGACCCGAGGCCTTCGCGCCCCTGCCTGCCATGACCCGACCCATCAAGCCCCTCTCCGCCAACCGCCTGTGGCCGGCGGTGGTCCTGGCCCTCGGCCTGGGCGCCCCGGCTGCCCTGCTGGCGCAGCCCACCGCGGCCTCGGCACCCGCCGCTGCCGCATCGGCGCCCGGCAAGACCGTGCGCCCGGAATTTGCCACGCCGATACAGGCGGCGCAGACCCTGCTGGGCGAAGGCAAGGCCCGCGAGTCGCTGGCCAAGCTGACCGAGGCCGAGGCCGTCCCCAACCGTACCGCCTGGGAAACCTGGCTGCTGGAGCGCACACGTGCGGTGGCGGCCCAGCGTGCGGGTGATGCGCCGCTGGTCCTGCGTTCGCTGGAAGCCGCGCTGGCCACCGGACAGGCCGAGCCGGCCGAGGAGTTGCAGCTGGTCGAAGCCTTGGTGGGCTCGGCCGCGCGCGACAAGGACCATGCCCGCGTGCTGCGCTGGTCGGCCCGCTACGAGGCGCTCAAGGGCACCAACGACGCCGTGCGCGTGATGCGCATCCAGAGCCAGGTCGACAGCGGCGACGACGCCGGCGCCAAAGCCGCGCTGATGGCCCGCGTCCAGGCGGCCGACGGGGCCGGCCGGGCCACGCCGGAGAGCCACCTGCGTTTGCTGCTGAGCCTGCAGTTCAAGACCAAGGACCCGGAGTCCACGCGCACGCTGGAGCGCCTGGCCAGCCAGTATCCGCGCCCGGAATACTGGTCCGACCTGGTGTCGCAGGCCTCGCGCGCGCCGGGCCTGGGCGACCGCCAGCTGCTGGAGTTCTACCGCCTGTTGCGCGCCACCGGCAACCTGACGGCCGGTGACCTGCGCTTCGAGATGGCGCAGCTCGCGCAGCGCGCCGGCCAGCCCGGCGAGGCGCTGGCGGTGCTGGAGGACGGCTATGCGGCAGGCCAGCTGGGCACCGGCGCGCAGGCCGGCGAACACAACAAGCTGCGCGAGCAGATGCGTCGCGCCGCCGCCGCCGACAAGGCCGACCGGGCTTCCGCCGAGGCCGCCGCGCGCCGCGCGGCCGATGGCACGGCACTGGTGGACCTGGGCTGGTCCGTGGTCAGCAGCGCCGACACGGCCGGGGCGGCCGCGGCCGCCGAAGCCGGTCTGGCGATGATGGAGCAGGGCGTGGCCAAGGGCGGGCTCAAGCGCGCCAACGAACAGAAGCTGCACCTGGGCATGGCGCAGCTGGCCGCCGGCCGCAAGGACACGGCCAAGCAGACGCTGGCCGCCCTGGCCGGCCAGATCGGCAGCGACCCGCTGGCCGCACCCGTGCGCCTGTGGAATCTGTTCGCGCAGGCGCCGGCGATGCTGCCGCCGCGGCAATAGGGCCGCTGGCACGCGAGCCAGTCGGTCCCGTTCACAGCTTCTCAGGCCTTCAGGAATTCCTGCTTCGTCGCCAGCCAGCGATGGACCTGCGCCCGCGCGGCGGCCGGCTCCTCGGCCCACAGGCGCGGCGCCACACGCCGGGCCCATTCGAGCAGCGCGCTGTCCTGCTGCAGATCGGCAAAACGCAGCAGCGCGTCGCCGCTCTGGCGCGCGCCCAGGAATTCGCCCGGGCCGCGGATCTCCAGGTCGCGCCGGGCGATCTCGAAGCCGTCGGTGGTCTCGGCCATCGCCCGCAGGCGTGCCTTGCCGGTGTCCGACAGCGGCGGCGTGTACATCAGCACGCACACGCTGGCCACCGCACCGCGGCCCACGCGGCCGCGCAGCTGGTGCAGCTGCGACAGCCCGAAGCGCTCGGCATGCTCGATGACCATCAGGCTGGCATTGGGCACGTCCACGCCGACCTCGATGACCGTGGTGGCGACCAGGACCGACATCTGCCCGCCGGTGAACAGGCTCATCACGGCCGCCTTCTCCGCCGCGGGCATGCGCCCGTGCAGCAGCCCCACCATCACGCCGGGCAGTGCGGCGCTGAGGAGCGCGTGGGTTTCGGTGGCGTTCTGCAGGTCCAGCATCGGGTTCTGGCGCCGGCCGGCGCTGCGCCCCTTGCCACTGGCTTCGTCGGCATCGGCCTGTGATGCGGCACGTTCGGCGCTGTCCTCGATCAGCGGGCAAACCCAGTAGACCTGGCGGCCGCGCGCAGCCTCTTCGGCGATGCGGGCGATGACGTCGGCGCGGCGGTTGTCGGCAAAGACCTTGGTGACCACCGGCGTGCGTCCGGGCGGCAGTTCGTCGATGGTGCTGAGGTCCAGGTCGGCGAAGTAGGTCATCGCCAGCGTGCGCGGGATGGGCGTGGCGCTCATCATCAGCAGGTGCGGCTCCAGCCGCTGCGTCTCGAGCTTGGCGCGCAGGGCCAGGCGCTGTGCGACGCCGAAGCGGTGCTGCTCGTCGACGATGGCCAGGGCCAGCCGCGCGAAGACCACGTCGTCCTGGATCACGGCGTGCGTGCCGACCACCAGCGCCGCCTCGCCACTGGCCACCTGGTCGAGCATCGCCTGCCGCGCCTTGCCCTTGCGGCTGCCCGTCAGCCAGGCCACGCGCAGGCCTAACGGCTCGAGCCACTGCACGAGCTTGCGGAAATGCTGTTCGGCCAGGATCTCGGTGGGCGCCATCAACGCGCACTGCCAGCCGGCGTCGATGGCGCGCGCGGCCGCCAGCGCGGCCACGACGGTCTTGCCCGAGCCCACGTCGCCCTGCAGCAGCCGGTTCATGGGGTGCGCGCGCGCCAGGTCGGCGTCGATCTCGGCGCACACACGCGCTTGTGCGGCGGTCAGTGCGAAGGGCAGGCCGGCCAGCAGCCGCGCGTGCAGCGAGCCGGCCGGGCCCGCTTCGCTGCGCGCCGGCAGCGCGGGCGCACGCAGCAGGGCGCGCTCACGCTGCGCATCGGCCTGCGCGAGCTGCTGGGCCAGTAGCTCCTCGAATTTCAGGCGCTGCCAGGCGGGGTGGCTGCGGTCCTCCAGGGGCTCCAGCGGCTGTCGCGGGGGCGGCTGGTGCAGCAGATGCAGGGCGTCGGCCAGCGTGGGCAGGCCCGGCGGCAGGGCCTGTGGCGGCAGCACCTCGTCCAGCCGCGTGCGCTGCAGTGCCGCCGTGATGGCCTTGCGCAGATAGGCCTGCGGCAGCGCCGCCGTGGTCGGGTAGACGGGTGTCAGCGCCTGCGGCAGCGACTCGCCCGGGGCCACGGCCTTGACCACCGGGTGCACCATCTCGCGGCCGTGGAAGCCCACGCGCACCTCGCCCCGCACGCGCAGCCGCTGCCCGGCGGCCATGGTCTTCTGCTGGCTGGGATAGAAATTCAGGAAGCGCAGCACCAGTTCCGCGCCGCTGTCGTCGCTCATCCACACCACCAGCTGGCGGCGGCCGCGCGCCTCGACGCGGCATTCGGACACCACGCCCTCGACCTGCGCGGCCTGGCCGTCGTGCAGCGCGGCGATGGACTGCAGCCGGGTCTCGTCCTCGTAGCGCAACGGCAGGTGCAGCAGCAGGTCGATGTCGCGCGCCAGGCCCATGCGTTCCATCGCCCGCTGCGGGGCGGATTTTTCGCGGGGCGACGACGGGGGCGAAGCGGCCATGCGCAGGATTGTGCGTGGCCCGCGCCCCCGCCCAGCTGCGGGCGCTTGGCCCCGGGGCGGGTACGGGATGGCCGCCCCCGGATAATCCCGGGGTGAAACGCGTGTCGACCGTGCTGCGCCCCTGGGCGCTGATCTTCGCCCTGGGCCTGGCTCCTGCCGCCCAGTCCCCGGCCCTGGCGGCCTTCGATCTGCCCCCGATCGAGCGGATCGTCAACTACCAGCCGCGCCAGCCGCTGCAGGTGTTCACCGCCGATGGCGTGGATATCGGGCAGTTCGGCAGCGAAAGGCGACAGTACGTGCCGCTGGCCCAGATGCCGCGCCTGATGCAGGACGCGGTGCTGGCCGTGGAGGACTGGCGCTTTCGCGAGCACTCGGGTGTCGATCCGCAGGGCATCGCGCGCGCGGCGCTGGCGCTGCTGACGGGCGGCCGCCGTCAGGGCGCGTCGACCATCACGCAGCAGCTCGTGCGCACGATGCTGCTGACGCAGCAGTTCACCCCGGAGCGCAAGGCCAAGGAAATCCTGCTGGCGCTGAAGGTCGAACAGGCACTGAGCAAGGACCGCATCCTCGAGATCTACCTCAACGAGATCTTCCTGGGCCAGCGCGCCTATGGCTTTGCCGCCGCGGCGCAGACCTACTTCGGCAAGCCGATGAACCGCCTGAGCATCGCCGAGACGGCCATGCTCGCGGGCCTGCCGCAGAACCCGCACTACGCCAACCCGGTGATGAACTTCGAGCGGGCCGTCGCGCGCCAGCACATCGTGCTGTCGCGTATGCGGGCCGTGGACGTGATCACGGAAGCCCAGCATGCGGCCGCGCTCGCCGAGAAGCTGGTGATTCGCCCGCCCGGCCAGCAGGACATCCATGCCGGCCACGTGGCCGAGATGGCGCGGCGCCTGGTCGTCGAGCGTTTTGGCACCGAGGCCTACACCGCCGGCCTGCGCGTGACCACCTCGCTGCGCGCGTCCGACCAGCAGGCGGCCCACGCCGCCGTGCGCCGCGGCCTGCTGGCCTACGACCGCCGCAGCCCGTGGCGTGGTCCGGAGGACCACGAAGTCCTGCCTGCGCACGACGGCCCCGAACTCGAAAAGGCCGCCGCGCAAGCCCTGAAGGAACACCGCGACGACGAACAGCTGCGCGCGGCCATCGTGCTGTCGGCCACGCCCAAGGAGGTGCACGCACAGCTGGTCAGCGGCGCGCGCGTCGTGCTGTCGGGCGAAGGCCTGCGCTGGGGCCAGCCGGCGCTGGCGGCCAAGGCGCCGCAGCGGCTGAAGATCCAGCGCGGCTCGATCATCCGCGTGGCCGCCGTCGGCAAGGGCTGGGCCCTGGCGCAATGGCCGGAAGCCGACGCGGCGCTGGTGGCGATGGACACGCACACCGGGCGCATCCGCGCGCTGGTGGGTGGCTTCGACTTCACGCGGCAGCCGCTGAACCATGTCACGCAGGCCTGGCGCCAGCCGGGCTCGGCCTTCAAGCCCTTCATCTACTCGGCCGCGCTGGAGTCGCGCGTGATGCCGGCCACCGTGGTCGATGACCTGCCGTTTGTGTCCGGCACCTGGGCGCCGCAGAACAGCGACGGCCGCTTCGATGGGCCGCTGCCCGTGCACGAGGCGCTGGCACGCTCGCGCAACATGGTCAGCATCCGTCTGCTGCAGCACGCGGGTGTGCCCGAGGTCCGCCAGTGGGCGGCACGCTTTGGCATCGACCCCGCGCGCCAACCCGACAACCTGACGCTGGCGCTGGGCAGCGGCAGCGTGACGCCGCTGCAGATGACGCAGGCCTACGCCACATTCGCCAACGGCGGCTGGCGTGTGACGCCGGTGCTGGTCGAGCGCATCACCGACGCGCAGGGCAAGGTCCTGTTCGAGGCCCCGCCCGCACCGGTGCTGACGGAAGACCAGCGTGTCGTGCCGCCGCGCAATGTCTTCGTGATGAACCGGATGCTCAACGAGGTCACGCGCAGCGGTACGGCCGCACGCGCGCAAGGCGTGCTGCGGCGCACCGACATCTACGGCAAGACCGGCACCACGAACGAGGCGGTCGACGCCTGGTTTGCCGGCTTCCAGCCGAGCCTGGCTGCGGTCGTCTGGATGGGGCACGACGAGCCGCGCAGCCTGGGTGAGCGCGAGTCGGGTGGCGGCCTGGCGCTGCCGATCTGGCTGGATTACATGGCCCAGGCGCTCAAGGGTGTACCGGTGGCCGAAGTGCCGCCGCCGCCGGCCGGCCTGGTGCGCGAAAGCGCCGGCTGGCAGTACGCGGAATGGCAGGGCGGCGGCTGGGTGTCCGCGCTGCGGGCCGAGGGCGGCGCGGTATATGCCACGGCGCCGGAAGCGGTGGCCGCATCGGCCCCGCCGGGCACGCCGGCGACGTCGCAGCCGGGCAATCCCGAGGCGGCGGTGTTGCCATGAGTTTAGAGACTCCGGCCGCGCCGCCTGCGGCGGCGGGCCAGGTGCCGCCGCGCGCCTGGACCACCGAGGACTTCGATTTCGAGTTGCCGCCCGAACTCGTCGCGCAGCAGCCGGCCGCCGAACGCAGCGCCTCGCGCCTGCTGGACGGCACCAGCACGGCGCCGGTCGACCGCATCTTCCGCGAGCTGCCGGACCTCCTGGATCCGGGTGATCTGGTCGTCTTCAACGACACACGCGTCATCAAGGCCCGGCTCTTCGGGCGCAAGAGCAGCGGCGGCGCGGTCGAACTGCTGGTCGAGCGGCTGTGCCCGGGGCACGAGGTGCTGGCGCACCTGCGCGCGAGCAAGTCGCCCAAGGCCGGCGCGCGGCTGCTGCTGGCCGACGGCGCCTTCGAAGCCGAGGTGCTGGGCCGCGAAGGTCCGGACGGCGCGCTGTTCCGCCTGCGCCTGCCCGAGGACCCGCTGGCGCTGCTGGAGCGCCATGGCCACGTGCCACTGCCGCCCTACATCACCCATGCCGACGGCGCCGAGGACGTGCGGCGCTACCAGACCGTCTTTGCGGCGCGCCCGGGCGCGGTGGCCGCGCCGACCGCCGCGCTGCACATCGACGAGCCCTTGCTGGCCGCCCTGCAGGCGCGCGGCGTGCGGCGCGCGCAGGTGACGCTGCATGTCGGCGCCGGGACCTTCCAGCCGGTGCGCGTGAGCGAGCTGTCGCAGCACCGCATGCACAGCGAATGGTTCGAGGTGCCGCCCGAGACGGTGGCGGCCGTCGAGCTGGCCCGCGCGGCCGGTCGCCGCGTGGTGGCCGTGGGCACGACTTCGGTGCGCGCGCTCGAGTCGGCGGCCCGTGGTGGGCAGCTGCAGGCCTGCAGCGGCGACACCGACATCTTCATCACCCCCGGCTTCGAGTTCCGCGTCGTCGACCGGCTGGTGACCAACTTCCACCTGCCGCGCAGCACCTTGCTGATGCTGGTCAGCGGCTTTGCGGGGCACGCGCGCATGCAGGCGCTGTATGCCCACGCCATCGCGCAGCGTTACCGCTTCTTCAGTTACGGCGACGCGATGATGCTGGATCGCCTGCCGGCATGACCGCACGCGAGGCGCCGGCCCGCCGGCGGCGGTGCGGCGCGTGTGAAAGCGGCGGTGTTCGGGAGATCGCTGCAAGGCGTCTGCCGTTACGCTCGGGGTGCGTCCGTGCGCCTGTCGCGCCGGTCGATTGCTGCCACCGCCCATGACTGCGCTACGCCTCGAGGACCGACCGCTCGCCAGCCGCCTGCGGCTGCTGATCGTGTCCAGCGCCGGCCTGACGGTGCTGATCTGCGGCGTGATCATCACGATCGCGGCCGTCATCCTGAGCGAACACCGTGGGCGCGAGTTGACCTCGGGCTTCACGCGCGTGATGGCCGAGGTGCTACAGGAGCCGGTGGCACGCGCCGACCTGGCTGCCGTCCAACGGCTGATGGGCACTGTGCGCAACCGCGGCAAGATTGCCGGCGCCTGGGTGCTGGATGCCGATGGGCGCCTGCTGGGCCAGTTCGGCACGCTGCCGCCGCCGGCGGTGGGCGACGAGGGCGGCCTGCGCCGCGGCTACATGCAGCGCACCGAGCCCATCCGCCAGGGCGAGCGCATCATCGGCTCGGTCAGCGTGCGCACCGACCTGCACGACCTGTGGATCGTCATGGCCGCCGTCGCGGTCACGATCAGCACCTGCGCCCTGATCGCCGTGGGCCTGTCGCTGCTGCTGGGCCGGCGGATCGTGCGCACGATCGCCGCGCCGGTGCAACATCTGGCGCGCACCGTCACGTCCATTGCGGACCACCAGGACTACTCGCAGCGACTGGTCGTGGACCAGGCCGACGAGATCGGCCGGGCCATGAGCGCCGTCAACCACATGCTGCTCGAACTGCAGCGCCGCGAGTCCGCCCTGCTGGAACTGGGCGTGGCCGAGCGCACGCGCGAACTGCGGGCCGAGCGCGACCGCGCCGAGGCGGCGTCGCGGGCCAAGTCCAGCTTCCTCTCGCACATGAGCCATGAGCTGCGCACGCCGCTGAATGCGGTGATCGGCGCGGCGCAGTTGCTGGACGACCGCGGCACGGTCGACGAGTCGCAGCTGCACCTGGTGGAGGCGATCCGCGACAGCGGCACGCGTCTGCTGGGTCTGATCGAGAACATCCTGGACCTCAGTCGCATCGAAAGCGGCGCGCTGGACCTTGCGCAAGAGGACTTCAACCTCGTGGAATGCGTCGAAGCCGCGATCGCCACGGCGGCGGTGCAGGCGCGCCTGAAGGGCCTTCGCACGGCCTGCATCGTCGATCCCGCACTGCCCGCCTGGCGCGTGGGTGACGCGATGCGGCTGCGACAGGTGCTGCTGAACCTGCTGGGCAATGCAGTCAAGTTCACGCAGACCGGCGAGGTGGTGTTGTGGATCGGCGCGGTGCCCGATGGCGGCGTGCGTGTGGAGGTGCGCGACACCGGCATCGGCATGGACGACCGCGCCCAGGCGCTGGCCTTCGAGCCCTTCCGCCAGGCCGACAACAGCACCACGCGGCGCTTCGGTGGCAGCGGGCTGGGCCTGGCCATCGCGCGCCAGCTGGTCCAGGCCATGGGCGGGACGATTGCCTTGAACAGCCTGCCCGACAAGGGGACGACGGTGGCGCTGGAGATCGCCTTGCCCGCGGCCACCGATCAGCCGGCGCCAAGCCTGCCCACGGTGGATCGGCCGGTCGTTTTCTTCGAGCCGCATGAAGCCTCCGCCCAGGCGTTGGCGGCGACCCTGGCGCGCATGGGCTGCGAAGCCGCGCGCGTGAGCGACAGCGCGACGCTGCGCGCCTGGTGCGAGGCCCGCGCGGCCGATGCGCCCGCGCCCTGGCTGCTGGTGGCCGTGGATGCGCCCGACACCTGGCGCCTGCTGGAAGACGCGCCGCTGGCGATCGACCACGAGCGGGTCATCGGCATGACGCACCTGGAGTCGCACAGCGCCGAGATGGCGCGCGAGCTGCACCGCATCCCGCGCAACGTCATCAAGCCCGTGTCCCGCACCGCACTGTCCAGCCGCTTCGGTTCGCGTGGGCGGATCCCCGCCTTGGCGGGCGCGGTGGGCGACGACGCCGCGCAGGTGCCCGACGGCCTGCGCCGCCGCGTGCTGGTCGTCGAGGACGACCCGCTGAACCAGCTGATCGTCTGCACCATGCTGCAGAACGCCGGTTGCCTGACGACCACGGCCGGGCACGGTCGCGAGGCGCTGCAGCTGATGCTGCGCCACTCATTCGACCTCGTGCTGATGGATTGGCAGATGCCCGAGATGGACGGCCTGGAGGTCACGCGCCGGCTGCGCGCGGGCGCGGCCGGTCTGGCCGGCATGCGCGTGCCCATCGTGGCGCTGACGGCCAACGCCTTCACCGAAGACCGCGCGACCTGCCTGGCCGCGGGCATGAACGACTTCCTGACCAAGCCGGTCGAGGCCGTGGTGCTCGAGAGCGTGGTGCGCCGCTGGGTGCCGGGGCCGGTGGTGGCCCAGACGGAAACCGCGCCGACGCCGGCTTGACGCGCCGTTGCCGCGGCCGCTGCGCCGTGGGTCGCGCGTCGCGCACGCAGGCGTGCGGCGCGTGCATCGACAATGCGTCCATGCTGCGTTTTGACCTCCTGAAGACCGAAGGCCTGGCCCGTCGCGGCCGCCTGCAACTGAATCACGGCGTCGTCGAGACGCCGATCTTCATGCCCGTGGGCACCTACGGCACGGTCAAGGGCGTGCTGCCGCGCTCGCTGCACGAGATGGGCGCGCAGATCATCCTGGGCAACACCTTCCACCTGTGGATGCGCCCGGGCCTGGACGTGATGGCGCGTTTTGGCGGCTTGCACCGCTTCGAGGGCTGGAACAAGCCCATCCTCACCGACAGCGGCGGCTTCCAGGTCTGGTCGCTGGGCGGGGCCGACGGCAAGGGCCGCAAGATCAGCGAGGAGGGCGTGCGCTTCTCGTCGCCCGTCAACGGCGACAAGCTGTTCCTCACGCCCGAGATCAGCATGCAGATCCAGACCGTGCTGGACAGCGACATCGTCATGCAATTCGACGAGTGCACGCCGTACCAGACCGGCGGCCAGCTCACCACCGAGTCGCAGGCACGCGCGTCGATGGAGCTGAGCCTGCGCTGGGCGCGCCGCAGCCAGGCGGAGTGTGCGCGGCTGGCCAACCGCAATGCGCTGTTCGGCATCGTGCAGGGCGGCATGTTCGAGAACCTGCGCGAGGCCTCGCTGGCGGCGCTGGCCGAGTTGGACCTGCCGGGTTACGCCATCGGTGGCGTGAGCGTGGGCGAACCCAAGGACGAGATGCTGCGCATCATGGCGCACACGCCGCACCGCCTGCCGGCGCACAAGCCGCGCTACCTGATGGGCGTAGGCACGCCCGAGGATCTGGTCGACGGCGTGGCCTGCGGCGTGGACATGTTCGATTGCGTCATGCCCACGCGCAATGCGCGCAACGGCCATCTCTTCACCCGCTTCGGCGACCTGAAGATCCGCAACGCCAAGCACAAGATCGACGAGCGTCCGCTGGACCCGACCTGCCGCTGTCCCGTGTGTGCCGGCAGCACCGACGCGCTGGGCAACACCACGGGCCCCTTCAGCCGCGCCTACCTGCACCACCTGGACCGTTGCGGCGAGATGCTGGGCCCGATGCTGGCCAGCATGCACAACCTGCACTTCTACGTGAACCTGATGGACGAGGTGCGCGCCGCGCTCGATGCCGGCGGCTTCGAGGCTTTCCGCGCGCGATTCAAGGCCGACCGGCTGCGCGGCGTCGACTGAGTTCGACGGTTGAGCGGCGGCGGCCTACCGGCTTACCAGAAGGTCCACTGGCGCGTGTAGAGCACCCAGGCCCCGAGCAGGCCGTTGGTGACCGCGTGCGCGGCCACGGCAGTCCACAGCTTGCCCGTGCGGATATACAGCCAGGCATAGGCCAGGCCCGCCAGCGCGGCGGCCAGCCACTGGGTGTGGGCCAGTGTGAACACGAAAGTCGACAGCACCACGGCCTTCAGCGTCACGCGCTGCGGATCGACGACCTCGAAGACCGGGTTGTCGATCCAGCGCATCAGGAACGAGCGCCAGAAGAGCTCTTCCATCAACGGCACGACGACCGCGGCACCCAGCAGGCGGAAGAAGACCAGACGCAGGTCGAGTTCGCCCGCCGCGTTCAGCGGCACGAAGCTCGCCACCGGCTTGCCCACCAGCATCCACGAGGCCGTCAGGCTGATCCACAGCCCGAACACCACGACGCCCACGCCCACGGCCAGCAGCCACTCCTGCGCCGTGGGCAGGTTCTGGCGCGTGAGTTGGCCGTACTGGCGCCACAGGGCGGCGAGCAGCGCGCCCACGGCGACGGTCTGTCCGACGTACAGCCAGCGCGTGTCGATGCCGCCGAAACCCTCGGGCGGCATGGCACCGCGCAGCGCCAGCAGCACGATGAACAGCGCAAAGGGCACGATGTGCGCCCAGGCGGCACGGGTCAGTGTCATCACCATCAGGCCACGAGCTTATCCAAGCCGCGCGCGTGCAGTCCAGAAACAAGCCGCATTTCAGCCGCCGAATCGTCGCGTTCAGACGTCGGCGCGCATCAGGGCCTGCACGCGCTCGCGCAGGAGATCCAGCGTGACCTGCGCCGGCGGCACGGCGGGGCCAGCCACCAGGCCCACACGGCTGAACAGCCCGCGCCGGAAGGGGCGCACCATCGCGCGGCCCTTTTCGACGCGCGAGAAGAACGAGCCCCACAGGTGGTTCAGCGCAATCGGCACCACCGGCACCGGCTGCGCTTGCAGGATGCGCAGCACGCCAGGCTTGAAGGGCTGCAGCGAGCCGTCGCGCGTGAGGCCGCCTTCGGGAAAGATGCACAGCAGGTCGCCATCGGCCAGCACCCGCTCGGCCTGCTCGAAGGCTGCGGCATAGGCGGCCGGATCTTCCTGGCGCGGGGCGATGGGGATGGCCTTGGCCAGCCGGAACAGCATGCCCAGCACGGGGATCTTGAAGATGGACGCGTCCATCACGAAGCGGATGGGCCGCGGGCTGGCGGCCATCAGCAGCACGGCGTCGATGAAGCTCACGTGGTTGGCCACCAGGACCGCTGCGCCGGTCTCGGGGATGTGGTGCTCGCCCTCGACCTTGAAGCGGTAGATCACACGCGACAGCAGGAACGACACGAAGCGCAGCAGGTACTCCGGCACCAGCAGGAAGATGTAGGCGGCCACCACGGCATTGGCCAGGCCCACGGCCAGGAAAATCTGCGGCACCGTGAAGCCCGCCTTCAACAACGCGCCGGCCAGCACCGAGCTGGCGATCATGAACAGCGCATTGAGGATGTTGTTGGCCGCGATGATGCGGGCACGGTGCGTGGGCTGGCTGCGCAGCTGGATCAGCGCATACATCGGCACGCTGTACAGGCCCGCGAACAGCGACAGCAGCGCCAGGTCGGCCAGCACGCGCCAGTGCGCTGGCTGCGCGAGGAAGGCACCGAGCGACAGCACCTGGCTGGCCGGCAGCGCGTGCGAGGCCAGGTACAGGTCGATCGCGAACACGCTCATGCCGATGGCGCCCAGCGGGACCAGGCCGATCTCCACGTGGCGGCGCGACAGCGTCTCGCACAGCAGCGAGCCCGCGCCGATGCCGATCGAGAAGACCACCAGCAGCAGCGACGCGACCTGTTCGTTGCCGTGCAGGACCTCCTTCGCGAAGGCCGGGAAGTTGCTCAGGAAGACCGCGCCGAAGAACCACATCCACGAGATGCCCAGCAGCGAGCGGAAGACCACCAGATTGCCGTGCGCCAGCTTCAGGTTGCGCAGGGTCTCGCTGACCGGGTTCCAGTTGATCTGCAGAGCCGGGTCGGTGGCGGGCGAGACGGGCACCGCCTGGGCCGTCCAGCGTCCGGCCAGGGCCAGCGCCAGGCAACCCGCGGCCACGGCCGTGGGCCCCACGCCCGGCAGCGCGATCAGCAGCCCGCCCACCACGTTGCCCATCAGGATGGCCACGAAGGTGCCCATCTCCACCATGCCATTGCCGCCGGTGAGCTCGCGCTCGTTCAGGTGCTGCGGCAGGTAGGCGAACTTCACCGGCCCGAACAGCGTGGAATGCAGCCCCAGCAGGAAGACACACAGCAGCAGCGCCGGCACCTGCGTCGTGAGGAAGCCCCAGGCCGCCACCAGCATGATGCCGATCTCGAGTGTCTTCACGAAGCGGATCAGCACGGTCTTGTCGTACTTGTCCGCCAGCTGCCCGCTCGTGGCGGAAAACAGCAGGAAGGGCAGGATGAAGACCGCGCCGATGACCAGCCCGGCCATCGCCGGCGGCAGCCACGACAGCTGCAGCTGGTAGGTCACCAGCACCGTGAACGCAAACTTGAACAGGTTGTCGTTGGCCGCACCCAGGAATTGCGTCCAGAAGAAGGGCGCGAAGCGCCGCTGGCCCAGCAGGGCGAACTGGTTGGGGTGCCCGTGCGGGTCGGCCGGCGGGGCGGTGCCCGTGGTGGTGGAGGGGGCGGCAACGGACATGCGGTCTCCAGCGTGCAGATGAACGTGAAGGTCAGGGTGTGACGCGCACCGGCGTCCGCTCGGCCAGTCCGCTGCGCGCGAGCCAGTCGAAGATCGAATCGACGGTCACGGTCTCGATCTGGTCGGAAAAGCGCTTGTGGTTCGGATGATCGTCGAAAGCGACGTTGGCCCGCGTGGCGTTCGCGCCCAGGCGCGTCAGCGGGCCCAGGCGCAGGACGGTCGGCCGGTAGCCGCGCAGCTGCAGCCAGGCCTGGGCCTGGGCGCGGGTGGCGGCGTCGGCGTCCATCGCGCCGGCCAGCGTTTCCAGTGCCCACTGGTTGCTCTGCTGGTACCGCGTGGCCCAGGGGTAGGCCAGCATGTTGTAGCGCGGCTCGTGCAGGCGCGCGGCGGCGGTGTTGTCACGCAGCACGGGCAGCAGCCGCGCCTGCGCCTCGGCGTTGAGTTCGACGAAGGCGGCTTCGTAGCGGAAGGGCCGGTCCAGGAAGAAGGGCCCCAGCCCCTGGCGGAACAGCGCCGCCTGCGGCGTGCCGCACTGGTTGAGCTTGTGCACCACGCGCCAATGGCTGCCGGGGCCGTCGCCTTCCCGGTAGGCGAAGCCCAGGTGCGACCAGCGCAGGCCGTAGGCGGATAGATCCTGGCCGGCGCGGGCCAGCATCACGACCTGGGCGCCGGTGGCGTCCAGCGCGCGGCGTGTGGCCTCGGCCAGCGCCATGCCGCGCTGGACCGCGTCGACGCTCAGGGGCTGCTCGTCGCAGGGACGGCCGGCGTGGGCCGCCGGCGTCAGCGCGACGAGCATCGTGGCCGCCACCAGGGCGGCGCCCAGGGCGCGCGGCTTCATCGCGTGATGCGCTCGTCGTGCAGCAGCGCGCGACCGAGCTCGTTGGGAATGAAGGCGATGGCCGCACCAGCCGCGGAGAGCACCCAGCCGGTGGCCACGGCGGTCACGGCGATGGCCGTACCGGCGGCCGCCGAGGCATGGCCTGCGAAGTGCAGACTGGCGCGCGCGCCGTCCGAGGCGCGTTCGAGCACCCACACCGCACCCTGCGCCGACTGCTCGACAGCGACCACCGTCAGCGCCGCACCGCTGGCGACGATCATCACCGGCGCGGCCACCGAGACGGCCACCGGCAGGATCGACAGCGCGCTGGACGCCGCCGAGGCGTCGCCATGGGCCTGCGCCGGCCACTGGGTCAGCAGGGACAGGGCGAGCGTCGCGCTGGCGAGGCTGCGGCGCCAGGGGGATCGGAGGGTCATCATGGTGGCTCGGTGGCGGCTGGTCTGAGGGACCGCCTGGTGGTTGAACACGGCCAGAGCTTCGCCGCGCGCCGCGCACCGGTCAAAGCGATGGCGCGAAGTGTCATCTGCAGCGCCCGGCGGTATCACCGGATGTACCCGCCGGTCCACGTCCTGTTCGCGCCGCACCGGCGCGGGGCGCCCGCCGGCGTGCGCCGCGCGCGGACAGGGGGCCCGGGCGGTGCGGGTCCGCTGCTACATTGCCCGCGCCGACCCGGCAGCCACCTCTGAGGCCGCAGCGCATGTCTTCGACCCGCGACCTGATCACCGCCCTGAAGGCCGAACTCAAGGCCGCCGGCGTGACGTACGGCGACCTGGCCGACCACCTCGGCATGGCCGAGTCGAGCATCAAGCGCATGTTCTCGCAGGCCGACATGCCGCTGTCGCGCATCGACGAGGTGCTGCGTGTGCTGCACCTGGACTTCGCCGAACTGGCGCGCCGCGTGGCCGACAGCCAGCCGCTGCGCCGCGAACTGTCCTTCGACCAGGAACAGGCCGTGGTGGCCGACCGCATGCTGCTGCTGGTGGCCATCTGCTGCCTGAGCCAGTGGTCCTTCGAGCAGATCGTGGGCACCTATGCGATCAGCCAGAGCGAGACCATCGCACGCCTGACGCAGCTCGACCGCCTGGGCATCATCGAGCTCAAGCCGCTGAACCGCTACCGCCCGCTGGTGGCCAAGACCTTCCGCTGGCGGCCCGACGGGCCGGTGATGCACTACTTCCGCGCGCACGTGGTCGACGACTACTTCGGCGCCAATTTCGGCGGCGAGGGCGAGATGCTGATGCTGGTGCACGGCCAGATCGGCCGCAGCCTGGCCATGGCCTTCAACGAGCGCCTGGCACGGGTGGCGCAGGACTTCGCGCAGCAGCACCTGACCGACCAGAAGCTGCCGCCGGACCAGAAGCGGCCCTACACGCTGGTCATCGGGATGCGCTCGTGGCTGTTCTCGGTGTTCCGCGACCTGCGCCGCGAGCCGCTGGCCTAGCCGGGAGCCTTTGGACGCGCCGAAGCCGGCGCGGGCCTTGCCTCCGCGGCCCCGCGAAGCGCCCGGCAGCGCCCTCTAAAGAGATCCCGGCGAGTCCTTGACGGCCCGCAAGTCCTCGCCAGCGGGACCGGTGGAGCATGGGCTGGCATGTCCCGCGCATCGACCGATCCTTCGCCCGTCGTCTTCACCGCCCGCGGGCTGACCAAGACCTATCACACGGGCGAGGTCGACGTGCCCGCGCTGCGCGGCATCGATCTGGAGATCCGCCGCGGCGAGTTCCTGGTGCTGCTGGGCCCATCAGGCAGCGGCAAGAGCACGCTGCTGAACATCCTGGGCGGGCTGGAGACGGCCAGCTCGGGCCATGTGCAGTACGGCGACCACGACCTCACATCGGCCAGCGAAGACGAACTCACGCGCTACCGGCGCGAGCACGTGGGCTTCGTCTTCCAGTTCTACAACCTCATCCCCAGCCTGACCGCGGCCGAGAACGTGGCCCTGGTGACCGACATCGTGGCCCACCCCATGCCCATCGACGAGGCCCTGGCGCGCGTGGGCCTGACAGCACGGCGCGACCACTTTCCCTCGCAGCTGTCGGGCGGTGAACAGCAGCGCGTGGCCATCGCACGTGCCATCGTCAAGCGCCCGGACGTGCTGTTGTGCGACGAGCCCACCGGCGCGCTGGACTACGTGACCGGCAAGCTGGTGCTGGAGACCATTGCGCGCATCAACAGCGAGCTGGGCACCACGGCGGTGGTCATCACGCACAACGCCGCCATTGCCGGCATGGCCGACCGCGTGGTGCAGCTGGGTGACGGGCGCATCCAGAAGGTGGACGTCAACACGCACAAGCTGACGCCCTCGCAGCTGTCGTGGTGAGCATGCCAAGGCCCCGCACATGAAAGCCCTGGACCGCAAGCTCTGGCGCGACCTGCGCCACCTGTGGAGCCAGGCGCTGACCATCGCGCTGGTGGTGGCCAGCGGCATCGGCGGCTTCCTGACCACGCTGTCGGCGGTGGGCTCGCTGGAACTGGCGCGCGACGGCTTCTATGCCGAGGGGCGCTTTGCCGATGTCTTCGCGGGTCTCAAGCGCGCGCCTGCGGCCATGGAGCCGGTGCTGCGTGCCCTGCCCGGCGTGGCCGGGCTGCAGACCGGCATCGAGTTCGTGGTGCGTGTGGAGATCGAGGGCGTGGACGACCCCCTCATCGGCCAGCTGGTGGGGCTGGACCGTCGGCGCGCACGTGAGCTCAATCTCGTGACCTTGCGCAGCGGCCGTGCACTCGCGGCGGACACCGGCGGCGTGCGCAGCGACGGCAGCCTGGAAGCCTGGGTCTCGGCGGGTTTTGCGCAGGCCCGAGGACTCAAACCCGGCGATCGCGTTAGCGCGCTCATCAACGGCAAGCGGCGCACGCTGCACCTGGTGGGTGTGGGCCTGTCGCCCGAGACCATCTTCGCCGCCTTCGGCGGCATGCCCGACATGCGCGGCTTCGGCGTCTTCTGGCTGGACCGCGACGCGCTGGCCGCGGCCTACGACATGGCCGGCGCCTTCAACCGCGTGGCCCTGCGCCTGGCGCCGGGCGCCAGCGAGCGCGCCGTCATCGATGCGCTGACGCTGCAGCTGGCGCCCTAAGGCGGGCGCGAGGCGCACGGGCGCGACGCGCAGAGCTCGCACGCCATGCTCGACAACGAGATCAAGGAGCAGCGCGTGCTGGGCACGGTGCTGCCGGCCATCTTCCTGGGCGTGGCGGCCTTCCTGCTGAACGTGGTGGTCTCGCGCCTGGTGGCCACGCAGCGCGAGCAGATCGCGGCGCTGAAGGCCCTGGGCTACCCCAACGGTCGAATTGCGCGGCACTACCTGGCCCTGGTTGGCCTGATCGTGGCCGTGGGTTTCGTGCTGGGCGTCGCGCTGGGCCACTGGCTGGGCGGCATGTTCCTGCGGCTGTACGCCGAGTTCTTCTTCTTCCCGCGCTTCGAGCACGTGATGCCGGCCGATCTGCTGGTGATCGGCGGGGCCATCACCGCGGCCACGGCGGTGGCCGGCACGGTCAATGCCATCCTGGCCACCGTGCGCCTGACGCCGGCCGAGGCCATGCGCCCCGCCGCGCCCGGCCATTACCGCCGCACCCTGCTGGAACGCCTGGGCATCACCGGCCTGTCGCCGGCCCTGCGCATGGTCCTGCGCAACATGGAGCGCCGGCCCTGGCGCACGACGCTGGCGGTGGCGGGCGTGGCGGCTTCGGTGGCGATCGTGGTGACGGGCAACTTCATCCGCGACGCGATGGAATCCATCGTGGACACCAGCTTCAACCTCTCGATGCGCAGCGACGTCATCCTGTGGCTGCCCGAGCCGGCCGACGCGGCGGTGCGCCATGCTGTGGCGCGGCTGCCCGGCGTGATCGGCGTGGAAACCTCGCGCGACGTGCCGGTGCGCCTGGTCCACGGCCACCGCAGCGAACGCGGTGCCATCCAGGGCTGGCCAGCGACGCCGCAGCTGCGCCGCATCCTGGATGTCGATCAGCGGCAGGCCGTGCCGCGCGGCGAAGGCCTGGTGATGACCGACCGCCTGGCCGCCAAGCTGGGCCTGGCGGTGGGCGACACGGTGCAGGTGGAGGTGCTGGAAGGCCGCCCGCGCACGCTGCATCTGCGCCTGGACGCCACGGTGCGCGAGATGATGGGCCTGAACACCTACATGGAGCGCCGCGCGCTGAACCGCGCGCTGGGCGAGGGCGACCTCGTCACGCAGCTGGCCGTCTCGGTGGAGCGCGGGCGCGAGCCGCAGCTGCTCGCCGCCATCAAGGCCGTGCCAGGCGTGGCCGGCGCCTTCAGCAAGGCCACGCTGCTACACAACATGCAGGAAATCAGTGCGCGCAACATCCGCATCATGAGCACGGTGCTGACCACCTTCGCCAGCATCATCGCCATCGGCGTGGTCTACAACAACGCGCGCATCGCGCTGGCCGAGCGGGCCTGGGAACTGGCCAGCCTGCGTGTGCTGGGCCTCACGCGTGCCGAGGTCTCCACGCTGCTGCTGGGCGAGATGGCGCTGGTCATCGCCGTGGCGCTGCCGCTGGGCATGTGGGCCGGCTACGGCCTGGTGCAGCTGATCGTGGTGCTGCTGAAGTCCGACCAGTTTTTCTTCCCGGTCACCATCCTGCCGCGCACCTATGCCTGGGCCGCGATCGCCGTGGTGGTGGCGGGTGTGGGCAGCGCGCTGGTGGTGCGCCGGCGCATCGACACGCTGGACATGGTGGCGGCATTGAAGACCCGGGAATGAATCGGCCCGGCAAGGAACGAGAACATGCAGAACAAGACCCGATGGTGGCTGGCCGCAGCGGCCGTGGTGGGCGTGGGCCTGGTGGCCTTGGCCTTCGCGCCGCGCGCGGCGGAGGTGGAAGTGGCGCAGGCCACGCTGGGCGCCTTCGAGCGCACGCTGGACGAAGACGGCAAGACGCGCGTGGCCGAACGCTACGTGGTGGCCGCGCCGCTGTCCGGGCGGCTGGCGCGCGTCACGCTGCGCGAAGGCGATGCCGTGCAGGCGGGCATGACGGTCGCCACGCTGGCCTCGACACTGTCGCCCATGCTGGACGACCGCACGCTGCGTGAGCAGGGCGGCCGCGTGGAGGCGGCCGAAGCCGGCCTGGCCCGCGCACGCGCCACGGCCGAGCGCGCGCGCGTGGGGGTGCTGCAGGCCCAGAACGAGCTGGCCCGCAGCGAGCAGCTGGCGCGCCAGGGTTTTGTCTCGCCCACCAAGCTGGAGACCGACAAGCTGGCCGTGCAGGCCGCGCAGCGCGACCAGGAAGCCGCCACGCAGGCCCAGCACATGGCGCGCCACGAGCTGGAGACCGCGCGCGCCGCGCGGGCCGCGGTGAGCCTGCCGTCACGCGCGGCGGGCTTCGAGGTGAAGTCGCCGGTGGCGGGCACGCTGCTGCGCGTGGTGCAGACCAGCGAGACACCGGTGGCGCTGGGTGCGCCGCTGGTGGAGATCGGCGACCTGGCGCGGCTGGAAATCGTGGCCGAACTGCTGACCACCGACGCGCTGCAGATCGCCCCCGGCGCGCCGGTGCGCATCGAGCGCTGGGGCGGGCCCGGCACGCTGGACGGCGTGGTGCGCCGCATCGAGCCGGGCGCCTTCACCAAGGTCTCGGCCCTGGGCGTGGAGGAGCAGCGCGTGCGCGTGATCGTCGACCTGAGCTCGCCGCGCGAACGCTGGGCCAGCCTGGGTGACGGCTTTCGCGTGACGGTGCGTGTGGTGGCCGAATCGCACGCCCAGGTGCTGCGCGTGCCGGTGAGCGCGGTTTTCCCACGCAGCGACGGGCAGGGTGGCCATGCCGTCTTCCGCATCGAAGACGGCCGCGCGCGCCTGACACCGGTGGAGCTGGGCGCGCGCAACGGCGAGGTGGCCTGGCTGCGTGGCGGGCTGAAGGCGGGCGACACCGTGATCGTCTACCCGCCCACGGGCGTGGCCGACGGCGTGCGCGTGAAGCCGCGCCGCATCGCGGGAAGCTGAGAGGCAGCCTCGGCATCGCCGCCCTGCTTGCACTGGCCACCCCGCTGGCGCAGGCCCACGGCCAGCAACATCGACGACAGCGCCCACCGTTCTACTACCTGAAGGTGCACAAGGGCCCGACGGAGCTGCGCAGCTGCGCAGCCGAGCTGTACCGCCTGAAGGTCGCGCGTGGCCCGCTCGGGTACTGCACGCCGAACGCCGCACACGCCCCTTGAAGCGGCCGCGCCCAGCGCGGCCGTCTGGCGTCCATCGCCCTGGCCTGGGACCGCCGGGCAGGGCTCCCGTGGAAGATCCCGGCTGGCGCCGGCGCAGCCCGCAGTCGTCGTTACACGGCCTTGTGGTCGAGCAGCCACTGCGGCTCGTCGATCTGCGACAGCGCCTGCGCCAGGTACGGCAGCCACTCGCGCAGCGCGGCGTGCAGGGTGAAGGGCGGGTTGATCACGAAGACGCCGCTGCCCACCATGCCGTAGCCGCGCTCGTCGGTGGTGGACAGCGTCAGGCGCGCATGCAGCCAGCCCTTGGGCGAGAGGGTCTGCAGCTTGCGGGGCAGCTCGCGCGCGCCGAGCTTGCCGACCTGCGGGTACCACACGAGGTAGGTGCCTTCGGCGAAGCGCACCAGCGCGTCGCGCAGCGTGGTGACCACGCGCGCGTAGTCGCGGTCGCCTTCGTAGGACGGGTCGATCATCACCAGGCTGCGCCGCGTGGGCGGCGGCAGCTGCGACTTCAGCGCGTCGAAGCCGTCGACCATGCGCACCTCGACCGAAGGGTCGCCTTCGAAGGTGCTGGCCAGGATGCGGTGGTCCGTGGGGTGCAGCTCGAACAGCCGCAGCTGGTCCTGCGGGCGCATCAGCGCCTGGGCGATCAGCGGTGAACCCGGGTATTGCTTCAGCGCGCGGGTGTCGCCGTTGAGGCTTCGCACCAGGCCCACGTAGTCGGCCAGCGCCGGCGGCAGGTCGTCGCGGTTCCACAGGCGGCCGACGCCGTCGACGTATTCGGACTTCTGGCGCGCATAGCTGCCGTCCAGGGCGTAGCCGCCGGCGCCAGCGTGCGTGTCGACGTAGCGCCAGCCCTTGTCTTTCTGGTTCATGTGTTGCAGCACCTGCATCAGGACCAGGTGCTTGAGCACATCGCCGTGATTGCCGGCATGGAAGGCGTGGCGGTAGGCAAGCATGCGGCGACTGTAGCCGCAGGTCCGCTTGACCCTTCACACCTTAGCGGGACCGGTGCGTCAGATACAGGCGGTCTAATCGGAAACCTGTTGTTACGACTGGCATGACGCTTCCCCACGCCCCTCCCCGGCACGAAATTGCTTCGCTCGATGGTCTGCGCGCCGTTTCGGTGGTGATCGTGCTCGTCTCGCACGCCGGGCTCGGACACGTCGTTCCGGGCGGCCTGGGCGTGACGACCTTCTTCTTCCTCAGCGGCTTCCTGATCACCACGCTGCTGCGTCGCGAGCTCGCGGCCAGCGGCACGGTCCACATCGGACGCTTCTACTTGCGCCGCATGCTGCGGCTGGGCCCGCCGCTGCTGCTGATGCTGGCCATTGCCTACGGGCTGGTGCTGGCCGGGCCGCTGCTGGGCGGTACCACGTGGCAAGGGCTGGCGGCGCAGCTGCTGTACTTCGCCAACTACTACACCCTGTTCTTCGACCCGGGTGACACCACGCCACACGGCACGGGCGTGCTGTGGTCGCTGGCGGTGGAGGAACACTTCTATCTGGTCTACCCGCTGCTGTTCCTGGGGCTGATGCGCTCGCGCCGCCCGGCGTTCGTGGCGGGTGTCTTCGGCGTGCTGTGCGTGGCGGTGCTGCTGTGGCGCATGTACCTGGTGGGGCAGCCGGGCTTTCACTACGAGCGCACCTACTACGCCAGCGACACGCGCATGGACACCATCCTGCTGGGCTGCATCATGGCGCTGGTGGCCCATCCGCTGGACCTGCCGCCGGCGGCTAACACGAGCCAGCCCAGCCGTGGTGAGCTGATCGGGCTGGGCGTCGGGCTGCTGCTGGTGGCGGTGTCGGTGAGCTGGCGCGAGACCTGGCCGCGCGAAACCATCCGCTACACGGTGCAGTGCGCGGCGCTGTTCCCGATCTTCCGCGCGGCCATCCGCTACCCGGATTTCGCGCTGTTCCGGCCCTTGAACTGGGGCTGGGTGCGCACGCTGGGTGTCTATTCCTATGCCATCTACCTGATCCACCACGTGCTGATCCAGCTCGTCGAGGTGCGGATGCCCGCTGCGCGGCACCCGGCGGTGATGGTGCCGCTGGTGCTGGCGCTGTCGGTGGTGTTTGCGGCCTTCGTGGAGCGCGTGGTGGAGTCACGCATGCGTGTGGTGCGGGCGCGCTTGCGCTGAGAACCCGTCGCTCGGAGGCCGTGAGCGCCGCCGCCGCAGTGCGTGGCGGCAGTGGCCTGCGAGCACCGTGCTCAGGGGCGCGCGATGAGCGTCACCAGGCGGTCGTACCAGCGTTTGGCCATGAACTGCGAGCCCAGGTCGTTCGGGTGCACGCCGTCGTGGGTCATCGTGCCCGGCACGAAGCCCGTGTACTGGTCGACGACGAGCACGCGCGACTGCGCGGTCGTGATCGACGCGGCCCAAGCGGGAATGGCGTTGTTGATGCGCACGACGGAGTCGTTGCAGCCCGTGCCGCAATCGGAAGGGAACAGCGGGATCAGCTGGGCCACCAGGAAGGTCACGCCCGGCTTCTTGCTGCGCGCATAGTTGACGATGGCCGAGTAGGCCCGCATCACGTCCGCCGGGGCGGCCGCACCCCAGGCGTCGTCGGTGGCGTGGTGCAGCAGCACGACATCCGGCACATAGTTGTCGAACCACACACCCAGGTCGCGTGCGTCGTCGTAGCGGTCGACGTTCCAGCTGCCGCTGCCGGCGGGACGCAGCACGTTGAGCACCTTGTAGGCGCCGAAGGCGGCGTGGTCGGGGTCTGCGGACGGGGCGCCGGTCTGCGCCGGGCCGACGTAGTCGACGTTCTTGTAGCCGCCCGCAGCCAGCAGGTCCCACAGCTGTCCGCGGTACGCCACGACGGTGACCGAGTCGCCCATCGGCATGATGCGGATGACACCGTTGGTGCCGGTGATCGGGGCGCCCGGGGTCGTGCCCGAGCTGTCGCCCGCGTCGGACGACCCGCCGCCGCCACAGCCGGCCAGGAGCGTGCCTGCCAATGCGGCCAGCGTCAGCCAGCGGGCCGCACGGCGTTTCATGCCGGCCGCAGCCGGGGGTTGCGTGCGCCGGGTCGGGAAGGGGAACGTGACGGTCAATGCGGACTCCTGAAGCGCGACGAGGCTACCGCGAGGCGGCGGGTTTCGCCAGTCGATTGCGTGGCTGGACCGTAAAGAGCGGGCGCCACCCTTGCGGGGGTTGCCGGTCAAGCCGGGATAAGCTTGTGGCCATGACCACACTCTTCGATCCGATCCGGGTCGGCGACATCGCGCTCGCCAACCGCATCGTCATGGCCCCGCTGACGCGCAACCGCGCGCCAGGGACGGTTCCCACGCCGCTGATGGCCACGTACTACGCGCAGCGCGCCGATCCGGCCACGGGTGCGGGCCTGATCGTCAGCGAGGCCACGCAGATCAGCCCGCAGGGGCAGGGCTATGCCGATACACCCGGCATCCACAGTGCCGAGCAGGTGCAGGCCTGGCGCGTGGTGACCGATGCGGTGCATGCGCGTGGCGGACGCATCGTGTGCCAGCTCTGGCACGTGGGGCGCATCAGCCACGAGCAGCTGCAGCCGGGCGGCCAGCCGCCGGTGTCGTCGACTGCGCGTGCCGCGGCCGGCCGTGTGCTGGTGGGCGGCGCCTTCGTGCCCTGCAGCACGCCACGTGCGCTGCGGACCGAAGAAGTGCCCGGCATCGTGGCCGACTACGCCCATGCCGCGCGCTGCGCGATGGACGCCGGCTTCGATGGCGTCGAGGTGCACGCGGCCAACGGCTACCTGATCGAGCAGTTCATGCGCGACAGCATCAACGACCGCAGCGACGCCTGGGGCGGCGACATCGACGCGCGGCTGCGCCTGCTGGTGGAGGCCGTGCAGGCGGTGGCGCAGGCTGCTGGCGCTGGCCGCACCGGCGTGCGGCTGTCGCCGGTCACGCCGGCCAACGACGCCGCCCAGGACAGCGACCCCGCAGCGCTCTACGGCCGCGGCGTGCAGCGGCTGTCCGACATGGGCCTGGCCTATCTGCACGTGGTCGAAGGCTCCACGGGCGGCCCGCGCGACCACGCACCTTTCGACTACGCCGCGCTGCGTCGGCCGTTCCCGGGCTGCTGGATGCTGAACAACGGCTACGACCGCGCGATGGCGCTGGACGCCGTGGCCAGCGGCCGTGCGGACCTGGTGGCCTTCGGCCGGCCCTTCATCTCGAACCCTGACCTGGGCCTGCGGCTGCGCCAGGGTCTGGCCTGGGCCGACAGCAACCGCAAGACCTACTACGGCGGCGGCGCGGCCGGCTACACGGACTATCCGACGGCCGCGGCGTGATGCCCCGCGGCGCGGCCGCGGTCGCGACCTCGTGGCCGGGCCGCACGCTGCTGACGCTGGTCGTCGCCTGGGTGGGCGCACGCGCCTGCGTGGCCCTGGGCACGCCGCTGCCGTGGATGATCGGCCCGCTGCTGGTCACGGCCGCGCTGTCGATGGCCGGCGCTCCGCTGATGGCGCCGCGCCCGCTGCGCAACGCGGGGCAGTGGGTCATCGGCACGACGCTGGGCCTGTACTTCACGGCCGAGGTGCTGGCGGCCGTCTCGCGCCTGTGGTGGGGCATCGCGCTGGGCGTGGCCTGGGCGCTGCTGCTGGGCCAGATGGCCTACCGGCTGCAGTGGCGGCTGAACGGCCACTTGCCCGGTGTCGACCGGGCCTCGGCTTTCTTTGCCAGCGCCATCGGCGGGGCATCGGAAATGGCGGTCATGGCCGAGCGGCGCGGTGCGCGCCTGGACCTCGTGGCGGCGGCGCATTCGATGCGCATCCTCATCGTCGTCGTGAGCGTGCCCTTCGGCCTGCAGTGGCTGGGCGTGCACGGGCTGGATCCGCATGTGCCGGGTCCGCGCAGCCTGCACCTGCCGGGCCTGCTGCTGCTGACCGCGCTGACCCTGGTGGGCGTGAACCTGCTGCGGCGTCTGGACTGGCCGAACCCCTTCGTGCTGGGCTCGCTGGCCGTCAGCGCCGGCCTGACCGCCGCGGGCGTCGAGCTGTCGGCCATGCCGCGGGTGCTGGTGGACTTCGGCCAGCTCTTCATCGGCATGGCGCTGGGCACGACCTTCCGCCCCGGGTTCCTGCACACCGCGCCACGGTGGCTGGCAACAACCGCCGCGGGCACGGTACTGATGATCCTGGCCTCGGCGGCGATGGCCCTGCTGCTGTCGCGCGCCATGGGCCTGCCAGCGGCCACGCTGGTGCTGGCCACCGCGCCGGGCGGCATCGCCGAGATGAGTCTGACGGCGCGCGTGCTGGAACTGGGCGTGCCGGTGGTGACGGCTTTCCAGGCGGTGCGCTACGTGGCGGTGCTGGTGCTGACGCCGCTGCTGTTCGAGCGCGAGGCCCGGCGGCACGCGGGCGCGCAGTGACCGGCCGGCCGCTGGCGCCAGCCGCGGCCCTCAGCGGCGCCGCCGGCGCGTCAGGAACAGCTCGCGGATCGTGAGCTCGCGCGGCCCCGGCACCAGCGTGATGGCGTCGCCCGCGCTCACCGTGCCGGGCTCCACCACCGCCAGGTAGCTGCCGCTGTAGCCACTTTGCAGCATCAGCGAGCTGGCCTGCTCGAAGCCCATGGTGGCATTGAACTTGAAGCAGGGCTGGCGCGGCTCGGTCACGGCCAGCACGCAGCCGGGCAGCTGCAGCCGGTCGCCGACCCACAAGCGGGCTTCGTCCAGACCTTCGATGGTGAGGTTCTCGCCCAGGGCGCCGTGTGTCAGCGGCTCGTTCCAGCCCGCCACCTGGGCCTGCGCGCGCACCGTCTGCCAGAAGGCGTAGTGCTGTGCCGGGTAGGCGTAGACGGCCTTGACGAGCCCGCCGTGCACCGTGGGGTCGGCCTGTTCGTCCCCTTCCAGGCCGAGCGGCCCTACCGCGACCGGACCCTCCACGGGCTTCTTGCCGATCGCGGTGGACACGCGGCGCGTGCCGATCGTGCGGAATTCCGCTCGCGCACGGTTCACGCTCAGGACCTTCATGGGGCTCTACCTTTCACGAAACGGACACCCGCTTCAGGGGTGGTATCGAGTCATACGGAACTTGCATAACCCCCAAGGCATGGGCGGTTACGTGCTGATTACATTGGAATCACAATGGCTGTTCCGACCCACCCAAGGGTGGTTCAGGATGCTGCGCAGGCGGTCTGCGGCGAGCGGCGATACGCGTGTACAGCGCGGTCGAGGCTGGCCGGAAACCGCCTTTGAAACTTCTGAATTGGAATACCAGATGAACCATCCTGCCATGCCGGGCCAACGCCTGAATGCCCCGGCCTACGTCAAGAACGCCAAGCTGCTGAACTGGGTGGCCCAGGTCGCGGCACTGACCGAACCGGCCGACATCGTCTGGTGCGACGGCAGCGAGGCCGAATACAACCGCCTGTGTGCGCAGCTCGTGGCTGCGGGCACGATGAAGAAGCTCAACCCCGAGTTGCGCCCGAACAGCTACCTGGCGCTGTCCGACCCGTCCGACGTGGCGCGCGTCGAAGACCGCACCTACATCTGCAGCGAGCGCAAGGAAGACGCCGGCCCGACCAACAACTGGATGGCCCCGGCCGAGATGCGCACGCTGCTGCAGACCGGCGACAGCGCGCTGTTCAAGGGCTGCATGCGCGGCCGCACGATGTATGTCGTGCCCTTCTCGATGGGCCCGCTGGGCTCGCACATCGCGCACATTGGCGTGGAGCTCTCCGACAGCCCCTACGTGGCCGTCAACATGCGCATCATGACCCGCATGGGCAAGGGCGCGCTGGACGTGCTGGGCGCCGACGGCGAATTCGTGCCCTGCGTGCACACCGTGGGCGCGCCGCTGGCCGCCGGCCAGAAGGACGTGGCCTGGCCCTGCAACAAGACCAAGTACATCGTCCACTACCCCGAGACGCGCGAGATCTGGAGCTACGGCTCGGGCTACGGCGGCAACGCGCTGCTGGGCAAGAAGTGCTTCGCGCTGCGCATCGCCTCCAAGATGGGCCGCGACCAGGGCTGGCTGGCCGAGCACATGCTGATCCTGGGCGTGACCTCGCCCGAGGGCAAGAAGTACCACGTCGGCGCCGCCTTCCCCAGCGCCTGCGGCAAGACCAATTTCGCGAGGCTCGTGCCGCCCAAGAGCGCCTACCAGGGCTGGACGGTCACCACCGTGGGCGACGATATCGCCTGGATCAAGCCGGGCAAGGACGGCCGCCTGCACGCCATCAACCCGGAAGCCGGCTACTTCGGCGTGGCCCCGGGCACCAACTACGAGACGAATCCGAACTGCATGGATTCGCTCAAGCGCGACGTGATCTTCACCAACGTGGCCTTGACCGACGACGGCGACGTCTGGTGGGAAGGCATGAGCAAGCAGCCGCCCGCGCACCTGATCGACTGGCAGGGCAAGGACTGGACGCCGCAGATCGGCAAGGACACCGGCGCCAAGGCCGCGCACCCGAACGCGCGCTTCACGGTGGCCGCGACCAACAACCCGGTGCTCGACCCGGGCTGGGATTCGCCCGAAGGCTACGCGCTGGACGCCTTCATCTTCGGCGGCCGCCGCTCGACCACCGTGCCGCTGGTGACCGAGGCCCGTGACTGGGTCGAGGGTGTCTACATGGCCGCCACGATGGGCAGCGAGACCACGGCCGCCGCCGCTGGGCAGCAAGGCGTCGTGCGCCGCGACCCGTTCGCGATGCTGCCCTTCATGGGCTACAACATGGCCGACCATTTCCAGCACTGGCTGAACATGGGCGCCAAACTGGCCGCCAGCGGCGCGCAGATGCCCAAGATCTTCTGCGTCAACTGGTTCCGCAAGGGCGCCGACGGCAAGTTCGTCTGGCCCGGCTACGGCGACAACATGCGCGTGCTCGAGTGGATGCTGGGCCGCATCGAGGGCAAGGCCGGCGGCACGGAAAACGCATTCGGCGTGAGCCCGCGCTTCGAGGACCTGCGCTGGGACGGCCTGCCGTTCACGCGCGAGCAGTTCGACAGCGTGATCGGTGTGGACAAGGCCGCGTGGGCGCAGGAACTGGTGCTGCACCAAGAGCTGTTCACCCAGCTGGCCTTCCACCTGCCGGCCGAACTGCCGGCCACCAAGGCCCGCATCGAGCAACGCCTGGCGGCCTGATCGGCCGCCGTGCCGGCTCGCGCGCCCCTGGGCGGCGCGAGCGGCCGGGTGGTCTGCAGCGGCTGAACGCGGCTGCGGACACAGGGCCCTGTGGCGGCCACCGACAATCGGGCACGTGAACGTGCCCGATTTGCATTCCGAAGCCGACGCCCAGGCGGCCTGCCGCGACTGGCGCCCCCGCGGCGTCGACCGCCACGCACGCGCCGCGTCGGCGCTGGAGCCGCGGCCTTGAAGCTGCAACTGCTGTCTGACCTGCATCTCGAGACTGAGGTCTTCGATCCGCAGCCGGCGCCGGGCGCCGACCTGCTGGTGCTGGCCGGCGACATCGACGCCACCTGGGCGGGCCTGTCGCGATTTGCCGGCTGGCCGGTGCCGGTGATCTTCGTGCCTGGCAACCACGAGTTCGACGGACGCGACATCGACGAGGCGCTGGCCGGCCTGCGCGACACCTGCGCGCGCCTGGGCTTTCAGATGCTGCACCGCGACACCCTGGTGATCGACGCGGCAGATGGCCGCCGCGTGCGATTTGTCGGCACGCCGCGCTGGAGCGACTTCGATGTCTTCGGCGCATCCGGCCGCGAGCGCGCGATGCGCGCGGCGGGCTATTTCATGCGCCTGATGGCCGCGACACAGCATGGCCAGGTCTTCGATGCCGAGGCCGTGCGCCGCGAGGGCCTGGCATGCCGCAGCTGGTTGGAGACGAGCCTGGAGATGCCCGCCCAAGGCCGTTGGGACACGACGGTTGTGATCACGCACTTCGCGCCCAGCCTGCGCAGCGCGGATCCACGCTATGGCAAGCAGGCCGGCACGGCCAGCTTCTGCAATGCCGACGACGACCTGCTGCCGCGTGCCGACCTCTGGCTGCACGGCCATCTGCATTGCCGCCACGACTACCGCGTGCCGCGGCCGGGACGCGCGCCCATGCGCGTGGTCTGCCAGGCGCGGGGCCTGGCGGGCAAGGGCGAGGACGCCGGATTCGATCCGGCCCTGCTCGTGGCGGTTTGACCGCGGCCAATCCGGCGTGCCTTTCGCGGGGGATACTGGTTGTGCGGTCGGCGAACAGCGTTCGCCACGCCGCACAAAAAACCGATCACCCGGAGGTCAACGATGAAGATCCTGGTTCCCGTCGACGGGAGTGCCTACACGAAGCGGATGCTGGCCTATCTGGCCACACACGACGAATGGCTGGGCGACAGCAACACCTTCACCATCCTGCACTCGGTTCCGCCGGTGCCGCCGCGTGCCGCCGCCGTCATCGACAAGGGCACGCTGAAGAGCTATTACGACGACGAGGCCGAGAAGGTCTTCAAGCCGATCCGCGCCTTTTTCGGCCGCAAGCCCGCCTTGAAGACGAGCTTCGTGGCCAAGCCCGGACCCGCTGCGGACAACATCGCCGCCCTCGCGGGCAAGGGCGGCTTCGACCTCATCATCATGGGCTCGCACGGGCATGGCACCTTGACCAATCTGGTCATGGGCTCGGTGGCGACCAAGGTGCTCGCCAACACGAGCGTGCCCGTCCTGCTGGTGCGCTGAGCCTCGGGTCGCGCCGCGCCCCGGCCGTGCGCAGCCGCCGCGCGATCAGCGCGAGGCCGGCTTGCGGCGCGGCCAGCGGCGCGACCAGCCACTGGCTG
>CAUJHV010000059.1 GCA_963205115.1 Pseudomonadota bacterium | reverse complement strand
AAGGTGCTGCAGATCGAGCGCGGCGAGTACCCCGGCAGCAAGAACGTGCAGGGCGCGATCCTGTATGCCGACGCGCTGGAGAAGGTCATCCCCGACTTCCGCGACGACGCGCCGCTGGAGCGGCACGTCATCGAGCAGCGCATCTGGGTGCTCGACGACAACAGCTTCGTCGGCACGCACTACCGCAGCGACGACTACAACAAGCCGCCCTACAACCGCTACACGATCATCCGTGCGCAGTTCGACAAGTGGTTCTCGTCCAAGGTGCGCGAGGCCGGCGCGCTGCTGATCTGCGAGACCACGGTCGAAGAGCTGCTGATGGACGGCGACCGCTGCATCGGCGTGCGCTGCGACCGCAAGGGCGGCGAGGTTTACGCCGACGTCGTGATCCTGGCCGACGGCGTGAATTCCACGCTGGCGCGCAAGGCCGGCTTCCACGGCGAGCTCAAAGGCGAGAACGTCGCGCTGGCGGTCAAGGAGATCCTGTTCCTGCCGGAAGAGGTGATCCAGTCGCGCTTCAACATCAAGGAAGAAGAGGGCGTGGTCATCGAGATGATGGGCACGGTCACCGAGGGCATGGTCGGCACCGGCTTCCTCTACACGAACAAGGATTCGCTGACCATCGGCGTGGGCTGCATGCTGGCCGACTTCAAGAAGAACCCCGCGCGCACGGCGCCTTACGCGCTGCTGGACAAGCTCAAGCGCCACCCCTCCATCGCTCCGCTGATCGAAGGCGGCGAGATGAAGGAATACGCCGCGCACCTGATTCCCGAAGGCGGCTTCCACGCCGTGCCGAAGGTCTACGGCGAGGGCTGGATGATCGTCGGTGATTCCGGCGGCTTCGTGAATGCGGTGCACCGCGAAGGCAGCAACCTCGCGATGACCACCGGCCGCCTGGCGGCCGAGACCGTGATCGCCGCGAAGGCCGCCGGCCAGCCGATGACGGCCAAGACGCTCAAGGCCTACAAGGCGCAGCTGGACGAGAGCTTCGTGATGAAGGACCTGCACAAGTACCGCGACATGCCGCAGGTGCTGCACGACAGCCCGCAGTTCTTCACCACCTACCCGTCGCTGGTCACCGGTGCGGCCAAGACCTTCTTCACGGTCGACGGCGTCGACAAGAAGACCAAGGAGCGCGAGATCCTGGGCAGCTTCAAGTCGGCGCGCCGCTGGCGCGGTCTCGTCAACGATGCGTTCAAGCTCTGGAGGGCCTTCCGATGAATGCCGCTGTTCATGTGAATGTCGAAGAGAAGCTGTTCCAGAACCGCTACAAGGTCGACCACGGCCGGCCGCACATCCGCATCAAGGATCCTGCCGTCTGCGCCAACGACTGCGAGCAGCAGAGCTGCACCTATGTCTGCCCGGCGTCCTGCTACAAGGCCGAAGGCAACCGCAGCGTCACGCTGATCACCGACGGCTGCCTCGAATGCGGCAGCTGCCGCGTGATCTGCACGGAGCACACCAACGTCGCCTGGGAATATCCGCGTGGCGGGCACGGCATCCTTTTCAAATTTGGGTGAGTGCGGACGTGGAACAGGCCCTGCGGCCTGGTCCACGCCTCACGAACCGGCCGAGCTCTGCGAGGCCGTGGGACGAGTGCGGACGTGGAACAGGCCCTGCGGCCTGGTCCGCGCCTCACGAACCGGCCGAGCTCTGCGAGGCCGTGGATCGGCCTCCAGGGGCCAGGGACTGATCACATGAACGACGTCGAACGATTTCTCGCCTACGCGGTCACGCTGGAGCGCGAGGCGGCGCGCCGCTACGAAGAACTGGCGGCCGCGATGGGCACCGAAGGCCAGCGCGAGCTGAAGACCTTCTTTGCCCGCATGGCGCACTACTCGCGGCTGCACCTGGCGCAGGCCAATGCCCGCGCCGGCTTTCGCGAGTTGCCGGACATCGCGCCGCACGAGTTCGAGTGGCCGGACGGCCACTCGCCCGAGACGGCCGGCTGGGCCGGCGTGGACGCGCAGATGGACTCGCTGGCTGCCTTGCAACTGGCGCTCGACGGCGAGCGGCGTGGCCACGCCTATTACGCGGCCATCGCCGCGACCACCACCGACCTCGAACTGCGCGCCATCGCCGGCGAATTTGCCGCCGAGGAGGCCGAGCACGTGGCCGAATTGCAGCGCCTGATCGCGGCCTGCGCCGCCTGACGCGCGGCGCACGTGCCCCGGGGCGGGGCGGCGTGGTTCTTGCACGGGTTAACCCGTGCACGGTACGGCGGCGCAGACAGTCCCGTTGTTGATGCATGACGGGCCACCGCGGCCCGCCATGCACCGTTGGCGTACCGGATCACCGAACAAGGAGGTGCGCCATGCCACTGAGCCGAACTTCGCACGACCAGCGCTCCCATCTGGAGCTGATCACCGTCTACGAGATCTGCCGGATCCTCGGGGCCTCGCTCGATACGGCACGCACCTTCCACGACGCGTTGAACGTGCTGGCCGCCCACCTGGGGCTGGACCGGGCCATGATCGTGATGCCGGTGGCCGATGAGGGCCGCCTGGGCGTGCACAGCTCGGTGGGCCTGACGCGCCTGCAGGAGCAGCGCGGCGCCTGGAAACACGGCGAAGGTGTCATCGGCCACGTATTTGCATCGGCCATGCCGGTGGTCGTGCCCGACGTGGCGCAGGCGCCGGAGTTCATCGACCGCACCGGGGCTTTCGGATCGGCGGACGGACGCATGATGGCCTTCATCGTCGTGCCGCTGAAAACCGACAAGGCCGTCGTGGGTGTGCTGGCCGCGCAGCGTGAAGTGCGCGGCGGTGCACGTCTGTCGGACGACCAGCGCATCCTGACCATGGTGGCCACGCTGCTGGCGCAAGCGGCGTCCTTGCACGAGGCCGTCAGTGACGAACACCGCCGGCTGCAGCTCGAGACCACCCGGCTGCAGAAGGCGCTGCAACGCGAGCCGCGCGGGCGCTACACGCTGGACAACGTGATCGGCGAGTCCAAGCCGATGCAGCAGGTGTTCACCGAAGTGCACCAGGCCGCACCGTCGCGCGCGACCGTGCTGCTGCGCGGCGAGAGCGGCACCGGCAAGGAGGCCATCGCGCGGGCCATCCACTTCCTGTCGCCGCGCAAGGACGCACCGTTCATCAAGGTCAACTGCGCGGCGCTCACCGAGAGCCTGCTCGAGAGCGAACTCTTCGGCCACGAAAAGGGCGCCTTCACCGGTGCCGTGGGCGAGCGCAAGGGTCGCTTCGAGCTCGCGCACGGCGGCACGCTGTTCCTCGACGAGATCGGCGACGTGTCGCCCGCCTTCCAGGCCAAGCTGCTGCGCGTGCTGCAGGAGCGCGAATTCGAGCGCGTGGGCGGCAGCAAGGCGGTGAAGGTGGACGTGCGGCTGATCTGCGCGACCAACCGAGATCTCGAGAAGATGGTCCAGCGCGGTGAATACCGCGCTGATCTGTACTACCGCATCAACGTTGTCTCGATCACGCTGCCGGCGCTGCGCGAGCGGCGCGACGACATCCCGCCGCTCGTCGCGCATTTCATCGACCGCTACAACAAGGAGAACCGCCGGCGGCTGGCCGTCACGCCCGAGGCGATGAAGGTGCTGACCAGCTGCTACTGGCCCGGCAACGTGCGCGAACTGGAGAACTGCATCGAACGCACCGCGACCATGGTGCGGGGCGACACCATCCGCGACCTGGCCTTTCCCTGCCGGCAGAACCGCTGCCTGACGCAGACACTGCATTTCCTGGACAAGGCCGATGCGGTGGCGGCGGTGGCCTCTCTGGCGCCTGCAGCGCCGTCGCGTGCGCCCACGCCCAGGCCGTCTGTGCCCGACGAAGTCACGCAGATCGGGCCCACACAATCCTTGCCGCCGAGTCCCTCACGGGTCAACCCGGACGGCCCCGATGCCGAACCGCCGCAAGGCGAGCGCGAACGCCTGATCTGGGCGATGGAACAGTGCGGCTGGGTGCAGGCCAAGGCGGCGCGGCTGCTGCACCTCACGCCGCGCCAGCTGGGTTATGCCTTGCAGAAGAACCGCATCGAGGTGCGCAAGTTCTGACCCGGTCCGCGACCACCGCCGGCTACGCGTCCTGCAGCGTCCACTGCGGTTGACCGTTGGCGCCGCGCACGCCCGTGGCGGTGCAGGGACGCCGCTCGACATCGACGGGCAGCCGGCCCTGGACCAGCGCGCCGAGCAGCTGCGACGGATGGTGCGTGAAGGGCACACGTTGCGGCGGGGGTTCGTCGGTGCGTGCGCGTTGCAGCTCCAGGTGCGCCCGCTCGAAAGCGGCCACCTCGTGCAGGTACGGGTGGGTGCTCGGCCGTCCGAGCAGGAAGCTGCAGAACTCCACCGCCTCCGGCAGGAAATAGAAGGTCGTGGGCGGACGCAGTGCCCAGAAGTCGGCCGCCGCGGCGAACAGCGCATCGCCCTTCAGCAGCTTGCAGGTCAAGGGCAGAAGCGCCTTGAGCTTGCCCAGGCGGAATCCCTGGTGCAGCATTTGGTTGGTGCGCACGCCGCTGCTGTGGGCGATCGCCAGCAGGCGTCGGGTCTCCAAGGGCGTGAGGTCGGCCGCGGCATCCAGGCCGTCGCGCAGGACCTCGTCGCGCCAGGCCGGCTCGATCACCAGGCGGGCCATCATCGACTGGAAGGTGGCGGCACTCACGCGAGGACCGCCGCTTCGCGACGTTGCACCGGGTGGGACGTTTGGCATTGCTGCCACAGGCGCTTCATGCGGCGAAGATCGGATCGCACCCGCGTTTCGCCAACCAGATCGAACCAGGAGCCGAAGAGCTCGAAGACCAGCGCGCCCACGTGGCGGCAGCGCGGCAGGGTGTGTTCGAGCAAATCCCAGACCGCGTCGGGCACGGTGTCGCTGTGGGCATCGAGGTAGACGCCATCGAGCATCATGCCGCCGGCCACGTGGATCTCGCCGACCTGGTCGAGGTCCAGTTCGTCGATGAAGGCCCGTGCGTCGAAGCCGTGGTTGACGGCGTTGGTGTGAACGTTGTGCAGGTCCAGCAGCAGGCCGCAGCCCGTCTGCCGGCACAGGGTGTTCAGGAATCGCGCCTCGTCCATCTCGCCTTCGAGGATGTCGAAGTACCAGACGTTGTTTTCCAGCAGGAAAGGCGTGGGTATGGCGGCGTGCACCTGGGCCACGCGCGGCCGGATCAGGTCGATCGTGGCCTGGTCACGCGCCAGCGGCAGCGTGATGCCGGTGTTGATGGCCAGGCCCTGGTGGTCGGCCACGTGGAAGGCCAGGTGGTCGCTGTGCCAGGGGAAATGCAGCCGCTGGTGCCAGCGCTGCAGCTGCAGCAGATGCTGCGTATCGAAGTGCGTCGCGCTGCCGATGGACATGCCGATGCCGTGTGGAATGACCGGCAGGCGCGTGCGTGCCGCCTCCAGCCAGGCCATGTTCTCGGTGTCGTCCAGATAGCGCGGTGCGGCGCCAGGCCCCAGGTCCGTCCACAGGATGTCCGGCACGACTTCGATCAGGTCGAAGTCGCCCGCCGGCTGTTCGAACAGACCCCGCAACGGGGCCTGGAATGCCAGGCCGACCCCCAGCTTGGGCAGCGGCTGCATGGCGGCGCGTTCAGCGAACGTTGACGCGCGCGGCGATGTCTTCGATGACGAAGCGGTCCAGGCCGGACAGGCACGGCCGGCAGCCCTTGATGCCGGGCAGCTCGGGGATGGTCAGCGTCTGTTTCAGGACATCGACGATCTTCTCGAACGGCATGTCGCTGGTCAGCGCCAGACGCAGTTCACGCACCTGGGCGGTCTTCTTCAAAGTAGCCATGTATTGCTCCGGGATCGGTTGCCCGCCACGAGATGAGACGGTGAAGAGATGCTAGGAGCCGCGCCTGGCGGGCGCATCCATTGCCGGTGGGAGGCGGCAGTGAGCGCCTACACAGAACGATGGATGAAAGCGCAGCGACCGTCGCGTGAAGAAGCCGCAGGCCTGGCGGCGAGCCGCCGTCAGCCCGCAGCCGTCTGACCCAGACCCAGGTAGGTGTCGATGACGCGTTGATCGTGCAGCAGCGTGGACGCCGGGCCTTGCAGCGCCACGGTGCCCATCTCGAGCACATAAGCCCGATCGGCGGCCTGCAAGGCGGCCCGGGCGTTCTGTTCGACCAGCAGTACGGACACACCCAGCCGGCTCAGCGAGCTCACGGTGCGCAGCACCTCGCGCACGATCAGCGGGGCCAGGCCCAGCGACGGTTCGTCCAACATCAGCAGGCGCGGCCGCGCCATCAATGCACGGCCGATGGCCAGCATCTGGCGCTCGCCGCCGGACAAGGTGCTGGCCTGCTGCCGGCTCCGTTCCTTCAGGCGCGGAAAGAGCACGAAAACCTCGTCCATGCGCGCGCCCTGGTCGCGCTGCCCGCGTATCCAGCGCGAGAAGCCGCCGAGCAGCAGGTTGTCCTGCACGGACATCTCACCGAAGAGTTCGCGGCGTTCGGGCACCAGGGCGACGCCTCGAGCAACCATGTCCTCCACGCGTGGACGCGGCAGTTTCTCGCCGGCCAACGTCAACTGGCCGCTGCTGGGCAACAGGCCCATCGCCGCGTTGAGCAAGGTGGTCTTGCCCGCCCCATTGGGGCCGATGACGGTGACGATCTCGCCTTCGCCGACCTGCAGGTCCACGTCCCGCACCGCCTCCACGTCACCGTAGCGCACGGTGAAGTGCTGCAGTTCCAGCACCGGAGCACTCACGTGAGCACCTGTTGGCAGCCGGTCCGGATCATGCCGAGACCTCGGTCTGCGCCGCTTCGCCGCCCAGGTAGGCATCCCTCACGCGCGGGTCGCGCTGGATTGCCGTGGGGCTGCCTTCGGCAATGACCACGCCGAATTCGAGCACGGTGACCCGGTCGGCCAGGTTCATGACAAAGGCCATGTCGTGCTCCACCACCAGCAGCCCCAGGCCTTCGCTGCGCAGCTGCGTCAGCAGGTCGGCCAGGGCCCGCTTCTCCAGATGCCGCAGGCCGGCGGCAGGCTCGTCCAGCAGCAGGGCTGCGGGCTGGCCTGCGAGCGCGCGGGCGATCTCCACCACGCGCTGCTGGCCCAGCGACAGGGACGATGCTGGCGCATGGGCATGCGCGCCCAGGCCGCAGCGTTCGATCTGCAGCAGGGCCTGCGCGCGCAGGGCGGCCTCCTCGCGGCGGTCCAGGCGCAGCATCGCGGCCCACCAACCCCGCCGTGCGCGCAGGTGCGCGCCCAGCGCCACGTTGTCCAGCACCGACAGGCCACCCAGCAGCCGCACCTGCTGGAAGGTGCGGCACACGCCCAGCGCGGCGAACGCACGCGCCGGCCGTCCGCGCATGTCGTGGCCCAGCACCTGCACCTGGCCTTCGCTGGGATCGTCGACGCCGGAGACCAGGTTGAAGAAGGTGGTCTTGCCCGCGCCATTGGGGCCGATCAGGGCGTGGATCTCACCGGCCTGGAGCTGCAGATCGATGGCGCTGTTGGCCAGCAGGCCGCCGAAGCGCTTGCTCAGATGCCGTGCCTGCAGCAGCACCTCGCCCCTGGCAGGCAGGCGGCGCTGTGCCAGTGGCGCGGCCCTCTTCCGTGCCGGGGCAGGTGGCTGCGACGTGGGCACGAGCCAGCGATTGACCCGTTGCGCCAGCGCGGGCCACAGGCCTTGCGGATAACGCTGCAGCACGAACATCATCAGCGCGCCGAAGACGATGGCCTCGAAGTTGCCGCTGCTGCCCAGCAGCCAGGGAAGCCAGTCCTGCAGCCGCTCCTTCAGCACCGTGATCACGGCAGCACCCAGAATGGCGCCGCCCAGATGGCCGGCACCGCCCACCACCGCCATGAAGAGGTATTCGATGCCGATGTTCAGGTTGAAGGGCGTGGGGTTCACGAAGCGCTGCAGGTGCGCATAGAGCCAGCCCGACAGCGCGGCCAGCAGGGCGGCCAGCACAAACACCTTGATGCGCTGGCGGGCGGTGTCCACACCCATGGACTCGGCCAACACGCGGCCCGACTTCAGGGCACGGATGGCCCGTCCTTCGCGTGAATCGAGCAGATTGTGCGTGGCCCACAGGGCCAGCAGCAGCACGGCCCAGATCAGCAGACCCAGGTCGCGCGGCGAGGCCAGGGAATAGCCGGCCAAGGCCAGCGGCGGCAGCGAGGCCAGGCCCGTCTGCCCGCCGAGAATGTCCAGATTGCCGAAGAGGTAATACAGGCTCAAGCCCCAGGCGATGGTGCCCAGCGGCAGGAAGTGGCCTGAGAGCTTCACCGTGATGGCGCCCAGGAACCAGGCCACCACGAACGTGCAGGCCAGGCCCAGGCCCAGCCCCATCCACGGCAGCAGGCCGGGCGCGCCCACCACCGTCGCAACCACGGGTGATGTGCACAGCCAGGCCGTGGCATACGCGCCGATGCCGACGAAGGCCGCCTGGCCGAAGGACATCATGCCGGCCACGCCGGTGAGCATCACCAGGCCCAGGGTCACCAGCGCATACAGGCCGATGTAATTGAGCACGGTGACCGTGAAATCGGACAGAAAACCCCAACTGAGCAGAAGAGCGGCCACCGCGACCCAGGTCAGGTGCCGAGGGTTCACTGTTCGTCCTCCACGTGACGGGTGCGCAGCGAACGCCACCACAGCACCGGCACGATCATCGCGAAGACGATGACCTCCTTGAAGGCGCTGGCCCAGAAGGACGAGAAGGACTCCAGCTGCCCCACCAGCAGCGCGCCCACCAGCGCCATCGGGTAGCTGGAAAGCCCGCCGATGATGGCCGCCACGAAGCCCTTCAGGCCGATGATGAAACCGGTGTCGTAGTAGATCGTGGTCAGCGGGGCGATCAGCAGGCCGGAGACCGCGCCGATCAGCGCGGCGAGCAGGAAGCTCAGGTCACCCGAGAGCTCGGTGGGTATGCCCATCAGGCGGGCACCGACGCGGTTCATCGCGGTGGCGCGTAGCGCCTTGCCGACATACGAACGCTCGAAGAAGGCGTAGAGCGCCAGGACCAGCGCCAGGGTGACCGCCACCACGACCACCGCGCGGCCGTTGATGACCAGGCCGGCCAGCTCCCAGCGCGCATCCGAGAACGAAGGCGTGCGCGAACCTTCCGCGCCGAAGAACAGCAGGCCCAGTCCGACCATCACGCCGTGCAGCGCGACGGCGACGATCAGCAGCACGAGCACCGAGGCGTCGGCGAGCGGGCGAAAGGCCAGCCGGTAGACCAGCGGTCCCAGCGGCGCGACGATGAGTAGGCTGGTCAGGGCTTGCAGCAGCAGCGACTGCGGCCACAGCACCCACACCGCCAGCGCGGCCAAGGCCGGGAAGAGCAGCGCCCACACCAGCGCGCTGCGCCAGTACACGGTGTCGCCGCGCTGCCGCCGCCACAGTTCCACCAGCAGGCTCATGGCGCCCAGGACCAGCAGCAGCCACAGCGTGGCCGGCACGCGGCCGGCGTGCAGCGCGGCCATCGACAGCGCACCGTAGGCCACGAATTCACCCTGCGGGATGAAGATGACCCGTGTCACCGAGAACACGATCACCAAGGCCAGGGCCATGAGGCCATAGATGGCCCCATTGACGACGCCGTCCTGTGCCAGCAGCGCCGCGATCTGCAGGTCCATGGCGGGCTTGCGTGCCGCTCAGGGCTGGTACTTCCAGGTGCCGTTGACGATCTCCACCATCACGCGGGCACGCTGGTCCAGGCCCAGATGGTCGGTGGGTGACATGTTGAAGATCCCGTGCGCGCCCTTCACCTCCTTCACGCCTTCCAGGGCGTCGCGCAGCGCGGCGCGGAATGCCGGCGTGCCCGGTTGTGCGTGCTTCAGCGCGACCGGAATCGCCGCCTTCAGCAACTGGCCGGCATCGTTCATGTGGGCGCCGAAGGTCGAGACCGTGCCCTTGCCATAGGCTGCCTCATAAGCTGAGACGTAAGCCAAGGCTGACTTCTTCACCGGGTTGCTGTCGGGCAGCTGGTTGGCCACCAGCACCGGGCCGGACGGCAGGAAGGTGCCTTCCAGGTCCTTGCCGCCCACGCGCAGGAAATCAGCATTGGCCACACCGTGGGTCTGGTAGATCTTGCCGGTGTAGCCCCGTTCGCGCAGCGCCTTTTCAGGCAAGGCAGCGGGTGTGCCGGAGCCGGCGATCAGGATCGCGTCGGGCCGCGCGGCCATCAGCTTGAGCACCTGGCCGGTGACGGAGGTGTCGTTGCGGTTGTAGCGCTCGCTGTCCACGACCTGCAGCTTCTTCAGGCCGGCGGCCTTGCCGAATTCCTGCGACCAGCCTTCGCCATAGGCGTCGTTGAAGCCGATGAATCCCACCGTCTTGACGCCGTGGTTGGCCATGTGCTCGGCGATGGCCAGCGACATCATGATGTCGTTCTGCGGCACCTTGAACATCCAGTGGCGCTTGGCGTCCATCGGCTCGACGATGCGCGAAGACGCCCCCAGTGAAATCGTGGGCGTCTTGGTCTCGGCGATGACGTCGAGCATGGCCAGCGAATTGGGCGAGGTGCTGGAGCCCAGGATCGCGTCGACCTTGTCCTCGGTGATGAACTTGCGTGTGTTGGCCACCGCAACCGTCGGGTCGGACGCGTCGTCCAGCACGATGTAGTGCATCTTCTGCCCGCCGATTTCCTTGGGCAGCAGGGCCACGGTGTTTTTCTCCGGGATGCCCAGTGACGCAGCGGGTCCGGTGGTCGACAGCGTCACGCCGATGTTGATGTCTGCCTGTGCACCCGATGAGGCGGCTGCGGCCAGGGCAAGAACCAGGTACTTCAAAGTCTTCATGTCGATGTCTCCATGGGCGTGTGGTGACCGTGGTTGTCAAGCGCAGCGCATGCACGTCTGGCGGGGCCACGTTCACGGCGGACCCGGTACCCGGCGGCAGATCGGCCGACGCGCGGCCTCGGCGGGTAGAGGGGTTCGTTGAAGGGCAGGATCCCGTTGCGGCATCGTTGTCATGTTTCTCTCCTGCCGGGATGCGCCGGGAAATACTAGCGCCGCAGGTGCCGCGGTGGTGGCAAAGATGTTGGTCTGAAGGTGCAAGAAAATTGGTGGCAATGCCGCGGCGACTGCGACGAGGCCGTTGATGTGGAGCGTTGGGTGTTCGCGTGGCGAGCGGCACGGCCTGCGCCAGATGGGCGGCCGATGCGCGCCGCGCAAGCGCCGGCAGGGGCCTGCGGGCGGGTCGCAGAACCTCGGGTGCCGGCTACGGACAAGGGCGGCGTTCAGCCGTCACTTGCCGGCGGGTGGCTTGCCGAAGGGATTGCCGCCGAACGGACTCACCATCTCGGGCCCGACCTTGGCCGACGAGGCAAAGCGCAGCACGGCTTGACGTTGACCGCTGCGCGCGACCTTGACGTCGGTCGTGAGTGTGTGCGCGGCATCCGGGCCGTCTGGCGGCACGGTTGCCGTGATCTGGTAGCGACCTGCCGGCAAGGCGACGAAGAACCAGGGTCCGTCCATCGTCCGCTCGACCACGGTCTTCTTGCCGTCGAGATTCACGATGCGCAACTTGGCGTCGCTCAGGTACGCACCAGACGGCTTGGCCACGGTGGCCACCCACAGGCTGTAGCCCTTGCGCTCGGCATGCATGGTCGTGCGGTCCTTGATGCTGATGCCGCCGGACAGGAAGCCGTAGCCCGCGTCGGTCTTCCCGCGGACGATGAAGGCCGAGGTCTTGTCGGCAGCGGCCTTCGCCGGCTGTGCCTTCAGTTCCTGCACCTGGCGCTCGACGGCGGCCGCCTTGGCTGGATCGGTGCTTTCCGTGATGCCCTTGACGACCCCCTGGGCTTGCGCGCCCATGGCGGTGGCGAACGAAGCGACGAAAACCAGCGTGGCGACCCGGAGGGCGGATGGAAGCAACTTCATGGTGACTCCTTGACGGATGAAGGTGTGCGCGCGCCGCGGCACGTCACGCGTGTCGGCCTCGGCAGCCGCGCGTGCAGGGGCTGACGGACGTTCGTGCGACAGGACTCGAGGGACAAAACAACTCACGAGGCACACCGCGACATCGGCGTCGACATCCATGTCGGCGACGGCCTCTGATGCTGCACAGTTGGTGCGTAGACTCTGCACGCGCCGCAACAGTTCCCGCGACCAAGAAGAGCGCGGGACTGGCATGCTGCGGCATGCGACACCCAAGTCCGGGGCGACAGCGGGCAATGGCGTCTGTGGCGTACGCATGCGACACCACGTCGGACCGTGCCTGCTCGAGCACCGGGCCAGTATCCGCGGCGCCACAGGGCACAAGCCAGACGCGGGATCATCGCGGGTTCTTCCACCCTCTGGCCCGATGCCCCGCACCATGACCGACATGCAGACACGCAGGCCCGGAACACGCGCGCGGCTGGGTGCCCTGCTCGCGCGCCTTGCGCTGGCTGTGGGACTGATCAGCGGCGCGGCGGCCCTGCTGGCGGGCCCGGGCTATCGGCTCGATTGGCTGTCGCTGGGGGCAGGCTTGAAGACCATGGGAGGGGCCGCCGCTGCCGCGGTCGTCGGGCTGATCGTGGCGGTGGCGGCCCTGGTGCTGCTGCTGCGCAGTGGCGCGCGCCGCGCCCGGCCGCTGGCCGTGGTCGCCATCGTGCTCAACGCACTCGTGGCCGGCCCGCCGCTGTTCATGTATGGGCGGCTCCAGACGCTGCCCCACATCCATGATGTCAGCACGGACACCGTCGATCCGCCGGCATTTGTCGTCGCGCTGGAAGCCCGCAAGGGGGCGCCCAATCCGGTGACCTACCTGCCGCAGACGGCGGCCGAACAGCGGCGCGGCTACCCGGACATCGTGCCGCTGAAACTGGACGTCGCGCCGCCCGAAGCCTTTGCACGTGCCGAGCGTGCTGCCCGCGCGATGGGCTGGCACATCCTGAGCGTGTCGCCCGGCGACCTGCGCATCGAGGCCACCGACACGACGCTGCTCTTCGGCTTCAAGGACGACATCGTGATCCGCGTGCGGCCGCAGCCCACGGGCAGCGTCGTCGACGTGCGTTCGGAGTCCCGCGTCGGCGGCAGCGACTTTGGCGCGAATGCGCATCGCATCCGGGCCTTCCTGAGCAAGATGAACGGGGCCTGAAGCCGTGGCCGCAGTGCGCTGCACGTCGCGCCGTTCAGCGGCCTGCTGATCCACCACCAGGGAGCACCATGAACCGCCGTGATTTTGCGCTGGGCCTGTGTGCCACACCGTCGCTGCTGCGCCCCGCCTGGGCGGCCGACGAACCCGTGGAGGGCAAGGACTACACCCGATTGTCGACACCCGTGCTCCAGACCACCGCACCCGGCAAGATCGAGGTGATCGAATTCTTCGGCTACTGGTGCCCGCATTGCAACGCGTTCGAACCCCGGCTCGAGGCCTGGGTGAAGAAGCTGCCGGCCGATGTGAGCTTCGTTCGCGTTCCCGTGGCCTGGCAGGATGCCCAGGTGCCGCTGCAGAAGCTCTACTACGCGCTCTACGCGTTAGGCATCGACGCGGGCATCCAGCTCAAGGTCTTCCAGGCTGTGCATGTGCAGCGCCTGCGGCTGGATACCGAGGCGGGTCTGGCCGGCTTCGCCCGGGCCAACGGCATCGATGCGGCCAAGCTGGCGGATGCGATGAAGAGTTTTGGTGTCGCCGCGCGGATCCGCGAGGCCAACCAGCTGTTCGCGGCGTACCACATCGAGGGCGTGCCCACGCTGGCCGTCCAGGGCCGCTACCTGACCTCGCCGGCGCAGGCAGACGGCGAAGAGCGTGCACTGCAGGTGGCCGACGCCCTGATTCGACGCGCACGGCGCTGATCGCGCTTGCCCGACCGCGTGACGCGGGCCCTGCGTCGACGGACACTTGCGGCTTTGCCACCTCGGAGCCTTGCCTTGCCCGCAGCCGACCCCTCGCGTGTTGACACGCACAGCCATGCAGGCCTGCCCGTGCTGGCCTTCGCCTCGGCGGCGCTCTTCGAGAAGTGGATACGCGGGCAACCCGCAGACAGCAAGGGCTTGTGGCTGAAGCTGGCCAAGAAGGGGGCCGGCGTGCCCTGTGTCGGCAAGCCGGCGGCCGTCGAAGTGGCCTTGTGCCATGGCTGGATCGACGGCCAGCTCAACCCCTTCGACGACCGGTTCTGGCTCGTGCGCTTCACGCCCCGTTCGGCCAAGAGCCGTTGGTCGGAGATCAACCGCAGCACGGTCACGCGGCTGATGGCCGAAGGCCGCGTCTCGCCCGCCGGCATGAAGCAGATCGACGCCGCACGGCAGGACGGCCGCTGGGACGGTGCCTACGCACCGCCGAGCAAGGCCGAGGTGCCGGCCGACCTGCAGGCGGCGCTCGACGCCCGTCCCGCCGCCAAGGCCTTCTTCGCCACACTCTCCGGCGCCAACCGCTACGCGGTGCTGTACCGCATCCAGGACGCCAGGACCGCCAAGACCCGCCAGGCACGCATCGACAAGTTCATCGGCATGTTGGAGCGTGGCGAGGTGGTGTATCCGCCAAAACCCAACCCCGCCACCCGAAGCACGCCCTGAAACCATGTCCAAGATGCACCGCCGACACGTCCTGAGAACCGCACTGCCGCTGGCCGCGTTGGGCGCGCTGTCCACGCTGGCGGAAGTCGCCGCGGCGGCCGAGCCGGTGACGCGGCGCATGCCCGTGCTGTTCATCGGCCATGGCAGCCCCATGAATGCGATCCAGGACAACGCCTTCAGCCGCTTCCTGCGTGGCTGGAGCGCGCAGCTGCCGCGGCCCAAGGCCATCCTCGTGGTGTCAGCCCACTGGCTCACGCCGGGCGTCACGGCGGTGGGCGTGCAGGAGCGGCCCAAAACCATCCACGACTTCGGCGGCTTCCCCCAGCCCCTGTTCGACATGCAATACCCGGCGCCCGGCTCGCCCGCATTGGCGCGTGAAGCGATGGCCGTGGTCAAGCGCGCCAAGGTGCAGCCGACGCAGGAATGGGGCCTGGACCACGGCACATGGACGGTGCTGCACCACGTCTATCCGGCCGCGGATATCCCGGTCTTCCAGCTCTCCATCGACTACGACAAACCCGCGGCTTTTCACCACGCGGTCGGGCGCGAACTGGCGGCCTTGCGCGACAAGGGCGTGCTGATCGTCGGCAGCGGGAATGTCGTGCACAACCTGCGGGCGACGGACCGCATCGAGGGGCTTTCGCCCACCGCCAGCCGACCGTGGGCGCAGGCCTTCGACGACGCCGTCAAGCAGGCCCTGGCCACGCGCAACGACTTCGGGCTGGTCAACTACACGCGGCTGGCCGGCGACGCTGCGGCCACGGCCGTGCAGACACCGGACCATTACTACCCGTTTCTCTATGCACTGGGCGCTTCGGACGCGGCGGGTGAGAAGGCGGTCAGTGTGTTCGAGGGGTTTCAGGCGGGGACGCTGAGCATGCGGTGCGTGCAGTTCGGCGCGTGAGCGGCACCGGGGGGCTTCTGCAGGCAGCACCTGCGGCGAATGACCGTCACGGGTATGTCCCGCACTACGATAGCCCGGCCGATTCACGCCGCAGACCGCACCCCTGCGCTTGTCATCCGCCTCTGACCCGCATCAGGCCATCCGCGACGCCGTGCGCGACCTCTGCGCCCAGTTCCCCGCCGCGTACCACCGCCGCATCGACGAGCAGCGCGGCTACCCCGAAGCCTTTGTCGATGCGCTGACGAAGGCCGGCTGGCTGGCCGCGCTGATCCCGCAGGAGTTTGGCGGCCCGGGCCTGTCGATGGCCGAGGCCTCGGTCATCATGGAGGAGATCAACCGCAGCGGCGGCAACTCCGGTGCCTGCCATGGGCAGATGTACGTGATGAACGCTATCGTGTTCAGCGGCACGCAGGCGCAGAAGGAAGCGCACCTCCTACGCAGCGTACGCGGCGAGTTGCCCGTGCAGTCGATGGGCGTGAACGAGCCCACCACCGGCAGCGACACCACAACCCGGCCGGGCGCCGTGGACCTGAGCGCCGTGCTGCGCGAGATCGAAGACGCCCGGCTCGAAGCCGACGAGCGTGATCGGCGCAGGGCTGCCACGTCTTGAAGACCCGGCCGACCCCGACCGCCACGCCAACTGAAGCGACGCCAGCCGTCGTGCCTGCACGCCGCAACCTGCTCAGCCCGAAGAAGTTGCTGCTGAGCAAATGGACCGCCGTGCAGCCCTTTAACCGCGAGAAGCACTTCGTGGTGGTGCGGGTGATCGAGCCCGAGCCGCCTGCCATGCGCATCGAGCAGATCGAGCTTGAAGCCGTGCACTCGGGGCGCGTGCGGCAACTGGACTGGCGCGACTTGACCGACCCCCAGGTGTGGCGGCAGGGCTGGGTTTGAAGCGTCCCGCCGCGCGGGATGCGCAGGGCCTGTCCCGAGTCAGCGAAGACGCTGTGGTGCGGTCCGCTGTCATGCGATTGACGCTGCCCCGACGCTGGTCGCGAACGGCCGGTTCTGCTCGGGACGGCAGGCTTATCGCGACCCTGAGCCGAAGTTCGCCACCTTGAAAGTGGTCAGTTGTTTGGCAGCCCTGTACTCCGACGACTTGACCTGCCTGGGTTAAAGCCGACCGGTGCCTGCCGACCCGACTTGCGGCGCAACCTAGCGGCGTAGCTGCAAGACTGTCACACACTCACGAGGTGCCGTGGGACACCGCGCACAAATGCCTCGACGTTTCCGACCAGTTGGTCTGCCAGGGCCTGAACGGCTTCGTCGCTGGCCCAGGCCACATGGGGTGTCAGGATGAAGTCGGGGCGATTCAGAAGCGCCATGAACGGGTGGCCGGGGGCTGGCGGCTCGCCTGCGACGACGTCGAAAGCGGCGCCCGAGATCTGTCCGGATGCCAACGCCGGTCCTACGGCAGTTTCGTCCACGAGCCCACCGCGCGCGGTGTTCACCAGCAGTGGCGCACGGGCCATGGCTGCGAATTCCGCAGCCCCGATCAGGTGGCACGTCTGCGGCAGCAACGGGCAATGCAGCGTGATCACGTCCGACTCCGCCAGCACGCGATCGAATGGCGTGTAGAGCATGCCCATGTCGGCTCGGCCCTTGAAGGCCGACATGACGACGCGCATGCCCAAAGCTCTCCCGATGGCAGCCACGGCCTGTCCCAGCACGCCATCGCCGATCACACCCAGAGTCGAGCCCGCCAGGTCTCGGATCGGGAAGTCGAAGAAACAGAATTGGCCGGATTCCTGCCAGCGTCCCGCGCGCACGGCATCACGGTAGGCGCAGATGCTTCGGCGCAGCGCAAAGATCAGTGCGAACGTGTGCTCCGGCACCGTGTGCACCGCGTAGTTGCGGATGTTGCTCACGACGATGCCGCGCTCCTGGCAGGCGGCCATGTCGATGTTGTCCGTGCCCGTTGCGGCAACTGCGATGAACTTCAGCCTCGATGCTGCGGCGATCGCGTGCGCGTCCAGGCGCACCTTGTTCACCAGCACGATGTCTGCATCGGCGATGCGATTCGCGACCTCTGCGGCCGAGGTGCGGCCATGGCAAACCAGTTCGTGATCGAAGCCCGGCGCGCGCAGACGGGTTTGTGGCGGGAGCGTGTCGCGGTCGAGAAAGACGATCCTCACGACCTACTCGGCGGTGATCTTTGACGACTTGATGACCTTGCCCCAGTAGTCCAGCTCCTTGCGGGTGAACTCGGCCAGTTGCGCCGGGTTCATCTGCTCGACCGTGGTGCCCGACTCTTCGGACCGGCGCCGCGTCTCGGGCATCGCCAGGATCTTGCCGACCTCGGTGCTGAGGGTCTGCACCACCTCGGCCGGCAGCCCGGCGGGGCCGTAGAGCGCGAACCACGAATCGAGCGTGAAGCCTTTGAGGCCCGCCTCCACCGCAGTGGGCACCTGGGGCAGCGCCACTAGGCGCGATGTGCTGGTCACGGCCAGCGCCTTCAGCTTGCCAGCCTTGACATGCTGCACCACCGACGCCGGTGTCGTGATGAACAGATCGACCTGCCCGCCCATCAGGTCCTGCACGGCCGGCCCGGCGCCGCGGTAGGGTATGTGGGTGATGAAGGTGCCGGTTAGCTGTTTGAACAGTTCGCCCGCAATGTGCTGGATCGACCCGTTGCCCGAGGATGCATAGTTCAACTTGCCCGGGTTCGCCTTGGCATAGGTCACCAGTTCGGCCAGCGTGTTCGCCTGTAGGTCGGCCTTCGTGACGATGACCTGGGGCGCCCGCGTCAGCATCGCCACGGGGGTGAAGTCCTTGATCGGGTCCCAGCCCGCTTTCGCAAACAAGTGCGGGTTGCCGACCTGGTAGCCGCTGTAAGCCACCAGCAGTGTGTAGCCGTCGGGCTTGGCCTTGGCGACGAACTGGTTGCCGATGTTGCCGGCGCCGCCCGCCTTGTTGTCCACGACCACCGGCTGCCCGAGTGCGCGCGACAGGCTGTCGGCAATGAGCCGTGCGGTGAAGTCGGTGGTGCCCCCCGGCGCGCTTGGCACGACCAGCGTGATGGGCTTTTGCGGATAGGCGCCCTGGGCGCGCAGTGCCGGGTGGGCTGTCAGTGCCGCAGCGCCAAAGGAAGCGATCAGGGTTCGTCTTTGCATGAGGGCTCCGAAGGAAGAATCGCGAAGGGTGAATCAGGCGGTGCTATGCAACCAGGCGGTTAGCTCTGCCGTCACCGCATCGGGTTGTTCGATGGTCGAGAGGTGCCCGCAGTCTTCGATCACTGCCAGCCGCGCGACGGGCAAACACGCAGCCATGGCCTCGTGGTCGGCCAGCGGCGTCACGGGGTCTTGCCTGCCGCACATCACCAGCGTGGGCACGCGAACGCGGGCCAGATCGGCATGCGAATCTGGGCGCCCGAGCATGGCGGTCTGCTGGTTGAACTGGCCGTGCGCGCCGACGCTGCGCGCCATCTCGCCCATCAGGCGGAGGAGCGCCGGGTGGCCCACATGCGCCGGCAACAACCAGCGCGCGGGCAGTTCGGGGATCAAGGCCTCGATGCCGCCTTGCTGCACGGTGGCAATGTCCTTGTGCCGCCCTTCGCGGCGTGCGGGATGGTCCGCCACTGCCGTGGTGTCGATGAGCACCAGGCGCTCCAGGCGCTCCAGTGCCTGCCGGATCACTTCAAACGCGGCATAACCTCCCAGCGACAGGCCGATCAGCGTGAAGCGCTGCGGCATGGCCGACAGCACCTGCTGCGCCATGCCGGTCATGGAATCGTGGTCGCGAAAGACGAACACCTGGCAATCGTGCGTGGCCTGCAGCGCGGCGATCTGGTGCCCGTACAGCCGCTCGTCGGTCATGTGGGCGCAGGCGAAGGCCAGCGCAGGGCGGGTGCTCATAGGGCGTTCCTGGTGTTCAGGCCAGTTCAGAGATTTCGATCAGGTTGAAGTCCGGGTCGCGCACGTAGACGGAGCGGATCTTCTGCGTGGCCCCGGTGCGCATAACCGGGCCTTCGACGATGGGCCAGTTCGCGGCCTTCAGCCGTTCGATCACCTGCGCCAGCGGAATCGAGGCGATGAAGCACAGGTCCAACGCACCAGGCACCGGCAGATGCGCCTTGGGTTCGAACTCGCTGCCCTGTACATGCAGGTTGATCTTCTGGTTGCCGAACTTGAGGGCCTGTCGCTCCACCGGAGGCGTGCCGCCGACAAAGCTTTCCAACTGCATGCCCAGCACGCGGGTGTAGAAGTCCACGCAAGCCTCACGGCGCGCAGTGGTGAGCACGAGATGGTCGAGGTGGTCGATCATGAGAGTGGGCTCCGCAGTTCGGCGACGTAGGACGGGGCGGGATGCAGGTCGGTGATGAGCCCGGCCTTGGCCACCTGGCCTGGCACGTCGTGGCCCACGACCTCGGGCAGCCGTCGTGCGACAGCGAGTAGCCGCGGCAGATCGATCCCGGTCTCGAAGCCCATCGCGTGCAGCATGTGGATGGCGTCCTCGCTGCAGATGTTGCCGGTGGCGCCTGGTGCGTACGGGCAGCCACCGAGGCCACCGAGTGAGCCGTCGAAGCGGTCGATGCCTTCCTGCACCGAGGCCAGCACATTGGCCAGCCCCATGCCACGGGTGTTGTGGAAGTGCAGCGTGAGTTGCAGGCCACTGAAGCGATCGCGCAGCAGCCGGGCCATGCGCGAAACCTGCGCCGGGTGCGCCATGCCGGTGGTGTCGCAGATCGTCAGGCCGCGCACGCCCAGGTCTGCAAAGCGCCCGGCCCAGCGAAGCACCTCGTCGGCGGGCACATCGCCCTCCATCGGGCAGCCGAAGCAGGCCGACAGCGACACGTTCACCGGCACGCGGCCAGCGGCCATCGCGATCACGTCGCGCAGGCCTGCAAAGCTCTTCTCGCGCGGCATGCGCAGGTTGGCCAGGTTGTGTGTCTCAGAGGTGGATATCACCAGGTTCAGCTCGTCGGCGCGGGACTCCAGCGCGCGTTCGGCGCCCCGCACGTTCGGAACGAGCACCGTGGTCTCGACGCCAGGCACGCGGCGGATGCGGCCCATCACCTCCTCGGCGTCGCGCAGCATGGGGATGGCCTTGGCCGACGTGAACGAAGTGACCTCGACCTTCGCGTAGCCGCACGCGCTGAGTTCGTCGATCAACGCCACCTTGGCGTCGGTGGGCACGAAGGCGGGTTCGTTCTGGAAGCCGTCGCGCGTGACGACTTCGTTGAAATGGATTCTTTGCATCGGAGCCTCTGCAGGTGCAGCAACCTCAGCGGCTCAGGCCGCGCACCTTCAGCCATTGCTGGATCAGGCCCGCGATCTCGTCGGAGTTGCGGTCCATCATCATCATGTGGCTGTTGCCCTTGATGCCGCGCGCCGGCAGGTCCAACAGCTCACCCTGACCGCCCGCGCGGTTGAGTGCAGCCATGAAGCGATCCTGGCGTTCGCGCACGCTGCGCCAGAAAGGCACTTCGCCGACATAGTCGCCCCACACCCACAGCATGGGTATGCCGCGCAGCGGGGTCAGGTCGGCCTTGTCAGGGTCGGGCGAACCGCTGGGCTCCACCGCCACCAGGGCCTTGATCTTCGACGGGTTCTTCAGCGCGGCGTTGAAGGCGAAGTTGCCACCCTGGCTGTGTACGACGATCACGCAAGGGCAGACCTTCTCCACGTACTCGTCATAGGCCTTCTGCGTAGTGGCGTCGTTGGTCGCCCAACGCGGAATACTCTGCTTGGTGAACTGGTCGAACGCGGCCAGCGGGAACTGCGTGCCGGGCATCGCGGTGCGCTGGGCCGGATCGGTCGCATAGGCCTTGCCGAAGCGGAACAGCTCCCAGGCTTCCTTCTTGGTGCGGAACACCGGCTCTGTGGCAAACACTTCCGGATAGCGCGCCCAGGAGGCGCGCCCGCGCTCCATGGCGTCGCTGACGAACACGTCCCAACCTTCCTTCAGGAAGAACATCTCCCAGCCGGCGCCGCCATCGGGCTTGGTCTCGAAGGTCACGCCCGACAGGCCGCCACCATGCCATAGCAGCAGCGGCACACGGCCCTTGGGCTGCTCGAGCCGGGTGTAGCGCGCGTACATCTGCTCGACGGAAAAGTCGCCATTGGGGTTCAAGCGCTGCGGCGGTGAGCCCGGGCTGTAGACGATCTCCTTTTCTGGCAGCCCCGCCAGCGTGACCTGGCGGCCACCGACGTGGAAGCTGCCCATTTCCTTGACTGCCGGCAGCACGCCGGCAGGGCCGGTGGCGCAGCCGCCGAGTGTGGCCGCAGCCGCCATCGCAGCCAGCAGCGAAGACAAGGACTTGAGGGAACGCACAGGGTTCATTTCGGTTGCTCCGTTCGCGAGGGGGGCAGGTTGGCAGTTGCACGTGCAGCCAGTTCATCCAGCACTTGTTGCGTGTGCTGTCCCAGGGTGGGCGCAGCTTGGCGGTGGCTGCCGGGGGTGCGCGAGAGCCTGGGCACGATGCCCGGCAACAGGATCTCGCTGCCATCGGCCAGGGCGCTGGGCACCAACATGCCGCGCGCCTGGTAGTGGGGATCGTGCGCAATGTCGGCCACGGTGTAGATGCGTCCGGCGGGCACGCCCGCGGCTTCCAGTGCTGTCAGCACATCGCTCACCGTGCGCGGCCCGGTCCATGCGTCGATGGCCGCGTCCAATTCGCTCACACGCGCCACCCGTCCGGCGTTGTCGGCCAGCGCGGGGTCGGCGGCCAGATCGGCACGGCCCAGAGCCTGCATCAGGCGCTTGAAGATGCTGTCGCCGTTGCCGGCAATCAGCACATGGCCGTCGCTGCAGCGGTACGCATTGCTCGGGGCGATACCAGGAAGCGCACTGCCTGCCGGCCCGCGCACCGCCCCGAAGGCGCTGTATTCGGGCAGCAGGCTTTCCATGCAGTTGAAGACGGCCTCGTACAGCGCCACGTCGATCACCTGCCCACGGCCGCTGGCATGGCGATGCTGCAGTGCCAGCAGGATGCCGATCACCCCATGCAGCGCGGCCAGGGTGTCGCCGATGCTCACACCCACGCGCACGGGCACACGGCCGGGCTCGGCGGTGAGGTGCCGCAAGCCACCCATGGCCTCGGCCACCACGCCAAAGCCCGGGCGGTTGCGGTAGGGCCCGGTCTGGCCATAGCCGCTGATGCGCAGCATGATCAGGCGCGGATTGGCAGCCAACAGCTCATCGGGCCCGAGGTTCCACTCTTCCATCGCGCCGGGGCGGAAGTTCTCGATGAGCACGTCCGCATCCAGGGCCAACTGGCGCACTACCTCTTGGCCTTCGCGCGTGCGCAGGTCCAGCGCCACGGAGCGCTTGTTGCGCGACTGGGCCTGCCACCACACCGAGGTGCCATCCTTCAGCAGCCGCCACTTGCGCAGTGGATCGCCCGCGCCGGGCGCTTCGATCTTGATGACGTCGGCGCCGAAGTCAGCCAAGGTCTTGGCGGCGAACGGCCCGGCGATGAGCTGGCCCAGTTCCAAGACCTTCAGACCGGCCAGTGCTGCGGGCGACGTGGTGGCGCCAGCGTTGGCGGTGGAGTCGGAAGGCATGGCGGCAGTCTCTGGCCACCAGGCTTGCGTGACTATTTGAATCTGGCGCGGTCAGACTTAGCAGTCTGCGAAGTCGGGAGCAGGAAATCCCTGAGGGCGACCACGGTCGCGTCGGCATCCGGCCGGATCGCCATCTGCAGTTGGCGCGTCGCCCACGCGTCGGACAGCGGGCGCCACTGCAGCTTCATGGCCCGCACGACGGGCAGTGCCGCACCCTTGGGCAGCGCCGCGATTCCCAGGCCTGAGGCCACCATGTGGCCAACGGCGTCGAAGCTGCGCACCTGCATGCGCAGCTTGAATGGCCGCCCTGCCGCCATGGCCGCCTGCTGCTGGGCTTGCAGCATGGCTGCACCGGCGTTCAGGCTGATCCAGTGCTCGTCCAGCGTGTCGGCGAAGGCCAGGGCGCTGCGGCCGGCAAGCCGGTGGCCCGCGGGAAGGATCAGCACCAGTTCGTCGTTGCGGAAGTCGCGCACATCCAGGCCCCGGACATCGGGCCCGGCGACGAAAACACCCAGGTCGGCACGCCCCTCACGCACCGTGGCCACGACCTGCTGCGAGACCTGCTCCTCGAGTTCCACCTGAACCTCGGGGCGCAATTCCGCGTACTCGGCCAGCAGCGACGGCAGGAACTGGGTGATGGCGGCCGTGCCAGCGCAGACGTGCACGTGACGCACCACGCCCTGGCGCGCGTCGGCCAGTTCGATCAGCAGGTTGTCGAGTTCCTGCAGGATGGCCATGCCCCGCTTCATGAAGGCCAGCCCCAGCGCCGTGGGCGTGACGCCGCGCGAGTGGCGCTCGAAGAGCGGCCCACCAAGCGCCCTTTCCAGATCGCGAAGGCGTCGGCTGGCTGCCGGCAGCACCAGGTTGCACTCGCGTGCCGCCTCCGTCAGGTTCCCCGTGCGTGCACACGCCACCGCGAGCCGGATGGACACAAAGTCGAAGCGGGCCAGGTTGTAGTGAGGGACTTCGGAGAGGGACATCGCTGCCATTCTCGGGTCGTTCCAATGCCCTGTCATCCACGCTCCGTCGTTGACTGTCGCCTCAGGAGCTGCAGCGCGAATGTCTCCTTCTGGCCGAGACTGCAAGTTCCAGAACCACCTCAACAGCGGGCCTAGGAGGCTGCACCGCAGCGATCGTCAGTTCTGGCCCACAGCAGCCTTCACGACGCCACCCTTTGCCTAACATCTCAGCTGCGCGGCATCTTTTCGAATTCACTCAGGGCGGCTGCGCGGAAGGCAGGCAGGCGTTCACAGCGCGCCGCCAAGGTGATCAGGTCGGCATGGGCGGCGTGCGAAAGCACGTCACCCATCCGGTCCTGCATGTACCAGATCAGCGTGGTGATCATGACATCGGCATGGGTGAGGGTCGGGCCGCAAGCAAAGGGTGTGGCAAGGCGGCGCGCCAGTTCATCCAGGCCGGCGCGGGCCTGGCCGAGGCAGCGGTCAAGCCATGCTGTGCTTCGATGCTCGGGGGCATGGAAGTGCCTTTCGTAGACCACGGCCCCGACCTTTTCGAGGGTGCCTTGGGCCAGGGCCGTCATCTGGAGCACGCGTCGGCGGGCGGGGCCGGCGCCAGGGATCAACGCAGCGTCACCCGCCTGCTCGTCGAGGTAATCAAGGATCGCCGCGCTGTCGATCAGCACCTCGCCGTCGTCCAGGACGAGGGCCGGAATGCGAGTCAAGGGGCTGATCTTCGCGACAGCCTGCGCATCTCCAAAGATCGAGCGCGTGTCACGGGTGAAGGGCATGCCGTAGTGGTGCAGCGCCACGGCGACGCGGCGAGTGACAGGGCTGTCATATTGGCCGACGAGGATCATGGGGCAGGTCCCTGGGCAAGGTGGTTTCAAACCATACCCGAAAGCCGTCGCCGACCCATGCCTGCTCGTGGTCGGTACCGCAAGTTCGCGCGGCCTTGACCCGACTTCCCTGAAGCGTTCCCTCGCGGTCGAAGCGCCAGGTCGTCACCGCACGCACGGCATCGCGACGCGCGCGATCATCGGCATGCGACGCATGCCGCGCAGCCAGCCGGCGCGCAGCACCCCGCCGTCAAAGACTCCAGCTGGCCGCCATGCTCGGCCGTTGGCTGAAGCCCGCATACCACGCCGCCACGGCCGGGTACTGCTCGCGCCAGCCCAGTTCCGCAAAGCGCAGGTCCAGGTACCACAGCGCACAGCCGACGGCGATGGTGCCGATGTCGGCCTGTGAGCCCAGCAGCGCCGGATGGGCCTGCAGGTGCTGCAGCGAGGTCTGCACCTTGTCGAGCTGGCCCGCACGCCACTCGGGCCAGCGCTGGGCCTCGGGGCGTGTGACGTCTTCGTAGCGCGCCAGCAGCGCGGCGTCCAGCATGCCGTCGCCCAGCGATTGCATCGTCAGCGCCTGCCAGCGTGCCGCGCCGCTGCGCGGGAAGAGGGTGCCGCCGGCGGTGGTGTCCAGGTACTCGCAGATCACGCGGCTGTCGTAGAGGACCAGGCCGTCGTCGGTGAAGAAGGTGGGCACCTTGCCCAGCGGGTTGTTGGCGATGATTTCGCGGTCGCGGTTGATGGGGTGCGCGTTCGATGGCAACAGCTGCACGCGGCCGATCACGCCCAGTTCGTGGGCAGACACCAGGCACTTGCGCACGTAGGGCGAGGTCGGGGAGAACAGGATCTTCATGGCGTGTTTCCTCAGGCGGTGGCGGCCACGGGCCGCGTGTGGGTGGCTGCCGGCTCGGCCGCGGCGGCATGCCGCCCGGCCAGCCAGCCGAAGGTGAGTGCAGGCCCGAGTGTGATGCCTGGCGCAGGGTATTGGCCACCCATCACGGAGTGCATGTCGTTGCCGGCGGCGTACAGGCCGGGAATGACCTGGCCTTGTGCATCCAGCGCCTGGCCCTGCGGGTTGCAGCGGATGCCGCAGGCGGTGCCGATGTCGCCCGCGTAGACCTTCACCGCATAGAACGGCGCCTTCTGCAAGGTGCCCAGGCAGGCATTGGGTTGGTGCTCGCCGTCGCCCAGGTAGCGGTTGTAGGCGGTGCTGCCCTTGCCGAATTCGGGGTCCTGGCCGGTCTGTGCATAACCCGAGAAGCGAGTGGCGGATTCCTGCAGACCCGCGGCATCGACGCCCAATTGCACGGCCAGCGCCGCCAGGCTGTCGGCGCGGTACAGGTAGCCCGCGCGCACCAGGTGTTCGCGCGGTCGTCCGCCCGGCAGCGCCAGGCCCATGCCCCAGCGTTCCATGAAGTCGCCGTCACACACCAGGAAGGCCGGGAAGGTGGGGACCTGCCGGTGCGAGCGGTACATCGCCAGCACGAACTCGTGGTACGAGGTGGATTCGTTGACGAAGCGCTGGCCGGCGGCATTCACGGCCATCAGGCCGGGCTTGGCGCGGTCCCACACCAGGTGCGGGTAGCGCACTTCCGTGCCGTCTGCGCGCTTGAGCACCGACACCGGCGCCCAGAAGGCCGGGCTGGCATGTCCGGTACCTAACGCCGCACCTGCGGAGCGCGCGGCAGCGATGCCGTCGCCCGCATTGCCCTGCGGCGTCATCGACCACGGCCCCGTGGGCTGTGGATAGAGCTCGCGCCGCAACGATTCGCTCCACGGGAATCCGCCGGTGGCCACCACCACGCCGCGGCGGGCGCGTACATGCACCGCGCGGCCTGCGCGGTTCACCACGGCCCCGGTGATGCGCCCGCCTTCACTGTGCAGCCGCTCCAGCGGTGCGCTCAGCCAATAGGGGATGTCGCGGTCGATCACACTCTTGAACAGGCGCGCCGCCAGCGCGTTGCCCAGCACCAGGCGTGTGCCGCGGTGCCAGCCGCCCAGCCGGTCGGCCGCAAAACGCAGCACCAGCTTCATGCCTTCTTTCCACGAGGTGAACGACCGTGTCACCGCCAGCAAATGCTTGGCGTCGGTCATCGTCACCATCATGCCGCCCAGCACCACAAATTCGGGCAGCGGGTCGCGCAGTTCGCGGAAGTGCTGGCGGCCGAGCAGCCGGCCGTCGAACATCAGCGGATCCAGCGAGCGCCCGCCCATGGCGGCACCGTCGCGGTCGGGGTAGTAGTCAGGCGAGTAGGTGCGTGCGGCCAGCTTGACCTCGCTGTGCGCCTCGAACCAGGACACGGCCTCGGCGCAGGATTGCAGAAAGGCTTTCTGCATCTCGGCCGGCGCGGCATCGCCGACGGTCTCGCGCAGGTAGGTCCAGGCCTTGTCGAAGCTGTCAGGGTGGCCGGCGCCGGCGGATTGTGCGTTCAGCGGCGCCCACACCGCGCCGCCCGACACCGCGGTCGAGCCGCCGATGCGGTCGGTCTTCTCGACAATCAATACGCTGGCGCCCTGTGCCTGTGCAGCCAGCGCCGCGGCCATGCCGCCGGCACCGGCACCGATGACGAGCACGTCGACTTCATGGTCCGCGTTCATGCCGTGGTGCCTCCGAGTGACTTGCCGCCATCGACGAACAACACCTGGCCGGTGATGAAGCGGGTGCGCGGCGAGGCAAGAAAGGCCACGGCATGCGCCACGTCCTGCGCTTCACCGGCCGCGCCGGTGGGCTGCAGCGCCAACTGCGCGGCCATGCGTTCGGGCGTCAGGGCCGCCAGCAGCGGTGTGCGGATCAGCCCCGGCGCGATGGCGTTCACGAGGATGCCACGCGGCGCCAGTTCCATCGCGCTGGCGCGTGTGTAGCCCACGAGCGCGGCCTTCGACGCCACGTAGTGCGCATGGTTCTTCGCACCCAGATAGGCGCGCGAGGCAATGTTGACGACGCGGCCCACCTGATCGGGCATGCGGCGCGCCACTTCCTGCGTCAGCGTGGCCGCGGCGATCAGGTTCACTTCCATCATGCGGCGGAAGTCGTCGTTGGCGACGTCGTCGAACTTGCGCTCGTCGAAGATGCCGGCGTTGTTCACCAGCGCGGTCACGGGCGGCAGCGCCAGGATCATGGCGCGCACAGCCGCTTCGTCGGTGAGGTCGACCAGGCGCGGCGTCACGTCGAGCCCATGCGCCGACAGGCGCGAGGCCTCGCGCTGCAGGGCCGCTTCCGCGCGGTCCACCATCACGACACGGAAGCCATCCTGCGCCAGCCGTTCGACGCTGGCCAGCCCCATGCCGCTGGCGCCGCCGGTCACCAGGGCGATCGGTCTGTTCATCACTGCACCTCTTGTCGATCAGGCCGACAGAAAGCCGCCATCGACCGGCAGCACCACGCCATTGACATAACTGGCCATCGCAGAGGCAAGAAAGACCACCGGGCCGACGATCTCCTGCGGCTCGCCGCCACGCGCGGCCGGCACGCGCTTCATGTACCAGTCGGTGCCGCCGGGAACCGCCAGCTGCGGCGCCACCATTTCGGTGAGCATCAGCCCCGGCGCCACGGCGTTGGCGCGCACGCCAAAAGGCGCGAGGTCGCGCGCCAGCACCTGCGTGAACGACCGCACCGCGCCCTTGGAAGCCACGTAGCCGGCCGACGAGATGCCGCTGACGAAGGCCACGATGGACGAGAGGTTGACGATGTTGCCGCGGCTGCGCTTGAGCGCCGGCACGAAGGCGTGCGTCACGTTGAACAAGCCCTGCAGATTGACGTTCATGATGCGGTCCCAGACCTCGGGCGCCTCGGGCTCGTCGATGCGGGAGCGGCCGGAGACGCCGGCGTTGTTGACCAGCACGTCGATGTCGCCATGGCGCGTCGTCACGGCTTGCGCGAAGGCCTGGCAGCCGGCACGGTCGGTCACGTCCAGCGCCTCGGCCCAGGCTTGCCCGCCGGCGTCGCGCAGGGCCTGCGCCACGGCTTGGGCCTTGTCCAGTGCCACGTCCGCCACGATGACGCGGGCACCTTCGCGCACGAAGCCCTGCGCCATTGCTGCGCCCAGGCCACCGCCGGCGCCGGTGATCAGGGCCAGCTTGTCTTTCAACAGATCCATGAGGTGCTCACTGTGGTCACGGCGTTTCAGGCGCCCAGGTAGGCGCGGCGCACGGCCGGGTCGTCCAGCAGCTGGTGCGACGGGCCTTGCAGCGTCACCTCGCCGTTTTCCAGGATGTACGAATAACTGGCCACCTGCAGGGCCAGCCGCACGTCCTGCTCCACCAGCAGGATGGTCAGGCCCTGCTCGCGGTTCAGGCGCTGGATGGTCTCGAAGATCTGCTCCACCAGCAGCGGGGACAGGCCCATGGAGGGCTCGTCGAAGAGGATCATGCGCGGCCGCGCCATCAGCGCTCGGCCGATGGCCAGCATCTGCTGCTCGCCGCCCGACAGCGTGGAGGCGCGCTGCTGCGCACGTTCCTTCAGGCGCGGGAAGAGGGTGTACACGCGCTCGAAGTCTTCGGCGATCTCGCGCGTGTGGCGGCGCAGGAAGGCGCCGAGCTCGAGGTTCTCGCGCACGCTCATGTCCTTGAAGACCTCGCGACCCTCGGGCACCTGCACCAGACCGCGGCGCACGATGTCGTCGGAAGGCAGTCGGTGGATGGGCGTGCCGTCGAAGACGATCTCGCCCGCGCCGGGTTCGATCAGGTGCGAGATGGCATTCAGCGTCGTGCTCTTGCCAGCGCCGTTGCTGCCCAGAAGCGCGACGATCTGGCCGCGCGGCACGTCCAGGGACACCTGCTGCAGCGCCTGGATGGCGCCGTAGGCGGCGCTGAGGCCGCGCACCTGCAGCAGCGGCTGCGGCGACGACGGGGTCTGCTGCGGCTCAGCCACGGGCGGCTCCCTTGCCGAGATAGGCCTCGATCACGCGCACGTCCTGGCTCACTTCGGCCGGTGTGCCTTCGGCGATCTTCTCGCCGAAGGACATCACGGTGATGCGGTTCGAGATGGACATCACCAGCTGCATCACGTGTTCCACCAGCAGCACGGTCAAGCCGTCCTTGGCGACCAGCTCGCTGAGCAGCCGGTCCAGGCTTTCGATGTCGCGGTTGCGCAGGCCCGCGGCGGGTTCGTCCAGCAGCAGCAGGCGCGGCTTGAGGGCCAGCGCGCGCGCCAGTTCCAGCAGCTTCTGGTGGCCGAAGTCGAGTTCGCGCGCGGTGCTGTCGCGTTCGTGAGTGAGGCCCACGCGTTCGATCAGGCTGTCCACCAGGTCGCGCGTGGCGCCGTCGGGCCGGCTGAGCAAACGCTTCAGACCACGCGCGCTGTGCGAGTGGCAGCCCAGCAGCACGTTCTCCCACACCGTGAGTTCGCCGAAGAGTTCCAGGTTCTGGAAGGTGCGCGCCACGCCCAGGCTGGCCATGCGCTGCGGCGGCAGCTGGCTCACATCCTGGCCGTCGATCACCACGCGCCCGGCGTTGGGCTGGTAGTAGCGCGAGATGCAGTTGAAGGTGGTGGACTTTCCGGCGCCGTTGGGGCCGATCAGCGCATGGATGGTGCCCGGCTGCACCTGGAAGGACAGCTGGTTCACGGCCGTGAGGCCGCCGAAGCGCACCGTCAGGCCCTGCACATCGACGAACGGGGCGATGCTCACGGCCGCTCCGATGCGTGCGTGGCGGCCGGTGCGCCAGCCGCTGTGCCGTGATCCTGCCGACGTGCATGCCGGCGGTCGGCGAAGAGGCCGCGCGGCTTGAACATCATGAAGCCCATCAGGATGCCGCCGTACAGGATCTCCTGGATCGACAGCGCCTGGCGCAGCAGCTCCGACAGCAGGCCGAAGGCGATGGCCCCGGCCACGGCACCGCGCACCGAGCCGATGCCGCCCACCACCACCATCGTGAGCACGAGGATGGTGGTCTGGAAGCCCAGGCTTTCGGGGTGGATGAAGGAGATGAAGAGCGTGTAGGTGGCGCCCGCGACGCCGGCGAACGCCGCCGACAGCGCAAAGGCCCATTGCTTCATGGCCCGCGCGTCGATGCCCATGGCCAGCGCCGCGACGTCGCTCTCGCGCACCGCACGCAGCGCGGAGCCAAACTGCGAGCGCGACAGCGTCACCGTGGCCCACAGCATCAGCGCGGCGATGCCCACCACGAAGGGATAGGCGCTCAGGTCGTTGGTCAGCTTCAGGCCGAAGAGTTCGGCCGGGTCCATGCGCATGCCGTTGGAGCCACCCGTGACCTTGTCCCAGTTCAGGAAGACCCACTGCATGGCTTCGCCGAAGGCGAAGGTGGCCAGGGCCAGGTAGATGTCGCGCATGCGCAGGGCCAGCAGGCCGATGACGTAGCCCAGACCGGCGCACAGCAGCGCGGCCACCAGCACCGAGAGCACGAAGGGCGGATGCCAGGCCGTGTTGATGAGCCCCGCGGTGTAGATGCCGATGCCGTAGAACGCGGTGTGCGACAGCGCAAACTGGCCCGCCTCACCGATGACCACGTGCATGCCCAGGGCCAGGATCACGAACACCATCAGCAGGTTCACCAGGTACAGCACATAGCCCGTGACCACGAAGGGCAGCACGCACAGCACGAGCAGCAGCACCGCCAGCGCGACGCGGTCGGGTGTGAAGCGGCGGGAAGGTGGCGCGCCCATCGCGGTCATACCTTCTTCACCTGGACCTTGCCGCCCAGCAGCCCCTGGGGCCGGATCACCAGCGTCAGCAGGATGGCCAGGAACGGCGCCACGACGATGGCGTTGGTGGAGATGAACAGCCCCACCATGTTCTCGACAATGCCGATGATGATGCCGCCCAGCACGGCGCCGGGCAGGCTGGTGAAGCCGCCGACGATGGCCGCGGCATAGGCCAGGATGGCCACGTGCGCGATGTCCGGCGTGATCAGCACCTTGGGTGCGATCAGCAGCGCCGCCACGGCCGAGATCAGACCCGACATGGCCCACACCATCATGCGGATGTGCGACAGGCGGATGCCCACGATCTGTGCCGCGCGCGGGTTCATGCCCACCGCGCGCATGGCCTTGCCGATGCGTGTGTAGGTGAACATCAGGTAGATCAGGATCATCGTCACCACGGCGACGACGAAGATGGCCACGTCCAGCCGCGTGAGTGCGGCGTCGCCGATGATCACGGGGTCGCTGGACACCAGTGCGGGCAGCGAGCGCGGGGTGTCGCCCAGGCCCGTCTGCCGCACCAGGCCCTTGAGCAGGTAGGCCAGGCCGAGCGTGGCGATGACGAGCTGCACGCCCACGCCACGCGAGCCCGTCACCCGCTCCATCACCACGCGCTGGAACAGCGCGCCGCCGGCGGCCAGGATCAGCAGCGTCAACGGAATCACGACGGCGTAGCCGAGCTTGCCGATGAGCAGCAGCGACAGCGCCACGTAGCCGCCCATCATGAACATCTCGCCCTGCGCGAAGTTGGGAACGTCGGTGGTCTTGAAGACCGCGACGATGGCCAGTGCCAGCAGCGCGTACACGCTGCCGGTCACCAGCCCGGACCAGAAGCCCTGCTGCAGGAAGAGCCAGAAGTCGCTGAAGCTCATGTCGGGCTGCCGGCGCCGTCGCCTATCACTTCGGCTGGTAGGTCCACAGGCTGCGGTAGGAACCCGGCACCACCGTCTTGTTCTCGCCGTCGAACTTCAGGTAGATGGCGCTCTTCTGGCCGGCGTGGTCGGTGGGCGTGAGTTCGATGGGGCCGGCCATCACGCCGGAATCGAACTTGGTCTGCGACAGCGCGGTGAGGAACTTCTCGCGGGTGAGCTGCGGGCCGGCGGCCTTCAGCGCATTGACCACCGTCATTGCCGACGGGATGCCGTAGGGCATGTAGGTCTGCGGGTAGCCGGGCTTGGCCGCGAGCTCGGGGTAGTAGGCCTTGTACATGTCGTAGACCCACTGCAGCTTGGCGCCGCCGGCCACGTCGAGCATCACTTCCTGCAGGTAGACGTTGCGGAACGCCTCCTTGTTGCCGACGTTCTCGACCAGCTGCTTCAGGTCGGCCGTGCCATTGACAGCCACGACGATGGGCTTGTTCCAGCCCAGCTCGTGCGCCTTCTTGATGAGCAGGCTCACCGGGCGCGCGTAGGTGGTGATGATCAACGCGTCGGGGTTGCTGGCGCGGATCTTGAGCATCGGCGCCGTCACGTCGGTGATGTTCGGGTTGATCGACTGCAGCTCCAGCGTGGCGCCGATCTTCTTGGCCTGGAATTCCGCCGCTTCCAGGTTCCAGCCGCCGTAGGCATCGTCGTGGTTGATGTAGCCGATCTTCTTGGCCTTGAGCTGCTCGAAGGCGAACTGCACCATCGAGCCGCCCACCGCGCGCTGCGAGATCGAGAAGGCGCCGTAGATGTACTTGGAGGGCGGGTACAGCGCACCATCACCCGAGGCGTTGAGCATGACAAACGGGATCTGCGCGCGCTCGACATATTCACGTGCGGCGACCACGGCGCCCGAGCACGAACCGCCGTTCAGCGCAAAGACCTTGTCCTGTTCGGTGAGCTTCTTCACCGCGGCCAGCAGGTCGTTGGCGGCGCAGCGGTCGTCCTCGATCACGAGTTCGATCTTGCGGCCATTGACGCCGCCTTCCTTGTTGATCTTGTCGTAATACATCTTCGCCGCGTTGATGACGTCGAAGCCATAGGCCATGGAGTTGCCCGACAGCGGCCCGAACATGCCGATCTTGATGGTCTTGTCGGTGATGCCGGGGTCGGATTGCGCAGCGGCCAGCGTGGAGCCAAGGGCCAGCGCGGCGGCGAGGATGTGGTTCAGTTTCATCGGGTGTCTCCTTATGGGGGCGGGAGGAATCGCGGTGGCGATCGTGGGGTTCTTGGGGCTTGTGGAAGGGCGCCGAGAGCTGTCGACAGGTGACGGCTCGAACGCGTTCAAACGGTCCGGGTGCCGGCCGCGGCAGCCGCGTCCTGCTTCTCGAAACCGGGGCGGGGAATGAGGCCGAGCCAGGCCTGGCTCAGGCCGCCGTCCACCAGCAGGTCCTGCCCGCTGATGTAGCTGGCGCGGTCGCTGACGAGGAAGCTCACCGCCTCGGCGATGTCGGCCGGCGTGCTGATGCGGCCGGCCGGCACGATGCGTTCGCGCTGCTCGCGCACGCCGGCGTTGGCGTAGATGCCTTCGCTCATGGGCGTGCGGATCATCGCGGGGCTGACCACGTTGCTGCGGATGCCGTATTCACCCAGCTCCACAGCCAGCAGCTGCGACAGCATCTTCACGCCCGCCTTGCTCACGCTGTAGGCGCCGCTGAAGGGCTGCGGCACGTGGCCGGAGATGGAGGCCACGTGCACCATGGCGCCGCCGCCGCGGGCTTTCATCTGCCGGCCGAAGGCTTGCGCGCACAGCAGGTAGCCCGAGAGGTTCACCGCCAGCAGCTGGTTCCACTTGTCCAGGCTGATGTCCATCACCGCGTCGGCATAGAGCGCGGCGGCGTTGTTCACCAGCACCGCGGCCGGGCCCCAGGCGGCGAGCACCGCGTCGGCGGCGCGCTGCACGCTGGCTGCATCGGTCACGTCGGCGTGCAGGGCCAGCGCCGTGGCGCCGGTGGATCGCAGCGTGTCCAGCGTGTGGGCCAGGGCGGCTTCGTCACGGTCGAGAAGGGCCACGCGCGCACCGGCAGCGGCGAGCTGGCGCGCCACTTCGGCACCGACACCGCCGGCTGCGCCGGTGACCACGCAGGCACGGCCGGCCAGGCCCAGCCAATGCGTGCTTGCGGTGTCGGATGCGGGTACGGGCATGTGTTGTGTAACCCCTTGTGAATCCCATTGTGTATACATGAGACCCCGTGAACTACCGCGTTTACCCGAATATGGGACGTAAATCAGTTGCTATGTATACTTGAATCGAACTCACAACCTCGGTGGCTGGATGCAGACCCTGGCGGAAAACGTCACCGACACCTTGCGCGGCTGGATCCTCCACGGCCGTGTGCGGCCTGCCGAACGGCTGGAGGAAGTGCCCCTGGCCGCGCAGATGGGCGTGTCGCGCACGCCCGTGCGGGCCGCCCTGGCCACGCTGGCCAACGAAGGGCTCATCGTCCACCAGGCCAAGCGCGGCTACCAGGTGCGCGAGTTCCGCATGGAAGAGCTCGTGGCCGCGTACGACGTGCGCGCCGTGCTCGAGGGCCTGGCCTGCCGCAACGCCGCCACGCTGGGCCTGACCGCCGAGCAGATCACGCGGCTGCGTGCACGCCTGGCCGAAGGCGACCGCATCCTGGGCCACGGTGTCCTGCGCCCCGAAGAGCACGAGCCCTACCAGCGCATGAACGTGGACATCCACGAGACGCTGCTGGAGGCTTCCGGCAACCCCTGGGTGCGTCGCTTTGCGGTGCAGGCCCACAACATCCCGTTTGCGTCGGACCGCATCATCCTGTGGGACGACCACGCGGTGATTCTGCGCTCGCACGGCGACCACCACCGTGTCGTCGAGGCTGTCATCGCGCGCGACGCGGCGCGCGCCGAGCAGCTGATGCGCGAGCACGTGTACTACGCGGGTGTCATCCTGCGCGAGAACTACCTGCAGTTGCTGGCTGCCGGCGAACAGGCGCCGGGCATGCGGCCTTCACCCCGCGTGGCACCCGGCAGCTTGATGCCTGCGGGATAAGTCAGCGCGAAAAGTTGCCGTGGCGGCCTTCGCCGGCCACGAAACGCGCGGCGCCTTCGACGCCTTCGACGGCCACGAGCGGGCTGCTCCACGCGCCTTCCTGGCGCAGCGCTTCCGCCAGCGGCAGATCCCACTGCGCGTAGGCCGATTGGCGATCGGCTTGCATGCAGCCCTGCGGGAATGCGGCGAGCTGGCGCGCGAGCACGGTCGCCTGCGCCAGGGCATGCCCCTTGGCACACACGCGATTCACCAGCCCCATGGCCAGCGCCTCCTGCGCATCGACCGGACGGCCCGTGAGGATCATGTCCAGCGCCCGGCCCATGCCCACGAGGCGGGGCAGGCGCACCGTGCCGCCGTCGATGAGCGGCACGCCCCAGCGGCGGCAGAAGACGCCGAAGACCGCGTCTTCGTCGGCCACGCGCAGGTCGGCCAGCAGCGCCAGTTCCAGGCCGCCGGCGACGGCATAACCGTTGACCGCCGCGATCAGCGGTTTGGACAGCTGCATGCGGCTGGGCCCCATCGGCCCGCTGCCGCCGCCGCTGGGATCGATCTCGTTGCGGCGATCGGGGTCGCCGGTGGCGGTGAGGTCCGCGCCGCCGCAGAAGTGCCCGCCGGCGCCGGTCAGGATCGCCACGCACAGCGTGTCATCGGCCTCGAAGCGCTCGAAGGCCTCGCGCAGCTGGAGCGCCACGTGACGGTCGACGGCATTGCGGCGCTGCGGGCGGTCGATGGTGATGGTGCAGATGGCGTCGGCGACATCGAACTGGACAAAACGGTCGGTACTCATGAGCGGAAGTTCCAGGCGGGTACGGGTGCGGTTGCGGTTGCGGACGATCGTAGGAAGTGTGCACCTGCCGCGCAACCGGGGCCGATGTCCAGTGCCGGGTGTCACGACGAGGTCACCGGTGCCAGGCCGCACAGCCCATGTCGCCGGTGATGAAGGGCACCGCCGCCGCACGCAGGGTGATGACTTCGAGGTGACGCCTGCCACTGTATGTGCGGCGCGGCCGTCCCTAGAGTCCTTGGCATCAGCGACCGTTCTGCCGCCGGTGAACCGTCACCCACGAAGGCGCTGCTCGGCAGGATGGATTCCGGGTCCCACGCGGAGGAATCATCTTGAACGCGATGCATCGATTGAAGACAGCGACGGCGGCCGCCGCGCTGCTGTCGCTGGCCGCCTGCGCCACCATGGGAACGGGCGGTGGAGAGCTGGAACGCAAGGGCCAGAGCGACGTGCCCGTGCTGTTTTCCTGGCAGAGCGACGACGGCGGCATCAGCGGCACCATGGTCGCCACCCTGCCCGATGCGACCTACAAGGGCCGCTTCTTCCAGATCACGCAGCACACGCAGGCCAGCTTCATCGCGCCGCTGTGGAGCGGCTGGACCGTGGGCTGGTACGACTGGCCCTACTGGGGGTTCGGCGCATGGAGTCCGTACGACGGCGTCCAGTTCATCACCCGCTACACCGGCAAGGTGGTGGCTAACCTGCAAACACAGGATGGCCGTCACATGCGCTGCCGTCTGCACATGATCTCGCCTTCGCGCGGGATGGCCGGTGGCGGCGAGGGCGAGTGCCAGGTGAAGGGGCTGGGTACCGTGCATGCACGCTTCTGAGCGGCAGAACCCGGAGCTGCCCCGCCATGGACGGCGTTCTTGCGGCCCAGACCCCACCAGGCGTCGCCTAGGAGCCGGCCCGACATGGCCGCCCGCACACGCTCGTCGATGCGCCTGTTCTGGCGCGCCGTGCTCGACGGCTGGGCCATCGCCGCGCCTTTCTGGCGCGCGCCGGGCGAGCGCATGGCCTGGGTGCTGCTGGGCGCGGTGGTCGCACTCACCCTGTCGGCCGTGTGGCTGAACGTGCGCTTCAACATGTGGAACAACAGCTTCTACGACACGCTGCAGAACCACGATCTGGCGGGCTTCTGGCGTCAGCTGGGCCTGTTCGGCGTGCTGGCGGCCGCCTTCATCGTGGTGGCGGTGTACCGCCAATACCTGCAGCAGGTGCTGTACATGCGCTGGCGCACCTGGCTGACCGAACGGCTGGATCAGGGCTGGCTGCAGCCGGGAACGGCCTACCGCGTCGGTGCGGCTGGATCGGCGCGCATCGACAACCCCGATCAACGCATCGCCGAGGATGCGCGCGGGTTTGTGTCCTCGACGCTGGACCTCTCGCTCGGGCTGCTGAATTCCACCGTCACGCTGGTGTCGTTCGCCGGCATTCTGTGGGGCCTGTCGGGCAGTCTCGTGCTGCCGCTGCTGTCGGGCGTCAGCGTTCCCGGCTACATGCTCTGGGTGGCGCTGGTCTACTCGGTGCTGGGCACCTGGGCGGCGCACCGGCTGGGCCGGCCGCTGGTGGGCCTCAGCGGCGAGCAACAGAAGCGCGAAGCCGATTTCCGCTACGCGCTGGTGCAGGTCCGCGACAACGCCGAGGCCATCGCACTGGCCCGCGGCGAACCGCGCGAAGGCCAGCGGCTGTTCCATCGCTTCGATGCCGTGCGCGCGAACTGGGACGCGCTGATCCTCACGACCAAGCGGCTGACCTGGTTCTCTGCCGGTTATGGGCAGCTGGCCAATGTCTTCCCCATCCTCGCGGCCGCGCCGCGCTACTTCAGCCACGCGATCCAGCTTGGCGGCCTGATGCAGACGGCGCAGGCCTTCGGCCAGGTGCAAGGCGCCTTGAGCTGGATCATCGACGCCTATCCGCGGCTGGCGGATTGGCGAGCCACGGTGAACCGCTTGACGCTGTTTGCCGCCGCCTGCCGCGACGACCGCCAGACCGCCGCCGATGGCCGCACGCCGCAGATCGAGCGCAGCGCGGTAGACCGCCGGGAACTGCGGCTCGAATCGCTCGTGCTGCTCGCGGCCGATGGCCATGAGATCGTCCGCGTGCCCCAGGCGCGCTTCGATACCGGCCAGCGGACGCTGATCACGGGACCCTCCGGCGCGGGCAAGAGCTCGATGCTGCGCGCCGTGGCGGGCATCGCGCGCGGCGGCAGCGGGCGCATCGTGCTGCCCGCGCAGGCGAAGCTGATGTTCGTGCCGCAGCGGCCTTACCTGCCCGAAGGCAGCCTGCGCGAGGCGCTGGCCTATCCGCGCGCGGTCGACGAATTCGACCCGAAGGCCGTGGCCTTGGCGCTGATGCATGCGGGGCTGGGGCGTTATGCCGATCGGCTGGACAAGTCCATGCGCTGGGCTTCGGTGCTGTCACCGGGTGAACAGCAACGCGTGCACTTCGCACGCGTGCTGCTGCAGCAGCCGGACTGGGTCTTTCTGGACGAGTCGAGCTCGGCGCTGGACGAGGACAGCGAGCGCGAGATGTACCAGGCCCTGTTCGACTTCTGCGCCGCCACCACGGTCATCAGCGTGGGCCACCGCGCGAGCCTGCGGCCGCTGCATGACCACGCCTGGTCCATCCGCAACGGCGCGGCGATCGACCGGCTCGCGACGGGGGTGTCGTCCCCATGAAGCGGCCCGATCTGCGCCCGCAAGCCCGAACCCGGGCCTGGCTTCTCTCACCCGCGGCCCGCCTGCTGCTGCACAGGCCCAGGCGTCCCGCGATTTCCGAACCTGCACCCATCACTCAAGGAGATCTGCCATGTTGTTCGGTCGTTTGCGTGTCTTGCCCGTCTGGCTTCCCGTGCTGTTGGCGGTCGCCGCGCCAGGCCCCGCCGCCGCCCAGGACATCGTCCTGGGGGCGTCGGTCCAGTTGACCGGCCCGGTGGCCAATACGGGCCGCTACTACCGTGACGCCTACCAGTTTGCGATCGACAAGATCAATGCCGCGGGCGGCGTCACGATTGCGGGCCAATCGCACCAGCTGGCCCTGAAGCTCTACGACAACCAGTCCGACGTCAACCTCAGCGTGCGCCAGTACACGCAGCTGGTGTCGCAGGACAAGGTGAACCTGCTGCTCGGCCCGTTTGCCAGCAACTTCGCGTTGGCCGATTCGGCGGTGTCCGAGAAATACAAGATCCCGATGGTGCAGGGCGGCGGCGCCTCCGACCAGATCTTTGCGCGCGGCTTCAAGTACATCTTCGGCACGCTGGCGCCGGCGAGCAACTACTTCGGCAGCACGATCGACATGCTGAAGCTGCTCAAGCCCGTGCCGAAGACTGTCGCGCTGCTGTATGCCGACGATGCATTCGATGTCTCGGTGGTTGAAGGCACGCGGCCCAAGCTGAAGCAGGCCGGGCTGGATGTGGTCGTCGACGAGCGCTACAGCACGAACGCCACGGACTTCAATACGCTGCTGTCGCAGATCAAGAGCAAGAACGCCGACGTGGTGCTGATGGCGGGCCACGAGACCGAGATCCTGAACTTCGTGCGCCAGGCCCGCAGTCTGGCGGTGGCGCCGCGCCTGTACGCGTTCACCGTGGGCGTGCCCAGCGAGGACTTCCGCAAGGCCCTGGGCAAGGACGCCGACTATGCGTTTGGCATGACGGCCTGGCTGCCTTCACCGGCGCTGAAGGACCGCTGGTTTGGCGATGCCCAGCAGTTTGCGGCGGCCTACAAGGCCCGCTTCGGCTATGACCCGGATTACCACGCGGCCTCCGGCGTGGCCGATGTCGAAGCACTGGTGCAGGCGATGGAAAACGCCAACAGCATCGAGCCGCAGAAGGTGCGCGACGCGCTGGCCAAGATCCACTTCGACAGCCTCTATGGCCCGATCGCCTTCAGCGCGCACGGGCAGATCGATCTGCCGCAGGTGGTGATCCAGGTGCAGGGGGACAAGCTCGTCGAGATCTATGCCGGCAAGGGGCTCGTGACGCCGCCCAAGTACCCGATGCCCGCGTGGAACGCGCGCTGAGGCCCCGGCCGCCTGGAGCATGCCGTGGATCTGCTCGCACAGGTCTTGCTCAATGGCGTGCTGCTGGGCGGCCTGTATGCCGTCATGGCGCTGGGCCTGGCGCTGGTGTGGGGTGTCCTGAACATCGTGAACCTCGCGCACGGCGCCTTCATCATGCTGGGCGCCTACGTGTCGTGGTACCTCTACAGCGACGCGCACGTGGACCCGTTCGTCGGATTGCCGCTGACGGCGGCCGTGATGTTCGTGCTGGGTTATGCGCTGCAGCGCGGGCTGCTGAACCTGGTGGTGCGGGCACCCATGTTCAACACCCTGCTGATCACCTTCGGTCTGGAGGTCGTCCTGACGGCCCTGGCCCAGATGGCGTTTTCGGCGGACTTCCGCACGATCAATCCGTCTTATGCGGGCGAGAACCTCGCGTGGGGGCCGGTGGTGCTGCCGCTGGTGCGCCTGGGGGCCTTTGGCGTGGCCATCGGCCTGACCGTGGGCATGTGGCTGTTCCTGCTGCATTCGCGCCTGGGACGGGCCATACGCGCGACCGCGCAGAACCTGGTGGCCGCGCGCCTGTACGGTGTCGAGCCGCGCCACCTGTATGCCGTGACCTTCGGGCTGGGCCTCGCGCTGGCGGGTGCGGCCGGCGGCCTGTACGGCACGGTGTCGCAGATCAACCCGTACATCGGCGCCTCGCTGACGGCCAAGTCGTTTGCCATCGCCATCATCGGCGGCCTGGACAACCCGCTGGGGGTGATCGTCGGCGGCCTGGTCCTGGGCATCGTCGAATCCCTGACGGCGCTGTACGTCGGCCCGACCTACCGTGATGTCGCCAGTTTCGGCATCCTGGTGGCCGTGCTGGTGGTGCGCCCCGGGGGCCTGCTGGGGCGCACCGCATGAAGGCCGCCTGGCGCATCGCTGCCATCGCCGTGCTGGTGCTGGTTCTGGCCGGCGTGCCCTGGTATGGCTCGGACGTGCTGATCCAGTTCGGCATCAACACCTTGCTGCTGGCCGTGCTGGCGCAGGGCTGGAACATCATCGGCGGCTATGCCGGCTACGCCTCGTTCGGCAACTCCGTCTTCTACGGGCTGGGCAGCTACGGCGTGGCCATCGCCATGGTGCAGTGGAACCTGCCCTTTGGCGTGGGCCTGGTCTTCGGCGTGGTGCTGGCGGTGGTATTCGCGGTGGTGCTGGGCCTGCCGGTGCTGCGTCTGCGTGGCCACTATTTTGCGATCGCCACGCTGGCCCTGTCGCAGGTCATGACGGCCATCGTCTCCAACCTGGAGATCGCCGGGCGCAACATCGGCTTGGTGCTGCCGCCGCTGAACAACGACCGGCTGTTCTACGAGTTGTCGCTCGGGCTGCTGGTGATCACCACCGCGAGCATCCTGTGGCTGTCGCGAAGCCGCTTCGGCTTCGGCCTGATCGCCATCCGCGAAAACGAAGAAGCCGCAGCCGTGATGGGCGTCAACACCACGCTGTACAAGGTGCTGGCCTTTGCGCTGTCTGGCGTCTTCAGTGCACTGGCGGGCGGCATCCACGCCTACTGGATCACCTTCCTGGATCCGGACAGCGCCTTCGACATCAGCTTGAACGTCAAGATGATCATCATGGCGGTATTCGGCGGGCCGGGCACGGTGCTGGGGCCGGTGGTGGGTGCGTTCAGCCTCTCGGCGGTGTCCGAGGTCCTGTCGAGCACGATCACCAGCTTCGCCGGGTTGTTCTTCGGCGCGGTCGTGGTGGCCGCGGTGGTGCTGATGCCGCGCGGCCTGGCCGACTGGCTGCGCCACGTGCGCCGCAGCGGCTGGCGTTACTTCATCGACAACCTGCGGGCGCATCGGCTATGAGCCACTTGCTCGAGGTGCGCCATGCGACCCAGCGCTTTGCCGGGCTGGTGGCCGTCAACGATGTGAGCCTCACGCTCGCGCCGGGCGAGATCCTGGGCCTCATCGGCCCCAACGGTGCGGGCAAGACGACGCTGGTGGGCGTCATCAGCGGCACGCTGACGGCGACCTCCGGCCAGGTGCTGTTCCAGGGCCAGCGCATCGACGGCCTGCCGGCCTTCCGGCGCGCGCGCCTGGGCATCGGGCGAACGTTCCAGATCATGCGACCGTTTCCCGGCATGTCGGTGCTCGACAACGTGGCCGTCGGCGCCTTGTTCGGGCCCAGCCACGCACACGGCGGCCTGGCGCAGGCCCGCGAGCAGGCCCGCGAGTGCCTGGACTTCGTCGGCATGGCCCGCTTCGCCGACCAGCGTGCCGACGAGCTGGGCGGCCCGGGCCGCAAGCGCCTGGAACTGGCCAAGGCACTCGCCATGAAGCCCCGGCTGCTGCTGTGCGACGAGGTCATGGCCGGCCTGAACCTCGTGGAGATCGACGAGGCCATCGCGTTGCTGCGCAAGGTGCGCGACCAGGGCATCGGCCTGCTGGTCATCGAACACGTCATCAAGGCGATCAAGAGCCTGTCGGACCGGCTGCTGGTGCTGCATCACGGCGAGAAGATCGCCGAAGGCCTGCCCGGCGAGGTGCTGTCGAATCCGTTGGTGATCGAAGCCTACCTGGGCAAGAGGCGCGCATGACCGGCCCGCCCGATCGCCAGCCGCTGCTGGCCGTGCACGGCCTGAACGCCGGCTATGGCCAGATGCAGGCGCTGCACGAGGTGTCGCTGCAGATATACCCGGCAGAGATGGTCGCGCTGGTGGGCAGCAACGGCGCGGGCAAGACCACGCTGCTGCGCGCCTTGTCGTGTGTGCTGCCCTGCACCGGCAGCGTCAGGCTGAACGGACACGAACTGGTCGGGATGACTCCGGATCAGGTCTTTGGCCGGGGCCTGGTGCAGGTGCCGGAGGGGCGCCAGCTCTTCGACCGCATGAGCGTGCGGGACAACCTGCTGATGGGCGCGCACCGGCGCGCGGACGCGGCAGCGGTGGCCACGGACCTGGACCGGATGTACGCGCTGTTCCCCACCTTGGCGCAGCGGCGCCACCAACTGGCCGGCAGTATGTCGGGCGGTGAGCAGCAGATGTGCGCGATGGCCCGCGCGCTGATGGCTGCGCCGGTGCTGCTGATGGTTGACGAGATGAGCCTCGGGCTGGCTCCCGTTGTGGTGGAACAGCTGATGGACGTGCTGGCCGCGATCCGGCGCGACGGCGTGACGATCCTGCTGGTCGAGCAGGACGTGCAACTGGCGCTGTCGAATGCCGACCGCGGCTACGTGCTGGAGACCGGCCGCGTCGTGCACGAGGGAACGGCGCGGCAGCTGATCGACGACCCGGCCGTGCAGAACGCCTATCTGGGGCTGTAGCGCATCCTTTGGTTGGTAGTCCAGAGACACCCGGGCAGAAAATCCCTAAACTGACCACACCAGTGGCGCAGATGCGGCCGCACGGCAACCCGGGGGGTGGGTCCGATGCAGCGATCACTTTCGCAGCTTTCACTTCTAACAATTCTGTTGGGCCTGCAGCTTTGCACCGCGCCTGTGACCGCGCGCGCCCAGGAACCACGGCCCCGCTTCGAGTTGATGCACAGCTGGCTGGGCCAGAGTGAGCAACCCGGGCTCGAGGTGCTGCGCGAGGCCATGATCAAGCGCGGTGTCGACTGGTCGGAAGACCGCACCCAGTCCAGCGTGTTCGGCCTGTTCCAGAAGTACGCGGCGCGCGCCGCGGCAGGCAACCCGCCCACGGCGATGTACTGGCTGCCGGGCAAGGAAATCCGCCGCCTGGTCGACCAGGGGGCGATGAAAAGTTTGCCGCTGGGCGGGCCCGGACGGTCCTTCGCCGAGTGGATGCAGCCCGAAGTGCTGGATGCCTTGCGCTGGAAGGGCGGCCTGCCGGTGATGCCCTTGGGCATCTACCTGCACAGCTACGCGGTCTACAACGCCGAGGTCTTCAAGCGGCTGAACCTGCGCTTCCCCCGGGACTGGGACGAGTTCCTGGAGCAGATGCCCAGGATCCAGGCCGCGGGCGTGACACCTGTCAGCGTGTCCGACGAGTACTGGCAGATCGGCTTCGTCTTCCTGGCCATCTTCAACAGCCGTCTCACGGCCGAGGAATATGCCGCCTTCATCGCCGGCGAGGGTGATCTCTCGCGTTGGGTGGAGCGCCAGACCTGGGCCTTCGACATGATGCGCAAGATGCAGGCCTACAGCAACAGGAACTCGCGCAACCTGCCGTGGGAGGACGTGGTCAACGCGGTGCTGCAGGGCCAGGCCGCGGTGAGCTTCCCCATCAATTTTGCGTCGGCGCTGGTGGGCAACCACCCGCAGGCCGTGTGCGACCTGCCGCCGGGCAACCGCTTTGCGCACGGCATCGTGCATTCGCTGGCCTTTCCGGCGGTCAAGGCGCCGGCCGAGCAGGTGGGGCAGGCGATGGCGCTGGAGGTGCTCAGCGACAGCCGCGTGATGGACGAATTCATCCTCCGCAAGGGCGGCATCTCGGTATGGAAAGACGCCTCGACCCAGGGCCAGTCGCGCTGCGCGCGGCGCTCGGCCGAGATCTGGAAGGAGCGACCGCACGTGCTGTCCGTGCACCCCGAGTGGCCCAACCGCGCCAACGCCCTGATCGGTGTCGTCCAGAGTTTCTGGCGCGACCCCGGCATGACACCCGCCGCCGCCGCCAACAAGGTGCTGGCGGTGCACAAGTTGCTGAAGGAGTAGGGCGGCGTGAACCCCATCGGTCCGGTTCGCACAGGCCAGGCGCCCGGTGGCGGTCGGCTGACCGATGACGCGCTTGCGCGCCCGCATCCCGCCTTGCCCGACGGGCTGGACGATTTCCCGCCCGACCCGCGCGTGCAGGCGCACCGCCGGATTGCGGGTTATGCCTTCGCCCTCATCGCCGGCCTGCTGCTGCTGAGCCTGGCTTTCTACGGGCTCATCCTGCGCAACCACGCCCAGCTGCAGCGGCTGGTGGAGCTGACCTACCAGGACATGTCGGTGTGGCGCAGCGTGGGCTCGCGCTTCAACTACCTGCTCCACCCGCCGCTGAACGAAGCCATCCCGCGGGCGGGTGTCGAACGGGTGCAGGCACAGTTTCGTGAGGCCCTGAGTCGCGACGAAGATCTGCGCCTGGCGGCTGCGCGGCTGGTGGACTCGCCGATGACCCGTGCGTGGATCGCGCTGATGGCCAGCCCCGAGGAACGGGCGGCCATCGAGACGCCGGGCATCGATCCCGCGACGCCCGCCTTCGTGCGGCGCATGGCGCTGGCGCCACCCGAGATCGTGACCTCGGTGTTTCCGTCGATGTCGGCTTCGGTCAGCATCAGCCTCGAAAGCGGCAGCGTGCTGGGCCCGCTGGAAAGAAAGGTCGACGCGGCATTTGCGCTGCAGGCGCGCAGCCTGCGGGTGAGCTGGATCTTCGGGCTGGCGGCTTGTGTGCTGATCGGCTTGGCCATCGCGGTATCCTGGCTGCGCTTCGTGGCGCCGGGTTTTGCCAGCACGCAACGGGCGCTGGGCCGCGAACGCCGCGAGCACCAGCTGCGGCTGCAGGCCCAGGCCCAGCTGCTGGTGCGTGACGCCGAGTTGCGCCTGGTGGCCGACAACATCCCGGCCCTGGTGGCCAGCTGTGCCCGCGACGGCAGCCTGATCTCGGCCAACCAGCCCTTCTTCCGCGCCTTCGGCGTGCGCGAACCCGCGCGCAGCATCCACCGGGCGCTGTCCGAGCCCATCGGCCAGCTGCAGTGGCAGACCATCAAGCCCTGGTTTGCGCGCGCGGCCGCCGGCGAACAGGTGGACTTCGACGGCGAGTTGCGCTTTCCGCACGGGCCGCGGCGTGTGCATGTGAGCTGCGTGCCCGAGGTCAGTGCAACCGGGCTGCCGCAGCGGGTGTTCCTGTTCATCGTCGACCTGGAAGAGCGCATCCGTGCAGAGCAGGCCCTGCGCCGCAGCCAGGAGCTGCTGCACTCGGCGCTGGATTCCATCGGCGAAGGCGTGCTGATCACGGACAGCCAGGACCTCATCGTGCAGATGAATCCCGTGGCCGAAACGCTCACCGGCTGGTCGGCAGCCGAGGCCCGGGGCCGCGCCTTCGACGAGGTGTTCAACGGCCACACGGCCGCCAGCGCAGGCGGCCAAACGCCGCCGCCCACGGCCCTGAATCACCTGACCGGCGAGTGGCCGCAAGAGCTGGAACTGCATTCGCGCGATGGGCAGATCTGCCCGGTCAAGGGCATGTCCTCGCCGATTCGCGCGGCCGATGGCCACTCCTTCGGCACCGTGGTCGTGTTCCGCGACATCACCCGCGACAACCAGATCCAGGCCCAGCTGCAGCGGCGTGACACCATGCAGGTGGTGGGCCAACTGGCCGGTGGCATCGCGCACGACTTCAACAACCTCCTGGCGTCGATCCAGGGCGCCGCGACTTTGCTGGAATGCGCCAAGGACCCGCCGCTGGGCGAATCGGCCCGGCGCAACCTGTCCATCATCACGCTGGCGGCCCGCAGTGCGGGCGACCTCGTCAAGCGGCTCACCGATTTCGGCGGCAGCCGCAGCCTCGACTATGCGGCCACGGACCTGCACCAGGTCGTGCAGGAAACCGTGGCCATCCTGCACCACACGGCCAGTCGCGCCGTCCACATCGTCGCGGCCGTGGAGCCCGGGCGTCACTGGGTGATGGGCCATGCCGCCACGCTGCAAAGCGTGCTGCTGAACCTGGCCGTCAACGCCTGCCACGCGATGCCCCAGGGGGGCGATCTGCGCATCGCCTGCCGGCAGCTGCAACTGGGCGACCCCGGCGCCCCGCTGCCCGACGGCATCCTGCAGGCCGGCCCCTATGTGGAGCTGACCGTGCAGGACACGGGCACCGGCATCCCTGCGCAGAACCTGCAGCGGATCTTCGAACCCTTCTTCACGACCAAGGAACGCGGCCAGGGTTCTGGCCTGGGCCTGGCATCGGCCTGGGCAGCCGTGCGCGAACACGGTGGCTGGATGGGTGTGGAGAGCCAGGTGGGGGAAGGGACCACCATGCGCTTGCTGCTGCCCTGCCTGCAAGGCGAGCCGGTCACACCACCGGCTGCCGTGCCGCAGGAGCAGCCCGCTGCGAAGGGCCGGGTGATGCTGGTGGACGACAACGCCTTGCTGCTGGAAGTGGGCAGCGGCATGTTGACCGAACTGGGCTACGCGGTGGTCACGGCGCAGGAGGGCGCCCGGGCCCTGGAGCGCTTCCGCGAGCTGGACGGGCAGATCGACGCCGCCATCATCGACATGAACATGCCGGGGATGGGCGGCGTGGCCACTGTGCGTGCCTTGCGGGCGATGGGTGCGACCTGCCCGATGTTTCTGGCCAGCGGCTACTTCGAGCGCGACGTGATGGCCGAAGTCCACGGCCTGCCGGACTGCGGGGTGCTGCAGAAGCCCTATTCGATGGACATGCTGATGGCGTCGCTGCGCCAGCGTGCAGCCGCCAGCGCGGGCACGGACCGCACGGGTGACCTGCGCGTGAACTGAACCGTCAGCCGCCGGCTCTGGGCTCGGGCTCGCGCCGGAAAGCGACGTTCAATCGGTTCCAGAGGTTGATCATCCCGATCACCACGGTGAGATCGGCCAGTTCCTTGTCCGCAAACTGCGCCTTCACGGCGGCATACACCTCATCGGGCACGTGGGTCTGTTCCACGCGCGTCACGGCCTCGGCCCAGGCCAGCGCGGCGCGCTCGCGGTCCGAGAAGAAGGGCGCCTCGCGCCAGGCCGCCAGGCAATCCAGCCGCTGCTGGGTCTCGCCGGCTTGACGGGCCTCGGTGGTGTGCATGTCCAGACAGAAGGCGCAGCCGTTCATCTGAGAGACCCGGATCTCCACCAGGGCCCGCAGGCGGGCATCGGGCAGGACCTGACACAGATGTTCGTGGACACCGAGCAATTTTTGAAGTGTGTCTGCAGCGACACGGCGATGGGCGATACGGTCTGACATGCGGATCACCTTAGCGCGATCGGCCTGCGGATGCACGGCGCGGGGCACATCGCCACGTGTGTCGAATAGCCATCGGGTGGGCCGTTAGTCTGTCTGGCACAGGCCTGGCACGTGTATGGCTCCTGCACAGCCCCTGCGCGGCATCAGCGGGTCGGCGGTGGACTCGCGGCATCCCCATCGAGCCCGGGTATGGCCTGTCCCCGCCGCCGTGCGCGCTGCGCGAGCGCGGCCACCAGCAACGCGGCCGCGGCCGTGCCCGACAGGGTCGGTGAGGCCACCAGCATCTGGGCCAAGCTGTCGACGGTCTCGACGCTGACCTGCTGCGCATGGTCGACCAGGGCGATCACGTCCGCGGTGCGCACGCTTCGCAGGTCGTCAGGCCGCACGCGCAGATCCTGCCAGCCGCTGCGAAAGCGGATCTTCGCGAAGACACCGTCGGCGATGGCCACCAGCGACAACACGCCCAGTGGGCGCAACAGCTGCTCGAGCAGCTGTCCGCGTTCGTCGGCGGGCGCACTGGCGTAGACCTCGGCGACCAGTTCGGGCACCGTCAATTCCGTGGCGTCGACGCGGGAACCCGTCGACGGGCCGGACAAATTCTGCGAATCCATGGCACGTGCTCTCCGCGGGTCTGGCAGGCGACGCGCCCTGGCGCGTACGCGAATGCGCTGCGGGTGCGGCGCCGGTGTCCGCCGGTCTGCGCTGCCGGGCCGCCTGACCGTCAACCACCGGTGTTTGCGCCGATGACGGCGGCGGTGCGGTCTGGCGCGGCGGCCGGCGTGTGGGCCTGTACGGTGACCGCCGCGGGGGGCGCGCGCGCCATCTGCAGGAAGACGTGGTCGTAGTGGGCCGTCAGCGCCACGACGGTCCACATGACAAGCGCCGCAGCCATCACCGCCAGACCAGCGACAAGGGCTCGCGTGCGTCGCTTGAGGGGATCGTATGCGCGTGGCATTGGGGTGCTTTTGTCGGGGCGGTCGGGATCGTGTCGGGGTGGTCATGCCCATCTTCGGTCGGCCGACGTACCGGCCTGTGTCGCCCCGCGAGCCGCTGCATTGCACTTGCCATGTGCGCGCCAGGCGGGCGCTTCGGCCAGTCGCGCGAGGGCTGCGACGCCGTGCACGCCGGCGGCAGGTCCGCATCGATACCGTCCTGGTGCTCGGGAAAATAGAGCGTGAACCGCGCACCCTGTCCGGGCCGGCTGCGTACGTCGATCGCACCGCCGAATTCGCTGACCACGCCGAACACCACGGCCAGGCCCAGGCCCGTGCCCGACAGCGCCGCCCGGGTCGTGAAGAAGGGTTCGAACAGGCGCTCCATCACCGTCGGCGCGATGCCCACGCCCTCGTCGGATACCGCCAGCGTCACGTAGCGGCCCGCTGCCAGCTGCGTGTGCGAAAGCACGCGCGGTTCGCTGACCTGCTCCCGCGCCAGGTGGACGCCCAGCGTGCCGCCCTGGGGCATGGCCTGAATCGCATTCGTGCACAGGTTCATCACGGCTTCGAAGGCCTGGGTGGTGTCGCCTGACAGGCGTGCCGCGGGCGCCTCGAACAGCGGTTCCACGACGATGCCTTCGGGCAAGGCCGCCGACAGCAGAGCCAGCACCTCCTGGACCACCGGCTCCAGCGCGAAGAGGGTGGATGTGCGCGCGCCGCCGCGGCTGAAGGCCAGGATGCGGTCGACCAGGGTCTTGCCGCGCATCGCCGTCCGAAGCACCTGGTCCAGATGGCGGGCCTGGGCACTGCCGGGCGCGGCTTCGTCCTGCGCCATTTCGGCGAAACCGACGATGCCCGCCAGCACGTTGTTGAAATCGTGCGCCACACCACCGGCCAACGTGCCCAGCGATTCGAGCTTGCCGGCGCGCGCGATCTGCGCCTGCAGCGCGCGCTGCGCCTGCTCGCGGCGGCGGTCGGCCAGCTGCACCAGGTAGACGGCCGCGGCCATCACCCCACCCAGCACGAGCAGCGCCACGACGGCGCCTTCCGCCGCGTGGCGCCAGGGGGCCAACACGGCAGTGAGGTCGCGGGACACCAGCAGCTGGATGCCGTAGCGCGGCACGGTCTGGCGGTCGACGAGCTGGCTGCTGCCCACGGCGAAAGTCCGCACGACCAGGGCCGGCAGCCGGGACCATGGCGCGGTCCGATCCGGCGCCGTCTGATCCTGCGTGATCGGGGCAGGCGGCGCCGGGCCGGCCGGCCCGGCATTGACCGTCGCCAGGCGGGTCCCATCACGGCGAAAGACCCATAGGCGCGCGTCGGCTGCCGGCAAGGCATCGCCCAGGGCGCCCAGCAGCGCACCCACCGGCAGGGCGGCCACGATCCACCCGCCGGCCGTCTGGTGCGGGCCCGCGTAGCGGATGGCAATCGCGACGGACTCGCCGCGGCCCTGGGCATGGGCGAATGCCCGGCTCATGGACAGGTCGTCCGCCTGCAGCGCGCTCAGGGGCGGCAGGAAGTCCGCCGAATCAGGTACAGACGCCGCGTCGGAGCGGGCGATCACCTGGCCCGCGGCGTCCAGCACCCACAGCGCATCCACCAAGGGCATGAGACCCGTGCGTGTCTTCAGCGCAAGGGCGGCCTCGCCGGCATCCAGCGGCAGGCGGCCCTCCTCGAGTTCGGCGCGCATGGCGTGCAGCCCCTCTTCCGCGCCGCGCAGGCCGCGATCGATGGCGTCGCTCGAGGCCAGCGACAACAGGTGCAGCTCGCGCACCTGGCCGCCGATGGCCTCGTGCCGCAAGTGCCACAGCGCCAATGCAGCCACCGCCGCGAAGCCTAACCACAAGCTGCATGCAACCAACCAGGGACGCGCGGATGGCGCCCGGCCGCTCGGGGCTTCGGATTCCATCGCAGGAACGGGTTGATTGGGGTCCTTGTGCAGGCACGACACGACGCACCGCGTCGCGCGCCCATCGATTGTCCGCGTGCGGCTGCGCGGGGGCGGTGTGCATCCGCCGATGCCCATCACGGCGCCATGTCCGCGCGGCGTTCTTTGCTGGCGGGCCTGTGCGCTGGTATGGTGCAAGACACCCGCGGCGCGGCCACGTGCGGCCGATGCCGCCAGGGCATGCCCCGATGAACCGCACCAGCACACCGCACATTCTGGTGGTCGACGACGATCCGGCCATACGCGAACTGGTGGTCGAGTACCTCAACGACCACGATATGCGCGCCAGTGCGGCGGCCTCGGGGCGCGAGATGTTCGAGCGCTTCGACGACGAGTCGATCGACCTGGTGGTTCTTGACCTGAAGCTGCCCGGCGAAGACGGCCTGCAGCTCGCCCGCAGCCTGCGCGAACGCGCGACGGTGCCCATCGTGCTGCTGACCGGCCGCAACGAAGAGGCCGACCGCGTGATGGGCCTGGAACTCGGTGCCGATGACTACGTCACCAAGCCCTTCAGTCCGCGCGAGCTGCTGGCGCGGCTGCGCGCCGTGCTGCGGCGTTACCAGGTCCAGGCCACGCTGCCCGAGCGCGATCACACGCGGCGTGCGTTCCGCTTTTCGGGTTGGGAGCTCAACTTGCGCACCCGCCGCCTGCTGGCGCCGGATGGCCATTCGGTGGAGCTGTCCAACGGTGAATTCAGCCTGCTCAGCGCCTTGTGCCATGCACCGCAGCGCGTGCTCAGCCGCGACCAGCTGCTGTCGATGTCGCGTCTGCACGAGGCCGAGGTCTATGACCGCACGATCGACGTGCAGATCCGCCGTCTGCGGTTGAAGATCGAGCCGGACCAGTCGCATCCCGTGCTCATCGTCACCGAGCGTGGTGCCGGCTATCGGCTGGCCAGCGAAGTCGAGACCCTGTACTGAGTCCACCTCGAGGCCGGCGCTTCACTGCCTGCGGCCTGTCCGGGTGGCAGGCCGGCAGCGGTCAAGGCACCTGCGCGTTCCCGCCCCGCTGTGCGGCCCGCCGACGCCACAGCTGCCAGGCCAGATAGGCGACCACGGCCAGGTTCGTGAGCAGCACCGCGGCCGCCACGGCGCCGGGCCGGTGGATCAGGTGCTGCAGCTCGAAGGGCACGTACAAGGCGCCGGACCACGCGCCCAGCCGCTCGCCCCAGGCCCGCCCGAACCACAGCCCGTAGGCTTCGGCCAGACGCAGCACGACATAGCCGCTGGCCATCAGCATCAGCGGCACGAGATCGGCGGACAGCCAGTGGTCGATGCGGCCCAGGACGAGGGCAGGGTAGTGACCGTCCGGCCGCAGGCCGATCTGGCCGATGAGCACCTCGATGACATGGCTCGGGTCGTGGTGCATGAAACCCAGCAAGCCCAGCGCGGCAGCCAGTGTGAGCAGGCCTTTGAAGGCTTCGAATCCGGCGATGCTGCGCATCAGGCCCGGCGGGCGGCTGTCCGATTCGAATGCCGGTGCCCGGCCTTCACGACCACCACCGGCCTTGGGGCCTGGAAGGACCGGCTGTGCCGGATCGAAGGCGCCGCGCCAAGCATCGCGGATGATCTGGCCACCCACGCCGACCGCGGCGGCGCCCAGCACCAAGGCCAATGCGCCCAGGATCCACTGGGTGAGGTCGTTCATGGTGCGTGCGCCGGGCGGCGCTTCAGGCGAGATAGTCGTGAACCACCTGGCCCATGCCGAGTGTCAGGTCGCAGATGAAGTGCGTGCCGGACACCACGCTGAGCACCGGGAGCTGGGCCACCGGTGCGAGCGCATGCTGCCCGAGCTCCAGCGCCGCCGGGCCGCTCCAGGCGCCCTTGACGGTCACATCCTCGAGAAAGTAGCGCACCAACTCGCAGATGCGTGCGCTGCCGTCGACATGCGGAATGATCTTCAGCAGGTAGCTCGGCGCCAGCAGACTCTTTCGCACGGCGTCGGCATCGAGCGCATGGTGCTTGTAGCCCATGGTGGCCGTGGCCACGCGCACGGGTCCATAGTCCAGCGTGCCCAGCAGCGTGTCCTTCTCGACGGTCAGGGCGGGCGAGGCCAGCTTCTTGGGAAAGCCCCACAACTCGCGGCCGCCGGCAATCGGCGCCTCGTCGTTGAGGAACATCGAATGCACGTAGCCGCCGGCCTGGCCCTTGAGCGTCACTGGAATCACCTGCCCCGATTCGGTGTATTCGCCGAAGCCGGTGGAGTCCGGCATGCGGATGAATTCGTACTTGACGACCGGTTCGGTGATCTGCAGCGGCTCGGGCACCACGGCGCGCAGGGCGTCCGGATCGGTGCGGTAGACCACGACCAGGAACTCGCGGTTCACGAAACGGTAGGGTCCCGGCGGGAATGCCGGGCTGGTCAGCGGCATGGCAAATGCGCTGCGCGCGACGTCTTCGATCTTCATGTGATCTCCCTGTCTGCCCGGCCGGGTGCACACGACCGAAGGGTCGCTGTGCACCGCGGCTGGCGGCGTGTGGGGAGATTGGCCGTCTCGTGCGGCACGCATGTGGCGGAACGGTGCAAGCTGCATGGCATTTGACGCAAGGCGCACGGCGCACGCATGGACATGCGTGCCCCCATCGCCTGGCCGCGGCGCCCGCGGGCGGCCTGAGGTCATGGCCCAGTCGATACGGCTAACCGGTCACATGCGCAGCCGATCACCGCTCGCCCGAGCCCTGTCCGCTACCGGCCAGGCCCATATGCGGCCAAGGCCAGCATCGCCAGCGCGGCGAAGCCGGCCCCGACATAGAACGTGAACGCCGGTCCGAGCGTCTGCCACAGGGCGCCCGCCACCGCGCTGGACACCAGCAGCGCCAGGCCGCTGAGCAGGTTGAAGAAGCCGTAGGCCGATCCCCTGAGCTCGGCCGGTGCGGTGTCGGCCACCATGGCCGCCAGCAAACCCTGGGTGATGCCCATGTGCACGCCCCACAGCGCCACGCCCAGGGCCAGCATCCACCCATCGGCCGCCAGGCCGAGCACGACATCGGCGGCGATCAACACCAGCAGTCCGAGTGCGAGCAGGCCGCGGTGACTGACGGTATCGGACCACTTGCCGAACGGATAGGCCGACAGCGCGTAGACCCCATTCATGCCGACCATCACGAGCGGGACCCAGGCGACGGGCACACCCAGATCGGACGCGCGCAGCACCAGGAAGGCTTCGCTGAATCGCGCCAGGGTGAAGACCGCGCCAACGCCGACCACCCACCAGTACCGGCGGCCCAGGCGGGCGAGCGCGTCGCGGTGGATCGGATTCACGGGACGGGCATCGGTGTCGCGTGCGGGCTCGCGCACGCCGACCATCAGCAGGCACACGGCCAGCAGGCCCGGAATGACCGCGACCCAGAAGACGGCACGGAAGTCGTTCGCCCACAGCAGCATCAGCGCCGTCGCCACCAGCGGGCCGATGAAGGCGCCCACCGTGTCGAGCGACTGGCGCAGACCGAAGGCCGCACCGCGTATGGCCGCCGGTGTGATGTCCGCGACCAGCGCATCGCGGGGCGCGCCGCGTATGCCTTTGCCGATGCGGTCGACGAAGCGGGCCGCCACGACGACGCCGATGCCCTGGGCCATCGCAAAGGCGGGCTTGGTCAGCGCGCCCAGGGCGTAGCCCAGCACGGCAAGTCCCTTGCGACGGCCCAGGTAGTCGCTGAGCACGCCCGAGAAGACTTTCGAGATCAGCGCCGTGGACTCGGCAATGCCCTCGATGACGCCGACCGCGAATACGCTGACGCCCAGCGTGCCGACCAGGAACAGCGGCAACAGGCTGTGGATCATCTCGGATGAGGTGTCCATCAGCAGGCTGACGAAGCCCAGCACCCAGACGCCCGATGGAACGCGTGGCGCCGCCGTCTCAGCCGAATTGCGCATGCGCCATTGTCGTTGCGGGCGCAGGTGCGCGTGCGGCGGCGCGCAGTTCGAGTCCGATGATGCGCGCGCCGGCTTCGATGCGGTCGACCGCGATCGACGAGTAGCCGATGCGCAGGTGGTGGCGCGGCGGCCGGGTGCCGTGGAAGAAGACGTCACCGGGCTCGACGACCACGCCTTGCCGGTACAGCCGGGCCGCCAGCGCCCGGGTGTCGATGCCCTTGGCGGCGCTGACCCACAGCGCCGATCCGCCGTGGGCCGGCACCGGCACCAGCCCCGGCGCATGCCGCGCGAGTGCGGCGCGCAAGGCCTGCGCGCGGTCGCGGTAGGCGATATTCAGGCGCCTGACAAACGCCTCCTGGTGGCCGTGGCCGATGAAGCTCGCCGCCGCCTGCTGGTTGTTGGTGGCCACATGCCGCATCACCAGCCGCCGCAGCGCGCGCAACTCGCGGATGAGCTCGGCCGGCGCCACCACGTAGCCCAGCCGCAGGCCATGGGCCAGGGTCTTGGACAGGCTGCCGATGTAGATCACGCGGGCCTGCGTGTCCAGGCTCTTGAGCGCAGGGGTCGGCTGGCCCGAGAAGTTGAGTTCGCTTTCGTGGTCGTCCTCGATCACCACGAAGTCGTCGCGGGCGGCACGCGCCAGGAGCTCGAGCCGCCGCTGCAAGGGCATGGTCACCGTCGTGGGGCACTGGTGGCTGGGCGTCACGAAGACGTAGCGGCATTCGCTCAGGTTGGCGCCCATCACCAGCCCCTGGTCATCCACGCGCAAGGCCCGCACATGCCGGGTGCGCAGCAGGAAGTTGTTGCGCGCGTCGGGAAAGCCGGGGTTCTCGATACCCACCACCGTGGCCGGGCCCAGCAGCAGCGTCGACAGCAGATAGGTGGCCTGCTGGGCGCCGGCGGTCACCAGGATCTCGTCACGCTCGGCCCAGATGCCACGCGCGGGCAGCAGGCGTCGGTGGATCTGGTCGATCAGCGCGTCGTCGTCGCGGTCGATGTGGTCCGGTGCCCAGCGCCGCAGCGCACGGCCCTGCAGCGACTCGAGCGCGCACTCGCGCCAGTCGGCAGCGGGAAACAGGCTGGCGTCGTACTGGCCGTAGATGAAGGGGTAGGGCTGCTGCTGCCAGTCGCTCGGCTTTTCGATGTTGCGCTGCGCGCTGGGACGCAGCTTCAGCCTGTCGGGCCAGCGCACGCGGTCTGCGGCGGGTTCCGCGTCGGCCCGCAGGCGCGCACCGAGGTAGGTGGCCGCCAGTTGTTCACCCACGAACAGGCCGCTGCGCGGGCGGGCGACGATCACGCCCTTGTCGAGCAGCGCCTGCATCGCCAGCGTCACCGTGGTGCGCGAGATGCCCAGCGCCTGCGCCAGCAGCCGGCTCGACGGCAGCGGCTGCCCGGGGGAGATGAAGCCCTCCATCACCGCGTGCATCAGCATGTCGCGCAGCTGCACCTGCAGCGTGCGCGCGCCGCCTTCGAAACGCCTGAACAGACGTGGCCACATCAACTCGCTGGTGCGTGCGCGGCGTGACATCGACAGGCTTTCTCAGGGTGAACCCGTAAAACCAAGGCTTGTTTCTGGCTTGATCAATTGATCTTATCTGGCCTTAACCGGCGCCGCCTGGCCTCGCTAAGGTCCGGCCTGTGAGCATCGAACACCACATGCCCGAGCCGGCGCGCAGCGCCGCGGCCGAGCCGCTGCAGCTCGACCTGACGCAGCAGGAAGCCATCCCGCAGGCCGGCGTGGATGCCGCGCTCGCGCTGATGGCCAGTGGCCGCCTGCACCGCTACGGCGAGGTCGGCGGCGTGCCCAGCGAGGTCTCCCAGCTGGAGGCCGCGTTTGCGCAGGAGATCGGCGCGCGCTACTGCGTGGCGATGAACTCCTGCGGCTCGACGATGTTCGTGGCGCTGCGGGCCGCGGGCGTGAAACCCGGCGATGCGGTGCTCACCAACTGCTTCACGCTGGCCCCGGTGCCGGGCGCGATCGCGCATGCACAGGCACGCGCCGTGCTGGTGGACGTGACCGACGACTACCTGATCGACCTGGCCGACCTGGAGCGCAAGATCGCCGCCAGCGGCGCGCGCACGCTGCTGCTGTCGCACATGCGCGGCCACATCTGCGACATGGAGCAGCTCACGGCTCTGTGCGCGTTTCACGGCGTGCAGCTGATCGAAGACTGCGCGCACACCATGGGCGCCGGCTGGAACGGACGCGCCACCGGCCGCTGGGGCCGCGCGGGCTGTTTCAGCCTGCAGAGCTACAAACATGCGAACGCCGGCGAGGGTGGCCTGCTGGTGTGCGACGACGAGGACCTGGCCGCGCAGGCCATCCTGCTGTCGGGCAGCTACATGCTGTACCGCTCGCACGGGGCGCGGCCCAGCGACGAGGCATTCGAGCGCTGGAAATACCAAACACCCAACCTCAGCATGCGCATGGGCAACCTGCCGGCCGCGCTGGCACGGCCCCAGCTCGGGGCGGTGCTGCGCGAGCGCTGTGAGCGCTGGAACCAGCGCTGCCGCTGGGTCGCCGAGAGCCTGGTCGGCATCCCGCACGTGCAGGTGCCGGTGCGCGATGCGCGCGAGCAGTACGTCGCCAGCTCGCTGCAGTTTTCGGTGGTCGGCCTGGCGCCCGAACGCATCGCCCGTTTCATCGAGAACTGCGCCGCGCTGGGCGTGCACGTCAAGTGGTTCGGCGCCGATGCGCCGGCCGGCTTCACCAGCGTGTGGGCGCACTGGCAGTTCCTGGGCGAGGCGCAGCACCTGCCCAACGCCGATCGCGTGCTGCGCGGCCTGTGCGACCTGCGGCTGCCCCTGACCTTGAGCCCCGAGGACTGCCTGGCGATCGCCGCGGTCCTGCGCGCCGCGATGGCCCGCACGCTGGAGCCGGCTGCGCCAGGGTCCCCGGCCCGGCTGCCCTGATCGTGCCGACTACCGCTGCACGAGACCAACCCGCGTGAATCCACGCCCACCACCGGAGTCCGCCATGACAGACAAGCTCTCACGCCGACGCGTTCTCAGCCAGGCTGCGCTCGGGGCCACGGCCCTGGCCGCACCGGCCTTCGTGCGCGCGCAGTCACCACGTGTGCTCAACATCGGCTTCTCGACGCCAGTCGAGTCGGACTACGGGGTGCTGGCCACCAAGCTGCAGCAGCTGGTGAAGGAGCGCATGGGCGACGTGATCGACGTGAAGATCCGCTGCTGCGCCACCATCGCCACCGAAGACGACGCCTTCAAGGCGCTGCAGCTGGGCACGGTCGATGCCTACTTCATCAGCGGCAACAACGTCAGCCCGCACTTCCCGCTGATGGACATCCTGGTGCTGCCCTACATCTTTCAAGGCCCCGCGCACGTGCGCAAGGTGCGCGACGGCGGCGTGGCCGACGAGCTGGCCGACCGCCTGCGCAAGGCCACCGGCGTGCACCTGCTGAGCTGGGGCGCGCTGTCGTACCGCGATTTCTTCAACTCCAAGCGGCCGATCAACGAGGTGAAGGACATGGTCGGCCTGAAGGTGAGGGTGCCGAAGAACGAGGTCATGATCCAGACCTTCCGGGCCTTCGGGGCCGAACCGATTCCGCTGGCCTGGTCAGAAACGCCGGCGGCGCTGCAGACCGGCGCGGTGGACGGCTCGGACAACGGCACCTCGGTCATCAAGTCGATGAAGTTCTACGAGTTCTCCAAGCACCTGGCGATCCTGGAGCACTTTGCGGGCTTCTCGCCGCTGCTGGCCAGCCCACGCTTCATGGGCCGCCTCACGCCCGAGCAGCAGCGCACCTTCCTGCAGTGCGCGAAGGAGGCCGGCCAGCACCAACGCAACACGGTGGAGGCCGAGGTCGAGAACACGCGCAAGTTCCTGGGCGCCAACGGCATGCAGGTGACGCGACCGAACCAGAAGAGCTTCATCCAGGCCGTGCTGCCGCTGCAGGACAAGTTCGTCTCCGAACGCGGCCCTGAGTTCAAGGCCATGCTCGACAAGATCCGCGCCGCCGCCGCATGAGCCAGGCGCAGATCCGGCCGAGCCTGTCGGTCGCGGGCCGGCCACTCGAGGAGTGGGCGGCCTGCGCACTTGTGGCGGTCATTGCGATCTGCGTCTGCCTTCAGGTCTTCTCGCGCTATGTGCTGAATATCGGCCTGGTGTGGACCGAGGACGTCGCGACCTTCGCGATGACCTGGGCGGTCTACTTCGGCGCCGGCATGGCGGTGCACGAGCGCTTCCACGTGCGCATGATGGCCGCCGTGATGGTGCTGCCCTACCGGCTGGCCTGGTCCATCACCTTGCTGGCCGATCTGATCTGGGCGGCCTTCCTCGTCTTCATGATGGTCTACGGCTGGGAGTACCTGGAGCTGCTGTGGCGGCAGCAAACCATCATCGCGTCGATGAAGATCGACGCCAAGTGGTTCCAGACCATCATCGTCATCGGCAACGGCTTGATGCTCTACCGCCTGATCGAGGCCTACCTGCTGTGGTGGCGCGGTGACCGAACGGGCTTCCCGACGGTCGAGGACGAAGAGGCGCCTGATTTATGAGCGACGTCGCCATCATCTGCCTCGTCTTCGTCGTGCTCATGTTCATCGGCGTGCCGATCTATGCGGTGGTCGGGTTCAGCGTCGCGGTGGCGCTGCACTACGCCGACATCCCGCAGACCATGCTGGCGCAGACGGCCTTCACGGCCTTGCAGCCCTTTCCGCTGCTGTCGGTGCCGATGTTCGTGCTGGCCGGTCGCCTGATGGAAAAGGGCGGCATGGCCGACCACCTCATCAAAATAGCCACCAGCATGGTCGGTGCCTACAAGGGCAGCATGGGCCTGGTCACGGTGATCGCCTGCGCGTTCTTCGCGGCGCTCAACGGCTCGGGGCCGGCCACCACGGCGGCGGTGGGCAGCGTGACGATCCCGACCATGGTGAAGGAAGGCTACAGCCGCCGCTATGCCGGCGCCGTCGCGGCATCGGCGGGTGCGCTGGGCAGCCTGATCCCGCCCAGCAACCTGATGGTGATCTATGCGCTGGTGGCCGAGGTCTCGATCCCGCGCATGTTCTTTGCCGGCATCGTGCCGGGCATCTTCGTCACGGCACTGTTGCTGGCCACGGCCTGGTTCATTGCGGTGCGCCATGGCTACGGCGGCGTGGGCGCCCCGTTTGCGTTCGGGCCGCTGCTGCGAGCCGCATGGGCGGGCAAGTGGGCCGCGGGTGCGCCGCTGGTCATCCTGGGCGGCATCTACACCGGCATCTTCACGCCGACCGAGGCTGCGGGCGTGGCGGTGGCCTACGCGCTGTTCGTCGGGGTCTTCATCTACAAGCAGCTCAATGCCGCGGCCATCCTCGAGGCGCTGCGCTTCACGGCACTGATCGCCGGACTGCTGGTCCTGATCACGCCGACCACGGCCTTCGGCCAGGTGCTTGCGCTGTACAACCTGCCCGAAGCGACGATCGAGCTGTTGGGGCCCATCGTGCAGAACAAGTGGCTGTTCCTGCTGACGGTGGGCACCTTCCTGATCCTGATCGGCACCTTCATGGAGTCGCTCGCGCAGATTGTCCTGTTCACGCCCGTGCTGCTGCCCGCGGCGGCGGCCGCCGGGATCGACCCCATCACCTTCGGCATCTTCACGGTGCTCACCTGCGAGATCGGGTTTCTGACGCCGCCCGTCGGTGGCAACCTGTTCATCGGGGCGCGGCTGGCCAAGGCCAGCGTCGAGCAGATCTCGATCGCCGTGATTCCGTTCTGCGTGGCCTACATGCTGGGGATGGGATTCGTGGTCGCGCTGCCGGAACTCGTCGTGTGGCTGCCCAACCTCGTGTTCGGGCCGGGCAAGTGATCGGAGCTTGACATGTTCGACACCATCTTCAGCGGCGGCACGGTCCATGACGGCGAGGGCGGCGCGCCCCAGCAGCAGGACGTGGGCGTGCGCGACGGCCGCCTGGCCGCCATCGGCGACCTCAGCGAAGCCACCGCACGCCAGCGGCTGGACGTGAGCGGCCTGGCCGTGGTGCCCGGCTTCATCGACCTGCACACGCATTCCGACTTCACTCTCGTCGTCGATGGCCGCGCACAGAGCCAGGTGCACCAGGGCGTGACGACCGAAGTCATCGGCCAGTGCGGCATCAGCTGCGCGCCGCTGCGCCGGCGTGGCGACCGGGTCGACCTCGCGGCGGGCCACGCCCCGGGTGCCTTGGGCGACCGCCAATGGCAGCGCTTCGGCGAGTACCTGGATGTGCTGGCCGACAGCCCGCTGGGTGTCAACGTGGCGGCGTTTGTGGGCCACGGCACGGTGCACCGCGCCGTGCTCGGCGACGCGCTGCATGCCGGCGAAGAAGAAGACATCGCCCGCATGAAGCGTCTGGTGGAAGAGGCGATGGACGAGGGCGCGGCGGGGCTGTCCAGCGGGCTCGAATACTGGCCCGGCATCCTCTCTTCGCCCCACCACCTGGTGCCGCTGTGCGAGGCCGCGGCGCATCGCGGCAGGCTTTATTCCACGCACGTGCGCAACCGCGACCGGCACTACGACCTGGGCTTCGGCGAAGCCATCTCGGCCGCGCGGCAATCCGGCGCGCGGCTGCAGATCTCGCACATCCAGACCAAATACGGCGCGCCGGCCTATGCCGGCGAGCACACGCTGGAGCTGATCGCCGCCGCACGCCGGCACGGCGTGGATGTGGCCTTCGACGTCATCCCGCACGACTGGAACAACACCGGCGTGATCTCCATCCTGCCCCAATGGGTGCGCGAGGGCGGCACGCGGGCCACGCTGGAACGGCTGAAGGACCCGGCCGTGCGGCAGAAGGTGAAAGACAACCCGGCGCCGATGCTGCTGATCGTCAAGGCCCGGCAATGGAGCAAGGTCAAGCTGCTCAACGCCCGTGCCAACCGGGCGCTGATCGGCACCGACTTTGCCGAGATCGGTCGCCAGCGCGGCGTGGACCCCTACGACGCGGCGATGGATATGCTGATCGAAGAAGGCGACGACGCACCGCGGCTGATGTGGGCCACGCAGAGCTTCAGCGAGGCCGAGATCGAGATGTTCATGCGCGACAGCCACTGCGCCGTCATCTCCGACACCGCCGCGCTGGCACCGGACGGCGCACTGGCCGACCAGCTGTTCTCGCTCAGCGGCTACGGCTGGGCCGCGCGCTTCCTGCAGCACTATGTGCGCGACCGGCAGGTGCTGCCGCTGCCCGAGGCCATCCGGCGCATCACGTCGTTGGGGTCTCCTCGTTTTCAGTGCAATAAGTGACGGTACGCAAAGCTAGCACTGGCGCGGGGGTGGTCTGGGTAGACCGTTGATTTCATTGACTTTCCTGTTCGCTTTGTAAACGGGTATGGTGGCCTCCCACTTTTGAGG
>CAUJHV010000058.1 GCA_963205115.1 Pseudomonadota bacterium | reverse complement strand
CCTGCACGCGACGACCGTTCGGGTCCGCGGCCTTTCGATGACCGCGGCCGGCCGCCGCAGCGCCCCTTCGACGATCGTGGCCGCCCGCCGCCGCGGGGTGACCGCGCCGGCCCGCCGCCGCGTGATGACCGCTTCCGCCCGCCAGGGCGTGACGACCGCTCGTCGCGCCCGCCTTTCGACGACCGTGGCCGGCCCCCTCACCACGCCGACCGCGCCGGCCCGCCGCCGCGCGATGACCGCTTCCGCCCGCCGGGGCGTGACGACCGCTCGTCGCGTCCGCCCTTCGACGACCGTGGCCGCCCCCCGCACCACGCCGACCGCGCCGGCCCGCCGCCGCGCGACGACCGCTCCCGCCCGCCGGGGCGAGACGACCGCTCGTCGCGCCCGCCTTTCGACGACCGCGGTCGGCCGCCGCACCGCGATGAGCGCGGGGGTCCGCGACCCCAACCAGGCGAATCGTCCGATGCGGCACCGGCCGGCACGCGCCTGTCCAAGATCCTGTCCGACCGCGGCCAGGCCTCGCGCCGCGAAGCCGACGACTGGATCGCCGCCGGCTGGGTGCGCGTGGACGGCCGCATCGCTGTGCTGGGCCAGCGCATCGGCGGCCACGAGCGCATCGACATCGACCCCGCCGCGCGCGAGCAGCAGCAGCGCAGCGTCACCATCCTGCTGCACAAGCCCATCGGATTCGTCTCCGGCCAGGCCGAAGACGGCCACCAGCCCGCGTCGGTGCTGATCACGCCGGACAACCGCTGGCCCGACGACCGCGGCTGGTCCTGGCACCCGGCGCATGGCCGCGGCCTGGCGCCTGCCGGCCGGCTGGATATCGATTCGACCGGCCTGCTCGTGCTCACGCAGGACGGCCGCGTCGCGCGCCACCTGATCGGCGAGGACTCCGACGTCGAGAAGGAATACCTCGTGCGCGTGGAGCCGGTGCAGGAAGGCAGCTTCGGCGAAGACGGCCTGGAACGCCTGCGTCACGGCCTGGAGCTGGACGGCGTGCAGCTGAAGCCGGCCAAGGTCAGCTGGGCCAACGAGGACCAGCTGCGCGTGGTCCTGCGCGAAGGCCGCAAGCGCCAGATCCGCCGCATGTGCGAGCTGGTCGGCCTGAAGGTCGTCGCGCTCAAGCGCGTACGCATCGGCCAGGTCGTGCTGGGCAAGCTGCCGCCGGGGCAATGGCGCTATCTGCGTGATGACGAGCGGTTCTGAGAACCCGCCGCGGCGGCCACGCGCCGCATGGATCGTGCCGATGCTGGCGGTGTTGCTGGGCGTGCAGCCCGCCACCACCGACCTGTACCTGCCCACACTGCCGGCCCTGCGCGCCGACCTCGGCGCCAGCGTGGCCGCGGCGCAGATGACGCTGGGTATGCTGGTGCTGAGCTTCGGGATCGCGCAGCTGGTGATCGGCCCGCTGTCCGATCGCCTCGGGCGGCGACCTGTCTTGCTGAGCGGCTTGATGCTCTACATCGCGGCCTCACTGGCCAGCGCCGGGGCACCGCACATCGATGCGCTGGTGCTGTGCAGGGCCGTGCAAGGCGTCGGCCTGGCCTGCTCGGTCGTGTGCGCGCGGGCGGTGCTGCGCGACCTGTTCGAGCCGCAGGAAGGTGCGCAGGTCATGGCACGCGCGTTGGGCGGCGTGGGCTTTGTCGCGCTGGTCGGTCCGCTGGCCGGTGCCGCGGTGGCCGATGCCTGGAACTGGCGCGCGGCCTTCGTGCTGTGCAGCCTCTTCGCGGCCGCGGCGCTGGCCTTGGTGGCCTGGAAGCTGCCCGAATCCCTGGCGCCACGTCACCGCCAGCCGCTGCGGCCGGGCCCGATGCTGCACTCGCTGCGCCGCATCGCAACCCACCCGGCCTTTCTGGCCTGGTCGGCGCTGATGGCCGGCACCTACGGCGCCATCTACACCTACCTCGCGGGCAGTTCGTTCGTGTTCATCGAAACACTCGGGCGCTCGCGCCTGGCCTACAGCCTCGTGCTGGCCACCGCCACGGGCAGCTACATGGCCGGAACGTTTGCATGCCGTCGGCGCCTGCAGCGGTCCGGACTGCTCGATGCCGTGCGCCGCGGCGCCGCGTTCAGCGCACTGGGCGGCACGGCGATGCTGGTGATCGCCCTGCTCGACTGGCGCGAGCCGGCGGCCATCGCCACCGCCATGGCCGCCATCGCCTTTGGCCACGGCTACCACCAGCCGTGCGCCCAGGCGGCCGTCACCGGGCCATTCCCCGCGCAGGCTGGCATGGCCGCGGCGCTGGCCGGCTTCGTGATGTCGCTGGTGGCCTTCGGCATCAGCGCCTGGCTGGGCTGGGCCGCCAACGGCACGATGCTGCCCGTGCTGGGGACGCAGGCGGTTTTTGCGCTGGCCACGGCGCTGATCGCTGCCACGCTGATCCAGCAGCTGGGGCACCGGCTGGCGCCGGTCGCCGTCGCCCGCCCGGCCGCATGATGCCCACCGGCTCTTCCGGGAACACGCCCCCGCCGGTGGCGGCTGGCGGACCGGACGCGCCCGACGCGCCGGTCACCACGGCCCCGCCCACGCGGGCCTCGGGCGGAGCGGCGCCTTCACGCTTACCGGCCCTGGCCCTGGCCGGCCCCACCGCCAGCGGCAAGAGCGGCCTGGCCATGCAGCTCGCTCAGGCGCTGGCGCCCGAGCTGCCGGTCGAAATCATCAGCGTGGATTCCGCGCTGGTCTACCGCGGCATGGACATCGGCACGGCCAAGCCCGACGCGGCCGACCGCGCCGCCGTGCCGCACCACCTGCTGGACCTCATCGAGCCCACGCAGAGCTACTCGGCTGCACAGTTTGTGATCGATACGCGGCGCCTCATCGACGAGATCCAGGCGCGCGGCGCGCTGCCGCTGCTGGTGGGCGGCACCATGCTCTACCTGAAGGCGCTGCGCGAAGGCCTGTCCGCGCTGCCGACGGCCGACCCGGCCGTGCGCGCCACGCTGGACGCCCGCGGCGCCGCCGAAGGCTGGCCCGCGCTGCACGCCGAGCTGGCGCGTGTCGACCCCGTCACCGCCGCGCGGCTGCAGCCACGCGATGCGCAGCGCATCCAGCGCGCGCTGGAGGTCTACCTGCAAACCGGCCGCCCGCTGTCGAGCTTCCACGCCGGCGGCACCGACGGCAGCGCGCCGCTGGCCGTGCCGCTGCTGTCGCTGGAACCCGCCGACCGCGCGTGGCTGCATGCGCGCATCGCGCAGCGTTTCGATGCCATGCTGGACGCCGGCTTCGTCGACGAGGTGCGCCGCCTGCGCGGCCGCGGCGACCTGCACGCCGGCCTGCCCGCGATGCGCTGCGTGGGCTACCGCCAAGCCTGGGAGGCACTTGATCGTGGGTCGCTGGACGGCCTGCGCGAGACCGGCATCGCCGCCACGCGGCAGCTCGCCAAGCGCCAGCTGACCTGGCTGCGCTCGATGCCCGATCGCCAGGTGCTGGCGGCGGACGATCCGGATGTCGGCGCACGGCTCATCGACGCCGTGCGGCGGCACCTGGACGCGGCCGGCCCGCAGGAGTCGCACACATGACCGCGCCCGAACGCAGCGATCGATCGAACCCTGCCGCCACCCCGGCAGGCGGCAGCCCGGCGCACCCGCCGCTGCTGCGCATCGAGGGCCTGTGCAAGCGCTACGGCAGTACCACCGTGTTCGAGCAGGTCTCGCTGCAGGTGCAGGCCGGCGAATGCGTCGCCCTGCTGGGCGAATCGGGCGTGGGCAAGTCCACGCTGCTCAATTGCATCGCGGGCCTGGACGAGCCCGATGCCGGCCGCGTGTGGCTGCTGGGCACGGACGTCACCGCGGCCGACGAGGACCGCCGTGCGGCGCTGCGGCGCGCGCAGCTGGGCTTCGTTTTCCAGGCCTTTCACGTGCTGCCGCACCTGAGCGTGTCGGAAAACGTGGCCCTGCCGCTGCGCCTGCTGGGCCGTCACGACGACGCGCGTGTGCAGCACATGCTCGAGGCGGTGGGCCTGGGCGACTTGGGCGCCCGCATGCCCGCGCAGCTCTCCGGAGGCCAGCTGCAGCGCGTGGCCATCGCCCGCGCGATGGTGCACAGCCCCGCGCTGATCCTGGCCGACGAGCCCACCGGCAACCTCGACCCCGCCACGGCCGAACGTGTGCTGGACCTGCTGCTGCGCCAGGCGCACGAACAAGGCGCCGCCTGCCTGCTGGTCACACATGCCGAGGCCGCTGCGCGCCGCGCGGACCGCTGCCTGCGCCTGACCGCCAGCGGCATGGCCTGAGGAAGCGGCACGAACGACCCCGGGGCCGCGGCGCGGCGCCCCCTCGTTTGCAGCCCGGCATCCTGGGATTTCCCTGAGCCCCTTGCCCCCCTCGGCGCCTAGTATCGGGATTCCGTCCGAATGCCCTGGCATGGGCGGTAGTCAGAGCGACTTTGTTTCGGGGCCCCGTCGGGGCCCCGTTTTTTGGTGGACGGCGCCTGTTGCAAACGCAGCGGCCGCCCGGTGAACGGGCCCGGATTACCCGCCATATCCGCTTACACGCCGGTACGCGGGCGCGTGAAAATCGCCACATGTCCGCCATCGAACTGTTTGCCCGTGACGGGCATCGCGTCCTCATGTTCACCGACCTCACGGATGACGGTGGCGAGGCGGTCCAATCGAACCAGTTTCTGGTCGTCGATGGCGACACGGGTGCGGTCATCGACCCGGGCGGCAACCTCGCCTACGGCGAGCTGTACCTGGCCATGACCAAGTACTTTCCGCCCAGCCGGCTGTCGGCGCTGATCGCCTCGCATGCGGACCCGGACATCATCGCGTCGCTGGACCGCTGGACCACGGCCACGCAGGCCCAGATCTACGTCTCGCGGCTGTGGGAGCGCTTCGTGCCCCACTTCTGCAAGGCGGGCAAGACGGTCGGCCGCGTGGTGGGCATCCCCGACCCCGGCATGCGCATCCGCGTGGGCCGCAACGACCTGATTGCGCTGCCGGCGCACTTCCTGCACGCCGAAGGCAATTTCCAGTTCTACGACCCGGTCTCGCGCATCCTGTTTTCCGGCGACCTGGGTGTGTCGCTGGGCACGGGGCTGGACGCGCAGCGGCCCATCCACTCGCTGCCGGGTGCGCTGTCGCGCATGGAAGGCTTCCACCGCCGCTACATGGTGTCGAACAAGATCCTGCGCCTGTGGGCCGACATGGTCGAACCTCTACCCATCGACCTCATCGTCCCGCAGCACGGTGCCCCGCTGAGCGGCGAGGCGATTCCGCAGTTCATCGCCTGGGTGCGCAAGCTCGAATGCGGCATCGACCTGATGGACCAGCGCGCCTACACCGTTCCGGCCTGAACGCCCACCCCGGGCGCGCGCCAGCGGCGCCGCGACGCGGCCCTCGTCAACCCTGACGGTTCACGGCCCCGCCACGCACAGACCCTGCGCCGGCTGAAGCCGCCCGGCCCTTCACCGCGCACCGCCACAATGGGCCGCACATGGCCCAGGCCCCCATTTCCTCCGCCGCTGCGCAGCCACCGCCCGCACGGCCGCCGCGCGGCTGGGGCACGGTGCGCGAGCTCGCGCCGCTGATCCTTCGCGAGTGGCGCCACCACCCGTGGCGGCACGGTGTGGCGCTGCTGGCCATCGCGCTGGGCGTGGCCCTGGCCTGGTCGGTACACGTCATCAATGGCTCCGCGCTGCAGGAGTTTTCGTCCGCCGTGCGTGCGGCCAATGGCCAGCCCGATGCCGTGGTCATCGGCCCGCGCGAAGGCTTCGACGTGCGGGAACTGGACCGCCTGGCGGCTGATCCGGCCGTGCGCCTGGCCAGCCCGGTCGTTGCGCTCGAAACCTACGCGTACCCGGCAAGCGGCACACGTGTGGCCGTGCGCGTGCTGGGCGTGGACGCCCTGCGGCTGGCGCCGATCGCACCCGAGCTGATGCCGCGGCCCTCCGGCGAACCCAGCCGCCTGGCCGCGCTGGACCCCGACCGCGTCTTCGCCAACGCCGCGGCACGCGAGCGCCTGGGCATCGCCGACGGCGAACCCTTGCCCCTGCAAGCCGGCGCCGCGCGCATCACGCCGCGCCTGGCCGGCGATGTGGCCGCCGGCGGCGGCCCGCTGCTGGTGATGGACGTGGCCGCGGTGCAGGCGCACTTCGGCATGGTCGACAAACTCAGCCGCATCGACCTGCGCCTGGCCAGTGGCGCCGATGCCCGCGCCTTGGCCGCGCGCCTGCCGCCCGGCCTGCGCCTGGGCGAGGCCGACGAAGGCCGCCAGCGGGTGTCGAACCTCTCGCGCGCGTACCGCGTCAACCTCACGGTGCTGGCCCTGGTGGCCTTGTTCGTTGGCAGCTTCCTGGTCTATTCGGTGATCGCCCTGTCGGTGGCGCAGCGCCTGCCGCAACTGGCGCTGCTGGGCGTGCTGGGCCTGACAGCGGGCGAGCGCCGCCGCTTCGTGCTGGCCGAGAGCCTGGCGCTGGGTGCCATCGGCAGCGTCATCGGCCTGCTGGCCGGCACGGGCATGGCCGCGGCCGCCCTGCGCGCGCTGTCGGGTGATCTGGGCGGCGGCTTTTTCCCCGCCACCGGCGGCCAGCCGCCGCCCTTGCTGCTGCGGCCGCTGGATGCCGCGGTCTTCGGCGCGCTGGGCGTGGCCGCAGCGGCGGTGGGCGCGTGGTGGCCCGCGCGCGCCGCCGAGCGCATCCAGCCCGCGCAGGCGCTCAAGGGCCTGGGCAGCCTCGATGCACCCACGGGCCGCGTCTGGCCGGCGCTGGCCCTGTGCGCCGCCGGCACGCTGCTGGCCTTCCTGCCGCCGGTGGCCGATCTGCCGCTGGCCGCCTATGCGTCGGTCGGTGCCTGGCTCTTCGGCGGCATCGCCGCGGTGCCCGCGGTCGTGGGCCTTCTGCTGCGGCTGACGCCCACGCCCCAGGCCGTGGTGCCACGTCTGGCCCTGGCCCGGGCGCGCTTTCACCGCCACACGGCCACCGCGGCCGTGGCCGGCGTGGTCGCCAGCCTGGCGCTCAGCGTGGCCTTGACGGTGATGGTGGGCAGCTTCCGCGCGGGTGTCTCGCAGTGGCTGGACCAGGTGCTGCCGGCGGATCTGTATGCGCGCACCGCGCAGACCGCGGCCCTGGCCGAACAATCGTGGCTGCCGCCCGAGACGCTCGGCCGCGTCGCGGCGCTGCCCGGCGTGCTGCGCGTGCAGGCCGCCCGCAGCCGCGCGCTGCCGCTGGCGGCCGATCGCCCGCCCGTCACCCTGTTTGCGCGCGAGATCGGCGACCCCGCCGCGACGCTGCCGATGGTCGCGCCGCCCTTGCCGGCCGTGCCCGGCGAGACCGGCGTCTTTGTCAGCGAGGCCATGGTGTCGTTGTACGGCGCCAGCCCCGGCACGCGGCTGCAACTGCCGCTGGGCACACACACCTGGACGGTCACGGTGCGCGGCGTCTGGCGCGACTACGCGCGGCAATTCGGCACCATCGCCGTCGAACGGGCCGACTACGTACGGGAGACGGGCGATACGCGCATCAATGACCTGGCGCTGTGGGTGCGCCCCGGCACCGACATGCCCGCGCTGCAGAGGCAGCTGCGCGAGGCGGCCGGCGATGCCGGATCGGCGCTGGACTACGCCGTGCCGGCGCAGTTGCGTGCCATCTCGCTGGCCATCTTCGACCGCAGCTTTGCCGTGACGGTCTACCTGCAGGCCGTGGCCATCGTCATCGGGCTGATCGGCGTGGCGGCCAGCCTGTCGGCACAGGTGCTGGCGCGCCGCAAGGAATTCGGCTTGCTCGCGCACCTGGGTGTCACGCGACGGCAGGTGCTGATGCTCGTGGCCGGGGAAACCGCCGCATGGCTGCTGGCGGGCGCGCTGGCCGGGCTGGCGCTGGGCGCCGTGATCAGCGTGGTCCTGGTGCACGTGGTCAATCCACAGAGCTTCCACTGGACCATGGACATCGTGTGGCCCTGGTGGCGCATGGCCGCGCTGGCGGCATCGGTGCTGGTGGCCGGCGTCGTCACCGCCGCGTTCAGTGCGCGCCTGGCCTGGAGCCGATCGGCAGTGCTGGCAGTGCGCGAAGAGGTGTAGACGGCGGCCGCGGTGGCGGGTGCGCAGCGTCCGTCCGCCACGCGCGGCTTCTTACCGGCAGGAAAACACCGCGCGTGTGAGCACGACGCGCTGGGTCGTGGACTTCGGCCCGGGCCGCTGCCCGGCACTGGCCAGGGTGCAGCTGCGGATCTGCATGCCCAGCGAGCGCTGCAGTTGCATGCCGCCCTCGTATTCGCAGAGCACGAAAATTTCTTCCTTGGGCTCGGGTGCCGCACCGTTCCACAGGCTCCAGCGCGCCGGCCGGCCCGGCGTGAAGCTCAGTTCGTCCGGCGGCAGCACCTCCGACGGCTTGCCCGAGCCCCCATGCGCGGCCGCCAGTTGCGCGGCGATCAGGTGCACCGGCGTGCGTGGCTCGAACACCGGCTGGAAGTCGTCGATCGCCCCGGCCGCACCGTCCGGCCCAAAGGGCCCGATCCGCTGGTACTGCACCTCCAGCGACGCCGGGCACGTGACCGTCAGCGCTGGCGCCGCGGCTGCCGGGCGAGCGGCGGGCGCCGCGTGGGTCGAAAGGCTGCCCGCCAGCGCCAGGCCACCGATCGTCAGGAAACTCGCCTTAGCTAACGTCATGGTCTATTGGCAGGCGAAGACCGCATAGTCCAGCCCCACCCCTTGGCTGTCCTTGGCACCGGACGCCTGCGTGGCCGCGACGCAGGCCGACGCACCCTTGGGCGACGGCCGCAGCAGCGAGATGCCGCCTTCGTAGCGGCAGACCAGCGTGGGTGGCTTGCGAACGGCCTCGAAGGTCCATTGGCGCATGCCCCGCCCGGCCGGTGCAGACGCCAGCTCGACGCCGTCCGACACTGGCCCTTCGAAGACGCCGATGCCCACGAGATAAGCCGCCGATCCGCCGTGAAATGCGGGCCGGAATCCGGCGATCTTCTCGACATCGACCACCGTTGCCGCATCGCTGACGACCCGCAGCGGGCAGGCGATGGTTTCAGGAGCGGCGCGGGCGGCACCGCCGAGACCCGACAGCGCGGCAAGCGCCAGCACGGCAGCCGCACGCACCGGGGCGCCGATCCGGCGAGAGCCTCGCCGGGCCTCTGGCATGCCGCCGGATCGCATCACGGCCCGGCGTCCCGCAGCGCCCCTGTCCAATTCGGTCCCCTGACAAGCGGTGGATGCGCGGATCATAGACCGCGGTGCCTGGCGGGCCCAAGCGGCGGGTCATCAACCCTGCAGACGCCCGCCGCCACCTGACACGGCGTCCCCGCCGCGCGGGCCGCGTCTGCCGGGCCTTTCAGCCCGCGTCGCGCCCAGGCCGGCGGCACAAGGCCAGCACGGCATCCGGCACGCGCCGGCTCAGCTCGTCGCGATGTGCCGGCTCCTGCAGCCGTTCGGCGTCGGCCGGCGGCAACTGGCTGTCGTCGCCACCCAGCAGGCCGATGGGCAAGAGCAGCGGGCCGAGTGCCGGGTCATCGAAGAGACGGCCCCAGCCTTCGTTGTCCATCGCCGCGGCCTGCAGGAAGCCGATGCACCAGTCTTCGGCATCGACCCATTCGCTGTCGTCGGTCTCGGCCACACTGAAGACCGGCTCCCAGCGCTCCGGCTGGCGGCGCAGCACCTCGTCCACGGCGTGCAGGTGCCGCAGCACCAGCACGATGGCGCGCTTCTTCTGCTTGCCGCTGGCGAAGGGTGCGTCGTCCGCCCCGTCGCCGCCCCAGACGGCTGGCAGCCAGTCCGCGCCGCGCAACTGCGTCACCGGCGTGGGCGCCAGCAGCAGCGCAGTGAGGTAGCCGTCGAGCATCTCGATATTCATCACGCCATCGCCGGCGGCCTCGGTCGCAGCCACCGCCCCCGGGGCGTCTGCCGCGGCCTGGCGCCGCGCCGCGGCACGCTCCAGGCCCAGCAGCAGGGTATCGAGCGCCTGCAGTTCGACGTCGCTCAGCGGCGGGCTTTCCAGCGCGGGTTTGTAGTCAGGATATTGCACGACGCGGATTGTGCGTCAGGCGTGCGGCGCCCCTTGGGCCCGCGGCCGATCAGCCTGCGGCGGTCTGTGCCTGGGCGGCCAGCACTTCCACGCGCACGGCCTCGGTCAGCTCGGCTTTCAGCGCGGCAAAGGCGGGTGTCGTTTTCAACGAGTAGTGCCGCGGGTACGGCATGTCCACCGGATGGTCCAACTTGATGCGGCCGGGGCGCGCGCTCATCACCACGACGCGCGTGCCCATGAAGACGGCCTCGTCGATGTCGTGCGTGACGAACAGCACCGTCTTGCGCTGGCGCTCCCAGATGCCCAGCAGCAGCTCCTGCATCAGCTCGCGTGTCTGGTGGTCCAGCGCACCGAAGGGCTCGTCCATCAAGAGCATGCGCGGGTCGTTGGCCAGCGCACGGGCCAGCGCGGTGCGCTGCTGCATGCCACCGGACAGCTGCTTCGGGAAATGGTCCTCGAAGCCGCGCAGCCCCACCTGGTCGATGAATCCTTGCGCGATCTCCAGCTGCTGCGCACGCGGCAGGCCTTTCTCCCGCAGGCCGAAGCACACGTTGTCGCGCACCGTCAGCCACGGGAACAGCGTATAGCTCTGGAAGACCATGCCGCGGTCGGCACCCGGTCCGGCGATGCGCCGGCCATCGAGCAGCACCTCACCCGCCGTCTGCGTATCCAGCCCGGCCACGATGCGCAGCAGCGTGCTCTTGCCGCAGCCGCTGGGGCCGAGGATGGTAATGAAGTCGTTCTCGGCCACCGTGAGATCGGTGGCCTGCAGGGCCAAGGTGCTGCCGTGGCCGGAGATGAAACGGCGCTCGACGCCCCGCACCGACAGGATGCCCATGGTCATTTGCCGATGTTGATCAGCGGCGCGGTCTGCATGTTGGCCGGAATCACGACCGTCGTCGTGCCACCCTTCTCGGCAAACTTGTGCAGCGCCAGGTTGGACTCGTGCTGAAGATACTCGCGCGTCAGGCTCTGGTTGATGATCTGGTTGGCCTTGGCCACGCCTTCGGCGCGCTTGATCTCGACCTGCGCTTCGGCCTCGGCGATGGCGATGCGCTGCTTGGTGGTCTCCAGCTGCTTCTGTGCCGCAACCGACTCCTGGATCGCCTTCTCGATGGCCGGGTCGGTGGTCAGCGCGCGGATCACCACGCGCGTCACCGTGAAGACACCCTTGTCGTTGGTGTCCAGTTCGATCTGCAGGCTCTTGCGCACGGCTGCGGCCAGCTCGTCGCGCTGCGTGTGCATGACCAGGCTGTCGATGCGCGAGGCCTGTTCATAGATGGAGTTGCGTGTCAGCCGCTGCAGCATCGCGTAGGCCGGCAGCGTGACGCGGCTGCCCTCGTCGCGGGTGTGCTGGCCGGCGTACTTGACATACAGGTCGGCGATCGAGCCGGTCGCCACGCGGTAGTACACGGTCACATCAAGGTCGCGCAAGGACAGGTTGTCGCGCGCCTTGGGCGTGAGGTCGTTCAGGTCGAGCGCAATCTCCTTGCCGGAGAACTCCTGCACCCGGCTGATGCCGGGCACGCCGAGATAGACACCCGGCTCGATCTCCTCCGGGTTCACCTTGCCCAACGTGGTGCGCACGCCGACATTGCCGGATTCGATGGTGCCGCAACTGGACGCGCCAGCGGCAACGAGGGCCATCAGCACGAGAGCGAGCGCGACGCGGGCAGGTGTATTCATGAAGCAGCGTTTGGGGTAGCGGCGGTGGACCTGATTGTCATGAACTCGGGCGTCAGCGTCCCAGCTGTGCCCACGGGAAAAGCCGGCGATTCGCCCACTTGAAGAAGAGATCGCTGCACAGGCCGATCACGCCGATGACGATGATGCCGAAGATGATCTGGTCGGTGGCCAGCAGCGCCTGGCTGTCGGTGATCATGTGGCCGATGCCGGTGGACGCGCCGATCAGTTCGGCCACGATCACATAGGTCCAGGCCCAGCCCAGCACCATGCGCAGTTGTTCGGCGATCTCGGGGGCCGCGCCAGGCAGCAGCACGCGCCGGATCAGGCCGTGGTCGGACACACCCAGCGTGTAGGCCGCTTCCACCAGGTCGCGCCGCGTATTGCCCACCGTCACGCTGATCATCAGCACCAGCGAAAAGAAGCTGCCGATGAAGATGACGGCCAGTTTCTGCGCCTCGCCGATGCCGGCCCACAGGATCAGCAGCGGGATGAAGGCACTCGCGGGCAGGTAGCGCGCAAAGCTGATGAAGGGCTCGAAGAAGGCTTCGATCGGCTTGTAGGCGCCCATGGCCACACCCAGCGGCACGGCCAGCGCCGCGGCGATCAGGAAACCACCGACGACGCGGAAGACCGTCCAGCCGATGTCCGTGCCAAAACCCATCTCCGTGAGCAAGGTCCAGCCGCTGCGCAGCATGGTCAGCGGATCGGCCAGGAAGGTCTTGCTGACGAAGCCGCCGAAGGTGGCGGCCGCCCAGACGCCCACGAAGAGCACGAAGAAGGACACGCCGAGCGCGATACGCGCGCCCGGCGCCACGGGCTGCAGTGGCTTCACTTGACGAAGCGCGTATCCGCCAGCTTCGACAGATCAGGAATCTGCTTGATGATGCCCACTTCCAGCAGCAGGTCGGCGGCTTCCTTGCTGAACTGCGCGTGCTCGCCAGCGAAGAACTTCTGGTTGGCCGCGCGGTCCTGCCAGCGCAGATAGGCCTGGCTCTTCTCGAAAGCCTCGCCGCTTTGCTTGACGTCGGCGCCCATGATCTCGAAGCTCTTCTTCGGATCGGCCTTGATCATGTCCAGCGCATCGAAATAGGCGTTAGCCAATCCTTGCGCCGCCTTCGGGTTTTCGGCCAGGAACTTCGGCGTGCAGCCGAAGGTGTCCATGACCATCGGGTAGTCCAGCGTCGTGGCGATGATCTTGCCGGCCTCGGGCTTGGCGCGCACGGCGCCCAGGTAAGGCTCGTAGGTCATCGCGGCGTCGATGCCGTCGGTGCCGGCGATCATGGCATTGGCGGCCGGCTGCGGGCCCAGGTTGTCGACCTTCACGTCCTTCACGCTCATGCCGTTCTTCTTCAGGATCCAGGCCAGGCCGAAGTAGCCGGCCGTGCCCGGCGCATCCGCCGCCACGGTCTTGCCCTTGAGGTCGCTGATCTTCGTGATGTTCGGCTTGACCACCATGCCGTCGGCACCGAAGCTCTTGTCGAGCTGGAAGATCTGCGTCGTGGCCACGCCGTTGGCGTTCCACACGACCCAGGTCTCCACCGTGGTGGCCGCGCACTGGATGTCGCCGGACGCGATGGCCAGGTGCCGGTCCTTCTGCGGAATCTTCTTCAGGCTGACGTCCAGACCGTGCTTCTTGAACAGGCCGGCCTCCTTGGCCAGCGTGAGCGGCGCGAAGCCGGTCCAGCCGCTGAGGCCGACGCCGACCTTGGTGTCCTGGGCCGATGCAGCGGTGGCGCCCAGGGCAGCCGCCATGGCGACGAGAGCCAATCTGATGGTCATGATCGATGTCCTCCGGTAAAAAACGTGGGGTTCAGGGTGCGGCCGATGGCCGCGGGATAGCGTGCAGCGCCCGGTCGAGCGGCCCGTAGAGAAAGCGCAGCATGCCCTCGACGCGCGAGGCCCAGCTCGCTTCGTCGTGGCTGCCGTGCGGGTCCTCGACATACGCCAGTGTGCGGGCACTGTAGCCGCTCGCCATCAGGGCTTGCTGCAATCGACGCGACGCGGCGAATGCGCCCTCGCCTTCCAGCGCGCCCATGTCCAGCCACAGGCGCGGCCGGCTGGCGTCGTTGGTGCCGCGTGCCTGCACAAGGCGAAGCGCGTACTGGTCGTCCCACCACAAGGATGGCGACACGACCAGCGCGGCGCCGAAGGTGCCGGGATATTCCAGGGCCAGCCACAGCGAGACCAGACCGCCCAACGACGAGCCGCCGACGGCCGTCGACGCGGCATCGGGCCGCGTGCGGAAGCGCCGGTCGATCTGCGGCTTGAGCTCCTCGACCAGAAAGCGCGCGTAGGCCGCCGCGCCGCCGCCCACACGCCGCGCCTGCCCCGTGCCGGTGCGCTCGGCGGGCAGGGTCATGGCGGTCGGCGTGTAGTCGGTGAAGCGCTCGGGGGTACTGTCCACGGCCACGATGATGGGCGGCTCGATGGCGCCCGCCTGCACCAGGCGCTGCGCGGTCTCGTCCACCAGCCACTCGGCGCCGGCGGCGCTGGCGTCGAACACGTTCTGGCCGTCGTGCAGATAGAGCACCGGATGGCGGCGCGCGGGATCGTCGCCATAACCCGGCGGCAGCCACACCTGCACCGGCCGCGGCCGCACATGGGCCGACGCCACGACACCCAGCGGCTCGATGCGCCCGGTGCGGCGCGGCGGCAGCACGGCGGGTTCCGCGCCAAAACGGCGCGCCACCTCAAGGCGCGGCACGTCGACCACGAGCGGATGGTTGCGGCCGGCTTCCCAGCCGTCATCGGGGCCCTGGCCGGGCCGCTCGATGCGCAGCTTGTACTGCAGCGGCTGTCCGCCAAAGGGCAGGCGCTCGAAAGGCACCTCGACCACGTAGAGGCCATCGCCGGCTGCCGTGGCCAGCAGGCTCTTCGACCACGACAAGGGGGCCTGGCTGCCGCGTACGCCGAGGCGGTCCTGGGCCGGGTCGAAGCGGCCTGCGCGGATGAGCTCGCGCAAGTCGATGGCGAAGCGCACGACGTGGCCTGGCAATGGCTGCGCCGCAACAGGCGACAGCATCGAAAACGACAGGGCAAACAGCAGGGCCAGACCGGCGGCGAGCGGCCGCAGCAGGCCTCGGGCTGCCCCGGCGATCACAGGCGTGTCCCGTTACATGCCAAGCACGTGGCTGGCCCCGCGGCCGCACGCGCCCGGGCGGCGGCACCGCGCTTACGGCCGGCGCCGCCGCCGCGCAAGGCAGTGCCGGTCAAGCCGGCACCCACAAGGCCGGCAGCCCGGGCAGGCCCTGGAATACGCTGGACAGCGCGCCCGCACTCACCAATTGCTGCGCGGCTTCGATGTCGGGCGCCAGGAACCGGTCCTGGTCCAGGCGCGGGCTGCGCACGCGCAAGGTCGCGTGGGCCGTCTCCACTGCGGCGCTGCTGTGCAGCGGCCGCAGGAAATCGATGGCCTGCGCCGCGGCCAGCCACTCGATGCCCAGGATGTTGGCCACGTTGGCAATCATCGGCTGCAGGCGCCGGGCCGCGAAGGTGGCCATGGACACGTGGTCTTCCTGGTTGGCCGATGTCGGCAGCGAATCCACGCTCGCCGGGTGCGCCAGCGACTTGTTCTCGCTGGCCAGCGAGGCCGCCGTGACATGCGCGATCATGAAACCGCTGTTCAACCCGGCGTCAGCCGTCAGGAAGGGCGGCAGGCGCGAGACGCTGGAATCGATCAGCATGGCGATGCGCCGCTCCGCGATCGCGCCCACCTCGGCGATGGCGCAGGCCATCGCGTCGCAGGCCAGTGCCACCGGCTCGGCGTGGAAATTGCCGCCGCTGACCAGCGCGTCGCCCACGATCAAGGGGTTGTCTGTCACGGCGTTGGACTCGCGCAGCAGCACCAGCGCCGCATGGCGCAGCTGGTCCAGGCAGGCGCCCACCACCTGCGGCTGGCAGCGCAGGCAATACGGGTCCTGCACGCGGTCGTCACCGGCCTCGTGCGAGGCGCGGATGGCGCTGCCGGCCAGCAGCGCGCGGTAGTAGCGCGCCACGTCGATCTGCCCCGGCTGGCCGCGCAGCTCGTGGATGCGTGGGTCGAAGGGTCCGTCGCTGCCGCGCGCGGCGTCCACCGTCATCGCGCCGATGACCAGCGCGGACTCCAGCACCGGCTCGAAGGCAAACAGCGCGTGCAGCGCCAGCGCCGTGCTGGTCTGCGTGCCGTTGATCAGCGCCAGGCCTTCCTTGGCCGCCAGCCGCAGCGGCGCGATGCCATGTGCCTGCAGGCCTTCCGCGGCCGGTTGGCGCGAGCCGTCGGCGCGCACGAAGTAGCCCTCGCCCATCAGCGCCAGCGACATGTGGGCCAGCGGTGCCAGGTCGCCACTGGCGCCCACGCTGCCCTGGCAGGGCACCCAGGGCACCAGCCCCGCGTTGTGCACCGCCAGCAGCGACTCGATCACGACGGGCCGCACGCCGCTGTGGCCTCGGCCCAGGCTGGCGGCTTTCAACGCCAGCATCAAGCGCACGACGGGCGCGGCCAGAGGAGCGCCCACGCCCACGCTGTGGCTGCGGATCAGGTTCCACTGCAGGGTGTCCAGATCCTTCGCGCCGATGCGCGTGGAGGCCAGCTTGCCGAAGCCGGTATTGACGCCGTAGACCGCCACGTCACCGGCGGCCGCGCGTTGCACCAGGGCCGCGCTGGCCTGCACCGCAGGCAGCGCCATCGGATCGAGGTGCAGCGGCTGCAAGTCGGCGTGGATGCCCTGCAGTTCGTCGAGCGTGAGTTGGCCGGGTCGCAGCAGCATCAGGCGTCCACCATCGGCAGGTTCAGGCCTTGTTCGCGGGCGCACTGCACGGCGATGTCGTAGCCGGCATCGGCATGGCGCATCACGCCGGTGGCCGGGTCGTTCCACAGCACACGCTCGATGCGCTTGGCCGCGGCGTCCGTGCCGTCGCAGACGATGACCACGCCGGCGTGCTGCGAATAACCCATGCCCACGCCACCGCCGTGGTGCAGGCTCACCCAGGTGGCGCCGCCAGCGGTGTTGAGCAGCGCATTCAGCAGCGGCCAGTCGCTCACGGCATCGCTGCCGTCCTTCATCGATTCGGTCTCGCGGTTCGGCGAGGCCACCGAGCCGCTGTCCAGGTGGTCGCGGCCGATGACGATGGGTGCCTTGAGCTCGCCGCTGCGCACCATCTCGTTGAAAGCCAGGCCCGCGCGCTGGCGCTCGCCCAGGCCGATCCAGCAGATGCGCGCCGGCAGGCCCTGGAAGGCGATGCGCTCGCCGGCCATGTCCAGCCAGCGGTGCAGGTGCGTGTCCTCGGGGAACAGCTCCTTCATCTTCGCGTCGGTCTTGCGGATGTCTTCCAGGTCACCCGACAGCGCCACCCAGCGGAACGGCCCCTTGCCACGGCAGAACAGCGGGCGGATATAGGCCGGCACGAAGCCCGGGAAATCGAAGGCGTTCTTCACGCCGGCATCGAAGGCGACCTGGCGGATGTTGTTGCCGTAGTCGACCGTCGGGATGCCCATGGCCTGGAAATCCAGCATGGCCTGCACGTGCACGGCACAGCCTTTGGCCGCGGCATCGCGCAAGGCCGCGTGCTGCGTGTCGTCAGCCTGTGCGGCTTTCCAGGCTTCCACCGTCCAGCCCGGCGGCAGGTAGCCGTTGACGAGGTCGTGCGCGCTGGTCTGGTCGGTCACCAGATCGGGCTTCGGGCCGCCGGCCTTGGCACGCGCCAGCAGTTGCGGCAGCACCTCGGCCGCATTGCCCAGCAGGCCGATGGAACGCGCCTGGCCTTCGGCCGTGTAGCGCGTGATGCGCGCCAGCGCGTCGTCCAGATCCGCGGCCTGCTCGTCCAGGTAGCGGCTGCGCAGGCGGAAGTCGATGCGCGACTGCTGGCACTCGATATTCAGTGAACAGGCGCCGGCAAAGGTGGCGGCCAGCGGCTGCGCGCCGCCCATGCCGCCCAGGCCCGCGGTCAGGATCCACTTGCCCTTCAGGCTGCCGCCGTAGTGCTGGCGACCGGCCTCGACGAAGGTCTCGTAGGTGCCCTGCACGATGCCCTGGCTGCCGATGTAGATCCAGCTGCCGGCCGTCATCTGGCCGTACATCATCAGGCCCTTGCGGTCGAGCTCGTGGAAGTGCTCCCAGGTGGCCCACTTGGGCACGAGATTGGAGTTGGCGATGAGTACCCGCGGCGCATCGGCATGCGTGCGGAACACACCCACGGGCTTGCCGCTTTGCACCAGCAGGGTTTCGTCTTCCTTCAGCTCGCGCAGCGATTGCAGGATCTGCTCGAAGCAGGCCCAGTCGCGCGCAGCCTTGCCGATGCCGCCGTAGACCACCAGCGCATCGGGGTTTTCGGCCACGGCCGGATCCAGGTTGTTCTGGATCATGCGGTAGGCGGCCTCGATCAGCCAGTTGCGGCAGCTCAGTGCCGTGCCGGTGGGCGCCTGGACGGGCCGTGCGCGCGGGATGTGGCGTGCGGTGGACAGATCGGTCATGGGTGTGCTCCCGGGTCTTGATGGGGGCGCACTCTACTTGTCTATACAAGCTTAGGCAAGTAGCATCCGCCCGATGTCCAGCGCCCGTCCTGCCGCACCCGCGGCTGCCGCCCCGACCCGCCCGGCGCCGCGCCGAGCGGCCGAATCCGTGCCGCCCCGCGGCGCGGGCGCCGACGCCGCGCCGGACGTCCCCTCGCGTCCGCAGGCCCCGTATGCCCGCGTCAAGCAGCACCTGAAGGACGCGCTGTCGACCGGCCGCTTCCCGCCCGGCGCGCTGATGCCGTCGGAGGCCGAACTCGTCGCGCAGTTCGGTGTCAGCCGCATGACCGTCAACCGCGCGCTTCGCGAGCTGCAGGGCGAAGGCCTGGTCGAGCGCGTGCAGGGCGTGGGCACCTTCGCGGCGCAGCTGCACAAGGTCTCGTCCACGCTGACCATCCGCGACCTGCACGAAGAGATCGAGTCGCGCGGCCACCGGCATTCGGCACGGGTGCTGGTCCACCGACAGGAGAAGGCCAGCGCTGCCGTCGCGCAGCGCCTGGGGCTGGCTTCCGGCGACCCGGTCTTCCACACACGCCTGGTGCATGCCGAAGACGGCGTGGCGCTGCAACTCGAAGACCGCTACGTCAACCCGGCCTGGGCCCCGCACTGGCTGGATGTCGACTTCACACGCACCACGCCCACGCACTACCTGCTGGAGGTGGCGCCGCTGTGGGAGGCGCAATACGCCATCGAGGCCACGGTCGCCAGCGCCGACGAGGCCAAGCACCTCGGCCTGGCCAAGGGCGCGCCCTGCCTGGTCGTGGTGCGGCGCACCGTCAGCCGCGGCATCCCGATCACGGTCGCGCGCCTCACCCACCCCGGCGTTCGCTACGTGATCGAAGGGCAGTTCAAGCCATGACGACCACTGACCTGAACCGTGTCTTCCTGGCCGATATCGCGCCGCAGGCCTGGAAAAACGGCGGCGGCGCCACGCGCGAGCTGCTTGTGTGGCCACCATCCACCGCGGCGGACGGCTGGTCGCTGCGCCTGAGCATCGCCACCATCGACCGCGACGGCCCCTTCTCGCCCTTCGACGGCATCCAGCGCCACTTTGCCGTGGTCGAAGGTGCGGGCGTCGCGCTGGGCTGGGCCAGCGGCGCGCGCTGGGTCTGCCGCGGCGACCGCCCGGTGGTCTTCGACGGCGCCGACGCCCCCCACGCGCGGCTGCTCGCCGGCACCACGCAGGACATCAACCTGATGCTGCGCCGCGCGCATGGCACCGGCGTCCTGCAAGCCGCGCAAGCCGGTGTGCCCTGGACGACCCGATCACCGTGGCGCGCCTTCTTCTCGGCGCGCGAGGTGCAGCTGCGCGTGGACGATGGCCCTGCCCAATCGCTGCCGGCCCACACGCTGCTATGGTGCGCCAACGACGCGGTACCCGACGAAAAGTCGCCGGCCCCACCGACGTCCAGCTGGACACTCGACGCACCACCATCCGCTGATCCGCCCGGTTGGTGGATGGCCTTCACTCCACACCCAACCCGCGACCACCCGTGAGCACCGACGACACGCCCACACCCGCCCTGAACCTGTGGCACCACGCCCGCGTGGCCACGATGACGCCCGACCGCCCCTGGGGCTGGATCGACATCGGCGCGCTGGTGACCGAAGGGCCCACGCTGCGCTGGGTCGGCCCGGAGGATCAACTGCCACCCGAGCTGCGCGCGCAGGTCACCACGACGCATGACCTGAGCAACGCCGTGGTGACGCCGGGGCTGATCGACGGCCACACGCACCTGGTCTACGGCGGGCAGCGCGCGCACGAATTCGAGCTGCGCCTGCAGGGCGCCACCTACGAAGAGATCGCGCGCGCCGGCGGCGGCATCCGCTCCACCGTGGCCGCCACACGCGGCGCCAGCGAAGCCACGCTGCACACGCTGGCCTTGCACCGCGCCCGCACGCTGCTGGCCGACGGCGTGACCACCATCGAGATCAAGTCCGGTTATGGCCTGTCGCTGGAGGACGAAGCCCGCTGCCTGCGCGTGGCCCGCCAGATCGGGCGCGAGCTGCCGATCACCGTGCGCACCACCAGCCTGGCGGCGCACGCGCTGCCGCCGGAATTCGAAGGCCGCGCCGACACCTACATCGACGCCGTGTGCACCTGGCTGCCGCAGTGGCACGCACAAGGCCTGGTCGATGCGGTCGACGCCTTCTGCGAGCGCATGGCCTTCACGCCGGCGCAGGTGCAGCGTGTGTTCGAGGCCGCACGCGCCCTGGCGCTGCCGGTCAAGCTGCATGCCGAGCAGCTCAGCGATTCCGGCGGCGCGGCGCTCGCGGCGTCCTACGGCGCGCTGTCCTGCGACCACCTCGAATACCTGTCGGTCGATGGCATCCAGGCCATGGCCCGCGCGGGAACGGTGGCGATGCTGTTGCCCGGGGCTTTCTACTACCTGCGCGAGACGCGGCGCCCGCCCATCGAATCGCTGCGCGCGGCGGGTGTGCCCATGGCCATCGCCACCGATCACAACCCGGGCTCCTCACCGGCGCTGTCGCTCACCTTGATGCTCAACATGGCCTGCACGCTGTTCCAGCTCACGCCCGAGGAAGCCCTGGCAGGTGCGACGCGGCATGCCGCCACGGCGCTGGACCTGCAGGACACCCACGGTACGCTGGAACCGGGCAAGCGCGCCGACTTCGTGGTCTGGGACGTGGGTCATCCCCGTGAGCTGGCCTATCGCTTCGGTCATTCGCCGGTGCTGCGCGTGGTCGCCGGCGGCCAGGAGGTATCGCGATGATGACGCCCGCCGAACCGGTCTTCCGCCTGCACCGCGGCCACACGCCGCTGCTGCTGAGCCTGCCGCACGTCGGCACCCGGCTGCCGCCCGAGCTGCGGCCGCGGCTGGCCGAGCGCGCCTTGCAGGTCGAAGACACCGACTGGCACCTCGAGCGGCTGTACGCCTTCGCGCGCGAGCTGGGGGCCTCGATGCTCGTGCCCACCTACAGCCGTTACGTGGTCGATCTGAACCGCCCGCCGGAAAACACGCCGATGTACCCCGGCGTGAACAACACCGAGCTGTGCCCCACGCGATTTTTCACCGGCGAGCCGCTCTACCGTGAGGGGCAGGCCCCCGACGCGGCCGAGGTGCAGCAGCGTGTGCAGCATTTCTGGCAGCCGTACCACCAGGCACTGGCCGATGAACTCCAACGCCTGACATCCGCGCACGGCCACGCGGTGCTCTTCGACGGCCACAGCATCCAGTCCGAGTTGCCCTGGCTGTTCGAGGGGCGGCTGTGGGACCTCAACCTCGGCACGGCCGCGGGCACCAGCTGCGCGCCGTCCTTGCGTGCGGCGCTGGTGGCGGTTCTCGAGGGCCAATCCCGCTACACGCAGATCGCCGACGGCCGCTTCAAAGGCGGCCACATCACGCGCCACTACGGCCGGCCCGGTGCGGGCGTGCACGCGGTGCAGCTGGAGATGGCCTGGTCCTGCTACATGGACGAAGCCCCGCCCTACGCCTGGAACGCCGATCGGGCCGCCGAGGTGCGGCCGCTGCTGGAGACCCTGGTGCGCACGATGCGCGACTGGAAGCCCGCATGAGTTCGGCGGGAGACTCACTCTGGTGGGCACCGCGCGCCTGGGTCGACGGCCGCTGGCAATCCGCCGTGCTGCTGCAGGCTGGCGACGACGGCTGCTGGGCATCGGTGCAGAGCGAGCAGCCCGCGCCGCCGCACGCCCAGGTGCTGCCCGGCCCGGTGCTGCCCGGCCTGGTCAACGCACACAGCCACGCCTTCCAACGCGCGTTCGCAGGCCAGGCCGAACGCCGAGAGAACGCGCACGACGATTTCTGGTCCTGGCGCGACCGCATGTACGGCGTCGCGCTGCGCCTGTCGCCGGCCGAACTGCGCCGTTGGGCCACACGTTTGTATCGCGAACTGCTGCGCGGCGGCTATACGCAGGTCTGCGAGTTCCACTACCTGCACCACGACACCGACGGCCGCCCCTACGCCGACCCGCTGGCCATGAGTTGCGCGCTGGCCGAGGCCGCCGCGGACACCGGCATCGGCCTGACGCTGCTGCCCGTGCTGTACGAACGCGCCGGCTTTGCGCAGCCCAACCTGCGCGAGGACCAGCGCCGCTTTGCCACGGACGTCGATCAAGTGCTCGCGCTGCGCGACGGCGCACGTGCCGCCGGCTGGCCGGGCGTGCGCGCCGGCGTGGCCATTCACTCGTTGCGCGCGGCTGCGCCCGCGTCCATCGCCCGCTTGGTGGAACGCCTGGACGGCGACGACGCGCCGATCCACATCCATGTGGCCGAGCAGACCGGCGAGGTCGATGACTGCCTGCACCACACGGGCCTGCGGCCCATCGCCTGGCTCGCGCAGCACGTGGCCATGGACGCGCGCTGGCAGCTTGTGCACGCCACGCATGCCGAACCCGAGGAGATCGAAGCCGTCGCGCGCAGCGGCGCGGGCGTGGTCATCTGCCCCGGCACCGAGGCCAACCTGGGCGACGGCCTGCCCGACCTGCCGCGCTGGCTGGCCGCCGGCACGCCCTTGTCGGTGGGCTCGGACAGCCAGGTCAGCCGCGCCTGGCCCGAGGAGCTGCGGCTGATGGAACTCGGTCAGCGGCTGCTGCGCCGCCAGCGCAATGTCGCCGCGGATCCATCGGCCTACGGCGGCGCCACGGCGGCGCGCCTGTTCGAGCGCTGCCTGCAGGGCGGTGCGGCGGCCGCTGGTTTCCGACGTTGGGGATTGCAGACCGGCGCGCGGGCCGATCTGTTGCTGATCGATGCCGGTGACGAGGCCCTGGCCGATCTGCCCGGCGATGCATGTCTCGACGCGCTGGTCTTTTCCAGCCCTGTGCGTGCGTTTGCAGGCGTGATGGTGGGCGGCCGCTGGGCCGTGCCGCCGGTGGTGCGCGCCCCCGGAACCGGCCCATGAGCCGCGTGTCGCGCCGGCGCGGCCTGTTGGCGCTGGCTGCGATGCTGGCCGCATCACGACCCGGCGCTGCGGCGGCGGCACCTGCGCCGGCCGCGCCGGACGACGATCCCGTGCGGCGCGGCCGGCCCTTGGCCTTCCCACGCGACCATGGCGCGCACCCGGGCAGCGCCATCGAGTGGTGGTACGCCACGGGCTGGCTGCGCGCGCCAGGGCGCGACGCGCTGCTGGGCTTCCAGGTCACCTTCTTTCGCAGCCGCACAGGCCTGGCGGAGCAGCTGCCGGGCCGGCTGGCGCCGCGCCAGCTGCTGTTTGCGCACGCCGCCATCACCGACCTCGCTGCCGCGAGCCACCGGCACGCCGGGCGGCTGGCGCGCTGGTCGGGGCAAGCCGCGCCGGATCTGCGCGCCTGGGCCTCCACGGCCGATGCCGAGGTGCACCTCGACGGCTGGTCGCTGGCCCGCCGCGACACCCCGGCAGGCTCGCGCTACGACACGCAGATCGACGCCGAAGACTTCGCGCTGCAACTGGCGCTCACCACCACCCAGCCGCTGCTGCTGCAAGGCGACGGCGGCTTCTCGCGCAAGGGGCCTGACGAAGCCCTGGCCAGCATGTACACCAGCGAGCCGCAGCTGGCCGTGGCCGGCCGCGCGCGCATCGACGGCAAGCCGCTGGCCGTCACCGGCCGCGGCTGGATCGATCACGAATGGAGCGACACCCTGCTGCACCCGCAGGCCGTCGGCTGGGACTGGATCGGCTTCAACCTGGACGACGGCAGCGCCCTCACCGCCTTTCGCCTGCGGCGCGCCGACGGCAGCAGCCTGTGGACCGGCGGCTGCCTGCGCGCACCCGGCGCTGCGCCGCGCCACTTCGGCGGCACGGACCTGCACTTCGAGCCCGGGCGTGTGTGGCGCAGCCCCGCCTCGCAGGCGCGCTACCCGGTCGAATGGACCGTGCGGACGCCGCAAGGCCAGTGGACGGTGCGCGCGCTGATGGACGCGCAGGAGCTCGACGGGCGCATGTCCACCGGCACGGTCTACTGGGAAGGCCTGTCCGAGTTGTTGGACCTCGAAGGCCGGCGCGTGGGCCTGGGCTACCTGGAAATGACGGGCTACGCCGGTCGCCTGGTGCTATGAGCAGCTGTGAACGAAGCCCACACACCCGCTCATCCCCGGCAAACTGCCCGGCTCGGCGGTGCGAAGGCACGCCGTAGCGCGAAACCAGCGGCCGCGCAGCGACAATCCGCGCCTTGTTGTCCATCCAGGCTGCGGCCCATCCCCGCAGCAGCACACCGTGTCGAGCTTCGCCTTCTTGCACCACTCCGGATTCCTGCAGGTGCCGCCCGCGCGCGGCGACGAGGCCTTTGCGGTGGCCGGCATCGCCTGGGACGGCTCCACGACGAACCGGCCCGGCGCCCGCTTGGCGCCCGCGGCGATCCGGCACGCCAGCCACATGCTGTGCGAGGGCTGGCATCCGCTGTTCGACTGCACGCCGGTGGGCGAGCTTGCCGATCTGGGCGACCTGCCGCTGCCCAATACCTCACTGGCCGGCATGCGCGAGGCCCTGGCGACGCAGCTGCCCGCGCTGCTGGCGCGGCACCACATGGTCTGGCTCGGCGGCGACCACTCGATCACGATGCCGCTGCTGCGCGCGTACCGGGCCCATCTGGGCCAACCGCTGGCGGTGCTGCACTTCGACGCGCACTGCGACACCTGGAGCGATCATTTCGGCGAGCCCAGCGGCCACGGCACCTGGGTCTACGAGGCCGTCGAAGAGGGCTTGGTGCTGCCGCAGGGCTTCGTGCAGTTCGGCATCCGCTCCGCGGCAGAACCGGCCGCGCGCGACTACCTGACGCAGCGCGGCGGCCTGGTGCACACGGCCCGCGCGCTGCGCGGCCTGGAAAGCGCCACCCAGCTGCAACCCGTGCTGGACGCCTGCCGCGCGCGCATGGCCGCACTGGGAAACCCGCCCGTCTACCTGACGCTGGACATCGACTGCCTGGACCCGGCCTTCGCGCCCGGCACCGGCACGCCGGAACCCGGCGGCCTGAGCAGCAACCAGGTGCTGGGGATCCTCGAGGGGCTGGCCGACCTGCCCTTCGTCGGCATGGACTGCGTGGAGGTCTCTCCGCCCTACGACCATGCCCAACTCTCCAGTCAAGCCGCGGCCCATGCCGTCTGGACCTACCTGGCCGGCCGCGTGGCCGCCCGCGGGCGCTCACAGCCCGGCTGACCCCCCACGATCGAGGCCTTTGCCGCCGGTGTGGCCATGGCGCACTAGGGATGAGATACCCCCGGTTGGGTGTGACATCCTCACGTCGACACGCGGGGAATGTGTGCAGAATTTCCCCACGCCCGAGGCGGGAGTTCGCTAGATCGCAGACTTCCGCCATTCACCCGGCGCCAGGGGTCCGGCGCATGCTCGTTAAAACGGTTAGCCATCATCGCCACTTCGACCGCCCTGGATCCGCACGCGACCCGTCGCCGCAGCCTGCTGCTGGGCGGCGCGCTGGCGGTCCTGCCGGGCTGGGTGCGGGCCCAGGCCGCCGCGCCCAGTGAGACCGAGGCACGGGCCGCGATGGTGGAACTGCTGCGCGCGCTGATCGTCGATGCCGAGCGGCCCTTGACCGGCATCTCGGTGGCCTGGATGCGCGGCGAATCCCGCGTGTCGCGGGCCTGGGCCGGGTGGCGCACGCTCGGGCTGGAGCACCCGCAGGGCTCGCTGCCACTGGACGCCAACACCTTGTTCCGTGTGGCCTCGCTGTCCAAGGTGGCGTTGGCCGTGGCCGCGATGCGGCTGCACGACGCCCGCGTGCTGGATCTGGACGAAGACCTCTCGCCCCGCCTGCGCATGACGCTGCGGCATCCGCAGTTTCCGGGCGTGGCCATCACGCCGCGCCTGCTGCTGTCGCACCGCAGCGGGCTGGTGGACAAGGCACCGCTGCCGTTTCCCGATGGCGATGCCCTGCGGCGCGCGCTGTCCACACCCACGTCCTGGGGCGCCGAAGCCCCGGGCCGCGTGTTCCGCTACTGCAACATCGGCGCCACGGTGTTGGCCACCGCCATGGAAGCCGCTGCGCGCATGCCATTCGAAGCGCTGATGCAGCGCTGGCTGTTCGATCCGATCGCGTTTTCCGGACGCTACCTCACGTCCAGCCTGCGGCCCGAGCAACGCGACAACCTCTCCACGCTCTACCGGCGCTCCCATGGCAGCAAGTCGTGGTCGCCGCAGTTCGACCAGGTCGCGACGAGTGCGGCGCCGGCCTTGCCGGCTGCGGGCGAAAACGCCTCGGTCTACGCCCCGCACGGGGGCCTGCGCGCCACCGTGCCCGATCTGAGCCGGCTGACCCGGCTGCTGATGCAGCAGGGCCGCTGGGAAGGCCGCAAGCTGCTGTCCGCCGAGGGCATGGAAGAGCTGCTCAAGCCGCACTGGCTGCTCGGCAGCGAGGTGCCGGGCGAAACCGCCGGCGGCCTCTTCCGGGGCTGGGGGCTGGGGCTGCAGGTCTTCCGCGACCAGGTCGATGGCCGCGCCGGTGATCGTCTGCATCCGGCAGGCGGCTGGACCGCGCACGGCCACGTCGCCAACGCCTACGGGCTGCACGCGGGCATGATGTTCTCGCCCGTCGAAGGCGCGCACGCGCCTTGGGGTCTGGTCTATGTGATCAATGGCACCAGCCAGGCGGCAGCCGAATCACCCGGCCAGCACTCCAGCTTCAACCGCAGCGAAGAGCGTCTGCTCGAGCGGCTGCTGGACACCATCGCCAGCACGCGCGAGAACTGATCGCGGCGCGCGGCAGGCGCGGGGGCTGATGGCGGCGCGCGTCAAGCGCGCCGGGCTGAACCTCAGGCCGTCGCGGGCACGGACCAGGGCTTGCGCGCCGGCTCTTCGCGCGGGGGCGGCTGGCGCGACGGCTCCTTCATGCCCGTGCCGGTGGGCTGCTGCAGATGCGGCCACCACGGCTCGTCCAGCGCTGGCACGGACCAGGCCCGATCGGTCATCCAGGCCAGCGCCAGGGCCAGTACCGTCATGCCGAAGAGCTTGTGCAGATGCATCCGGGTCATGCCATCAGTCGATTGTCGAGAGGCCTTCAGCGTACCCACGTGCGCGCCGCGCGCTGCACCGATAAGCGCAACGGCGCCGGGCCATTTCCGGCCACCCGCACGGCGCCATCCGGCAAGACTAGCGCAGCCTGCCGGCCCCTTGCCCGATGCGCACGATCGCCTACCTCGTCCCGCACGCCACCCATTTCACGGTGACGCCGCTGCGGCATGAAATCGAGGCGGTCGAGGCCCAGGACTGCCGCGTGCTGCGCTTTGCGCTGCGCACGCCGGTGCAATCCGACCGCCGCGCCTGGAACGAGCCCGAGCGGCCACTCGGCCTGCGCAAGGGCAGCAGCTGGCGCCAGCACTGGCAAGGTTTGAAAGCCGCGTGGGCGAATCGCCGCAGCGGCGGGCCCGCGCTGCGCCTGCTGCTGCGCGACATCTGGTGCACCGGGCTGGCCGACCGCCGCGCGTGGTCGTTGCCGGCCGACTGGCTGGTCGCCGCGCGCTGGGTGCCCGTGCTGCGCGCCAACGGCTGTGACCATATCCATGCGCATGTCCTGCAAGGCTCGGCGCACGTCGCGATGTATGCCGCGGCCATGAGCGGCCTGCCTTTCACCGCCACCGCACACAGCCACGACACCGGCGCGCACACGCTGCTCGTCGCCGAGGTCGCGGCGCGCGCGCAGAAGCTGCTAACGACCTCGCAGGCCAATCGCGAGGCCCTGCTCGCGCGGGGCGCGAATCCCGACAAGGTGGAGGTCGTGCGCAGCAGCCTGCCGGCGCCGCTGCTCGGCCGCGTGCGACCGCGGCGTTCGAGCGGCCCGTTCCACATCGGCACCAGCGGCCGGCTGACCGCGGAGTCCGGCATTGCCGACCTGCTCGATGCCATGGTCCTGCTGCGCCACACGGCCTCGCGCACCGTGCGGCTCTACGTGGCCGGCGAAGGACCCGAGCGCCTGCGCCTGCAGGTGAAGGTGGACCAACTGGGCCTGCACCGACAGGTCGAGTTCCTGGGCCGCGTGCCGACGTCGGAGATCGGACCCTGGCTCAACATGCTGGACGCGTTCGTCATGCCGGGGCGCGAGCGCGCGCCGCAGGGGGTCGAGGACATCCCCGCCACACTGATGGAAGCCATGTCGCGCGGCCTGGTCGTCGTGTGCACGCGCCTGTGGGACCTGCCGGAACTGGTGCAGGACGGGCGCACGGGCTACCTCGTGGAGCCCGGTGACGCGGTCGCGCTGGCGCAGCGGCTGGGCGAGGCGATGCGGGATCCCGTCCGCGCGCGGGCACTGGGGCATGCCGCGCGTGCGCACATGCGCTGGGAGTTCAGCCGCGAGCGCCACCTGCGGGGTCTGATGCGCCACTTCGGCGGGACACCGGTACCCGCCACGCAGCCGGCGGCGCTTGTCGAAGCCGCATAAATCCCGCGGGGACCCTCCCCATCGCGGATGCCGCTGCGCAGAACGTCGCCGATTCGGCACAGCGCGCGCCGCCTCAGGCCCGCCGCCGGCGCCTTGCCCTGGCCCCACAATTCCGACGGACGATGCGCCCTTCTGCTCAACCCACACACCCCTTGCGCCCTGATGTGCGCCCGTCGTGGCTGCGACGCGCGCTTTTCAGTCCCGCCGCACGCCGGCGCTGGGCGATGCTCCTGGTCGTCATGACCACGTGGGTCCTGTGGATGGCACTGACGCCGCAGCCGCGCGGCCCGGCACTGCCCTGGGACAAGGCCAACCACGTGGGCGCGTTTGCCGCCCTGAGCTTCGTCGCCTATTTCGCCAGCCGCGATCGGCCGCGCGCGACGCTGGGGCTCTGCATGGGCCTGGTGCTGCTGGGCGCGCTCATCGAGTGGGGTCAGATGTACGTGCCCGGCCGCTACGCCGAGGCACTGGACCTGCTGGCCGATACGGTGGGCATCGCCATCGGCCTGTCGATCGCGCTGCCGCTGGCACGGCTCCTGGATCGCCGTCGCCGCCGCCGCCTGCCCGGCGAGCAGCCGCCCGCGCCGCGTTGACGGCGGGCGCCGTGCGCGGCGTCAAGCCCGGCGGCGAACCTCGGGCGCACAATGGTCCGCATGAAAATCACGGGGATCGGCCGGTGGGTGGCCCTGTTTGTCCTGCTGGTGGCGCTTGCCGCGGCGGGCGGGGCCTGGATGCTGCGGCGACACGTGCCGGTGCCGGCCGTCGAGGTGCAGCCCGCACCGCTGGTGCGCAGCCTCTTGTTCTCCGCACGTGTCTCCACGCGGGCCCGTGTGGATGTCGGCGCAACAGTGACCGGCCGCATTGCCCAGGTGCTGGTGCGCGAAGGCGACAAGGTCCAGGCCGGCGCGCCGCTGCTGCGCCTGGAATCCGACGAGGCCCAGGCGGCGCTGGCGCAGGCGGTGGCCACCGAGCGGCAATCGGCCGCGCGCGTGGCCGGGCTGCGCGGCAGCGGTCGCGGCAGTGCACGCGCCGTGCAGCAACAGGCCGAGGCCAACCTGGCGGCGGCGCAGGCCGATCTCACCCGCACCGAGGACCTCGTGGCCAAGGGTTTCCTGAGCCCCGCGCGGCTGGACGAATCGCGCCGCGCCGTCGCGGTGGCGCGCGCCCAGGCCGATGCCGCACGCACGCAATTCGACGCCCTGGCCGATGCGGGCACCGAACTGGCGCAGGCGCAGGCCCAGTTCGCGCTGTCGCAAGGTGCCGTGGCCGCGGCGCGCGCGCGGCTGGCGCAGATGGTGCTGGTGGCGCCGACCGATGCACACGTGCTGGACCGCCAGGCCGAGCCCGGGCAGATCGTGCAGCCGGGGCGCGCGCTGCTGACGCTGGCGCTGGCCGGCCCGGAAGAACTGGTGGCGCAGGTCGACGAGCGCTACCTCGAACAACTGCGCCCGGGCCAGGCCGCGTTCGCGCGCGCCGATGCCTTCCCCGAGCAGCGTTTCGCCGCGCGCGTGCTGAGCCTGTCGCCGCTGGTGGATGCCCAGCGCGGCGCCGTCGAGGTGCGCCTGGCGATTCCGCCACCGCTGCCCGGCTACCTGCGTGACGACATGACGCTGTCGGTGGAGGTGGAGACCGGACGGCGCGAGCGCGCGCTGGTGGTGCCGGTCAGCGCCTTGCGCGCTTCCACGGACGGGCGCGCCCGCGTGCTCGTGGCGCGCGACGGCAAGGCCGAGACACGCGAGGTGACGCTGGGCCTGCGCACCTTGCAGGCCGTGGAGGTCGTCGCCGGCCTGCAGGCCGGCGACGAGGTGCTCATCGCACCCGACCTGGCGCCGGGCACGGCCGTGCGGCCGGATCGGGCGGCCGGTCAGGCCTTGGCCACGCGCGGCGCCAAGGCCGAGGATGCCGGCAGCGCCGTCATGAACGCGATGGGCCGCTGAGCCGCGCCCCGCATGATCGACCTCCTGGGTTTCGAACGCCGCGTCGCCTGGCGCTTCCTGGTCGAAGGCCGCGTGCAATCGCTGCTGATCGTCGTGGGCGTGGCCGCAGGTGTGGCCGTGGTGGCCTTCATCACGGCGCTGATCACCGGGCTGCAGGGCAACACGCTGAGCAAGACGCTGGGCGCGCAGGCACATGTCACGCTGCGCACGCTGGAAGACGTCGTGCTGCCCTCGCGTCCGGTCAAGCCCGGTGAGCAGGCGCTGCCGCAGACACAGGCCCGCGCCCAGCGCGCGCGCAGCATCGCCAACTGGCAGGCCCTGGTGCCCTTGCTGGAGGCCACGCCGGGCGTGGCGGCGGTCTCGCCGATGGTCTCGGGCGCGGGCCTGGCGCAGCGCGGCGATGCCACGCAGGCGATGGCCTTGATGGGTGTGGATCTCGACCGCTACGACCGCATCGTCGGCCTGCGCGGCAAGATCGTCGCCGGCCGCGGGCTGCTGGGCCCGGGCGAGGCCATCATCGGCACCGAACTGGCCGCCGACCTGGGCATCCGCGTGGGTGACCGGCTGATGCTGCAGACCGGCAGCACCTCCGACGCCGCGCGCGTGACGGCGCTGGTCGACCTGGGCGTGCGCGAACTCAACCGCCGCACGGTCATCGTGCCGCTGCGCGCGGCGCAGAGTCTGCTGGGATTGCCGGGTGGCGCGACCACGCTGGACCTGGCGCTCACCGATCCCTGGCAGGCGCAGGCACTCGCGGCCGAACTGGGCCGGCGCTGGCCCTATGAAGTCGAGAGCTGGCAGCAGGCCAATGCGCAGCTCGTCTCGGCGCTGAATGCGCAGACAGTTTCGACCACGCTGATCCGCGTGGTGGTGATGCTGGTCGTGGTGCTGGGCATCGCCAGCGTGCTGGTGGTCTCCGTCGTGCAGAAGCGGCGCGAGATCGGCATCTTGCGCGCGATGGGTGCGACGCGCGGCCAGATGCTGCGGGTGTTCCTGCTGCAGGGGCTGATCGTCGGCGCGGTGGGTTCGACGGCCGGCGTCGTGCTGGCCACCGGGTTGGTCAAGGGCTTCGTGAGCTTCGTGCGCGGCTCCGACGGCGCGCCGCTGTTTGTCATCAACGTGCCGCCGATGCTCGCCCTGAGCGTCGCCGCGGTGGCCACGGTGTGCGGGGTGCTGGCCGCGGTGATCCCGGCACGGCGCGCGGCAGCGCTGGACCCGGCCCAGGCCATCCGGATGTGAGCGCCGTGGCCGAAGACAGCTCCAAGCCGCCCGCCGGCGGCGATCTGATGGCTCTTCGCGATGTGCGCAAGCGCTACCACATCGGGCAAGCCAACGAGACCGAGATCCTGCACGGCCTGGACCTGCGCGTGCGGCCGGGCGAGTTCCTCGCGCTGATCGGGCCTTCGGGCTCCGGCAAGAGCACGCTGCTGAACATCCTGGGCCTGCTCGAAGGCATGACCGCGGGCAGCTACCGGCTGCTGGGCGAAGAGACCTTCGGCCTGGACGACAGCGCGCGCACGGACCTGCGCCGACGCGCCATCGGCTTCGTGTTCCAGTTCCACCACCTGTTGCCGGCTTTCACGGCCCTGGAAAACGTGACGCTGCCCGCCCTGATGCGCACCGGCTCGGTGGATGCCGCTGCGCGCAGCCGTGCCGTCGACCTGCTGCGCGCCGTGGGCCTGGAGGCCGCCATGCACAAGCGGCCCGGCGAGTTGTCCGGCGGCATGCAGCAGCGCGTGGCCATTGCCCGCGCGCTGGCGATGCGTCCACCGCTGGTGCTGGCCGACGAGCCGACCGGCAACCTCGACCGGGCGTCATCCGACGAGGTCTTCGGCCTGATGCGCCGCATGCACGCGGAGTTCGGCACGGCCTTCGTGGTCGTCACGCACGACCCGCAACTGGCGCAGCGCTGCGACCGCACCGTCGAACTCGTGGACGGCCAGATCGTGCGCGACGGGCCGACGCCGCCGGCCTGACGCACCCACGCGGCGGCAGGCCCTGCGTGCCGGAAAGCGCCGTTTTCCGGCATTCATCGCGGTTTGGGCGCGACCAGGGCCAGCGAACATCCAGGCCACCTGCGACCGCACCATCCGGTGCGCAGCCCGCCGCCGCCTGGCCCCTTCGCGACCGGAACCCGCATGCCCCTCGACCCCACGCCCTCCCATGACGAGACGCCGGCCCTGACACCGGCGCTGCGGCTGACCCTGGCCGTGGGACTGTGCACGCTGGCGGTCACGGGATGTGGCATGTTCCTGGCCGCCGCTGGTGTATCCGTCACCGCGCTGGCCCTGGCCGCTGCGGCCGGCAGCCTGGTCGTGGCCAGCCTGGTCGGCGTCGCGCTGCACCGCACGCCGCTGGCCTTGGCGCCCCTGCCTGAACCCGCGCCAGCCGGCGCGGCGGATGCCGCCGGTGTCTTCATCCGCAGGCGGCTGCAGAGCCCGGCCGCACAGGCCAGCGCCGAGCCGGCAGCCGACAACGGCAAGCCCGCCGCGGCCAGCGCGACTCCCCCGCGCGAGCCCGAAGTCACCAGCAGCTGAGACGGGCCCCGCCGGTCCGCACGCGACAACTCAGGTTCAGACCCGGCCCTGCCGATGACAGGGGGATGTCCGAGATCCCCGGCGCGCCGTCGCTCGCCCCACCCCCCACCGGCGTCCTGTCCACCGTCGGCCGCACACCGCTGATCAGGCTGGAGCGCCTGTTCCCGCATGCGCCGCTGGAGCTCTACGCCAAGCTCGAAGGCCACAACCCGGGCGGCTCGATGAAAGACCGCCCCGCGCTGCGCATGGTGCAGGAGGCGATGGCGCAAGGCCTGGTCGACCGGCGCTCGGTGCTGGTCGAATCGAGCTCCGGCAACCTCGCCATCGGCCTGGCACAGGTCTGCGCCGCGCTCGACTTGAAGCTCATCGTCGTCGTCGACCCCAAGGTCACGCAGGCCAACCTGAAGATCCTGCGCGCCTATGGCGTGGAGGTCGACTGCGTCTCCACGCCCGACGCCGAGACCGGCGAATACCTCGCAGCGCGCCGCAAGCGTGTGGCGCATCTGGTGGCCACCGTGCCGCGGGCCGTCAACCTGAACCAGTACGCCAACCCAGGCAACCCGGCCGCGCACCAGCACGGCACGATGGCCGAGATCCTGGACGCGCTGGACAACCGCCTGGACTGGCTGGTGCTGGCCATCAGCACCTGTGGCTCACTCAAAGGCGCGCGGCTGGCCGTGCGCGAACGCGGGCTGCGCACACGCATCCTGGCCGTCGATGCCGCGGGCTCGGTGATCTTCGGGCGGCGCGGCGCACGGCTGCTGCCCGGCCACGGCGCCGGCGTGATCCCCGAGCACATGGGCGACGACCTGGCCGACGCGCATGCGCTGGTGACCGATGCGCAGTGCGTGGCCGGCTGCCGTGCGCTGGTGGCCCGCGAGGCCGTGCTGGCCGGCGCCTCGGCCGGCGGCGTCATCGCCGCGCTGCACCGCCTGCACGGCACCTGGGCGCCAGGCACGCGGGTCGCGGCCCTGTTGCCCGACCGCGGCGAGCGCTACCTCGACACCGTCTACGACGACGCCTGGTGCGAGCGCCATTTCGGCGGGGTGCCGATCCTGGACACACACCGCCAGCCCGTTGCGGGTCACGTCGATCCTGTCTGCGACACGCCCGATGCACGCGACACCCGTGCCTCACGTGACGCGCATGCGAGCGACGAACACACAGCCGCCGCGCCTGCCGCCAGCGACACCCTTCTTTCCGTCTGAACGCCGGCCGCCGGGCCTCCACCCATGACTGCACACGCCAACACCCCCACCCACGCCATCACCATCCTCGGCGCGGCCGAAGTGGCCGCGCAACTCGCCCGCCGCGAGCGTGAGCTGATCGACCTGGCCGCGCAGGCCTACGTGACGCACGGCCGTGGGCAATCCTGCCTGCCGCAATCGGAATACCTGCGCTTTCCCGGCATGGCGCGTGAACGCATCATTCCGAAAGCCGGCTACCTGGGCGGCGCGCATCCCGCGGCCGGCATCAAGTGGATCGCCTCCTTCCCGGACAACGTGGCGCAAGGCCTGCCGCGTGCATCGGCGCTGATCGTGCTGAACGACCTGCAGACCGGTCGGCCGACGACAGTGATGGAAGGCTCGCTGATCAGCGGGCAGCGCACGGCAGCAGCAGCAGCACTGGCTGCCCGTTTGATTCATGCGCAGCCGCGCATCGGCACGCTGGGCCTGATCGGCTGCGGCCCGATCGGCCGCGAGACGCTGCGCTTCATCCGCGCCGATGCACGCCCGGTGGACAGCATCGCCCTCTTCGACCTGGACCGCGGCGCGATGGAGCGCCTGGCCGACGCGCTGCGCGCCGACGGCTTTGCCGGCGAGGTGCATCTGGCGCGCAGCGCCGAGTCTCTGCTGCCGCGCAGCGACGTGCTGGTGCTGGCGACCTCGGCCGTCGAGCCCAGCCTGCATGCCATCGACGAATGCCCCGCACACGCGACCATCCTGCACGTGTCGCTGCGCGACTTCGGCGTGCCGGCCGTGCTGCAGGCCGACAACCTGGCCGACGACATCGCCCACGTGCTGCAGGCGCAGACCGCCGTGCACCGCGCCGGGCAGCAGCTGGGCCACCACGACTTCCTGCGCGGCACGCTGGCCGATGTCATCGAAGGCCGCATCCCGCCGCGCGCGGGTGATCGGCCGGTGATGGTTCACCCCTTCGGGCTGGCCGCGCTGGACCTGGCATTCGCCGACTTCGTCGCACGGTGCGCGCTGCAGGCCGGCGCCGGCGTGTGCGTGCCCGAGTTCCTCGCCTGAACACCCGCAACTGCGCATGACGCTGGCCATGAGCGACACCCTGATGCGCCCCTTCGAGGGCTTCGACAAGGCCTGCCGGCAGCACGGCGCGGCCACGGCGCTGGAGATCGGCCAGGCCCGCTGGACCTACGGCGAACTGCAGGCCTGGACGCTGCGCCTGGCCGCGCTGCTGTCGCCCATGCTGGGGCGCCACCCGCACGAGCAGCGTGTGGGCGTGCTCGCCTCGCGCTCGCTCACCGCCTATGGCGGCAGCCTGGCCGTGCTGGCCAGCGGCGCCACGCTGGTGGCGCTGAACCCGGCCTACCCGACCGAGCGCAACGCGGCCATCCTGCGCGGCGCGGGCATCCGCGTGCTGATCGTCGGCGACGAAGGCCTGGCGCAGCTGGACGCACTGCAGGCGCGGGTCGACGTGCCGCTGGCGGTGCTGGCGCCTGAATCCATTCGCGCGCCAGCAGCCTCCGTGGCGCCCGCGCTGCCGGCATCACCCTCCGGCGCAGCCAGCAGCGGCGCTCACGCACCGTCCGGCGCCCCGGCACGCGACGCCCGCCACATGTCGGTGCCCGGCGCCTGGCTGCCGCCGCCCCGCCCCGCCGACGATCACCTGGCCTATCTGGTCTTCACCAGCGGCAGCACGGGCGAACCCAAGGGCGTGGCGATCACGCACGGCAACCTGTCGGTCTACATGCGCAACTTCCGCGCACTGGCGCCGACGTTGGCTCAAGACCGTGTGGCCACCACCTTCGAGCTGAGTTTCGACGTCGCGCTGCACGACATGCTCAACGCCTGGTGGAGCGGCGCGACGCTGGTGGTGATGCCCGAGCGCGCGATGCTGGTGCCGGCGCGTTTCATCCTCGAGCAACACATCAGCGTGTGGTTCTCGGTGGCGTCCTTCGCGATGATCATGCAGAAGCAGAACCATCTGCGTCCCGGACTCTTCCCGAAGCTGCGGCTGAGCCTGCTGTGCGGCGAGGCTCTGCCCGCTGCGTCTGCCGCCGCCTGGGCCGCGGCCGCACCGAACAGCGAACTCTTCAACGTCTACGGCCCTACCGAGACGACGATGGAGCTGGCCTTCTACCGCTGGGACCGCCACAGCTCGATGGAACAATGCCGCCGCGGCGTGGTGCCGATCGGCATGCCCTTCGCCGACCACGCGCACCTGCTGCTGAACGACCAGGGTCAGGAAGTCCACGGGGCCGGCGAAGGCGAGCTCTACCTGCAGGGTCCGCAGGTGGGCCCGGGCTACTGGGGCGACGAGACACGAACCGCGGCGAGCTTTCACAGCCTGCCGGGCCACAGCGGACGCTGGTACAAGACCGGCGACCGCGTCGAGCGCGACACGCTGGGCCTCTACCACTTCGTCAGCCGCGTGGATTTCATGGTCAAGGTGCGCGGCAACCGCATCGAGCTCGGTGAAGTCGAACACGCGCTGCGGCGCGCCAGCGGCGTGGACCTGGTCGCCGTCATCCCGCAGCCCGCGCTGGACGGCCTGTCGCAAGGCCTGGTGGGATTTGTCTGCAGCCACCCAGCGCAGAACGCGGACGCCGGGCGCATCCGCGACACGCTCAGGACGTTGCTGCCCAAGGCCATGTGGCCCGACGAGGTGCGGCTGCTGCCGCAATTGCCGCTGAACGCCAACCGCAAGATCGACCGGGCCGCGCTCGCTGCCAGCCTGGTGGAAAGCTGAGCACCTCATGGCCAACGCACGCGCCCGATTGCGCCCCGTCCAACCGCAGGACCATGCCGCCACGCAGGCGCTCTTCAAGCAGCACGCCTGGCCGCTGAGGAGCCGCGCCGGCTGGGACTGGGCCTTGTTCGACAACCCGGCACGCCTGGCCCTCGGCGCCGAAGCCGGCTGGGTACTGGAGGCCGGCGAGCGTATCGTCGGATTCCTGGGCAATCTGCCCATGCGCTATCACTGGCAGGGCGGCGCGATTTGGGGCGCGACCTGCACCTCGTACCTGGTCGAAGAAGCCTGGCGCGCGCAGAGCACCGCGCTGCTGCGGGCCTTCGCCGCGCAGCCCGGCGTCATGTTCGTGCACTCGGCAACGGCCAACGACAACAGCGCGCCGGTCTACCGCCTGTTCCGGTTTTCGCCGCGGGCCGAGGTTCAGGCCGAGCAGCGCCTGCGCTGGATTGCCGACGACGCCGCGCTGATCCGCCGCGGCCTCTCGCAACTGGGCTGGCCCGCGCTGGCTGCCGCCGCGGCTCACGCCGCGCCCGCCCTGCGCGCCGCCCGTCGTGCCCTGGGCGTGGCCAGCGCACCGGGCAGCGGAAACGGCTGGATCGTGCAGCGCGTCGACACACAAGGCCCCGGGCCCGACTGGGACGACTGGGCCGCTGCCGTGACCGCACGCGGCGAGCTCTGTGTCGACCGCTCGGCGCGCATCTTGCGCTGGCGCCTGGGCGACCCGGATCCGGCCGAGGACGTCGCGCTGCTGACTCTGCGCACGCCGGCCGGCGAGATGCGCGGCATGTGCATGTTGCGCGTGCTGCCGCGCATGCCCTGGGTGACACCCAAGGCCGAGATCATGGACTGGGCTCTGCTGCCCGACACCCCGCGCGAGGCCGCCGCGCAACTGCTGCGCGAGGCCTTGTCGTGGGCACGTGGTTGGGGCGTGGCCGTGGTCGATGCCAAACGTTTCACCGGCGAGGCCGGGGACTGTCTGGCCTCACTGGGCGCGCGTGTGGATCCACTGCCCGCGCAGGCCGTGTGGACGCTGGCGCGCGATGCCGATCTGGAAGCGACGCTGAAGCGGCCGCGCGGCTGGACGATGACCGGCGCCGACAGCGACGACTGGTTCTGCACGCACGAGACACGCCGGCAATCGGCGCGCCGCCACCTGCTTCAGGCCGACTCCAGTGCCTCGCCCAGCGCCGCCACCAGCGCGCCGGCCGATTCGGCCTCGGTCGGGTCGAAGCGCAGCATGTCCAGTGAGACGCCTGCCTCGGCTTCGACGGACGCCACCAGTTCGACCAGCGCCATGCTGTCGAGCAAGCCCGATTCGAAGACGGCCACGTCGGCGTCCACGGTCGCTGAAACACCCAGCGTGCGCTGACGCTGGGCCAGAAAGCGCATCACGGCGCTTTCGACGAGGGCAAGGCGGGCATTCGGCATGCCGCCAATCTAGCCCGCCTGCCGCCGCCGCAAGCGCCGAAATCCGCGGCTCACCGCCGCCAGTTCCGGCGCCGGCCGCCCTTCACCAGTTCGGCTTGCGCTTGTCGATGAAGGCCTGCACGCCTTCCAGCGCCGAGCCGTCCATCATGTTGCAGGCCATGGTCTGGCCCGCGTCCTCATAGGCCGCGGCGATGCCGGTTTCGAGCTGCCGGTAGAACAGCTGCTTGCCCATGGCCAGCGCCACACGCGGCTTGGCCACGATGCTGGCCACCAGCGCCTCGACTTCGGCATCGAGCTTGTCCGCGTCGACGACGCGGTTGACCAGGCCCTTGGCCTGCGCTTCTTCCGCGCTGATGAACTGGCCGGTGACCAGCATCTCGAAGGCCGCCTTGCGGCCCAGGTTGCGGCTCAGCGCCACGCTGGGCGTGGAGCAAAACAGCCCCAGGTTCACACCGCTGACCGCAAATCGCGCGTCACGCGCGGCCACGGCCAGATCGCACATCGCCACCAGCTGGCAGCCGGCCGCGGTCGCGATGCCATGCACACGCGCGATCACCGGCACCGGCAGTTTCTGCACGGCCAGCATCATGCGCGCGCACTGGCCGAACAGCCGCTCGTAATAGGCCTGCGAGGGATCGGCGCGCATTTCCTTGAGATCGTGGCCGGCACAGAAGGCCTTGCCTTCGCCGCGGATCACGACGACGCGCGCCTTGTCATCGGCCGCCACGCGGTCCAGCGCCGTCTGCAGCGCCTCCAGCATGCCCTCGGACAGCGAATTGAAGGCGCTGCCGCGGTTCATGGTCAGTGTCACGACGCCGCGGGCGTCCTGGTCGATCAGCAACAGGGGTTCGGTGCTCATGGGGTGTGTCCTTGTGTCAGGGGATTCGATGGCGAGCGGTCACTCGATCGCCGACGAGCTCTTCGCGCGCTCGCGCAGCTGGAATTTCTGGATCTTGCCGGTGCTGGTCTTGGGGATCGGCTCGAAGCGGATCTCGCGCGGCACCTTGTAGCCGGCCAGCAGGCCCTTGCAGTGGGCGATGAGTTCGTCGGCCGTCGTGCGCGACTCGGGCTTGAGCTCGACATAGGCCAGCGGCGTTTCGCCCCACTTGGGATGCGGACGCGCGACGACGGCACACGCCATCACCGCGGGGTGGCGGTACAGCGCGTCCTCGACCTCGATGGAGCTGATGTTCTCGCCGCCGCTGATGATGACGTCCTTGCTGCGGTCCTTGATCTTCACGTATCGGTCGCGGTCGATCACCGCCAGATCGCCGGTGTGGAACCAGCCGCCGACAAAGGCTTTCTGGGTGGACGCCGGGTTCTTCAGGTAGCCCTTCATCACGATGTTGCCGCGGAACATGATCTCGCCCATGGCCTCGCCGTCGTCGGGCGTGGTCGCCATGGTGTCGGGGTCGAGCACGGTCATGCCCTCCTGCAGCACGTAGCGCACGCCCTGTCGGCCATTGAGGCGCGTCTGCTCGGACAAGCTCTCCGCGGCCCAGCTCTCGCGCTTCACCGCCACGGACGCCGGGCCGTAGACCTCGGTCAGGCCGTAGACGTGCGTGATGTCGAAACCCAGCTGCGCCATGCCTTCGATCATCGAGGCCGGCGGCGCCGCGCCCGCGACCATGCCGCGCACCTTCTGCGTGATGCCCTCGCGCATCTGCGCCGGCGCATGAATCAGCAGGTTATGCACGATGGGCGCGGCGCAGTAGTGGTCCACGCCGTGCTCGCGCATCGCGTCCAGGATGGCCTTGGCCTCCACGCGACGCAGGCACACGTGCGTGCCGCCCAGCATGGCCACCGTCCACGGGAAGCACCAGCCGTTGCAGTGGAACATCGGCAGCGTCCACAGGTACTTCGGGAAGTGCGGCATCGTCCAGGTGGCCGCGTTGCACACCGCGTTGAGGTAGGCGCCGCGGTGGTGCGTGACCACGCCCTTGGGGTCGCCGGTGGTACCGCTGGTGTAGCTCACGGCGATGGCGTCCCACTCGTCGGACGGGCCTTCCAGGCGCGCCAGGGGTTCGTGCGCCGCCAGCATCGATTCGTATTCGAGCGTGCCCAGCCGCTCGCCGGGACCCGTGTATTCGCTGTCGTCGACATCGATCACCGTGACCGTGCGGCCATGTTCGGCCTGCAGCAGCCGCAGGGCCTCGGCCATCACCGGCGCAAACTCGCGGTCGGTGATCACCACGCGCGCCTCGCAGTGGTTCATCTGCCAGGCCAGCAGCGGCGCATCCAGGCGTGTATTCAGCGTGTTGAGAACCGCATTCAGCGCCGGCACGGCATAGTGCGCCTCCACCATCTCCGGCGTATTGGGCAGCATCACGCTGACCGTGCTGCCGCGGCCCACGCCCAGCGCACGCAGGGCCGCGGCCAGGCGCGCCGAACGCTCGCGCGTCTGCGCCCAGGTGTAGCGGCGGCTGCCGTGCACCACGGACGGCAGGTCGCCGAAGATCTCGGCGCTGCGTTCGACGAAGCTTACCGGGCTCAGCGCCACGAAGTTGGCGGCGTTCTTGTCCAGATCCTGGTCGTAGATGCTCATGGCGGGGTGTCCTTCGGCACGTGGGCGTACGTGTCCTCGGGCGATATTAGGCCAAGCCGCGGTGATGAGACGCCCGGGGTGTTCCGGGGTCGTCCCGGATCCCGTCGGAGCGAACACGCGGCCTACACTCGGCGCATGAAACGCCCGAACTTCCTCGTCATTCTGATCGACGACCTGCGCTTCGACGAATTCGGCGCCGGCGGCCACCCGTACATGCAAACGCCGCACATCGACCGCCTGGCGGCCGAGGGCGCGCTGTTCGAGCGGGCCTTCCACACCACGCCGATCTGCAGCCCCAACCGCGCGTCCATCGTCAGCGGCCAGTACGCCAGCCGCCACGGCATCATCGACAACGTCGCACGCGACGCAATGAGCCACCGCCTGCCGAACTACCACCTGGCGCTGCAGGCCAAGGGCTACGAGACCGCGCACATCGGCAAGTGGCACATGGGCAACGACGGCATGCCGCGGCCCGGCTATGACCACTGGATCAGCTACGACGGCCACGGCCGCATCCGCAACCCGCGGCTGAACCACGACGGCCGCTATGTCGACCACACCGGCTACATCACCGACATCATGAACGAGCAGGCGCTGGCCTGGCTTGAAACGCGCCACGCACCCGGCGCGAAGAAGAAGCCCTGGTCGCTGTTCTTCGCGCACAAGGCCGTGCACCCCGACGCCGAGCAGCTGGCCGACGGCACGCTGAACATCTCCGCACAGGGCGGCTACATCGTGCCCGAGCGCCACCAACACCTGTACGAAGGCGCGCACTTTCCGCCGCGGCCCAACGTGATGTCGGTGGAGCAGGTGCTGCGCCAGAAGCCGGCCTGGGCCGAAGCTTTCCAGTTGCGCAGCGGCGACAAGGCCAAGGCCGTGCTGGACGCGCTGATGTCGGGCACGCAGGAAGAGATCCGCCTGCGCGCGCGCATGATGGCCTCGGTGGACGAAGGCGTGGGCCGCATCCTCGAGCTGCTCGAGCGCCAGGGCACGCTCGACGACACGGTGATCATCTTCCTGGGCGACAACGGCTTTTTCTTCGGCGAGCATGGCCTGGGGCCGGAGCGCCGCTTCGCCTACGAAGAAGGCATCCGCTCACCCTTCGTCGTGCGCTGGCCCCAGCGCGTGAAAGCCGGCTCGCGCGTGCCGCAGCTGGTGATCTGCCAGGACATCGCGCCCACGCTGGTGGAGTTGGCCGGCGCCAAGCCCGGCGCGCACATCCAGGGGCGTTCGCTGGTGCCGCTGTTCGATGCCCGCGGCGCGCGCCGCGTGGCCGGCTGGCGCAAATCCTTCCTCGTCGAGTACTGGGCCGAACAGGCCATGCCCTGGCTCGTGGGCATGAGCTACAAGGCCGTGCGGACCGACCGCTACAAGTACATCCACTGGATCAACCGCAGCCGCAACGGCGAGCTGGACGAGCTCTACGACCTGGAAGCCGATCCCTACGAGAAGGACAACCGCGTGCGCAGCCGCACGCTGGCGCCGGTGAAGGAGAAGCTGCACCGCGAGCTGCGAAAGCTGGCGGCGGATGCGCTGGGGCTTTGACCAGCGGAGCGGCGGATGCGGGCCCTGCCGTCCATCAGCCGCCGCACGGTGTGCGAGAACTGCACTTTTTGCACGACCCCGGCGGGCCCATCGGCGCCGCCTCGATCGCACCTGCGCATGGCTCAGCGGCCGTAGCGATGCAAGACGGTGTTCAACATGAAGCCGCTGCGCTCACTGGCCCGCGCGGATGTTGTTCTCCCGGATCACCTTGCCCCACTTTGCACCCTGTTCCTTGAGTGCGCGCTGGTTCTCCGACAGTGACATCACGAGCGGCTCGAAGCCGTTCTTCTTCAGGACTTCCTGGATCTCCGGGCTGTTGACGGCCTTGCCGATCTCGCCATTCAGGCGGTTCACGATGGCCTCGGGCGTGCCCTTGGCCACCGAAACGTCGTACCAGTAGCCAGCCTCGTAGCCCGGGACGCCGCCTTCGGCGATGGTCGGCACGTCCGGAGCCAGCGGCGAGCGCTTGGCTCCGCCAACGCCCAGGATCCGGATGCGGCCTGTCTCGAGTTGCGTCATCGCGGTCGACAGGCCGACGATCGCCAGCGGCAGCGTGCCGCCCATCACGTCCTGGATCGCAGGCATCGTGCCCTTGTACGGCACGTGCTCGAGCTTGATGCCGGCCATGGACGACAGCAGCACGCCCGACAGGTGGTTCGGCGTCGAGACGCCGGGCGTGCCGTAGCTCAACGGGTTCGCCGGGTTCTTGCGCGCGTAGGCAAGCAGCTCAGCCATCGTCTTGTAGGGGGCGCCGCTGCCGGCCACCAGGGCGACCGGCACGTTGGCCATCGGCGCGACCGACACGATGTCGGTGGCGGGGTCGAATGCCAGCTTGTCGTAGATCAGCGCCATCAGCGCGACCTGGGCGCTGCCGACGGTCAACGTGTAGCCATCTGGCTTGCCACGGGTCACGTCCGTCTAGGCCAGCGCGCCACCGGCGCCGGGCTTGTTCTCCACGATGATCGGCTGGCCCAGCTGCTCGCTGAGCTTCTTCATCACGATCCGGGTCACGGTGTCGGTGCCCCCGCCGGTGGCGTACGGAACGATCATGCGGATCGGACGGTCCGGGTACGTTTGCGCGACCGCGGCGCCGACGGAAAGGCCCAGTAGGGCGGCGGTGGCCCGTGCGGCCAGGGCTCTGCGTTGCATGTATGGTCTCCTTGGGGGGTTGTGGTCGGTGCCGATGCCGGCGTTGTTCGCCAGCACGTCAGTACGTCCGAAACCTGAACAGTTGCGCCCGATGACGGCAGTCGGCTTGCGGGATGCGCTCGGCGACAGCCGCATGTGGCCACTGACACCAGCTGAAGTTGTAGGTATTCAACTCAAGGTCGGAGATTGCGTACGGTCCGCCAAGCGCAATACAGCGCGCAGGTCTGCCGCGGTTGTGATGGGCCGCAGGTTGTTCCGGGTAACCTGCGGGTGCTCAAGGGCTGGCTGGATGAAGGACTCGACCTGTTCGGCGCTCAATCCCAGGTCCTGCAGGCTGCGTGGCAAGCCCAGATCCGCCAGCAGCCCTTCCAACACGTCGGCAAACGAACCAGAGCGCCCCAGCAAGCGCAGCACATTGCCATGCTGGGCTGAGGCGTGATGCTCGGACCATCGGGCCTGCGCCAGCATCAGGACACACGCGGCATCGCTGTGCGGAACGCTGGCCAAAGGGCCGACGATGTGGACCATCCAGTGGCTGAAGCCGTGCGGCACGGACAGCTGTCCCATCCCGGTGTACCAGGTGGCCAGCTGGCAATTCGAGAAGGCTTCCAGATCCGTGCTGTCCTTCAGGCGCGGCAGGTTCTCGACAAAGAGCTGAATGGCCTTCTCTGCCAGCAGACTGGCAAGGGGGTGCGGTTGGGTGGAGCACACCGTGTTGATGGCATGGTCCAGCCCGCGTATGCCTGTCGACCACAGCAGCGACAGTGGCGTGCGCGCCAGCAGCTCCGGGTCATAAACAATTCCGTGCGGAGCTCCATCCATGACGAGAAACCGCGCCTTCCGTTGGGTTTGTTCATCGATGGGGGTACTGACTGGCGTCCATTCCGAGGTGGCGAGGGTCGTCGGTATCGCTATCTGCCTGACGCGGGGCGAACTGCGCGACGCAGCAATGACTTCCGTGCCATCGGCCGACATCTTCATTTGCAGCTGTAGAAGCCCGCTGCGGTCAAAAACCTGCTCGGAAATGCACAACTGAATGGTCTTGCACATGTCCATGACGGAACCGCCACCCACCGAGACGATCACGTCGGCATCGAGAGCGTGTGCCTCACGGGCGCCGGCCAATACGTTGGACAACGGCGAATGCTCGCCAACGGCGTCGGTGATACCGATGCAGCGCTCGCCGAGCGCGGTCGCAAGTCGACGGATCACATCTGTTCGGGTGTTGAGTGTTCGTGAACAGACGATGTAGGCGCGTCGGTATCCGAACCAGTCCATCAATTCCGGCAGCCCCCGATGCGCAGACGTACGGTGCAGGATCCTTTCATGGCCCGAGAAGCGATAGCGTGTACCTTCACGGTGGGCATGCGCCATCTCCGCCAACTCATCGTCTTTCATACTCATCGTCTCCACTGACTTCCAGTCCTTGCCGCGACAGCCCCGGGGGCGGGCGTGAATCAGGAATCGGGGCACTGCCGCAGCTGACGCCGACGATCGGGCTGCACGCTCAGCCTTCGAGCGCGGAGCGGCGGACGTAGGCCGTGCCGTCCATCAGCCGCCGCACGTTGCGCGAGAAGTGCACTTCGCGCACGACCCAGCCAGACCCGTCGACGCCGCCTTGATCGACCTGCGCGTGGATCGGCAGCACCCCGCTCGGGTGGCCGATGCGCACGCGGCGCGGCGAGGTGTCGGCCGAGCTGCATGCGTGGACGATGCTGCCCACGATCTGCGCGGCCACAGCGGTGCAGGTCGACGCGCCGCCCGAGAAGGCCTTGTGCACCCAGCCGTCGCCGTTGAGCTGGCGCGCCACGAAATCGATCTCGCGGGTCGCCACAGGGCCGGTCAACGCCGTGTGGTCGCGGGGCGGCCCGACCACGATCTGGAACGGTGTGATGCGCTTGGCGCCCGTGGACGACAGCCCGCACGAGGCGGCCGCGGCCTGCCGGATCTCCTCTGCCGCCGCGAATTGCCGTGCGTTGAAGCCGCCCGGCAATTCGGCGCCGGTCAGGCCCATGTCTTCGGCGCGAATGAACACGCAGATCGTGCCGACATCGACGATCGACACCTCGACCTCGCGGCCGAGCGAGGCGACGTGCACACGATCGCGCACGCGGCCCGTGGGCAGCAGCCTGCCGGTGGCACCGCCGCTGGTGCCCGAGTAGTCGAGCGCGACCTCGGCACCGGTGCCGGGCACGCCGTCGATCGCGAAGTCGCCTTCGATCAGCGGCCACCCGTCGCGCACCGGCACCTTCATGCGCAGGATCTTGCCGGTGTTGGTGTTGTGCACCCGCACGGTGGTGAATGGCTCTTCGGCGCGCACCAGCCCTTCTTCGATCGCGTAGACGCCGGTCGCTGCCGAGATGTTGCCGCAGATGATCTCGTAGTTGACGTAGGCCTCTTCAATGCCGATCTGCGCGAAGGTGTAGTCGATGTCGGCGTCGGGGCTGCTCGGCGGACCGATCAGCGCGCACTTGCTGGTCAACGGGTCGGCGCCGCCGAGGCCGTCGATCTGTCGCTTGTCGGGGCTGCCGAACAACGCGAGCAGGAAGCGTTCGCGCACCGCCACTTCGTGCGGCAGGTCGCATTCGCGCAGGAAGACCGCCTTGCTCGTGCCGCCGCGCATCAGTGTGCAGCGCACCGGGATCTGTTCGCGCGTCATCCGATGGCTCGTCATCGCGCTCCCTTCGACGGCCGACTCAACGCCCGCGAAACACGGGCTTGCGTTTCTCGGCAAACGCCATCCGGCCCTCGATGCGGTCCTCGCTGTCGCGCAGCACGCCGAAGGCTTGTTGCTCCAGTTCCAGGCCGGCGGCGAGCGGGAGTTCGACGCCGATCCTGGCCAGTCGCTTGACCGCCGCTACGGCCAGCGGCGCGTTGCCGGCGATCTTCAGCGCCAATGCACGGGCCGCATCCTGCAGCGCCTCGGGCTCCACCACCCGGCTCACCAGGCCGATGCGCAGCGCCTCGGCGGCGTCGATGCGCTCACCGGTCAGCAGCATCATCATCGCGTCCGAACGGCCCACCGCGCGGATCAGCCGCTGCGTGCCGCCCGCGCCGGGGATGCTGCCGATGCACACCTCGGGCAGGGAGAAGATCGCCTTGCTCGACGCGATGCGCACGTCGCACAGCAACGCCAGCTCCAGGCCGCCGCCCAGGGCGTAGCCGTTGACCGCGGCGATGACCGGCTTGTCGGTGTGCAGCTTGGACAGCACCGAAGCGAACGACTCCGCGCCGGCCGAGCCGTAGTGCAGCTGCGCGAAGCTCTCCTTGGGCGGCATCGTCTTCTTCAGGTCGGCGCCGGTACAGAACGCACGGTCGCCCGCGGCGGTCAGCACCGCCGCGCGCACATCGTCGTTGCGCGAAATCTCGGCCCAGGCGTCGCGCAGTTGCTGCACCGACTCGGGGTCGAGCGCGTTCATCGCTTCTGGCCTGTCCAGCGTCACCGTGGCCACGAAGTCCTGGATGGTCAGCGTCACGGGCATGGGAGCTCCTTGGCGGGCATGGCTTGGGCGGCGGGTGCGACCTTGTGCAGCACCTCGCTCGTGTGTTCACCCAGCAGCGGCGCCGGGCGGCGTGGCGGTTCGCCCGGCGCGGCAAACGGGCTGCGCAGAAGCGTCAGCGTGCCGGCCGCGGGGTGCGCTACCGGCTCGACCAGCCCGGCGGCCCGGAAGGAGGCCGACTCGACGACCTCGCGGTAGTCGTTGATCGGGCCGCAGATGATGTCGGCGTTTTGCAGCAGCGGCAGCCACTCGTGCTTGGAGCGCTTGACCAGCTGGCGCTCGAGCAGTTCGATGAGCTCGGCCCGGTGACGCATCCGATCGCCGGCCTTGGCGAAGCGCGGGTCGATGGCCAGCTCGGGCTCGCCCAGGATGTCGCAGAACGCGACCCAGCGCGCCGGGTGGTAGGCCGCGACCATGATCCACCCGTCGGCGCAGCGCAGGGCTTCGTTGGGCGTCGAGTACGGCGCCGCGCTGCCCAGGCGCTGGGGCACCTCGTGGTCGTGGAAATAGGTCGCGAAGCTCAGGTGCTGCAGCGCTACTGCGCTGCCGAACATGCTCACGTCGACCTGCTGGCCGACGCCGTCGCGGTCGCGCTGCGCCAGCGCGGCCAGCACCGCCACCGTGGCCAGGTAGCCGGTGACCATGTCGACCACCGGCACCTGCACCTTGCAGGGCGGCGCGTCGGGCATGCCAGTCACGCTCATCAACCCGGATACCGCCTGCACAACGCCGTCGACCCCGGGCAGGTCCTTCTCCGGTCCTTGCTGGCCGTAGGCCGAGATCGAGCAGTAAACGAGCCGCGGGTTGCGCCGCTTCATCGTCAGGTAGTCCAGGCCCAGCCGTTCCATGACGCCGGGCCGGAAGCTCTCGACGACGACGTCGGCGGCGGCGACCAGTTCGACCGCCGCGGCGACCTGGGCGGGGTTCTTCAAGTCGAGCACCACACTGCGCTTGTTGCGATTGAGCGCGATGAAGGCCACGCTCTCGCCGGCGGCGAAGGGCGGCAGGGCACGGCAGAGGTCACCGCCCGGGGCCTCGATCTTGGTCACGTCGGCGCCCAGGTCCGACAGCATCATCGTGCACGTCGGTCCGGCCACCACCTGCGTGAAGTCGATGACCCGCAGGCCGTGCAAGGCGGTGTTCAACATGAAACCGCTCCGCTCACTGGCCCGCGCGGATGTTGTTCTCGCGGATCACCTTGCCCCACTTCGCAGCCTGCTCCTTGAGTGCGCGCTGGTTCTCGCCGGGCGACATCACGAGCGGTTCGAAGCCACCCTTCCGCAGGCCTTCCTGGACCTCCGGGTTTTGCACGGCCTTGGTGATCTCGGCATGCAGGCGGTTGACGATCGCCTCAGGCGTGCCCTTGACCACCGAGATGTCTATCCAGTAACTGGCTTCGTACCCCGGCACGCCGCCTTCGGCGATCGTCGGCACGTTCGGTGCCAACAGCGAGCGCTTGGCGCCGCCCGCCCCCAGGATGCGGATGCGGCCCGTCTCGGCTTGCGCAATCGCCGTCGACAACCCGATGAACGCCAGCGGAATCGAGCCGGCCATGACATCCTGGACTGCAGGCATCCCGCCCTTGTAAGGCACGTGCTCGAGCTTGATGCCGGCCATCGTCGCCAGTAGCACGCCCGCGAGGTGCTGCGGCGTCGAGACACCCGGCGAGCCGTAGGCCAAGGACGTCGACGGGTTCTTGCGCGCGTAATCAAGCATCTCAGCCATGGTCTTGAACGGTGCGCTGCTGCTCGCCACCAGGGCAATCGGCACGTTGGCCATCGGGGCGACCGACACGATGTCGGTGACCGGGTCGAACGGCAGCTTGTCGTAGATCAGCCCCATCAACGGGAGATGCGCGCTGGCGACGGTCAGCGTGTAGCCGTCGGGCTTGCTGCGGGCCACCTCCGAGTACCCCAGCGCACCGCCGGCCCCGGGCTTGTTCTCGACGACCACCGTCTGGCCCAGTTGCTCGCCGACCTTCTTCATCACCAGGCGGGTCGGGGTGTCGGTCGCGCCGCCGGCCGAGAATGGCACGATCATGCGGATGGGACGGTCGGGGTAGTTCTGCGCGACCACGGCGGTTGTCGAGAGGCCCAGAAGGGCGGCGGTGGCCAGTGCGGCCAGGGTTTTGCGTAGCATGTGTTGTCTCTTTAGAGGGGTTGTGCGGTCGGTCAGACCGACGGACTGCTCAGGCTGCGCCCACCGCAGACATACAACAGCTGGCCGGTGATGTAGCTGGACGCCGGTTCGGCGAAGAAACGCACGGCCTGCGCGACGTCTTCGGGCTGGCCGATGCGCTGCATCGGCACGCTCTTCTTCAGGCCGTCGACGAGCTCGTCCTTGAGCGTCGCGAACAGCGGTGTCTCCACGATGCCAGGGGCGATCGCGTTGGCGGTGATGCCGTTGCGCGCGAACTCCAGCGCCAGGCTGCGCGTAAAGCTCACCACGCCACCCTTCGACGCCGAGTAGCTGGCCTGCCCGCGGTTGCCGAGCCAGGCGCGCGACGAGATGTTGACGATGCGGCCGAAGTTCTGCTCGACCATCGTCGGGATCACGGCCTTGGAGCAGATGAACTGCGACGTCAGGTTGACGTCGATCACCTTCTTCCAGAAGTCCAGGTCCATCTTGGTGACCAGCTTGTCACCGCCGATGCCGGCGTTGTTGACCAGCACGTCGATGCGTCCGAAGCTGGCGCGCAACTGTGTCACTGCGGCCTCGACCTGGTCCTGCGAGGCGACGTTGACCTGGCTGGCGCGCACCTCTGCACCGAGGGCGGCGATCTCGTCGGTCGCTTCCAGCAGCGCGGCCTGGTCCATGTCCCAGATCGCGATGCGGCAACCGTGGCGCGCGAGTTCCCGTGCGATGCCCAGGCCGATGCCCTTGGCACCGCCGGTGACGATCGCAGTCATGCCGCGCAGGGATGTCGGCATGTTCGAAGCGGCTGTGTGCATGGAAGACCCGGATCTCAGAGGGAGAGGATGTGAATCGAGCAAGCGGCGTGGTCGACGCCCCAGATGCCCCCGCCGGTGACCTGCGAGAGTCCGATGCGCGCGCCGTCGACCTGACGCTTGCCGGCGCGGCCCTGCAGCTGCTCGCACAGCTCGACGATCTGGGCGACGCCGGTGGCGCCGGGCGGATGTCCCTTGGCAATCAGGCCGCCGCTCGGGTTGACCGGCACGCGGCCGCCCAGCGTGGTGGCACCACTGGCGAGCAGGTGCGGTGCCTCGCCGCGTTCGCACAGGCCCAGCGCCTCGTAATAGAGCAGTTCGCTGATCGTGAACGCGTCGTGCAGCTCGATGACGTCGAGCTCGTCCGGGCCGATGCCGGCCTGTTCGTAGGCCAGGCGCGCGGCGCGTGCGGTGATCTCGGCTTCGGTCATGTCGACCGGGGCGAGTTCGAACAGTCCCGACTGGACCACCGAGGCGCGCACCCGCACCGGTGCCACGTGACCCTTGGAAGGTTGGGTGCTGAGCACCAAGGCGGCGGCACCGTCGACGACCGCCGGGCAGCACTGCAGCAGCGTCAGCGGTTCGGCGATCGGACGCGAGGCCAGCACCTCCTCGCGCGTGGTCGGCTTGCAGAAGGTAGCGATCGGATTCAGCAGGCCGTGCCGGCGATTCTTCACCGCCACGTCTGCCAGCGCGGCCAGCGGCACGTCGTGGTCGTGGCGGTAGCGCATGGCGCGCATCGCATAGAGCGCCGGCATGATCATGCCGCGGCGATTGTTCCAGTCGGCCTTGCCCAAGGGCAGCGGGCCGCCGCCCAGGCTGCTCAGGTGATCCATGCCGAACACGAGCACGGTGTCGTACTGGCCGGCCTTCAGCGCGGCCAACGCTGCATTCAGCGCGGTCGCCCCACTGGAGCAAGCGTTGTCGATGTTGTAGACGGCCTGGCCGCCGGTGTGCAGCTCGCGCAGCGCGCGCTGGCCAGGCAGCGAGGCGCCGATCGCATTGCCGCAGTAGAAGGCCTGGATGTCACCGATGCCGACGCCGGCGTCTGCCAGCGCCTCCAGGATCGCGGACTGGGCCAGCGCCTCCTCGGTCAGTTCGGGAAAGCGGCCGAAGTCGGTGATGCCGACGCCAACGATCTTGGCTTCACTCATGGCGCCTCGCCCGTCACGGCTTCGAACGCGTAGTCCGCGCTGCCGTCGGGAAGTTCGAAGGGCACCACACGGACCGTGCTGTCGATGTGTGGCGATTGACCGTCACCGATGACGAGTCGGCCGAAGGCGCGCACGCCCGGCTCGAAGTCGACCATCGCCAGCGCGTACGGCTTGGCGTCCTTGCCGGGGTGCACCACGGTGTAGGTGTAGAGCCTGCCCAGCGGACCGAGGGGCACTTCCTCCACCGTTTCGTCGCCGTGCGCGAACTGCGCAGGCGGGAACTGCAGCTGCGGTTGGCGTGCGGTGCGCGTGGCGACCAGCAGCAGCCCACCCTCGGTCGCGCGGATGTGCGAGTCGGTACGCGGGGTCGGTCTCACGGGCGGATCTCCATGGCATTCGGGATGAAAAGAGTGTCGGCCGCGGCACCCGTCAGGTCATTCCAAAGTTTCTGGCGACCCTTTAGCGGCCCTAAACTGTCTTCGATGCACAAACTGCGCAACCTGCTCGGACCTTTGCGCGTGTTCGACGCCGTTCACCGCGCCGGCGGCATCAGCCGCGCGGCCGATCTGTTGCACATCACGCCCGGCGCGGTCAGCCAGCAGATCAAGCTGCTCGAGGCGACGATGGGCATCGCGCTGCTGCGCAAGTCCGGGCGCGAGGTGGAGCTGACCGAGGCTGGCGGCCGGCTCGCCGTTCGATTGGCCGATCTGTTCGACCGCATCGAGGCGGCCATCGGCGAGGCCGTCGAAGCGGCCAATCCGCGTCGGCTGCGGCTGAAGGTCCTGCCCAGCTTCGCGATCAAGTGGCTGGTGCCCCGGCTGGCGGGCTTCTATGCCGTCCACAGCGACATCGACGTCGAGATCGCCACGGTGGCGCGCCCCGAGGATCTGCACCTCGACAATGCCGACTTCGTCGTGCGCCACGGCACGGGCGAGTGGACCGACGTCCAATTCGATCATCTCTTCGACGAGGCCTTCGTGCCCGTGTGCTCACCCGTCCAGGCCGCGACGATCAGGGAGCCGAGGGATCTTTTGCAGGCCAAGCTGCTGCACTCGATGCTGCGGCCCGAGGGCTGGCCGACCTGGTTCGAGTCGGCGGGCATTGCCCCGGCATCCTCAGACCGCAACGTCGTGCTGGCCAACGCGGCGCTTTGTCTTCAGGCGGCGGCCGACGGCCTGGGCGTGGCGATCGCGCAACTCGCCTATGCCCGCGACGAACTGAGCAGCGGCCGTCTGGTGCGGCCGGTCGACCACGTGGCCCGCACGGAGTTCGGCTACTACCTCATCTGCGATCCACTGCGGGCGCAGAGGGAGCCGTTGAAGTCGTTCCGGGAGTGGGTGCGAACGGTCGTCTGAACGTCGCACCGCCCACCTGCGGCGCGAAGTGGCCTGGCGCCCGGTCCTGGCCGTCGCCGTCAACGCCGCGTCCGGTCAGTTGGTCCAGTAGACGCCGTCGTTGCCGGCCGCCTTCAGCGCGGTGGCGAGGATGTCGAAGCGGCTCACCGGCGCCAGGTTCGCCGCCGCGCCCCTGCCCGCCCGTCAATCCGCCTTCGCCCCCGATGCCTTCACCACCGGCACCCAGTGCTGCAGGTCGTCCGCGACGATCTTGGCGAAGGCCGCCGGTGACGTCGCCGGCGCCAGATCGAAGCCCATCGGCACCAGCTTGTCCTTGGCTTCCTGGCTGGCAAAGATGCGCGTGAAGCCCTGGTGCAGCTTGTCGACGACGGCATCCGGGGTGCCCGCTGGGGCCACAAAACCGAACCAGGTGTTGACCTCGTAGCCCTTGATGCCCTGCTCGTCCAGCGTGGGCACATCCGGCAGCAGGGGTGAGCGCTTCAGGCTGGTGACACCCAGCGCGCGCAGCTTGCCGTCCTTGACCTGGCTGATGACCGTGGGCGTGTTGAAGAAGCCCACCGCCACTTCGCCGCTCATCACCGCCAGGATGCCCTGCGGCGCGCCCTTGTAGGGCACGTGCAGCAGGTCCGTGGCTGTCTGGCGCGCGAACAGCACGCCGGAGAGGTGGTGGCTGGTGCCCGCGCCGCCGGATGAAAACGTCACCTGTCCCGGCTTGGCCTTGGCTTGCGTCACGATGTCGGCTGGCGCACGTGCGGTGCTGGCCGGCGGCACGATCATCACGTTGGAGACGCCGCCGATCAGCGTGACCGGCCGGAAGTCCTTGATGGAGTCGTAGCCCGGCTTGTTGTAGATGGCCTGGTTGAAGACCAGCGTTCCCTGCGACGCGAACGCGATGGTGTAGCCGTCCGGCGCGGCGCGTGCCAGGTCGCCCATGGCCACCGTGCCGCCCGCCGCGGGCTTGTTTTCGATGACCACGGGCTGGCCCAGCAGCTTGGCCAGTTCCTGGCCCGCGAAACGCGAGACGATGTCCGCCGTGCTGCCGGCCGCCAGGGGCACGAGCAGCCTGATGGGGCGCTGCGGGAAGTCCTGCGCGGCGGCGGCCAGTGGCAGCAGCAGGGCCGCCAGACCGGCCAGGCCGAGGCTGGCCACGGTGCGCCGGGCGCACGAACGAAGCGGGCGAAGCGGACGAAGCGCGGGATGGGCAGTCGATGGCATCGGGGTTCCTCTCTGGCCAAGGGGTACGGGCCGACCAAGCGTGCCCGCAGGTCCCAGTGTGCGCCAAAAGGGGCTCGGGGCTTCAGGGCCTGGCGGGCATCGAGGGCTCGAGGCACCCACGCCTCAAGGCCCCAGCCGCTCCAGCGACTTGCGCGCCTCGTCCACGTCGCGCTGCAACTCGCCCACGTAGCGCTCGCGCTCCTCGCTGCGCCAGGTGGCGTCGGAGAAGTCGCTCACCGCATAACTGCGCGACTGGTGGATCACGCCCGCCAGGCGCGGCAGCATGACCCGGTCGGGGTAGACATCCGGCTTCAGCAGGAAGGCGTCCACGTCGCGCAGGCGCAGCGGAAACGTCGGCTGCGCGTCGCGCACCAGCTTGCCGAAGACGGGCAGCCGGATCTCCTGCGTGCCGGCGCGCAACTCCTCGTTGAACAGGCTCACGGCAAAGGTGCGGCCTTGTGCGTCGTCCACCCGCGCGCTCACCACGTAGCGGCCGGGAACCAGCACCTCGGCTTTCAGGAAGAAGGCCAGCGAACCGTTGCGCAGTTCTTCGCGCACCCCGGGCAGCCAGCGCGCGGCCGTCTCCGGGCTGAAGATGAAATCGAAGTACAAAAAGCCGGGCTGGCCGCCGTACTCGAGCCACAGCTCCAGGCGGACCAGGCCCGAGACCGTCTGAAAGCCCTGCTGCTGCGGCTGCACCCAGGCCGTCAGGATGCCGTCGCCGGGCACGGCATCACCGGTCTGGCCGTTGTCGTTGACGCCCATCGCAAACTCCGGCGCACGCGCGGTGGTGCCCGGCTGCGGCACCTCGCGCAGCACGGCGCGCTGCACGCGCAGCGGCAAGGCGCGGCCTTCGGCATCGACAAGCGACAGCGTGACCCGTGCCGACTCGTTGCCCGACAGGAAAATGCGCTCCTGCGTCGTCTTCAGCCGCACGCCCTGCGCGGCGCTGCCGCCGGGCATGCGCAGCGGCTGGTCTTCTGCCACTGGATCGAAGGGCCGCATCTGGTCAGGGTGCTCGCTGGCCGGCCGCGATTCGTGCGGGTAGCGGGCGGACTGCTCGTAGGCGGTCAGCGCCTCCTGCGCGCGCTCCAGCCGCGACGCCCACTGCGCGCGACGGGCCTGCCGTTCTGCTTCGGTCAGCGGTGGGCCGGGCGGTGCCGAGGCGGCCGGTGCGGCACGCGGATCCGCAGCCGGGCCCATCTGCGGCTTTTGCGCTGGCAATGGTGCTGCGGCGGATACCGGGGGCGACGCGCCGACCGCATCGGCGCCCTGCCCGTCGCGCACCACCCACCAGACCACGCCCAGCACCACCAACAGCGCGCCGGCAACAGGCCAGCCCAGACGGCCGCGCGCCAGGCGCCGGCCGCGGCGGGTCATTGCGCGTTGGTCACCATGTCGGCCCGCATCACGCCGACGATGCCGCCCCAGTTGCCCTTGGTGTAGTGGTTCTTCTGCTCGCTGTCGTCACGGAATTTCACCGAGTGGTTCGTCCACTTGGCCCGCCCGCCCTGCGCTGCGGCGGTGCCCAGTGTCAGGTCGTTGCACAGCCAGTCGCTGGGGTTGCAGTAGCTGGCGCCGCCGCTGCCCGAGATACCACCGCTGGAGTGGTAGGCGATGGCCTCGTCGTCCTGGCCCGGCAGCACGAAGGAATACAAGGTGCCCGACGCGCCGGCAAACAGGTAGAACATCTTGCCGGTGGTGCTGTTGTGGTTGTACATCGCACGCGCCGTGCTGGTCTTGAGGTCGCTGACCAGCGGCTCGCTCAATGCCCAGTCGCCGGAATTGGCCAGCTCCGAGCCGCCCGCCGCGCCGCCGGCCACGCTGACCCACTTGATGTTCCAGCCCGTCTGCGTGCCGCCGCCCACCGCGGCGCCGCATTGGCCGCTGGCGTCCGGCGTGGCGTTCTTGCGCGTGCGGGTGGAGGTACCGTACAGCGCCAGCGCATAGCCAATCTGCAGGTTGCCCGCCGAGTGCGCCGCCACGTAGCACCAGTTGGTGCCGGTGCAATAACAGTCCAGCGCATTGCGCGTGTGGATGTTGGTGGTGGCGATGTTGTTGTAGCCGTCCCAGTTGACGGATTTCTTGTTGACGCCCGCAGCCGTCGTCGCCGGGCCCCAGTAGCTGAAATCGGCGTGGTTGCCGACCTGCCCGCCGCCCGTGCGGCCGTTGATCCACAGCGAATAGTTGGTGGCCTGCGCGCCCGCGGCCAATAGTGCGGCACCGGCGGCCAGGATCCAGGCCAGGCGACGAAGGCCGCGTGTGCGCCCCGTGGTGGAGATCGGCGTCATGCGAAGGCTCCTTTGCAGCGGCTCCACAGGCGCGAGCCGGCGTCGTGGACGTTGGAGGGACGCAGGCATTTTCGCGATCGCCGCGCGCCACGCATCCAGGGACAAGCCCGGGGTTCGCCCCCCTGGCCGGCGCGGAGCCTGGGCTTCCGGCCAGCTACCGCTATGACCGGCTGGCGGCGGCCAGGGCCTGGTCGATGTCCCACAGGATGTCGTCGATGTGCTCCAGGCCCACCGAGATGCGGATCATCTCCGGCAGCACGCCGGCGGCGATCTGCTGCGCCTCGTCCAGCTGTCGGTGCGTCGTACTGGCGGGGTGGCTGATGAGCGTGCGCGTATCGCCGATATTGACCAGGTGGCTCATGAACTGGGCGCTTTCGATGAAGCGCACGCCGCGTTCCAGCCCGCCCTTCACGCCAAAGGCCAGCAGCCCCGAGGCCCCGCGCATCTGCCGCGCCATCAGCGCGTGCTGCGGGTGATCGGGCAGACCCGGGTAGTTGACATAGGCCACGCGCGGGTCGGTCTGCAGGAATCTCGCCACGGCTAACGCGTTGGCACAGTGGCGTTCCATGCGCAGCGGCAGCGTCTCCACGCCCTGCAGGATCTGCCAGGCGCTCATCGGCGACAGCGACGCGCCGAAGACCCGCAGTCCCTCCATGCGGCAGCGCATCGTGAAGCCGAAATTGCCGAAGGTCTCGTAGAACTTGACGCCGTGGTAGCCGGGCGATGGCTCGGTCATGCCGGGGAATTTGCCGTTGTCCCAGGGGAAGCGCCCGGATTCGACGATCACGCCGCCCAGCGTGGTGCCGTGGCCCGCCAGGTACTTGGTGGCCGAGTGCACGACGATGTCCGCACCCAGCGTCAGCGGGTTGCACAGGAAGGGGCTGGGCACCGTGTTGTCGATGATCAGCGGCACGCCGTGTGCATGCGCCACGTCGGCAACTGCAGCGATGTCCAGCACCACCAGGCTCGGGTTGCCCAGCGATTCGGCAAACACTGCGCGGGTATTCGGGCGCATCGCGGCGGCGAAGGCTTGCGGGTCGTTGGCATCGACGAAGGTCGTCTCGATGCCGAACTTGCGCAGGTTCACCGCCAGCATCGTCACCGAGCCGCCGTACAGCGCGCCGGCCGCCACCACGTGATCGCCCGATTGCAGGATGGTCATCAGCGCCATCGCCTCGGCCGCCATGCCCGAAGCCGAGGCCACCGCCGCGCGGCCGTTCTCCAGTGCCGCCACACGCTCTTCCAGCGCCGCCACCGTCGGGTTGCTCAGGCGCGAATAGATGTTGCCGAAGGTCTGCAGGTTGAACAGGCTCGCCGCGTGGTCCGCACTGTCGAACACGAAGCTCGTGGTCTGGTAGATCGGCAGCGCACGCGCGCCGGTCTCGCGGTCGGGGATCTGGCCGGCGTGGATGGCCAGGGTTTCGGGTTGGTAGAGGTGGTCGGGCATGGTGCGAGGCTACCAGCGAAGCATGCGCGAATCCAAGGGGATGCCGCGGCACGGCCACTGGCCTTCGCGCCGCCAGTCCACTCCGCGCTGGGCCGGCCCCAGCTGACGTCGGAATCAGCCGCCAAGCCGACAGGCACGCGCCGCCGCAGCCAGCCACGGACCCGACGGATCCACGCCGTGCCAGCGCCAAGCCGCGTGCACCAGCTTGATCAAGTGGTCGTCGTCGCTCTCTTGCGCGGCGGCCACCAGGGACGTCCAGGGTGGCGGGGTGATCGCATCGTCGCGCAGCACCAGGTTGCACGACAGCAGCGCCGCGACGAAGGCACGCAGCAGGTGCGGCGCGGCCTGAACGGGCGCGTCGGCCAAGGGCAGCAGCACCGCGGCCGCACGACAACCGGTCAACAGGTGCAGGACCGTGAAGTTGCCGCTGCGCGCGTACAGGTCGGCCGCGAATGCGGCCAGCGTGGGCACATCGATGGCAGGTGGCGCCTGCGGGCCGGCGAGCTGCCGGTAGGCCTCGGACTGCGCAGCTTCCTGCATGCGGTCGATGATCAAACGGCCGCTCGTGCGCCGTGCCAGGGCTTCTGCTGTCAGGCGCGTGCGCCAGGCCTCGACTGTCAGGACGGACGGCCTATTGTTTGGACGGTCACCGGCCTTCTGCAACTCGGTGGGCGGCAGGGGCTGCCATCGCACCGTCCAGTACGCCAAGGCCGCCGCCAGCTCGCCGGCATGGCCCGCCTCCAGCGCATGCGCCGTGCGGATCAGGCCGTGCAGCGCCGCGGCAGACACGCCCGGCCAGAGGTCCGGCAGCATCTCGCGCAGCACCTGCGCGGCGCCGGCCTGCGCCAGACGCGCCGCGAGCTGCGCGCGAACACCCGCGAAAGCCGCGATGTCGCCGCGCGCGGCTCGCCAGTCGGCGATCGGCGGTGCCTCGGCAGCCGTGCGGCCCTCGAAGCGAGGCGCGTAGCTCGCGGCGAAGCGATCCAGGGTGGCGCCATCGGCGCCCATGTCCCACAGCGCATGCAAGGCCATGGGCAGGTGGCTGGACAAGCCGTCGGCATATTCCGGCGGCAGGTTTTGCAGGCGATCCAGTCGATCGTGCAGCAGGCGGGGGTCAGGCATGGGCGCTCCAGAAGAATCCGGAAGCCACTGTAGAAATTCAAGTGGACTTGAAGTCAAGCGGCATCGATGATCCCGCACACCATGGCCCCATCGACCACCCCCGCACGCACGCCAGCCGATCCACCCTGGACCATCGGACAGCTCGCGCAGCGCGCCGGCGTGACCACGAGCGCGCTGCGCTTCTACGAGAGCCGCGGCCTGCTGTTCAGCGCCCGCAGCGCAGGTGGCCACCGTGTCTACCCGCGCAGCGCGCTGCGCCGCGTGGCCTTCATCCGTGCCGCGCAGGCGGTCGGCCTGAACCTGGACGAGATCGCCGAGGCGCTGAACACCCTGCCCGAGCGGCGTGCACCGTCGGCGGCGGATTGGTCGCGCCTGGCCAGCCGCTGGCAGCCCCTGCTGGATGCGCGCATCGCCGCGCTGACCGCACTGCGCGACCAGCTGGGCGCCTGCATCGGCTGCGGCTGTCTCTCGCTGCAGCGCTGCAAGCTCTACAACCCGGCAGACGTGGCCGCCCTGCAGGGGCCGGGGCCGCGCTACCTGATGGGTGACCGCCCGCCCACCCCGGCGGCCGACAGCCGCCCGAACCCCGCGCGCCGGCCGACGCTCAAACCGGCCGCCGGGCGGAAATGACCCGCGTATTCACACCCACCCAGTTCAGCCCGCCAAACAGCCGCGCGTGTTCGATCTTCACGCAGCGGTCCATCACCGAATCCAGGCCGCCCGCCACGGCGATCTGCTCGGCTTCCTCGTTCATCACGCCCAGCTGCTGCCACAGGCACTTCGCGCCGATGGCCACGGCGCTGCGGGCGATGGGCGGCAGGTCGGCGGGCTTGCGGAAGACGTCGACCATGTCGACCGGGTGCGGGATGTCTTCCAGCCGCGCGTAGCAGCGTTCGCCCAGGATGCTCTCGTAGCGCGGGTTCACCGGCACGATGCGGTAGCCGTGTTCCTGCATGTACTTGGCGGCAAAGTAGCTGGGCCGATGCCACTCGGCGGACAGGCCGACCACCGCCACCGTGTGGCAGGTCTTCAGGATGCGGCGCAGGCTGGGGATGTCGTCGTTCACGGCGCGATGCCGGCGGCAGCCGGCGTGGGTTGCGGGGTGGCCTGCAGGAATCCGCGCGCCTGCAGCAGCGCGACCAGGTCGGCCGAGAACCCTGCAAACAGGTCCGGGTCGTACTTGATCGGGCTGGTGTAGTAGTGCGCCAGCGACTCGATGCCGTGCTGCTCCCACAGGCCCGCCATCTCCGGCCCGGAGGACAGGTAGCGCTCGCGCCCGCGGCGTTCGCGTTCGGCGAAGTCGCGGTCGATGTCGCCCGGCTGTGCACGCCGGTAGGTCTCGTCGTGGATCCAGGCGGCCCGCGGCAGGCGGTCGCGCTGGGCCGGCGCCTCGGCCGGGTGGCCCACGACCAGGCTGGTCACCGGCAGGCAGTGCGTGGGGCAACCCAGCAACTCCGCGATCTCGCGCATCGCAAACAGTGTCGTGCCCATGTAGCAGACGCCCAGGCCGTGGCTTTCGAAGGCCAGCGCGGCCGTCTGCGCCAGGATCATCGCGTCGAAGGACGACACGTGCCAGCTGAGGAAATCCGCAAAACCCAGGCGCGCGCCGCGCAATTCCAGCCAGCGACGGGTGCGTTCGGTGTCAGCGCAGAAGGTCAGCACCAGCGGCGCCTGCAGGATCATCGGCTGCTCGCCATGCAGGCGGTACAGCTGCGACTTGCGCTCGCGCTCACTCGTCTTGATGACCGAGACCATGTTGAGATTGCCGCTGGACGAGGAGCCGTGCAGGGCTTCTTCCAGCAGGCCGTCCACGAAGCCCGCGTCCAGCGGTTCGTCGCGAAAGGCGCGGATCGACCGGTGCGCCTGCATCAGCCGCGAGAACGCCGCCGCGGCGGAGACGCCGCTACTTTCGGGGGGTGGGGACATGGGGTGGACGCGGGGTGGCGCCGGGCGCCGGACCCCACATGATGCCCGCACGCCGCGCTGCGCGCGCAGCCCCGGAACTCCCGATGGGCAGATGCGGCCGGCCGGCCTAGACTCACCGGATGAGCCACGTTTTCCACCGACACCTGCGCCAGGACTACCCCATCGCCGTGGCCGGCGACGGGCCCTACCTGATCGATGCGCAGGGCAAGCGTTATCTCGACGGTTCCGGCGGCGCGGCCGTCTCCTGCCTGGGGCACGGCCACCCGGCCGTCGTGGCCGCGGTGCGCGAACAGGTCGCGCGGCTGGAATTTGCCCACACCTCGTTTTTCACCAGCGAACCCGCCGAAGCCCTGGCCGATGACCTGATCGCCCACGGCCCGGCCGGCCTGAGCCACGTCTACTTCGTCAGCGGCGGCAGCGAAGGTGTGGAGGCCGCGCTGAAGATGGCCGTGCAATACCACGCCGAGCGCGGCAAGCCCACGAAAAGCCGCGTCATCGCGCGCTGGCAGAGTTACCACGGCAACACGCTGGGCGCGCTGTCGGCCGGCGGCAACCGCTGGCGGCGCGCGCAGTTTGCGTCGCTGCTGATCGACATCTCGCACATCGGCGAGTGCTACGCCTACCGCGGCCAGCGGGCCGACGAAACGCCCGAGGCCTACGGCCGGCGCATGGCCGACGAGCTGGAATCCGAGATCCTGGTGCACGGCGCCGACACGGTGGCCGCGTTCATCGCCGAGCCGGTGGTCGGCGCGACGCTGGGCGCCGTCACCGCCGTGCCCGGCTATTTCCAGCGCATCCGCGAGATCTGCGACCGCCACGACGTGCTGCTGATCCTGGACGAGGTGATGTGCGGCATGGGCCGCACCGGCACGCTGCACGCCTGCGAGCAGGAAGGCGTCGCGCCCGACATCGAGGTCATCGCCAAGGGCCTGGGCGCAGGCTACCAGCCCATCGGCGCGGTGCTGGTGCATGCACGCATCGTCGAAGCCATGCGCAGCGGCACGGGCTTCTTCCAGCATGGACACACCTATCTGGGTCATCCGGTGGCCTGCGCGGCCTCGCTGGCTGTGCAGCGGGTGATCCGGGACGAAGACCTCATGCCAAAGGTGCGCGCGCTGGGCACACGGCTGGACGCGCTGCTGCGCGAGCGCCTGGGCGATCACCCGCATGTGGGCGACATCCGCGGCCGCGGCTTCTTCCGCGGCATCGAGCTGGTGGCCGACCGTGCGACGAAAAAGCCCCTGCCGGCCGCCGACAAGACCCACGCGCGCATCAAGGCGCGCGCGCTGGAACGCGGGCTGCTGTGTTACCCCTCGGGCGGCACCGTGGACGGTTCACAGGGCGATCACGTATTGCTGGCCCCACCGTTCAACGTCAGCATCGCGCATCTCGAGGAATTGGTCGACAAGTTGGGCGCCACCCTCGACGACGTCCTGCCGCGCTGAAACAGCGCTGCCGGGCATCGGATCTTCCCGCCCGACACTCAGGAGAGAGCTTTGCGCACCTTCATCGTCACCGCCGCCACCGCCGCCCTGGCCGTGTTTGCCTCGCCTGCCGCGCTCGCGCAGCAGAAGTTTGTCACCATCGGCACCGGCGGTGTCACCGGCGTCTACTACGCGGCCGGCGGCGCCATCTGCCGCCTGGTCAACAAGGACCGCGCCAAGCACGGCATCCGCTGCTCGGTGGAATCCACCGGCGGCTCGGTCTTCAACATCAACACCATCAAGGCCGGCGAGCTCGACCTGGGTTTTGCACAGAGCGACGTGCAGTACAACGCCAACAAGGGTGTTGGCGCCTTCAAGGACGGCGGCGCACACGGTGACCTGCGCGCCGTGTTCTCGGTGCACCCCGAGCCCTTCACGGTGCTGGCCCGCAAGGACGCCGGCATCAAGAGCTTTGCCGATTTCAAGGGCAAGCGCTTCAACGTCGGCAACCCGGGCTCGGGCACACGTGCCTCGATGGAAGAGCTGCTCACCGCCATGGGCTGGAAGCTGGGCGACTTCTCGCTGGCTTCCGAGCTGAAGGCCGACGAACACGGCCCCGCCCTGTGCGACGGCAAGATCGACGGCTTCTTCTACGGCGTGGGCCACCCCAGCGCCAACATCCAGGACCCCACCACGTCCTGCGGCGCGCAGCTGGTGTCGATCACCGGGCCGGCGGTGGACAAGCTGGTGGCCGACAAGCCCTACTACGCCAAAGCCACCATCCCCGGCGGCCTGTACCCCAACAACCCGAACGGCGCGCAGACCTACGGCGTGCTGGCCACCGTCGTGGCTTCGTCCAAGAGCTCGCCGGATGCGGTCTACAACGTCGTCAAGGCGGTCTTCGACAACTTCGACGAATTCAAGAAGCTGCACCCGGCGCTGGCGCACCTGAACCCGCAGAACATGGTCAAGGACGGCCTGTCGGCCCCGCTGCACGAAGGCGCCGCACGCTACTACAAGGAAAAGGGTTGGCTGAAATAAGCCGTTAGGCGCGCGATCTGCCGACCCGGGGCGAAGCCGAGCTTCGCCCCTTTTTCCATCGGCAGCGCGCGTCCCGGCACACCGCCACCCGCAGGAGAGCCGCCATGGCCACCGACATCGAGAAGGCGCCCGAAGCGCTGCAGGAACTCGTCGCCAAGACCGACACGGGTGCCCGCAAGCCCCGCGGCTGGGCGGCGAAGGCCATCTTTTCCGTCTCGCTGGCCTGGGCGCTGTTCCAGCTGTGGTACGCCTCGCCGCTGCCCTTCACCGTGGGCTGGGGCATCCTGAACGACACCGAGGCCCGCTCGCTGCACCTGGCCTTTGCGCTGTTCCTGGCCTTCATGGCCTGGCCGGCCTTTGCCAACTCTCCGCGCCATCGCGTGCCGGCAGTCGACGTGCTGCTCGCACTGTGCGGGGCCTTCGCGGGCGCTTACCTGCTGCTGTTCTACAACCAGCTGGCCACGCGGCCCGGTCAACCCACCCCGATGGACATCGCGGTGGCCACCGTGGGGCTGGTGCTCTTGCTCGAAGCCACGCGGCGCGCCGTGGGCTGGCCGATGGCCGTGCTGGCGATGCTCTTCATCGCCTACGCGATGCTGGGCCCCTACATGCCCGAGGTGCTGCAGCACAAGGGCGCGTCGCTGAACCGGCTGCTGTCGCACATGTGGCTCACGACCGAGGGCGTCTACGGCATCGCGCTGGGCGTGTCCACCGGCGCCATCTTTGTCTACGTGCTGTTCGGTACCTTGCTGGACCGCGCGGGCGGCGGCAACTACATGATGCAGGTCAGCTTCGCGGCGCTGGGCCACCTGCGCGGCGGCCCGGCGAAGGTGGCGGTGGTCTCGTCGGCGCTGAACGGCATGATTTCCGGCTCGTCGGTGAGCAACGTGGTCAGTGGCGGCATCTTCACCATCCCCTTGATGAAAAAGGCCGGCTACGGGGGCGTCAAGGCGGGCGCCATCGAGACCATGAGCTCGGTCAACGGGCAGATCATGCCGCCGGTGATGGGTGCGGCGGCCTTCCTGATGGTGGAGTACGTGGGCATCCCGTACTCGGATGTCGTCAAGCACGCCCTGTTGCCCGCGCTGCTGAGCTACATCGGCCTGCTCTACATCGTGCACCTCGAAGCGCTGAAGATGGGCATGCAGCCCATCGTCCAGCGGGCGCACCGCCCATGGCACGACAAGCTCCTGCGCTTCGGCCTGGGCATCTCGGGCACGGCGCTCGTGGTGTGCCTGCTCTACTACCTCTTCGCGGCGTTGAAGGCCAGCCTCGGTGCCGCGGCGCCCTGGGCCATCGGCGCGGTCGTGCTGGCGCTGTATGGCGCGGCCGTCGCGCAGGCGGCGCGCTGCCCCGACCTGCCCGAGGACATCGACATCGAGAACCCGCAGGCCCTGGACACCTGGCCCACCGTGCGCGCCGGCCTGCACTACCTGATGCCGATCGGCACGCTGATCTGGTGCCTGATGGTCGAGGAGCTGTCGCCGGCGCTGTCGGCCTTCTGGGCCATCGTCGTGCTGGTGGCGCTGATGCTGACGCAGCGTCCGCTGATCCTGATGCTGCGCCAACAGGCGGTCGGCGATGCCTGGATGCGCGGCGTCCGTGAGGTGATCGACGGCCTGGTCGACGGCTCGCGCAACATGATCGGCATCGGCGTGGCCACGGCCACGGCGGGCATCATCGTCGGCGCCATCACGCTCACCGGCATCGGCCTGCGCATGACGGAATTCGTCGAATTCGTCAGCCAGGGCAATGTCATGGCGATGCTGTTCTTCGTCGCCTTCGTCTGCCTGGTGCTGGGCCTGGGCGTGCCCACCACCGCCAACTACGTGCTGGTGGCCACGCTGATGGCGCCGGTGTGCGTGGAGCTGGGCGCGCAAAGCGGATTGATCATTCCGCTCATCGGCGTGCACCTGTTTGTCTTCTATTACGGGATCATGGGGGACATCACGCCACCCGTGGGCCTGGCAACCTTCGCGGCCGCCGCCATCAGCGGCGAGGACGCCATCCAGACCGGCATCCAGGGCAGCATCTACGCGCTGCGCACGGTGATCCTGCCCTTCATCTGGATCTTCAATCCGCAGCTGCTGATGATCGACGTGCACTCGACTTTCGAGCTGGTGCGCGTGGTCGTCGCGTCCACGGCGGCCACGCTGATCTTCGCGGCCGTCACCATGAACTGGTTCCGGATCCGCTCGCACCTGTGGGAGTCCGCGGCGCTGCTGGTGGCGGTGGTGCTGCTGTTCCGCCCGGACTTCTTCATGGACCAGCTGACGCCCGAATTCAAGGACGCACCGCCCGCGCAGGTCTATGAGGTTGCCCAACGTGCACCGGACCGCGTGGTCATGCGCATCAAGGGCCAGACCCTCGAGGGCGAGGACCGTGTCAAGACCGTGGCACTCGCACTGGGCGACGGCGCCGACGGCCGCAAACGCCTGTCCGATGCCGGCCTGACGCTGGTGACGCTGGGTGGCCAGGTGCAGATCGCGCAGGCCAAGTTCGGCAGCAAGGCCGCGAAGTCGGGCTTCGAACAAGGCTGGGAAGTGCACAGCCTGCGGGTGCCCACGGACCGGCCCACGCCGCACTGGTTCTACCTGCCGGCCTTTGCGCTGATTGCCCTGGTGTGGTGGCTGCAGGGTCGCCGCATGTCACCGCAACGGGTCACTCGCCTGGCGCCACGCGCGCCGGCCGCCTGAGCCTGTCCGCGCCCATGTCCGCACCCGCCCCCCGCATCGCCCTGATCCACGCGCTGGCGCACTCCGTGGCGCCCATCAACGAGGTGCTGCAGCGCGAGTGGCCGCAGGCCCGGCGCATGAACCTGCTGGACGACAGCCTCTCGGCCGACCTCGCGGCCTCGCCGCAGGGCCTGAACGACACGATGACGCAGCGCTTTGTCGCGCTGTCGGATTACGCGGTGGGCACCGGTGCGCAGGCCATCCTCTTCACCTGCTCGGCATTCGGCCCCTGTATCGAGGCCGTGAAGGCGCGCCATGCCGCGCTGCCGGTGCTCAAGCCCAACGAGGCGATGATCGACGAGGCGCTGGCGCAGGCCGCCGGCCGGCCCATCGGCCTGCTGGCGAGCTTCGGGCCGACGCTGCAGTCCATGCCGCCGGAGTTTCCGGCCGGCGCGCCGCTGCACCTGGGCCTGGCCGAGGGCGCGATGGACGCGCTGAATCGGGGCGATACGCAAGGGCACGACGCGCTGGTCGTGGCCGCCGCGCAGACGCTGGCCGCCCAAGGCTGCGCGGTCATCGCGCTGGCGCAATTCAGCCTGGCGCGCGCGGCCGATGCCGTCGCCGCCGCCACGGGCCTGCCCGTGCTGACGACACCCGGCAGCGCCGTGCGTCGGCTTCGCCAGTTGCTGAAGGCCTGATCCCGTCCCGACTGGCACCGGGCGCGGCGCGACCAGGCTCCCGTCAGGCGGCCCGCTATACTGCTTTGCATCAGGAGAGAGCCTTGCCCGTCAAGGCCGCCGAAGGCGAAGTTCACCGGAACCGGTGCGCGTAACGCTCAGGCAAAAGGACTGATCCATTCCTCGCTGGAGAGAGGCCGTCCCCGAGACGGCCCACCGAAGGGGCAAGGCAGCACGGCCGGTGGATCCCACCCGCGCGTGCCGACCGAATCTCTCAGGTAGAGCGGACAGCGCAGGGCATTCCCGGTGGCCATCGAGCCGCCGCCCCGAAGCCCGCGCCACGAGGAGAGACCCCCGCATGTCCGCCGATCTGCTGATGACCCCGCTGCACGCCCTGCACCTGGAACTGGGCGCCAAGATGGTGCCATTCGCGGGCTACGCCATGCCGGTGCAGTACCCCGCCGGCATCCTGGCCGAACACGCGGCCTGCCGCGAATCGGCAGCCCTGTTCGATGTCTCGCACATGGGCCAGCTGCGCCTGGTGGGCGACGACGCCGCCGCGGCGCTGGAAACGCTGGTGCCGGTGGACATCGTCGACCTGCCGGTGGGCAAGCAGCGCTACGCCCTGTTCACCAACGACCACGGCGGGCTGCTGGACGACCTGATGGTGACGCGGCGCGCGGACGACCTCTTCGTGGTCGTCAATGCCGGCTGCAAGGACGCGGACATCCGCCACCTCTCGACCAACATCGGCCACCGCTGCACGGTGATCCCGCTGCCGGACCGCGCGCTGCTGGCGCTGCAGGGCCCGCTGGCAGCCACGGCGCTGGCGCGGCTGGATGCCGGCGTGTCCGCCCTCACCTTCATGACGGGTGGCGACTTCACGCTGGCCGGCGCGGCGTGCTACGTCACGCGTTCGGGCTACACGGGCGAAGACGGCTTCGAGATCTCCGTGCACGCGGACCAGGCCGTGGCGCTGGCCCGCGCGCTGCTGGCCCTGCCCGAGGTCAAGCCTGCCGGCCTGGGCGCGCGCGACACGCTGCGCCTGGAGGCCGGCCTGTGCCTCTACGGCCACGACATCGACACCACCACCACGCCGGTCGAAGCCGGCCTGACCTGGGCCATCCAGAAGGTGCGTCGTCCGGGCGGTGCGCGCGAAGGTGGCTACCCCGGCGCGGCCGCCATCGCCTCGCAACTGGCCAGCGGGCCGATGGTCAAGCGCGTGGGCCTGGTCGGCCTGGAACGCGCGCCGGTGCGCGAAGGCACGGCCCTCTTCGACGCCGCCGGCCACAAGATCGGCCACGTCACCAGCGGCACGCTGGCGCCCAGCGTCAAGCAGCCCATCGCGATGGGCTACGTCGGCGTCGCACACGCCACGCCGAACGCCGAGCTGTATGCCGAGGTCCGCGGCAAGCGCCTGCCGATGCGCGTGTCGCCCATGCCCTTCCAGCCGCACCGATACTTCCGTGGCTGACGGCGGCCAGGCACCGCCGGCAACGTCCCCAGCCATCACCCAGAACCGAGAGGAGAACACCGATGACGACCATGTTCACGCCCGACCACGAGTGGATCAATATCGAAGACCATGAAGCCGCGATCGTCGGCATCACCCTGCATGCGCAGGACGCGCTGGGTGACGTGGTCTTCGTGGATCTGCCCGAGGTCGGACGCACCTACAAACAAGGCGATGCAGCCGGCGTGGTCGAGTCGGTGAAAGCCGCGGCCGACGTCAAGATGCCCGTCTCCGGCGAGATCGTCGAGGTCAACGAGGCGCTGCGCGCCGACCCGGCACTCGCCAACCGCGACCCGATGGGCGAAGGCTGGTTCTTCAAGGTCCACGTCTCCGACATGGCCGAGTTCGACCGCCTGATGGACCCCCCGGGCTACGACGCGCTGCTGGCCAAGCTGTAAACCCCGGGCCGGGCCTGCGCGCCCGCCCGACCGCCGCGCGGGTGCAGCGTGCCGCCCGCGCCGCCGATCCCGCTGCCGAGCGGGCCTGTCTTTCACCCGCCCGCTCAACGAGCCCTCTGCCATGTCCACGACCACCCCGACGCCGCTGAGCGCGCTGGAATCCGCCACCGAATTTGCCGCCCGCCACATCGGGCCGACGCCCGCTGACCAGGCGCGCATGCAGTCGGCCATTGGCGCGGCCTCGCGCCAGGCGCTGATCGAGGCGGTGGTGCCGGCGTCCATCGTGCGCAGCGCGCCGATGCGCCTGCCGCCGCCGGTGAGCGAGGCGCAGGCGCTGGCCGAGATGAAGGCACTGGCCGCACGCAACCGCGTGCTCAAGAGCCACATCGGCCAGGGCTACTACGGCACGCACACGCCGGGTGTCATCCTGCGCAACATCCTCGAGAACCCCGCCTGGTACACGGCCTATACGCCCTACCAGGCCGAAATCTCGCAGGGTCGCATGGAGGCGCTGGTCAATTTCCAGACCATGGTCTGCGATCTGACGGCCATGGCCATCGCCAACGCCTCGATGCTGGACGAGGCCACCGCGGCGGCCGAGGCCATGACGCTGGCCAAGCGCAGCGTGAAGAGCAAGAGCAACACCATCGTCGTGGCGGGCGACGCGCACCCGCAGACCATCGAGGTGATCCGCACCCGCGCCGAGCCGCTGGGCCTGAAGGTCCAACTCGCCAATTCAGCAGCAGAGTGGGATGCGCTGATCGCTGCAGGCGACTATTTCGCGGCGCTGGAGCAGCTGCCGGCCACCAGCGGCGACATCCACGACCTGCGCCAGGACGCCGCGCGCATCCACGCGCACCAGGCGGCCTTCATCGTCGGCGCCGACCTGCTGGCGCTCACGCTCATCACCCCGCCCGGCGAGCTGGGCGCGGACATCGCCTTCGGCAGCACGCAGCGCTTCGGCGTGCCCATGGGCGCGGGCGGCCCGCACGCGGCCTACCTGGCCTGCCGCGACGAATTCAAGCGCTCGCTGCCCGGGCGGCTGGTGGGCGTGTCCATCGACAGCCACGGCGCGCCGGCCTACCGCCTGGCGCTGCAGACGCGGGAGCAGCACATCCGGCGCGAGAAGGCCACGTCCAACATCTGCACCGCACAGGTGCTGCTGGCCGTGATGGCCAGCATGTACGCCGTCTACCACGGGCCACAGGGCCTGCGCCGCATCGCGCAGCGCGTGGCCACCTACACGGCCATCCTGGCCGAGGGCCTGCGCCGCATGGGCGTGACGGTGCGAACCACGACGGCCTTCGACACGCTGACGCTGGACACCGGCGCCGCCACCGCCGAGCTGGCCGCACGCGCGCTGGCCGCCGGCATGAACCTGCGCCGCTTCCCCGAGTGGGGCGACACGATGCTGGGCATCGCGCTGGACGAGACGACCACGCGCGACGACATCCTGGCGCTGTGGCGCGTCTTTGCCACGCCGGGGCAGACGCTGCCGGACGTGGCCGACTTCGACGCCGGCATCGAGACCATGATCCCGGCCGAGCTGCGCCGCCAAAGCGATTTCCTCACCCACCCGGTCTTCAACAGCTACCACAGCGAGACCGAGATGCTGCGCTACCTGCGCTCGCTCAGCGACAAGGACCTGGCGCTGGACCGCAGCATGATCCCGCTGGGCTCGTGCACGATGAAGCTCAATGCGACCAGCGAGATGATTCCCATCACCTGGCCGGAGTTTGCGAACCTGCACCCGTTTGCTCCGCGCGACCAGCTCGCCGGCATCTGGGCGCTGAACGACCAGCTCACCGCCTGGCTGTGCCAGGCCACGGGTTATGCCGGCATCAGCCTGCAGCCCAACGCCGGCTCGCAGGGTGAATATGCCGGCCTGCTGGTCATCCGCGCCTGGCACGCCTCGCGCGGCGAGAGCCACCGCACGGTTTGCCTGATCCCCGAGAGCGCCCACGGCACCAACCCGGCCAGCGCGCACATGGCGGGCATGCGCGTGGTGGTGGTCAAGTGCGACGCCAGTGGCAATGTCGACCTGGACGACCTGCGCGCGCGCTGCGAGCAGCATGCGGCCGAGCTGGCCTGCATGATGATCACCTACCCGTCCACTTACGGCGTCTTCGAGCCGCGCGTGAAGGAGCTGTGCGCGCTGGTGCACCGCTACGGCGGGCGCGTGTACGTGGACGGCGCGAACATGAATGCGCTGGTGGGCCTGGCCGCGCCGGGCGAATTTGGCGGCGACGTGAGCCACCTGAACCTGCACAAGACCTTCTGCATCCCGCACGGCGGCGGCGGGCCTGGAGTGGGGCCCGTCTGCGTGGCGGAAGACCTGGTGCCCTTCCTGCCGGGTCACCGCAGCGCCGGGATCGACGGGGAGCACCGCGTGGGCGCCGTCTCGGCCGCGCCGCTGGGCAATGCGGCCGTGCTGCCGATCAGCTGGATGTACGTGCGCATGATGGGCGCCGACGCGCTGCGCGACGCCACCGAAGTGGCCATCCTGTCGGCCAACTACGTGGCGGCACGGCTGGCCGGGCATTACGAAATCCACTTCAGCAGCCAGGTGCCGGGCATCAAGGGCGGCGGCGTGGCACACGAGTGCATCCTGGACCTGCGCCCGCTGAAGGACAGCTCCGGCATCGGTGCCGAAGACGTGGCCAAGCGACTCATCGACTACGGCTTCCACGCGCCCACGCTGAGTTTCCCCGTGGCCGGCACGCTGATGGTGGAGCCCACCGAGAGCGAACCGCTGGCCGAACTGGACCGCTTCTGCGACGCGATGATCGCCATCCGCGGCGAGATCGCCCGAGTCGAACGCGGCGAGTGGCCGCGCGAAGACAACCCGCTGAAAAACGCGCCGCATACGGCCGAAGCACTGCTGAAGGCCGAGTGGTCGCGGCCCTATTCGCGCGAGCAGGCGGCCTTCCCGGTGGCCTCGCTGCGCCGGCAGAAATACTGGTCGCCGGTGGGCCGCGTGGACAACGTGCACGGCGACCGCAACCTGTTCTGCAGCTGCCTGCCGCTCAGTGCCTATGGCGACGCCGCGACACCCGCTGACGCCGGGTCTGCCCGCACTGTGGCCTAATTGAGGGTTCGCGTCGGCGCCAGGCGTCGTCGAACCCACTCCCTTTTCCCCTCACGGAGCCGCCCATGGGCAACAAGATCATCACCGAAGCCGACCGCAAAGCCACGCCGCGCCCGAAGGCGCCCAACGGCAGCACCACCACCGTGGGCCACGGCCAGCGCATCAGCAAGGAGCGCGGCTCGCACACCCGCAGCAAGAAGAACCCGGGCAAGCGCGCCGGCAAGGGCGGCTGAGACCCCCGGCTGACACGGGCAGCCGGCCCGCGGGCCTGCCCGCCCGGCGTCCCGGACGACCGACCCGAATGCGGGGCCCTTCGCGGCCCCGCATTCGTTAGGGCCCACGATCCGCGCCCCGCGCCTCTGCCGCCGACGGCTTCATGCTGAGAATCACCGAACTGCGCCTGCCGCTGGAACACCCGCCGCACGCCCTGCGTGAGGCGGTGCTGGCGCGGCTGGGCCTGGCGGACGATCAGGTACGCGAGATCCAGGTCTTCAAGCGCAGCTGGGACGCCCGCCGCCGCGGCGCCATCGTGCTGATCTACACGCTGGACATCGTGCTGGCCGACGGCCTGGACGACGCCACCGTGCTCGCGCGCCACGCGGGCGACCACCAGGTCCGCCCGAGTCCCGACACCCGCTACCAGCCGGTGGCCATCGCGCCGCCGGGCTTTGCCGCCGCCGCGCGCGCCGGCACGGGGCCGCGGCCGGTGGTCGTGGGTTTTGGCCCCTGCGGCCTGTTTGCCGCGCTGGTGCTGGCACAGATGGGCCTGGCGCCGCTGGTGCTGGAGCGTGGCAAGCGCGTGCGCGAACGCACCCAGGACACCTGGGGGCTGTGGCGGCGTGGCGAGTTGCAGCCCGAATCGAACGTGCAGTTCGGCGAAGGCGGCGCCGGCACTTTCAGCGACGGCAAGCTCTGGAGCCAGATCAGCGACCCGCGCCACCTCACGCGCAAGGTGCTGACGGAATTCGTCAAGGCCGGCGCGCCCGAAGAGATCCTCTTCGTGGCCAAGCCGCACATCGGCACCTTCCGGCTCGTGAGCATGATCGAGAAGATGCGCGCCGAGATCGAATCGCTGGGCGGTGAGATCCGCTTCGAGCAGCGCGTGACCGACCTGCTGATCGAGGGCGACGGCCCGCGCCGGCAGCTGCGCGGCCTGGTGCTGGACAGCGGCGAGCAGATCCGCGCCGATCACGTCGTGCTGGCCGTGGGCCACAGCGCGCGTGACACCTTTGCCCTGCTGCATGCACGCGGCGTGTACCTGGAGCCCAAGCCGTTTTCCGTGGGATTCCGTATCGAGCACCCGCAGGGTGCGATCGACCGCGCGCGCTTCGGCACGCAGGCCGGCCACCCCATCCTGGGCGCGGCCGACTACAAGCTCGTGCACCACGCGCGCAACGGCCGCAGCGCCTACAGCTTCTGCATGTGCCCGGGTGGCACGGTGGTGGCCGCGACTTCCGAGACCGAACGCGTCGTCACCAACGGCATGAGCCAGTACTCACGCAACGAGCGCAACGCCAATGCCGGCATCGTCGTCGGCATCGATCCGTCGGACTACCGCCAGGACGGCCGCGTCGGCGACCGCCAGACGCCCGTCTCACCGCTGGACGGCATCGCCTTCCAGCGGCAGTGGGAGTCACGCGCCTACGAGCTGGGCGGCGGCGGCTACATCGCGCCCGGGCAGCTGGTGGGTGACTTCATCGCCGGGCGGCACGGCAAGACCGTCGCGCGCGGATTCGGCAGCGTGCTGCCGTCCTACAAGCCCGGCGTGCAGCTCACCGACCTGGCCGACCCCGCGCGGCCCAGCCTGCCGCCCTATGTGCTGGAAGCCATCCGCGAGGCCCTGCCTGCCTGGGAGCGCCAGATCCCCGGCTTCTCGATGCGCGACGCGGTGCTCACGGGTGTGGAGACACGCACCTCGTCGCCGCTGCGCATCACCCGCGGCAAGGACCACCAGAGCCTGAACGTCGCGGGCCTGTACCCCGCCGGTGAAGGTGCGGGTTATGCCGGCGGCATCATGTCCGCGGGTGTGGACGGCATCGAGGTGGCCGAGTCGCTGGCGCGTGCGTTGCTGGGCATCGAGGGCGCAGCCGCCGCGGCCCGCGCGGCCGGCCCCGCCTGACGGAGCCAGCCGTGGCGGGCCTACTTCGGCATCGTCACCGTGGCCTGGACGACGGCAAAGTAGTCGCCCATCGCGCCATCGGCAGCGCGGTCGATGTCGGTGCGCACGCGCATCGCGTAGGTGCCCGTGGCGCCCTGGTAGCGGCCCGTGCCGGAGACCACGCGCCCGACGGTCTTGCCTTCGCCACGCATCGGGACGCCCTGCGCGTCCACGCGCGTCTGCCCATCACCCTGCGTGACGAGTGTCGAGCCGTCCTCGAAGCGAAGCACCATGTCGGTGACGAGCGCCATGACGCCGTCCTTGGGCGGCGCCGTCGGCCGGATGCGCACGCTGATCGTCGCGGGCTCCTTGTTGTTGAGGATGGCCACGCCGGCGCGCACGGTGATCATGCCGTCCTGGCCGACGTACACCGAGGTCTGGCGCCAGGTCAATTCGTCGGCCTGTGCCGGCAGGGCCCAACCCGCCGCCGCCAGGGCCAGTACCGTCGTCAGTCCGGCCAGTGTCTTGCGCGGTGTGCTGTTGCGATTCATCTGGATCTCCTCGTGGTGGCCGCGAACGTCCGCGGGCCTATGAATGACATGGGGACAATTTCTCGCGGTTGGAGGCGATCGGCGGTACCGTCTGCACCGCTGCTGATCCTGCGCAAGCACAGCCGGCTTTAGACCCCGCCTTCGGAAACCACCTCCACCCGCGACTGCGCGCACACGCCATGGCTGTCTCCGTCTTCGACCTGTTCAAGATCGGCATCGGGCCCAGCAGCTCGCACACCGTCGGGCCGATGCGCGCGGCGCGGCTGTTTGCGATGCGGCTGCACACTGAAGGGCTGCTGGAACGCGTGGCGCGCGTGCAGGTGTCGCTCTACGGCTCGCTGGGCGCCACCGGCAAGGGCCACGGCAGCGACAAGGCCGTGTTGCTGGGCCTGGCGGGGTTCGAGCCCGACAGCGTGGACATCGACGCCATTCCTGCGCAACTGGCCGGCATCCGCCAGAGCCAGCGGCTGCGGCTGATCGACCGCCACGAGGTCGCCTTCCACGAGCGCGAGGACCTGAAATTCTTCCGCCGCGAAACCCTGCCCTTCCACGCCAACGGCATGCGCTGCATCGCCTTCGATGCGGAGGGTGCCGAACTCGCCAACCGCTGCTACTACAGCGTGGGCGGCGGCTTCGTGGTCAGCGACGAGGTGGCCGCTGACGGCACACGGCTGCGCGCGATCGCACCCGACACCACCGTGCTGCCGCACCCGTTCCACGATGCTGCGGCGCTGCTGGCGCAGGCACAGGCGCTGGGCACCGGCATCGCCGGCGTGATGCGGCGCAACGAACGCCACTGGCGCACGGACGCCGAGATCGATGCCGGCCTGCTGCGCATCTGGCGCGTCATGCAGGACTGCGTGGAGCGCGGCTGCCGCACCGGCGGCACGCTGCCCGGCGGCTTCAAGGTGAGGCGCCGCGCGAAGGCGTTGCGCGAGGCCCTGACCGCGCGCCCGGAAGAAGCCCTGCGCGACCCGCTGCAGGTGCTGGACTGGATCAATCTCTACGCGCTGGCCGTCAACGAAGAAAACGCCGCCGGCGGGCGTGTCGTCACCGCGCCCACGAACGGCGCGGCCGGCATCGTGCCGGCCGTGCTGCACTACTACACGCGCTTCGTGCCCGGTGCGTCCGACGCGGGTGTCATCGACTTCCTGCTCACCGCCGCCGCCATCGGCATCCTCTACAAGGAAAACGCCAGCATCAGCGGTGCCGAAGTCGGCTGCCAGGGCGAAGTGGGCGTGGCCTGTTCGATGGCCGCCGGCGCGCTGTGCGCGGTGATGGGCGGCACACCCGCGCAGGTGGAAAACGCCGCGGAAATCGGCATGGAACACCACCTGGGCCTGACCTGCGACCCCGTGGGCGGCCTGGTGCAGATTCCCTGCATCGAGCGCAACGCCATCGCCTCGGTGAAGGCCATCAATGCCGCGCGCATGGCGCTGCGCGGCGACGGCACGCACCACGTGAGCCTGGACCAGGTCATCAAGACCATGCGCGAGACGGGTGCGGACATGCTGACGAAGTACAAGGAGACGGCGCGAGGTGGTCTGGCGGTGAATATTGTGGAGTGTTAGAGCTTGTGCTGTGGTTGCGGCGGGGATGGCCTGGATCTGGTTGATCCGTGGGGCGCGTCGGGGGCGGCTGGTCGGGAGGTCAGTCGATGCGCCTGCGCGCGCAACGCGGCGAGGTGGGGCCG
>CAUJHV010000057.1 GCA_963205115.1 Pseudomonadota bacterium | reverse complement strand
TCATCGAACACCGGCGCCGCAATGCCCCAGACGCTGGCGCGCCATTCGCCTCGGTTGACGGCGTAACCCTGCTGCCGCACGCGATCGAGCTCCATCGCCAGCGCCGAAGTGTCGGCCAGCGTGGTCGGCGTGTAGACCTGCAGGGGCCGCACGGTCATCAGCTGGACCGCCGGCTGTTCGCGCCAGGCCAGCAGCGCCTTGCCCGTGGCCACGCAATAGGCCGGTGCGCGGCCCCCGATGACGCTGTAGGCGCGCACCGGCTCAGGGCTGTCGAGCTTGTCGATGTAGATCACCTCGTCGCCACTGAGCACCGACAGATGCACCGTTTCGTTGGTTTCCGCCAGCAGCATGCGCATGGCCGGCGCTGCGGTTTCACGGAAATCCAGTTTGTGCAGCGCCTGCGCCCCCAGCTCCCACACCTTGAGCGAGGCCCGATAACCACCACGCCCGCCCTCGTTGACGGCATAGCCGAGCTCGACCAGGGCCTGCAGCAAGCGGTGCACGTTGCTGGCGCCCATCTCCAGCTCCTGGGCCAGCTCGCTGATTCCCACGGGCTGTGCGCGTGCAACCAGCACCTCGAGCAAGCGCAGCCCCTTGATCAGAGTGTTGTTCATTCGATCACCGCCCTCAATTTCTATATGTCGGAACAATTATCTCATTTACAGAATTTTTCAACACAGCTTCCGAATCGGCAACGGGCACCCGCGATCCGCATGTTGTGGCCGTCACCACTCCCGCATTGCCGCTCCAACCCGTGCCATCGCCCCTGACCTGCGCACACTGGCCGCCGGAGCGCGCCTTCCAGCCCCCTGCGCGGCAGACACATGGCACCGGTCACGGCATCAACGGGCCCGGGACCGCGCTGAACGCTGGCGCTCACGGCCCGGTGCAGCCCGATAGGTCTTGGGGCTGCATCCCATTTCGCGCGTGAACATGTAGGAAAACGCGGACGGTGAACCGTAGCCCAGTTCGAGCGCCGTCGCCGTCACGCTCATGCCGGCGCCCAGCAGTTCCATCGACTTGAACAGGCGCAGGCGCCGCTTCCATTCGCGAAAGTTCATGCCCAGTTCGGCCTGGAAACGGCGCGTCAGCGTGCGCTCCGACGCACCCAGGCGCGCGCCCCATGTGGCGATGTCATCGGCGTCGGCCGGCGCACGATCGATCGCCTCGCACAGCTTGCGCAACATGGGAGACTGCGGCCAGGGCAACGGCGCCTGAACGCGTTCCAGCCGCGGCAGTTGATCGAGGATCAGACCGTGCACCCGTTGCTTATAGGCCAGTGTGGCGACGCCCGCCACACGCTGCTCGCCCAGCCACGCCGCCTCACGGATCAACTCGCGCAGCAAGGCAGACACCTGCAGCAACGCATAGCGCGCCGCCATGCCCCGACCCACGGAAGTGCGCAAATACAGACTGCGAAATTGCGCGCCGTAGCGCGATGCGACCGCGTGCACGGTACCGGTCGGAATCCACACCGCCTGCTCGGGCCCGCAGACCACGCGCTGATGGGCGGCCTCGACGACCAGTGATCCGCTGATGGCATAGATGAGTTGATGCCATGGATGCGAGTGAGACGGGAATCGGTAGCCCGGCGGGATGTCCTGCGCGCGCACGAACACCGGCCCGGGCAAGGTCTCGATATCCGGCACCTTCAGCGTCTTCCACAGCATCGCAAGCCTTGAGGAACCCCGTGTCGCTTCATCGACATATTCTGTCTCTTTATCGAAAGCGCACAAGCCGGCCGCTGCCTACAGTCTCCACATGCGAGACACAGAAGCTTGGTCGACAACGCCTCGCGCGATGCCTGCGCATATCGAACCGCCGCGCCGCATCGGGTTTGCGGCCACTGCGCTGTTCATTTACCTGATCCTGCTGGCCGGCTATGTGCTGTCCTACGTGCACCGCACGGCGCCGGCGGCGATCGCAGGCGAGCTGACCCAGGCCTTCCAGGTCAGCGGCGCGCTGCTCGGCACGCTCGCCGCGACCTACTTCTACGTCTACACCGTATTGCAGGTGCCGGTGGGGGTGCTCGCCGATACCGTCGGCCCACGCGTTGTGGTCACTGCCGGCGCAGTGGTGGCCGCCGTCGGCTCGATCATGTTCGGGCTGGCGCCCGGCTGGGAACTGGCCGCCGTCGGCCGCTTGCTGGTGGGCATGGGCGTGGCGGTGACCTTCGTGGCCCTGCTCAAGGTGTGTGCCAACTGGTTTCCACCACAACGCTTTGCAACCTTCAACGGCATCACCCTGCTTGCCGGCAACCTGGGCGCCGCGGCCGCCGGCGCACCCCTGGCCTGGCTGGTGACGGTGGCGTCCTGGCGATCGGTGTTCGTCGGCCTGGGCCTGGCCTCGCTCGCGCTGGCCGTGCTGACATGGATCGTGGTACGCGACAGTCCCCGCGAGTGCGGATTCGAGGTGTCCTACGCCCCGCCGCCCGCGGTCGCAACGCACTGGGCACAGGCGCTGCGCGCCGTGCTGGCCAATCCGGCCAGCTGGCCAGGCTTCTTCGTCAACGTTGGGGTGGCCGGCAGCTTCTTCGCCTTTGCCGGCCTGTGGGTGGTGCCCTACCTGCGCGAAGGCCGCGGCCTGTCGCAGGCGGTGGCCAGCCATCACGCCAGCCTGCTGGTGCTCGGCGTGGCGGCCGGCTCGCTCGTGGTTGGTCTGCTGTCCGATCGTCTGCGCAGCCGCATCGGCGTGATGCGCTTGTTCGCCCTGATGTACGCGCTCTCGTGGCTGCCCCTGGTGCTGCGATGGGAACCGTCGCTGGCGCTCAGCTACGCCTGGTTCTTCGTCATGGGCCTGTTCGTGCCGGCCTTCGTGTTGACGTGGACTGTAGCGAAGGAAATGAACCCGCCTGAACACGCAGGCATGGCCGTCTCGCTCGTCAACGTCGGCATTTTCCTGGGGGCCGGCATCCTGCAGCCGCTGGCCGGTGCTCTGCTCGACGCGGTCAGGCCTGTGCTGGGGCCGACGGGGGCCTGGGACCGAGCGATCTGGTTGTTCGCAGCCAGCGCCGCTGCCGGCGCCTTGTGCACCCTGTTCGTACGACACGAGTATCCAGCCCCCGCGCCAGCGCATTCACGCCGTCAGACCGGGGCGGCAGCAACGGCGGCTCGACCCGGCGCAGGCCATGGATCAGTGTGTCACTCAAAGAGAGGGAATCCTTAATTCCCTTTTTTGGAATCATAGTGTCATTTTACGGAATCACTTAGGATGCCACGCCTGCCGCCGATCCAAGCCATCCCTGGACCATGATGACCCCCGTCACGCCCCCCACAGCCATGCCCTTGACGGCTTCCCACTGGGGGGTCTATGAAGCCACGGGCCAGGGCGAGGCGTTGCGACTGCAGGGATTCGCACGCGACCCCTCGCCCTCGCCGATCGGCCTGTCGATGCTCGACGCCGCGCGCGGTCCGGTGCGCGTGCGTCGACCTGCGGTACGTCGCAGCTGGTGGCAGGCCATGTGCGGCGATGCGCCGCACGCGGCACCACAGCTGCGCGGCACCGACCCGTTCGTCGAGGTGGGCTGGAACGAGGCGATCGACCTGGTGGCGCGTGAGCTCGATCGCGTGCGCCTGCGGCATGGCAACGAAGCGATCTTCGGTGGCTCCTACGGCTGGTCCAGCGCAGGGCGCTTTCACCACGCGCAGAGTCAGGTGCATCGGTTTCTCAACGCCATCGGCGGCTACGTCCGACACGCCGACACCTACAGCCTGGGTGCGGCCCGGGTGCTGCTGCCGCACATCGTGGCACCGATGGAAGAGCTGTTCACCCAGCACACCAGCTGGCGCGTCATGGCGCGGCACACCAGGCTGTTCATCACCTTTGGTGGCGTGCCGGCCAAGAACGCGCAGGTCAGTTCGGGCGGGGCCACCGAGCACGCGGTCCCCACCGGGCTGCGCCGCATGGCCGCTGCGGGGGTGCGCTTCATCAACATCAGTCCGGTGCGCGACGACATCGACACCGGCGGCGAGGTGGAGTGGATCCCCATTCGCCCGGGCACCGACACCGCCCTGCTGCTGGCCATGGCGCACACGCTGTGGACGGAAAAGCGTCACGACGCCGGCTTCCTGGCCAGCCACTGCGTCGGCTTTGAACGCGTTGCCGCCTACCTGCGGGGCGACACCGACGGACAACCCAAGAGCGCCGACTGGGCGGCCCGGATCACCGGCGTGCCGGCCGAGCGCATCGTCCGCCTGGCACGGGAAGCGGCCGCCACGCGCACCATGCTCAACATCGCCTGGTCGCTGCAACGCTCCCACCACGGCGAGCAGCCTTACTGGGCCCTGATCACCGTGGCCGCCATGCTGGGCCAGATCGGGCTGCCCGGCGGCGGCTTCGGTGTGGGCTATGGCAGCACCAACATGATGGGCAACGACAACGCCAAGTTCTCCGGCCCGACGCTGCCGCAGGGGCACAACGCGGTCCGCGCCTTCATTCCGGTGGCGCGCATCACCGACATGCTGGAGCAGCCCGGTGCCAGCTTCGACTACAACGGCCAGCGCCACACCTACCCCGACATTCGCCTGATCTACTGGGCCGGCGGCAATCCGTTCCACCACCATCAGGACCTCAATCGCCTGCTCGCCGCCTGGCAGTCCAAGCCGGAAACCATCGTCGTCCACGAGCAGTACTGGACCCCCACCGCGAAGCTGGCCGACATCGTGCTGCCGGCCACCACGGCGATGGAGCGCGAAGACATCGGCTACGCCACGCGCGAGCGCTACATGGTGGCAATGAAGCGGCTCATCGCGCCGGTGGGCGAGGCGCGCGACGACTACGCCATCTTCAGCGATCTGGCCGAACGCCTGGGCGTGCGCGAGGCGTTCACGGAGGGACGCGACGCCCGCGACTGGCTGAGCCTGATGTACGAACAGTCGCGGCAGCGCGCGGCTCAGGCCGGCATCGAGCTGCCCCCGTTCGACGACTTCTGGACCCGGGGCCTGCTTGACCTGGCACAGCCCGAGGCCGAAGTCGTGATGCTCGACCGCTTCCGCGCCGACCCGCAGAGCCACCCGCTGGCCACGCCCAGCGGCCGCATCGAACTGTTCAGCGCGCGCATCGCCAGCTTCGGCTACGACGACTGTCCCGGACACGCCTGCTGGCTGGAACCGCTGGAATGGCTCGGCAGCCCAGCCGCAGTCCGGTTTCCGCTGCACCTGATCAGCGATCAACCCCACACCAAGCTGCACAGCCAGCTCGACCACGCCGCCTGCAGCCAGGCCAACAAAGTCGACGGCCGTGAGCCGCTGACCCTGTGCCGCACCGACGCCGAGGCCCGCGGACTCAAGGCCGGTGACCTGGTGCGCGTGTTCAATGCCCGCGGCGCCTGCCTGGCGGCACTGCGCATCTCCGACGCGCTGCGTCCCGGCGTCGCTCGCATGTCGACCGGGGCATGGTTCGACCCGACAAGCTGGCTGGCCAGCGGCCCCGGCAATGTCGAACGACACGGCAACCCCAACGTGCTGACGCCGGACATCGGCGCTTCGCGACTGTCCCAGGGCTGCATGGCCCAGACCTGTCTGGTCGAAGTGGAGCGCTGCACGTCCCCGGAGACCAGGCCAACGCCTTACCTGCTGCCTGAATTCGTCGGCACCGCACACCCTCATGAGCCGGCCTGCACCTGAAACGCTGGAACTCAGGGCACCACCACCTCACCCATCGAAACAGACGAGATGAATACCCCAGTTTGCGACTACCTGATCGTCGGCGGCGGCACCGCCGGCTGCGTGCTCGCCAACCGGCTGTCGGCCGACCCGTCGTGTCGCGTGATCCTGCTGGAAGCCGGTGGCCCGGACGACGACAAATGGATCCACATCCCGGCCGGCATCCGCTACCTGCTGCGGGAAAAAAAGCACAACTGGTTCTACATGACCGAGCCCAGCCCGCTGACCAACGGCCGGTCGGTGTACTGGCCGCGCGGCAAAGTGCTGGGCGGCTCGAGCAGCATCAACGGCATGGTCTACATCCGTGGCCAGCGCACGGACTTCGACCGCTGGGCCGCATCGGGCGCCACCGGCTGGGACTGGGACAGCCTGTTTCCGTACTTCCTGAAGATCGAAAACCAGACCCGGGGCGCCGACGCCTACCACGCGGTCGGCGGCCCGCTGACGGTGTCGGACCGGACCAATCGCAGCGAAGTCTGGACGCGCTTCATCGCGGCGGCGGAACAGCTGGGCATTCCCCGCAACCCGGACTTCAACGGTGCCGACCAGGAGGGCGTCGGCTACTACCAGGCCACGGTAGGCAACGGCCGCCGCTGCAGTGCGGCCGTGGGGTATCTGCGGCCGGTGAAGGGTCGCGCCAACCTGAGCGTCATCACCGGGGCGATGGTGCACCACATCAGCTTCGAGCAGCGGCGCGCCACCGGTGTGCGCTACGAAAAGGACGGCCACTGGCATGAGCTGCACGCCGCGCGCGAGGTGCTCGTCTGCGGCGGTTCGATCAATTCACCGCAGCTGCTGATGCTGTCGGGCATCGGGCCGGCAGCCCACCTTCAGGAGATGGGCATCACGCCACGGGTGGACGCACCGCAGCTGGGCAAGAACCTGCAGGATCACCTGCAGTTGCGCCTGACCTACCGACTCAACCGTCCGATCTCGTTCAACGACCAGTTCCATTCGCTGGCCGGCAAAGTCGGCATGGGGCTGGAATATCTGCTGCGCCGCAGCGGCGCCATCGCCTACCCGACGGCCCAGGTCGGGCTGTTCACCAGAAGCCTGCCCGAGCTTGCGAGCCCCGACATCCAATACCACTTCTCCAACTACACCACCGACGAAAAAACCGGCATGCCGGACCGCTTTCCGGGCATGACCTTCAGTGTCTGTCACCTGCGGCCCGAAAGCCGCGGCGAGATCCTGCTGCGCAGTCCGGACCCGGGCCAACACCCCCGGATCCTGCCCAACTACCTGGCCACGCCGGAAGACTGCCGCGTGGCCGTCGAGGAGGTTCGCCTCACGCGCCGGCTGGCCGCCACGCAACCGCTGGCCGACATCGTCGCCGAAGAGCTGGCCCCCGGCCCCGACGTGCAGAGCGACGAAGCGTGCCTGGATTTCGCCCGCTCGAATGGCACCTCCATCTACCACCCGGTCGGCACCTGCCGCATGGGCAGCGACGCCGAGGCGGTGGTCGACCCGGCGCTGTGCGTGCGCGGCGTCAGTCACCTGCGGGTGGTGGACGCGTCGGTGATGCCGACGCTGATTTCCGGCAACACCTACGCCGCCACCCTGGCCATCGCCGAACGCGCGGCCGACCTGATCCTGAACACCCGCCCGTAGGCGCCAACCCCATACCCACACTGAAGGAGCAAGCCTTGAAACTCACCCCCATCCTCACCGGCCTGTCCGCCTGCCTGATGGCCGCGGCAGCGCACGCCCAGTCGGTCGACAAGTACCCCGAGCGGCCCATCAAGATCATCATTCCGTACCAGGCCGGTGGCGGCACGGATGTGATGACGCGCATCATCGTCGAGAAGGTGCGCGAGCGCACCAAGCAGCCCTTCATCATCGAAACCAAACCCGGAGGCAACACCGTCATCGGCGTCAAGGCCCTGCTGGCCGCGCCCGCCGACGGCTACACGCTGATGATGACCAGCAGCGCCACCTTCCACACCGCACCCATCATTGTCAAGAACCCTGGCTACGACCCCATCGAGTCGTTCTCGCTCATCAGCTACATCGCCTATACCCCAGTGGTGTTCGTCATCAATTCGTCGGTGAAGGCCAACAACTTGAAGGAATTCATCGATCTGGCCAAGGCCGCGCCGGGCAAGTACGCGCTCAGCACCTACGGACGACAGCTGGGCACCGACCTGTTCCAGAAGGTTGCCGGCTTCAAACTCAACTCCATCCCGTACAAGGGCGTGGAAGCGGTCAATGCCGTGGTTGCTGGCCACACGGATGCGATGTTCGATGGCGTCTTCACCGCCCTGCCCTACCTCAAGCAGGGCAAGACGCGCGCACTGGCCGTGATGCAGGACAAACGCACCCGCTTCGCACCCGACATTCCCACGGTCACCGAGCTGGGCTACAAGTCCATGCCCGACATCCCGATCTGGTACGGCCTGGTGGGCCCCAAGGGCGTCGACCAGAAAATCATTGACAAGCTGGCCAACGAGTTCAAGATCGCCATGGAGTCGCCCGAAGTGATCGAGAAGCTGGCCAACCTCAGCGTCGAATCCGTCGGCTCGGGCCCGCAGGCCTTGCGCAAGCAGATCACCGCCGAGTATGGCCACTACCGCAAGATTGCCGACGAACTGGGCATCCAGCCCGAATGACGCCGCGCCGCGCCGATCGACGCCCGGCCCCACGGAGACACCCATGACACACCCCGACCGCCTGAGACTGAGCCTGCCGCTGCTGCTGGCTGCCCCGCAACTGCTGTGGTCCGTGCCCGCACGGGCGCAGGACAAATGGCCGTCCGGGCCGATCCGCATGGTGGTGCCGTTTCCGCCCGGCGGTTCATCGGACATGCTGGGTCGCCTGATGGCAGACAAGCTCAGCGCGCTGCTGAAGTCCAACATCTTCGTCGAGAACAAGCCCGGTGGCACCACGCAGATCGGCACCGAGCTGGTGGCCAACGCGGCCCCCGACGGCCACACCCTGCTGATGGCCTCTGCCACCGGGTTCACGGCCCTGCCCAACCTGCGCAAGCTGAACTACGGCATCGACAGCTTCGAGATCGCCGGCGGCGTGGCCGACTACGTCGCCGTCATGGCGGTGCGCAAGACCTTGCCGATCCGCACCGTCAAGGAGTTCATCGACTACGCCAAGCAGCATCCCGGCAAGCTGTCGTTCGGCTCGGCCGGTGAGGCGTCGGCGGGCCACATCTACGGCCTGACACTGGCGCGCGACACCGGCATTCAGGTGCTGCATGTGCCATTTCGCGGTTCGGCGGCGGCCGTCAACGCCCTGGTGGCCGGCGACGTCGACTTCATCATCGACGGCGCCGTCACCCCCATGGTCAAAGCCGATCGCGTGCAGCCGCTGGCGGTGCTGTATCGGCGTCGCCACCCCGAGCTGCCCGGCGTGCCGACGCTGGAGGAAGCCGGGTTCACCATCAGCTCCACCCGCGGTTCGGGCTGGGGCGTGCTGGCGCCCAAGGGCACACCGGCGGCCATCATGTCGCGGTTGTCCGAGGCGATCCGTCAGGTGCTGCAGCAGCAGGACGTGAAGGACGCGCTGGCACGGGCCAACTCGGTGCCTTCGTGGCAGGCGCCGGACGAGTATCGACGCAGCCTGGATGCCGACCGCAAGCTGTACGCCGAGCTGCTGCCGGCGATCGGCATTCGCGGCAACTGAGGCACCGGTCATGGTCGACGTCTCCAACCCGGCGCCGTGGGTTGCACCGCGCCAGAGCGTCCGCGACATCCTGCACCCGCGCAGCGTGGCCATCGTGGGGGCTTCCGACAGCGAAGACAAATGGGGCGGGCGCCTGCTGCGCTACATGCTGCGGCATCGCCACCCGGGCGCGCTCTACCCCATCAACGCCCGTGCCACCGAGCTCATGGGCCTGCCGGCCTACCCTTCGCTGCGCGACTGCCCCGGCCCGGTGGACCTGGCGATTCTGCTGGTGCCGCGCGCGCATGTCCGCGCGGCCATCGAGGACTGCGTGGCCAAAGGTGTGGGCTGCGCGCTGTGCATCACGGCCGGGTTTGCCGAGACCGGCGCGGCCGGCCGCGCCGACGAACAGGCGCTGGTCGACCTGGCGCGCGCCGGCGGTGTGCGCCTGATCGGCCCCAACTGCATGGGCCTGATGAACACCCACCACGGGCTGTGTGCCACCACCGGCGTGGTGATGGGCACCCTCGACAGGCTGCCGGTCGGCGGCATCGGCATGGCCAGCCAGAGTGGTGCGCTGATGGGCGCGATGATTTCGCGCGGGGTCGACATCGGGGCTGGGTTCTCGACCACGGTCTCGGTCGGCAACCAGGCCGACCTCGACCTGAACGACTTCTTCGAATACCTGATCGACGATCCGAAGACCGAGGTCATCACGCTCTACATGGAAGGCGTGAAGGACGCGCCGCGCTTCACCGCCCTTCTGGAGCGCGCCGCCGCCGCGGGCAAACCGGTGTGCATCGCCAAGTCGGGGCGCAGCGCGGCCGGCGCCAAGGCCGCCGCCTCGCACACCGCCAGCCTGGCCGGCGCCTGGCCCGCCTTCGAGGCGACCTGCCGCCGCTGGGGTGTCTACCTGTTCGAGACCATCTACGATCTGCTGCAGGGCGCGCTGCTGCTGCAACGCGGCAAGCGGGCGGCGTCGGATCAGGTGGCCGTTTTTTCGGGCTCCGGCGGGGGCGGTGCGCTGCTGACCGACGGTCTGGAAGCGCACGGCCTCGCCCCGGCCGAGCTGTCGGACGCCACCCAGCAGGCCGTCGCCGCCGTGTTGCCGTCCACGCACCGCCAGTTGCCGTTCGACTTCGGCATGCTCAACCATGCGGCAGCGCCCGATCCGCAGGTGGCGGGCGGCGCAATCGGCATCGCCCTGGACCGCGCCCTGCACGACCCCGCGGTCGGCGCCGGCATCCTGCTGCTGACCACCCAGCCCGGCCAGGAGCTGGTGGTGCAGGCGGCCATCGCCGCCGCCGACCGCTCCTCCAAGCCCCTGCTGTTCGTCCAGGGCGCCGGCAACCACGGCGACGTGGCGCGCCAGATGTTGCGCGCGGCCGGCCACGGCTACTTCGACAGCCCGCACGACGCGCTGAAGGTGCTGTCGGTGCTGGCGCGGCGCAAGCCGCCACCGCCCAGCGCGCCACCGCAGCCCGGCGTCAGCGTCGCCGCCGATCTGCCGGCCGGTTTCCTGACCGAACCTCAGGCCCGCCGCCTGCTGGAAGGGGCGGGCATCCCGACCACACGCTGGCGGTTCGCCGCCGGCGCCGACGCCGCGGCCCAGGCCGCGCGCGAACTTGGCGGCAGCGTGGCCATCAAGGCGGTCAGCGCGCACATCGTGCACAAGAGCGACATGGGCGGCGTCAAGCTCGGCCTGCAGGGCGATGCCGCCGTGCGCCAGGCCTGCGCCGACATCGCCGCAGCGGCGCGCGCGGCCGGCGTCGATACCCTTGACGGCTACCTGGTCACCGAGATGTGGCGCGCCGACACCGAGTTGATCCTGGGTGTGCAGCGCGACCCCGACTTCGGCCCGCTGGTGATGGTGGGTGCCGGGGGCGTGCTGGTCGAGCTGATGAAGGACGTGCAGCTGGCGCCCGCTCCGCTGTCGCACGCCACGGCGCTGGCGATGCTGCGACAGCTGCGTTGCCTGCCGCTGCTGAGCGGCTACCGCGGCCGCACGCCGGCCGACCTGGACGCCATCGCCGACGTCATGGTGCGCCTGGGCGCGCTGGCGGCCGACCCCAGCGCCCGGCTGCGCGAACTCGACATCAACCCGCTGTTCATCGCCGGGCCGCGCATCGCGGCGGCCGACGCGCGCGCCACGCTGGCCTGATGCACCTACCACCGAACAGCTTGCACCTGAAGCAACCATGACCGCCGTACGCTACGCCTCCGAGGGCGGCATCGCCCGCATCACCATCCACCGGCCCGAAGCCCGCAACGCCATCAACGACGAGGTGGTGCAGGGCATGCAGGCCGCATGGCAACGCTTCGCCCAGGACGCCGACGACCGCGTGGCGGTGCTGCACGGCGCGGGCGAGCAGGCCTTCACGTCGGGCGCCGACCTGAAAGCGCTGCCGCGCGACATCTGGCTGGCCATGCCCAACCTGTCGGTGCCGTGCGACAAGCCGATCATCGCCGCCGTCAGCGGCCTGGCCGTCGGTGCCGGCGCCACCATGGTGATGCTGGCCGACATGGCGGTGGCCGACGAGGACGCCCGCTTCGTCTACCCGGAGGCCCGGATCGGCGCCTTTGCCGGTGTGATGGCTGGTTTTCCGCCCCGCATGCAATACAAGGCCGGCCTGGAATGGCTGCTGACCGGCGACCCCATGACGGCCCAGCGCGCCTACGAGATCGGCCTGGTCAACCGCCTGGCGCCGCACGGTCAGGCGCTGGAGGTGGCCATGCAGGTGGCCAGCCGGATCGCCGCCAACGCACCGCTGGTGGTGCAGGCCATGAAGTCGATCGCGCGGCGCACGCTGCCGGCTTCGCCGACCGAGCTGTATTACCCGCAGCACCGCATGCTGCAAGGCATCGCCGCCAGCGCCGACCTGCGCGAAGGCGTGGCCTCGTTCAAGGAAAAGCGCGCCCCGCGCTTCAGCGGCCGCTGATCCCCGCACTCAACCCCAAGGAGCATTCACCATGACCCTCACCCGTCGATCCCTGCACCTGCTGGCGCTGGCCGCGCTGTCCGGTGCCGTCGCGCCCGCGCTGGCCCAGACGTCCAAGCCCTGGCCGGACAAACCCATCCGCTTCGTCACACCGTACCCGCCCGGCGGCTCGTCGGACGTCATCACGCGCTTCATCGGCGATGGCGTCTCCAAGATCCTTGGCCAGCCGGTGATCGTCGAGAACAAGCCCGGCGCCGCCGCCACCATGGGCACCGAGTTCGCGTCGCGCCAGGCGCCCGATGGCTACACCTTCCTGGTGGCGCCCACCGCCGCCCTGGCGCTGGCGCCCTACCTGATGAAGAACGTCAAGTACACCTTCGAGAGCTTCGACCCGGTGGCCAAGATCGCTTCCTCCTACGGTCTGGTGACGGCCCGCAAGGACGCGCCGTTTACCGATTACAAGGGCATGCTGGCCTACGCCAAGGCCAACCCCGGCAAGCTCACGTTCGCCACCAACGGCGTGGGCTCCATCGTGCACATGACCGCGGTGCTGCTGCACAAGCACGCCGGCGTGCAGCTCACCCACATCCCGTACAAGGGGGCGGGCGAGTCGGTGATCGACCTGCTGGCTGGCCGCATCGACCTCATGTACGACCCGGCCACGGCACCGCGCGTGAAGTCCGGCGACCTCAAGGGGCTGGGCACCACCAGCGGCATCCGCAACCCCGAACTGCCCAACCTGCCGACGCTCAAGGAGCAAGGCTTTGGCGACGGTGGCTCGTTCAGCTGGTTTGCCATGTTCGCACCGAAGGGCACGCCGGCGCCGGTGGTCAACAAGATGGCCGACGCCGTGCGACAGGTGCTGGAAGCGCCGGAAGTCAAGGCCAAGCTGCAGCTGTCGGCGCTGTACCCCAACTACGAGGACCCGGCGACCTTTGCCAAGTCGGTCAGGAACGACGCGGAAACGCTGCGCAACGTGATCCAGCAGGAAGGCATCAAGCTGGAGTGACCTTCAAAGCGGCCGTTGACCGTTGGTCAGCTTCGCAAAGCTGGGACGAACGCAGGGATGGGCGGCCTGGTGGATCGTCAGCTGGTGAGTCAGGCTCAGCTGCGCCGCCAGACCCTGCAGGGATGCGCCTGCGGACGCACAACAGCCGCAGCCAGCCGCCGCGTTCAGACTCAGCCCAGCGCCAGTCGTGCCGCCCGCACCAGGGCCCGCGCGTCGACGCCGAAGAAGCGCCGCAGCGCCGCACGGGTGTCGCTGCGCCCGAAGCCGTCGGTGCCCAGCGTGAGGTAGCTGCGCCCTTCGGGCACGAACGCCCGCACGCTCTCCGGCACGGCGCACACGTAGTCGGTGGCGGCGATGATCGGCCCCTGGGTGTGGTGCAGCTGCTGGGTGACCCAGGGCGCGCCGGGCGTGTCCGCGCCGGCCAGACGGCGCTGCTGGCAGGCCAGGCCATCGCGCGCCAGTTCGCTCCAGCTGGTGACGCTGAGCACGGTGGCGGCAATGCCCTGACGCACCAGCAGCTCGGCGGCCAGGATCACTTCAGTCAGGATGGCGCCGGAGCCGAGCAAGGTCACCGTTGGGGCCGTTTCTGGCAGTTCGCGTCCGTCCGGCGTGCGCCGATAGCTACCAAATAGATAGCAACCACGCAACACCCCTGGATGGGCATCCGCCGGCAGCGCGGGCTGGGCGTAGTTCTCGTTCATGAGCGTGACGTAATAGAACACGTCCTTCTGCTCCACCATCATCTCGCGCATGCCGGCGTCCACGATGACCGCCATCTCGCCCGCAAAGGCCGGGTCGTAGGCCTTG
>CAUJHV010000056.1 GCA_963205115.1 Pseudomonadota bacterium | reverse complement strand
CGAGGTGCAGAAGTACGTGCCGGGCTACAAGCTGGTCAACGGACCGGTCTTCGACGGCCAGCGCGTGAGCGTCTACATGGAGGTCGAAGGCCTGGGCGACTACCTGCCCAAGTACGCCGGCAACCTGGACATCATGACGGCCGCCGCCGCGCGCACCGCCGAGATGTTCGCCGAGGAAATCCTCGCCGGGCGCCTCACCCTGCAACCCGTGGCCGCCACCGCCGCAAACGCAGCCTGAGCCGGGAGAACACCATGGAACTGAACGGCAAGAAGATCACCCTGCACGACATGACCCTGCGCGACGGGATGCACCCCAAGCGCCACCTCATGTCGCTCGACCAGATGAAGTCCATCGCCCAGGGCCTGGACGCCGCGGGCGTGCCGCTGATCGAGGTCACCCACGGCGACGGCCTGGGCGGCAGCAGCGTCAACTACGGCTTCCCGGCGCACACCGACGAGGAGTACCTCGGCGCCGTCATCCCGCTGATGAAGCAGGCCAAGGTCAGCGCCCTGCTGCTGCCGGGCATCGGCACCGTCGACCACCTGAAGATGGCGCACGGCCTGGGTGTGCACACCATCCGCGTGGCCACCCACTGCACCGAGGCGGACGTCAGCGAGCAGCACATCACCATGGCCCGCAAGATGGACATGGACACCGTGGGCTTCCTGATGATGGCCCACATGGCCAGCCCGGAGAAGCTCGTCAGCCAGGCCAGGCTGATGGAAAGCTACGGCGCCAACTGCATCTACGTGACCGACTCCGCCGGCTACATGCTGCCCGACGACGTCAAGGCGCGCATCGGCGCCGTGCGCGCTGCGCTGAAGCCCGAGACCGAACTGGGCTTCCACGGCCACCACAACATGGCCATGGGCGTGGCCAACAGCCTGGCGGCCATCGAATGCGGTGCCAACCGCATCGACGCGGCCGCAGCCGGCCTGGGCGCCGGCGCCGGCAACACCCCGATGGAAGTGCTGGTGGCCGTGTGCGACCGCATGGGCATCCGCACCGGCGTGGACACCTTCAAGATCCAGGACGTGGCCGAAGATCTGGTCGTGCCCATCATGGACCACATGGTGCGCATCGACCGCGACGCGCTGACGCTGGGCTACGCCGGCGTCTACGGCTCGTTCCTGCTGTTTGCCAAGCGCGCGGAGAAGAAGTACGGCATCCCGGCGCGCGAGATCCTGCTGGAGCTGGGCCGGCGCAAGCTGGTCGGCGGGCAGGAGGACATGATCGAAGACGCGGCGCTGACCATGTCCCGCGAGCGCGACAGAGCGAAGAACCGCGCAGCGGCCTGATCGGTGCAGGAAGCGGGCGAGTGGCGCCGTTGCGGCGACCTCGTCCGCCGCATTCGCGTCGCTGCCATTCAGGGCAGCGGACTGGCCAGCACGACGGTATAGCCGTCGGGGTCGCGCAACCAGCACTCCCAGTTGGCGTTTTCGCTCCACCGCGGCGGGTGGATGCACTCGGCGTTCAAGGCACCGGCGCGGGCCACGGCGGCATCGAAATCCTCGACTTCGAACCACAGCAGCACGCCGTTGCCATACGGCCGCTGCATCGGGTCGCCCAAGGGGCCGTGCTGGTGGTCGACGCCCCAGGCGTGCAATTGCAGGACCAGCCGGCCCGCCACATTCAATCGCTCGTACTCGGCGCCGCCGTGTCCGCTCTCGCAGCCCAGCAGCTGCTGATACCAGCGGCTGCTGGCCGGGACGTCGTGCACGCAGATCATCGGGTGCAGCTGCATGGCATTCGGGCGCGTGCCCGCCTCATTCCGTGACGCGCAGCTGGACCTTCGATCCGTCCAGCAGCCCGTCGATCTGCCGCGCGATATCGCCCGCTGCGCCGGTGCGCAGACTGACGGCGTCCGGGCAGGACTCAACCGCCATGCAGCACCCGCTCCGCCAGCTGCTGCGCGCGGGCGATGGAAATGCCCTGGGCCTGGTCCTGCGCCAGCGGGTCGTCGGGCGTGTCCCGCGCATGCAGCATCACGAGCGGGCGCTCACCCCGCGGCTGAACCACGACGTTGGCGGGTCGCGGCTGCGACCAGGGGTAGACCGCGATGCGGTTGCAGACCCAGCCGAAAAACGCCTCGCCGACCACCGGGTCATCCGCGGTCTCGAGGTAGCGCGCATAACTCTTTTCACTCAGCGACACCCACACGCCCCACAGGAAGGGCTCCTCGACGCCCTGGATCGGCACTTCGATCACGGCCCTGACGAAGCGGTCCGTCGTCTCGCCGTCCGTGATGGTGCACAGCTCGCTGCTCAGCGTGGCCATGGACGCCTTGTCAGCATCCGACAGATCGTTGTAGTGATCCGGGGCATCGAAGCCGAAGCTCGGCGAGCCCTCGTGGACTTCCGCGCAACGGCTGCAGGTGAACGCAAAGATGGCTGCCATGTGTCGTGATTCCGACCGGTTGACTGACGCTGGCCTGGCCCGCGATCAGACCCGGCGCACCCGCGGGCGGGCAGCAATCGGGCACGCGCCCGCGGTCGACGGCTGACGCACGTCTGATCGTACCGAAGACCCGCCGGTTTCTCGGCAACTGCGGGGCGTCTGCACCGCCGCTGTCCGGCCGGCGTCGCGTCACGGTCAGCGCCCCGGAGCCCGCCGCAGGTTCAGCAGATTGGCGGCCAGGATCATCACCACGCCCAGCACCGTCCACTGGTCCACGCGCTCGTCGTACACCGCCCAGCCCGCGGCGGCGCTCAGCGGCACGCGCAGGAAATCCATGGGCACGACCACAGTGGCCTCGGCATGTTCCATCGCCCGCGCGAAGCAGTAGTGCGAGTAGGTGCCGCAGAAAGCCACCAGCACGACCCAGCCCCAGGTGGCCGCCGACGGCCAGTGCCAGGTCAGCAATGCGGGCACGAGGCCGACCACGCACTGCACCACCAGCATCCAGAAGCTCACGGCGATGGCGGCGTCGGTGCGCGTGAGCGACTTCACCAGCACCACCGAGACGGCAAAGCCGACGGCGGCGGCCAGGGCGATCAGCTGCCCCGCATTCAGCCCGCTGGCGTTGGGGCGCACGATCACCGCGACGCCGGCCAGGCCCAGCACGATGGCCAGTGATTTGAAACGGTCGACACGCTCGCCCAGCAGCGCCACCGCCAGCATCGCGGCCCAGATGGGCATCGTGAACTCGATGGCCACCACCTGCGCCAGCGGAATCAGCAGCAGCGCCGCGAACCAGCCGTATTGCGCCGCATAGTGAACGAGGTTGCGCGCCACGTGCAGCTTCAGCCGTTTGGTGCGCATGGCGCGCGGACCGCCGGCGGCGTGAATCAGCGGCCACAACAGCAGCATGCCGATCAGCGCGCGCATCTCCATCAGCTGGAAGACGCTGAGCTCGCGCATCGCCTGACGCCCGGCCACGGCGATGACCACCATCAGCGTCAGCCACCCAGCCATCCAGGCCATGGCCAGCGGCGCCGATTCCGGCCGGCGGGCGGGCGCTGCGCCGGCACCGGCGGAAGACATCGAAGGGGATACCGTCTCGGACACCGCCCCGCCTCAGAACAGGCCCGTGATGCGCCCCTGCGCATCGACGTCCACGCTGCACGCCGCCGGCTGGCGCGGCAGGCCGGGCATGGTCATGATGTCGCCACAGATCATGACGACGAAGCCGGCGCCGGCTGACAACCGCACCTCGCGGATCGGCACCACGTGACCGCTGGGCGCGCCGAGTAGCGAGGGGTCGGCGGAAAACGAATACGGCGTCTTGGCCACGCACACCGCCAGGCGCCCGTGGCCGGCTGCCTGCAGGCGCTGGATCTCGGCGCGCACGGCCGGTTCGGCGCGGATGTCGGCGGCGCCGTAGACCTGCGTGGCCACGGCCTTCATCTTGTCCCACAGCGGCAGTTCGTCGCTGTAGATGCCGCGCGCCTGGCACGGCTGCTGCAGCAGCGCCAGCACCGCCGAGCCCAGGTCTTCGGCGCCCGCGCCGCCTTCGGCCCAGTGCCGTGCGACGACCAGCGACGCACCGCGACGCGCCAGCGCCTGGCGGATGACGGCGATCTCTTCCTCGCGGTCGTCCACGCGGTGGTTCAGTGTCACCACCGTGGGCAAGCCGAAGCGATCGACCAGGTTGTCCAGGTGGCGTTCGAGGTTGGGCAGGCCCCGCTCGACCGCCGCAGGATCGACGCGCGCCAGATCGGCCACCGCCACGCCGCCGTGGTACTTGAGCGCCCGCACCGTGGCCACCAGCACCGCGGCTGACGGCAGGAAGCCGCCCTGCCGGCAGGCGATGTCCATGAACTTTTCGGCGCCCAGGTCGGCGCCGAAGCCGGCCTCGGTGACCGCCACGTCGGCCAGCTTCAGTGCCGCGCGCGTGGCCAGCACCGAGTTGCAGCCGTGTGCGATGTTGGCAAACGGCCCGCCGTGCACGAAGGCCGGGGTGTGTTCGAGCGTCTGCACGAGGTTCGGGGCCAGCGCGTCCCGCAAAAGCGCGGTCATCGCGCCGTGGGCCTGCAGCTGGTGCGCGTGGATGGGCTCGCGTGCCGCCGTGTAGCCCACGACGATGCGGCCCAGCCGCTCGCGCAGGTCCTGCAGCGAGGTCGCCAGGCAGAAGATCGCCATCACCTCGGAAGCCACGACGATGTCGAAACCGTCCTCTCGCGGAAACCCGTTGGCCACGCCGCCCAGGCCCACGGTGATGCGGCGCAGCGCGCGGTCGTTCATGTCGACCACCCGCTTCCAGGCGATGCGCCGCACATCGAAGCCCAGCGCATTGCCGTAGTGGATGTGGTTGTCGATCAGCGCCGACAGCAGGTTGTGCGCCTGGCCGATGGCGGCGAAGTCACCCGTGAAATGCAGGTTGATCTCGTCCATCGGCACGAGCTGTGCGCGCCCGCCGCCGGTGGCCCCGCCCTTCATGCCGAAGACCGGCCCCATCGAGGGCTCGCGCAGGCAGATCGCCGCGCGCTGGCCCAGGCGGCGCAGGGCATCCCCCAGGCCGATGACGGTGGTCGTCTTGCCTTCGCCGGCCGGCGTCGGGCTGATGGCCGTCACCAGCACCAGGCGGCCGTCGGGCCGATCGGCCAGCGACGCCAGATGGTCCAGCGCCACCTTGGCCTTGAAGCGGCCGTACGGCCCCAGCGCCTCGTCGGGCAGGCCCAGGCGGGCGGCCACCTGGGTGATCGGCAGCGGCTGGCTGCGCGCCGGTGTGGGGTCTGCGCTCATCGGCACTCCTGGCGGAACTGCGGCCCGCGCCGCGCATGACGCACGGCGTTGGACCCGAGTATCGCGGCTGCGCAGCGCCAGACACCCCGTGTTCGTCCGCAGTCCGGGGCGGCGCGGCACGCCAGACGGGGCGTCGCTCAGCCCGGGGCCGGCACGCGTGTCGACCGGAATGCCGGGCGGATCAAGCCGCGCCCGCCGCGTGCAGCATCTGCTCCGCGCCCCGGTTGAACAGCGCCGAGCCCACCAGGTTCTGCCCGCCGTCGCAGACGACGACACAGCCGGTGATGTAGGACGCCAGCGGCGAGGCCAGGAACACGGCGGTCTGTCCGATGTCGTCGACCGTCCCCATGCGGCGCAGCGGCACGGCCTGAACCAGGCTGTCCTTCACCGTGGGGTTGGCCAGGCGCTTCAGGCCTTCGGTGCCCTCGATCGGCCCCGGCACGATCGAGTTGGCCCGCACCCCGTAGCGGCCCCACTCGATGGCCAGGTTTTTCATCAGCATGTCGATGCCCGCCTTGGCCGCGCCGACATGGGCCTGGAAGGCGTGCGGCATGTAGGCCATGCCTGCCGAGATGTAGATCAGGCAGCCGCGGGTCTGCTGCAGCTGCGCGAAGGCACCGCGCGACGCATTGAACGAGCCGATCAGGTCGATGTCGATCACTGTCTTGAAGCCGTTGGACGACAGCTTCTCGGCCGGCGCGAGAAAGTTGCCGGCCGCACCGCTGACGAGCACGTTCATGGGACCCAGCTCGTCCTGGCTGCGCGCGAAGGCCGCATCCAGCGCGGCCGCATCGCGGACGTCGGCGGCCACGGCACAGACCTTGGCACCGGGCGCGGCGCCGATGGCGCGCAGCTCGACCGCCGCGGCATCGAGCTTCTCCTGCGTGCGGCCGCAGATGGCCACGTGTGCCCCCAGGGCCGCGAAGTTCTTCGCCACGCCCAGGTTGATGCCGCTGCCGCCACCGGTGACGAAAACGGTCTGGTTTCTGAACAGATCAGCGGGCAGCAGCTGTTGGACGAGCATGATGGGGACTCCTGGAAGGCGAAGGGTTCGGCGACGGCTTCATGGCTCGATCGGCACCTCGACCACCGTGCCCATGCCGATCGAGCCGCGGGTTCAGCGGGCCGGCATTCCCATCGAACGCGCCACGACCTCCCACATGATCTCGGTCGTGCCGCCGTAGATGCGCTGCACGCGTGCATCGGCCCAGGCGCGGGCGACCATGTACTCCCACATGAAGCCGTAGCCGCCGTGCAGCTGCACGCACTGGTCGAGCACACGCCCTTGAAGCTCCGTGCACCAGGCCTTGGCCATCGATGCGGTGGCGGTGTCCAGCTTGTCCTGCATCAGCAGCTCGAGGCAGCGGTCGACGAAGACCTGGCCGATCGTCGTCTCGGTGTGCAGCTCGGCGAGCTTGAAGCGCGTGTTCTGGTAGCTCGCCACGGCGTTGCCGAAGACCTTGCGCTCCTGCACATAGGTCAGCGTCGCCTCGATGGCCGCGCGCGCCGACGCCACCGACGCGATGGCGATCTGCATGCGCTCCCAGGGCAGCTCCTGCATCAGGTAGATGAAGCCTTCGTTCTCGCGCCCGAGCAGGTGGCTCTTGGGCACCTTCACGTCGTTGAAGAAGAGTTCGGACGTGTCCTGCGCCTTCAGGCCGACCTTGTGCAGCCGCTTGCCGGTCTCGAAGCCGGGCATGCCGCGCTCCACCAGCAGCAGGCTCGTGCCCTTGGCGCCGGCCTCGGGCCGGGTCTTGGCGACGACGACGACCACGTCGGCGTGAAAGCCGTTGGTGATGAAGGTCTTGCTGCCGTTGAGCAGGTAGTGGTCGCCCTTGTCCACCGCCGTGGCACGAATGCCCTGCAGATCGGATCCGGCAGCCGGCTCGGTCATCGCGATGGCGCCGACCATCTCGCCGGTGGCCATCGCGGGCAGGTAACGGCGCTTCTGCTCTTCGGTACCGTAGTGCAGGATGTACGGCGCGACGATTTCCGAGTGCAAGCCGAAGCCCAGGCCCGTGGCATTGATGCGGAAGTTCTCTTCGAACACGATCACCTGGAACAGCCGGTCGGCGCCGATGCCGCCGTATTCCTCCGGCATCGACGAGCACAGGAAGCCGTTCTCGCCGGCCTTGCGCCAGATGTCCCGGTCCACGTAGCCCTGTTCCTCCCACGCCGCGTGGTGCGGCAGCACCTCGCCTTCGAGGAAGCGGCGGTAGGCATCGCGGAACGCGTCGTGTTCGGCGTTGAAGATCGTGCGCGGGATCGGTGTGCTCATGGCTCAGCCCTCGTCGTTGATCAGGCCACGCTGCGCAGTTCGCGCCGCAGGATCTTGCCCACGCTGCTCTTGGGCAGCGCGTCGACGAAGCGCACGATCTTGGGCACCTTGTAGCTGGTCATGCCGGTGCGGCAATGTGCGATCACCTCGGCCTCCGTCACCGTGGCGCCGGGCATGCGCACGACGAACAGCTTCACGGCCTCGCCCGTCTTCTCGTCGGGCACGCCCACGCAGGCGCACTCGGCCACACCGGCGCAGCCGCTGGCCACGGCCTCCACGTCGTTGGGGTACACGTTGAAGCCCGAGACGATGACCATGTCCTTCTTGCGGTCGACGATCTTCAGGAACCCGCGCTCGTCGAACTGGCCCACATCGCCGGTGCGGAAGTAGCCATCGGCGGTAAAGGCCGCGGCGTTGGCCTCCGGCTTTTCCCAGTAGCCGCTCATCACCTGCGGGCCCTTGACGCAGATCTCGCCGGCCTCGCCCACGCCCACTTCACGGCCGTCGTCGTCCAGCAGCTGGATGTCGGTCGACGGCACCGGCAGACCGGTGGTGCCGCTGACCTCGTTGATGAAGGCCGGGTTGAACGACACCACCGGCGCGGTCTCCGACAGCCCGTAGCCTTCACGGATGAAGTTGCCGGTGATGGCCTTCCAGAGCTCGGAGGTGGCCCCCACCACCGCCGCGCCGCCGCCGCCGGCCAGGCGCAGGCGCGACCAGTCCACTTCCTTCAGGCCGGGGTGCATGGTCAGGCCGTTGTAGAGCGTGTTCACGCCCATGAACACCGTGGGCCGCGCGGCCTTGATCACCGCGATGAAGGCGTCCATGTCGCGCGGATTGGCCACCAGCCAGTTCTCGGCGCCGACCGAGAAGTAGGTGATGAAGTTCACCATCAGCGCAAAGATGTGATACAGCGGAATGGCCGTGACCACCACCTCCTGCCCCGGGAGCACTGCCTCGGGCATCATGACCTTGAACTGCTCGGTGTTGGCCACCAGGTTGCGGTGCGACAGCGTGGCGCCCTTGGACAGGCCGGTCGTGCCACCGGTGTATTGCAGGAAGAGCGTGTCGGCGCCAGTCAGCGCCACCGGCACGCGGCTGAAGCCGGCGCCTTCGGTCAGGGCCTGGGCAAAGGGCACCGAGCCGCTCAGCCGCGCATCCACGGCCGGGCTGGGCAAGGCCTTGGGCAGGGCATCGCCCGGGTTGACGGTGATGACCGAGGTGACACCCGTGTGGCCCACGACTTCGGCCAGCGTCGGCGTGGAACCGCTGAACACCACGATGACCTTGGAGCCCGAATCGTTGAGTTGATGCTCCAGCTCACGCGGCGTATACAGCGGGTTGACATTCACCTGGACCGCGCCTGCGCGGATGATGCCCAGCATCGCCACCGGGAAGGCCGCCAGGTTGGGCATCATCACGGCGATGCGGTCGCCTTTCTTGACACCCACCCGGTGCTGCAGATAGGCGCAGAAATCCGCCGAGAGCTTGTCCACCTGCGCATAGGTCAGCGATTGGCCGAAGGACTGGAATGCCACCTTGTCGGCGTAACGCTGCATGGCCTCCTCCAGCAGCGCGGTGACGCTGGAGTAGCGGTCCGCGTCGACGTCCGCCGGAATCGAACCATACGATTTCACCCAATGCCTGCTGGCCATGTCGGTCTCCTTTGAAGGTTGTTAGCCGGGCGTCTGGTCGGTACGCCGCGATGCCCGGAACTATCGATGCAATGCGTGCCGGCGTAAATGATTGCCGCGGCCTGGAACGGTATCGAAACGGCCACGGCATTCGGGCAATCCCTGAGTGCCGCGGAGGAAGGCCTGGCCGGCGCGTCGCGGCAATGCGACCGGTACTCGACAGCTTCGCGCCGCAGGCGTCATGGACACGTACCGGCGCAGCCGCTACGCCAAGCAAACGCCCGGCATGCGCCCATGCCGGGTGACGCGTGCGGCGATGTCGTCGCCCATCTCCCCGCCTGAGCGGGCCCGTGCCACCCGTTCAGGCGGCCTGCGACAGGGGTTCCTGCGCCTGGGCAAGCTGCGCACGCAACTGCTCGCGCAGCTTGCCGGCGGCAGCGGCCTGTTCTCGCTTGACGTGGCCATAGCCGCGGATCTGTTCGGGCAGGGACAGCCACTTCACGGCCACCGCGTGCGTGGCTGGCGACAGCGATCGCAGGATCTCCTCGACATCGCCTTCGAACACCTCGAGCACATGCCGGTCGAGCTGGCGTTCCTGGCTGTGGCGGAAGGGATCCAGCCAGGTGCCGCGCAGGCCGCGCAGTCTGGCCATCCAGCCCATCACGGTGAGCATCCAGGGGCCGACCTCGGTCTTCACCGGCTTGCCGGTGGCCTTGTCGACCTTGCCAAAGGGCCCGCCGCCCACGTGCAGGTGCAAGCGGTAGTCGCCTTCGAATTCGTTGTCGAGCGCGGCCCTGAAGTCGGGCAGGCTGTACAGCCGCGCCACTTCCCATTCGTCCTTGCAGGCCAGCACGCGGTGGTAGTTGTGCGCCACTGCGCGCGTGAGCGCATCGCCCAGCCCGGCCGAGGTTTCGGCCAGGCGCACGCGCTCGACGAGCCGGGCATAGCGCTGCACCAGGGCGTCGCCGGTGTGGTGGCGCAAGTGCTCGCTGCGGTGCCGGACGATCTCGTCGACGCTGCGCTGCTGCCGGCCGACGAAGGCAATGACCTGGGCCGGCGCGAGCGACTTGGCATGGTCCTGCACGGCCTTCAGATCCTGCGCGGCGCGGCGGCCCCACAGGAAGGCCTGCTTGTTCATCTCGATCGCCACCCCGTTGAGCTCGATCGCGCGATCGAGTGCCTCCAGGCTCAGCGGGATCAGACCGCGCTGCCAGGCCGCGCCGAGCATGAACATGTTGGCGCCGATCGGGTCGCCGACCAGCGCGGTGGCCAGCTTCTGGCCATCGACCAGAAGGCCGCGGTCCGCCAAGGCCGCTTGCAGCCGCGCCAGCATGGCGGCGCTGTCGACCTGCCAATCGGGATTGCGCGCGAACTCGCTGGTGGGAACCAGGTCGGTGCAGACCACCGCGCTGCCCACGCCCGGGCGCAGCTTGGACACCGATTCGTCGCCCGCGGCCACGATCAGGTCGCAGCCGATCATCACATCGGCCTGGCCCGTGGCGATGCGCGTGGCGTGCAGACCCTCGGGTGTGGGGCTGATGTGCACATGCGAGTGCACCGCGCCGTATTTCTGCGAGAGGCCCGTCACGTCCAGGTTCGAGCTGTAGTGCCCTTGCAGGTGCGCGGCGACTGCCAGCGTCTGGCCGATGGTGACCACGCCCGAGCCACCGATGCCGCCCACCAGCACGGCCCAGGTCTTGTCCAAGGGCCGAATGGCGGGCTTGGGCAAGGCGTGCGTCCAGGCGGGCGCGGCCTTTTGCGCCGGCTTGACGGCCTTCTTCAGGCTGCCGCCGTGCACCGTGACGAAGCTCGGGCAGAAGCCCGAGACGCAAGAGTAGTCCTTGTTGCAGCTGGCCTGGTTGATGCGTCGCTTGCGGCCCAGTTCGGTCTCCAGCGGCTCGATCGACATGCAGTTGGAGACCTGGCCGCAGTCGCCGCAGCCCTCGCACACTGCGGCGTTGATGAAGCTGCGCTTGGGCGGATCGGCCCACTTGCCGCGCTTGCGCAGGCGGCGGCGCTCGGTGGCGCAAGGCTGGTCATAGACGATGACCGATACGCCGGGTACCTCACGCATCTGGCGCTGCACGGCTTCCATCTCGTCGCGGTGATGCACGGCCACGCCCGCAGGCAGCGTGACGCCTTCGTACCGGGCCGGCTCGTCGGTGACGACGGCCATCTTCTTCACGCCTTCGGCGGCCAGCACGGCCAGGATCTGCGGGGCCGACATGCCGGTCTCCACCGATTGCCCGCCGGTCATCGAGACAAAGCCGTTGTACAGCAGCTTGTAGGTGATCGGCACCTGCGCGGCCACCGCCTGGCGAACGGCCAGCACGCCGGAATGCGAGAAGGTGCCGTCGCCCAGGTTGGCGAAGACATGCCGCTCGGTGGTGAAGGGCTGCTGCCCCAGCCACAGCACGCCCTCGGCGCCCATGTGCGCGATCGAGTTCGTCTTCTTCGGGTTCACCAGCACAGCCATCGTGTGGCAGCCGATGCCGGCCAGCGCGCGCGAGCCCTCGATCACCTGGGTCGAGCGGTTGTGCGGGCAGCCCGAGCAGAACGACGGCGCCCGCTGCGGCATCCCCGACGGGCCGGCGGCTGCCGCCGGGGCCTGCGGCACGAGCCCGCAGCCCGGCACCGCCTGACCCAGCACACGCGCCAGCACATGCGCGACCAGCACAGGGTTCAACTCGGCCGCGTTGGGGAACAGCATGTCGCCGCGATCGGGGTCGAAGATGCCGCCGGCCGCGTGCTTGCCGACGATGACCGGCGCATCGGCCTGCCCGTACAGCGCGCTGCGCAGCTGGTCTTCGAGCACCGGGCGCTTTTCCTCGACCACCACCACGGTGCGCAGGCCGCGTGCAAATTCGCGCACGATGGCCGGGTCGAGCGGCCAGACCAGGCCGATCTTGAGCAGCCGCACGCCGAGTTCGGACAGCCGCGCATCGTCCAGGCCGAGATTGCCCAGCGCCTGCTTCAGATCCTGCCAGGCCTTGCCGGCCGCGACCACGCCCACGGTGGCGCGCACCGGGTTCACCTCGATGCGGTTCAGGCCATTGGCGCGCGCAAAGGCCAGCACCGCGGCATGCTTGTGGTGGTAGAGCCGGTCTTCCTGCGCCAGGGCCATGTCGAAGGCACGGATGTGGTACCCCTTGCCGAACATGTCGCTCGGTGCACTGGGTGGGGGCGGCAGGACGACCGCGGGTGAATCCGGGGCCACGTAGACCGAGCCGCCGCCCTCGACCACATCGGTCACCAGCTTCATGCCGACCCAGCAGCCCGAATACCGGCTCATCGCGATGCCGTACAGGCCGTAGTCCAGGATCTCCTGGGTGTTGGAGGGGTAGAGCAGCGGCATGCCCACGGCGATGAACACGCCGTCGGAGAAGTTGGCCACCGTCGAGCTCTTCGCGCCATGGTCGTCGCCGGCCAGGCACAACACGCCGCCGTGGGCTGAGGTGCCGGCCAGGTTGGCGTGACGCAGCGCGTCGATCGAGCGGTCCACGCCCGGTCCCTTGCCGTACCAGATGCCGAACACGCCGTCGACCGTGGCGCCAGGGAAACTGCCGACCAACTGGGCGCCCCACACGGCCGTCGCGGCCAGGTCTTCGTTCAGTCCGGCGCGGAAGACGATGTTGTGCTGCTTCAGCAGCGTGTCGGCCGCCCACAGCTCCATGTCGTAACGCCCCATCGGCGAACCGCGATAGCCGCTGATGTAGCCACCGGTGTTCAGCCCGGCGGCCTCATCGCGCAGGCGCTGCTGCACGGGCAGGCGAACCAGCGCCTGCATGCCGGTGAGGTACACATGACCCTCGCGCTGGCTGTAGCGCTGGTCGAGGCTGGCCTGGGGTCGGACGATGCTGGCGGTCATGGGTGGATCCCGGCAGAGGTGGCGATGGGTTGGGGGGACAGGGGCCTGACCCAGGCGGCCCACTGGCGCGCGACGTCGCAACGGTCGACGACACCGCAACAGGCCGCGGCCACCGCCTGGTAGAGCGACGCCCGCGGCCGGCTGGCGGCCGCCGCATGGGTGTCGGCATGGGCCTGCGCCAGGGCGCCGATGCTCGATGCGACCGGTCGGGCGAGCATGTGCGGTTGGCCTTCGAAGACGGTGCCCGCGATGCGCAGGTCCTTCAGCGCGTCGGCGCCGCGTTCGAACGGATCGTCCTCGAGCACGCAGAAGTCGGCGCGCTTGCCGGCAGCGATCGAGCCCACCTCGTGCTCGAGCCGCAGCGCCCAGGCAGCGTCGATCGTCACGCCGCGCAGGGCCTGCATGAGCGTGAGGCGCTCTTCGGGTGCCATGACCTTGCCGCTGAGCGTCTGGCGCGTGGCGGCGCACCAGGCCAGCAGCAGCGGCTCGGGTGGCGCCATCATGAAGTCGCTGTGGAACGAGACTTTCAATCCGGCGCGAACCAGCGACCCACAGCGCGTGATCTGCGAGGCCCGCTCGGGCCCGAGGCCGATGCGCGCGTAGTCTTCACCCAGCGCATGCAGGTAGTACGGGTTCACGGTGGCATGCGCGCCGAGCGCCGCGATGCGGTCGGTCTGCGACGCGGCGTGAAAACCCACGTGGTGCATGAAGAATCGATGGTCGAAGCGAGGCTTCTCTTCCTGCGCGGCTTGCAGTGCATCGAGCACCGAATCCATGCCACCGTCGCCGTTGACATGGGTGTGGATCTGCCAGCCCGCATTCCAGAAGGTGCGCACGCCATCGGCCAGCACGGCGGGGGCCATCAGCCACTCGCCCTGGTGACCGTCGATGTAGCCCGGCGTCTTCATCTGCATCAGCTGCGAGAACATGGCACCGTCGGCAAACAGCTTGACGGCCTTGCTGAACCACACCTTGGGCGTGGCGCGCGCCAGCAGCGCTTGCATCGGCGCCAGTGCGGCGGCAAAGGCAATCGGCTCGTCGGGCGGGCCGATCTCGACGCCCTGCGCGCGGGTCGCGATGCTGCGCGGGTCGCAGATGTTGACCATGCGCATCGGGGCGCCGCCACGCTCGAAGACCGCGTCCAGCGCAGCCAGTTCGTATTCGGGGTCGACGGCGCCGAACAGCATGTCGGCCGCGGTGGTGATGCCGCCTTGATGCATCAGCTGCGCCATCATCTGCAGGCCGCGCCCGTACCACTGCGGCGTCAGCCACAAGGGCACCAGGCGCGACAGCACGATCTTGATCGCGGTCTCGATGAAATGGCCTTCGTCCCAGTTGGCCTGCGGGTGGTCGCCGACGATCTCCCGCGTGATGCCCAGGTGCGCCAGCGCCGCGGTGTTGAGGATGTGCTCGTGGAACGAACGCTGCATCAGCAGCACGGGCCGATCGGGGAACCAGGCATCGAGTTCGGGACGTCCCACCTTGCCGTGCAGTGCGCGCTGATAGCCGAACGAGACGAACAGCGCGCCCTTGTCGGGATGCGCAGCCACGCGCTCGTGCAGCAGCCGTCGGTAGTCCTCCGGCGTGCGCGCGGCCGGGCGCATCGTGCCGTCGGCCTGCCGCCAGGGCTCTGGCGCGATGTGTTCGGTGGGCATCAGCAGCGCGCCCAGGAAGGGATGGATGTGGTTGTCGATCAGCCCCGGCAGCAGCACCTGCTTGGCAAACCGCTCGTCCACCGTCACCGAGCGCCCTTCGCGCCAGGGCGCCATGTCGTCGAGGCTTCCGACGGCGACGATGCGGCCGTCTGCCACGGCCACGGCGGTGGCCACCGGCAGCGACTCGTCCATCGTGTGGATTCGCCGTGCAGTGAAGATGGTCAAGGCTGGGAATGGGCGCTGCGTGGCGGCGATCATGCGTTCTCCGGGTGGCGACAGCCTTGTGTCGGGCAGGCAGCGACTGTGCGCGGGAATGCCTGGTCGATCGAGTACGCTGACGGACATCTTGCGGTTCGCTGCGGACAATGGCTTGGCGCGCCGGCGTCACCTGCGGGCCAACCGGTAGTTACCCGCATCCGCTTGCGAGTGGTGTTCCTGGCCGATGCCGCCGCCACAGAATGCGAAGCCAGTCGGCCGCCCTTCCTTGGTGTTCCCTCCCCGAAGATGACCCCCTTGCCCGCGCTGCGGCGACCCGCCGCGTCGCTGATGGAACCGCAACGCGCGGTCGGGGGCGCCATTGCCTTGCGCGAGAAGCGCTATCCGCCCTTGCGCATCGCGATCGCCGTGCAGGCACTGATCGAAGGTGGCGCAAATGCCTCGGCATTGCTGGCTGGTACTGGCCTGGATCCACAGGCGCTCGACGACCCGGACGTTCTCGTGTCCTCGTTGCAGTTGCTGACCGTCGCCAACAACGCCGTCCGTCAGGGCTGCGGCAGCGATGCCGGCCTGCGCGTGGGACTGCGCTACCACCCGTCGTGCTACGGCATGCTGGGTTATGCGGTGCTGTGTTCGGTCAGCCTGCGCCAGGCCTTCGACACCTCGAAGCGCTACATCCGGCTGGGCAACAGCATGCTCGATATCGACTGGACCGAGGGGCCGCGCAGCGCCGTCTGGACCGTCCCGAGCTTCGACGAATTGCATCTCCCCGACCTGAGCCCGGGGCTGTACGGGTTCATCCGCGACATGAGCCTGGCCTCGCTGCTGACCGTATTCAAGGATGTCATGGGGTCCTGGTGCACTCCGCTGCGAGTCGCCTTCACCGGACCGCCGCCGCCCCATCTCGAAGCGTTGGCGAGCGCCTTCGCATGCCCGCTGGAGTTCGGCCAGCCCAGCAACGAGATGCACTACCCGCTGGCCTGGCTCGACCGTGCGCCGCAACTGGCCAACGCCATCACCGCCGCTCAGGTGTCGCGGGCCTGCGCCCGCATGGTCGAAGAGTTCAAGTGGCAATCGGGCCTGACCCGGCGCGTCTATCACGAGCTGACTTCCACGCCGGGACAGTTCCCGGACATCGAAGCCGTGGCCGCCACCCTGTGCATGACCTCGCGCACGCTGCGGCGCAAGCTCGAGGCCGAAGGCACTTCGTACTCCGAGCTGCTCGACGGCGTGCGCCATGCACTGGCGGTGGACTATCTGGGCACCTCCATGCTCGGCGCCGCCGATGTCGCGGCTGCGCTGGGTTTCAGCGACACGGCAAGCTTCCGGCGTGCGTTCAAACGCTGGACGGGTGCGAGTCCGGCTGATTTCAAGGCCAGGCCGAAGGCGGGGGCTGTGGCTGCGTCGCAGCGTCGCCGCCGCAGCGCCGCGCAAGGGTGAGGCACCGGGCCTCGCAGCAGGCCTGGCGTCGACTGCGAGACTGAGCCTGCGAACCTGGGGTGATTCGCGGCACACCCAGCCGCCGGCCCACTACCGCGCCGGTCGGGGTCGCTTGGCCGGCATGCGCGGCGCACCCCGCTCGATGAGCGTGCCGATCAAGCGGCGCGCCGCGGGCATCAGGGTCCGGTCGGCTCGATGGACGATCGCGCAGTCGAGCAAGCGCAGGTTTCGCGGCAGCCTGGGCCGCAGGCGGCTGCCGAGGTCGATGATGGAGCCTCGCCGCACATCGTCGCGCAGCCAGGAGTCCCAGGTGAACAGGATCATGTCGCTGGCCAGCACGGTCTCGCGCAGCAGGGCCTGGCTGTCGCAGTTCAGCACAAAGGGCAAGGGCGCGTCCGGTGGGACACCGAGAAACGTGCGGCGCCGCTCGCCGAGGCTGATGGCCGTGGCCACATTGGCCCACGGGTAGTCGCGCAATTGTGGAGGTGCCGGAGGCGTCGCGCCCGTGACCAAGGGGTGGCCGGGGCGGCAGTAGACCGACGACGTCTCCTGGGCCAGCGCGATGGTCGCGTAGTCCGGGTCGCGCGCCAGCGCGCCGGGGTACCCGACGAAAAACTCGATGCGTTCCTGTTCGAGGTGTTGTTGCAGCAGCCGCCAGTTGCCCACGGCGATGTCGAGCCGCAAGAGCGGACTCTGCGCCCTGAGTGCCGGCAGCAGGCCTTTCAGGACACCGTCGATGGCCATCAGGCCGGCGCCGAAGGCCAGCGTGCCGCGCGTGGCCTCGGCAAGACCCTCGACCTCGCGCGCGAGCTCCGCCGCCTGCGCCAGCAGTTGACGCGCCTTGCCCACGACGGCATGGCCTGCGGACGTCAGGCGGACCGAGCGTGTGCCCCGATCGAAGATGCGCACGCCCAGGCTGCTTTCGAGCGATTGGATGCTGCGGCTGAAGGCCGTCTGCGAAAGATTCGCGCGCTCGGCCGCGCGGGTGAAGTGGAGCTCCTCGGCGAGCATGACGACGTGGCGCAGGTGTTTGAGATCGAATGCTGCGTCCATTGCATGAATACCCGTCCAAATATGCATTGGATCGGATAGTAGTTGACCGACAGACTTCGGCGTCATGGCCCGGGTGGCGCCCGTCACCGCCGGCCACACCCAGCGACTCGATCGCCCCACGGAAGACGCTCCTCATGACCGCGACCGCCGACGTCCTGTTCCTCGGAAACATCGTCACGATGGAGCCCCAAAGGCCCACGGCCCAGGCGCTGGCCGTGCGCGATGGCCGCATCGTCGGGGTCGGTGACGAAAGCGATCTGGCCTCGCTGACCGGGCCCGGCACCCGCCGCGTGGAGCTGGGCAGCCGCACGCTCCTGCCCGGGTTCGTGGAGGCCCACGCCCACCCCTACAGCTTCGGTCGGGTCTTCGGCGATCCGCTGGTCAATATCCGCGCGTCGCACATCCCGTCCTACGAGGCCGTGGTCGCCACGATCCGCCGGCGCGCCGCCAAGGCCGCCGAAGGCGAGGTGCTGGCGTTTGTCGGCCTCGACGCCTTGCGGCACGCTGGCATGCGCGAGCCGACGCGGGCCGAGCTCGACGAGTGGGCACCTCGCAACCCCTTGGCGGTCTATACCTTCAACTTCCATTCGCTGTTCGTCAATTCGCTGATGTTGGAGCGAATGGGCCTGACGGACGCCACGCCCGACTTTCCCGGCGGCCGCTACGAGCGTGACGCCCACGGTCGCCTCACCGGCAAGATGGTCGAGTTCGCCGCCTTCAAGGGCTTCGAAGCCGTCTGCAACATGGTCGGCAGCGACCGCGGCTTTGCACAGCTGTCGCAAAGCATGCAGAAGTTCGCCCGCGCCGGGATCACCACGTCCACGGATATCGGCATGCACGAAGGCGCGCTGTCGGGCTACCGGCGCATGTACGACAGCGGGCCGCTGCCGCTGAGGCTGCGCCTGTTTTCGCGCTCGGCCCTCGACGCGCCGCTGGCGCCCGCGCTGGACTGGGGCGGCGACATGGTCAAGATGATCGGCGTCAAGGCATGGGCCGATGGCTCCCCCTTCGTCGGCACCGCCTGGCTGAGCCGGCCTTACCTGAACAACGACGTCACGCTCAAGGGCATCGGCCTGAGCCACGACGACACCGGCCACATGAACTTCGCGCCAGAAAAGCTCACGGCGCTGATCGATCAGTACGCCAGCCAGGGCATGCATGTCGCGACCCATGCCCAGGGCGACCGGACCATCGATGCCACGCTCGATGCCTACGAGGCCTGCATCACCCGCTACGGCCGTCCGGCGCTGCCCTACCGGCTCGAACACTGCGGGACGATGCGAGAAGACCAGATCGAGCGTGCGATGGCGCTGGGCGTCGTCTGCAGCTTCTTCCTCGCCCACGTGTACCACTGGGGCGACCCGATCCGCGACTCGTTGCTGGGCCCCAAGCGCGGCGGCAACTACATGCCCGTGGGTTCGGCCACCCGCGCCGGCATGCGCCTGTCGTACCACAGCGACGCACCGATGACCGAGCCCGATCCGCTGCTCTCCATCCAGGTCGCGGTGACACGCGGCACCGCGTCCGGTGCGGTGCTGGGCGAGCACCAGCGGGTCTCGATCGACGAGGCGCTGAAAGCCATGACGATCGACGCGGCCTACCAGCTCGGCATGGCGCACGAGGCCGGCAGTCTGGCGATCGGCAAGTTCGCGGACTTTGCCGTTCTCGGCGACGACCCGCGCCAGATGCCGCCCCATCTGCTGGCCTCGATTCCGGTCAAGGGCACCTGGGTGGCGGGCCGCGAGGTCTGGAGCGCCGAGTCATGACCACCCCCAGGCTGCCCGAACCGGCCGCCCCCCACGGGGGTGCGAGCACACTGGCGGAGCCCCAAGTGCTCGCGAGCGCACCGACACCGGTCACCGTCCTGACCGGCTTCCTGGGTGCCGGCAAGACGACGCTGCTCAACCACATCCTGAGCAACACCGAAGGCCGGCGCATGGCCGTGCTGGTCAACGACTTCGGCGCCATCAACATCGACGCGCGGCTGGTGGTTTCGGTGGACGACGATCGCATCGCGCTGTCCAACGGCTGCATCTGCTGCACGATCCGCGATGACCTGGTCACGGCGCTGCTGAAGTTGCTGCAGCAGTCCCCGGTGCCCGAGCACGTCGTCATCGAGGCCAGTGGCGTCTCCGAGCCGATGGGCATCGCCGAAACCTTGTTCCAGCCCGAACTGGAGCAGCTGCTGCGCGTCGATGCGATGGTCGCGGTGTGCGATGCCGCGAACTACGCGCCGCTGGGCTTCGACGACGGCGAGATGGTGCTGCGCCAGGCGGCCGTGGCAGACATCGTCCTGCTCAACAAGGTCGACATCGCGCAGGCGGCCGAGTTGGCGCAGTTGCGTGCGGATCTCGGCCTGGCCGCGCCGCAAGCCCGCGTGCTCGAGACCGTGCAATGCCGATTGCCCATGGACGTGCTGTTCGGACCGGGCGAGCGGCGCCGCGACGCCAACCGCCATGCGGTGAAGCCTTCGGGCCATGGCTCGCACGCCGCCCACAGCCACGACCCCGACCGCCACTTCGAGAGCTGGAGCTGGACGGGCGACGAGCCGATCGTGCTGGACGCCTTCAGGCAGTGGGTGAAGCAACTGCCTGCCACCATCGTGCGCGGCAAAGGCGTGCTGCATCTGGCCGAGCATCCCGGACGGGAGGCCGTCTTCCAGCTGGTCGGCAAGCGCTCGACGATCGAACTGGGGCGGCCCCGCGACGCGCAGGCGACCAGTGCGCTCGTGCTGATCGGCGCGCGCGGCGCCATCACCGCACCGGCCTTGGCCAGCGCGTTGCGAAACTGCCTGATCGGTGCGCCGGTCACTTGAACACCTGAACCCTTGGAGAAAAAAGTGCCGTACTTTCAAAAGGCGTGGCGAGTCGCGCTGTGCACATGGATTCTGCTGTTCGGCGCGAGCGCCTTCGCGCAGGCTTGGCCCTCCAAGACGGTGAGGATCGTCGTGCCGTTTGCCGCAGGCGGCTCCACCGACGCCATCGCACGCTTGCTGGCCAAGAAGATGGAGGCCAGCATCAAACAGGCGGTTGTCGTCGAGAACATTTCCGGTGGCGGGTCCATCATCGGCGCGGCATCCGTCGCCAACGCCCCGGCGGATGGCGCCAGCCTGTTGTTCACGGGCTCAGGCACCATCACCGTGATGAAGCACACCAGCGCCAACCTGGTGATCGATCCGGAGGCCGTACTCACGCCGGTGACATTCGTCAATACGCTGCCCCACTGGATCGTCGTGCGCGCAGACCGGCCCGAAAAGACGCTTCGGGACTTCATGGCCTTCATCAAGAAGAACCCCGGCAAGGTCAGCATCAGCGTCAACGCCATCGGTGGCGCGGCGCATCTGGGGCTCGCAAAGTGGGCGGCGCTCAATGACCTGGACATCATCATCGTTCCCTATCGCGGCTCCCCGCCGGCGATGGTGGATCTGCTCGGTGGTGTCACCTCGGCGCACGTCGACGTGATCGGGTCCTCGATCTCGTTCGTCACGGCCGGAAAGGCCAAGGCATTGGCCGTGCTTCAGCAAGAGCCCATCGCCGATCTCCCCGATGTCGCGGCATCTGCGGCAGAGAGCGATGGCGGCTTGCTGGTCTATGGCCGGCATGTCCTGGCGGTCAGGAGCGGCACGCCAGCGGCCGTCGTCGATCGCATCTACGACGTGACCCGCGACGTGACGGCGGATCCCGAATTCGGCGCGTTTCTCAAGAAGCTGGGCTTCGAGCGGTCGGTGCCGACCCCGGCCAAATCCCGGGAAGTCCTGGAGCAGGAGTCGAAGAAGATCGCGGAGATCGTCCGCACGACGAAGATCAAGTTGAACTGAAAGCCTGTGAAGCATTCCGCTACACGCGACCGGCCCTCACCGCCTGCGCCAGCCGCTGCAACACCTGCTCGGTGTCCTCCCAGCCGATGCAGGCATCGGTGATGGACACACCCTCGCGCAGCGGCTGGCCGGGCTGAAGATCCTGCCGCCCCTCGTGCAGATGGCTCTCGATCATCACGCCGCTGATGCGGCGATCACCCGCCGCGATGCGCGCGGCGATGCCCTCGCAGATCTCGATCTGCTTGCGGAACTGCTTCTCGCTGTTGGCGTGTGACACGTCGATCATCAGCTGCTCGCGCAGGCCGGCACGTTGCAGCACCTGGCAGGCCGCTGCCACCGATTCGGCGTCGTGGTTCGGCCGCTGGCCGCCGCGCAGGATGACGTGGCAATCGGCATTGCCGCGGGTCTCGAAGATCGCGGCCTGGCCCATCTTCGTCATGCCCATGAAGGCATGCGGCGCGGCCGCCGCCACGATGGCATCGACCGCCACCTTCACGCTGCCGTCCGTGCCGTTCTTGAAGCCGACGGGGCAGCTCAGGCCGGAGGCCAGCTGCCGGTGGCTTTGGCTTTCGGTGGTGCGCGCGCCGATGGCGCCCCAGGCCACCAGGTCGCTGATGTACTGCGGGCTCAGCAGGTCCAGGAACTCGGTGCCGACGGGCAAGCCGCTGTCGACGATCTGCAGCAGCAGGCGGCGCGCACGTTCGAGGCCTTCGTTGATCGCAAAGCTGCCGTCCAGCCGCGGGTCGTTGATGTAGCCCTTCCAGCCCACCGTCGTGCGCGGCTTCTCGAAGTAGGTGCGCATCACCACCAGCAGCGCATCGCCCAGCGGTGCAGCCGCTTCGCGCAGGCGGGCCGCATAGGCCAGCGCGTCTTCGTGGTGGTGGATCGAACACGGGCCCACCACCACGAGCAGGCGGTGGTCCTGCCCGCTCAGCACACGCGCAATCTGCAGCCGGCTGTGCTCCACCAGCGCGAGCGTGGCCTCCGATACCGGCAGCTTCTCCAGCAGCAGCGCCGGCGTGATGAGCGGCCGCACGGCATCGATGCGCGTGTCGTCGATGCGTGTCGTGTCGCGCGTGGCGCGCGGGCGGCGCTCGCCGACTTCGCGGTCGTGGAAGGGGTCGTCGAGGACTGCCATGCGTGCATTGTCGCAAGCGGCGGCGCGCCGCCACCCGCGCCCGACGGCGGTGAAAGCCGCGCCGGCCGCGCCCGGGGCCGTGTGGGCAGCGTCAGCCGCGCGCGGCGCTGCCGTCAGGGCGATGCTGCGGCCTTCGGCTCAGGCCGCGAATCGCGCGGCGTATTCGCGGAAGGTCGCGTTGCGCGCGTCGAGCGCTTCCTGCGTGGCGGGCACCATGATGGGCGCGCCCTCGTGGGCAAAGGCCTGGCATTGGTCGACATAGGGCCGCAGCTGCTCGTGATGCCTCGCGGCGGTGGCTTCCATGTCGCCTTCGCACGCGGTCCAGCTCGTGGCCAGCGTCTCGGCAGCCACCATGGCCAGCGTCGTGCCCATGCCCGACAGCAGGGCGGCGCAGTGGCCGGCGTCGCCGATGACGGCCACGTGGCCCCGGATCCAGCTGGGCATGTGCGTCTGGCTCACCGAATCGAAATAGAAGCCCTTGGCCCCCGGGTCGGCAAACGCGGCGCGCAAGGCCGGCAGCTGCCAGGCATCGACGCGGGAGAGAAAGGTGTCGATCATCCGGCGCTGCACCTGCAAGTCGCGGTGGTCGTACGCGATCTCGTCGCTGGCGGCCAGCATCATGGCCTGCGGTCCGTCGCCCGCATCGCGCACGACGAGGGTCAGGCCGGGCACATTGAGCATCGCGCGGTGCCACTCGTGGGTGGCCGGCAGATCGACGAGCGCGACGTAGTAACCGAAGTGGCGGACGAAGTCCTTCTCCGGCCCGAAGGCCAGCCGGCGTACCGTGGAGTGCAACCCGTCCGCGCCGACGACGAGGTCGTAGCGGCCCTGTCGCCCATCCACGAAACCGACTTCCACACCGCCAGGGCCGTCGGCCAGCGTGCTGAGCGTGGTGTTGAACCTGAATTGCACAGCAGGCGGCACCACGCTGTGCAGGATGGCGTTCAGGCGGTCGCGCGTGATCTCGACATCCTCGTCGGTCTCGTTGGCAAACCAGCGCAGATCGAGACTGGCGACCTGCGTGCCCGTGCCGTCGAGCACCGGCGCGGGCTCGACGATGGAGACCTTTTCCGCCTGGATCCTGCCCAGCACGCCCATGCGCTCGGCCGTGCCGAGCGCGCGCCCGCGCACATCGATGGGTGCGCCGCCCGGGCGCAGGCCCTCGGCGCGTTCGACCACGGTGACATCGTGCCCGAGCCGGGCAAACCAATAGGCCGCCGAGAGACCGGCCATGCTCGCGCCGGCGATCAGCACGTGCTTGCGCCTGCTGTCCATCTGCTCACTCCTTGTCGTTGGGGTTGTCGGTGCGGCCCGTGAGGAAGCGCACCAGGTGCCGGGCCAGCAGCTGCGGCGCCTGCAAGGCCGTGGCATGGCCGATGTCGGGCAGCCGCACGGTCTGCGCGGCCGGCATGCGCGCGGCCATCGCCAGCGTCACGTCCGGTGGCACCACGCGGTCCAACTCGCCGGCCAGCAGCAGCGTGGGCGCGCCGATGGCGGCGATGTCCCCGCCGCAGGCGGTCTGCACCGTCGCGGCACGCCGGGCCGAGCGCGCCGACTCGGGCCTGGCGTTCGCAAAGACGCCGCGCAGTTCGGGCCGTTGCTGCAGGAAGGCCTCGGGGAAGAACCAGCTGGCCAGCTCCTCGGCCGTGGCCGGCAGCCCCTGCCGCAGCGCTGCCAGTCGCGGCGCGTCCGGGCACACGGCCTCGTAGGTCTCGGGCAGCGGCCAGGTGCTGCCCAGCACGAGGCGGTCGACCCGCTGCGGGTGCCGCAGCGCCAGCGCCTGGGCGACGCGGCCGCCGAAGGAGGAGCCGAACACGTGCACGCGCCCCAGCGCCAGCGCTTCGATCAGCCGCCGCGCGTCGTCCGCCAGGTCGGCGCGCGTGGACGGCACCTGCGGCCCTTCGGTCTCGCCACAGTCGCGCTGGTCGTAGGCGATCACCGTGAAGTGCGGCGCCAAGTGCGGCATCAGCGCGTTGAACATCAGTCGCGAGGCTTCCGCGCCGTGCATCAGCAGCAGCGGCGGGCCGGCACCCTGGCGCTCGAAGGCGATGCGCAGCTCGCCCGCCTGCGCGAACCCGGTCATGCCGGGGGCCCGCCTTCGTGGTCCATGAAGAAGGTCATCTCGATCTTCAAGCCCCGGGGATCGTGGATGAAGACCTGGTGCAGCGGCCAGCCAGGGACAGGCGCCTCGGCAAACGGCACGCCCTGCGCGGTCAGGTGCGCGCGCATCTCGACCAGGCCCTGTGTGCGGAACGAGATGTGGTCCACATGGCCCGTGACGGGCATGGCAGGTTCGTCCGGCGTGGGCAGGTAGGCGTACAGGTGCACGATGGGCTGCCCGTCGGCATACAGCCAGGCACCCGGTGCCGGGATCTGCGGCCGCTCGCCCACCGTCAGGCGCATCACGCGCGTGTAGAAGTCCAGCAGCGGCGGCAGTTCGTCCGGCGTGCAGCGGACGGTGAAGTGGTGCAAGGCGGTCACGGGCATGGCGGGTCTCCCATCGATCGGGTGCGAAGTCGGCCGGCCGACCCTAACGCATCGCGGCCGGCAGCCACAGGGCCAGCGCGGGCCAGGCGATCAATGCAAAGGTCAGCAGGATGGTCAGGCCCAGGAAGGGGTAGCAGCCGCGGAAGATGACGTGGGTCGGCACGTCGGGCGCCACGCTGCGCATCACGGCCACGGTGATGCCCACCGGCGGGCTGACCGCCGCCAGCTCCATCATCACGCACAGGAAGATGCCGAACCAGACCTTGTCGACGCCTGCAGTGGCCATCAGCGGCATCACGAAGGGCAAGCTGAGGATCAGCATGCCCAGGCCATCGAGCGCCGTGCCCAGCACGAAGTACAGCAGCAGCATCGACAGCAGCAGGCCGGTGCGGCCGAGCTCCCAGCTGGCGATCAGGGCCACGAAATCGGCCGTGACATTGGTGTGCACCATGAAGCGCGTGAACATGATGCCGGTGACGACGATCACGAACACCATGCCCGAGGTCGCGATGGTCTGGCGCAGCGACTCGGCCACCGCCGACCAGCGAAAGCGCCGCATGGCCATGGCGATGGCCAGCACCCCCAGCACGCCCACAGCCGCCGATTCCGACGGCGTCATCACGCCGCCGTAGATGCCGCCCAGCACGATGGTGATCAGCACCAGCGCCGGCAGCAGCTTCTTCAGCGACGCCAGCCGCGCCGGCCAGGGATGGCGCTGCCCGCGCGGCCCCATCTCGGGCTTGAGCGTGCACCACAACGCCAGGACGGCGCAGTACACCACCGTCAACAGCAGACAGGGCAGGATGCCGGCCATGAACAGGTCGGCAATGGAGGTCTCGGTCCACACGCCGTAGATCACCAGCAGCGTGCTCGGCGGCACCAGCACCGCCAGCGTGCCGGCCGAGGCCAGCGTTCCGGTGGCCAGGCTCAGGTCGTAGCGGTACTTGCGGAACTCGGGCATGACCATCGGCCCCAGCGTGGCCACCGAGGCGATGCTGCTGCCGGTGACGGCGCCATAGGCCGCATTCGACAGCACGGCCGAAACGGCCACGCCGCCCGGCAGGTGGCCGAACCACTTGCTGATGCAGTCGTACAGGTCGTCGGTGATGCCGGTGCGGTAGGCCAGCTGGCCCATCAGCAGGAACAGCGGCAGCGCAATGAAGACGAACAGCGTGCCGTTCTCCCACAGCGTCAGGCTCAGCTTCGAAGCCGCGACGTTGAAGCCGGTCACGTACCACTCGCCCAGCACGCCCACGATGGCCATCGACCAGCCGATGGGCACGCCCAGCAGGATGAGCGTCAGCATCGCCAACACGGCGAGGTAGCCCACGGCGATCAGGCTCACGGGCGGCCCTTCGGGTGCATCGCCTCGCGCGCACGCTGCAGCGCGTGCAGCAGCAGCTGCACCAGCCCGAACAGCATGCACAGCGCCACGAACAGGCTGATCGGCCAGTAGGGGACGTCGATGAACTCCGCCCCTTCGCCGCGCGCCTTCATGCCCGGCAGCTCATGCAGCTGCCAGTAACCCACCACACCCATGAAGACCGCGCCGCACAGCGCGCCGACCGCATCGGTCAGCGCCCGCATACGCGGCGGGTACTTCTCGTACAGCGATTCGGTGCGCACGTGGCCGTTGGACGCCGTCGTGAATGGAATGGCCGCCACGAACAGCAGCAGAAGGGCCAGCGTGGCGATCTCCTGCGACCACTGGAAGGGGTGGCTGAAGAAGTAGCGCCCGACCACGTCCACCGCGATCACGCCCACGATGAGCGGCAGGAACACAAATGCGGCGATATCGCGCAGCAGCTTCGGCAGACCCACGTTCAGCCACCGGCCGCCCAGCCCGTCGGGTTCCAGCGCCGGCGGCGCCAGGCCCTGGTCGCGCGCGTCCTGCGTGTCCAGGACCGGGTCGCCGTTCACTGCTGCACCACCACCGGGTTCTCGATGGCGAGCTTCATCAGGTCGCTGGGCGACAAGCCCTGGTATTTGGCCGACAGCGCCTGGATGTCCTTGAGCAGGGCCTTGGCGGGAATCTTGTCCTTCTCCAGGTCATCGGCCCAGGCATCCACCACCGGCTGCAGCTTGTCCTTGAAGCGCTGCATTTCGGCCGGTGCCAGGGTGATCATCTCCACGCCCGCGGCCTTGTAGGCGTCCTTCGCCTTGGCCGAGAAGTCGACGCCCGAAATCTGGGTGTTCACCATCGCAAAGGGTTCCAGGCCGCGCAGGTACAGCTGGCGCAGATCGGCCGGCAGCTTGGCCACGGCATCCGGGTTGTAGCAGGTCCACGCGCCGCCACCGGTCAGGCCCAGCGCGGTGTGGAACTTGGCCACCTCGTGCAGCTTGAAGGGCACGAAGCCGGCATCGACCCAGAATACGGCGTCGATCACACCCTGCTGCAGGGCGGTGTACAGCTCCGGGTACGGCAGGTTGACCAGCGCCACGCCCAGCGCCTTGGCCACGTCGGGCGACATGCCCTGCGCGCCCACCTTCATGCCTTGCAGATCCTCGATCCTGCGCACCGGCTTCTTGCTCAGGATGTCGGCCGGCTGGAAGGCCACGTGGTTGCCCCAGGCCACGCCCTGCTTCTTGAATTCGGGCACGAAATATTTCGAGGCCAGCTCCTGCGCGATGCGCGTGGCCACCATCGGGTTGGTCGGCGTCACGAAGGGCTGCTCCCAGACCCGCGACAAGGGCATGCCGCGGCCTTCGTAGGTGGGGTAGCACACGCCCCATTCGCCCACACCGGTGCGCACACCCTTGAAGCCGTCGCGGGCGCCGAACAGGCTGCCCGAGCCGTACTCCTTGATCAGCAGCTTGCCGTTGCTGGCCGCGGCCAGGCGCTTGAGGTTGGCCTGGGTCGGCGGCACCAGCACGGACGCTGGCGGCGACGGGTGGCCGTACTTGAATTCGATGGGCGCACCGGTGTAGGCGATCGCCGGGTTGCCGGTGGTGACCTTGCCGGCCAGCCAGTCTTCGCCCAGGTCGGCGTGGGCCAGGCCGGTGGCCATCAGCAGGCCGATGGCGGTGATGGAACGCAGCGGGTTGCGCGACATGCTCTCTCCTTGTTGTGCGGTGGTGTTCATGCCGCACAGCGTGGGGCCGTGGGGCGGGCGGTTCATTCGGCGGTCTTGTCGGGTTTCAGCGTGTAGGCCAGGTCGGGTGCAGGCGTCACCCAGCGCGCCGCGGCCAGCGCCAGCAGCCTCAGCGCCACCAGCTCCGCGGGTTGCCAGCCACCGCGTGTGCCGAAGACATTGAAGGTGGCGTAGCAGACCTTGCCGGTCAGCAGCGGCACGTTCACGGCGGCATTGAGTCCCAGGGGGCGCATCTGCGCATAGTCGTCGAAGGTCTGCTCCAGCGCGTCGCTGCCCTGGGCCACGAACATCTCGCCCCGCAGGAACAGGGTCTCGGTCCAGGGCGTGAGCGTCTTGCGCTTGCGGCCCTGCACCGGGAAAGTCCGCCCCGCCGACGAGTACAGCCGTTGCAGGTGGATCTCGTTGCGCGGGTCGTCGCGCGTGGTCACGTTCAACTGGATGCTGAAGATGCCCGGCCCCGCCAGCAGGCGGCGGTAGGCGTCGATCCGCTCCAGCGCGGCTTCGGCACTGGGCGCCTCGGCGGTGGCATCGAGCAGATTCGCGCACAAGGCCAGATCGAGCAGGGCCGAGCCGGATGCCGCGTGGTTGCTGGCGGTGAACATGGGCCCGAGTCTAGGATCACGCAATTACCGTATCGATCAACTTTTTGATACTGGTATAAGTCGAAAGTTATGCCCGAACAAGAACGCGTCCTGAGGCTGCGCAACAACCTGGGTTCGCGCCTGAAGCTGCGCCACCTGACGCTGCTGCAGAGCTTGGAGCGCCACGGCTCGCTCAGCCGGGTGGCTGCCGACATGGACCTGAGCCAGCCCGCCATCACCAAGGCCCTGCGCGAGATCGAGGACATCTTCATGACGCGGCTGTTCGAGCGAACCAGCCGCGGGCTGACAGCCACCGCTGCCGGCCAGGCCGCGCTGCGCCTGGCGCAGGTGACGCTGGCCGACGTGGATGCCACCGCCCATGTCCTGACGGCGATCGACACGGGCCTCATCGACCGCGTGCGCCTGGGCATCACGCCGCAGGTGCCCGAGGGCTTGTTGAACGCCACGCTGATGCACCTGCTCGGACAGACGCCGCGCGTGTCGGTCCTCTCGAAGGAAGGCACCACCGACGAACTGGTGGCCGCGCTGTCGGCACGCGAGATCGACTGCGCGATCGGCCGCTCCTTCGCCCACGGCGTCGGCCTGGACATCGACCAGGAGCCGATCTACGAGCAGGAGCCCTGCCTGCTGGTGCCCGCCCGCAGCCGCGCGCGCCTGTCACGCGGTCCGCTGGACTGGGGCCGCCTGGCCGAGCTGGACTGGATCTTTCCGCCGCCCAACACACCCATGCGCCGCACCTTCAGCACGATCTTCCTCAGCGCGGGCGTGCAGCCACCTTCGCCGGTGGTGGAGACCATGTCCCTGCGCACCATCGAGACCGTGCTGCGCCATCTGCCCAACGCGGTGACGATTCTGGCCAAGGACATCGTCGCCGACCTCGTGCAGCATGGCGACTGCGCAGCCCTGCCCTACAAGCTGAGCTGGAACCTGCCGCCGGTCAGCTTCTTCGTGGCCCGGCACATGGCCTCGCACCCGACCGTGCGCTCGCTCGTCGCAGCCGTGCGCAAGGCTGCCAATACCCCGGCGAATCGCACCCGCTGAAGGCACGCCCGGTGCGTGGTGCCGCCACGTCTGCGCTTGCTGGCAACTGGGCGAGCCGCTGCCCGTCCGCGCATGCGGTGGAGCGGCAGACGTGGCAGCAGAACACGCGTCAAGGCACGAAGCCATCGGTGAGCGTGCGCAGGAAGGCCGCCAGGTCCTGCACGTCCTGCGCGCTCAGCCGCGGCGGCTGGCCGGGCTGCAGGCCGAACGGCGGCTGCTGGTCGACGTTGCCGCGATAGGCCACCGGCAGGTCATTGAACTTGTCGACCACGCCGTCGGCCACCGGATACCAGCGTGCGGGGTCGATGTCCCGCGTGGCATAAAACGACACCGCGTCCTGCAGCGTCGTCACTGCGCCGTTGTGGAAGTAGGGCGCGGTCAGCGCCACGTTGCGCAGCGTGGGCACCTTGAACTTGCCGCACAGGTCCGTGCGGTGGGCCAGGTCCGTGCGCACCGGGCCGCACAGCCCCATGTCGAAGAATGCCGGGTCTGCCGTGGCGGCGCTGCGGTTACGCGGAACGCCCAGCGCAAAGTATCCAAAGTTGGTGAACAGCGCGCGTGTCTGCCCGGGCGGCGGCGTGCTGGTGTGGCAACTGGCGCAGTTGCCTTGTTGCGGGCTGTTGAAGATGTTCAGCCCGCGTGACTCCTGCGCCGTGAAGCTGGCGCGCCCGTCCTGCACCGCATCGAACTTGCTGGTGAAGGCCTGGTAGTCCGGGTCCCCCGCCTGGTAGGACTGCAGGGCCTGTTGCAGGGCCTGCAACACCTGCGCGTCGCTGGCAGCGGTGTCCAGCGCAGAGGCCGACAACAGCTGCGCGAAGTAGGGCAGCGTGCGCACCCGGGCCACGACGGCCGCGCTGCTGGCATGGGCCATCTCGTTGGCGGCCAGCAGCGGGCCCAGGGTCTGCGCGGCGCGGCTGTCGGCACGGCCGTCCCAGGTGAAGCCTCCGGAGGGGCGGCCCTGGTTGTCGAACGCGAAGGCGCGGTTGTCGCCCAGGTAGTCGAGCGTGGGCGAACTCCGAAGACCTTGCTGATCCAGCGCCGGGCCGCCCAGCGGCAGGAACACGCCATCCGCGTCGGCATGACCGCGGGCCTGCACATGGCAGCTGGCGCAGGCCAGGTTGCCGGCCGCCGACAGGCGCGTGTCGTGGAACAGCAAGTCGCCCGCGGCCACTCGCGCGGCTTCGGTCGCGGTGGCGGCGCTGCCGGGGGCGGTCGTGTCGGCGGTGGTCGCTGCCGTGGTCGCTGCCGTGGTCGCAGCCATGGTGGTGGCGGCCGTCGTGTCGGCCGCGCTGCCTCCGCCGCAGGCGGACAGCAAGGCGGCCAGCAGACCCAGGGCAGCCAGGGCCGTGGAGGCGCGATCGCGATGGCGGGTGCAGGTACGTCGATGGGGCGTCATGAAGGGATCCCGAGGCTGCTGTGATGGCGCCACGATGCCGCCCGATCGCGCAGCCAGCATGGAGACACTGTGGAGGCGGCCTCCGCAATCGGCGGCAAGCCCACGGCTACGATCGCCGCGTCATGCCCCTAGCCCCATCGCCTCGTCTGCGGCTGTCGCTCGTCCACCAGCTGGTCTTGCTGCTGGTGGGTGCGGTCTTGCTGGCCGTGACGGTGCTGGGCGCCGCGGTGGCCTGGAACCTGCGCACGGGATTCAGCGACTATCTGCGCGCCCAGGACGAACACTGGCTGGACCGTTTTGCCGAGGTGGCCGCGGTGGCCGTGGCCGAGCGCGGCCTGGCGGCCTTGTCGGGACCGCCGGGCTCCCTGCGGCCCTTGTTCGATGCCGTGGCGCCGTCAGATGGTTCGCCGCCACGCCCCGGCGCCGGCCGGCCGGACGGGCCGCCGCCACGCCCAGGCCCGGGCGGCCGGCCACCGCCGGGGGCCTTGCGCACGCCGGAGCGGCTGAGCGTCGTGGACGCCGCGGGCCTGCCCCTGGCGGGGCGCCCGCTCGCGCCGCAGGACCTCTCGGCCGAGCGGCCCATCGTCGTGGCCGGCCGCACCGTGGCGCGGGCGCAGCTGGCGCGTGTGCCCTTTGCGGCGGCGGACGTGGACGCGGCCTTCCTGGCGCGCCAGTACCGCGGCATCGTGATGACGGCGCTGCTGCTGACGCTGCTGGCAGTCGCTGGCGCGGTATGGGCGGGCCGGCGCTGGCTGCGCCCCGTGCGCGAGGTGCAGCAGGCCGCGCGTCGCGTGGCGCAGGGCGCGTTCGACATGCGGCTGGCGCCGCACGGCAACGACGAACTGACCGATCTGGCGCACGACATCAACGCCATGGCCGAATCCCTGCAGCAGCTGGAGGCCAGCCGCCGGCGCTGGATGGCCGAGCTGTCCCACGAGATGCGCACGCCGCTGGCCGTGTTGCGGGGCGAGGTGGAAGCCCTGGTGGACGGCGTGCGCCCGCGCACGGATGCGGCCATGGTGTCGCTGCAGGAGGAAGTGACGCGGGTGACACGGCTGGTGGAGGACTTCCATCAGCTGGCGCTGTCCGACCTGCGCGCCCTGCCCTGCAGCTTTGCGGCCGTGCAACCGTCCGCCCTGCTGCGCGATGCGATGACACGGGTGCAGCCCCGCGCGCAGGCCTCGGGCCTGCAGCTGGCGCTGGACGACGCGGGTGCCCCGCCGCTGGCGCTGTGGGACACCCAGCGCATCGGCCAGCTGCTGGCCAACCTGCTGGAGAACAGCCTGCGCTACACCGACGCGCCGGGCCGCATCGCGCTGCAACTGCGGCCCGGCGGCCCGGGCCAGGCCGTGGTGTGCATCGACGACAGCGCGCCCGGTGTGCCGGCCGCAGACCATGCGCGCCTGTTCGAGCCGCTGTATCGCGCGGACGCCTCGCGCAGCCGCCGCCTGGGCGGCAGCGGCCTGGGAATGAGCATCTGCCGCGCCATCGCGCGCAGCCATGGCGGGCACATCGAGGCCGGCGCTTCGGCGCTGGGCGGTCTGCGCGTGGTGGTCACGCTGCCCCTGCGCCCGGAGGGCAGCGCATGACGGACGCCCGGCGCGTGCTGGTGGTGGAAGACGAGGACAAGCTGGCCGCGCTGCTGTGCGACTACCTGCGCGCCGCCGGCTACGAACCCCGTGTGGCAATGGACGGCCCCGCCGCGTTGCGGGCCTTCGCCGCCGAGGCGCCGGCAGCCGTGCTGCTGGACCTGAACCTGCCGGGCCTGGACGGCATCGAGGTGTGCCGCGAGATCCGCCGCGACTCGGCCGTGCCCATCCTGATGCTGACGGCGCGCGCCGACGAGATCGACCGCATCGTCGGCCTGGAGATCGGTGCCGACGACTACCTCTGCAAACCCTACAGCCCGCGCGAGGTCGTGGCCCGCGTGCGTGCGCTGCTGCGGCGCTCGCAGGGGCGGCTGCCGGGCATGGCTGCCGTGCCCGGCCTGGAGGTGGGCGGCTTCACCCTGGACGACGCCGGCCAGCGCGCCTGGTGGCGCGGCCAGGCGCTGCCGCTCACGCCGATCGAATGGCGGCTGCTGCGCACGCTGTTGCAGCCGCCGGGTCGCGTGTTCTCCCGCGCGCAGCTGCTGGACGCCATTCACGTCGATTTCCGCGACGTCAGCGACCGCGCCGTGGACAGCCATGTGAAGAACCTGCGCCGCAAGCTGCAGGCGAGCCTGCCGGGGCCCGATGCCATCGCCAGCGTGTACGGCGTGGGCTACCGCCTGGACCTGCCGGCCGCCGCGTTCCCACCTCCACTCACGTCACCGGCGCCGGATTGAACAGCACCAGCGCGTTGTGCAGCTTCCAGTACTCCGCCCAGGTCTTGCGGCGGCCGCTGGCCACGTCCAGCATCAGGTGGAACAGCTCCCAGCCGACCTCTTCGATGCTGGCCTGGCCATCGGCGATGCGCCCGGCATTCACATCCATCAGGTCGTGCCAGCGCCGCGCCAGGTCCGTGCGCGTGGCCACCTTGATCACCGGTACCTCGGCCAGGCCGTAGGGCGTGCCGCGGCCGGTGGTGAAGACGTGCAGGTTCATGCCGGCGGCCAGCTGCAGCGTGCCGCAGATGAAGTCGCTGGCCGGTGTGGCCGCATAGACCAGACCGTTGGAGATGCCGCGGTCGCGCAGGCTCTGTCCCGGCGACAGCACGCCGCCGATCAAGGCGCTGCCGCTCTTGACGATCGAACCCATGGCCTTCTCGACGATGTTCGACAGGCCCCCGGCCTTGTTGCCCGGCGTGGTGTTGGCGCTGCGGTCCACCTGCCCCTTGCCGAGGTAGGCGTCGTACCAGGCCATCTCGTCGATCAGGGCCTGCGCGATGGCCGGCGTGGCGGCGCGCGCGGTGAGCTGCGCGATGCCGTCGCGCACCTCGGTGGTCTCGGAGAACATCACGGTGGCGCCGGCGCGCACCAGCAGGTCGGTGCAGAAACCCACGGCCGGGTTGGCGGTGACACCGCTGAAGGCATCGCTGCCGCCGCACTGCACGCCCACCACCAGCGCGCTGGCGGGTACGGTCTCGCGCCGGCGCGCATCCAGCCGCTGCAGGTGGCTGTCGGCGCGCGCGACGATGTGGTCCACCATCGACTGGAAACCCACGTGCGCGGCGTCCTGCAGGCACACCACGTCCAGCGGCGCGCCGGCATCTGACGGCCCGCCGATCGGGATCGATCCTGGCGGCAGCAGGCGTTCGGGCTGCAGCTTCTCGCAGCCCAGGCTCACCACCATCACCTCGTTTCCGAAGTTGGGGTTCGCGCTGATGTTGCGCAGCGTGCGGATGGGCACCACGGCGTCCGGTGCGTCGATGGCCACGCCACAGCCGTAGCCGTGTTCCAGGCCCACGACACCGTCCACGTTGGGGTAGCGCGGCAGCAGCTCGCGCCGGATGCGCTCCACCGCATGTTCCACCACGCCGGCCACGCACTGCACGGTGGTGGTGATGGCCAGCAGGTTGCGCGTGCCCACCGAGCCGTCGGCATTGCGGTAGCCCTCGAAGGTATGGCCCTCCAGCGGCGGCAGTGCGGGCCGCGCCGCGGTGGCCATCGGCAGGCCCTCCAGCGACGCGGCAGCCGGCATCTGCAGCAGCCGCTCGTGCACCCAGCTGCCACGCGGCAGGGCCTGCGTGGTGCGGCCGATGACCACGTCGTAGCGGCGCACGGCCTCGCCCGCGGCCAGGTCGGCCAGCGCCACCTTGTGGCCCTGCGGCACGCGATCGACCAGCACCAGGCCATCGGGCAGCACCGTGCCCGCGGGCAGTCCACCATCGTTGGCGACGATGGCGACGTTGTCGCGCGGGTCCATGCGGATGAGGATCGGCCGAGGCGCAGTCCCGGGCGTGGTGGCGGTGTCGGTCATGTCGGCGTCCTGTTCGGCGGGGCCGCCGCCCGGGGTGGACGGCGACCGGCCCAAGCCGGCATCGTATCGACCGCTTCCCGCCCCGTGCGGCGGTGGGGTGGGCGGCGACCCAAGCGATGGGTCAGGCGAAGCCGGGCGGCCGCGTGGCGCCGCCGATTTCGCGCGCCAGGGCGCCGGCCAGCGCCGTGAGCGTCAGGTCTTCCAGGTAGGGGCCGATCAGCTGCACGGCCAGCGGCAGGCCCTGCGGCGACACGCCGGCTGGGCAGGCCAGCGCCGGCTGCCCGGCCAGGGTGGACACGTGCGGGAAGTAGATCCCGCGCAGGTAGGGCAGGTCATGCCCGGCCACCGTCACGCGCTGGTGCGTGGCCGCGGCGCCGAGGGCCGGCCCGTCGAAGGCGAGGTGCTCGAAGGCCGGCGTGTGGAAGGCCGGGCACAGCATCGCGTCCCAGTCGCCAAAGAAGGCGCGCCAGGCGGCGCGCACCCGCTCGCGTTCCAGGTGCCACAGGAAGAGCTGGGCGCCGGTGCAGGTGAGGCCGTCCACCTGCGCGTCGGCAAACTCGTCATCGGCCCGCCGCAGTTCGGCCACGCGCAGGGCGCGTGCCTCGGGGGTCCAGCGCGGGCTCATCATGTAGTGCAGCAGCCGCAGGTACAGACGCATGTGCTCGCGCCAGTCGCCAAAGCCCTCGGGCTGCGCCACGGCCACATGCGCGCCGGCCGCGACGAGCGCCCGGATGACGCGCTCCTGCGCCTGCTGCAGGTCCTCGTGCACGGGCGCCCACGCGGGCGGCTGCAGCACGGCGATGCGCGCACCGCGCAGGCTGGCGCAGCGCGGCGGCGGCAGCTCCAGCCGCCAGGCCACGTCCTCGCCGACGTCCGGGCCCTTCATCACCTGCAGCGCGGTCTCGATGTCTTCGGCCGTGCGGGCGATCGGCCCCTGCGCCCCCAGCACGGCGCCCCAGTTCGGCGTCGGCGGGATCGGGTACTGGCCGCTGCGCGGGATCAGCGTCTCGCTGCCGCGCAGACCGTAGACGCCGCAGAAGGCCGCCGGCACGCGCACCGAGCCACCGATGTCGCTGCCCAGGTCGAGTGCAGAGAAACCGGCCGCGACCGCCGCGCCGCCGCCGCTGGAGCCCCCGCAGGTGCGCGACAGGTCCCAGGGGTTGTTCGTGCGGCCGTAGATCGGGTTGGCGGCCTGCCAGTCGGCCATCTCCGGGGGCACGTTGGTCTTGCCGATGACGATGGCGCCGGCGGCCCGCAGGCGGCGCACGCTGGGGGCGTCGTGCGCGGACACGAAGCCGGAGTAGGCCGGATCGCCCACCGTGGTCGGCAAGCCGGTGACGTTGATCGCTTCCTTGATGGTGACCGGGATGCCCTCCAACACGCCGCCCTCGCCGCGGGCCAGGCGGGCGTCGGCGGCATCGGCCTCGTCCAGCGCCGCCTCGAAACGGCGCACGACGATGGCGTTCACCGGGCCGTCCAGGCGTTCGATGCGTGCGATGTGCGCCTGAAGCAGCTCGCGCGCGCTGCAGTCGCGGCGGCGAAGCGCCGCGCCCATGTCGGTGATGCTGGCCTGGCAGTCGATCATGGCGTGGTGCTCCGAAAACGTTGCAGCAACGGCCACAGCAGGATCAGCGCCGCCACCGCCAGCATCGACGCCGACATCGGCCGCTCGATGAAGGGCATGAACGAGCCGTCGCTGCGGCCCAGCGCCTGGCGCAGCGAGGCCTCCAGCGTATCGCCCATGACCATGCCCAGGATCAGCGGGATGGTCGGGATGGCCAGCCGCGCGCAGGCCAGCCCGAAGACGCCGAAGACCGCCGCGATCCACACATAGCCCATCGAATTGGCGGCCGAATACGCGCCCACGAAACCCAGGGCCAGGATGCCCAGGCCCAGCAAACGGGCGTCCACATAAGCCAGGCGCGCCAGACCTCTGACGCCCAACACCAGCAGCAGCAGGATCAGCACGTTCAGCACCAGCAGCGCGGCGAAGACGCCGCTGACGATGTCGGGCCGCTCGGTCAGCAGCGCAGGGCCGGGCACGATGCCGTGCACGACGAAGACGCCCATGATGATGGCCGTGATCGCATCGCCCGGAATGCCCAGCGTCAGCACGGTGATCATCGCGCCGCCGGAATTGCTGTTGTTGGCCGACTCCGCCGCCACGATGCCCTCGGGGTTGCCCTGGCCGAAGGGCGTGGGGTCCTTGGCGCCGCGCTTGGCCCAGAAGTACGCCAGCGAGGTCGACAGCGCCGCACCCACGGCCGGCAGCACGCCGATGGCCACGCCGAGCGACACGCCCTTGAGCAGCGTGCGCGGGTAGCGGAAGGGTTCGAGAAACGCGCGCGCCGACAGACCCGCCTGACCGATCAGGCTGCGGTCCACCTCGATGCGCGGCGAGCTCACCATCACCAGCGCCTGGGCGATACCGAACAGCCCCACCGCCACCGGCACCAGCGGCACGCCCGACAACAGCGGCGCCCAACCGAACGTGTAGCGCTGCTCGTTCGAATTCGGGTCGATGCCCACCGTGCCCAGGAAGAAGCCCAGCGCCATCATCGCCACCGCCACCAGGAACTGGCGCTGGTAGGCGCGGCCCACGCACAAGGCGGCCAGCACGATGGCCATCACCGCCTCGGGCGCGCCGAAGCGCGCGGCCAGCTGCGACATCGGCTTGGCCGCAAAAGCCAGCACCAGCGCACTCACGATGCCGCCGACAAAGGCCGACATGAAGGCCAGCGACAGCGCCCGGTGCGCCTGGCCGCGGCGGGCCATCGGCCAGCCGTCGAACATGGTCATGATCGACGAGGCCTCGCCGGGCGTGCGGATCAGGATGGACGTGACCGCACCGCCGTAGAACGCCCCGGCATACACACCCAGCAGCAGCGACAAGCCGGCCATCGGCGTCATGCCGTAGGTGAAGGGCAGCAGCACCGCGATGGTCACGCCCGGACCCACGCCCGGCAGCACGCCCACGACGATGCCCAGAATCGCGCCGGCCAGCAGCGAGGCCATCACCGGCAGGCTCTGCAACTGGGCAAAGCCTTGCAGGAGCGTATTGAAGCTGTCCATGCGCGGAGGCCCTCAGAACAGCAGGCCGTGGCCGAAAGCGACCTTCAGCAGCTGCACGAAGACCACCCACAGCACCACCGCCATCGGCAGCGCCAGCCACACCGCCGCGCGCCAGGACAGGCCCACCACGCGCGCGGCGGCCAGCAGGAACAGCGCCGTGCTCACCGCAAAACCCAGCACCGGCACCGCCAGCGCGTAGACCACGAACAGCAGCAGCACGGCCAAGGCCCGCGGCAGATGCGCCTGGCTGGAATCGATCTCCTCGGAAGCCACGGCGCCACCGCCGCGCCAGCGCCGCAGGGCTTCGGCCAGCGCACCCAGCGCCACCAGCGCCAGCACCGCACGCGGGAACGCGGCCGCCGACTCCCACCAGACCTGGTCCGCGCGATAGGGCACGATCAACCAGGGCGTGCCCAGCACCGCGCCCAGCGCCACGGCGGCCAGCACCAGCAGCGCCAGGCTCTCGGTCCGCGCGGACGGTGACGGCCGCCCGGGCTCGCTCATGGCGACGACTTCCGCGGCCCGGCCTGTGCGGACAGCCGCATCAGTTCTTCTTGGCCAGGCCGAGTTCGTTCATCAGCGCCGATACCCACTGGCTGTCGTCCGCGATGCGCTTGGTCATTTGCTCGGGCGTCATGTACATCGCGCCCACGCCGAGCTTCTTCAGCGTGTCCTGCACCGGCTTGTCCTTCAGCGTCTCGCCGATGACGGCCGACAGGCGCGCGACGATCTCCTTGGGCACGCCGGCCGGTGCGGCCATGCCGGACCAGATGTACAGGTCGCCATAACCTTCTTCCTTGGCAGTGGGCGTGCCCGGCACCACCGGGTTGCGCTCCTCGGACCAGGCCGAGATCACCTTCACCTGCCCGTCCTTGGCGTAGGACGCCACCATGTCTGCGCCGGTGGTCGAGAGGTCGGCATCACCGGCCACCAGTTCCTTGGCGCTGGGGTTGGGGAAGGCCACCACCTTGTAGGGCCAGCCGTCCTTGCGCGCGATGCGTGCGGCCATCAGCGCCGGCACGGCCGCGGGCGCGTAGCTGGCGATCACGATGGGCTTGCCCTGCTTCTTGGCCCACTCGCCGAACTCCTTGAGGTTGCGCGCCGGGATGTTGCCGCGCGACGCCAGCACGAAGTCGTTCGGGTGGATGCCGGCCACGGCCTGGTAGTCGCTCATCTTGTAGGGCGTGTTGCCGGCCACGATCTGGCTCATGCCCGGCCCCGGCTGCCAGGTGCCGATGGTGTAGCCGTCGGGCTTGGCACGCACCATTTCGGCAAAACCCACCACACCGCCCCCGCCCGGTTTGTTGATGACCTGCACCGGCACGCCCAGGCGCTTGCTCATGCCTTCCGCCAGCACGCGCACGATGGCATCGGTGTCGTTGCCCGGCGGGTAGGGGTAGATGATCTCGATGGCCCGCGAGGGCCACTTGTCCTGGGCCTGCACGGCCAGCGGCGCGATGAGGGCCAGTGCACTGGCGGCCAGGCAGAGGATGCGTCGTTGCATGAAGGTCTCCTTGAGCGGTGGGTGGGGTCGAACGGGTTGTGGTGGGTGTGCAGCAGCGGGGGTCAGGCCGTGGCCTTGGCCGCATGCGCAAACGCCGCATGCAGGATCCGGACCGTCTCGTCCACATCCGCCGGCGTGAAGACCAGCGGCGGCGAGAGGATCAGGCGGTTGCCCTGGATGCGCACGATCGCGCCTTCGCTGCGCGCGGCCTCGACCAAAGCGCGGGCGAAGGGCGAGGCCACCATCAGCGGCGCCTTGCTGGCGCGGTCGCTCACGAGTTCCAGCGCCGCCATCAGGCCCTTGCCGCGGATGTCGCCGACCTGCGGGTAGCGATCGAATGCCGTCAGATGCGCCTGCAGCAGCGCGCCCACGCGTGCGGCCTGCCCGGGCAGGTCCTCGCGCTCGACGATATCCAGGTTGGCCAGCGCCACGGCGCAGGCCAGCGCGTGGCCGCTGTAGGTATAACCGTGCATCAGCGCGGCGTTCTGGCCGGGCTTGTCGAAGGCCGCGGCCACGCGTTCGTTGAGCAGCGTCGCGCCCAGCGGCACATAGCCGGAGTTGATGCCCTTGGCCATGGCCATGAGATCCGGCGCCACGCCCCAGGCGCGCGCGCCGCACATCGCACCGATGCGGCCGAAGCCGGTGACCACCTCGTCGGAAATCAGCAGCACGCCGTGTTTGTCGCACACCGCGCGCACCAGCGGCCAGTAGCTCTCGTGCGGCACGATCACACCGCCGGCGCCCAGCACCGGCTCGGCCACGAAGGCGGCCACGGTGTCCGGGCCCTGGTACTGGATCGCGCGGTCGAGTTCGTCGGCGCAGCGCCGCGCCAGCCGCGCGGGATCGGTCTCGTCCCAGGTGTTGCGGTAGGTGTAGGGCGCCTCGATCTGGAAGCAGCCCGGCATCAGCGGCTCGTAGGCCGTGCGGAACAGCGGGTTGCCGTTGAGCGAGGCCCCGCCGAAATGCACGCCGTGGTAGCCCCACTTCAGGCTGATGAATTTGGTGCGCTGCGCGCGGCCCTCGAGCTGCCAGTACTGGCGCGCGAGTTTCATGGCCGTTTCGATGGCGTCCGAGCCGCCGCTGCTGAACAGCACACGCGCCATCTTCTCTGGCGCGAACAAACGCATCAGCCGCGCCGAGAGCTCGATGGCCGGCGGGTTGCTGGTGTTCTGGAAAGTGCTGTAGTAGGCCAGCTTGTCGACCTGCTCGATCAGCGCGGCCTTCAGCTCGGGCCGGTTGTGGCCCACGTTGACATTCCACAGCGAGGCCACCGTATCGAGGTAGCGCTTGCCGTCCAGGTCGTAGACGTGAACACCCTGGGCGCGATCGATGATCAGCGGCGGCGCGGCGGCCACGGCCTTCGGGTCGATCATCGGGTGCAGCATGTGCCGCGCATTGGCGTCGCGGAGTTGGTCGGCGGACATCGTCATGATGTGCGCATGCTAAGAACCGACGGGATGGTGTCAAAAGTCAACTATTCTCGGGATCAACCCGCATCCGCTTCGCCACCCCCGACGTGCCTCAACTGCCTGCCGACCCGCATACCCGATGGATCGCCGAATCCATGGGCGAGCCGCGGCTGGACGACCCGCAAAGCATCCTGGACCTGCTGAATTACCAGCTGCACGTGCTGCTGAGTTTCAGCACCGCCGAGGTCGTGCGCCTGTGCGAGCAGGAGATGGGCATCACGCGCCACGAGTGGGGTTACATCGGCCTGCTGGCGGCCTTCGGGCCGCTGTCGCCTTCGGATCTGGCGCTGCGCGCGGGGATGGACCGCTCGCGCACCTCGAAGGCGCTGATGCCGCTGGTGCTCAAGGGCCTGGTGCGCCGCTCGGCGCCCGGACCGGACCGGCGCTATGCCGTGGTCTCGCTCACGCCCAAGGGCCAGGGCCTGTACGACCGCCTGTTTCCCCGCGTGCTGGACATCCACCGCGAACTGATCTCGCCGTTGCGGCCACAGGAGGTCCGGCAGCTGTCGCGCATCGTCGATCGCCTGCGCCGCCAGGCCGTTTCCATGCAGCGCCGACACCCCCAACCGCCCACATCATGATCCTGTTCAAACCCCACGGCTTTGTCGAATGGACCGTGGCCGCGCTGTACCGCCTGATGCTGCGGGTCTTCATCCGCCCGGCTTTCTCGCCGCGCGTGCCCATCGCCTGGCAGCGCCGCTGGCTCGAAGTGATGGCGCGTTCGACACCCGTGCCGCGCGGTGTGGACATCGCGAAGGACGAAGTCGCCGGCGTGCCCGGCGAATGGGTGCGCGACGCCGGCGTGGCGGCCGATGTGCAGGGTGCGATGGTCTACCTGCACGGTGGCGCCTACTGCATCGGCTCGCCGGCCACGCACCGCGCGCTGACGGCGCGCCTGAGCCGCGCGCTGGGCCTGCCGGTCTTCGTGCCGCACTACCGGCTGGCGCCCGAGTCGCCCTTCCCGGCTGCACGCGACGACGCCGTGGCGGTGTGCGCCACGCTGGCCGCACAGGGCCCGCTGCTGCTGGGCGGTGACTCGGCCGGCGGCGGCCTGAGCCTGTCCACCGCCCAGGCGCTGCGCGATGCGCGCCTGCCGCTGCCGGCCGCGCTGTTGCTGCTGTCACCCTGGGCCGACATCGCCGTGCCCGATGACGCACCCCCGCCGCCTGCCGGCGAGGCCATGCTCAGCGCCGCCTGGGCACGCGCCTGCGGCAACGCGTACCGCAACGGACGCTCGCCCGCCGACCCCGGGCTCTCGCCGTTGCGCGGCGACCTGCGCGGCCTGCCGCCCACGCTGATCCAGGCCGGCACCGACGAGATGCTGCACCCGCAGGCCCTGCAGCTCGAAACCGCCTTGCAGGCCGCCGGCGTGCGCGTGCGCTGCGAGGTGACACAAGGCCGATGGCACGTCTTCCAGCTGCAGGCGGGTTTTCTGCGCAGCGCCGACGAAGCCATTGCACGCCTGGGCGCCTTCGCACGCGCGCAGCTGCCCCGGCGCGAACACGAGGGTGTGCCCGTCGTCGAGGTCGCCATCATGGGCGCCGGCATGTCCGGCCTGTGCATGGGCATCCAGTTGCAGAAGGCCGCACGCAACGATTTCCTGATCCTCGAGAAGCAGCCCGGCCTGGGCGGCACCTGGTGGGACAACACCTACCCCGGCGCGCATGTGGACGTGCCTGCGCCGGTCTACTCCTTCAGCTTCGCGCCCAACCCGGACTGGAGCCGCCGCTTCGCCCCCGCGCAAGAGATCCGCGCCTACATGCAGGCGCTGGCCGAACGCCACGGGCTGACGCATCACATGCGCTTCGACGCGCAGCTGGAAGAGGCCCGTTTCGACGAAGCCAGCGGCCTGTGGAATCTGCGCACGGCCGACGGCCAGCGGCTGAAGGCACGTTTTTTCGTCTGCAGCACCGGCCCGCTGAACCAGCCGCGCTGGCCCGACATCCCGGGCCTGGAACGCTTCAAGGGCACGCGGCTGCACTCCGCGCGCTGGGACGCCAGCGTGCCGCTGGATGGCCGCCGCGTGGCCGTCATCGGCACGGGCTCCACGGCTTCACAGCTGACCGCACCGCTGGCCGCACGCGCGACCCGCCTGTATGTCTTCCAGCGCACGGCCAACTGGGTGCTGCCCCGCCTGGACCGCCCCTACGGTGCGTGGGACCGGCGCCTGGCGCGCTTCGAGCCCTACGCCCGCCTCGTGCGCGCGGTGTGGTGGGGCGTGCTCGAGTGGGGTCGCCGCGGCTTCGACGAAGGCAGCCTCGCGCGCCGCGCGATGCTCAAGACCGCCACCGCGCACCGCCGACGCCAGGTGGCCGACCCCGAACTGCGCGAGAAGCTGACGCCAAACTACCCGCTGGGCTGCAAGCGCCTCATCTATTCGAACGATTTCTACCCCGCGCTGACGCAGGAACACGTCGAGCTGGTCACCGCGCCCATCACGCGCATCGTGCCCAAGGGCATCATCGCCGGCGACGGCCGCCGGCGCGACATCGACGTGCTGGTCTGCGCCACGGGCTTCGACACCGTGCACCTGCTGTCCTCCGTGGCCGTGCATGGGCTGGAAGGCCGCACGCTCGCGCAGGCCTGGTCCGACGGGCCGCAGGCCTACCACGGCATCACCGTCAGCGGCTTCCCGAACCTCTTCCTGATGCTCGGGCCGAATACCGGAACGGGCCACACCTCCACGCTGCTGTACATCGAACCCGAGGTGCAGCACGCCATCGCCTGCATGAAGGCCGTGCGCGCAGGCGGCCACCGTTGGATCGACGTAAAGCCCGAGGTGATGGCCGCGCACAACGATTCATTGCAGCAGCGGCTGAAAGGCTCCGTGTGGAACCAATGCCGCAGCTGGTACCGCATCGGCGACGACGGACGCATCGTCGCGCTATGGCCCGGGTTTACGCGGGAGTATGTGAAGGCGGTGCAGCGCGTAGATTCTGCGGATTACCGGATGGGGTGAGAGCCCCGTCCGCTCAACGGAGACATCGATGACTTTCGGCTTCACACGCCGCGCTGCCCTGCTCGGCGCCGCCTCCATCGGACTTCTGGGCGGGGCGGCACCGGTCGCCGCGCAGACCTATCCCAGCAAGCCCATCAAACTGATCGTCGGCTTCGCGCCAGGTGGTGCCGTGGACATCATCGCGCGGGCCGTGGGCCAGCAGATCGGCAGCACGTTGGGCCAGCCGGTTGTCGTCGAAAACCGCCCCGGCGCCGGCACGAATATCGCGATGCGCGCGCTGATCGACAGCCCGCCCGACGGCCACACGCTGATGCTCACGGCCAACAGCATCGCGGCCAATCCATCCCTGTACCAGCCCGCACCCTTTGACCCGGCGCGGGACGTCACGCCGATTTCACTGGTCGGCCGCGTGCCGGTGGTCATCGCGGCGAATGCGGCCAGCGGGCCGGAGAGCATCGCCAAACTCATCGCCGTGTCCAAGGCCAAGGCGAATGCCGTCACCTACGGCAGCCCCGGCAACGGCAGCACGCCGCACCTGGCGGTGGAGTTGTTTGCACGCGCCGCGGGCATCGACCTCTCGCACGTGCCCTACAAGGGCGGCTCGCCCGCCATCAACGACGTGCTGGCCGGCCACATCCAGGCCGTGGCGGTGAATGCGCTGGAGGTGCAGCCGCATGTGCGGTCAGGCAAGCTGCGTGTTCTGACCGTACTGAGCCCCACGCGCACGTCCATCTTCCCGGACACCCCCAGCATCGCCGAAGCCGGCTTCCCCGGCTTCGAGGCCGCGGTCTGGTACGGCTTCATCGGCCCGGCCGGTCTCCCGGCGCCGGTGGTCGCCCAATTGCACGCGGCCATCCAGAAGGCCATCATCACGCCCGAGGTCCGCGACCGCCTGGTGAACGCCGGCGGCGAGGTGCAGCCCGGCCCCACGGAGAGGCTGAGCAACTTGATCGCCAGCGAGCGAGCGCGCTACGAGAAGCTGATCCGCGAGGCGGCGATCAAGCCGGATTGATCCGCGTCCACGACCCGAATCCCCGCTAACAGGAGCGCATTTGTCATGTCCGTTCACATCGCCTCCCGGATCCTTGCCGTCGCTGCCGCAATCGCGCTGGTCGCCTGTGCAGGCGCGCCCTCGTTGGCGCCGCGCGCTGCGGCCGTGCCTGTGCGGGCCGCACCGGTGACCGTGCCTGCGCCTTTGCCAGCCCAGCCGGTGACCGACGCCCACTGGGGCACGGCAGTCGTCGACCCTTACCGCTTCCTGGAAGACGTCAAGCGCCCCGACGTGCAGCAGTGGATGCGCACGCAGGCCGATGCGGCGCAGGGCAACCTCGCCCGCATCCCTGGCCGCCAGCCGCTGCTGGAACGCATCCGCACCATCGAAGGGGCAGCCGGCGGCCAGGTCGGAGATACCCAGATCACGCAGGGCGGCGCCTTGTTCTACCTGCGCCGCAACCCGGGCGAGAACCAGTTCAAGCTGGTCTGGCGCGCACACGCTGCAGCGCCCGAGCGCGTACTGCTGGATCCACAGGCCGAAACCGAGCAGGCCCGTGACGGCCAGCCGCGCGCGATCATGGATTTCAGCCCCTCGCGCGATGGGCGTCTGCTGGCCTACTCGGTGCAGGTTGGCGGCGGCGAGATCGGCAGTCTGCGGATCATGGACGTCGCCAGCGGCCGGCAATTGATCGCACCCATCGATCGCATCCGTTATGCCGGCGTGACCTGGCTCGAGGACGGCAGCGGCTTCTTCTTTGCGCGTCTGGTCGAAGGCTACGACAAGCTGCCGCCCGATCAGCGCTTCGGAGACCGGACGTCCTATTTCCAGTCTTTGTCCGGCGGCAGCGCCAGCCGTCCCGTGCTCAGCGCCAGCCGCACGCCCGAGCTCGGCCTGCCGACTTACGCATGGCCCTGGCTGGCCCAGATGCCGGGGCGACCCACCGCCTTGGCGTGGATCGGCCTGGGTGTGGACCGCAACATACAGCTGGCGCACGCCGACTTGCAGGCCGCCAGCGAGGGCCGCGCCAAGTGGCGCAACTGGGTCGTGGCAGGCGACCAGGTGCAGCACGCCGCCTTTACATCGCAGTGGGTTTACCTGCTGTCGGCCAAGGGCACGCCGCGCAAGCAGATCCTGCGCGTACCCGCTGACCAGCTGGACCTGGGACGCGCCGAGGTGGTGGTGCCGCAGGGCGAAGGCCCTATCGTGAAGATCGAAGCGGCCGCGGACGCCCTGTATTTCACGCGCCGCGAAGGCGTCAATACTGCTCTGTACAGGCTGCCGCACGGCGCCGGCGCACAGGCGCAGAAGCTGGCCCTGCCAGTGCAGGGCGAAGTGGAGCTCAGCGCGGCGCACCACCAGCGCCCGGGTGTGCTCTTCAAGCTGGGCACGTGGACACAGGCCACGAAGTCCTATGCCTACGATCCGGCCTCGAACCGCGTGGAACGTCTCGCCCTGGCTGCCGATGGGCCCTTCGATCTGCCCGCCGACTTGGTCGCGCGCGACGTGATGGTGACCAGCCACGACGGCACGGCCGTGCCGCTGTCCATCGTCTCGCGCAAGGACGTCAAGCTCGACGGCAGCAACCCGACCATCCTTTACGGCTACGGCGCCTACGGCTCGACCGAAGACCCGTACTTCAGCCCGCGCATCTACGCCTGGCTGGAGCGTGGCGGCATCTGGGCCAATGTGCACGTGCGCGGCGGCGGCGTCTTCGGCGACGCCTGGCACGACGCGGGCAAGAAGACCACCAAGCCCAACACCTGGAGGGACGCGATCGCCGCGGGCGAGTGGCTGATCCGCCAGGGCTACACGCGCAGCGCGCGCCTGGCGATCTATGGGGGATCGGCCGGTGGCATCTTTGTCGGACGCGCCGTCACCGAGCGGCCCGATCTGTTTGGCGTGGCCGTGCCCGCAGTGGGCGTGATGGACGCGGTGCGAATGGAGACCAGCGCCAACGGCGTGGCCAATATCCCGGAATTCGGCACCGTCAAGAAGGAAGACGAGTTCAAGGCCCTGCTGGCGATGAGCAGCTACCACCAGTTGAAGGACGGTACGGCCTACCCCGCCATCATGGCCACGCACGGCGTGAACGACATCCGGGTGGATGTGTGGCAGTCGGCCAAATTCGTGTCTCGTGCGATGCAGGCCAGCACCAGCGGCAAGCCCATCCTGCTGCGGCTGGAGTACGACTCGGGCCACGGCCAGGGCAGTACGCGTGCGCAGTCGCAGATCCGCTCGGCAGACCTCTACAGCTTCCTGTTGTGGCAGATGGGGGATCCGGACTTTCAGCCGCGCTGAAGGCGCCGGTCTAGACGCCCGCGGCCCGCCTCACCCAGTCCTGCGCCTGCTGCAGCCGCTCGGCCGTCCCCACATCGATCCAGCCGCCGTTCCACAGGCGTGCGCCCAGGCGCTGCTGGTCGATCGCGCGCTCCAGCAGCGGGCGCAGGGCCATGCGTGTGCCCGGTGCGATGCCTTCGAACATCGCCGCCTTGAACAGGCCCACGCTGGCCCAGGTGTGGCGCTGCGGCGCTTCGCGCACGGCAAAGCCCTTGGCGTCGATGCCGAAGTCGCCCTGCGGATGATGTGGCGCGTTGGGCACCAGCCACAGCAGCGCGTGCAGCGGGCTTTGTGCGAAGCACAGGCGTTCGCTGTCGGGGAAAGCGAAGCCCGGCAGCAGCACGTCCCCGGAGACCACCCAGAAGGCCTCGGCCAGCAGCGGCAGGGCCTTGGCGATGCCGCCAGCGGTTTCGAGCGCACCGCCGTGGTCACGGCCCTCGTGTGAATAGTGCAGCCGCAGGCCGTGTGCGCGGCCATCGCCCAGCGCGGGCTCGAACTGCTCTTCCAGCCAGGCGGTGTTGATCACCGCCGCTTGCACACCGCCCGTCGCCAGGGCGTGCAGGTGGTAGTCGATGAGGTGCCGGCCGCCCACCTTCAGCAGCGGCTTGGGTGTGTGGTCGGTGAGCGGGCGCAACCGCTCGCCGCGGCCGGCCGCCAGCACGATGGCCGTGGCAGTCATGCCGGCAGTTTACGGGCGGGCCGCATCTGACTGGCGACGCGCGTATCGCCGACCTGGGCGACACTCAGCGGCAGCTTCGCGCGCAGGAACCTTCGCCATGGACATTCCCGCCAGCATCCAGGCCTTCTGGTCGGCGTATGCCGCCACGCTCGGGCACGATCCCACGCCTCGCTTCATCGAGGCTTTCCACTTCGACGACAACGCGCCCAGTGCGGATGAACTGGCCGCGCTGGTGCTGGCCGGCCGCAAGCGCGCCACGGCAGCGCTGGTGTGGGCCTACGAAGACGCCGGCAAGCCCGTGCCGGCCCCCGGTGACCTGAGCGTGGTCACGAACTTCGCCGGCGAGCCCTTGTGCGTCATCGAAACCCGGCGTGTGCAGATCGTGCCCTTCGACAGCGTCAGTGCCGAGTTCGCCGCCACCGAAGGCGAAGGTGACGGTTCGCTGGCCTTCTGGCGGCGGGCACACACGGCCTTCTTCGGGCGCGAGTGCCAACGGCTGGGCCGCAGCTTCAGCCCATCGATGCCGGTGGTGTGCGAGGAGTTTGCGGTCGTGTTCACGGGCCGGCCGCCCCAACTTCAAGACTTCGACCACGTGCACGTTTTTGTCGCCGATCGCGCGCGTGCCGAAGCCTGGTATGCCCGCGTGCTGGGCCTGACCCGGTCACCCGAGCTGGCGTTCTGGGCCACCGGCGGCGGGCCGCTGACGCTGCAGAACCCCTCAGGGACGATACACATCGCCTTGTTCGAGCGCCCGGTGCAGCCTTGCCGGTCGACCATCGCGTGGCGCGTCGGCGCACAGGCGTTTCGCCGCTGGAGGGCACACCTCGCATCGATGCTGCCCGGCCAGGTGACCGAGGAGGACCACCAGGTCGCGGTCTCGATCTACTTCAGCGACCCGGACGGCAACCCCTACGAGATCACCACGTACGAGGTGGAGGCGGCAGGCGCCGCGGGGCCCAGGCTGGCGACAAAGTCCGCGGTCAGGCGCAGCGCAGCACGTCCCTCCGGCAGCACCCGCCGGAACAGCGGATAGGCGTGCGGCACGCCGGGCACGCATTCGAACTGAACCCTCACGCCCGCCTCGCGGGCGCGCGCGGCCAGCCGTGTGGAGTCATCGAGCAAGGCTTCCTCCGCGCCAGCGAAGATGATCATCGGCGGCAGGCCGTCCAGCCTGGCGAACAGGGGCGAGATTTCCGGGTGGTCGGGCGCGGCCGTACCCACATAAAACCGCGCGGCGCTGCGCACCGATGCTTCAGTGAAGAAGGCGCAGCTGCGGCCGTTGCTCGTCAGCGATTCGCCGCTGCAGCTCAGGTCGGTCCACGGCGAATACAGCGCCAGCGCCACCGGCATCGCCAGGCCCTGGTCGCGGATGCGCGTGGCCAGTGCCAGCGCCAGCCCACCGCCGGCCGAGTCACCGGCCAGCACCCAGCGCCGCGCCGGTTCGCTGGCGAGCAGGTGTCGGTAGGTGCTCAGCGCATCATCGAGCGCCGCCGGATAAGGCGACTCGGGCGCCAGCCGGTAGTCCGGCGCCCAGACCGGTGCACCGAGCGCATCGGCCAGGCCCAGCGTCAGCGGTCGATGGGTCTGCGCCGAGCAGAAGAAGTAGCCGCCACCGTGCAGATACAGCACGCCGAAATCCGCGCGCGGGCTTGAATCGGGTCCGACATCCACCCGGTCGCCGGATACCGGGTTGCTGGCGGCCTCGGTCACACCCTCGCTCAAGGCCGCACCGCACAAGAAACGGCCGATGCGCGCCAGCAGCTTCCGCGACAGCCATGCGGTGCGGACCTGACGCCGCACCGCCGCCGGGTCGATGGGCACGCGCAGCCGGCGCTTGACGAATACGCGCAGCACGAAGCTGATGAAGCGGGCCTGCCAGCTGGGCATGGGCGTCCTGATCGGTCATGGAACAACTGCGCCGGGATCGAGCATAGGGAGTTCAAACACCCCCGGCAAGGCGACGCACGGTCGGAAGAGCGGCGCCGCCTAGTCCGTGCCGCTCTTCGCCTTCGGCTCGAAGATGGCGAAGCTGCCGTTGGCCTTGGCCATCAGCACGCCGTCCACGAAGAGCGAGGACTCGAGATTGGCCACCGTGCGCCCCCGGTGCACGACCTGGCTGCGGCACTCGACCGTACCGGCGCGCACCGGCTTGAAATAGTTGATCTTGATCTCGAGGGTCGACCCGCGTTCCTGCGGACCCGGGACGGCATAGAGCGCGGCGCCCATGCCGGTGTCCGCCAGCGTGAACAGGGCGCCGCCGTGCACGACCCCTTGCGAGTTGTTGTGAAAGGGTTGGACGCGCAGCGTCAGCCGGCTCGTCCCCTGGCCGATCTCCTCGATGCGCACGCCGACATGATCGATGAACGGGAAGGCCATGCCGGCCTTCTTCACGCCCTGCTCGGGACTGTCGTGTGGGGGCGAGCCGTCGGCGGTCGCCACGCTAGAACCAGTAGTCCGCCACGCACTTGCCGTCGCGTGGCAGGTCTTCGAAGCTGTCCAGCCCGTCGAAGTGATCGATCGGCACCTTCGCCACGGCCTCGGGTTCGGTCAGGCGCAGGTTGACGGCCATGCGCCGGCGGCCGTCCTCGTCGGCCTTCTGCGCGCGCCAGTGCGAGACGCAGCCGCAGGACGGGCAGAAGTGGAATTCGATGGCCTTGCCGCGGACGTACGCGGTGGTCGGCCCGCTGACGTGCACCCCTTCGCCCTCGTAGTCGTAGATCCACAGCACGCCGTAGCGGCGGCAGACCGTGCAATTGCAGGCGGTGGCCCCTTCGGGCATCGCATCGAAGCGCCAGGTGACGGCGCCGCAGTGGCAGGAACCGTGGATCAACGGGGTCTCCCTGCTGTGTGCCGGCTCTACCGAAGCACGCCCTTGCGCGCCAGGCTTCGCGCATAGAAAAACAGCGCGATGCCCACGGCCACGATGGCGCCCGTGAAGGCCAGCGCACCCACGCCGCCCATCACGGCCATGCCATTGGTGAGCACGAAGTTGTGGGTGAAGGTCACGGCCATGGCAGCCAGCGAGAGGCCCAAGACCGGCACCGCCCAGCGCTTGCGCCACAGCAGGCCCAGCGAACCCGCGACACCGCCCCAGACGGCCAGCGCCCAGGCGGCCACCACCCATTTCGGAAAGCCGGTGAAGTAGGCCAGCTGCTCGGGCGTGAAGCCTCGCAGGTAGTCTGCATTCCGGGTCTCGGTCATGACGTAATCGAAGGCGCCCACGCTGTTCCACAGCAGTGAGAGCACACCGACGATCCACAAGTGCCGCGGAACGCGGGTGCCGAACGAGCCGAGGCCCATGATGATCTCCCCCAACGATGTTGGCCGCCCCGCACGCGCTGCGCGGCAGTGGACGGACTCCCTGTTTGTTGGCCGAGTGTCCGACAGCGCCGCGGCACACGCAAGGCCGCTGGCTGGTGACATCGACAGCCGCATGCGCGGCTTCGACGGTCACGCCCGCAGCGCCGGCAGACAGACTACCGGCGGCCGCGCGCCGTCTTGGGCTGTCGCTTCCAGAACGGAAACTCGTCCTCGTGAACCTCGATGTCGAGTTCCATGATGCGGGCCTGCAGGCGCTCTTGCACGTCGGTGACAGCCTTGTTGTAGATCGACGGGCCGATCTCCTCGAGGAAGAAGCCCAGCAGCGCGCCGGCCGTGACATTGCCGATGCGCTCGTCCATGTTCTCCTGGAACCAGCGTTCGATGGACGACACCGCCTCGGCGCGGACGTCCTTGGGCAATTCGATGCTCATGACTCTCGGCCTTCCGCGCAGCGCCTGCACACACAGGCCGTTCCTCTGGATTCGGGCGGCACACGCGCCAGCAGTGCCGGCGTGAAGCGCACGTCCTGGCACCAGCACGGCCCGTCGAAACGGCCCGATGCAGCAGCGGCGCAGCCGTTCGGTCCGCCACACAAGGGGCACTGGGGTGCATCCAGCGGCAGGGGTGGGGCAGCAGCAGTGTCCATGGCGTCTGCAAGTATCGCGGCGCAGGCGCTCAGCCTGGTGCGTCGATCACCAGCTGCGTCTGCGTCACCACGGCGCACAGCTTGCCGTCGGCGCGCCGGATGGACGTCTGCCAGACCATGGTCGTGCGCCCGCGGTGCAGCGCGACGCACTCGCCGGTGACGGTTCCGCCGACGGGTGCTGCGGCAATGAATTTGGTGCTGGAGTCGGTGGTGGTCGTCCACTTGCCGGCGGGCAGGTTGACAAGCGTGCCCACCGCGCCCAGTGTGTCGGCAAAGGCCATGTGGGCGCCGCCGTGCAGGATGCCGCCAGCGGTGCAGAGATCGGCGCGCACCGGCATCTCGGCGAGCACGCGCTCGGGCTCGACGGCCACGAGCCTCACGCCCATGAGGTGCGGAAAGAGTCCGTCCAGGCGGACCTGGATGCTGGCGATGTCGATGGGCATGTGGCGGCTCCCGAAAGCTTACGAACCGGCGTACGGCGGTCTTGGACACGCGATGGTCGTCGCCGCGCCGGCGGGCACCTGCACGGTGTCCGATCCACACCCGTGCCGCGCCGGACGTGATCATGGGCCACGCGGCAGCGTGCGGGCCCATCAGGGTTTACGACAGGTGCCATCGGCGGCGCCAGCGACGCGCGACCGATCTATCGTCGGCACCCGCACCCGCGCCGACTCCGCCGCGGGCGCCCGCACGAGGAGCACCCGCATGCGCACCGGATTCGTCAGCGACGAACTCTGCTTCTGGCACGACCCCGGCAACTACGCGCTGATGCTCAAGCCCGGCGGCTGGATCGAGCCCTACAACCGCCACATCGAGAACCCGGATCCCAAGCGGCGGCTGCTGAACCTGGCCACGACCAGCGGGCTGCTCGACCAGCTGCATCGCCTGCCCGCGCGCGACGCCACGGTGGCCGAACTCGAACGCCTGCACAGCGCGGCGCACGTGGCACATGTCGAACGCACGGCCGCGGCCGGCGGCGGCGAGCTGGGCATCGGCGCACCCATCAGCAGCAACGGCTGGGACTGCGCGCGGCGTTCCGCCGGCAGCGCGCTGGCCGCGGTGGACGCGGTGATGCGCGGCACGGTGCAGCACGCCTACGCGCTGACACGGCCGCCGGGCCACCACGCCGAGCCGCAACGCGCGATGGGCTTCTGCATCTTTGCCAATGCCGCGCTGGCGGCCGAACATGCGGTCCGCCACCATGGCCTGCAGCGCGTGGCCATCCTCGACTGGGACGTGCATTTCGGCAATGGCACGCAGGCCTGCTTCGAAGCGCGCGCCGACGTGCTGACGCTGTCCATCCACCAGGAGGCCGGCTACCTGCAGGTGCGCGGCGCGGCCGACGAAATCGGCAGCGGCGCAGGCCTCGGCTACAACCTGAACCTGCCCTTGCCCGCGGGCTGCGGCGATGGCGCCTACCACCACGCCTTCGATCGCGTGCTGCTGCCCGCGCTGGACGCCTTCAGGCCCGAACTCGTGATCGTGGCCTGCGGCTACGACGCCGGCCGCTTCGACCCGCTGGGCCGCATGCTGCTGGACGACGTGAGCTTTCGCTGGATGACACGCGCCGCGGCCGGCGTGGCGGCGCGGCATGCGCAGGGCCGGCTGGTGATGACACACGAAGGCGGCTACTGCCCCGCTTCCGTGCCCTTCTTCGGCCTGGCGGTGCTGGAAGAACTCGCCGGTGTGTCGACCGAGGTGGTGTGTCCGTTCACGGTGCAGCACACGATGGTGCCGGGCCACACACTCAGCGCGGAACAGCGCTCGCGCATCGACGCACTGGCCGCGCATTTCGACGACGTACGCCAGCGGCATTGGGCATGAACTCAAGCGTCAGCTCTCCCACCTTCGACTACGTGATCGTCGGCGCGGGCTCGGCCGGCTGCGTGCTGGCCGACCGGCTCAGCGCCGACGGGCGGCACCGCGTGTTGATGCTGGAGGCCGGTCCGCCCGACCGCTCACGCTGGATCCACCTGCCGCTGGGCTTGCAGATTGCCCTGCGCGACCCGGCGCTGGAGTGGCGGCTGCCCACGGCGCCGGAGCCGGCCATGCGCGGTCGTCGCATCCCCTGCCCACGCGGGCGCACGCTGGGCGGCACGAGTTCGATGAACGGCATGATCTACATGCGCGGCCAGGCCGAGGACTACGACGCCTGGGCCGCCGCCGGCTGCAGCGGCTGGGGCTGGCGCGAGGTGCTGCCCTACTTCCTGCGCGCCGAGGGCAACCGCAGCCTGCCCGAAGGACCGCTGCACCACCGCGACGGTCCGCTGGCGGTGAGCACGCCGCCCGCCGACGGCGCGCTGTGCGACGCGCTCATCGCAGCCGGCCGGCAAGTCGGCTGGCCCCTGACAAACGACTTCAACGGCGGAACGCAGGAGGGCATCGGCTACTACCAGCACACACTGGACAGGGGCCGGCGCTGCAGCAGCGCCGCGGCCTACCTGGCGCGCACACGCGGCCGGCCGAACCTCGAGGTCTGGACCGATGCCGCCGCGCAGCGCCTGCTGCTGGACGACAGCCACCGTGCCGTGGGCGTGGCGCTGCGCCGCGACGGCCAGGCGCTGGAGGTGCGCGCCGCACGCGAGGTGATCGTGGCGGCCGGCGCCATCCACAGCCCGCAGCTGCTGCAGTGCTCGGGCATCGGCGACGGTGCGCACCTGCAATCGCTGGGCGTGCCGCTGCGTGTGCACGCCCCGGAAGTCGGCCACAACCTGCAGGACCATCTGCAGGCGCGGCTGCGCTACACGCTCGCAAGGCCCTGGAGCCTGAACGACCTGTACCACCAACGCTGGCGCGCCGCGAAGGAAGTCGCCACTTACGCGCTCACGCGTCGCGGCCGGCTGGCGCAGGCGCCGATCCGCGCCGGTGCCTTCTGCCGCAGCGCGCCCGACGAATCGCGCCCCGACCTGCAGTTCCACTTCATCGAATTCACCAGCGAGGGCATGGGCCAGCCGCCGCACCGCGCGCCCGGCTTCCAATCCAGCGTGTGCGTGTTGCGCCCGCGCAGCCGCGGCGAGGTGATGGCCGCCGCGCCGGGCATGGACACGCCGCCGTCGATCTGCGGGCACTTCCTGGAAGACCCGGACGACGCCGCGCGCACCCTGCGAGGCGTGCGCCTGGCGCGCCGCCTGGCCGCGCAACCGGCGCTGCAAGGCGTGATCCACGAAGAGGCCGATCCGGGGCCTGCCGTCGACAGCGACGAGGCGCTGCTGGACTGGGTGCGGGCCACGGCGGTGACGGTCTACCACCCGGTGGGCACCTGCCGCATGGGCGGCGACGCGCGGTCCGTCGTCGACCCCGAACTGCGCGTGCGCGGCACGCAAGGCCTGCGTGTCGTGGATGCCTCGGTGATGCCGACGCTGGTCTCGGGCAATACCAATGCGCCGACGATCATGATTGCCGAGCGCGCCGCCGAACGCCTGCTGCGCGACGCCGTCAGCAGCTGATCTGATCCGCCAGCCCCCTTCCGCCCCTGGACCTCGGTCGGACCTGTATCGGGCCAGCGTCGGATCCTCAGATGCGTCGCGCGCGCACGCCCAGGGCCTCCTGCTCCAGCGTGTCGAGCAGACGCGCGGCCGGCGCGGTCAGCGGCGCATCGGCGCGCCACACGGCATGCAGCGTGACGCGCGGCAAGGCGTCCTGCATGGCCAGCTTCACCAGGCCCAGCGGGCCCGCATAGTGTTCGAAGAAACCGGCCGGCATGATGCCCACCACATCCACGCTGGGCATCAATGCCACCAGCGTGGCGAAGGATTCGCACTGCAGCGTCACCGGCGGCGTGGCCAGGCCCAGCCGCTCGAAACCCAGGTGCGCCGGATCGCCCGGTCCGTGCGGCGGTCCCGTCACGACCCACGCGGCATGTTCCAGGTCGGCCAGGCGCTGCGCGCCGGCCAAGGGGTGGCCCGCGCGCGCCACCAGCACCTGCTGCGCATCGAACAGCGGCTGCACACGCAGGTCGCGCCCGGCACCGTCGCGCGGCAGCGGGCCCACCGCCAGGTCGAGTTCGCCGCCACGCACCATCGTCAGCGCGCGCGGGTAGATGGCGTCGAGCACGTTCACGCGCACCTGCGGCCAGCGCGCCCGCAAGCGCCCGAGCGCGCCGGGCATCAGGACGATGGCCGCCGCCGGCGAGACGCCCACCGACACCTGCGCCTGAACCTGCGCGTGGCGCTGCTGCCAGGCCACTTCTTCGCGCGCGCGCTCGATCTCGCGCACGGCAGTGGCCGCGCGCGCGGCCAGCAGTTCGCCAGCCGTCGTCAGCCGCACGCCCTTGGGCATGCGCAGCACCAGGGCCGCGCCGAATTCTTCCTCGAGCTGGCGCAGCGACTTGGTCAGCGCCGGCTGCGTCACGTTCAGCCGTGTGGCCGCGGCGCGCAGGCTGCCGGCCTCGGCCAGCGCCAGGATGAGGTGCAGGTGCTGCAGGCGCAAGGGTCATCCCGGAGGGAGCGATAACCCATGGTAATCGACTTCACCACAAGCCATGCGACAGCCGCGCGGCCGCTGCCTAGTATCGGCACGGTCGATTGGCGTAGCGCCGGGAGGGTCCCTTGAGCCGACGTGCGAAGAACATCCTGTTCATCATGTGCGACCAGCTGCGCTGGGACTACCTCTCCTGCTACGGTCATCCGCGGCTGCACACACCGCACATCGATGCCCTGGCCGCACGCGGCGTGGTCTTCGACCGGGCTTATGTGCAGTCGCCGGTGTGCGGGCCTTCGCGCATGTCCTACTACACCGGACGCTACATGCATGCGCATGGCGTGAGCTGGAACTTCGTGCCGCTCAAGGCCGGCGAGATGACCATGGGTGATCACCTGCGGCCATTGGGCGTGCGCAGCGTGCTGGTCGGCAAGACGCACATGCGGGCCGACCAATCGGGCATGGCGCGCATGGGCATCGACCCCAAGTCCGCCATCGGCATCCGCATCAGCGAGTGCGGCTTCGACCCCTACGAGCGCGACGACGGGCTGCACCCGTTCTCCGGCCACGACCCCGATCCGCACTACAACCAGTACCTGCGCGAACACGGCTTCGGCGGCGACAACCCGTGGGAGGCCTGGGCGAATACGGTGACCGATACCGACGGCTCGCTGCACTCGGGCTGGTTCCTGAAATACAGCCACCTGCCGGCGCGCGTGCCGGCGGAGCATTCCGAGACCGCGTACACCACGAACCGCGCCATGGACTTCATGCGCGAGGCCCAGGCGCAGGGCGGCCAGCAGCCCTGGCTCATGCACCTGAGTTACATCAAGCCGCACTGGCCGTACGTGGTGCCCGCGCCCTACGCCGGCATGTACAGCCCACAAGACGCTCTGCCGCTGGTGCGGTCCGACGACGAGCTGCGCGATCCCCATCCCATCTACGGCGCGATGACACATCACCGCGTTTCGCGCACCTTCACGCAGCCGCAGGTGCGCGACGCCGTGATGGTGGGCTACATGGGCCTGATCAAGCAGATCGACGACGAACTCGGCCGCCTGTTTGCCTTCATGGACGCGCAGGGTTTGACCCAGGAGACGATGGTGGTGTTCTGCGCCGACCATGGTGACTTCCTGGGCGACCACTGGCTGGGCGAGAAGGAAATGTTCCATGAGCCCGTGGTGCGCACGCCGCTGATCATTGCCGACCCCGACCCGCGGGCCGACGCCACGCGTGGCACACGCAGCAGTGCACTGGTGGAAGCGGTGGACCTCGCACCCACCTTCCTGGATGTCTACGAGGGCCAGCCCCTGCCGCACATCATGGACGGCCGCTCGCTGCGCCCACTGCTGTTCGGTCAGACACCCACGAACTGGCGCGAGATCGCGGTGTGCGAATGCGACTACGCCTTCCAGGACTCGCGCATCGAACTGGGCACACCCTCGCGCGAGGCCTGGATGCGCATGGCTTTCGACGGCCGCTGGAAATACGTGCTGACCGAAGGCTACCGTCCCATGCTCTTCGATCTGGACACCGATCCGAAGGAACTGCGCGACCTCGGCGCGAGCGCCGACGCCGAGCACCAGGCCGTGCGTGCGCGGCTGCACGAGGCGCTGTTCCGCTGGGCGCGCCAGCCGCGGCAGCGCGTGACGATTCCTGACGACGTGATCGAATCCACCGAGATCCAGGCCCGCATCGCCGAGGCCGGCATCCTGATCGGCTATGCCGACGAGGCCGACCTCGCTGCGCAGCGCCAGCGGTTCAAGCCCCGCTTCGCCTCCACCAACCCGCTGGTCAAGCACACGCTGGACACGCTGACCGGAAGGACCACTGAATGAGCGCGCCGGGCCGCTCCCAAGCGCGAATCCCGCAGCGCACAGCGCGGAGGGCAACCCAATGAGCCGAGACCTGATCCCCGAAGTCAGCCGCACGCCCGAAGGCCTGGACGGCGTGGTGTGGAACGTGCTCGGCCAGGTTTACATCCCCAAGGAAATCACCGACGAGCGCTTCACCTGGTACGCGGTGTTTCCGGAAGAGACCTTCGTGCCCCCGCACACCCACGCCGAGCAGGACGAATACCTCATGCCGCTGGACGGCGAGATCGACGTGCTCATCGGCGGAAAGCGCGGCGTGGTGCGCCGCGGCGAGGTGGGTCATCTGCCGCGCGGCATCCCGCATGCCTTCTTCAACAACAGCGGCAAGCCGGTACATGCGCTGTTCTGGGCCACGCCCGCGGGCCGGCTCGTGGAGCTCTACCGCAAGCTGCACAACATCGGCAGCCCGGGCAAGGCCGTGGCCATCGCGCCGAGCTGCGGTGTGGTCTTCGACCCGCCCGTGTCCTCGGCCGCCTGAGCCGGGCCTCGTGTTCCCCCGTATTCCGAGAGTCATCGACCACCCTTTCCCCAGGAGACAAGAACCATGACCACCCGCCGCTTCACCCTCGCCGCTGCAGCCACTGCCGCCGTTTTCGCCGCAGGCCTGCCGCTGCCCGCCGCCGCGCAGACCACGGTGCTGTTCAACTTCTTCATCCAGCCGTTGCACCCGGTCAACACCCGCATCCTCAAGCCCTGGATCGAGGACATCACCAAGGCCACCGAGGGCCGCGTCAAGTTCGAGATCCCGTCCAGCAGCCTGGCGGCGCCGCACCAGCAGTTGGACGGCGTGACCAAGGGTGTGTTCGACATGGCCTACCAGTTCCACGGCCTGATGCCGCAGGCCAAGCTGTCGCAGCTGCCGCAGCTGCCCGGCGTGAACACCACGTCCAAGGGCAGCTCGATGGCGCTGTGGCGCACGCACGAGAAATTCTTCAAGCCGGCCAACGAATACAAGGACGTGCAGCTGATCGCCATGTGGGTCGGCCTGCCGGGGCCCATCTTCTCGATGAAGGGGCCCATCGAGAACACCGCGCAGCTCAAGGGCATGAAGATCTACGGCCTGCCCGGCCCGGCCGCCAAGGTGCTGGAAGGTGCCGGCGCCGGCGTGGTGGCCGCGCCCGCGGTGCGCAGCCACGAAATCATCTCCGGCGGCACGGTGGACGCCTTCGCCGGGTACTCGGCGATGGACGCCGCGGCCTTCAAGACGTTGCAGTACGCCAAGCACATCGTCGACCTGCCGGGCGGCCTGACCTCGCCGTCGTTTGCCATCTTCATGAACAAGAAGAAGTGGGAATCGATCGCGCCGAAGGACCGCGAGACCATCTTGAAGATGGGTGGCGAGGCTTTCGCGGCGCGCACCGCGGTGTACGACGAGATCGAGGCCAAGGTGCGCGCGGAAGCAGCGGCCAGCATGACCATCAAGGACGCCGGCCCGGCGCTGGCGGCCGACCTGATGAAGCTGGCCAAGCCCATCGAAGACGCATGGGTGGCCGACGCCAAGGCGGCGGGTGTGGACGGCGCCGCGGCGCTGGCCTTCTACCGCGAAGAGGCGCGCAAGAACGCCAAGTAATCGCGCCGACACGTCACCGGCCCTCCCGCCGTCACCTGAACGCGAAAGTCAAGCCATGTCGGACCACGCCGCGCCTGCGCCAGCCGGGAACGATGTCCTCGGTCGTGTGCTCGGTCTGCTCAGCGCCTTGCCGCTGGCGCTGATCGTCGTGCTGACCTTTGCGGACGTCTTCGCGCGCTACCTCTTCTCCGCGCCCATACGCGGCAGCGTCGAGATCATCCAGTACGCGATGGCACTGGTGATCTTCACCGCGCTGCCGCTGGTCACGCGCAAGCGGGGCCATGTCACCGTGAGCCTGATCGACGGTCTGGTGCACGGCCGCGTCGCGCAGCTGCGCCAGGTGCTGTGCGACACCTTCAGCCTGGCCGCGCTGCTGCTGGTGACTTGGCGCCTGTGGGAGCAGGCCGCCAGTGACGCCGCGTCCAGCACGCGCACCGTCGTGCTGGGCCTGCCGCAAGCGCCGCTGGCCTACGTGCTGTGCGCTTTTGCTGCGATGTCCTGCGTCATCATGGCCGGCATGCTGTGGCAGGGGCTGCGCGGCCACCCCGCATCGAAAGAGGCAAAGCCGTGACCACCGCACTCATCGGCTTCGCCGTCGTCTTCCTGCTGGCCTTCTGCGGCGTGCCGCTGGCCTGGGCCATGTTGCTGGCAGGCGTGGGCGGATTTGCCTGGTTGCGCGGGCTGGATCCGGCACTGTCCATGCTGGGCCAGATCGTTATCGACTCGTCGGCCAACTACGGCATGTCGGTGCTGCCGATGTTCATCCTGATGGGCCTGTTCGTGCACCGGGCGGACATCAGCAACGAGCTCTACGACGCCGCCAATGCCTGGCTGGGCCACCTGAAGGGCGGCTTGGCACACGCCACGGTGGCCTCGTGTGCGCTGTTCGCGGCCATCTCGGGCAGCTCGATCGCCACGGCCGCCACGATGAGCAAGGTCGCCATCCCGCCGATCCGCCGCCTGGGCTACGACGACCGCCTGTCCAGCGGCTCGGTGGCCTCGGCCGGCGTGCTGGGTGTGTTGATACCGCCCTCGGTGCCGCTGGTGATCTTCGGCCTGCTCACCGAGACCGATATCCGCAAGCTTTTCATCGCCACCGTCTTGCCGGGCCTGTTGCTGACGCTGCTGTTCATCGGCGCGGTGTGGGTGACCGTGACGCTGAACCCCAAGCTCGGCCCGCCGGGCCCGAAGCTGCCGCTGGCCGAACGCGTCCGCGCGCTCAAGGGTGTGTGGTCGGTGCTGGTGCTGTTTGCCGGCGTGATGGGCGGGCTCTATTCCGGCGTCTTCACCGCGACGGAATCGGCCGGCATCGGCGCGGCGGGTGCGTGGCTCATCGCGGTGGCGCGCCGGCGCATGTCCCTGGCGGCGCTGCGCGACTGCCTCGTCGAGACCGGCAGCACGACGGCGATGATCTTCGCCATCGTCTTCGGTGCACTGGCCTTCGCCCAGTTCATCACCCTGTCGGGCATGACGATGCAGCTGGTGGAGTGGATCCAGGCGCAGCATTTCGGCGCCACCGGCGTGCTGCTGGCGATGGTGGTGATCTACCTGGTGCTGGGCTGCCTGATGGAAGCCATGGGCCTGATGCTGCTGACCGTGCCCATCTTCACTGCGGTGGCGGTGGAAGTGGGCGTCAACCCGATCTGGTTCGGCATCTTCGTGACGATGATGATCGAGGTCGGCATGCTCACGCCGCCGGTGGGCATGAATGTCTTCACCGTGCGCACCATGGTGCCCTCGATCCCGCTGGCCACCATCTTCCGTGGCGTGATGCCCTTCCTGGTGGCCAACATGATCGCGGTGGCCTTGTTGATCATCTGGCCGCAGATCGCGCTGGTGGCGTTGCGCTGGTTCTGATCACCTCAGAAGCTGTGAGCTTCTCAGCCGACGGTGTCGATGAGTGTCTGGCCCGCGCGCTGCAGGGCGGCCAGGCGCTCCTGGGCTGATGCGGCCCGTCCGGGTTCGTCCACGCGCAGCAAACGCTCGAGTGCTTCGGCAGTCTGCGCGACGTGCCGCGCACCCAGCGTGCCGGCCGCGCCCTTGACCGAATGCGCCAGGTCGCCGCCGGCCTGCCATTCGGCGCGGGCCAGGTGATCGGACAGCGTCTGCATCCGCTGAGGCAGCCCGTCGACAAAGTGGCGCAGCACCCGTTCCAGGCGCTCCGGGCGTCCGCGCACGATGGCCAGGCCCTGCGCGAGGTCGAACACGCCGCTGGCGCGCAGCCGCCCCATCAGGTCCGGCACGGCCAGTGCCAGCCCGCCATCCGCAGCAGGCGGCGTGGTGTCGCCGCCGGCGGTCGTGTTCGCTGTCGCGGCCATCGCCACCAGCCGGTCCGCACCGGACCGCGGTCCGGACGGCTGACCCATGGCCGTGGGACGACTGGCGGCTGACCCGCCGTCGGGACCCGGCAGCGCCCGCGCGGCCAGAGCCTCGGCAATGGCCAGCCAGCGGTAGAGGGTGCGGTACAGCAGGCCCGCGTCGATCGGCTTGGCCACGAAATCACTCATGCCGGCCGCTTCGCAGGCCTGCCGGTCTTCGTGAAACGCGTTGGCCGTCATCGCGATGATGGGCAGCTGCTCCAGGCCGGCGATGCGGCGGATCGCGCGCGTCGCGGTGAGCCCGTCCATCACCGGCATCTGCACGTCCATCAGCACCAGTGCGTACGAGGAGCGGCTCGCCAGATGCAGCGCGACCGCGCCGTCTTCGGCCACGTCCACCCGCAGGCCGGCGTCCGCGAGGAGCTCGACCGCCACCTCGCGGTTGACCGGCTCGTCTTCCACCAGCAGCACGCGTCGACCGGCGAAGCGTTGCTTCAGCAGCAGTTCATCGCCCGCATCGGCCACGGCGGCAGAACCCGCCGTCACGCCCGCGGCGGGATGCGCCAGACGGGCCGTGAACCAGAAGGTGCTGCCGGCGCCGACGCGGCTGTCCATGCCCGCCTGGCCACCCATCACCTCGGCCAGCTTGCGCGTGATGGCCAGCCCCAGCCCGGTGCCGCCGTACTGGCGCGTGATGCTCGCGTCGGCCTGCTCGAAGGCGCTGAACAGCCGGGGAATCGCCGCGGGCTCGATGCCGATGCCGGTGTCGACCACCTCGAATCGCAGCAGCGCGCCGTCGGCGTCCTCTTCGACCGTGCGCACGCGGATCTCCACGCTGCCCGACTCGGTGAACTTCACCGCATTCGTCGCGTAGTTCAGCAGGGCCTGGTTCAGCCGCGTCAGGTCACCCACCCAGATCCGCGCCACGCCGTCCGAGCGCACGTGCACGCGCAGGCCCTTTTCGTGCGCCCGTTCGCCCACCATGGTGGCCACGCCCATGAGCAGTTCGTTCACGTCGAAGACCTGCTCGGCCAGCGTCACCTTGCCGGCTTCGATCTTCGACAGCTCCAGGATCGCGTTGATGATGCCCAGCAGGTGCGCGCTGGCGGCCTGGATGCGGTCGATGCGCTCGCGCTGTTCGGGCTCCAGCCCGTGGCGGCGCATCAGGTAGGCCATGCCGGTGATCGCATTCAGCGGCGTGCGGATCTCGTGCGACATGTTGGCCAGGAAGGCGGACTTGGTGCGGCTCGAGGCGTCCGCCTGCTCCTTGGCCACGCGCAAGGCGGCCGTGCGCTCTTCCACCCGCTGTTCCAGTTGGGCATTCAACTGCTGCAGCGCCTGCTCGGCCACGGCCCGGTCGGTCACGTCGATGCCGGTGCCCACCAGCACCGGCTCGCCGACCATCTCCACGCGGCGCGCGTGCATCAGGTAGGTCCGCCGCTCGCCACTGCCCGTATGCACGCAGACCGTGATTTCGGCGGCACCCTCATCGAACGTCCGGGCGACGGCCTCGGCCAGCCGCGGCTCGTCTTCCGGGCAGGTGAAGTGGCTGGGCTGCCCTTGTGCCATGGCCTGGATGGCCCGCGTGCCGGCCACCAGTTCGAGCGTGCGGTTGCCGTACAGCAGCCGACGGTCGCGCGTGAGCACATAGGCGATGCCGGGAATGGTCTCCAGGTAGGTGTCGCGCACGCGCCGCTCTTCGGCGATGGCTGCTTCTTCGTGCTTGCGCTCGGTGATGTCGTGCCAGATCGCCGTGACGAGCCGGCGACCGCGCACCTGCACGCCCGCCTGGCTGACCACGCGGTGGCGCCGCGTGCCGTCGCTGTGCCGGTGCACGCGCTCGGTGTCACGCTGGTGGCCGTCGGCCACGGTCTGCAGATCGGCCAGCAAGGCCTGCGGCGCCACGTCCGCGACGACGTCGGCCACCGACAGCTGCCCAAAGGCCTCGCGTGAGTAGCCCAGTGCGGCGCTGGCCGCGTCGTTGAATTCCACGAAGTGCCCGTCCGCCGGATCGATCAGCACGATGGCGTCGGCCGCCTGGCTGACGATGCTGCGGAAGATCTCCTCGCGCTCGTGCAGCGCTTCGGCCGCGCGCCGCTGCACGCTGACGTCGCGCGCAATGCCCAGCACACCCATCAGCGCGCCGTCGCTGTCCACCATCGGCGTCTTGATCGTCTCGAACAGGCCCACATAGCCGTCGGACGCAAAGGTCAGCGTTTCTTCGTTGACCGTGGGCTTGCCCGCCGCTGCGGCTGCGCGGTCGTTGGCGCGGAAGAAGTCCGCCGTCTCGGTATCGAAGAATTCGTAGTCGCTGCGGCCCATCAGCTGCTCGGCAGTGTGGCCCACCAGGGCCTCGAAGCGCCGGTTGGCAGCCAGGTAGCGGCCCTCGGGGTCCTTCAGCCAGACCAGGTCGGGGATCGTGTCCATCAGGCTGCGCAGCAGCGCGTTCTGACGTTCGACCTCACGCAACGCCGCCTGGCCCGTGGCCTGCAGTGTGGCCACCGAGGCGACCAGATCGTCCACCTCGTCGCGCGCGGCCGGCGCGGGAAGCTGCGGCGGCGGCACGGGTGCCGAGCGTCGCAGGTCCTCGGCCGTGATGCCGCGCAGGTGCCGGCCCAGCTCCAGCATGCGCCGCGTGACGGTGTGGTGGTAGGCCCAGGCCATCACCAGCACGCAGGACACGATGATCAGGCTGTGCGCGAGAAATCCCCACAGGCCCGACATGAGGATGTTGCGGCGCACGCCGGAGAGGTCACGCGCCAGCGTGAGCGTGCCCAGGGTCTTGCTGCCGCCGGGCGTTTCGCGCACCAGGTCCATCTGGTATTCGATGGTCCATTCCGTCGCTTGTCCCGCGCCGAATTGCAGCGTGCGCTGCCCGTCGGCATCGAGCCGGGCCAGGGACACGTCCTGCAGTCCGGCCAGCGCCCTGACCTGCAGGCGCAGCTGCTCCTCGTCGAAGACCCACAGACTCTCGGTGAGCGACGGCGCCGCAAAGATCGCCAGGTTGGTCAGCGACGTCCGGGCTTCTTCCGTGCGTTCGCGATACGCATCGACACCTTCCCAGGCCGTCATGGCCAGGGCGCCAGCCAGGCCGACCAGCAGCGCCCAGCCCAGCAGCCGCTGCACGAGGCGGCTGCGCCAACCCAGCCATCCGCCGAAGGCCTGCAAACGCACGGGGATCCGTTCTCCGCCCGGGGGCCGGCCGTTCAGGCGCCGGCCACCGAGGCCATGATGCGACGCCAGCTGCCGTCGCTCTTCATGTCCTGCAGCGCCTTGTCCAACCGGGGCACCAGCGCCTGGTGGCGCTTGTGCAGGTAGAGGTACATGTCCACATCCTTGAGCGCAGGCGACAGCGCCACCACGTCACTCAAGCCCATCGAGCGAGCCATCGCCAGGCCGTCGGCGCGTGTGTACAGCGCCAGGTCGATGCGGTCGTGCGCCAGCATCTGGAACAGCTGCTCGGCCTTGTCGACCTTGTGTATCGATTGCGCGGCCGTGACCTGGGCTTCGAAGAGCTTCCAGCCGTTGATGAAGGCCACGCGGTAGGGCTTCAGCGCCGGCCATCCGCCGGCTACCGGGATCGATGCGTTCCTGGCGAAGGCCACGAAACTCACGCCGATGAAACGTTCGGGCACGCGCACGAGGTTCGGGTAGTTGGCTTCCAGGCCGGCGATGCGCAGGCCCTCGCCATCCACCTCGCCGTGGTTGGCGGCCACCAGCGAACGCTCGGACGGCAGGCTGGTCAGCGTGAGCTGCAGGCCGATGCGCCTGAAGGCTTCCTGGCCCAGCTGTTCCAGCGCCTGCCGGTCGACCGGTGTGTTGTTGGTGCTGACAGTGATGCCTGTCGACGGCTGTGCGCGCGTGGGCGCGGCGGCCAGGGCCAGGAGGGCGGTCAGGAATTGGTGGCGGCGCATGGGAATCGGCTTCGAAAGACAGGTCCGGCCACGCCACGCGGACGCGTGACCGGCAGATACGGTCGAATATGGCCGAGACAGCCGCGCCGACGGCGCCGAAAAGCAGGCGGAAAGCGCGCCGGATCGCTGGATGTCGCCGGCGGGTCAGCGGGCGGGTCTCATGCGGCGTCCAGCACGCCCACGCGCCGCAGGAAATCCAGCGCCAGGTCGGTCAGCGGCGGGCCTTCCGACTCGACATGGTCGTGCCCGCCGGGCGCCCCGCTCCAGACGTGGCCCAGCCCCGGCAGCAGGACCAGACGCAGGCGCAGGTGCCCGTCGATGCGCCAGTCGGTGCCTGCATCCCGGGTCTGGCTCGACAGCACGCCGGGCTCACGTGCCAGCACGCTGCGCGCCTGTTCGGCCAGCTGCTCGGCACACACGGGGTTCACCACCGCATCGGCCGCGCCATGCAGCACCAGCAGCGGCGCACAGCGGCGGCGCGGCATCACGGCCACCGAGGGCCGGATCGACAGGCCGTCGCGCATCAGCTGCCGCGGATCCTGCACGAAGGCGCTGCCCATCAGTGGCGGTGCCGCCACGGCCACCACCGCATCCACGTGCTCGGCCCCGTGGAAGGCCAGCAGCGCGGCCAGCCCGCCGCCGGCGCTCAGGCCCACGACCGCGACGCGGCGGCAAGCCACCTGATCACAGACCACCCGCAGCGCCTGCAGCACCACGTCGAGCTCGCCGCGACCGCCTTGTGCGGCCGGGTGGAACCAGTTCCAGCAGCGGTACAGGCTGGCGCCCGGACGCTGCTGCGGGCACAGCAGCCGCATCCGGCTGCGGTCGGCCGCCGCGACCCAGCCGCTGGCCTGGGCGAAGGCGATGGCGCGCTGGCGGCAGCCATGCAGCACGATGATCAAGGGCGCGGCCTGCTCGTCCGGCAGGCCTGCGGGGCGGTACAGGCTGAAGGCCCAGCGGCGGCTGGCCCAGGGCCAGGCCCACCAGCCCCAGCGTGCCACCTCCACGTGCTGCGTCTGCCAGCGCCCACGCCAGACGCCCAGCCGCACCGCCCACCAGGTGCGGATGCGCTGCCACAGGGATCGCAGTCGATTGGCCACGCGCCACCGTAGCACGCGCGGGGCACCTCGGGCTGACGGTGGCCGCGCGGTGCCGCGGCCTTGTGCAGCCGCGCGCCCGGGCATACCCGCAGCCGCCGGCGGGTGTGGCCGATTTCCAATGCCACCATCGATGCCTGCACGCGCACCCGCGCCGCACGCATCGGCATCCGGCGCCATGAACCTCCTCCCACCTTCCCCGCTGCGGCTTGCGATCGGCACACCGGCAACACGCCGCGCCGGCGGTCCTGCTGCCACGCCCTGGCGGGACGCGGCACCCACCGGCTCGGCTGCCGGCGTGCCTGCCGCTGAACGCCGGGAGCCGTCGTGACACTGGCCCTGGACCGCGGCCTGGCCCTGCTGGAGCGCCTGTGCGGCCAGCCCGAAGGCATGTCGATGAGCGCGCTGGCCGACGAGCTCGAGATCCCGCGCAGCGCCTGCCACCGCTTGCTGGCAGAGTTGCAGCGCCGCGGTTACGTGCGACAGCTGCACAGCCATGGCGACTATGTGCTGACAGGCAAGATCGCCTCGCTGGGCCTGGCCTTCCTCAGCAGCACCGGCATCGTGGACATCGCCGAGCCGCTGCTCGAGCGGCTGGCCCAGGCGTCCGGCGAACTCGTGCGCCTGTCCATCGTCGACGACGAACGCCTGACCTGGGTCTCCAAGGCACAGGGCACGCGCAAGGGCCTGCGCTACGACCCGGACATGGGCATGGATGCGCGCCTGTCGTGCACCGCTTCCGGCCACGCCTGGCTGCTGACGCTGAGCGACGAACGCGCGCTGGAACTCGTCAGCCGCCAGGGCTTCGGCCTGCCCAAGGACTACGGCCCGCGTGCACCCACCACCATCGCCGCGCTGCTGCCGATGCTGGCCGAGGCGCGCAGCCAGGGCTTTTCGACCATCGACGAGGTGTTTGCACCGGGCATGTCGGCCATGGCCGCGCCGGTGATGCGCGGCGCACAGGCCATCGGCGTGATCAGCATCGCCGGTCCGCGCCAGCGGCTCACGCGGGCGCGGATGCAGGTGCTGGCGCCGGCGCTGCTGGCCGCCGCGGCGCAGCTGGGGCCGATCAGCCGCTCGTCGTCGCTGTTCGGGCGGCCACCGCTGGGCAAGGCCTGAAACCCATCAGCCCTGGTAGCCCATCAGGCGGGGCAGGAAGAGCGTGAGTCCGGGCACGAAGGCGATGAGCGCCAGCGCCGCGATCATGACGATCAGGAAGGGCCACATCTCCTGCACCAGATCGCGAAGCGGCACGTTGGCGATCTTGGTCATCATGAACAGCAGCAGCCCATAGGGCGGCGTGACCAGGCCGATCATGATGTTGGTCACCGCCATCACGCCGAAATGCACCGGGTCGATGCCCAGCGCCATCGCCGCAGGCGTGAGCACCGGCAGGATGACCAGGATGATGGTCGTGCCCTCGAGAAAACAGCCCAGCAGCAACAGCAGCACATTGACCATCAACAGGTAGCCCAGCGCACTGAACTCGTAGGCCTTCATGAGCTGGCCCAGCGTGCGCGGCAGGTTTTCGGCCGTGACCACGTAATTGAAGGCGATGGCGCCCGCGATCAGCATGCCGATGGACACCGTCACGCGTGCGCTGGTGCGCAGGGCCGCGTAGACGTCGCGCCCGGTGACGCTGCGGTACAGCAGTGCGGAAATCAGCAGCGCGTACGCCGCCGCCACGGCCGCCGCCTCGGTGGGCGTGGTCACGCCGCTGTAGAGGAAGCCCAGCAGGATCACCGGCATCAGCAGCGCGGGCAGCGCCTCGCGCGCCACGCGCGGCATCTCGCGCAGCGGCACCTTCGCCTCGACGGGGAAGTTGCGGCGCCGCGCCGTGGCCGCGATCAGCGCCATCTGCACACCGCCCAGCAGCAGCGCCGGCACGATGCCGCCCAGGAACAGGTAGCCCACCGAGGTGTTGGACACCAGCGCGTAGAGCACCAGCGGAATCGACGGCGGCATGATCGGGCCGATCACCGAGGACACCGCGGTCAGCGCCGCGGCGTAGGCCGGCGGGTACTTGCCGTCCTGCGTCATCATGGTCTGCATCAGGCGCCCGGAGCCGGCGGCATCGGCCAGCGCGGAGCCCGACATGCTGGCGAAGACCACGCTCTGCGCCACGTTGACCTGCGCCAGCCCGCCGCGGAAGCGCCCGACGATGGCGTTGCAGAAGCTCAGCAGCCGGTCCATGATGCTGCCGGTATTCATGAACTCCGCCGCCAGCACGAACAGCGGAATGGCCAGCAGCAGGTAGCTGGTCATCATGCCGTTGAGCAGCTGCTCCGCGGCCGTGCCCATGTCCAGCCCGGCCATGTAGAGGTAGACCACCGAGCCCGCGAGCATCGCGTGGCCCACGGGCAGGCCCAGCAGGCTCAGGCCCAGGATCGCGTAGATCGACCACGCAAACGCACCGGTGAAGTTCACAGTCCGTATCCCCGATCGGCCAGGTCGACATCAGAGGCCGCGTCGTGGCCGCGCAGGTGGCGCCACGCGGCCCATGCATAACGCACGACCACCGCCAACGCAAAGATCACGTAGACGGCATACAGCAGGTCCAGCCGGATCTTCAGGTAGGACGTGCTCTCGACCTTCATGAAGCTCACGTACTTCCATGTGGCGGGCAGCGAGACGGCGAAGATCACCGCCGCCGCCACGGCGACCACGAAACCGATCACGCGGCCGGTGCGCGGGCCCACCTGCGCGGTGATCAGGTCGAAACGGATCTCCTCGCCTTCCTTCAGCCAGAAGGCCGAGCCCAGCAGCACGATGTAGAGCCAGGCGATGACCGAGATCTCCGAGGTCCAGCCCACGGGGAAGTTGAAGACGTAGCGGAAGACGATCTGGATGATGAAGGCGATGAACATCAGCGCCAGCATCGCGACGCAGAGGTTCTCCGCCCGGCGGCGGATCCATTCGATCGTGCCGCGCAGACGGCGTTGCATGAAATCTCCTGCTGGGTATGCACGCGCCGCTTGGCGCGGCGGCGGCGCGTGCGGCAAGCAAACGGAAGGCTCGCGGGCCCTGCGTTCACTTCATCGCATTGACACGCTCGAGCATGCCCTTGGGCCAGGCCTTGGCCTCGTCGGACGCCAGGTAGGTCTTCTGCGCGAAGGCACGGAAGGCGGCAGTGTCGGGCGCATAGACATCGAGGCCCTGCTTGCGGAAGCCGTCCGCCAGTTCGGCTTCGCGCTTGAGGTGCTCGGCGGTGCTCCAGGCCACGGCCTTGTCCACCGCCGCCTGGAAGGCACGCTGCTTGGCCGGCGTCATCGCATTCCAGCTCTTCATGCTCATGCTCAGCACGTCGAAGGCCACCAGGTGCGAGGTCAGCACGATCTGCCCCATCACCTCGTAGAACTTCATGTTCTGCACGTTGGGCAGCGGGTTGTCCTGGCCGTCGATGGCGCCGGTCTGCAAGCCCGTGTAGGTCTCGGCATAGGCCATCGGCGTGGGGTTGGCGCCGATCGAGCGGCCCAGCATCAGCCAGGCGTCGCCCGGGGGCATGCGCAGCTTGACGCCCGACAGGTCGGCCGGCGTGGCCACGCGCTTCTTCGACTTCAGGCCCACCTGCCGCGTGCCGTAGAACACCGGCGCGAGGATCTTGATCTTCAGCTGCGACTCGGCCATCTGCTTCATCTCCTGCCCCGCGTCGCTGGCGAAGAAGGCGTTCAGGTGGTTCGCATCGCGGAACAGGTAGGCCGAGGTCAGGATGGACCAGGCCGGCACCTGCTTGGTGATGTCCTGCGGCGCGACGTTGCCGATCTCGAGGTTGTCGCGCTGCAGCGCCACGAGTTCGGTGCCCTGCTTGAACATCGTGCCGCCGAGGAAGGGCTCGATGGTGGCGTCGGACTCCACCTCCTTGGCGATCATGCGGACCATGTCGGCGCGGATGTCCTTGTCGGAGAACACGGCGGCCAGGCGCAGCACGGGCTTGCTCTGCGCCCAGGCGGGCGTGGTGCCGGCGGCCATGGCGGCCAGGCCCAGCAGAAGTTCGCGGCGGCGGGTTTCGAAGGTCATGGTGGTGTCTCCTGGAAGTTCGGTTTCTGGGGGGAGGTGTCGGCGACCGTCGCCGGGTGATCAGGACGCCGCGGACGCGGCAGCGGCGTCCTGGCGTGCCAGCAGTGCCGCGGCGGCGCGCAGGCCCAGCAGGTAGCTGTCGGCTCCGAGGCCGCAGATGACGCCGGCGGCCACCTGCGACACCAGCGAATCGTTGTAGGGCGGCGGCCGCTGGTGGATGTTGGTGAGGTGGATCTCGACGACCGGGCGCCGCAGCAGTTTCAACGCGTCGATCACCGGCACGCGGCCGAACGAAAACCCGGCCGGGTTGATGACCACGGCGGCATCGCGCGCAAAGGCCTCCTGGATCCAGTCCACGAGCACGCCTTCATGGTTGGTCTGGCGGAACTCGCAATCCAGCCGCAGCTCGTCGGCCAGCGCACGCACCTGCTGTTCGATCTGTGCCAGCGTCGTGTGCCCGTACAGGCCGGGCTCGCGCTGGCCCAGCATGTTGAGGTTCGAGCCGTTGAGCACGTAGACGGTAGACGGCATGGGCGGGGGTCCTGCGACGCACCGTGGATCGGTGATGGGGCATTGTGGGAAGCGCCCCGTGCATCGATTCCAGATTGGAATCTCGTTCCGCATGGCAAGAAGGCACCAGCGCGCCTGCGGGTCCCAGCGCCACGGCACAGCCCCGACCTCGACCTCGGGACTTTCCCCAAGACTGGACGCTCGACGGCCGGCACGGTCGAATCGGCGCCATGCTTCGTCGGGTCGACACCGAAGCCCGCCGCGACGCACGCCCATGAAGGAGCCCGCCATGCACACCCAGATATTCGTCAACCTGCCGATCACCGACCTGCCGCGTGCCCGCACGTTCTACGAGGCCCTGGGCTACCGCTTCAACCCCGACTACAGCAACGACCAGGGTGCCTGCCTGGTGCTGGGCGACAAGCTGTTCGCGATGCTGCTGATGCGCGACTTCTTCCAGAGCTTCACCGACCGCCCCGTGGGCGACCCGAAGAAAGACCGTCAGGTGCTGATCTGCCTGGATTGCACCAGCCGCGAGGAAGTGGACAGCCTGGTGTCGCGCGCGCTGGCCGCCGGCGGCAGTGCACCGCGCCCGCCCACGGACCACGGCTTCATGTACTTCCATGGCTTCGAGGACCTCGACGGCCACTACTGGGAGCTGATGCACATGTCCGGCCCGCCGCCGGCGCCGCAGGGCTGAAGCGCTTCGTCTGCAAACCCGGCGCGTCCGCCGGGGCGGGGACACCGGCTCCGGCTTTTCCCCTAGACAGACCTCTCCACGGAAACCGGGTCCGACTCGTCACAATGCACTGCTCGTCCTCGATGACGGTGCCAATGCCAATGACAGCAGGAGACCGGCCGTGATACTCGATCTGATTCCGGAATCGACCCGGGCCATGGGCCTGGGCGCCTTGATGAAAGGCGTGGGCAAGGTCACGCGCTTCCTGCCCATCCCGCAGCCCACGCTGCTGGTGGGCCCCGGCTCCAGCGCGCGCCTGGGCCAGGCCGTGGCGGGCTTCGGCCACACGAAGATCCTCATCGTCACCGATGCCATCATCAGCAAGCTGGGCCTGCTCAAGCAGCTGACCGACGCGCTGGAGGCCGGCGGCGCGGCGTACGTGGTGTTCGACGAGATCACGCCCGATGCGCCGATCCCGCTGATCGAACGTGGCATCGAGTTCTTCCGCCAGAACGACTGCGACGCCATCGTCGCCTTCGGCGGCGGCTCGTCGATGGATGCGTCCAAGGCTATCGCCGTGTCCATCTCCAACCCGAACAAGACGCTGCGCCAGCTGGCCGGCTACTTCAAGGGCCTGCGCAACCCGGTGCCCATCTATGCCGTGCCCACCACGGCCGGCACGGGCTCCGAAGTCACGGTGGCCGCGGTCATTTCCGACCCCGACCGCAAGAGCAAGCTGGTCATCGTCGACACGCGCATGGTGCCCAAGATGGCGGCGCTGGACCCCAGCCTGATGACCGGCCTGCCGCCGTCCATCACCGCGGCCACCGGCATCGACGCGCTCACGCATGCCGTGGAGGCCTACATCGGCCACTGGGCCACGCCGCAGACCGACGGCCTGGCGCTGTCGGCCGTGGGCCTGATCTTCGAGAACCTGCCCATCGCCTACCGCGAAGGCAGCAACCTGCAGGCGCGCGAGAAGATGTCGCTGGCCTCCACCTACGCCGGCATGGCCTTCACGCGGGCCAACGTGGGCTACGTGCACGCCATCGCGCACCAGTTCGGCGGGCGTTATCACACGCCGCACGGCCTGGCCAACGCCATCGTGCTGCCGCACGTGCTGGAGTTTTCGATGCCCGAGGCGGCCGACCGCATGGCGCAGCTGGCCATTCGCGCCAAGGTGGCCGACGAGAGCGACGACGACGACACCGCGGCGCAGAAATTCCTGGATGCCGTGATCGCGATGAACGCCGCGCTGGGCATCCCCACCACGCTGGCCGCGCTGAAGGAAGCCGACATCCCGGCACTGGCCAAGGCCGCCTGCCACGAGGCGCACACCGGTTACCCGGTGCCGCGCTACATGACGCAGGGCGAGTGCGAGGCGATGATCCGCAAGCTGCTGCCGGCGCAGGCGGCAGGCGACAGCGCCGCGGCGCCCGCATCCAAGCCCGCGCCACGGCGCCGTGCAGCAGCCAAGACCGACGAAGCCGCCGCGCCGGCCGCGCCGGCCGCGCGCAAGCCTCGCGCCAAATCAGCCGCCACGTCCAACGCGCCGACGCGCACGGGCCGCAACCCGCGCACCGGCTGAACGGCCCGCGCGACCTTTGTATTCCGCGGGCGCCCCGTCGCCCGCGCTTCCGCATCCCGCTTGCCTGAGGACCACACCGCATGAAAAACGTCGTCACCGTATCGCTGGGCTCGTCGAAGCAGAACTTCGCCTTCGAGACCGATTTTCTCGGCCATCGTTTCAAGGTCCAGCGCGTCGGGGCAGACGACGACACCGGCAAGGCCTGGGAACTCATGCGCCGCCACCAGGCCAACGCCGACGCCATCGGCCTGGGCGAGATCGGCGACCACTGGCATGTGGGCCAGAACACGGTGATCAACAAGGAAACGCGCCGGCTGCTCAACGTGGTCACGCGCGTGCCCGCCACCACCGGCGCCACGCTGCGCCGGCTGCTGCAGGTGCGCGCGGTGCGCTGGGTGCAGAACCACCTGGGCCACTACTTCGACAACAACATCGTGCTGTTCCTGTCGGGCATGCGCAACTACGACATGGCCGTGGCCCTGTCGGACTACACGCCCAACCTGAACTTCGCCGATGCACTGGCGCAGACCGGCGCGCCGACGATGCTGACCTCGCTGCAGCAGCTGGAGCTCTACGCCAAGGGCAGCGACTGGGCGCTGTCGGGCAAGTCCGGCGAAATGCTCGAGGGCATGCTGTCGGGCTACAAGAGCGCGCGCATCGCCTCCGCCGTGAGCAAGGCGCACGTGGTCGTGGGCACTTTCCACGAGCTCAAGGAAGTGGGCAGCCCGGCCAACCTGGCGGGCAAGACGGTCATCACCTCTGCGGTGGACGACGAGCGCCTGGCCTTCTTCAAGCATTGCCGCGTCAACCTGGTGATCGACGTGTCGCCGCAGCTCTTCGACCGCGTGGTGGGCACCAATGTCATCGAGGCCATGATCCTGGCCGCACTGGGCAAGCCGCACGAGGAAGTGTCGGACGACGACTTCGTCGAGATCCTCGACGAACTCGACATCAAGCCGCGCCTGCTGCACCCCACCGGCAGCTTCCGCAACATCCGCCGTTTTGCCTTCGTGGTGCACCCGCTGAGCCAGGAGTTCATCCGCAAGGGCTTCCCGATCCCCAAGGCCACGCCCAAGTTCATCATGGACCAGGTCGAGACCATGGCCGCGCACATGCCGCCGATGGTCTATTGCAAGATGGAGAACATCGTCTCGCCGTCTGGCGCCGAAGCCGAGGGCTGGCTCATCAGCGTGGGCGGCACGCCCAAGGAAATGCTCGCGCGCAGCCCGGAATTCACCTATCGCCGCCTGCTGCACGCCAGCCGCATCGCCGAGAAGCTGGGCGCGCAGATCATGGGCCTGGGCGCCTTCACCAAGGTGGTCGGCGATGCCGGCGTCACGGTGGCGCGGCGTTCGCGCCTGCCCATCACCACGGGCAACAGCTATTCCGCCAGCGGCGCGCTGTGGGCCGCGGCCGATGCGATGAAGCGCATGGGCCTGGTCCAGGTCGACCCGAAGACCAAGAAGGTGATGGCCAAGACCATGGTCATCGGCGCCAGCGGCTCGATCGGCTCGGTCAGCGCGCGGCTGCTGGCCATGGCCTTCGACGAGGTGGTCATCGCCGGGCGCGACATGAAGAAGCTCGACGAGCTCAAGGCCAGCATCCTCGAGGACACCCCGGCCGCGAAGGTGGTGTGCTCCACCGACTACGACAGCCTGCTGGCCGACATGGACATGATCGTCACGTCCACCTCGGGCGCGGGCAAGAAGATCCTGGACATCACCAAGGTCAAGCCCGGCTGCGTGATCACCGACGTGGCCCGCCCGCTGGACCTGCCGCCGGAAGAAGTGGCCAAGCGGCCCGATGTGCTGGTCATCGAGTCCGGCGAGATCGAACTGCCCACCAAGGTCAAGGGCCTCAAGAGCATCGGCCTGCCGCCCAATGTCATCTACGCCTGCCTGGCCGAGACCATCGTGCTGGCGCTGGAAGGCCGCTTCGAGGTGTTCACCGTCGGCCGCGACACCGAGTGGGAAAAGGTCAAGGAGATCTACAAGCTGGGCCTGAAGCACGGCATGAAGCTCTCGGCGATTTCCGGCGTCAAGGGCGTGTATTCCGACGAGGACATCGCCAAGGTCGTGGAACTGGCCAAGAAGGCCCGTCTGACCTGGAAGAAGCGCGGCAGCGCCGCCGCGCCGGCTGCGCGCAAGACGCCGGGCCGCGCCAAGGCGCCGGCTGCGGCCGCGGTGGAGGCAGCGGCACCCGCAGCTGCCAAGCGCACCCGCAAGAGCGCTGCGCCGGCCCCGGTGGCACAACCGGCCGCGAAGGCCGCGCCCGCGAAGAAGGCCGCCCCGCGGCGCGCCGCCGTGAAGCTGCCGCCCGCGCCGGTGCCGGCCGCGGCCAAGCGTGTGGTGAAAAAGGCGGCCGCCCCCGCGCCGGCCGTCCCCGTGAAGGCCGCCGCCCGCAAGCGCGTGGCGGCATGAGGAGCCCGCCATGAGCGCCGAGGCCATCCGCCTGAACCCGCTGGACGCGGCCTGGCTCTTCACCGAGTCGCGTGCCACGCCCAACCACGTCGGCGGGCTGCTGCAGTTCCGCCTGCCCGAGGACGCGCCGCAGGATTACATGCGGGTGCTGATGGCCGAGTTCCGCAGCCACCGCACGTTCAGCGCCCCGTGGAACCGGCGGCTCAAATTTGCCTTCAGCAAGAACCCGGTGCCCGCCTGGATCGAGGACGACGCGATCGATCTGGAGTACCACGTGCGCCACGCCGCCCTGCCCTGGCCCGGCGGCGAACGCGAACTCGGCGAGCTCATCGGCCGGCTGCAGAGCACGCCCATCGACCTGACGCGGCCGCCCTGGGAGTGCACGCTGATCGAAGGCCTGGCGGGCAACCGCTACGCGATGTTCATCAAGATGCACCACTCGCTGATCGACGGCGTCAGCGGCATGAAGCTGCTGCAGCGCGCGATGGCCACCGATGTGCGCAAGAGCGAGAAACTGCCGCCGTTCTGGGCCGCGGGCACGCCGTCCAAGCCGCGTGCACTGGACCGCCGCGGACCGCCGCCCACGATGACCAGCGTCACCGAAGCCGCGCTGCAGGGTCTGAGCCAACAGGCCAAATCACTGCCGCAGCTGGCCTCGGCCTTCGGCAAGATGGTCACGCGCATCGGCAACCCGACCGAAGGCATGGTGGTGCCCTTCGATGCGCCGATCTCCATGCTCAACGGCCGCGTGCGCGAGAAGCGCCGCTTCGCGACCATCCAGGTGTCGATGGAGCGGCTGCGTGCCGTGGCACAGGCCGGCCGCTGCACGCTCAACGACGTGGTGCTGGCCGTCTGCGGCGGTGCGCTGCGGCGTTATCTGCAGGAAGGCAACAGCCTGCCGGACAAGCCGCTGACGGCCGGCATCCCGGTCTCCGTGCGCCCGCAGGACGACGAAGGCACGGGCAACGCGATCAGCTTCATCGTCTCGACGCTGGGCACCGACATCGCCGAAGCCGACGCGCGGCTGTATGCCATCCACCAATCGGTGCAGCACGCCAAGGCGCATGTGCAGAGCCTGCCGCGCGCGGCCATGATGCAGTACACGATGCTGCTGATGGCGCCGACCATCCTGACGCTGCTCACGGGCATGGGCGGGCGCGTGCGGCCGATGTTCAACATCACCATCTCCAACGTGCCCGGACCCGAGACGCCGTTGTATTTCCGCGGCGCGGAGCTGCTGGCGATCTACCCGGCGTCCATCGTGACGCACGGGCAGGCGCTGAACATCACCTGCGAGAGCTATGCGGGTTTCATGAATTTCGGTTTCACGGCCTGCCACACCTCGGTGCCCAGCATCCAGCGTCTGGCGGTGTATGCGGCCGAGGCCATGGACGAGCTGGAGGATGCGGTGCTGCCGCGCGCGCCGGCGCGGCTGCCGGCGCCGAAGGCACGCCCAGCCGCGAAGGCCCAGGCGCAAACTGCGGCCGAGGCCAAGCCAGCCAAGGCGGCGAAACCTGCACGCGCGTCGAAGGCATCGGCCCCGGACGCCACTCCGCGCCGCGCCCGCTCGCGCGCGGTCGCCGGCAGCAGTGGCGCCTGAATCCGCCGCGGCAGCGGCCGGCGCCGCACCGCCGCGCCTGCTGGGCAAGTCCAGCTCGATCAACGTCCGCAAGGTCCTGTGGCTGTGCGACGAGCTGGGGCTGGCCATCGCCCACGAGGAATGGGGCTCGGGCACGCCCCGCTCCACGCAGGACCCCGCCTACCTGGCGCTCAACCCCAACGGCCTGGTGCCGGTGCTGGTGGATGGCGACGCGGTGCTGTGGGAATCGAACACCATCTGCCGCTACCTCGCCGCGCGCAGCGGCCGCGACGACCTGCTGCCGCAGGAGCCCCTGGCGCGCGCCCGGGTCGAGCAGTGGATGGACTGGCAGGCCACCGATCTGAACAGCGCCTGGCGCCCGGTATTCATGGGCCGTGTGCGCGGCAGCCCGCAGCACCAGGACCCGGCCGCGCAGCAGGCCAGCATCGATTCCTGGAACCGGCTGATGGGCATCCTGGACGCGCAGCTCGCGCGCACACAGGCCTTTGCGGCCGGCCCCGCGTTCACGCTGGCCGACATCGTGCTGGGCCTGGCCACGAACCGCTGGCGCCTGGTGCCCATGGAGCGGCCTTCACTGCCGCACGTCGACGCCTGGTTTGCGCGCCTGGCCGCGCGGCCGGGCTTTCAGCACCACGGCTGCAACGGCACGCCTTGATGCCGCGGGCGGCGTGAGCCGCCGGACGCGCCGTCAGGGTTGCAGCTGCGCGTAGATCTCGCGGGCCATGGCCTGCATGTCCGGGCCGGTGGCCTTGGCGCTGAGGGCGTAGCCGAATCGGTCCTCGATCCAGTAGAAGGACTCTTCGTCGCCCGCACGCACCGAGCGGAACGAGGTGGCATCCGGCGCCTGACCCGGCGCAAAGACCGCGACGTACAGCGTGACGCGGCCGCCCTGCGGGTTTTCGAACATGAACTGCGCGCGCGGCGTGCTCTCGCCGGGCAGCAGCCGCCCGCCCAGCAGCCGGTAGCCGTACTTGGCCAGCGACGGCACCTTCAGCGGCGCGCCCAGGCGGCGGCTGAGCCACTGCACCAGGTGTGCCTCGTCGGCCGCCGTGACCTCCACCGGATGGCGCGTCTCCGGAACGAACACCGCATGCGCCGCCACCGCCTCGCGCACGAAGCGCGGGGACGCAGCGACCGTGAGCGCCTCGGCCGGCGCGCCAGCCTGGCCCCAGTAGTGGCCGCCGGCCACACCCACGGTCACCAGCATCAGCACGGCCGCGGCCTGCAGCCACGGCACCTGACGGCGGCCCTTGCGTGAGGCCCGCATCACCACGTCGGTCAAGACCGCCGGTGTCGGGCCGGGGTCGATCGCGCGCAGCATCTGACGCAGGCGCACGCGCTGCGCCTGCCACTCCAGCACACGCGCGGCATCGTCGGGCTGCGCCCGCAGCCAGGCCAGCACGGCACTCAGGCGCGCGGGGTCGAGTTGGGCGTCGACGAACGCGTGCAGTTCGTCGTCGGTGACGGGTGACAGTGCCTCGCTCATCGTTTCACCAGTTGGAGATTGGCCGTCGGACGCCCGGGCGCGGGGTCCGCCATGGTCTGCCGCAGGCGCTCGCGGGCGCGGTGCAGGCGCGACATCACCGTGCCCACGGGCACGCCCAGCATCTGGGCGGCTTCGGCGTAGCTGTACTCTTCCACGTTCACCAGCAGCATCACCTCGCGCATGGGCGCGGGCAGCGCCGCCAGGGCGTCCTGCAGGTCCAGGCGGTCGGCGGCCTGCGCGGAGGGGTCGTGCGCCGGCTCGGGCGCATCGTCCAGCGCGGCATGGCCGTCATCGTGGCGCCAGTCACGCAGGTGGTTGCGGTGCAGGTTGTGCATCATCGACAGCAACCAGGTGCGCAGCACCGAGCCGGGCTGCCACAGCGCCCATTTCAGGCAGGCACGCTCCAGCGTGTCCTGCACCAGGTCGTCGGCCCGCGTGGCGTCGCCGGTGAGCAGCCGCGCATACCGGCGCAGGGCGGGTATGTGCGGCAGGATCTCTTCGACAGCCATACCTGCAATGTGCGGATCAGGGGCGCGCCAGGTGCCACACGTTGTTGAAACCGTCGCCGGTGCGGTCGCCCGGCTTCTGGTCCTTGATCCAGAAGTACAGGGGCTTGCTCTTGTAGGCCCACTGCTTGCCGCCGTCGTCGCGCGTGATGATGGTCCAGTCGCCCATGGATGCTGCACTGGCCGATGCCATCAGCGGCGGCCAGTTGGTGGCGCAGGGGCCGTTGCACGCGCTCTTGCCGGGGGTGGCGTCGCGGTCGAAGGTGTACAGCGCCATGCCGTTGGAGCCGATCAGCACCCCGTCGGCGGCACGGGCGGGGGCCCCGGCGCCCATCGTGGACGCACAGCCCGCGGCCAGCAAGGCAGTCAGGGCAAAGGCGGACAGCGTGAGTCTGCGAATCATGTCGGATCTCCGGAAGTGTGGGTGATACGACGGTAAACACCGCAGACCCGGGATTTATTCCATCGCGGTGGCGGTGTGGCTTCCGATGGCGCGCCCAAGGGGATCACGCGCCAGTGGCCGTGTCGTCCCGGCGACCGCGGCGCGCGCCGCAAGCTGCTACAACCGGCGCAACCGCTTCAACCGCACGACCGATGTCCACACCTGCCCCGCACCCTTTCGACCAGGCCCTCGAACTGCAGCCGCAGCCCGGCCAGGGCCTGTGGCGCGGTGCCACCTCGCCGGCCTACGGCAACATGGTCGGCCCCTTCGGCGGCGTGACCGCGGCCACCCTGTTGCAGGCCGTGCTGCTGGACCCGCAGCGCCAGGGCGAACCGCTGGCCTTGACCGTCAACTACGCGGGGCCCATCGCCGACGGCCCATTCGATGTGCAGGTGACGCTCGCGCGTAGCAACCGTTCCACCCAGCATTGGCTGGTGCAGATGCGCCAGGGCGAGGCGACCGTCGCCACGGCCACGGCCGTGCTGGCCACGCGGCGCGAGACCTGGTCGGCGGTGGAGACGGGCTTCCCGCCCGCGCCACCTGCGTCGGGTCTGGACCGCCTGCTGCCGCTGGCGCGTGCGCGCTGGACCTCGGCCTACGACATGCGCTTCGTCAAGGGCGGACTGCTCAGCCAGGCCTCGCGTCCCGTCGGCGAAAACGCCGATTCGGTGAGCCTGCAGTGGGTGCGCGACGAGCCGCCACGCGCGCTGGATTTCCCCGCGCTGGCCGCCTTGTGCGATGTCTTCTTCCCGCGCCTGTTCGTGCGCCGGCCGGCTTGGGTGCCCATCGGCACCGTCTCGTTCACGGTCTATTTCCATGCCGATGGCGCAGCGCTCGCGCGCATCGGCCAGCAGCACCTGCTGGGACATGCACGCGCGCACCAGTTCAGCAAGGGCTTCTTCGACCAGGCCGCCGAGATGTGGGGACCTGACGGCGAACTGCTGGCGGTGACGCACCAGATCGTCTACTACAAGGAGTGAGCGGCATCGCGGACGCAGACCGCAAGGCCGTTCGCCAGTGGCGGGCCACGCGCGGCGGGGCCCGGGGCCTCACTCCGGCTCGATCTTCGCGCGGCGGATGACCTCGCCCCAGCGGGCGATTTCCTGCACCAGCAGGGTCTGCAGTTCCGCCGGGCTGCTGGCGGCCACACGCATGCCGGCCTTGCCCAGACGATCGGCGACGGCGGGGCTGGCGACGGCTTCGCGCACGGCGCGGTTCAATGTCTCGATCACCGCGGGTGGCGTGCCTGCGGGTGCGGCCAGGCCGTTCCACGAGGCCACGTCGTAGCCCGCCACGCCGGCCTGGATCACCGTGGGCACATCGGGCAGGGCCGGGTTGCGCCGCCCGGACGACACCGCCAGCACACGCACCGCGCCGGCCTGCACCTGCGGCAGCATCGGCCCGAGGATTTCCACGGCCAGGTCGATCTCTCCACTGCGCAGTGCGGTCAGGACCGCGGGGCTGCCCTTGTAGGGCACCAGCGTCACATCGATGCCGGCCACGGTCTCGAACAGCTTGGCCGCGAGGTGCTGCGTGCTGCCCACGGCGATGGTGCCCAGGTTCAGCGCGCCCGGCTTCGCGCGTGCATGCGCCAGCAGGTCCTTCAGGCTGGCGTGGGGTGAGCCGCTGCCCACGAAGAAGCCGAGGTCGAAGAAGCCCAGCGTGCTGACCGGCGCGAAGTCCTTCACCGGGTCGTAGGGCAGTTTGCGGAACAGGCCGGCGCTCACGGCGTGACCGTTGCTCACCAGCAGCAGCGTGTGGCCGTCGGGTCGCGCACCGGCCACCGCCTGGCTGGCCACGATGCTGCCGGCGCTGGGCTTGTTCTCGACCACGACGGCCTGGCCCAGCGTGCGCGCCATCTGTTCGGCCACGGTGCGCGCCGTGATGTCCGCAATGCCGCCCGGCGCGAAGGGCACGACCAGCGTGATCGCGCGCTCCGGAAAGCGCGTCTGCGCGGCCAGCGGAAAGGCCGCAACGCCGGCGATGGCCGCGATGCAGCTGCGTCGCCGCACGCCCGGCGGCCAGGAGTTGGAAGTCATCGCGCCATCGTACGCGAGGGCCCTGGCCCGGCGGCACCCGTGTCAGCCCGCAGCCCTGCCAAGCTGTCATGTGGCCTGCCAGATTGACAGGCCGATGCGACTGACGACGCGCCCAAGTCCTTGATTTCAAAGGCCCTCGAGGCGCTGTTACGTGTGGCACGTCGCTTGCGATGAAGGAGGCAGGAGGACCTGCATGTCGAACGTATACCGCGCCCTGAGCCTGATGGCCGCCAGCACCACGCTGTTGATCGGCACCGCGGTTCGCGCGCAAGGCGCCACGGCGCCCGTGGCCGGACTGGAGCCCGACCGCAGGCCCGTGTCGGCACCGGTGATTCAAGGCCTGACGGTGGATGTCGCGCTGAAGACGCGCCGCCTGGCCGGTGTGTCGGCGCCCTGGCCCCCGGGCCTGGCGCGCATCGCCGAACAAGGGGCGTGGTACTCGCCCATGTTCCAGCCCGGAATGCCCGGTCGCTACGACCTTCGCCAACTGCATGGAGCGCGGCCTTGAGCCAGGCCCGTTCCGCCCAGGTTCATCGGAATTGCCGCAACGGCGGCAAGAACGCTGAAGGCACGTCTGCTGCGGACCTGCCGGGCTGACAGCCCCACGTATTACCCCAACGCAGCACTCACCACACGGAGAAATGAGATGAAGCAACTTCGCAAAGTCGCCGGCGTCATGACGGTTATGGCCGCCCTGATCAGCTCAGCTTACGCACAAGACCAGAAGGGCATGTCCGGCATGTCCGGCATGGAAGGCCAGAAAGGCATGAGCGGCATGTCCGGCATGCAGGGCCAGAAGGGCATGTCCGGGATGTCGGGCATGTCCGGCATGGAAGGCCAGAAGGGCATGAGCGGCATGAGCGGCATGAGCGGCATGTCGGGCATGCAAGGTCAGAAGGGCATGTCGGGCATGAGTGGCATGTCCGGCATGCAAGGCCAGAAGGGCATGTCAGGGATGTCGGGCATGTCCGGCATGGAAGGCAAGACCAAGGCCAAGAAGAAGACCCGGAAGTCGTCGCAGACCGGCATGAGCGGGATGTCGGGCATGAGCGGCATGCAAGGGCAGAAGGGCATGTCTGGCATGAGCGGCATGAGCGGCATGTCTGGCATGCAGGGCCAGAAGGGCATGAGCGGGATGTCCGGCATGAGCGGCATGTCGGGCATGCAAGGCCAGAAGGGCATGAGCGGAATGTCTGGCATGGAAGGCCAGAAGGGCATGTCCGGCATGAGCGGCATGTCCGGCATGGAAGGCAAGAAGTAATTCCGCGCCCACACCAGTGACCGTCCGACCGGGCCGCCTCTGGTGGCCCGGTCATCCCCACAACCCCAGCGACACACCATGATTGCCCGACGCCTCGCGGCACCTCGAACCGGCTGGTTCATGCGCCTGGCCGCGCTGCTGAGCACGGTCGCCCTCACCGCCTGGGCCGCCGCCGCGCCTGCCGCGCCCGCCGTCGATTACCAGCGCGCCCGCTACGACCCGATCCACTTCAAGCCGCAGATCGACCAGGCCACCGACGCACAGTGCCTGGCCTGCCACGCGGAAGTGCTCGTGGCCAGCGTACGCCCCGCCTCGCCTGCCGGCGTGCGCGCCGCAGCCGCCAAAGCCTGGTACCAGCAGACCAGCACCTACACCGGCGAACAGGACACGTTCCACCGCCGCCACATGGTCACCCCGATGGCCAGGCAGCTGATGAACCTGCGCTGCACCACCTGCCACCAGGGCAACGACCCGCGCGACGAGACGCCGCTGTCGTCCGCCACCTCGCAACACACCGGCGGCTTCACGCTGCGCAAGATGGTGGCGCCCGAGTCGACCTGCCTGAAGTGCCACGGCCAGATGAATTACACCGTCATGGGTCTGCCCGAACCCTGGCCCAAGAGCAAGGCCATGTTCCAGGACAACTGCCTGCTGTGCCACGCGGCGATCCGCACGAACCGGCACCAGGTCAACTACCTCAACGCCGCGGCCATCGAAGAGGCTGCCGCGAAGGGCGGCGGCGACACCTGCTACGGCTGCCACGGCGGCCGCGCCTGGTACCGCACCACCTACCCCTACACACGCACCCCATGGGAAGGCATGGCGCCCGAGGTGCCGGACTGGGCCAAGGGCCGTGCGAATGCGCCGGAAGCCCGATTCCGCCTGACACCCACCAACCATCCGACCCCTGCGGGAGCCAAGCCGTGAACCCGGGCCAGACCCTTCTCGAGCAATTCACCGTCGGCGGCGGCGCTTCCGCCACGCGCCGCGACTTCCTCAAGCTCGTCGGCGCCACGGGTCTCGTCAGCCTGGCCGGCTTCCCGAAGAAGGCCGCGGCCTTCGCCTACGAGCCCTACCCGACCGACGACCAGCTGACCACCGTCGTCACCTCCTGCGCGCACAACTGCGGCTCGCGCCACATGCTGGTGGCGCACAAGAAGGGCGATGTGATCGTGCGCCTGTCCAGCGACGACGGCCGCTACCAGAAGGGCGGTTTCTTCGGCAAGGACACGGTGGACGAACCGCAGCTGCGCGCCTGCCTGCGCGGGCGCTCGTACCGCTACCGCCTGTATTCACCGGAACGTCTGCTCTACCCGATGATGCGCGTGGGCGAGCGCGGCGAAGGCAAGTTCAAGCGCGTGAGCTGGGACGAGGCGCTGGACCACATCGCCAGGAAGATGACCCAGCTGAAGAAGACCTATGGGCCCACGGCGATCCTGGACCAGAGCTACGCCGGCGCCAGCTACGGCGTGCTGCACAAGAGCGACCAGATCGAAGGCCTGCTGGGCCGGTTCCTCGGCATGTTCGGCTGCCGCACCAACAGCTGGAGCGTGCCCAGCTACCAGGGCACCACCTTCAGCAGCCGCATCACCTTCGGCACCATCGAAGACGGCAACGAGGACGATGCCTTCGCGCACAGCAAGCTGATCATCATGTGGGGCTGGAACCCGGCCTACACCTTCCACGGCGGCAACACCTTCTACTACATGCGCATGGCCAAGCAGCGTGGCTGCAAGTTCGTGCTGGTGGACCCGCAGTACACCGATTCGGCCTCCGCCTACGACGCGTGGTGGATCCCGATCAAGCCCAATACCGATGCCGCGATGCTGGCGGCCATGGCCCACGTGATCTTCACGGAGAACCTGCAGGACCAGGCCTTCATCGACAGGTTTGCGCTGGGCGTCGACAAGGGAACCATGCCCAAGGAGTGGGCCAACGCCGAGAACTTCAAGGACTACATCCTCGGCACGAACGACAAACAACCCAAATCACCGGAATGGGCCGAGGCCATCTGCGGCGTCAAGGCCGAGGACATCCGCAAGCTCGCGCGCCTGTACGCCACGACCAAGCCGGCCGCGCTGAAAGCCAGCTGGGCGCCCGGCCGCGCCGCCTACGGCGAGCAGTACAACCGCATGGCCGCGGCCGTGCAGACCATCACCGGCAACATCGGCAAGCTCGGCGGCAGCGCCGAGGGCGTGGGCAAGGCCTGGCACTCCGAATCCGTGGCCTACCCGTACGACGAAAACGCCAATCTCTGGTGGGGCAGCATCAAGAGCGACCGCTGGGCGCACTGCGTGCTGAACTACCCCAACGTCACACGTGAGGAGGTGGGACTCTGGCCGCGCGAGGACAAGCTCGACGGCCAGATTCCCAACATCAAGGCCATCTTCTGGCAGGGCTCGGACTGGTTCAATCAGCTGACCCACATCAACAAGCAGATCGAGGCCATCAAGAAGCTCGAACTCGTGGTCTGCATGGACGCGACCATCACGCCCTCGGGCCTGTGGGCCGATGTGCTGCTGCCGATCTCCACGCACTTCGAGCGCCACGACGTGGCCCTGCCCTGGTACAAGGGCCACTACTACATCCACCGTCCGAAGGTCATCGAGCCGCTGGGCGAGAGCAAGACCGACCTCCAGGTCTTCACCGAACTCTCGTACCGCCTCGAGGCGCTGGACCCCAAGCTCAAGGGCCTGGGCCAGCGCTACAACCCGCGCGCCACGCGCAGCTACTTCCGCAACCCCGACGCAGTGGACGAGGCCTACCTCACCGCCTGGTGGAACGGCAAGGTGCGCGCGCACCAGGGCGTGACGATGAGCTGGCAGGAGTTCAAGCAGCGCGGCGTCTACAAGTTCACCTTCAAGGAGCCGCAGGTTGCCTTCCGCCGCCAGATCGAACACGGCGAGAAGTTCGAAACCGGCTCCGGCAAGATCGAGATCTTCAGCCCCTACCTGGCGGGCATCACCGACTGGAAGAAGACCCAGTACGGCTACCCCATCCCGGCGATCCCGAAGTGGATCGAGCCTTTCGAATCGCTGAACCATCCGAAGACCCAACAGTACCCGTTCCACCTGATCTCGCCGCACCCGCGCGAACGCACGCATTCGATCTATCACAACATCGGCTGGCTGCGGGAGACCTGCACACAGGAGGTCACCGTCAACGCCAGTGATGCCAAGCGTCTGGGACTGGTGACCGGCGACACGGTGGAGGTCTACAACGACCGCGGCAGCTGCATCGTGCCGGTCTACGTGACCGAGCGCTGCCTGCCCGGCGTGGCGGTGCTGTACGAAGGTGCGTGGATGGACCTGGACGACAAGGGCATCGACCGCGCCGGCAACCCCGACTTCCTCACCGCGGACCAACCCAGTCCGGCAGGCGCCTTTGCCTACAACACGGTGCTGGTGGGCATTCGCAAGACCGAACTGGCGCACCGGCCCGGTTGGGACACGCTCGCCATCGCCCGTTCCGGCATCTTCCGTCGCGGTGATTGAGGCAACGCAACATGGCTGATCCCACCCCGCAACCCGTGCGCATCAACAAGCTCTCGACCGAAGCCAAGGCCGCCGTGCCGGCGGCCCAGGCGCGGCGCGACGCGACCACCTACGAACCCGTCAAGCCGGCCAAGCAGCTGGGCTTCGTGCACAACAACGTCGACTGCATCGGCTGCCGCGCCTGCGAGATCGCCTGCAAGGACAAAAACGGCCTGGCCCCCGGTCCGCGCTTCCGCCGCGTGATGTACAACGAAGGCGGCAGCTTCCCGGACGTGTTCGCCTACAAGGTGAACATGTCGTGCAACCACTGCGCGGAGCCGGCCTGCCTGCCCAGCTGCCCGACCGGGGCCATCTGGAAGCGCGCGGACAACGGCGTGGTGGACATCGACTCCACGCTGTGCATCGGCTGCCGCCGCTGCGAGGCCGCCTGCCCCTACGGCGCGCCGCAATACGACCCCAGCGACAACCTCGTCAAGAAGTGCAACATGTGCATTGACGAGCTGGAGGTGGGCCGCAAGCCCTACTGCGTGATGGCCTGCATGATGCGCGTGCTGGACATCGGCCCGATCGACGAACTGCGCGCCGGCACCTACGCCACCAAGGCCGTCGGGCCGAACGAGAAGGTGGTCGGGCAGGTCAAGCACTTTGCCGACCCCGAGCTGACCCATCCCTCGATCGTGTTCGTGCCGCACACGAAGGGCAGGGTCTGATGGACGCCGTCGTCACCCCCGCCGCTGCCGTGCCATGGTCGCAGGTCGCCGAGGACCTGGGCACGCTGTCGTGGCTGCACGCGAGTGAACATCCGAGTGCGGTGTGGATGGCGCTGGAGCAGACCGGCTTCCCGCAGGGCCTGGTGCTGCTGCCGCCGGACGATCCGGCCCGGATCGGCATGGGCGAAGCGCTCCAGGCACTGCGACCGCGCGCCGAAGCCGACCCGCAGGCCACGGACGACGAACTGGCGGCCGACTACGCGGCGATCTACCTGACCCACGCGCTGCGCGCGTCGCCTTGTGAGTCGGTCTGGCGCGACGAGGACCACCTGATGTGGCAGGGGTCGACTTTCGAGGTGCGCGAGGACTACCGTCGCCACGGCCTGGCCGTGCGCGACTGGCGCGAGATGCCCGACGACCACCTGTGCAATGAGCTGGCCTTCGTCGCGGCCCTGCTCACGCGCGGCGACCTGGTCGCGGCGAAGGATTTCATGGGGCGTCACCTGCTGGTCTGGCTGCCGTCGTTTGCGCAGCGCGTCAACCAGCGGGCGAACACCCGTCTGTATGCCGGGCTTGCGGTGCTCACCGCGCAGGCCTGCCTGTCGTTGAAGGATGTTCTGGACCGCCTGACATCGGCGGACACACCGGTTGGAAGTTGACGAGAGGGCGGCCAGCTTTGCTCGTCTTGAGGGGCGACGCTTCGGCGGCGTCCCTCTTTTTTTTCCCGGGTCTCGCTTGCGCGCAGTCAATCGCGCCGGCGGTCTCAACCGTTAGGCTGCCTATGCTTTGCCTGTCAGGAAGGTCGACGAGATTCCGGCCCAGCACACCCGCCGCCGGCGGGCCCGCATCATGATGTCGCCGCTGTCGCGGCGCATCGCGTCGTGGCTGGCGCCGGGCTTCGTGGCCGGCGCCGCCGCCTTGCTGGCCGTATCCGTCTGGATCGGCCAGGCCGCGCTGCACCACGAGGTGGAGCAGTCCTCGCTGCGCATGGCCTCGCTGTTCGAGTCCAGCCTGCGCAACGCCATGCTGCAGCGTGACCTGGACGGTCTGTCGCGCCTCATCGCCCACCTGGGCACCTTGCCCGGCGTGCAATCGGCCGAGCTGCTGACGCCCGCCGGCGAGGTGCGCTTTGCCTCGTCCACCGACAACCGGCGTGGACAGGACCGCGGCGCGCAGCTGGACGGGCTGTGCCTGGACCTTCGCTGCGGCGCGGTCTCCGAGCCGCGCCTGAACTGGATCGAGGACGGCCCCGGCGGCCGGCTGCGCGTGATCTACCCGGTGCGCAACCAGGCCCCCTGCGCCGGCTGCCACGGCCCTGCCGACACGAACCCGGTCAACGGCGTGCTGATGCTGGACTTTTCGCCCAACCAGGCCGACCTGGCCGCGCGCAATGCGGCCAGCCGCCGGCTGCTGCCGGCCGCGCTGCTGGTGCTGGCCGCGCTGGCCGCCTGGGTGGCGTGGGTGCTGCGCCGCACCGTGCTGGAGCCGGTGGTCAACCTGCGCGATGTGATGGACCGCTTCGGCGCTGGCGACCTGGCAGTGCGGCAGGCGCGCGCGGGCCACGACGAACTGGCCCGACTGGGCCAGGGCTTCGACCGCATGGCCGGCCAGATCCAGAGCCAGGTCGCCGCCCTGGCCGGACACGGCGCCTTCCTGCAATCGCTGCTGGATGGCGCACCGGACGCAATGCTGCTGATCGGCGAGGACCACCGCATCGTGATGGCCAACGCCGCCTATGGGCGGCTGATCGGCCGGCCCATCAACCACATCGTGGGGCAGCCCTGCTACCGCATCAGCCGCGGGCGCAGCGAGCCCTGCCCGTCGACCCTGGTGCACTGCCCGCTGGCGGAGTGCCGCCAGACCGGTACCTCCGGGCGCATGGTGATGGACTTTGTCAGCGCCGACGGGCAGCGCGTGGATGTCGAGCTGGACGCCGCACCCGTGCACGATGTGCAGGGCCGCTGGCAGATCGTCGAGGTCATCCGCCCGCTGCAGGAGCGCGTGCGCTTCTCGCAGGAACAGCGTCTCAGCGCCATCGGCCTGCTGGCCAACGGCGTGGCGCACGAGATCCACAACCCGCTGGCCTCCATCCGCCTGGCGCTGCAGACCTGCCTGCGCGGCCTGGCCGACGACAGCCTGGAGCGCGACGAACTGGAGCACTATCTGCGCGTCGTGGACCAGCAGATCGACCGCTGCGTGCACATCACCCAGCGCCTGCTGCGCCTGAGCCAGCCATCGGCCGAGCAGTCGCTGCCGGTGGCGGTGCACGATGCCGTCGAGGATGTGCTGACCGTGCTGGGCGAAGAGATCCGCCGGGCGTCCGTGCGCGTGCATGTCGATCTGCGCGGGCCCGCCTTGCGTGCGCTGGGCGACGAAGGAGAATTGCGCCAGGTGCTGGTGAACGTGGTGCAGAACGCGGTGCACGCGATGCCAGCCGGCGGCGACATCCACATCCGGGCCTGGCGCGAGAACCGCATGGTGCGCATGGAACTGCAGGACGGCGGCGTGGGCATCGACGCCGAGCGCCTGCCCTTGATCTTTCTGCCCTTCTACAGCCGGCGTGCGGACGGCCAGCGCGGCACGGGCCTGGGGCTGGCCATCTGCAAATCGCTGATCGAACAGCGCCAGGGCTGGATCCGCGCGACCAGCGAGCTCGGGCGCGGCACGCGCATCGAATGGGCGCTGCCGGATGCCGATGCCGCGACGCGGGAAATGGACGCATGAAGACCAATGTGCTGATCGTCGAAGACGACGCCGTGCTGAACCAGATGCTGGTGATGGCACTGCGCAAGGCCGGCTACGAGATGAGCAGCGCGCGCTCCTGGGCCGAGGCGCGGCGGCAGATCGATTCGCAGGCGCCCGATGTCGTGCTGCTGGACATGAACCTGCCCGACGCCGAGGGCCTGGGGCCGTTGTCGGAAGTGGCCGCCGAGCGTCCGACGGTGATGCTCACCGCCTACGGTTCCATCGACCACGCGGTGCAGGCCATGCGCCTGGGCGCGGCCGACTACCTGGTCAAGCCGGTCAACCTGGACGAGCTGGAGATCGTCATCCGCCGCGCCGTCGATGCCGGGCGGCTGCGCGCCGGCCGCGCGGTGGACCAGGCGGCCAGCTCGGTGCGGCGCACGCCCGACCTGCTGGGCGAGAGCCCCGCGATGGGCCGCCTGCACCAGCTCATCGATGCACTGGCGCCGGCCGAATCCACGGTGCTGATCACCGGCGAGAGCGGCACCGGCAAGGAACTGGTGGCGCACGCCATTCACCAGGCCGGCCCACGGCGCGCCGAACGCTTCGTCGCGGTGGACTGCTGCACGCTGCAGGAGACGCTGTTCGAGTCCGAACTGTTCGGGCACGAGCGCGGCGCCTTCACCGGTGCCGACCGGCGCAAACCCGGGCTGATCGAAGCCGCTGCCGGCGGCACGCTGTTCCTCGACGAGATCGGCGATATCGGCGCGGCGCTGCAGGCCAAGCTGCTGCGCGTGCTGGAAACCGGGCGCTTCCGCCGCGTGGGCGCCACCGCGGACCTGCGCGCCGATGTGCGCGTGGTGGCCGCGACCAACCGCGACCTGCCCAAGATGGTGGAGGACGGCCAGTTCCGCGCCGACCTGTACTACCGCCTCAGCGCGCTGGTGATCGAGGTGCCGCCGCTGCGCGAGCGCGCGCAGGACATTCCGCTGCTGGTGCGCCATTTCGCCACACGTGCCGCGCGTGACGGCGACCCGCCTGAATTCAGCGACACCGCGCTGGCCCAGCTGTGCCAATACCCCTGGCCAGGCAACGTGCGCGAACTGCGCAACGTGGTCGAGCGCGTCGCGCTGCTGTCGCCTCGCGGCCAGCGCATCGAAAACTGGCACCTGCCCGCCGTGCGGCTGCCGCAACGCGAAGTAGCTGCCGGCACCGACGTCGACCGCCTGCTGCAGGGCGAGCCCACGCTGGACGAAGTCGAACGCCGCTACCTCACGCTGCTGCTCGAACGCCACGGCGGCAACCGCCGCCGCGTGGCCGAGGTGCTGGGCATTTCCGAACGCACGGCCTACCGCATGATCGAGCGCTTCGGGCTGCGCTGATGGCACCGCAGCAGGCCGGCGCGACAGCTGCACCGGCCGTCGATGCGCGGACCCGCGCCCCGACTGGCGCCGTCAAGGCGCAGCGAATCCGTGGCGGCGCAACACCGCCTGGCCCGCGTCACCCTGCACAAATCGCACGAAGGCCTGCGCCGCCGGGGTCACCGGGCGCAGCGTGGCCATGCCGTAGAGCGCCGAGACATTGACCGCCGCCGGCACATCGATCACCTGCAGCCCCGGCACTTCCTGGGCGGCTTGCCGGGCATTGGTGCAGTAGGTGATGAAGACGTCGGCGCGGCCCTCGGCCATCAGAACGCCATAGACATTGCGCCCGGCGGGCGGCGGCGGGTGCTGCGGCCCGCCGGTGAGCTGCTGTGCCCTGGCCTTCAGCGCCGCCGCGCTGCCCGCCGGCCCTGTGCCAGTGGACTCGACGCGCTCGAACATCGCAAAGGCGTAGTCACCGGCCGGATCGGCCTTGGGCGTCGAGATGGCCAGGCGCACATCGGCGTCGAGCAGGCGCGCCACGAGTCCGCGTCCCTGCAGGCCAAACGTTGGCGACGAAAGCGCGCACAAGGCATTGCGCGCAAACGGCTCGACGCTCTCGGCCTTGCCCGCCGCACGCAGCGCCTCTGGGTGTTCCATGTTGGCCGACGCGAAGACCTGCGCGGGTTCGCCGCCGGCGATGCGGTCCTTGAGCAAGCCGGACGCGCCGAAGGTCAGGCGCACGGCGGCGCCGGCCGCGGCGGGCGTGCGCTCGAAGTCCTGCGCCAGATCGGTCATGACCGCGCGCAGGCTGCCGGCCGCATGAACCGCAATGACCGGCCGCGCCGGATCAACGCCGGCCTGGGCCCTCGCGCCGAGCGGAAGGCACAAGGCAGCCAAAAGGCCCAGGAGACGACACGCGATGACAGACATGACCCATTCTTCAGGGCTTGCGGTCATTGCGCCATATGTCGGCATTCGCATAGCTTGCCCGCCACGGTCGGTGCGCACACATATGGCTGCGATTGCATATCGCGCGAAGCACGCCCCCCCGGGAGAATGCGTGTGTCCCATTGCTCCCACTGCCATCCATGACCGTTCTGCGCCGTCGCCTGCTGGCCCCCTTGATGCTGGCTTCGCTGTCCTGCCTGTCTGCCCTGCCCGCGCAGGCGCAGGACAAATTCATCGTCGTGGCCTCGACCACATCGACCGAGCAGTCGGGCCTCTTCGGCCACCTGCTGCCGGCCTTCAAGCAGGCCACCGGCGTCGACGTGCGCGTCGTGGCCGTCGGCACGGGCCAGGCGCTGGACACGGGCCGCCGCGGCGACGCCGATGTCGTCTTCGTGCACGACCAGGTGGCCGAAGAAAAGTTTGTCGCCGAAGGCTTTGCGCTCAAGCGCTCTCCCGTCATGTACAACGACTTCGTGCTGATCGGCCCGAAGGCCGACCCCGCCGGCGTCAAGGGCGCAGACATCGTCGCGGCGCTGGGCAAGCTGGCGGCCTCGCCCGCGGCCTTCGTCTCACGCGGCGACAAGAGCGGCACGCACGCCGCCGAGTTGCGCTACTGGAAGACCGCCGGCGTCGATGTCGGCCCCGGCAAGCCGGCCGGCTACAAGGAATGCGGCTGCGGCATGGGCCCGGCACTGAACATGGCCTCGTCGATGAACGGCTACGTGCTGGCCGATCGCGGCACCTGGCTGAGCTTCAAGAACCGCGGCGACCTGGCCGTGCTGGTGGAAGGCGACAAGCGCCTGTTCAACCAGTACGGCGTGATGGCGGTGAACCCGGCCAAGCACCCGCACGTCAAGACCGCGCTCGGCCAGAGCTTTGTCGACTGGCTGATCTCTCCGGCCGGCCAGACCACGATCGCCGGCTACAAGGTCGGCGGCGAGCAGCTGTTCTTCCCTAACGCCACAGCCAAGTAGCCGGCGCGGCAACCGCGCCGCTGACGCGCGACAGCCGCCTGCGGCTGCCGGGGTGGCGCGGCACGTCGCGGCGGCTGCCCGAGCCGCTGCGCCACTGCCTGCGCAGGCTCAGCCGAACAGGCGACGCAGCCAGGCCATCAAACGGGCCCACAGGCCACCGGTGGCTGCGGCGGCCGCCTCCGCCGGCGCCTCTTCGGTGACGCCGTAGCGCGTCTTCAGCGCCTCGTTGAATCGCTCGAAGAAGTCGGCGGACATCTTCTGTGCGGCCATGTCGATCAGCCGCGAGCCGATCTGCGCGAGCTTGCCGCCGACCGAGGCCTTGACCGTGTAGTGCAGCACCGTCTGCCGAGGGCCCTGCGCTTCCAGGCGGATCTGCGCGGTGCCCTTGCCGTGGCCCGCGGGGCCACCCTGGCCTTCGAACTGCAGCGTGTAGGCATCGGGCGGCTGCAGGTCTTCGAGCTTCAGCTTGCCCTTGAACTTGGCCTTGACCGGGCCGACCGCCGCCATGACCAGCACCTCGTACTGGTTCTCGCCCAAGGGCGTCATGCCTTCGCAGCCCGGGATGGCCTGCTGCAGCAGCGTGGTGTCGTTCAGCGCTTCCCAGGCCTGTGCCTGGCCGACGGGGAGCACTTGTTGGGCGGTGAGTTCCATGGTTTGTGTCGCTATCGAAAGGAATCGGGAATGGTGGATGCGACGCTCAGCGCCGCGCCACGGGTGGACGTGTCGAGCCGACGGGCGACGCCACAGCGTGCCGCTGCCCGCCCAGCACCGCCACGAGCTGCTCGAGCGTGTCGACGTTGTGCGCCGGCAGGAAGTCGTCGACATGCGGCAGCATCGCGCGCACGCCGGCCGCGCGCGGCTGGAAGTCGTCGTAGCGCAGCAGCGGGTTCAGCCAGATCAGCCGGCGGCAGCTGCGCGACAGGTGCGCCATCTCTTCGCCCAGCGCCTTCACGGCGGCGGCGTCGCCGCGCTCCAGACCGTCGCTGATCAGCAGCACCGTGCCATTGCCGGGCAGCACGCGGCGCGCCCAGCGGCGGTTGAACAGGCGCAGGCTGTCGCTGATGCGCGTGCCGCCGGACCAGTCCTGCACGGCACGCACGACCTCGCTCACGGCGATGTCGGGGTCGCGCCGCGCCATCAGGCGCGTGATGCGTGTGAGCCGCGTGCCGAAGACGAAGGACTCCACGGTGGTCTGCGCCTGCCGCAGCGTGTGGGCCAGGTGCAGCAGCATGCGCGAGTAGCGGCTCATCGAGCCGGAGATGTCGGCCAGCACCACCAACGGCGCTGCCTGTTCGCGCGGCGCACGCCACCGCGGCAGGATCAGCTCGCCGCCGCGGCGCGCACCGTGGCGCAGGCTCGCGCGCCAGTCCAGCGTGCCAGGCCGTGCGGCCGGTGCAAATCGCCGCGTGGGCAGCGGCTCGAAGACCGGCCGCAGCCGCGTGATCAGGCGCCGTGCGGCACGCCATTCGTCGGCGCTCATGGTGTCGAAATCCGCCTGGCGCAGCAGCTCGCGGTCGCTGACGGTCAGCGTCGCCTCGAATTCGATCTGCTCGGGTGGCGGTTCGGGTGGCTCCGTCTTGGGCTGGTGCGGAAACAGCGCATCGGCCAGGCGGCGGCTTTCTTTCGGCCCGGGCACGGCGCCGGGTTGCAACTGGACCTTGGGCAGCAGCATCGCGCGCATGCGGCCCACGAGATCCGGGTCTTTCCAGAACAGCGCAAAGGCCTGGTCGAACAACTCGCTGTGTTCGATGCGGTCCAGCAGGCAGGCACGCAGCACCGCGCGGAAGTCTTCGCGCCGCTCCAGGCCCGCCACCTGCAGGGCCTGCTGCGCCAGCTGCACGCGGTCGGTGCCCAGCGGCATGCCGGCCGTGCGCAGCACACGCACGAAATGCACGACGTTTTCGGCCAGGTGGCTGCCCAGCCGCTGCGGCACGGGAATCACGCGTCGGGCCCCCGCCCTTCGGCGATGCGCCGCGCCTGCTCGATCAGCCGCAGGGCCTCGCTGCCCTGCACCGCCGCGATGTCGTCCTGGTATTTCAGCAGCACGCCCAGCGTATGCTGCACCACCTCCGGGTCGAGCACGATCGCGTCCAGCTCCAGCAGCGCGCGCGACCATTCGATGGTCTCGGCAATGCCGGGCAGCTTGTAGAGCTCCAGCGTGCGCAGGCCCTGGATGAAGGCCACGATCTGGCGCGACAGCGCCTCGTCCACGCCCGGCACGCGGCGACGCACGATCTGCAGTTCGCGCAGCGCCGAGGGAAACCCGACCCAGTGGTACAGGCAGCGGCGCTTGACCGCGTCGTGGATCTCGCGCGTGCGGTTGCTGGTGAGCACCACGATCGGCGGCTGCGTCGCGCGGATCGTGCCGAGTTCGGGAATCGTCAGCTGGAAGTCGCCCAGCAGTTCCAGCAGGAAGGCCTCGAAAGGCGCATCCGCGCGGTCGATCTCGTCGATCAGCAGCACCGGCGCCACGGGATTGGTCGGGTCGATGGCCTGAAGCAGCGCGCGCCGGATCAGGAAGCGGTCGCTGAACAGCTCGTGTGACAGCGATTCGCGCGTGACACCCGCGTCGCGCTCGGCCAGCCGGATCTCGACCATCTGGCGCGGGTAGTTCCACTCGTAGGCCGCGCCCGCCATGTCCAGGCCTTCGTGGCACTGCAGCCGGATGAGCGGGCGCTGCAACACCGTGGCCAGCGTGCGCGCGACCTCGGTCTTGCCGGTGCCCGGCTCGCCCTCCAGGAACAGCGGGCGCTGCAGGCGCAAGGCCAGGTAGAGCACCGTCGCGAGCTCGCGGTCGGCAAAATAGTCGGCCTCGGCCAGGCGGGCCAAGGTCTCGTCGATGCTCGTGGGCAGGGCGTTCAAACCAGCTTGCTCCAAAAAGAAACGCCGCAGGTCCTGCGGCGTTCCGGTTGATCCGTGACAGCGCGCGCCGCAGGCGCGAGCCGGCCCGGATGTCCGCGACAGGCGTGCTGCTGCCGCGGCCCTCGGCGCCTCAGCCGCCGACCGCCCGCGCGGCCAGCACGGGAATCAGCGCTGCCCGGTATTCTGCCGAGCCGTGCAGATCGGTGTTCAGGCCTGCCGCAGAGACCGTGGCGCCGTTCAGCGCCGCGGCAGACCAGTTGGCGGCCAGCAGGCTTTCCAGGCTGCTGGCGCGGAAGACGCAGGCGCCGGCGCCCGTCACCGCCACGCGCACGCCCTTGGGCCCCTTGGAGACAAACACCCCGACCAGCGAGAAACGCGAGGCCGGCTGCTTGAACTTCTGCCAGCCGGCCCTTTCCGGCACCGGGAAGCTCACGGCCGTGATGACCTCGCCCTCCTGCAGCGCCGTTTCGTACAGGCCCGTGAAGAACTGGTCGGCGTCGATCGCGCGGCGGTCGGTGTGGACGGTGGCACCCAGACCCAGCACGGCCGCGGGGTAGCAGGCCGACGGGTCATTGTTTGCCAGGCTGCCGCCGATGGTGCCGCGGTTGCGGACCTGCCGATCGCCGATGCGCCCGGCCAGGTCGGCCAGCGCGGGAATGGCCTTTTGTACCTCGGCACTCGCGGCCACGGCCGCGTGTGTGGTCATCGCGCCGATGCGCACGGCGCCGCCGCCGACCGAAATGCCGGACAGGCCGGGCACCCCGGACAGGTCGACGAGCGTCTCGGGAGCGGCCAGCCCCATCTTCATCGATGCCAGATAACTCTGCCCGCCGGCCAGGAGCTTGGCACCCGAGTCCGCGGCCGCCTGGGCGGCAGCCTGCACGCTGGTGGGCGTCTGAAAGACAAATGCTTGCATGGTGTCCTCTTGTGAAGCGTTAGCGGGCGGCGCGCGCGGCCTGCCAGACGGTGTACGGCGTGGCCGGCATCGCCAGGTCCTTGACGCCCAGTGCGTGGCAGATGGCGTTGATCACCGCCGGCGGCGAGCCGATGGCCCCGGCCTCGCCGCAACCCTTGACGCCCAGCGGATTGTGCGTGCAAGGCGTGCCCTTTGCCGTCTCCACCTGGAAGCTGGGCAGGTCGTCGGCCCGCGGCATCGCGTAGTCCATGAAGCTGCCGGTCAGCAACTGGCCGCTGTTCATGTCGTAGACCCCATGCTCCAGCAGCGCCTGGCCGATGCCTTGCGCCAGGCCGCCATGCACCTGGCCCTCGACGATCATCGGGTTGACGACGTTGCCGAAGTCGTCCACCGCGGTCATGCGATCGATGCGCGTGTGGCCCGTGGCCGTGTCCACCTCGACCTCGCAGATATACGTGCCCGCGGGGTAGGTGAAGTTGCTCGGGTCGTAGAACGCGTTTTCGTTCAGGCCGGGTTCGAGCTTGTCGTGCGGGAAGTTGTGCGGCACGTAGGCCGTCAGCGACACCTGCGCGAAGGGCAGCGCCTTGTCCGTTCCGGCCACCTTGAATTGGCCGCCTTCGAAGACGATGTCGGTTTCGGCCGCTTCCATCAGGTGCGCGGCGATCTTCTTGCCCTTGGCGACGATCTTGTCGACCGCCTTGACGATGGCGGTGCCGCCCACGGCCAGCGAACGGCTGCCGTAGGTGCCCATACCGAAGAGGACCTTGCCGGTGTCGCCGTGCTGGATGTCGATGTCGTCCAGCGGAATGCCCAGCTTGACGGCCAACACCTGCGCGAACGTGGTCTCGTGGCCCTGGCCGTGGCTGTGCGAGCCGGTGAAGACCGTGACCTTGCCGGTGGGATGCACCCGCACCTCACCGGCCTCGAACAGGCCCGCACGGGCACCCAGGGCGCCGGCCACCGACGACGGGGCTATGCCGCAGGCCTCGATGTAGGCCGAGTAGCCCAGGCCGCGCTTGAGGCCCTTGGCCGCGCTGGCGGCCTGGCGTGCGGGGAAGCCCGCCACGTCGGCCAGTTCCAGCGCGCGGGTCATCGTCGCGTTGTAGTCGCCGGTGTCGTAGGTCAGGCCCACGGGCGTGGCGTACGGGAAGCTCTGGATGAAGTTACGGCGGCGGATCTCCGCCGGGTCGATGCCCAGCTCGCGCGCCGCCGTCTCGACGATGCGCTCGACCACATAGGTGGCTTCCGGGCGGCCCGCGCCGCGGTAGGCGTCCACCGGCGCGGTGTTGGTGAACACCGCCTTCACGGTGGCGTGGATCTTGGGCGTCGCGTACTGGCCGGCCAGCAGCGTCGCGTACAGGATCGTGGGCACCGAAGACGCAAACGTCGACAGGTACGAGCCCAGGTTGGCCACCGTGTGCACACGCAGGCCCAGGAACTTCGCGTCCTTGTCCAGCGCCAGTTCCACCGTCGTGAGGTGGTCGCGGCCGTGCGCGTCCGACAGGAAGGCCTCGCCGCGGTCGGCGGTCCACTTGATGGGGCGGCCGATCTGCTTGCTGGCAAACACCAGCGCCGTTTCTTCGCCGTAGAGGAAGATCTTGCTGCCGAAGCCGCCGCCCACGTCGGGCGCCACGACACGCATCTTGTGCTCGGGGATGCCCAGCACGAAGGCGCACATCAGCAGGCGCTCGACGTGCGGGTTCTGGTTCGACACATACAGCGTGTAGTTGTCGGCGTTGCGGTCGTAGCTGGCGTTGGCCGCGCGCGGCTCGATCGCGTTGGGCACCAGTCGGTTGTTGCGGAAGGTCAGACGCGAGACATGCGCGGCGCCCTTGAAGGCCTCGTCCGTGCCGGGGCCATCGCCGATCTGCCACAGGTAACACTGGTTGTCGGGTGCTTCGTCATGCACAGAAGCGCCCGCCTTGTCGACCGCGGCGGTGTCCATCACCGCGGGCAACTCGTCATAGTCGACCTCGATGAGCTGCGCGGCCGCCTTGGCCTGCTCCAGCGTTTCGGCCACGACCATGGCGACGCGGTCGCCCACGTAGCGGACCTTGGTGTCCGCCAGCACGGGGTGCTTGGGCTCCTTCATCGGCGAGCCGTCGATGCTGTTGATCAGCCAGCCGCAAGGCAGGCCGCCGACGGCCTTGAAGTGCTCGCCGGTGAAGATGCCCAGCACACCGGGTGCCGCCGCGGCGGCCGTGGTGTTGACGGATTTCAGGCGGGCATGGGCGTAGGGGCTGCGCAGGAAGTAGGCGTAGGTCTGGTCCTGCAGGGAGATGTCGTCGGTGTACTGGCCGCGGCCGGTGAGGAAGCGGGCGTCTTCGCGTCGTTCGACGCGCTGACCGATGAAAGGTGCGTTCATGAAGCGGTTCCTCCGTTCACTTCATGGCCGCAGCGCCCTGCTGCACGGCCTTGACGATGTTGGGGTAGCCGTGGCACCCGCAGATGTTGCCTTCCAGCGCCTCGCGCACCTGCGCTTCGCTATGGCAGCCGTGGTGCTGGACCAGGTCGACCGCGCTCATCACCATGCCCGGTGTGCAGAAGCCGCATTGCAGGCCGTGGCAGGCGCGGAACGCCGCCTGCATCGGGTGCAGCGTGCCGTCGGCCGCGGCCAGGCCCTCGATGGTCGTGACCTGGTGCCCGGCGGCCTGCGTGGCCAGCATGTTGCAGGCCTTGACGGCGCGTCCGTCGATGTGCACGGTGCAGGCGCCGCACTGCGCGGTGTCGCAACCCACGTGCGTGCCGGTCAGGCGCAGCTTCTCGCGGATGAATTCCACGAGCAGCGTCTGCGGCTCGCATTCCTGTGTGACGGTCTTGCCGTTCACCGTCAGGGTGATCGTCGATGGCATGCCTGGCGTCTCCTTGCTGTGTGTCGTGGGTGGTGGACCCGAAGAGGACGCATGCTAGGCAGCGCGGCAGGCTCACGCATCGGCACGCAATCCCTTATGAATGGTGCCGCATAAGCGCTTGGCGGCAATGGCTATGTCGCCTGTGGCATAAGGGATATCCGCAGGGCGCCAGGGTGGGCGCCAAGGCCTAAGGTTTCGTCATGGACAACATCGATCTGGGCTTGCTCAAGCAAGTCAACGAATGGCTGGCGCAGGGCCACCGCGTCGTGCTGGGCACGATCACGCGCACCTGGGGCAGCGCGCCGCGGCCGCCGGGTTCCAGCGTCGCCATCCGTGAAGACGGCCTGGTGGCCGGCAGCGTCAGCGGCGGCTGCATCGAGGACGACCTCATCGACAAGGCGCGCGCCGGCGTTCTGGCCGAGGGTGTGCCCAAGGTCGTGCGCTACGGCATCGACGCGGAAACCGCCAACCGCTTCGGCCTGCCCTGCGGCGGGTTGATCGAGCTGGTGCTCGAACCCGTGCTGCCGCGCACGCGGCTGCCCGAGCTGCTGGCGCGCCTGGGGCGCGGCGAACGTGTGCGCCGCGTGCTGACACTGGCTAACGGCGATGTCGAGCTGCAACTGGCACAGGATGTCGACGAGCTGCAGCTGACAGACACCACGCTGATCACGCACCACGGCCCCACCTGGCGGTTGCTGGTGATCGGCGCGGGCCAGCTCACGCAGTACCTCGCCCCGATGGCCACCGCCCTGGGCTACCAGGTGCTGGTGTGCGACCCGCGCGAGGAATACAGCACCGGCTTCGAAGTGCCCGGCGTGCAGCTGCTGCGCGAGATGCCCGACGACACCGTGCGCGCGCTGAAGGTGGACGGCCACACGGCCATCGTGGCGCTGACGCACGACCCCAAGCTGGACGACATGGCGCTGATGGAGGCGCTGCAGAGCCCGGCGTTCTACATCGGCGCGATCGGCTCGCGCGCCAACCAGGCCAAGCGCCAGCAGCGGCTGATCGAACACTTCGGCATGACGGCCGCACAGTTCGAGCGCCTGCACGGGCCGGTGGGCCTGAAGAACGGCGCACGCACGCCACCGGAGATTGCCGTGAGCATCCTGGCGGAGCTCACGGCCGTGCGCTACGGCTACCGCGTGCCGGCGCCCGAGCGGGTGCGCGAGGTCGGCACGGTCGTCGAGGCCGGCTGCGTGACCTGATCGGGGCGGGCCTTCTCGTCCTGTTCAACTGTCGGACACGAGATGTCCTCCAGCCCTCGTAGGCGAGAAGCCCCGCGCAGGCGGGCCTTCTCGTCCGACTCAGCCGTCAGACACGAGATGTCTTCCGGCCTTCGTAGGCGAGAAGCCCCGCGCAGGCGGGCCTTCTCGTCCGACTCAGCCCCATAGATCCAGGGGCGGGTCGGCGACCATGGCGCGCAGCAGGTCGCTGCGGGCGACGAATCCCACCGCGTGCCCGTCTTCGGCGGTCACCGCCAGGCCAGGCAGGCCGGTGACGAGCAGGAGCTCGGCCACGCGGCGCAGATCCGTGGCCGGCGCGCAGGTGGGTACGGGGGTCCACATGCGATCGCGCACGGGGCGCGCCAGGACCTGCGCCCAGGGCGGCGGTTCGGCCGCCGTCGGGTCGTCCCAGGCGACGGCCATCAGGTCGACCCGGCCGATCAGTCCGACCACACGGCCCCCACGGTCCACCACCGGCGCCTGGCCGATGCCGTGCCGCACCAGCGCCTCCCAGGCCTGGCCGACCGTGGCGTCGTCGGGCACCACCTGTGCCGGCTGGCTCATCAGTTCGTCGGCGCGGTGCAGCCGGTGCCGCGCCGCGTGCTCACCCGGCGAGGCATAGGCGGCCAGCGCGTGGCGCGTGTCCAACGGGGCCCCGCTGCCGATACCGGGCTCCTGCGCATCGGACCCGTCGTGCGGGCGCACGGCGGCCGCACGCGCCGTGCGCGCGACCGGGCGCACCCCCGGCTGGCTGCGCAACTGCTCGAGCGGGCCCGCGAAAAGTGGGCCGGACAGACCGTAGAGGTAGAACATGGCCGAACACCTCACAAAACCAGGCGGCAAGCCGCGCCGCCACCCGCCACCCGCTACCCGCCGCCGGGCCGCCGGGCCGCCGCGACGCACCCTGCGGCCCGCGATCGCGGGGACTCACCGGCCAGCGACCCCGGGAAGTCTTAAGATGACATGCAAGGCGAGAGAACCCATACCGATGAATTCCTCACGCGCAGGCTAGGGGAAGCCACGGCAACCGATTGACGATAAGGTCCCGCTGTAGTAACCGACCATTCTCTCAGACGGCCCGTTCGCCAAACGCATGAGCGCACTTCCCCACCCCGCATCCGCCAGACCTTCGACCGTCAGGACCTCCGCGCAGCTGACGCTCGAACCGCTGCCGCACCCGGTCTACTTTGTCGCCAAGGACCCGAAGTGGGCGGCGCTGATCGCCGATCCGTCGCTGGCCTTCGACGACGCGATGTACCAGATGTGCACGACGGGCCACGACATCTGGTCCGTGCAGCTCTACCTCGACCTCAAGCGCGCCGGCCTGGATGTGCACCTCGTGCCGCGTCCGCTGCCTGGCCGGATCTGCGTCATACCGTTCTACAACCTCGACCGCCAGGACCAGCTGCACCTGAGCTTCGTCGTGGCCTGCCGCTACGACACGCCGTCGCCGCTGCCGTGCGACCTGCGCACGGTAATGAACCCGCTGCAGGTGCGCGATGCGCGTGACCAGGTCATGCCACACCGGCCGCAACCGATGCTGCGTGCGCGGGATCCCGCACGCGGCTGCCGGCTGGAACACCTGGTCTTCAAGGGCCACTCGTACAACCTGGCCGAGCCCTTCCGCAGCACCGCCTTCCAGGAACAACTCGGTGCCATGGGCGTCAAGCTGGTCATGGGCACGGAAAACCAGCAGAGCGCCTTCACCGACTGGGCCGACTACACGCAGGCCGATGCGGTGATCGCGGTGCGCAACAACACCGCCTATGACATCGCGTTGAAACCGGCGCTGAAACTGGTCAACGCATGGCTGGCCGGCGTGCCGTCCATCCTGGGGCCGGAACCGGCCTACCAGGATCTGCGCCGCTCACCCCTGGACTATTTCGAAGTCCGCACCCCCGAGCAGGCGCTGGCCGCGGTTCGCCAGCTGAAGGAAAGCCCGGCCTTGTTCGAGGCCATGGTGGCCAACGGTTTCGAGCGTGCCGAGCCCTATACCGCCGAGCGTGTCATCCGCCTGTGGCGCGAGTACCTGGCCGGGCCGGTGGCCGAGGGCTACCAACAGTGGAACGAATCCTCGCCGCTGGAGCGCCGGCTGCTGCGCCCGCTGCGCTACGCCCTTCGCGGCCTGCAGCAGCGCAAGGCCAGGCAGTACTACCAGCACCACATCCACCACGGCCCGCGCATCCTGGAGCAGGTGGTGGTGCACGGCCGTCCCGGCAACGCGCCGGCTTCCACGCGCACGCCGCTGACCACGGCACGCTGAGCTTCGGGGCCGATGGCGCTCAGCGCGCACCGGCCGCCTCCAGCCGCTTGACCATCGCGGCATAGCCGCGCGAGCGGGCCAGCTGCAGCGGCGTGCGGCCGTCGCGATCGGCCAGCTGCGTATTCGCGCCCGCCGTGACCAACGCGTCCAGCGTGGCCTGGTGGCGCGGCCCGCCGTCGCCCAGGACCACGGCTTCGATCAGCGCCGTCCAGTGCAGATTGTTGACATGGTCCAGCGGCGCGCCGGCAGCGATGAGCTGGCGCACGACGCCGTCGTGGCCCAGGTGCGCGGCGGCGATCAGTGCCGTGCCGTCGTAGCGGCTGGTGATCAGCCTGGCGCTGGCGCCTTCGGCCAGCAGCACACGCAGCGTGGCCTCGTCGTCGGCGACGGCGGCGATGGTCACCGCGTCGTAGCGGCCGTCCTCGAAGGCGGCCGTGTCCGCGCCGGCGCGGATCAGCACGCGCACGGCCTCGGCCTGGCGCGCGAAGGTGGCCACATGCAGCGGCGTGCGGCCCTGTGCGTCACGCGCTTCGAGGACGGCCTTGGAGGTCGACAGCCGCTGCAGCGCCGCGAGGTCGCCGCGGGCCGCCGCGGCGTGCAGGCCCTGGTAGGCCTTCAGCTCGCTGGACGACGGCGGCACCTGTGCGTACGCCGCAGGCGCCGCGGCGCCCCAGGCCAGGGCGATTGCCAGGCCCAGTGATGCAGCGCATGACCGCAAGCCCGCACTCACTTCAACTGCTCCTTCACCTTCTCCAGTGCCGCCATGGCGCACTGCTCGTCCAGGTGGCCGCCCGGTGCGCCGCCCACGCCCACGGCGCCCAGCACGTCGTTGCCCGCACGCACCGGCACGCCACCGCCCAGCAGCAGGAAGCCGGGAATGTGGACGAGATTGGCCGCGGCAGGGTTCTTCTGTGCGCCCTCCATCATCGCCAGCGTGGCGTTGCGCGCCGAGGCCGAGGTGAAGGCCTTGGCACGCGCCGCCTCCAGGGTGTGCGGGCCGGCGTTGTCGGCACGCTGCAGCGCGCGCAGCTGGCCGGCACGGTCGACCACGGCGGCCGTCACGGCGTAGCCGTTGGTCTGGCAGGCGGCCACGGCGCCCGCGGCGATCTGCGTGGCCAGCTCCAGCGTCATCGCGCGCTCGCTGCGGATGCCCGCGCTCTGGGCCTGGACGGTTCCGGCAAATCCGGCCGCGATCAGGGCGGCGGTGAGCGAAAGGGTACGGAAGCTCTTCATGGGTCGTGTGTCCTGTGTGTGGCGGCCGATGTCCGACCGTGCAGGCAGTGTCCGCAGACGCCCGCCGCGCCGCCATCCGCACGGCACACACGCACCCTCCGTAGGTTTACGGATCCCGCCGGCCTGCGTCCTCGTCGACCAGTGCCGCGTAGCGCCGGATCATCTGCGCCAGCGTGGGCACCTCGAGCTTCTCGATCAGGTGCGCGCGGTGGGTTTCGACGGTGCGCGGCGACAGGTCCAGCGCGCGGCCGATCTCCTTGTTGGTCAGCCCCTCGACGACCAAGGCCAGCACCTCGCGTTCACGCGCGGACAGCCGCGCATGGCGCTCACGCGCCTCACGCCCCGCGGCCTCGCGACGGCGCAGCTGCACGTGCGCGCGCACGGCCTGCTGGATGGCGTCGAGCAGGCGCTCGTCGTCGACCGGCTTCTCCAGGAACTCCGCCGCACCGGACTTGAAGGCGCGCCGGCACAGCTCCACGGTGCCGTGGCCGGTGAGCACGATCACCGGCTGGTCCGCGCCCTGTTCGCGCAGCAGGTCGATCACCGCCAGACCCGACAGCCCCGGCATGCGCACGTCCAGCACGATGGCGCCGATGGCTTCGCGGTCGAAGCCATCGACGAAGGCCTGCGGATGCGGCCAGCCCGTGACGCGCAGGCCCACGCTGCCGATCAGCAGGGCCAGCGCGGCGCGCACGCCGTCGTCGTCGTCGACGACATGGATCAGGGGCGAAGTGGGGTTCATGAAGCCCTCGGGTCGCGCGACGGGGCGCCGGCCGGACAGGTGAACACAAAGCCCGCGCCGGGCAGGCCGGCCGGGGGCGGGTCGTCCGCGAGCTCGAGCTGCCCGCCCATCGCCTGCGCCAGCGACTGGCACAGCGGCAGGCCCAGACCCAGGCCGTCGGCACGTGTGGTGAAGAAGGGTTCGAACAAGCGCATCCGGTCCGCGGCGGCCACGCCGGGGCCGCTGTCGCGCACCTCGGCGCGCACGCGCCCGTTCGCCGCCGACAGCCGCACGGCGATGCGCCGCCGGTGCGCCGGCACCTGCTGCAGCGCCTGCGACGCGTTGAGCAGCAGGTTGTGCAGGATCTGCTCGATGGCCACGCGGTCGCCCTGCGCCGGTGGCGCCGCGCCCTCGACCGTGGCCACGATGCCCTGGCGCGCCCACTCGGGCCGCATCCAGCCGATCAGCTGCTGCGCCAGCGGCGCCAGGTCCACCGCTTCGCCCACCGGGTCCGGCGCCGCGGGCTGCACCAGGCGGCGCAGGCGCGCGACGACATCGGCCGCGCGGCGTGCCTGGCTGGCCGCCAGCTCCAGCGCCGGCAGCGGGTCGTCCTCGGGCTGCGGATCCCGCAGCAAGCGCAGCGCGGTCTGCGTGCCGGCCAACACCGCCGTCAAGGGCTGGTTCAGCTCGTGCGCCATGCCCGCGGCCAACTCGCCCAGCGTATTGAGACGCGCGACGTTCGACAGTCGCGCCAGTTCGACCGCGCGGCGTGCGGCCAGGCGTGCCACCCAGGCGCGGCGCACCGCCACCACGGATATGCCGCACAAGGCGGCCCACAGTGCCAGCAACGCCCAGGGCCATTCGGCGGGGCCGGTGGCCCGTTGCACGCGCAGTTCGAAGGGCTGACTGGCGGAATCCAGCGGCTGCGCAAACGTGAAGCCCGACGTCAGGCCCGAAGGCTGCGCCTGCGGCGGCGCACCCGGCTGCAGGCTGAGGGTCCAGCCGTCCTGGGCCAGCGTGACCGACGCGGGACCCAGCGACTCCTGGGAGCTCCACAGGCGCTTCGCATCGATATGCAGCGCATGCACGCCCTGCGGCGCGGGCAGCAGCAACCAGTACCGCCCCGTGGCCGCATCCACCGGGCCCAGACGAATCGACGAAGGCCCGGCCGCACCCACGGCGCCCAGGGCGTCACCGCCAGGAACAGCGCCAAGGACGCCACCGCCCGGAACGGCAACAAGGGCGCCGTGGCGCCGGCCTGCGCCAGGGCCAGCGGCGCCGTCGCGTGGAACTGCGGCTACAGCGCCGTTGCCCGGAACCGCGTTCGCCCCGGCAGCCCCACGCGCCTCGGCGACGGCTGCGGCCAGTGCCGGGTCCGGTAGCGCGGCCACGTCAGACCCGTCGGGCGACGCCTTCCAGAACCAGGCCGCCAGCAGCTGCGGATAGCCCGGCGGCAGCCCGGCGGTGTCACGCCTGACGCCCGTCGCATCAGCCGCGAACGGCTGCAGCGCGAGCACGGCCAGGACCGTCTCGTGCTGCGCCATGCGCAGGCTCAGCAGGCGGTGCACCGCGCGCGCATCGGTGCGGAATGCCTCGCGCCGCTGCGCAATATCGCCCCGCACGATGAGCAGCCCGCCGGCGGCGATCGACAGCAGCGCGGCCAGAATCCAGGGCAGCGGCGAGGGCCAGAAGGAACGCATGCCGGATGATGCCGCACGGCACCCAGCAAACCGGGCTCAGCGCGCGGCACATGGGTCCATGCACGATCCGGAAAACCCCGCATGCCAAAGGCAACGGCAGCCGGGCCCGCGAAGTTCCGGCCGCGCGACACTTGCCAGCACCATGCCCCGCACCACTGCCCTGCCCGCTGCCGACGCCCAGGCCATCACCGACCTGGGCGTCGAATCGCTCTCGCGCGCCATCCACGCCCGCCGGTTCTCCTGCCGCGAAGTCATGCAGGCCTACCTGCAGCGCATCGCCACACTCAACCCGCAGCACCGCGCGATCGTCAACCTGGCCGACGCCGACGCCTTGCTCGCGCAGGCCGATAGCCGCGACGCCGAGATCGCACCGCGCCGCAGCGCGCGCGGCACACGCGGCTGGCTGCACGGCGTGCCGCAGGCCATCAAGGACACGGGCCACGCCGTGGGCTTTCCGACGACCTTGGGCAGCCCCTTGCTGGCGCAGGCCCATCCGGCGCGCGATTCGCTGTACGTCGAACGCATGAAAGCTTCCGGCTGCATCGTCATCGGCAAGACCAACATGCCCGAATTCGGGCTGGGCTCGCACACCTACAACACGATGTTCGGCACGACACCCAATGCCTGGGACGACACCGTCAGCGCCGGCGGCTCCAGCGGCGGCGCGGCCGTGGCCCTGGCCTTGCGCCTGCTGCCGGTGGCCGACGGGTCCGATTTCATGGGTTCGCTGCGCAACCCGGCCGGCTGGAACCATGTCTTCGGCATGCGCCCCAGCCAGGGCCGCGTACCCGCCTGGCCCAAGCCCGACATCTGGGTGGCCCAGCTGGGCACCGACGGCCCGATGGCGCGCCACGTGCGCGACCTGGCCGCGCTGCTGTCCACGCAGGCCGGACCCGACGACCGTGCGCCGCTGTCGCTCACCGATGACCTGAACAGTTATGTGCCGCGCCTGAACCCGCTTCACCTGCAAGGCCTGCGCGTGGGCTGGCTGGGCGACCTGCAAGGCCACCTGGCGATGCAGGACGGGGTGCTGGCCGTCTGCGAAGACGCGCTGCGCCGCATGGCCGGCGCCGGCGCGCGGGTCGACTCCCTCGCGCTGGGCTTCGACGCCGACAGCCTGTGGGACGCCTGGCTGGTGTGGCGCCGCGCACTGGCGGGATCGTCAGTCGGGGCCGTGATGCACCTGCCCGATGCGCGCCGCCACATCAAGCCCGAGGCGCTGTGGGAATACGACCGCTGCCAGGGCCTGGATTTCGAGACCTTCATGCGCGCCAGCGAGTTGCGCAGCCGCTTCCACCAGCACCTGCTGGGCCTCTTCGAACGCCACGACGTGCTGGCACTGCCGGTGGCCCAGGTGTGGCCCTTCCCCATCGACCAGCACTGGCCGCATGAGATCGCCGGCCGTGCGATGGACACCTACCACCGCTGGATGGAGGTGACCCTGTACGCCACCTTCGCGGGGCTGCCGGCCATCAGCGTGCCGGCGGGTTTTCATGCGAATGGCCGCTGGCCGATGGGCCTGCAGCTGATCGGCCGCCCGCGCGGCGATGCGGCGCTGTTGCGCGTGGCCGCCGGCTACGAGGCCATCAGCGGCGAACTGCTGGCACGGCGGCCGCCGGAGCCGGCGCGCCGCTGATCCCGGGCGTCAGCCACGCAGCGGCAGCGCGGCGCCGATGGCCATGAAGGTGCCGCCGCAAGCCTGGTTGAAACGCCGCCCCACGCGCGCCAGCCAGGGGCGGATGCGGTGCGCCATCGTGGCCAGCAGCCACTCGGTGATGGCCTCGGTGGCGGCAAAGGTGCCGGCCATCACGGCGAACTGCAGCCACAGGCTGCGCGCGGGGTCGATGAACTGCGGCAGAAAGGCGGCGAAGAACAGCAGGCCTTTCGGATTGGTCACGGCCGACAGCAAGCCTTGCCAGAACATCGCACCCGCAGACTTCGGCTGCGCCGCGGCACCCAATTCCAGCTGCAGCACCGGCGAACGCCAGACCTGGATGCCCAGCCAGATCAGGTAGGCGCCGCCAGCCCACTTCAGCACCGTCAGGGCCGTGGCCGAGGCCTTGAGCAAGGCGCCGATGCCAAACATCGACAGCGCGATCAGCACCATGAAGCCCAGCACGCCGCCGGCGATGGTGAAAGTGGCCCGCAGGTGGCCATACATCGCCCCGTGGGTCAGCGCCAGCAGGCCGTTCGGCCCGGGCGACAGCGACAGCCCGAGCGACGCCGCGAAGTAGATCAGCCAGGTTTCCAGTGCCATCGCGCGAGTATGCCGCGCGCCTACCAGCGCCCGCGCAGCGTCAAACGCCAGGTGCGCGGCGCCTCGGCCTGGGTATAGAGCGCCGAATCGTCCTGCAGCCGCACGTTGCCCAGGTTGCGCACACCCAGGCTCCATTCGAGGTTCTTGCCCAGCTGCTGCGTGAGGTGCCCGCCCACCTGTGTGACGGCCGGCACCGCCACCGCTGCGGCGCCAGTGGCCGTCGCAGGCAGCAGCATGCCCGAGTAGGCCTGCACGTCCAGCCCGGCACGCCACGGGCCTTGCTGCCAATCCAGCCGCGCGGCGCCGCTGTGCCGCGGCCGGCGCTCCAGTCGCTGGCCGGTGGCGTTATGGGCCTCGAGGTAGTTGTAGCTCAGCGTGGCCGTGAAACCGCTGCCCAGCCGCTGCAGCCAGGACGCTTCCAGGCCGCGAAAACGGGCGCTGGAGAGGTTTTCGTAGACATAGGTGCCCGTGCCCGGTGTCGCGCCAGCGGCCACCAGGCGCAGGTCGATCATGTCGCGCACGCGATGCTCGAAGGCCACCAGCTGCATCTCGGTCCCCGCACGACGCCAGGCCAGCACGGCTTCGACGCCGTCGCTCAACTCGGGGCTCAGTGCCGCATTGCCGCGCACCAGGTTCGGTCCTTCGGCACGCGTGCCCGGCACGATCTGCTTGAGGTTCGGCGCCTTGAAGCCGTGGCTGTATCCGCCCTTGAGCGTCCAGGCGCTGTCGATGGTCCACACGGCATAGACACGCGGGCTGAGTTCAGAACCGTAGAGCGAGTGCTCGTCGGCACGCAGGCCCGCCGTCAGGCGCACACCGGCGGCCAGCGGCAGCTCGGCCTGCACGAAGCCGGATCGGTGGCGCGCCAGCGACCGCCCGCCAGGCAGGCCCGGGTCTTCCAGCGCCTCGTTTCGCAGCTCCATGCCGGCGGTCCACAGGCTGGCGCCCAGCGGCAACAAGACCTGCCCATCGATCACCTCGTCCTGCAGCGTCTGTGGCGCATTGACCGGCACGTTGGCCGTACGGCGGTTCTGCACATCCAGGGTCGCGCGGTAGGCGCGCAGCTGGGTCTGCAGCGGCTGGCCGGCATCCCACGGATTGCGCCAATCGGCTTCCCATTGCGCATCGCTCATCGCGCGCGCGATGTCGTTGAAGGTCCAGTGGTAGCGGCGCGCGCCGCTGCGCTCGCGGGCGCCGCCGTCGCGCGTTTCGTCGCCGCTGCGGTGGCCCAGGCTGACGCGCTGGCCGGCCACCGGTGTCCAATGCAGGTTCAACCAGCCCTCGGTCTTGTCGCGGCCTTCGAGTTCGCTCAGCCGCGCATCGGCCGGTGAGGCCACGGGGTTCAGGCCGCTGGCCGTGACACCCACGCCCAGCGACAGGCCGGCGGCCAGCGGGCCATCGGCCGACAGCGCGGCGCGCCAGCCGTCACCGCCGCGTCCGCCGTCGGCTTCCAGCGCCTCGGCCACCGCGCCGAAACGCCAGGCCGCGCCCGGGCGGCGCGTGATGACGTTGACCACGCCGCCCAGCGCCTCGCTGCCATAGAGCACCGACAAGGGACCGCGCACGACCTCGATGCGCTCGACATCCACAGTCGACAGCCAGTCGTACTGGAAGTCGCTGGCACCCACGACGCCGTCGCTGGCACTCACGCGCTGGCCGTTCACCAGGAACAGCGTGTGCCGCGCATCCAGGCCGCGCATGGACAGCACTTTGCGCCCGCCCACCGCACGCCCTTGCAGCGACAACCCGGGCTCGGCGCGGATGGCGTCCAGCACGTTGTCGGCGCCGCGCGCCTCGATCTGTTCACGCGTGACCACGCTGAGTGCCGCCGGCGCGTCCACGGCCAGCGTGGCATGGCGGCTGGCGGTGACGACGACGACCTGCGTCGATGCATCGCCCGGTGCGCCTTGCGCGCGGCTGGCCATCGGCAAGGCCCACGCGAGGGCCAGGGCCAGTGCCAGTGGTGTCGTGCGCAGGCACGCAGGGTGGGATGTCGGTCGCCGCATGTGAACTCCTCGTCGTCGCTATGGGCGGCACGTTCTCCTTTCGCCGCCCGCGCCGCCTTGAACTGGTTCAGCTTCATCGCGCCGATGCGCGCCGCACGCAGCCCATGCGGCCATCTCTTGATCCGCATCAAGACATCGGGCTTGCGCGGCTCCTGGACCGAGGTGGCCGCGAAGGCTTGAACGAGTTCAAGGAAATCGCCGTCCCGACGTTCGAGCATGCAGGCCTACAAGACCACGGTTCGCATTCACAACGAGGAGTCCCCATGAAGACCCGTCCCCATTCGATCGTGCTGACCCGCGTGGGCGCTGCAGCGCTGCTGCTGGCGATGGCGTCCCCGTTCGGCGCGCTCGCGCAGGACAACAAGAAGCCCGTCACGTCGGCCGAGATGAACTACCAGGCGGGCGCGTCGCCGCTGGTAGCCGAGCCGATGTACCAGTCGAACAACCCCAAGGCGCCTGCGATGTCGCAGGTGGAGTTCGAGCGGGCCCGCCAGATCTATTTCGAGCGCTGCGCCGGCTGCCACGGCGTGCTGCGCAAGGGCGCCACCGGCAAACCGCTGACGCCCGACCTCACGCAATCCAAGGGCACCGACTACCTCAAGGTGTTCATCGGCTACGGCTCGCCCGCGGGCATGCCCAACTGGCTGACCAGCGGCGAGATGGACGAGAAGACCGTCGACCTGATGGCCCGCTACATCCAGCACGATCCGCCCGTGCCGCCAGAGTTCGGCATGGCCGACATGAAGAAGACCTGGAAGGTCATCGTGGCGCCCGACAAGCGGCCGACGAAGAAGATGAACGGCTACAACATCGAGAACATCTTCTCCACGACGCTGCGCGACACCGGCGAAGTGGCGCTGATCGACGGCGACACCAAGAAGATCATCAACCTCGTCAAGACCGGCTACGCGGTGCACATCTCGCGCATGTCGGCGTCGGGGCGCTACCTGTTCGTGATCGGGCGTGACGCCAAGATCAACATGATCGACCTGTGGATGGAGAAGCCGGACAACGTGGCCGAGCTGCGCATCGGCCTGGAAGCCCGCTCGGTGGACACCAGCAAGTACAAGGGCAAGGAAGGCGACTTCACCGACAAGCTCGCCATCGCCGGCGCCTACTGGCCGCCGCAGTACGTGATCATGAAGGGCGACACGCTGGAGCCGCTGAAGATCGTCAGCACCCGCGGCATGGTCGTCGGCACGCAGGAATACCACCCCGAGCCGCGTGTGGCTTCCATCGTGGCCTCACACTTCAAGCCCGAGTTCGTGGTCAACGTCAAGGAAACCGGCAAGACGCTGATGGTGGACTATTCCAACATCGATGCGCTGAAAGTCACCGAGATCGGCTCGGCCCCGTTCCTGCACGACGGCGGCTGGGATTCGACCAAGCGCTATTTCTTCGTGGCCGCCAACAACAGCAACAAGATCTCCGTGATCGACGCCAAGGAAGGCAAGCTCGCGGCGCTGACCGAGGTCAGCAAGATCCCGCACCCGGGCCGCGGCGCCAATTTCGTGCACCCGAAGTTCGGTCCTGTGTGGGCCACCGGCCACCTCGGCGACGAGAACATCTCGCTGCTGGGCACCGACCCGATCAAGCACAAGCAGTACGCCTTCAAGGAAGTGGCCAAGATCAAGGGCCAGGGCGGCGGTGCGCTGTTCATCAAGAGCCACCCGAAGAGCCAGCACCTGTATTCCGACACACCGCTGAATCCCGATCCGAAGATCTCGCAGTCGGTGGCGGTGTACGACATCAACAACCTGGACAAGGGCTTCACCGTGCTGCCCATCGCCGAGTGGGCGGGCCTGAAGGACGACGGCGCCAAGCGTGTGGTGCAACCGGAGTACAACAAGGCCGGCGACGAGGTCTGGTTCGCGGTGTGGAGCGCGAAGAACAAGGAGAGCGCGCTGGTGGTCGTCGACGACAAGACGCTGAAGCTCAAGGCCGTGATCAAGGACCCGCGCCTGATCACGCCCACGGGCCACTTCAACGTGTACAACACGCAGCACGACGTGTACTGAGCTTCCGCAGCCGGCCCGTGCAAGGCCGCTGCACGACTGACGTGAGCACCCCGCCCCATTCCCGTTCACCCGTCGCCGGTGCGTCGGGTGCGGGTCTGCGGCAGGCGCTGATGCACGAAGGACAGGCTGGCTTTCCCATCGAAAGCCAGCCTTTTGTCACGATGGCCCGTCATGTCGGCGGCGGCGTGCGCGAGGTGCTGCAGCAGTGCCGGCAGCTGGCCGGTGCGGGTCTGGACCACGGCATCCAGGTGCACTGGGGGCCGCTCATCGAACGGGTGCGCTGGCGCATCAGCAGTTCGCAGGCGGTGCCGCTGGAGCTCGACCTGGCCGGCGAGATCGCACGCCTGCCGGGGGTGACGAACTGGTCGGTGCTGGAGGACGTGCTGCAGACCACGGGCGACACGCCGCTGGCCCGTCGACCACGGGTGTGGTTCGATCTGGTCGCGCGGGACATCCCCTGTGCGTCTGCGCAATTACGACAATTGCGCACCCGCGTGCCCCAGCTCGCGTGGTGGGCACATCGGCCCGCGCCCGGTGCATCGCCGGATGCGGCGCCTTGCGGCTGCAACAGCGGCTGCGGTCCCTGCGAAGACCCCGCGCTTGCCGCCTTGTGCGAGCGCGGGCTGCCGGTCGTGGCGCGCCCCTACCGCGTCGCTGCGGGCGCTCTGGGCCGCAGCGAGCGGGACGTGGTGTTGACGCTGCGCCGCTGGCAGCAGCAGCACCGGCTGCTGAACATGAGCATGCATACATCCGACGACCCGCCCGAGTGTCTGCACCTGGTGGCCGCCTGGCACCGCTTCGAGCTGAGCGCCTCGTCCATCGATCGGCTGTCCACACACCCCGGCATCGTCGCTGTCGAAAGCTGCTGGCTGCCCGGTTGGAATTCGGCCGTCGTCGCCGGGTTCGGCCCCGTTGCGGCGCTGTACCGCGCGCTGAAGTCCTGCGCCCTGCCGTGGCCCGACGGTGAGCTGTGGGCCGTGCGCACCTGCCACGTGCGGCACGCGCCGCTGCTTTTCGGCCAGGAGGCGTCAGCGCTGCGGGTGACGGACCGCACACCGTGAAGTCCGGCGGCAGCGGTGCGTGCGCCGCCGCCTGCCTGCCGGGGCGCGCTTCACGGCCCGCGGCTCGGGGGCGCGACCGATGAACGACCGCCGGCGCCGCTGCCTGGTCGCCGCCATGGTCGCGGTGTGTGCCCAGGCACCAGGCGCTTCGCTCAGCCACGGCCCGCAGCCGGGTGTGGCGCCGGCCGCGCACGACACCGCGCTGGCGCCCGCGGTCCCGGCGCAGACACCGCAGGAGACGCCACAACAGACGCCGCAGCCCCTGCAGGCGATCAGCCCGGATGGCCGCTGGATCGCACGCGCAGACGGCGAGGCTCTGGCCATCCTCGACCGCCGCGGGCCGCACAGCCGCCGCCTGCCGGGCCGTGACCTGGCCGGGGAGCGCCACGGGTCGCCGCAGCGCATCCTGGCCCTGCCGCACCGGCGCAGCTTTCTCGTGTCCTGGCCGGCGCTGCAGGAATGGTGGGAGCTGTCCTGGGACCCGGATGCGCCGCCCCTCTTCGACGGCCTGGTGCACGACTACCGGATGGGCGAGGCGATCGCCAGCCCCGGTTTCCTGCACCCACGCCGACTGCCGCTGCCCGCGGTGGACGACGCGCCCCTGACGCTGGAAGCCGCACCGCCCGGCTTCCCCTGGGCCGCCGGCATGCAGGCGGGCGAATTGCTCATCGTGCATCTGGACGTGCGGCGGGTGATCGCCCGAGTCGCGCTGGACGGCGCAAGGCCAGGCGACGGTGCCGTGCAGGCCGCCACGCCTGCGGCCCCGGCCTCGTGGTGGGTGCCGGGCACACACGAGTTGCTGCGGGTGGCGCCGCTGCACGGCGGCGTGCTGTCGCGCGAAATTCTGCCGGCACGCGGCGCGCGCCTGCGCGTGGACACCCACGGCGGCCTGCTGGCTTGTGTCGAGAGCCGCTGCTGGCGGCGCGAGGCCGCTAGGGATTGGCAACCGCTGGACTGAGTCGGACGAGAAGGCCCGCCTGCGCGGGGCTTCTCGCCTACGAAGGCCGGAGGACATCTCGTGTCCGACGGCTGAGTCGGACGAGAAGGCCCGCCTGCGCGGGGCTTCTCGCCTACGAAGGCCGGAGGACATCTCGTGTCCGACGGCTGAGCAGTCGCCGGGCAGCAGTTCTCACCGGTCGGCACCGGCGGACCCGCACACACATCCGCCGGGCTGCACAGGCATTCACACGCATGCAGGTGCATCCACCTGCGCTGTGTGGGGGCTTGTCAGCCGGCGCGGGGAATCGCCCGTCAAAATATGCATTTAAAATACATATCTAGTGGAATCCTGCGTGACCGCCTCTGCCCTTCCCCCGCCCCAGCCCGGCGCCCTCTCGCCCGACCCGGACATCGCGGTCTCGCTGTACCAGAAGCAGGCCAAGATCTATCCGCGTGCCGTGACGGGCGTGTTCGCGCGCTGGCGTTGGACGTTCGTGTGGCTCACGCAGCTCGTCTTCTACGGCATGCCGTGGCTGCGCTGGAACGGTCGCCAGGCGGTGTTGTTCGATCTGAACGAGCAGCGCTTCTACCTGTTCGCGCTGGCCCTGCATCCGCAGGACCTCGTGTGGCTGGCGGCACTGCTGGTGATCGCCGCGCTGACCTTGTTCTTCTTCACCGCCGTGGCGGGGCGCCTGTGGTGCGGCTATGCCTGCCCGCAGACGGTCTACACGGAAATCTTCCTGTGGATCGAGCGGCACACCGAAGGCGACCGCCAGGCGCGCATCAAGCTCGACGCCATGCCATGGGGTGCAAACAAGCTCATGCGCAAGGGCGGCAAGCACATGGCCTGGGCCGCGCTGTCGCTGTTCACCGGCTTCACCTTCGTGGGCTACTTCACGCCCATCCACACGCTGGCCAGTGAAGCCCTGACCATGGCCTTCTCGCCCTGGGAGTGGTTCTGGGTGCTGTTCTACGCCGGCGCCACATACGGCAACGCGGGCTGGATGCGCGAGCAGATCTGCAAGTACATGTGCCCCTACGCGCGCTTCCAGAGCGCGCTGATCGACGCCGACTCGCTGGTCATCGCCTACGACACCGGCCGCGGCGATCCGCGCGGCTCGCGCTCGCGCAAGGCCGACCCGCGCATGCGGGGCCTGGGCGACTGCATCGACTGCACGCTGTGCGTGCAGGTCTGCCCCACGGGCATTGACATCCGCAACGGCCTGCAGAACGAATGCATCGGCTGCGCGGCCTGCATCGACGTCTGCGACGACGTGATGGGCAAGATGGGCTATTCCAAGGGCCTGATCCGCTACGCCACCGGGCACGGCATGGCCCAGCAGCTCAGCCGCGCGGCGATGCTCAAGCGGGTGCTGCGGCCCCGCGTGCTGATCTACGGCGGGCTGCTGATGGCCGTGACGGTGGCCTTTGGCGCCAGCCTGTGGGCGCGCAACGGCCTGGCCTTCAACGTCATCCGCGACCGCGGCGTGCTGGCGCGTGTGGTCGAGGAAGGGCGCATCGAGAACGTCTACCGCCTGCAGATCATGAACCGCACGGAACAGGCGCAGGCCGTGCAGCTGTCGGTCAGCGGGCTGCCGGGGCTGGCCATCGCCACCGGCACGCATGCCACGGCCGGGCCCAACGAAGTGAATGCCGTGACCGTGCGGCTGTCGCTGCCGGCCGAATCGGCGCAGGCCTTGACACCCGGCGCGCATGCGATCGAATTTGTGATCGCGCCCGACGGCCACGCCGACCGCCTGGTCCGCGAGAAATCGACTTTCGTGCTTCCCCGTTGAGGATCGTCCCATGCGCCTGACTGCCTTCACCGATTACAGCCTGCGGGTGTTGATCTACCTGGCCGCGGATCCCGACCGGCGGGCCACCGTGGGCGAGATCGCGCAGCGCTTCGACATCAAGCAGAACCACCTGACCAAGGTCGTGCACGCACTGGCCCGCCACGGCTGGGTCACCACCGTGCGCGGCAAGGGCGGCGGCCTGATGCTGGCCATCCCGCCCGAAGACATCGTGCTGGGCGCAGTCGTGCGCCAGACCGAAGGACCGGCCCGGCCCGCGGAGTGTTTCGAGCCGGGCAACCAGGCCTGTTCGATCGCCCGCATGTGCCGCCTGCGCGGGGTGCTGCACCGCGCCAGCGAAGCCTTCTACGCGGTGCTGGACGAGGCCACGCTGGCGGACCTGGTTCACAACGGACGCGCGCTGCGCCAGGTGCTGCAACTGATGCCGGCACGTGTCGGCAGAGGAGATGCCCATGCCTGAACAGGCGCCCTTCGACTACCGCGGCCCGTCCGTCTGGCGGGAACCCGTACGCGTCGCGCTGAAGAACGTCGTCGATCCGGAGGCGGCCTTGTCCGTCGTCGACATGGGCCTGGTGCTGTCCGTGGTCATCGACGGCGACATCGCCCACGTGCGGCTGGTGATGACGTCGGCCGCCTGCCCGGTGTCCGACGTGATCGTCGACGATGTGGAGCAGGTGCTGGACACCACGCTGCCGCCCCACATGCAGATCCGGGTCGAGGTCTGCCGCGACATCGAATGGTCGCCCGAGCGCATGAGCGCGGCGGCGCGGAGGTTCATGCGGTGGTGAGCGCAGGCCCCGGCTCGGGCCCCGATGCCGACCATGCCCCGCGCCTGCGGCGGCGCGTGATGCCCAACGCGCTGCGCGGCATTCCCACCTGGGTGTACGTCGTGCGCGCCGTCGCCGGCGTGGCCGTGGCCTTCCTGCTGGCCGCCGCGCTGGCCGGCGGCCTGCGCCGCGCGGGTGTAGCCGTGCCGGTCGTGTACGCCGCCGCCGGCCATGCGGCGTTGATGATCGGCGGCTTCTTCGCCACCCTGATCGGCATCGAGCGCGCGGTGGCCCTGCACACCCGCTGGGCCTGGCTCGCGCCGGTGTGCGCAGCCGCAGGCGGCTGGGCGCTGGCCTGGGGCGCGTGGACCGTCGGCGCCTGGCTGATGGTGGCCGGTGCGGCCCTGTTCGTGGCCGCCAGCGTCGAGATCGTGCGGCGCCAGCGCGCGGGTCACACGCTGACCCTGCTGCTGGGCGCGCTGTGCGGCCTGGGCGGCGCATGGGCCTGGGCCGCCGGCGACACCGGCGAAGGCGCGGTGGCCGCCTGGCTGGCCTTCCTGGTGCTGACCATCGCCGCCGAACGCCTGGAGATGACACGCCTGATGCGACGGCGGCCCGCCGCACGCGGGGTCTTCGCCGCGGTGGTGACGGCCTTGCTGGCAGGCCTGTTCGCCTTCGCCGTGGATGCCCGACTCGGCGCAGCCCTGTTCGGCGCCAGCCTGCTCGCGCTGGCCATCTGGCTGGCCCTGTTCGACATCGCGCGTGTGACCATCGGCACGCACGGGCTCTCGCGCTACATGGCCGTCGCGTTGCTGGCCGGCTACGGGTGGCTGGGAGTCGCCGGCCTGGCCTGGATCGCCTTGGCCGCGGGCCTGCCCGCACGCGACACCGCCCTGCACGCCATCGGCCTGGGCTTCGTCTTCAGCATGGTGATGGCGCATGCGCCGGTCATCCTGCCGGCCATCGCCGGCATCAAGCTCGCCTACGACAAGCGCCTGTACGTGCCGCTGGCCCTGCTGCACGGCTCGGTCGCGCTGCGCGTGGCCGTCGTCGCCGCCGCGCCGCAGGGGCTGCCCGCGGCGGCCGTCCTCAACGTCGCGGCACTGGCCGTGTTTGCCCTGACCGCGGTCGACGCCGCCCGGCGCTGGCGTCGGCACCACAACCGCCAACGAATGACATCATGAGCATCCTGCTGCACATCGAAGAGTTGCCGCACGCCCCGGCGCCGCCGTCGGGCTGGGCACTGTGGGCGCTGGGCTTCCGCCCCTTCTACCTGCTGGCCAGCGTCTATGCGGCGCTGGCCATTCCGCTGTGGGCGCTGCAGTACGCGGGGCTGCTGCCGGGCGTGCGATCGCCGGCCTGGCACGCGCACGAGATGCTGTTCGGCACGACGCTGGCCATCATCGTGGGCTTCCTGTTCACGGCCGGGCGCAACTGGAGCGGCCAGCCCACGCCCACCGGTCGCGCGCTGATGGCCCTGGCCGCGCTGTGGGTCGCCGGCCGGGTGCTGGCCTACACGCCGTGGATGCCTGCCACGCTGGTGGTCAACGTCGCCTTCCCGCTGCTGGCGGCACTGGCGCTGTTCCGCGCCTTGCGCGCGGGCGGGAATTCGCGCAACTACTTCTTTGCGGCCGTGCTCGTCGGCCTGGCGCTGGCGCAGGGGCTGGTGCTGGCCTCGCTGGCGGGCTGGGTGGACCTGTCCGCCAGCCGCGCGTTGCAGACCGGACTGGACGGCGTGCTCTTCGTGATGGCGGTGATGGGCGGACGTGTGATCCCGATGTTCAGCAACAACGGTGCGCCGGGCACGGATGCGCAGCGGCGACCCTGGCTGGAAAAGGCCGCATTGGGCAGCGTGCTGGCGCTCGTGCTGCTGGACGCCGCCGGCCTGCAGGGCGTGGCGCTGGCCCTGGTGGCGGCCCTGGCAGCCGTGGCCCATGGTCTGCGACTGGCACTGTGGCACCCCTGGCGCACGCGCCGCGTGCCGCTGGTGTGGGTGCTGCACCTGGCCTATGCCTGGATCCCGCTGCACCTGCTGCTGCGCGCCATGGTGGCGCTGGAATGGGTGCCCGCCTCGGCCGCCACGCACGCGCTGACGGCGGGCGCCATCGGGCTGCTGACCATCGGCATGATGACCCGCACGGCCCGCGGACACCTGGGCCACACGCTGCGCGCGGAGCGGCCCGAGGTCGCGATGTACGCCCTGGTCACCGCGGGCGCACTGGTGCGCGTGGCCGTGCCGCTGGTGCTGCCGTCCTTGAGCACCCTGGCCATCGTGGTATCGGGCGTCCTGTGGGCCGCCGGCTTCGGCCTCTACGCCTGGCGCTATGGCCCCTGGCTGTGTCGCCCGCGGCCGGACGGGAAGCCCGGCTGAGTCGGCGCCTGGACCGATCGCGTCCGGGCAGCTGAGGGCACTATGCTTGCTGTCCGCGCGGTGCCGGTCGACACCGTGCCGCCACGAACAGCTTGCGCGCCCCGCCCGCGCGCCATCGGTCATGACGAGCCATTCCGGGACACCCGCAGACTGGACCGCGTTGCCGCCTGAAGACCTGCTGAGCCGGCCGGCGCTGGTGGCCGAGGCTGTCTCTCCCGCCGAGGCCGGCAAGGCACTGGCCTATTCGCGCCTGTCGGCAGACGCCAGCTACGACGAGCGTGCGCACCGCCTGATGGCCGCCACGCCCTGCCGCGGGGCGGTGCCACTGCAGAGCATTGCGCGCATGCGGCAGCAGCACGAGCGCGACCGCGAACCTTCGCGCATCCGGCGTGTGCGCCGCGAACACGATGCGCTGCGCCCGCGCGCCGTGGACTTGCCCGTCGACGAAGGGCGCATCCGCTACGAGTTCAAGGATGACACCCTGGAGTTCTTCGTCGATCGCCCGTCGGGGCGCGGTCCGCGCGACGAGGACCACTGGATCGTCGGGCGCTCGCACCCGCCCGGCCTGATGCAGCGCGATGCCGTGCCACGTGACGCGCCGCAGACCATCAACCAGCGGTATACGGTCCAGTTGTCGCAGGCCGCCTGGGTGCCACTGACACTGCTGGTCGACACGGGCCGCTTCCTGCCTCGGCAGGCGTGGGAAGACCGCCTGCTGCGGCGTGTCGAGGCCGGACGCCTGTACCTTTTTGTCTCGCACCGCTGGCGCTCGCCCGAGCACCCCGACCGCGAGGGCCGCGAGTCCGCCCTGCTGGCCTGGCAGCTGGTGGATCATCTGGTCGAAGCGGTGCTGATCGCGTCGCGTCGCGGCCTGCAGTCGCCACGCCTGTACGCCCGCGCTTTCGGCATGCCTATCGGCCTGGCGGGGCGCGAACTCAGCGAGTCGCTGATCGTCAACGTGCTGCGCCCGCGCCTGTCGGCGCCGGCGCTGGACGCCGCGGCCCTCGAGGCGGCGGCGCTGGAGTCCGTGCTCGCCACCGGTGTGCTGCAGGTGGCGCAGGCCGATACCGGCCTGCCGCAGCTGCGCCGCCTGCTCGGAGGCTCGCCGGTGCTGCAACGGCTGGCCGAAGGCATCTCGCTGTGGTACGACTACGCCAGCCTGCCGCAGGCACCGCGCACCGCGGCCGAGCAGCAGGTCTTCGACGCCGGCCTGCACGAGCTCAGCCCCATGCAGATGATGGGCATGACCGTCGTGCTGATCGACCGCCCGGAGCGCTACCTCGCGCGTGCCTGGTGCACCCTGGAAGCCATCGGTGCCAACGTGTCGAACCAGGATCTGGTGTTGCTGCATGCCGAGCCGCCTTCCGCCGCAGGTGCGCCAGACGACAACGAGATCGGCGCCTATTTCATTGCCGCGCTGAATGACCGCCCGCACATCGTGCGCCGCGCGGTGCTGGACACGGTGCTGTTCGGCATCCAGACCCCGGCGCAGTGTTTCGAGCGCCTGCAGATCGGCCTGAGCCAGGCCAGCGACCTCGACGCGGTCTTCGGCCTGCTGCGCCAGGTCAGCGCCACGCCGGGCGTGCATGTGGACAACGGCAGCATCGTCACCGGCTGCTGGCCGCTGCCGACCGACACCCAGGGCGGCATCGTGCTGCCGGTGCGCTCACCGCCCTTGGAAAAGCTCCAGGACCGCGACGCCACACCCGGCTCTCTGGACTGGACGCACGCGACCCTGCTGCTGGACAGCGCGCCGCGTCCGGTGGTGCCGGCGCACCAGGTGTTTGCCGTGGCCGAGGGAACACGCCGTGCGCACGTGGTCGTGCTGGGCGGTTGCGAAGGCGATGCGATCCTCTTGGCCGGCTGGGCAGTCCAGCACCGCGCGGCGCTCGAAGCCGCCATCGGCGCTGCCGTCGCCAGCATCGGCTGGACCAGCGACGACATCGCGGCCGTGGGCCACTTGGCCTGCGGGCGCCTGGAACCGACCTGCGTGACAGCCGACCTGTGGGTCTTCATTGCGCCGATCACGCGCCTGGAACACGCGCACCCGGCACGCGCACTGATGGCCGGCGCGGCCGCCGCCGGCCGGGAGCGGATTGTGGTGGCCATCGACCGGGGAGACCACAACGTGATGCGGCTGGCGCCCTTCGTGCGGCCGGCCGACGCGACGCCGCCACCGGTGATGGCGCCCGAGGCACTCGATCTGACGCCCATCGAAGGGGGCATCTTCAGCGCCGCACTGGGCGCCGACGGGCCGCCGCTGTTCCTGCGGCAGGCCCCGCCCGCCGAAGATGCCGGGGAAGACGCGGCTGCCGAGGTCTCACCCGAGGATCTGGGTCCCGCACCACCGGGACTGCAGGTGGCGCTGATCAACGCCGTCTTCCGCGACGACGATCGTCTGGTCGAACAGATCTGCGAGGCCTTCCCGCGCAGCATCGATGAGCAGTTCCGCGCCTGGATGCAGGTTCCGCAGCCCCTGCGCGACTCGCCGCAGCAGATGCAGGCCTACGTGCAGGCCCTGTTCCGCGTCGCCCAGCAGATGAAGTCCACGGGCTTCGGTGGCCCCTTGCGCACCCTGACGGCGGCCGACGACAACCCCATCACGCGCTGGCACGATCAAATGCAGGCGGCGCAGGAAGCCGCATCGCGGGGCGATCGCGCAGCGGCCATTGGCCTGCTGCAGCAGACGCTGGACGACATGCAGGGCGCCAGCGGCCCGGCAGTGGACGAACTGCGGCCCCAGCTGCTGGGCATGCTCTGCGGCCATCACTTCGAGGACGGTCGCCTGGCCGAGGCGCGCGACGCCGCCGAGCGGGCACTGGGCGCCTGCGAGGCGGCCGGCGACGAGCAAGGCATCTCGATCTACCGCCAGAACCTGCAGCTGATCGCGGCTGCAGCCGCTGAAGGCGACCCGCTGGTCGCACAGATCGCGCGCGCGCAGGCGCTGTCCGACCAGGGCCGCTACGAAAACAGCAACGCGGTACTGGACCGACTGGTGCCCGACGGCGTTTCACTGCCCGCCTGCAAGCTGCACGGCCTGCATGCCCTGAACGACCACTGGCGCGGCGACCACGCCGCCGCCGCGCAGCATGCCCGCGAAGCCGTGCGCCTGGCGCAGGCCATCGGCGACCCCGATGCGCTGCGCGTCTACCGCTACAACCTGGAGCGCATCGAAGTAGCCGCCGGCGGCTGACGCCGCCCAGGCGCACAGGGACCTCGCCCGCATGCGCAGGCCGCGCGGTCGCGCAGGCGCGGTCGCGCGGCGATCAGCGCGTGTCGGTCGGCACGTTGCCGGTCCGCAGGGCCGGCACGAAGGCATCGGTGAAGCAGTACTGCTCACCCAGCCCGTGGGCGATGAAGTCGGGCACCGCGGCTTCGACCATGCGCGTGGAGCCGCAGGCGTAGACCTCGTAGCCCGTGAGGTCCGGGTGGTCGGCCAGCAGGGCCTCGTGCACCAGGCCGCGACGGCCGGCCCAGGCCGCTTCGCCCCTCTCATCGGGCCCGTCGGAGAGTACCGGCATGAAGTGGAACTGCGGGTGCGCCTTCGCCCACTCGCGGGCTCTGTCGGCCATGTAGAGATCGTCCCTTTTGCGCACACCCCAGTACAGCCACATCGGGCGCTGCACACCGCGGTGGAAGGCGTCTTCGAGGATGCTCTTGATCGGCGCAAATCCCGTGGCGCCCGCGATGAACAGAATCGGCCGCTCGCCGTCGCGCAGCGTGAAGCGGCCGATCGGCCCTTCGAAGACCAGCGAGTCGCCTTCGCGCAAGGTCTCGAAGACCTGCGTGGTGAAACGGCCGTCCGGTATGCGCCGCACATGCAACTCGATGCGCGCGTTGTCGTGCGGCGGGTTGGCGAAGCTGAAGGCCCGCCGCGCGCCGTCGGGCAGGACGACGTTCAGGTACTGGCCGGCCTGGAATTCCAGGCGCTCGCCGCCCAGCGGCACCACCCACAGGCGCATGACGTCGGGCGCCAGGCGTTCGATGCGTTCGACGCGGCCTTCGCGGCGCTGGACGCTGGCCTGCGCATCGGCCAGCGAGGCCACCGGCACGTCGATCTCCAGGTCTTCCAGCGCGGTCGCGCAGCACATCAGGCTCTGGCCTTGCGCACGCATCGCGTCGGTCAACGCGGCCGCCTGGAAAGCGCCCTGGTCGACACGGCCGTTCAGCACCGTGCACAGGCATTGACCACAACCGCCGGCGCGGCAGTCGTAGGGCAGGTTCAGGCCGGCCCGAAGGCCGGCTTCGAGCAGCGTCTCGCCAGCGCGCGCCTGCACCGTCATGCCACCCGGATGCAGCGTCACGCGGTGCGCAGCGGCCTGCCCGCTGCGCCGCGGCGGCAGCCAGGGGGCCAACGTCAGCAATGCGGTGGCGCCCAGCACCAGGGCCCACACGCCGGCCACGGGCCAGACGTAGACCAGCGGGTACAGCGCCAGCAGGAACCAGTCCAGCGACAGCGTCGTGGGCGCCACCGCCAGCTTGGCCGCGCCGCCCTGGCTGAGCACCGGCTGCACCAGCGCCAGTGCAATGAGCATCACCGCCACAGCCAGCGCGATGGCGCGCGGCGGCCTTGTGGTGGCCTTGGGCACACGCTGCACGTGCACCCACATCACCAGCAGCGTCAGCAGCGGCACGCCAATGTGGATGAAGACGAGCAGCGAAAACAGCCGGTCGCTGACGCTGCGGTCGTAGATGAAGTTGCGCACCAGCGTGCCGCCGAATCCGGGCAATGCATCCAGCCACTCGAAGCTCGCCTGCGTGACGAACTGGGCCAGCTGATCCCACGGCAGCATGTAGCCGTTGGCGCCCGCCGCGAAGACCAGCCACACCAGCACCACCCCGGTCACCCACGAAAACCAGCGGAAGCCGCGCATGCGGTCGTAGGCCCAGTAGCGCAGCAAGTGGATCAGCATGGTCACGACCATGGCATCGGACGCGTAACGGTGCACGCTGCGCACGATGCCGCCGGCGTACCACTGGCCGTGCGACAGCGCCTGCACCGAACGGTAAGCGCCGACCACGCTGGTGTCGAAGAAGGCGTAGAGGTACAGCCCCGTGCCGCCGACGATCCAGAACAGGTAGAAGGTCAGCGGGCCCAGGTGGTACAACGGGTTGAGCTTGTCGCCGAAGGCGCGATTGAAGACCGCCTCGGCCTGCATGAAGGCCCGCTGGGCCAGCGCGCGCGGATTCACCGTCACCCGGTGACCTCGCACACGAGGCGAGCGGCGGCCGCGGCCGACCGCTGGTGCGTGCGGGCTGGCATCACGGGCTCCTGAACGGAAGACTTCACCGGTGCCATCACGCACGGCGCTCCCGCATCGCACGCCAGACGATCACCACGAACAGCAACCCGCCGGCAATCGCGATGGCACCACCCAGGCCCATCAGACCCATGCCCAACACTTCACCCGAGCTGCGAAGCACCTGTTCGGAACCGGCCACCTTGCGCTGCACGCCATAGCCGCCCGACCAGACGAGGCCCACGATGTGCATCAATTGCCCCAGGCCATAGAGCAGGGGCTGGCTCACCGCCAGGCGGCCGCGTGGCGTGCCGTAACCCAGCCGCGGCAGCAGGTGGTAGACCACGCCCATCAGCGCCAGCGTCACGCCCACGATGCAGCCGTGGTAGTGCGCCGGAATCTTGACGTTGCTGCCGTGGATGCTCATGCCGATCAAGCCGCCGGCCGCGAACAGTGCCATCGAGGCCACCAGCGCCGCACGCAGGGACCGTGCGTCGTCGGCGATCACGCGCTGGCGCACCAGGGCCACCGACACGGCCAGCGCGATCGGCAGGATCGCCAGGCCGCCACCGGCGCGCATGCCCCAGGTGTGCAGTTCGCGGTGCTCCACGCTCAGCACGGGGTACGCCAGGTAGGCATACGGCGTCACGACGATGCCGGCCAGTGCCAGCGACAGCAGGCCGAATGCCACGCGCGCACTCAACGGCACCTGCGCGCCCGCGGCCTGCGCCAGCCACAGCCAGCCCACCAGCATCAGCAAGGTCCAGGTGATCTGCAGGGCATGGCCCGCGCCCCAGAAGACCATTTCCCAGTAGGTCTTGCTGTCCAGCGCGGCAGGCACTTGCGCGAGCGACGCACCCAGCGCCCCGATCGCCACGGCCGCCGTCACCGCCGCGCCCCACAGGCCGAAACGCAGCACCGCGCCGCCGTCCATCGCACGCAGCGAGTGCCAGTCGCCACAGGCCATCGCCACGAGCCCCGTGCAGGCGACCGCGAAGACCAGCAGGCCGCCAAGGAACCAGCGCGACTCGATCACCGGCACGTAGTTCGCCATGATCGGAAGACCCTGGTCAACGAAGGGTGCCAGCGCCATCATCGCCGTGCCCACTGCAGCCACCGCGAGCACCAGCCAGCCCCAGCGGGCGCGCGCCGCCGTGGCCTGCAGACTCCACAAGAGCCCCGCAATGGCGAAGAACCAGACCAGCACCGACAGGTCCACATGCACGACCAGTGCCGTGCGGAAGAAGTCCGTGCCCGGCAGCCAGACGTTCACGCCTGGTGTGCGCGCCAGCACCAGCAGCACCGAGAACAGCCCCGAGCCGAGCAGGGCGATCAGGCCCAGCCACAGCCATCCGCGCGCCAGCGGCACGCCGCTGCGGTCAACCGTCAGGCGGTAGTCGGCGGGTGCGGACGCGGCCCAGACGCGCGGGGTTCTCATGGGCGTAACGACAGAGGTGGTCATTGCAGCGTGATGCCGCCCTTCTCGGCGTCGAAATCGATCACCAGGACTTGTGCGGGTGCCAGCGTCACGCGGCGATCCAGCGTATACGCAAAGCCCGCGCTGCGCACGTCATCGCGCAGCTGTACCCGCAATTCGCGCGCACCGGCCTTCACCGGCAGGCGCTGGTAGATGGCAGAAGCGCCATCGCGCGACAGGCCCGACGGCGGCGCCGTCACGCGCACGGCCACCGCGCCGTCGATATCCAGTTCCACCGTCACGGGTGAACGCTCGCGCGGGCAGGTGGTGGGTGCGCGCATGTTGGGCGGCAGCTTCGCGAGCTCTTCGGCGGTCTGCCGTTTGCAGTCGCCCACAGGCTTGCCCGTGTGCACGAGGCTGAGTTTGATCAGCGCCTCGTCGGCCGCCAGATGACGGTATGTCGGCGCGTGCGAGAACACGGCGATCACGGCAGCAAACAGGCCGTACAGCAGCACCTGGCCCAGCACGGCACGCGGGCCGCGGCCGGGCTCGCGCGCCGGTGTACCGGGTCGGGCAGATGCAGCAGTGATGTCCGATGACGGGGCCATCGCCCATCTTCCCGGCGCTCAGCGGTGCAGCGCCTTGATCTGCTTTAAGCGTTCCCGAAGCGTGTCCACGGCAAGTGCGAGAACGACGTCCTCGCCACGGTCGGCCTGCACCTGCATCAGCCGCTGTGTATCCACCGTGTCGCGCAGGTGCGGTTCACGCGCGCCCGCCAGGCGCTCGGCCGTCCAGCGTGCGCCCAGGCGGAACCCGCAGCCGCCTTCGCGGCAAGTGGCCACCAGTACGCCGGCCGCGCCATCGCGCAGCGCATATTCGATGAACGAAGGCGGCAGCTGGCCCGTGCAGATCAAAGGCAGCACCTGCACATCCGGCGCAGCCACGCGTGCGACATCGGCGCCGCGCTTGCAGCCAAAAACCACGAGCGTCGAGTCGGGTGGGCGCGCCGTCAGGCCTTCGCGCAGCTCGCGCCGCAGCGTGTCGATGGGCTGCTGCGGCATGTCGATGCCGCTGACCAGTCGCTCGCCGAGGCGGAACGGCGTGGACGAGGGGCACGAGCCCGCGCAGATGCCGCAAGCGGCGCACAGGTCGGCGTCGACCACCGCCAGTTGCCGCCCGACGCGGCCGTTCGGGTGTCCGACCATCGTGATCGCGGCGTAGGGGCAATCGGCAAAGCAGCGTGTGCAGCCGTTGCAGTTGTCGGGGTCGACCACGGCCACAGGCGAGGCCGCACGCCGCGTCGGCCACCAGGGCAGGCTCAGCAGCAACGCGAAGCCGCCCAGCACCAGGCACCACACCAGCACCGGCGAGCTCGCGTACATCAGCGGGTGCAGGCCCAGGATCCACCAGTCGATCTCCAACACCGGCGGCACCTGCGACAGATCGGCGGGGCCCTGGCTGCGCACCGGCCAGCACAGGCTCAGCAGCAGCAGGGCCGCCAGCGTGCCCCACGCCAATCGTCGCGGCGGAAAGACCGCCGCACGCGTCAGCCGCTGCAGATGGAACCACAGGCCAAACACCAGCAGCAACGGCGCGCCCAGGTGGACAAAGACAAACAGCGAGAAGAGGCGGTCGCTGACGGACGCGGTGCCGATGAAGTTGCGTGCCAGCGGGTGCGCCAGCAGCGGCAGGCTGTCGAGCCACTCCGCCGTGGCGTTGGCCGAGAACTGGCCCAGGCGGTCCCAGTTCAACCAGAAGCCGCCGATGGCGGAAACGGCGATCAGCGGCAGCACCGCTGTGCCGGTGAGCCATGTGAAGCGCCGGAAGTGACGCCAGCGCCCGTGCAGCAGCTCACGCAGCAGGTGCAGGGCGGTCAGCACGACAAAGGCATCGGCGGCGTAGCGGTGCAGGCTGCGCATCAGCCAGCCCGGCGTGCCTGGCGCCTGCGACAGCGCATCGATGGAGGCGTAGGCGCCGCTGGCGGAGGTGTCGAGAAACGCGTAGAGCCAGACGCCGGAAACCGCCAGCAACCACAGCGCCAGGAAGGCCAGCGTGCCGAGCTGGCGCAGCGGATTGGCGGGACTGTCGAAGGCGCTGTCGAACAGCCGCTCGACACGGCACCACGCGCTCAGCGCCAGATGCGGCTGCGGCGCGCGTGCGTCATCCACGCGTGGCTTCGGGGACGGTCTGCATCGCGGCGTCTTCACGCTGACGGCGCTGCAGGCGCCGTTCCCGCCACAGGTAGAAACCGGCGCTGAGGAAGAAGGCGCTGCCGCCGATGAATTCGAACAGCAGACGCCAGTTGTAGCGGTACTGGCCGGTATCGGGGTCGTAGACCGTGCACAGCACGCGCACGCGGCCGATGATCTCGTCGACCGACATCGGCCCGCCCGTCAGCGGCGCCGACAGGATCAATTCACGCAGCGGCTTGCCCAGCATCTCGGTGCGCAATTGTTCGCCGTAGAGCTGGGCGTGGATGCGACCCTGGCCATCGAGCACCGACACGCTGACCATGTGGTCGAAGCCGGCCGGTGTCTCGACGTAGCGAAAGCCGAAGTCGCGTGTCAGTGCGGGCACCTGCTTCGCATCGGGTGCGAGGAATTCCCAGTTCGGGTAGTCGATGCGGTTCTGCGCAGCGAACGCCTTCATCGCCAACGGCGAATCGAAGGGCTGGTTGAAGCCGATGCTGACCACTTGAAACTGGCGCGGACCGAGCATGCGATCCATGCCTTGCACCGCCTCGTGCAGCGAGCGTGTCTGAATCGGGCAGGCGGTGAAGCAGCCGGTGTAGACGAAGCTCACAAGCAACGGCTTGCCGCGGTAATCGGACAGCCGAACCAAACGCCCCTGACGATCGCGCAGCGTGAGGTCTGCCGGCGTATGGCCGATGACGGCCTGGCTGTCGACGATGGCCTGGCGCTCGTCGAGCTTGGGCACGCCGTCGGCATGGACAGCGCCGGGCAGCAGGAGGCCCAGCGCCAGGGCCCGCACGAGCGTACGCGCCTGATCAGCGAAGCGCCGCATCCACGGCCACCCCGACGATGAGCACGGCCAGCTGCACCATCGACGCGAAGAAGGCCGCCATCGCGTTCTTGCGCTGGCTGTCGCGCGCGAGCGGCGCCGTCTTCATCAGGAACCAGGTGCCGCCGATCATGGCCGACACGCCGTAGGCCGGACCGGCACCGAAGTAGACCGGCAGCAGCGACGCGGCCACCAGCACGATCGCGTTTGCATGCACGATACGCCCGGCACGTGCAGGACCCACGACGACCGGCAGCATCGGAATCCCCGCCTGCGCATAATCCTCGCGGTTGGCGATGGCCAGGCTCCAGAAGTGCGGCGGTGTCCACAAGAACAACACCAGCGCCAGCAGCATCGGCAAGGTGCCGATGGCGGGATCTACCGCCGCTGCGCCGGTGAGCACGGCAAAACTGCCGGCCAGGCCGCCGAAGACGATGTTGGTCCAGGTGCGGCGCTTCAGCGCCACGGTGTAGACCACCGCATACGTGAAGGCACCCAGGAACAGGAAGGTCGCTGCCGTGCCGTTGAGCACCGCCCAGACCGTGCCCACCGCTGCGGCCAGCAGCCCGATGATGACCGCCATCCACAAGGGCCCGGTCTTCAGCGCGCCGCTGGCAAAGGCGCGGTTGCGCGTGCGCCGCATCAGGCGGTCGCTGTCGGCCTCCACATACTGGTTGAAGGCACCGGCGCTGGCCGAGGACACCAGCACCGCCAGTGCCATCACCACCACTTTCCACGCGGACGGCATCGGGCCGGGGGAGATGACCAGGCCGGCCACTGCGGTCAGCATGATCAGGAAGCCGATGCGCAGCTTGAAGACGCTCGCCACGACACGCCAGCGGGGCGCTGCCGCCAGTGCATCGGGCTGGGTCAGTACGGTCATCGTCATGTGTGTCTCCTCGTCCTGGCGGCGCGGTGGCCGTTCAACTCAGGCCCCACACCGTCGACAGGTACTTCCAGTTGATGAAGTAGTACAGGACGAACGCCACCAGGAAGACCATCGCGAGCGTGAAGGTGCCCGGGGCCGCAAAGCCCATGGACCCGTAGCTCTGTGCCACCGCGCTGGGCGCGGCGCGCGACACCGGCGTGAAGGCACCGCTGGTCTTGCCGCTTTCGAGCTTCTTGCCCCACAGCAGCGAGCCCACGGTGATGTAGATGTAGATCGCGCCGCCGGCGATGGCCGCGATGCCGGCGATGCCGACCAGGCCCATCATCAGATACGCTGCGCCCGGCCATTCATAGGCCAGTGCCGCGCCCTGGAAGGCCATGTCCCAGTGGCGGCGCGAGACCCCCAGCGTGCCGGCACCCATCATCACCAGGCAGAAGAAGTACATCGAGAAGCCGAACAGGTAGGGCTGCCACTTCGCCAGGGTCGGGTTGATCATCTCGCGCCGGAACAGCACCGGGATCAGGTAGTAGGTCAGCGCCATGAAGGTCAGCGTCGTGCCTACCACGACCGTGGCGTGGAAGTGCCCCGGCACGTAGATCGTGTTGTGGATGATCATGTTCAGCTGCTCGGTGCCCATCATCACGCCGGAGATGCCGCCGAGAAAACCGAAGCCGATGATCGAGATGAAGACGCCGGCGAATGTCGGGTTGCCCCAGGGCGCCTTGCGCAGCCACTCGAACAGGCCCTTGGTGAAGCCCTTCTGGCGTTGGGCGACTTCCATGGCGCCGGGGATCGTCAGGCCGTGGATCATCGAAGCCAGTACCGCGAAGTACATGAAGTAGCTGGTGTTGACGACCTTCCAGCCGGTGGACAGGCCCGGGTCCGCCAGCAAGTGGTGCGCACTGGCCAGTTGCAGGAACAGGATGTACAGCAGGAAGGCCGTGCGGCTGACACGTTCGCTCATGGGCTTGGCACCGAACGCCACTGCCGCCACGAGGTACCACACCGAGATGTGGGCCGCGACGTTGATCTGCTGCGACGAATGGCCGAATGCCCACCAGATCGTGCGGTAGACCAGCGGGTCGACTTCCTTGACCACGCCGATCGACATCAGCCATGTCGGGATCAGGATGATCGCGCCGGAACTGATCGTGAAGACCGCAATGATCGCGGCCGTGATGGCGCCGAACGTCACCAGCGGGACCGAGCCTTCGTAGGTCTTCTCCTTCTTGGCCACGACCAGCGTGCCGAAGAAGACAAAACAGGCGATCAGCGCGCCGACGGCAAACAGGATGAGACCGAGGTAGAAGTTCGGCTCGGCCATCATCGGCACGTAGCTCGTCATCATCACGCTGGAGGCGCCGCGGAAGACCGCGATGTTGTTGACCACCGAGCCGATGACCATCAGCGCGAAGGCCAGCCAGGCGATGCGGGGTGTGGCGATGCGGCATCGCAGCAGCGTCGACGCGGCGAAGTACAGGACCGCGATCTCGAAGAAGATGATCCAGAAGATCAGCATGTCGATGCCGTGGGCCGTCAGGACCATGTAGAAGGTCTGGGCCTCCAGCCAGTGGATCGCGGGCCAGCGGGTCAACACGACGCCGATGGCCAAGATGCCACCAAACAGCAGCCAGACCACGGCGACGAAGGCATTTGCCCGCATCAGCCATTCGGCCTGGCTCTCGAATTGCAGCCCGGAACGCGGGCAGGTGCGGTAGGTGGTGGCCGTGCTCATGGCGTGCCCCTCACTTGACGTAGAGACGGCCGACCATCGTGTGATGGCCGATGCCGCAGAATTCGTTGCACACGACGGAGTACTGACCTGACTGGTTAGGCGTGACTGTCACCACGTGCTCGAAGCCCGGCACCATCTGGATGTTGATGTTGGCCGGCTGCAGCGAAAAGCCGTGGTTGTAGTCCAGCGAGGTCAGGTGCAGCCGGTAGGTCTTGCCCTTCTCCAGCTCGAGGATGGGCCAGAAACTCCACAGGCGCGCGACCTGGTAGATGTCGCTACCGGGTGGCGGCGCGACGACCGGGATCTTCTGGTCGGTCTCGGTGCGCACCGTGTACTTGTCCACCATGGCCTGGGCCTTGGCGGTGAACTTTTCGGGCGTGGTGCGGTAGGTCTCGGTGGACAGGTTCTGGTGACCCCAGACGTGCCAGCCGACCATCATCGCGAACATGATCAGGCACCAGGTCAGCGCGATCGCGATCCACGTGCCTTCGACACGGTCGATCGGATGCTTGTACCAGAGGCGCTCTGCCGGGGGGAGTATGGCGCTCATCGTCGTGTCCTTCGCAGCTGCAGCGCGCTCACTTGCCCGCGGGGATGGTCAGGATGTCGATCACGCCCCAGAGGTTGTAGACCACCATCGGGACGAAAACACCCAGGAACAGCAGCAGGAACGGGTTGTCCAGCAGCTTCTGCATCCAGGGAACCGGCTCATTGGGATCGTCGGGTCTGGCAGTGGACATGGCAGCTCTCCTCGTCGTGGATCTGTCGCGCGCCGCAGGGCACGCAGGGTGGAGACGATTCTGTTGGGCAGGCCCCACGCGCACACATGAACCAAATTAAGAAAAAACGAGGTCGCAGCCGAACAGCGCCATTGCCGCGTGCCTGCGCCCTAGCATCGGCTGCACACGGGACACGAGGACCGCTTGCCCATGAACGACACGCACCGCCGCCTGGCCTGGATACGCCGACTCGCGATCGGCTGTGCCATCGGGATGGTGTTCACCATCGTGCTGAGCGCGTACATGCGCCTGTCGCAGGCCGGACTCGGGTGCGAGCCCTGGCCGGCTTGCTACGCGCAGGCGGCACGAGATGCTGCCGCCGGCACATCACACCCCGGTTCGATCGGCGTGGGCGTGGGCGTGGCCGCTGCGCGATTGGCCCACCGCGTGGTGGCGTCTGTGGTGTTGATCCTCGTCATCACGCTGGTGCTGTCGACGTGCTTCACGCGCCCGCGGTTCACACCAGCGGCTGCGCTGTCTGCGACGCTGTTGATGCTGGCGCTGGGGCTTGCGGTACTGGGTGTGATGACCCCTGGCGCCCGACTTCCCGCTGTCGTTCTGGGCAACTTGCTGGGGGGTTTCCTCATGCTGGCCCTGAGCGTTCGCCTGGCATCGTGGTCAACCAACCCACAAGCCGAGGCGGATCCGTCCATAGGCCACTGGGCACGGGCATCTGCCGCACTGCTCACGGTGCAGGTCGCACTCGGGGCACTGGTGAGCAGCACACACGCGGCGCTGTCCTGCGACGGCTGGTCCGCCTGCTTGGCCAGCGCCAACCACACGGGATGGGATCTGCGCGCGCTGAATCCCTGGCAAGTACCGAGCCCATCGGCTCTGCTGCGGACCGATCCTGCCGCCGTCGCACTCCAGGCGGTGCATCGGACGTCCGCGCTGTTGACCGCTGCTTGCGTGGCGGTCCTCGCGCTACAGGCCTGGCGACGCGACCGCCGCGCAGATGCCGTGGCCGTAGCAGCGGCAACCGCCGGCGTGGTCTCGGTGGGGTGGCTGAGCGCAGTGCACCGATTGCCGATCGCGACGGTGCTGCTTCACAACCTGCTGGCCGCAGTGTTGCTGGCCGCGGTGGTGCGGCTCATCGGCAAGCGCAGGCGCCGTTCGGGCACTGACCAATCGAATCGGGTCCTGGCCTGATCATCGCCCGCGAGAGTGGGACAGGGCGGGATCTGGTGATCGGCGCTCAGGCACCGGTCGGATCGAAGCGGCGGTCGCTCAGCCCGTCTCCGCCGCCCTCCTCCGCCCACCCGGATCGAGGCCCTGTCGCACGCGCCGCGCCCTGCAATGGGGTTGACGGGCGCGTGCGTTGGCGCCGCCGAACCGGAATCAGGACAAGCGTGTCACTGGCCGTGCGTGGCCGCTGCTGCAGCAGAAGCCGGGGCTGCCGGGGCCGCCGATCGACTGCGGCGTAGGTCGTTGCCGTTGCGTTGGCTGCGTTCCTTGACTGCCGCTTGAGGCGGCGCAATGGGTTCGACCATCCGGTAGTGCTGCATCGATACCGTTGACGAACCGGACTCCTGGAGCGTCGTGCGCGCCACCACCACAGGCGTCGTGGCAGCCAGTACCACTGTAAGGACAGCGAGGCGAGTGCTCATATCTCATGCGGCGCAAGGCCAGCTTCGTGGAAGACATCTTGGAATCGGCCGATTCCCGCGCTGGCTCAGCGTGCATTTGTCACGGGAGCTGCCAGCCGCGCACGAGCCGTGCGGTCGTGCACGTCAGTTTGCCGAGCCCGGTGCCGATCTAAGAGGTCGATGGCCACACCTTATCTCCCCCCTAGTGGCATGGCGTGAGACATGCCATCACGGTGTCTTCCCCTGAATAGCACTTGCCCCGAAGAAACGAGCAGTGATGACTGAGCCGCACCGGATCTGGCCCCGCCACTTCAACCGCGCCATGACGGGTCTGACCCTCATCGAACTGATGGTCGGCCTGGTGGTCTTGGGCGCGCTGACTGCCATCGGCCTGCCCAGCTTTCGGGGTGCCATCAACAACAGTCGGCTGTCGTCGACGTCCAACGAGTTGCTTGGCGCAGTTCAGCTGGCTCGTGCCGAAGCGATTCGGGGCAATGGCCGGGTCGTTTTCTGTCAGTCGGCCAACGGTACGGCCTGCTCGAACGATCCAGTATGGGTCGGATGGATGCTCTTCACGGACAGCAACGGCGACGGCGCCGTCAGTGCGGGCGAACCGATCATCAAGTCCGGCCTGATCGATGCCTCTTTGCAGGTTCGAGCGAGTCCGGCCATCTCGGGTGGCTCGAACTTGATTCGCTTCGGTGCGAATGGCCTTGCGCTCGGCGCCACCGAGACCGCGCTCTTCAATGCACGGATTGCGGTGTGCGTCGCTTCGACCGAGCCAGCCATCAACGTTCGTGACATCACCATCTCTTCCGGTGGGCGCACGAGCATCCTGATGCGCTCTAGCGCTGGTGTGTGCAGCACCGCGCCGTCAGACACCTGAGGTCACTGGCCGTGAATACAACAGTTCGTCGTCTTCGCCAGCACACACGGGGTGTCTCGCTGATCGAAGTGCTTGTTGCCATCGTGATCTTGACCTTCGGACTCATGGGTGCCGCGGCCCTGCAAGGCCGCGCGCTCAAGAACAACCAGAGCAGCTATGAACACGCGCAGATGAGCATCGTGGCCCACAGCATGCTGGACTCGATGCGCGCAAACACGGCAGAGGTCAACTCCGGAGCATACGAAATGCCCAATTGGACATGCGCGGCGCCAACCGGTGGCACGCTGGCCGCCACCGATAGTGCAGCTTGGATCAACAGCCTGCAAACGCAAATCAACCCCAGCGCCTGCGGCCGCGTCACCTGCACGGGAACGGATTGCCTGGTCGGCATCCGCTGGGATGACTCGCGCGGAACTGCAGGTTCCGCCAGTCAAACCTTTGAACTGCGCTCACGGCTGTGACTGCGAACATGTCCGTTCTCCGCCCGCTTCGACATATGGCGCCAGCGAGCCGCGGCTTCAGCTTGATCGAGCTGATGGTCAGCCTCACGCTGGGCCTGGGCATCGTGTTGGCCATCAGCTTGGTGTTCCTCGGAAGTCGCCAGGCAAGTCGCAGCACCGACGGGCTTAGCCGCATGCAGGAAAGCGCGCGCACGGTCTTCGAACTCATGGCACGCGAGCTGCGTGAAGCGGGCGGCACGCCTTGCGATAACCGCCCCACCGTCGCGAATGTGCTCAACGGGTTCCAGACTGCGCCACCGGCCTGGTGGTCGGACTGGTCGGTCGCCCTGCAGGGCTTCGAAGGCAATACGGCCGCGTCTGGCGTGGTCATCGGAGGTGCGACGGGCGAGCGTGTCAACGGAACAGATGCCGTCACTCTGAAGTTCGTTACGGACCTCAGCGACCTGGTCGTTGTGTCGCATGACACTGCCAATGCTGTCTTCACCGTGAACAACAGTCCGCACCGCGTCTCCGCAGGCGATGTGGTCATGGCATGCACCTACAACCAGGGCGCCATCTTCGAGGCCAGTTCCGTGGCGGCCTCGACCATCAGCCACGCAACGGGCATTGGCGCTTCAGACAACTGCTCCAAAGGGCTGGGTCTGGCAACCGTGTGCACCAGCACCGGCACCACCTACGCATTCAAGCCTGGCTCGAGGATCGGGCGCCTGGTGGCCGCCACCTGGTATGTCGGCAACAACGGCAGGGTGGCCACCGGTGGCCGGTCGCTGTTTCGTGTCTCTCGCGCCGGCGTCGAAGAGGTGGCCGAAGGCGTGCAGAACATGCAGTTGAGCTATCTGACGACCGGCGGTGCTGCATATGTCAACGCAGCAGCCGTTGCCAACTGGTCGGATGTCGTCGCCATCCGCGTCGTTCTGACCCTCGCAAGCGGCGATACCGGCGTCTCTACATCTGCCGATTCGCGACTTCAACGTGACATGACCTTCACGCTCAACCTCCGCAACCATCAGTCATGAGCACGACTCGCATCACCCGTTCAGCGAGGCATTCCGCCACAGCTCAAGCGGGGTTCACGCTCATCGTGGCGCTGATCTTCCTCGTCTTGATCACGCTCGTCGCCACCTTCAGCATCCGTTCGGTCAGCCTGCAGACGCGGATGAGCGCGGCCAACCACGACCGCAATCTGGTCTACCAAGCTTCGGAAACCGGCCTGCGCGAGGCTGAAGCACGCGCTGTCAGTTCCACGAACGCCAATTTCCCTGCCGCAGCTTGCAGCAACGGCTACTGTGCCGAGCCCGCACCCTCAGACGCACCACGCTGGTCGAGTGCGTCGAGCACGGGCTGGAGCCCCGTGACAGCACCCTTGTCCGCGAACGCCCCCGATGTCGAGACCATCGTCGAGCGCAACGGCGATGGCCAGAACTTCGCGGGCTGCGGGCAGTCGATTCCGCCCATGGCCAACTGCCTTTCGCCGCGATACCGCGCGACTTCACGATCGAATGAGGCAAACCGTGCTGCAGTCATTCTGCAATCCGACGTCGCCACCCAGTGATTCAAGTTTCGAGGAGCCTCACCATGTCCCAAACGAATATTTCGCCGCCTCGCGACAAAATCATTCCTTTCATGGCATCGAGCGCCGCGCTCGTGTCTTTGGCGCTTTTCGCATCGCCAGCGCCCGCCGCGTTGGCCGTTGGCAACAATCCGCTGTTCCTTGTCAACTCAAAGTCTAACGTGCTTGTCATGCTCGACAATTCGAACAGCATGGATGAGGATCCCAGTGGAAAGGCAGTTGGCAGCGCATCCGCGAGCAGCAAGTCGGAGATCGCCCGTGGGGTTGTCAGGACGCTGACAGATAAATATCAAGGTCGAGTCAACATGGGCCTGATGTCGTATCGGCTCAATACACCGGATTCGAGTCATCTGCACAACTCGCCCTACGATGTCTCTTTCAATCCAGCAAACTACGACCCCACCTTCACGGGCGCGCGAGAGAGTCAATTCAAACGTTTTCGGATGCCCAATCCCACCTCGGCTGGGAATTACATTCATTTCAATGTAGCTCTTCCGTTCTACACCTCCTCCCCCATGGGAAATGGATTTTGCTACTCAAAGACAGCAAAGGCTTTCAACAACGGGGAGAATCCCAGTTCCGGTCCATGGGATACATACCGATGCTGGAGTTCAAAGACCGGAACGAGTGACGCCCTACCCACATGGCGCAACTCAGCGTCCGAGGCGGCCTCAGGATTTGGAGGAGCCTTCTACTATGAAACCGGTTTCTCGCCGACCGACAGCGATCTGGCTCAAGGCATCGTCGATTTCGGGCGCTTCAATACATGGCATTATGTCAGCCCGACCTGGTTTTCGAACTCTTCTCCGGGTCGCGGATTCTTGAATGTTCCGCTGGGCCTGCTCGACGCGTCCAAGGCCACTGCGATCAAGTCCAAGCTGGCCTGCAACGTTCCGGGTGCTGCTTCGCCTTGCACGACCACGGGTCTACGCAATGCCGGACTTACACCCATCGAAGGCACGCTTCTGACGGCGCGAGACTATTACGCAGGTACCTGGACCAATTCTGCCGAAGGTTATACGGCTTCTTGCTATCCGCTCCCTCAGTCCTGCGGAAAAAACTACGTCATTCTGCTGACCGACGGCCTGCCGTCCACGGACAAGAATGGCGCACTGGTTGCAAATCCCGCGAGCGCGTTGACGGCGGCGGCCAATGCGGCGCAGCTCCTGGCTAATAACAAAGTGCTGACTTACGTCATCGGATTCGCGTTGCCTTACGGGACGGATCCCAATTCGCTGAACCAGATCGCGGTGGCCGGCGGCACCTCTGGCGCCTACAACGCCGGCGATCCGGCGTCGCTCCAAGCGGCATTCGATGCCATCTTCGACGACATTTTCAGGCGCGAAGGCGGGTACACGGCCGTCGCGCAGAGCAGCACGAGCCTGACAGATGGCGCGCGTGTCTTTCAGGCCACCTTCAACAGCAGTTCCTGGTCGGGCGAATTGAAGTCGATCCAGCCCAAGGCAGACGGATCACAGACCGTCAAATGGTCCAGCAATGACGCAGGCCGCATTGCGGCTTGGGGCCAGCGGAAGGTCTTCACTCTCAAGCCCGGTGTTGGCGGTGCGGCGTTCAAGGACTTGGCCACGCTGACCACGGCACAGCAGAGTGCGCTGGGCGTCGGTTCCTGCGGTGGGACCTTGACCACCACTGCGGCGTGCGCGCAGGCTCGCATCGACTGGCTGCGTGGCAATCGCAGCAGTGATGTGGCGCACGGTGGCCCGCTGCGCGCGCGCGCCGACGCTACCGTGCTCGGCGACATCGTCGACTCTCCACCGGTATATGTGAAGGACAGCAATTCGGTTTTCGTGGGTGCAAATGACGGCATGCTGCATGCATTCGATGCCAACACAGGGGAAGAACTGTTCGCCTACGTGCCGAATGCCGTGATCAGCAATCTGTACAAGTTGACCGCCACAAATTATGGTCACGAGTACTACGTCGACGGTGAAATTGCCGTTTCATCTCGGGCATCAACGCCGGGCGGCAAGAATATCCTCGTTGGTGCGCTGGGACGCGGTGGGAAGGCGCTTTACGCGCTGGATGTGACGGACCCATCTACATTTGACAGCACCAAGGTTCTTTGGGAATTCACTGACGCCGATCTCGGAATGGTGCTGGGTCGCCCAATCATCGTCAAGCTGAATAATGGCAAGACTGCGGTGATGGTTGGCAACGGCATCAATTCAACCAGCGAGCGCGCCGTGCTCTTCCTAATCGACATCACGACCGGCGCACTGATTCAGAAGATTGATACATTGGCGGGCTCCACCACGGCCTCCAATTCACTGTCTTCTCCTCGAGGTTGGGATGACGACGCCAACGGTACTCTTGATTACGTCTATGCAGGTGACCTGCTCGGGAATCTTTGGAAGTTTGATCTCACCAGCAGCAACCCCAGTCAATGGCGCGTGGCATATGGAACAACGGGAGCACCAGCTCCATTGTTTGTTGCTACCGATCCGAGCGGCGTTCGCCAGCCCATCACTGGCATGCCGGACGTCGGAATCGACGCCCGGCAAGGTGACCTCAATTTCGGCAGACGCTTTGTCTTCTTTGGGACGGGCCGCTATCTGCTGAGTGGCGACGTCGGTGACATGCGTACTCAAAGTTGGTACGGTCTCATCGACAACGGATCAGTCATTACAGGTCGAAGCTCTCTGCGGCAGCGAACCGTGGTATCGGAATCGACCGTGAGTGGACAATCCATTCGGAAGTTCAGCGCGGCGACAAGCGGCGACATGGCCGGCAAGTCAGGCTGGTACCTCGACATGACCGGATCATCGGGAGCCACTTACGGCGAGCGCTTCGTCGGCGAGCAGAAGTATTTCGGTGCTGTGCTGTTCGCCAGCTCCATCGTCCCGTCGGCAGACACATGCCAACCCGGTGGAAGTGGCTATGTGAATTCCGTCGATCCGTTCACGGGTGGCGCTCTGTCCAAGTCATTTTTCGATATCGACGGAAACGGCAAGTTCGATGACGTTGGCGATTCGATGGGTATCAGCGGCGGCCTGATCAGCGATGGTGTGATCGTTGGCAGCCAACTCATCACGAGCGGGACTTCAGATTCATCAGCAACCCAACTCGGTCAGAAGACCGTGAATAACACGATCCGTACCGGCCGTGTCGGCTGGCGTGAAATTGTCCGGCAGCCTTGAGCGAGCAAACCAGATGCCCTATTGCAGCAATCCCAAGTATGGTGCGTCCCGTCGTCGCACACGTGGCCTGACACTCATCGAGCTCGTGGTGGTCGTGGCCATCGTCGGCATTCTGACAATGGTCGCCGTGCCGTCTTATCGGGGGTATATCGTCAGGACGAACCGTGCTGCCGCCGGTGCGTGCGCCACGGAACTGGCCCAGTACATGGAACGTGTCTATACGACCAATCTGCGGTACGACCAAAACAACGGCGCGGCCACCACATTGCCGACCACACAGTGCCGCACCGACCTCAATGCCACCTACGTGTTCAGTCTGCCGACTGCGTCACTGGCACAACGCACATTCGTCGTGACCGCAACGCCGCAAGGCAAGCAGTCCAGCGACGACGCCGAGTGCGGGGCGTTGTCACTGAACCAGGCTGGAGCGAAGTCCATCTCGGGCAGCGGTACGGCCAACAAGTGCTGGCGCTAGCCAGGAAGACCTCAATTGGCCCGCGGCGCTCTTGGCGGTCGGGTCGATCGCACGCCCGGCCCCGCGGATTCGGGGCCGGTGCCATCTGTGCGCGGTAAGCCTGCGCGTCAGGCAATCTTCACGTATTCGAAGTCACCCGGCTGGTTGTTGATTCCGCGTGCAGGCGGCGCTATCCAGCTGGCGAACTTGCCTGGCTCGGCGCAGGGCTTCATCAAAGACGCGATGAATTGCATGTCGTCCGCGTTTGGCAGCCAACTTCCAACCCCCTGCTGCCATTCGGACTCGGTGACGAGCTTTCCTTCCGGCGTGATGCGCTGGCCCTTGAATTCGCCGATCCGCCGATTGAATCCCTTGTAGGGCTGCGTGATCCTGAATTCGATGCCGGCCTTTTCGATGGTCTTGTTCCAGCGATCGATGCCACCTTGGCAATCGGCGATGTAGTCGTCCAGCAAGCGGCAGTTGATGGCACGCAAGGCGGGCACCTGCTCATCCACGAGCTTGCCGTCGACGACGCGGGTCACCGTGTACAGCGCATCGTGCAGTTGGTGGTCGTCCTTGAGGTTCGCTTCGTTGAAACGGCCCTTGAGACCGGCGCTGAAGGCTTCTGCACCGTTGCTGGAGATTTCGCTGCCGAACAGGTCTCTGGTGACGCTCATGTGGAAATTGGCCTTGCGCTGCAGCAGCGGCAGATCCACCACGCCCAGTGCGCGCACACGCGCGACGTCATAGGGGTCTGTGATGCCCGCCTTCTGCATCGCCTGGCACGTGGCTTCAATCGTGCGCTGCACCCCGGTCTCGCCCACGAACAGGTGATGCGCCTCTTCGGTGAGCATGAAGCGGCAGCTGCGCGACAGCGGATCGAAACCGCTCTCTGCCAGTGCCGCGAGTTGCATCTTGCCGTCGCGATCGGTGAAGTAGGTGAACATGAAAAAGGAGAGCCAGTCCGGCGTGCGCTCGTTGAATGCACCCAGGATGCGCGGGTTGTCCTGCTGGCCGCTGCGGCGTTCGAGCAGCGCCTGCGCCTCTTCTCGACCGTCCTTGCCGAAATGTTTGACCAGCAGATAGACCATGGCCCACAGGTGACGGCCCTCCTCGACATTCACCTGGAACAGGTTGCGCATGTCGTAAAGGCTCGGTGCGGTCTTGCCGAGATAGCGCTGCTGCTCGACTGAAGCCGGCTCCGTATCGCCCTGCACCACGATCAGGCGCTTGAGCAGCGACCGGTACTCACCCGGAACCTCCTGCCACGCAGGCTCTCCCTTGTGCTTTCCGCACGGGACGCTGCGGCCTTCGATCTTTGGCGCGAGCAGGATGCCCCAACGGTAGTCAGGCATCTTGACGTGGCCGAACTTCGCCCAGCCTGCCGGATCGACGCCAACCGCCGTGCGCAGGTACACCTCCGCATCCTGGAATCCGTCTGGCCCCATGTCCTTCCACCACTCCAGATAGGCTGGGTGCCACGACTCCAGCGCGCGCAGCAGCTGTTTGTCGGATGACAGGTCGACGTTGTTGGGAATGGCTTCGTCGTACTTCACTTCGACGAAGGCATCGCTGCGGATCTGTTCGAGGTCTTCGACGAGGGTGTCGGTCTGGCTCATGGGGCTCTCCTGGGCGGCAGTCAGCGGATGTCGATCGCATACACGCATTGAAGTGCATGTCATTTCGATCGAAGTACGCATGATATTTCCTTGTTTGCGCTCTATTTTTGAGACAAATCAATCCGACGGCCTTTGCAGTCCAACTCAGCATCCAAACATTTGCACTATCTTGCATGATCAGACGGATGACCTGAGTGCCGAGGAGTCTCCTGCCTGGCACCCACTGGATGGAGCGCAGCTGAGTTCCGCAAGGATCCCGGCATCGAAACGCCAACATGCGCCGCACGTCACGCTTGGGTCATGACGTGCGCGTCCGAGTGCTGGCCCCAGGCCCCCGAGACACCAGCTGGCGCCTACGATACGTTTCGCTACAGGGCACACCCGCACGAAAGTCGGGGTCGCAAAGCCACCGGTCTACAGCTGAAGAGCCAGGACAGCGGGGTTGCCAATCTGGCGCGGGCGATTCATCGCCACGCGTTCGGTCGACCAGCCGGCATCCAGGACGCCAGGAACGGTTGGGCCCTGTTTCATTTTCAGGAGCCCGCTCATGTCGATCGCCGTCGCCGCCCGTTCAAACGCCACTGCCGCCTCCAAGGCGCAGCCCGTAGCTGCCGTGAACAAGCCACAGGCGGTCAAGCCTTCGACTGCGGAGTCGGCGACGGCGGCCGCGCGCGCGGCCGCCGCGGCGCCGACGAAGGCCAGCACGTCGACGCGCGTCACGCTGGGCCAGCAAGCGGCCTCCGGCACCTATGCCATGAGCCCGGCAAAGCGCCCTGCGGCTGCGCCAGCTGCCACGGCACCGTCTGCTCGTTCTCCCGCCAAAGTGGCAGGCAATTCGGCCACGGCGCCAGCAGACGGGCTCACGGTCTCCAGTGGCGCCATCATTGCCAACGGCGGGCGGGTGGTGGTCGACATCCTTCACTCCGACTCGGGCTACCGCAACCAGATCTTCTGGTCGATCGACAACTTTGCGACCCGACATGCGTTGGGCGTGGACGATCAGACGGCGACCGTCGATCTGGGCGTGCTGACCGCGGGTACGCGCATCCAATTCGGCATCCAGAACGACCCGGGCCAATTCTTTCGCACAGGTCCCCCAAGCGGCAACGCAGATGGCATCGAGCATGCGCAGTTCACGAGCTCGGCTGCAGGCGTGCAGATCGGTTTCGAAGATCTGATGGGTGGCGGTGACCGGGATTTCAACGACGCCATCATCCGCGTGCGGGCTTCCAGTCCCGAGCCCGTCACGGCGGCGGCTGTCTCGGGCGCCAACGGCAACGGTTCAGCAACCTCCCCAGACGCTGCCCGCGCCAACAACCGCTCCGGTCTTGGCGATGGAACGAACCCCGGCCAAGGTGCTGGTCGCACGTTGGCACCAAATACCGGCACCTTGAACCCGGCACAAAACAACACCGCCGTCCGTCTGCCTGTGGCGCAGGCGCTTCCCGCGACGAAAGCCGCCGCAACCAAGGCCGCCTCGTCAACGCCAAGCGCCGCTTCAGTGGCCGCGTCCAGGACGGCAACCGTAGCCGCCGCGCCGAGCCCAGCCGCCACGCACGTGCCGGCATCAGTTGCCAAGGCATCTCTCGCGAGGCCGGGCACGGCATCAAGCGCTGCGCCCACGTCCACGGCCGCGCTCGCGGCCAAGCGGACAGCCGCTTCGGCCGCGACCACCACGGCGTCCAACAACCCTGCGCTCGAGCGCAACCAGCAACTGCTCGCACTGCTGACCGCGGCGGCTGAGCGCGCCAAGGCCTCAGCCAGCTCGCCAGCGAGCTCGCGCATTCGCTGACCGCCAGGCCACGACTTCCAGGACGTGTTGACGCGTGCGTCGCGGGGCCATTCGGCCTGCCACTCGTGCGATGGGGTATTTGGCCGTCAAACGGCCGGGGTGGTCTCGATCAGCACCTGGATTGGCACGGCGAACGGTCCCGGACATGGCGTTTTCCAGCCTATCCAGGAGGTCCTGCATCGTGCGGCTACCGCGGCGAGGAGGCCGGGCAGTACAACTGTTCACCGCCGCGGACGATCATGTCGACGCGGGGCTTTGCGGCAACCCCGACCACACCAGGGCGGTGGGTCCAGGTCTGTGCGCGTGCTCAAAACGATGGGATCGGTGGCTTCCGGCATTCGACGAATCGTCTACCAGGGCCTGCCCTCGAGGCTAGCTGGCCATCAAGGGACCCTTGCGGGCCTCCCCCTCGCGGGGTCTTGCGACTGCTTACAGGACGCGGATGCGCGAAGCCTGCGGGCCCTTCTGGCCTTGCGTGACTTCGAATTCAACGCGCTGGTTTTCCATCAGCGTCTTGAAACCCGTGCCCTGGATTTCCTTGAAGTGGGCAAACAGGTCCTTGCCGCCGGAGTCGGGGGCGATGAAGCCGAAGCCCTTGCCTTCGTTGAACCACTTGACGGTTCCGGTTTCGGTGCTCATGAGGGTATTCCTTTCGGGAAATGTAGAGATGCCCCAGCAATTGCCAGTGCAGAAAATCAGCGCGCTTGCCCGGGCACTGAGGGCGGGAGATTCAAAAACGACGTGACTCAAGGACGGCGCGAAGGCGCATTCGTCGGAGCCGGCCCGCGTCGCTCGAGGTGACGGAAGGTGATGCGGCCCTTGGTCAGGTCGTACGGGGAGAGTTCCAGCGACACACTGTCGCCAGCGAGGATACGGATGTGGTGCTTGCGCATCTTGCCGCCGGTGTAAGCCACGAGGCTGTGTCCGTTATCCAGCGTCACGCGAAAGCGGGAGTCGGGCAACACTTCGTTGACGACGCCTCGCATCTCGATCAGTTCTTCCTTGGCCATGTGTGGAGATTCGCTCCGGGTGGGAGGTGGATGGGCAGACGCAGGCTGCGCACCGGGATACGGCACTGCCGATGTCTAGCGAAGACGTGCGGGAGGCACGCAGGCAACGGATGAATCCGATCCTGCGGCGGGCCGGCAGGGTCACTCGCTGCGGGCCTGGAGCTGCCAGGGCATCTGGATCGCTTTGGCGACCGGGCACTGGACGAGGATGGAGATCCACTCGTGATCTCAGCGCACTCGACCGGCCTTCTTGTCAACACGTCCAGGCCAGCCACGTGCGACGAGCATCCAGTGTAACAGCCCGCGGCTCAACACGCTTTCGGTTTCGAAACTGTGACGGCTGCGCGACGGTCCTGCTCGTCCCGCACCAGCGCGACATCATCCGTCCGGACGCGCCGCGCGGCAGGCCGACGATGATTTCGTCGCTGCGAGGCACCTGTCTTGCCGGACACCGCAGGCGCGTCGCGCGTCACTCCAGGCCGACCGCGATGGCCGCCATGGCGCGCGCGACGTAGTCGTCCTTCTCGCCCACTGGCGCCACGTAGTGCAGCGCCTCACGGGCCGCCTGCGGGCCCTCCAGCCGCGCGATGACCCAGGCGGCCAGATACGGCGAGGCCATGCAGCCGCCCGCGGTGGCGACCGAACCGACCGCATGGAACGGCCGCTCGAGCACCTGGAGCCGGCCTCCTGAACCCACGGCCGGGTCGTCAGATCGGTGCAAGCCGGCACCGCGCCCAGCAGCCCCAGCCGCGCCAGCACCAACGTGCCGGAACACTGCGCGCCGATCAGCTGACGCGCCGGGTCCAGGCGCAGCTGCGCCATCAGCGCCGCATCGGCGACCACCTCGCGCGTGCGGATGCCGCTGCCGACGATCACCGCGTCGGCCGTCGACAATGCATCGAGCCGCGACTGAGCATGCACGGTGACGCCGTTCATCGAAGTCACCTCGGGCTGCGGGCAGCACAGCGTCACCCGCCAGTCCGGCCTCCTGATGCGGTTCAGCACGCCCAGGGCGATGAGCGAATCCAGTTCGTTGAAGCCCTGGAAGGTGAGGATGGCGATGTGCATGGTCGGGGAACGTCAAAGTGCCCCGCATCATGCCGCAGGCGCATGAACACGACATGCGGCGCCGCAAGGCCCAAGGCCACTCGACGGCAATCCTCGTCTCTTGGCGGCCCCGCGCTTCTTTCGCGCGAGGGTGCGTGGGCGCCATCCGCGTCGGCACCGTGCGCGGCATCTAGACGCTTCGCCGCAACCATCCCAAAGGCCTTGGATTCGAAGCGCCCAACGACACACGCCGCTGATCTTCGATCCGAAAGCGATTCCCGAGCCCTACACCCTCTGGAGCATGCTGGCCAAGGTCGGTTTCGTGCACGGACTGGTCCCCAGCGCCAACAACACCGTCGTGCCGGGCGACGGGTCCATCGGCACGGAGATGCTCTTTTGTCTGATCCTTCCCGTGCGCTTTCCGTGGCTGGCGCAGACGCAGCATCGCCGCGATCCCGGTCATCGTCGCGGGCAAGCTCGTGTTCCAGTGGGCATGCTCGGGCACCGAACTGGGCATGGCAAACGCTTGATCGCACGCTGGAGCGCGCAGGCCCGGCCCGTCACGGGCTGAGGGCGCGCACGGGGGCCGTGCCGCGAATGCCCCGGTGCCGCCCGTTCAGGCCGGCTGGCGCACCGGCGCCGGCACCGAAGGCAGCTGCGTCACGACCAGGAAGCTCACCACCGACACCGCGGCCATCAGGCCCAGCAGCGTGACGAATCCGGCCTGCTTGACGATCGGCCCGATCATCCACACGGCCACCGAGCTGGCACCCAGTGACACCGCCAGCCGCATGCCGGCCACGCGCGAACGCAGCCGGTCGTCCACGAAGCGCACGATCATCGCGTCGGTGAAGGGGATGGCGCCGAAGATCATCGCCATGAACAGCAATTGCAGTGGCACGAATGCCCAACCGCTGACCTGAGTCGCAGCCGCGATCAGCACACCCTGCATCGCGATGAGCGACAGGTACAGCGCCTTGAGGGAATAGCGGTCGATCAAGCGACCCACGATCACCTGCGCCAGCGCCGCCACGGCATAGATGCTGGCCAGCAGGCCGCCGATCAATGCCGGATCCTGCGTCGCCGCACTCAGGCGGTCGGCGAGCAGCTCGTAATTGCTGTTGGTCGACAGATTGAACAGCAGGCCGCCCGATGTCGACGCCACGGTCATGATGAACAGCAGCCGCGCCAGCGACATCGGCGGCGCCGCGCCCGATGCCGGCTTGCGCCGCGCGGGCGCCTCGGTCTCCACGGCCGTCACGCGTGCAAACCACAGGCCGCAGATCACGCTCAGCAGCCCCGGCACGATGAAGGCCGCGCGCCAGCCGTGGTGCTTGACGAACCAGCCGGTGACGATCGCCGCCAGCGCCAGGCCCAGGTTGCCGCACAGGCCGTTCACGCCGATCGTCCAGCCCGGCCGCGCCGCGTTCTGCAGCAGCATCGGTATGCCCACCGGGTGATAGATGGACGCAAAGGCACCCACCAGCGCCAAGGCACAGGCCAGTTGCCAGGCAGACTGCGCCAGACCTGCCAGCACCGCGGACATGCCGATGCCGACGAAGAAGACGATCATCATCGGCCGCCGGCCCCACAGGTCGCCCAGCCGGCCCGCCGGCAGCGAGCCCACGCCGAACAGGAAGAAGGCCAGCACGCCGTAGGGCATGAGGTCTTCCCAGCGCGCCAGGCCGAAGTCCTTCGCGATGGCCGTCACGGCGGTGGCGAAGATCAGCAGGAACATGTGGTCCAGCGCGTGGGCGACATTCAGCAGGACCTGGGTCGGGCGGGTGTGCATGTCACCATGTTCTCAGATCGTCCGGGTCGTTCGCAGGCCCGCGGACAATGCCGTCACCGGTCGATGCGAAGCCACGGCCCCATCCCGATCGAAACTCCCAGAAGATGAAACAACCGCCGCGCCGCTCGATCATCATCCGCTTGGGCTCACTCGGCCTGGCCGCGGGAGCCGGGCCCTGGTTGTCGGCCTGCGGCGGCGGGGGCTCAGGGTCCGCCGACACCCCAGCGTCCGGCGGCAGCAGCACGACACCGACCCCGCGCAGCCTGCGCTTCGACTTCGGCGTCGCCAGCGGCGACCCCTTGGCCGACCGCATCATCCTGTGGACCCACGCGCGTTTCGCCGACAGCGACGACGAGGTGGACCTGCGCTGGGAAGTGGCCGCCGACGCCAACTTCGCCAGCCTGCTGGCCAGCGGCGCGGCCGTCGCGCGCGCCGCGGCGGGCCACACGGTCAAGGTGGACGCGAGCGGATTGCCCGCCGGCCAGCGCGTCTACTTCCGCTTCCGCCAGGGCGACGTGCTGTCGCCGGTGGGCCGCACGCAGACCTTGCCGGCGGCAGGCGCCACGGCCCTGGACCTGGCCGTGGTCAGCTGCAGCCGCTATTCGGCCGGGCAGTTCCGCGTCCTGGCAGAAGTCACCCGCAGCGCGGCGCAATTCGTGCTGCACCTGGGCGACGTCATCTACGAATCCGGCGCCGACGAAGACCTGCCCGAGGCCGGCCGGCCCTCGGACCCCACGTCGCGCTGCATCACCCTGGCCGACTACCGGCGGCGCCACGCGCAGACACGATCCGACCCCGACGCCAAGGTGATGCATGCCGCGCTGCCGGTGCTGGCGATCTGGGACGACCACGACATCGCCAGCAATGCCTGGCGCGACGGCGCCGACGGGCACGATGCGGCACGTGACGGCAACTGGGCGGCGCGCGTCGCCGCAGCCACGCAGGCCTGGCACGAGTGGATGCCCATCCGCACGCCCGACGCCACGGACCTGCGGCGCACCGCGCGCAGTTTCGATTTCGGCGGCCTGGCCGCCCTGCACCTGGTGGAGACCCGGCTGCTGGCCCGCGACGCGCCCGTGCCACTGGACGCCCTGCTCGACCCCGCCACGGCCACCGCGACCGCGGCCCGCCTGAACGACGGCGCACGCGGCATGCTCGGCAGCGCACAAGGCACGTGGCTGCAATCGCAGATGCGCGCCTCGGGGGCACGCTGGCAGGTGCTGGGCCAATCGGTGCCGATGGCGCGCATGACTTTGCCCGTCAGTGTGTTGGGTGCACTGGCAAAAGCCGGCACCGGCTTTGCGGGCCTCTTCGCCGCCAAGCAGGCGGTCGACGACTACATCGTTGCGCGCCAGACCGCCGCCACGCAGCCCGCGGCGCTCACCGCTGCGCAGCAGGCCTTGCTGGATCCGCAGCGCAATCCGCGCTGGGGTTTCAACCTGGATGCCTGGGACGGCTTCCCCGCCGAGCGCGAGGCGCTGCTCACCGCCGCGCAGCAGGCCGGCAAGCGGCTGGTGGTGCTGGCCGGCGACTCGCACAACGCGTGGTCGAGCCGGCTGACGCTGGCCGATGGCCGCGTGGTCGGCCAGGAGTTCACCGCGCCTTCCGTGACCTCGCCGGGCCTGGAACGCAAGCTCGCGGTCCTGCCGCCGGCACAGGTGGCACAGATGTTCCTGGGCATGCTCGACGACCTGCAATGGGCCGAGACCGAACGGCGCGGCTTCCTGCACCTGCGGTTCAGCCCTCTCGAGGTGCGCGCCCAGTGGGCCTTCGTCAGCAGCGTCACCGCTGCCACCTGGCAGGTCGAAACCAGCGCGGAGCGGGTGTACACCGGCTGAACGCCGGGCCGATGGCAGGTCGCCCCGCTGGCGGGTCGGCGCCCGGGCGACGATGATTCGCCAGGCGGCGCACCGCACCCGCGCTCGCCACAGACGACACGCCCTGTGCCGCCACACGCCACCACGCCACGGAGCACCCGATATGAACGCCGACGAACTGCGCCAGCTGCAAGCCCCGCTGAAAGCCCGCTACAAGGACGACCCCGCCAGCGCCCGCCACACCTTCCATGCGCGCGGCACGCTGATGCCCAGCGGCACCACCTGCCGCATCGCCAACCGCTTCGCGACCATCGATGCCGGCCTGCACCCTGCCGCGGGCGGCGACGGCAGCGAAGCCTGCTCGGGCGATATGCTGCTGGAGGCGCTGGTGGCCTGCGCCGGGGTCACCTTCAACGTCGTGTCCACGGCGATGGGCATTCCCTACCGCTCGGCCGAAGTCATCGTCGAAGGCGAAGGCGATTTCCGCGGCACGCTGGGCATCGCCAAGGACGCGCCGGTGGGCATCACCGACATCCGCATGCGCTTCGAGATCGAATCCAGCGCCACCGACGAGCAACTCGCCACGCTGCTGCGCCTGACCGAGCGCTACTGCGTGATCTTCCAGACGCTGCGCACGCCGCCGCGGATGGAGGCCACGCTGGTGCGCACAGGCGGCTGAGGGCGGCGCGCGGGATGTCCGCGCGGCAGCACGCGCGTTGCGCGTGCCGACCCGCGCGCGGTCTATCCGTTTATTTCAACAGTTTGATGGCCGCCGCAGCAATCGCCTCGACACCCACGCGCGATTCGATCTCCAGCGCCTGCGCATAACCCACCGGGATGCGCGGCGCACCCAGGCGCGCGATGCGGCAGCCGGTCTGTTCCGCCGCAGTGGCCGCGATCTCGGCGCCGAAGCCGGCCGCCTGCACGGCCTCGTGCACCACCAGCAGCCGGCGCGTGCGCGCGCAGGATTCGAGCACGCGCTCGCGGTCCCAGGGCCAGATGGTGCGCAGATCGATCAACTCGACCTGCACACCCTGCGCCGCCAGCGCCTCGCAGGCCTGCTCGCAGACCTGCACCTGCCGGCTCCAGCTGACCATCGTCAGGTCCTGGCCGGCGCGGCGCACCACGGCCTCGCCGATGCGCGCGGTGCTGGCCGGATCGAAGGGCGCGCGCTGGCCCCACAGGGTCTTGTGTTCGATGTAGACCACCGGGTCGTCGCAGCGCAGCGCGGCGGCCAGCAGGTCGTGGTTGTCCTGCACCGTGCCCGGGCACAGCACCACCACGCCCGGCAGGTGCGCAAACCAGGCTTCGAGCGATTGCGAATGCTGCGCGGCTGAGCCGTCCCAGATGCCGCTGGGCATGCGCGCCACCAGCGGCACGCGGCCCTGGCCGCCAAACATGTAGCGGTTCTTCGCGGCCTGGTTGACGAGTTCGTCCATGCCGCACAGCGCGAAGTCGACCACGCGCATCTCGACCACGGGTTTCATCCCCGCCAGCGCCATGCCCACGCCGGCGCCCATGATCGCGGCTTCGCTGATGGGTGTGTCGATCACACGCGCGCTGCCGAAGCGCTGCTGCAGCCCGCGGTACTGGCCGAAGATGCCACCGCGCCCGACGTCTTCGCCCAGCACCACCACGCGCGCATCCGCATCCATCGCGTCGCCCACGGCGCGTACGGCCGCGTCGGCATAGCTGATTGTCTCCAGGCCGCTGTCCTTGTCGTTCAGAACCATTGCCCGTCTCCCACGGTCTGCACGTCGGTGTAGGCCGCCGCGGCCTGCGGCGGCGCGGCCGCCACCGCCGCAGCGATGGCCGCAGCCACTTCGCGCTGCGCGTCCTGTTCGATGGCGTCCAGCGCGGCGGCGTCGATGCCGGCGGCCCATGCCGCCTGCCGCGCCGCGGCGATGGGGTCACGCTCGAGCGCCACGGCCAGCTCGGCCGGATCGCGGTAGGCCGCGGGATCCACCGACACATGCCCCTTCACGCGGTAGGTGTGCGCATGCAGCAGGCGCGGGCCCTGGCCTGCGCGGATCTGCGCCACCAGCGTGCCGGCGGCCGCATGCACCGCCCGCACGTCGTTGCCATCCACCGTCTGCGCCGGGATGCCCAGGCTCTGCGCCCGCGCGGCGACACCTTCACCGGCCATCATCGGCGCGCTGGCTGTCGTCGCGCTCCAGCGGTTGTCCTCGCAGACAAAGAGCACGGGCAGCGTGTGGATGCGCGCCCAGTTGAGCGATTCGAGGAACGGCCCGCGGTTGATCGCGCCGTCGCCAAAGAAGCACACCGTCATCGCGTCACCGCGGCCTTGCAGCTTCTGCGCGTGTGCCGCGCCCACGGCGATCGGCAGACCTGCCGCGACCACACCATTGGCGCCGAGCATGCCCACCGAAAAGTCGGCGATGTGCATCGACCCGCCCTTGCCACCGTTGAAGCCGGTGGACTTGCCGAAGAGCTCGGCCATCATGCGCGCCAGATCGGCACCCTTGGCCAGCGTGTGGCCGTGGCCGCGGTGCGTGGAGGTCAGGTAGTCGTCGGCACGCAGGTGTGCGCATACGCCGGCCGGCACCGCTTCCTGTCCCGTGGACAGGTGCAGCGGGCCGCGCACCTTGGCGCTGCCGTCGGCCGATTTGCCGTAGGCACTCACGCCGCCCTGGCTGGCCTCCTCGGCGGCGTTCTCGAAGGCGCGGATGCGCACCATGGTGCGGTACAGCGCCAGCAGGGTCTGGGCGTCCATCGGGAGCGGACCTCGTGAAGAAGGCTGCGCCGGCCATCAGGCTGGCGCAGCCGGAAAGACAGGCGGCCCGACGGATGTTCCGGCGGGCCGCGATCGGATGCCTGGTTGCGACGGTGAGCCGCCGCAGACCTTGGCGACGGCGTCAGTGCGCCGCCCAGCCGCCCGAGGCGATGTCTAACGTATCAAAGACGCAGACAGCGCCGTGCGAACGGGGTGCCGGATCACTTGCGTGCCGCGATGGCCTTCTCGGCCGCGTCGACCAGGCCGGCGCCGATCTGGCCCTTCCACTTGTCGTACACCGGGCGCGTGGCCTTCACGAAGGCCTCACGCTCGGCCGGGCTGAGCTGGGTGATGGTCACGCCCAGCGCGGCGATGTCCTTCAGCAGCGGCTTGTCGGCCTCGGCCAGACCCTTACGGGCGATGCCGATCTGCTCCTTGCCGGCGTCCAGCGCGGCCTGGCGCACGATGGCCTGGTCGGCCGGCGTCCAGCTCGCCCAGACTTCCTTGTTGACCACGAAGATCAGCGGGTCGGCCACGTAGCCCCACATGGTCACGTTCTTCTGGCCCACCGTGTGCAGCTTGGCGGCCGTGAAGATGGACATCGGGTTTTCCTGGCCGTCCACGGCGCCGCTGGCCAGCGCGGGTTGCGCATCGGCCCAGCTCATCTGCGTGGGGTTGGCACCCAGCGCGGTGAAGGTGTCCAGGAACAGCGGCGAGCCGACCACGCGGATCTTCAGACCCTTGAGGTCTTCCGGCGACTTGATGGGCTTCTTGCTGTTGGTGATCTCGCGGTAGCCGTTTTCGCCCCAGGCCAGCGGCAGCGCGCCGGCCTTGTCGACCGTGGCGAAGATCTGCTTGCCGACCTCGCCCTGCGTCAGTGCATCGATGGCCTTGTAGTCGGGCATCAGGAAGGGCATCGAGAACAGATTGAGTTCCTTGATCTGCGGTGACCAGTTGATGGTCGAACCGATGGCCAGATCGATCACGCCCTGGCGGATCGCCGTGAATTCACGCGTCTGGTCGCCCTGCACCAGCGACACACCGGGGTACAGCTTGATGTTGATGCGGCCCTGGGTGCGCTCCTTGACCAGGTTCGCCCAGATCTCGCCGCCCTTGCCCCAGGGGAAGGCCGTGCCCACCACCAGCGACATCTTGTACTCGGCCTTGTAGCCGGCAGGCAGCGCGGTTTGCGCACAGGTCACACCGGCGGCGGCCAGTGCAGTGGCGGCCAGGGTGGCCTTCAGGAAGTTGCGGACATTCATCATCGGTCTCTCTCCTTGTTGGATCGGTCGGCCGCGCGGGATGCGCGGATCAGAAGCCCAGCACGCGGGGCAGCCACAGCGCCAGTTCCGGGAAGATGATCACCGCCACCATGACCAGGAACATCGAAAACAGCATCCAGCCCACCCAGCGCACGGTCTCTTCCATGCGCACACCCGCAATGCGGCAGGACACCATCAGGTTGACCGCCAACGGCGGCGTGAACTGGCCCAGCGCGACCTTCAGCGTGAGCAGCACGCCGAACCATACCGGGTCCCATTTGTAGTGGTTGACGATGGGCATCAGCAGCGGCACGAAGATCAGGAAGATCGAGACGCCGTCCAGGAACATGCCCACGACGATCAGCATCAGGATCAGCAGCGACAGCACGCCGTATTCGCCGAGCCCCGAATTGACGATGGCAGCGGTGACCGGGTCTATCAGGCCCAGCGTGGACAGCGAATACGCAAAGATGCCCGCCAGCGCGACGACCAGCAGGATCACCGCCGAGAGCTCACCCGATTCGCGCAGGATCGGGTAGAGGTCGCGCACGGCGATCGTGCGGTGGATGAACATGCCCACGAACAGACCGTAGAACACCGCCACGACCGCGGCCTCGGTGGGCGTGAACCAGCCGGCGCGCATGCCGCCCAGGATCAGCACCGGCGCAAAAAGGCCCCAAGTCGCCTCGCGCAGGCTGGCCCAGAACGCCGGGCGCGGCATCGCGGCTTCGGCCTTGCCCATGCCGTGCTTGCGCGCCATCCACACGGTGGGCACGATCAGCGCCAGGCCCGCCATCAAACCGGGAATCATGCCCGCGGCAAACAGTGCCGGCACCGAGGCGCCAGACACCAGCACCGAGTAGACGATGAAGGCCACCGAAGGCGGAATCAGGATGTCGGTGGCCGCCGCCGCGCCGACCACGCTGGCCGAGAACGCGGCCGGATAACCGGCACGCGCCATCGCCGCGATCATCACGCCGCCCACGGCTGCGGCATTGGCCGGGCCGGAGCCCGAGATGCCGCCCAGAAACATGGCCACGACGATGGCCACCAGCGGCAGCATGCCCGGACCGCGGCCGACGATGGCCACCGCAAAGTTCACCAGCCGCAGCGCCACGCCCGAGCGGTCGAAGATCGACCCCACCAGCACGAACATCGGAATGGCCAGCAGCGGGTACTTGCCCAGCCCCGCGTAGAAATTCTGCGGCACGGCCAGCAGGCCGAACCATTGCGTATCCCAGTTGGCCAGCGTGATGGCCGCGACGCCAGCCAGCCCCAGCGCCGCGCCGATGGGCACGCCCAGCAGCATCAGCGCGATGAAGGCGACGAAGAGCAGCGTGCCGATCATGTGGCCCGCCCGCGGCGGATGAACAGGCCCAGCGCGCGGCCCGCGATGGCCACCGACATCACCGGGAGCCATATCGAATACCACCACATCGGAACGCCGATGCCGGGCGAGGTTTCGTCGTACTTGATGTGGTCCCACACGATGCGCGAGCTCAGCACCGCCATCAGCGCAAACAGCAGGAACATCATGAAGGCGCCGAAGCGGGCGAGCGCGCGCTGGCGTGCTTCAGGTCCGCTGTCGGCGAAATACTCGATGCGGATCTGCCGGTTGCGCGCCACCGACGCCGAGCCCGCCACCAGCGCCAGCACGATCATCAGGAAGATCGAAAACTCTTCGGTCCAGGCGAACGACTGGTTGGTGAAGTAGCGCACCAGCACGTTGGCAAAGGTGATCAGTGCCAGCAAGGCCATCGAGATGACGGTGAGCCAGTCCTCGATCTTCAACGGCACAAGCGTCTGCTCGTCGGTGACGTTGGGCTCGGGAGGCAATTCGGCTGGGGATGACATCGGGCACACGGTGGCCGATCCGCACGGCGCAGTCCGCAGGGGCCAGGCCCGCACGGCCCGCCGCGCGGTGCCACCCAACTGGGAAGCGGCGATTCTAGTGGGCGGGCCTGACGGTCCCGGGCCGCCTGGGCCTCATCCCGGGCAGCCCGACGAAGACCGTGCCGACGAGCGCCCGCGCGGGCTGTTCAGGTGCTGGCAGCGGCGGCGCCGGCCCCCAGCCAGGCCGCCAGGTCGTCGGCCAGCTTCTGCAGATCGGCCTGGCGCGTGTAGAACATGTGGCCGGCGTCGTAGTAGCGGTGCTCCACCCGCGCCATCACCTCGGGCGGCACGTCCAGCTGCGCCAGCGACCAGTCGCTCGCGCTGTAGGGCGTGCCCAGGTCGTAGCGGCCGCTGGCGGCCAGCACGCGCAGCTGCGGGTTGCGGCGCAGCGCACGCGAGAGGTCGTCGCTGGTCGAGCAGTAGGCGTTGCCCTTGGCATCGCCGCGGTTCCAGTTCCAGGCCTTGTGTGTGTCGATGCTGAGGAACTCGTAGCGGCGCTCGTCGTCCAGACCCAGGCCCTCGCGGAAATAGGCCATCGCGGCCATCGCGTAGGGCGAGGCGATGGCCTCGATGCCGGGATCGAACAGCACCTCGCGCCCACGTGCCGCACCCAGCGGCCCGGTGGCGCGCGAGTCCAGGCGGCCGATCTGCAGCCCACGCCCGCGCAGCAGCTCGACGAAGTAGCTGTGCGCTCCGATGCGCAGGTTGTGCTCCTCCACCAGCGCCGGCGGCAGGCCGATCAGCGCCGCCAGCCGCCTGGCGATGCGCGTACGCTCGCGCCCGTCCAGCCGAGAGCCGGCATGCAGCGCGCGAAGGTAGTCGTCCATCACGAAGGCCTCGGCGGCTTCGCGCGCGGCCTGCGGCGACGCACCCAGCGATCCCGTCAAGCAGCCGTGGTACTGCGCGGTATTCGCCATCGCCGGCAGGTAGGTGGCGTAGGGCAGATCGTTGCGCGGCGAATAGAACAGGCTCTGGATGTCCATCGCGCAGGACACCAGGATCAAACCGTGCAGGGCCACGTGCGCGTCGAGCAGCGACTCGGCCAGCGCCGCCCCGCGTGTGGTGCCGTAGCTTTCGCCGGCCAGGAAGATGCGCGACCCCCAGCGGCCGTGCCGTGTCAGCCACACGCGCATCACCTCGGTGAGCGCCGCCACGTCGCCATCTACCGACAGCATCTTCTTGCGCGCCTCGTCGCCCGACGCGGCAGACCAGCCGGTGTGCGGCGGGTCGATGAAGACCAGGTCGAAGTGCCGCAGCCAGGTCAGCGGGTTGTCCTGCACCGCGTAGGGCCCCGCGGGCATCGTGGCGTCGTCGGGCACGACCACGCGCTTGGGGCCCAGGGCGCCCAGGTGCAGCCACACCGACGAAGAACCCGGACCGCCGTTGAAGGCAAAACATAGCGGCCTGTCGGCGGGGGCAACGCCGGTGCGCGTGTACGCGGTAACGAATACGGCCGCGTCGGCGTCGTCGCGCGCCTCACCGAAGCCGTTGCGTCGAACCGGCAGGTACTCGCAGCACGCACCGTAGTCCACGCGCTCACCGCCGGCGACCACGACGCTGCCCATCGTCACCACCGGCGCACGTGCCAGCAGCGCCTCGACGGCCTTCTTCTCGCGCTCGTTGGCCGCCGGTGCTGCTTTCGCAGGGTCGTTCGAGGGGGTGTCGCTCATGTGTGCTCCTGCGGATCGATCGCTCCGCAGGCTACCGCATGGCTCGCGCGCCGGCTACGCGCGGAACTCCGGGCCGACCCGATGCCGGCCACCGCAGAGGTCGGCGCCCCCCAGGGAGGGGCGCCCCGCGCTCAATGCCCGACGCGACCCTCAGCGAGATTGACCAGCACCGAGGTCTTGCCCAGTGCGCCCAGCGTGGCGCTGGCATAGCGCTCGGCCCAGGCCGCATCGGCAAAACCCGCAGTGCCCGCCGCGTCGGCCACGGCCAGCACCTTGTCCGCAAACAGCACCTTGCCGCTGGCGCGAGCGGGTTCGCACGCCAGGCGGATGAACTCGTCATCCAGCCAGCGCCGGGCCTCCTCGAGCGGCAGCGCGGCCGCGGGATGCAGAACAACTTCATCGCCAAAGGCGAAGCGAACGGTCACGTCATGGCGCATCGAAACTCTCCGCAGTGCATCTACCAATGGCTCTCAGCCTACCAAGTGCAGCCGACATTCCCTTTGCGCTGGATTGAATGACGCGCGTTCAGCTACGTAACCTCGCGCAACGACCTCGGGAAAGTCCACCGGTCATGCGGCGCATGCGGCACAGGACGCTCGGCGCACTTCGCGCGGCATCGCGCGACGGCCGTGGCCGCCAGCCGGCACCACGCGCGTGATCGTGGCCTTCAAACCAGGCGCGGCGGCTGCCGTCTGCTCGGCCGCGAATGCCGCACGCGGCGCGGTGGTGCCCTACGGCATCGGCATGGTGCGGGCGAAGGCCGCGGACGACCGGATCAAGCGGAGAAGCGCTGTGGCAACTGGGAGTTGCACCCATCAACCTGAAGAGCACCTTTCGAGGTGCTCCTTTTTTGCCCGCCCGGCACCCGTGCACGGATGCCGAGGCGAGCAGCGCCCGCGCCGGGCTCAGCGTCCGAGCCCGCTGACGTCCTTCTCCCAGCGCTGGATCAGGCGCGTGCGCTCTTCCTTGCTGCCGTACTTCTTGATGTCGTAGCGCACGAGCTTCATCTCGGCCGGCTTGGGCATCAGCGGATGCAGCGGCGTGTCCTTGACCGCCGGCACCACGTAGGAGCCGGACTCCGCGCCCAGCGCCTGCGCGGCGGCCGTCAGCGACCAATCGTAGAAGCGCTTGGCGTTGGCCAGATTGCGCGAGCCCTTGACGAGGCTCATCGCGCCGATCTCGTAGCCCGTGCCTTCGCACGGCACCACGGTCTTCAGCGGAAAGCCCTGCTTGATCTCGCCCGCGGCCAGCGCGAGAAAACCGATGGCCACGCCGGTCTCGCCCTTGGACGCGTTTTTCACCGGGCCGGCGCCGGAGCGCGTGTATTCGGTGGTGTTCTTGTGCAGCGCCTTCATGTAATCGAAGGCCGCGTCTTCGCCCATCAGTTGCACCAGCGTGGCGATGGCCGTGTAGGCCGTGCCCGAGCTGTTGGGGTTGGAGTTCTGCACCTCGTTGCGGTAGGCCGGCTTGACCAGGTCCTTCCAGCACGCGGGCGGCTCGATCTTCTTGCGCGCCAGCACCTCGGTGTTGTAGGCCAGGCCCAACGGACCCAGGTAGATGCCCACGGCGCGGTTGCCGGTGACGTCGGCCACCTGGTGCGCCCAGTCGTGCACCTTGGGCAGCTGCGGCGAGGTGTAGGCCAGCGTGATGTCGCTCTCGGCCGCCTGCACGTGCGGGTCGACCGTGCCGCCGAACCACAGGTCGGTCTTCGGATTCGCCTTCTCCGCCGTCAACTGGGCCAGGACCTCGCCGGTGCTCTTGCGCACCATGTTGACCTTGATGCCGGTCTCCTTGGTGAAGGTGTTGCTCATCAGCGCGCACCATTCGAGCTCGACGCTGCACAGCACGTTCAGGCTGCCGGCCTCCTGCGCCAGCGCGGGGCCCACGAAGAGGCCAACCGCGGCTGTGGCCATGAGTTGTCGAAGGAATGGTGCGTGCATCGAGGGCTCCTGGGGCCTGGATCGGTGGAGGGGATACTGCGGCCAAGCGTACCAACAACCGCCCGCCCCCGACATCGGAGCTCGCCCGTGAGCACGCACCGCACCCTGGACGCCTGCATCGCCACCCCGACGGGCTGGGTCCAGGGCCGCCTGCACGCCGATGCGCACATCCTGGGCATCGAAGGCGACGCCGTCGCGCAGCCCCCGGGCTCGGCCCTGCGTGTGCTGCCCGGCTTCGTGGACCTGCACATCCACGGCGGGGGCGGACACGACATCATGTCCGGCGAGGCCGCCACGCGCGCCGTGGGACGCGCCTGCGTGCGCCACGGCACGACCGCCTGGCTGCCCACCACGATGACCGATGCACCGCAAGCCCTGACGCATGCGGTGCAGGGCGTGGCCGCCGCGATGCGCCAGCCCGACCCCGGCAGCGCGCGCATCCTGGGCCTGCACCTCGAGGGCCCGTACATCGCCGCGGACCGCCTGGGCGCCCAGCCGCCGGACACGCGGCCTGTCGATCTGGACGAGTTCGATCGCCTGGCTGCCCAGGTGCCCGTAAAGGTGGTGACGCTG
>CAUJHV010000055.1 GCA_963205115.1 Pseudomonadota bacterium | reverse complement strand
ACCTCAAAAGTGGGAGGCCACCATACCCGTTTACAAAGCGAACAGGAAAGTCAATGAAATCAACGGTCTACCCAGACCACCCCCGCGCCAGTGCTAGCTTTGCGTACCGTCACTTATTGCACTGAAAACGAGGAGACCCCGAGAGGGAGAAGAATCCGCAGGCTACCGCCCTTGCGCCGACAGCGGCAGCCCGAACACTCGGTCGAACGCCAGGTTGAACAGGAAGGCGTAGACCAGGAAGAACACGATCATCGCGGCGTTGAGCATCAGCGCCGTGAGCAGGTCGACGCCCAGCACCCACGCGAACAGCGGCACCAGCATCGCGACCAGGCCGGCTTCGAAGCCGACGGCGTGCACGATGCGACGCAGCACGCTGCGGCCCTTGCGCGGCTGGCGCGCTTCCCATGACTCGAACAGGATGTTGTAGAAGTAGTTCCAGCCCATCGCGATGGCCGACGATGCGGCGGCGGTGATGCCCGCCGTCGCCACCGGGCTGTCGGCGAGCCATCGCAACAGCGTGCTGGCCAGCACGATGGCGATGAGCTCGAAGGAAACGATGTAGACGATCTTGCGTTTGGGTCCCTGCACCCGCTCGATTCTAGTGACGCAAGGAAAGGCGGCCGGGTCGCTTAACATGCGCTCCGCATTTCTCAACCAACGCAGGAGTCTCGATGTTTTCGCACGTGATGGTGGGTTGCTCGGATCTGGATCGGTCCCGCCGCTTCTACGACGCCGTGTTCGGCACCCTGGGCGTCGGCCCGGGCCACCTGGACCGGCACCGGATCTTCTGGCGCTCCAAGACCGGGGTGTTCGCTGCCACGCTGCCGATCAACGGCGAGCCGCAGACGGTGGGCAACGGCGGCACGATCGGCTTTGCGTGCGATACCCCGGAGAAGGTCGATGCCTGGCATGCCGCGGGCGTGGAGAACGGCGGCGCCAGCTGCGAGGATCCCCCGGGCATCCGGCAGGGCCCCGCCGGCCAGCTGTACCTGGCCTACCTGCGTGATCCGGACGGCAACAAGCTGTGCGCGTCGTACCGCTTCCCGAAGCCGGCTGCCGCCTGAACTAGCGAACCCGCCCGGTCTCCGCATCGAGGATGACCAGGCGCACTTCACCGGCGGCGGTGAGCACCTGGATGCGCCAGATCACGCTGTTGTCCACGTGCAGGCCACGCTCCACCTTCAGCACGCGGCCGGGAGCCTTGCGCTGCGCCAGTTCAGCCGCTTGCTCGCGGCTGACCGCGGCCGAGGCAGTTGGCAGCAGGACGGTGAGGCCGAGGACGAGGGCGATGGTGGTGAGGGCGAGGCGCAGCATTGGAGTCCTTTTTCTGAAGCGTTGGAGTCAGGATAGCGGCCCAACCTGAACGAATCAGGAACGAAATCGGGACGGCCGGGTGCCCGCCGGTGCCAATTTGTGCCGAGGATGGGCCGCCGCGAGGGTTCCTTCCCTTAATCGCGGATACCGGCTCTGCTATACCTGCGCCCCATGCATCCCGTAGCGGCCGCCTTCTGGGGCGGCTTTTTCACAGTGGCCGCCGTCATGCTCGCTGCAGCCATGGTCGCCGCAGCCAGGGGCTTCAGCCGGGTGGCCGCCGCCGGCGCCACCTATTCGGTGGTGCCGGTGCTGTTCGTCTGCGCCTTCCTCAAGCTCCTGCCCATCGACGAGCCGGACGCGCAGTCGCGCTTCCTGACGCACCTCACCGTGCTGGGCTCGATGGGCCTCACCTCGCAACTGCTGCTGGTGCTGCGCGGCTACCGCAAGCCGCTGTCGAACCAGCCACTGCAGCTGGCCCTGCTGGTGTCGGCCGTCGCGATGCTAGTCCTGTGCTGGCTGGTGCCGCCGCGCTGGGGGATGTGGCTGGCCAACGGCTACGGCCTGGCGCTGGGCTTCGGCCTCATCGTGCTGGCGCTGCGCAAGGCCGTGCGCGGCACCCGCGTGGCCTGGATCTCGGCGGCGGGCGTTTCGCTGGCCATCATCAGCCTGGTCACGCTCGACTGGATCTGGGTGCACGGCGACACGACGCCATTGGCCGTGCACGCGCTGGGCGCGCTGTCTTCCATGGCCTACATCGGGATCATGGGCTGGGCCATGTGGATGCGCTACGCCTATGCGCTGGAGCTCAAGCAGGTGCTGGCCCAGGGCCCCAGCTTCGACCCGGTCACCCGGCTGCCCTCGCACGCCCATGCCGGGCGGCTGGTGGGCTCCTTCCTGCGCAGCGGGTCGGCGCAGTCGCTGGGCGTGGTGGCGGTGACGCTGGCCAACCTGGCCACGCTGGAGGCACTGTACGGGCGCGCCGCCTACAACCATGCGCTCTACGTCTCGGCGGGCCGGCTGCGGCGCTGCACGCCCCTGGGCGCCCAGCTCGGCCGGCTGGGCGATGACGGCTTCCTGGTGCTGGTGCGCACGGAAGACCCCGAACTCCTGAAGCACATGGCGGCCAAGGTGCGGCGCGCCCTCACGCAGCCGATCCACGTGGGCGAGGACATCGAGCAGCACACGGCCGGCGCGTTGCCGGCCGACTGGGTGGCCGACATCGGCATCGGCATGTCGCTGCGCAAGGACCCCGATGGCGCGGCCAGCGCGGTGGCCACGGCCCGCGCCATGTCGCGCGCCGCGCTGGCCATGGCCAGCCGGATTGCCTTCTCCGAACAGCGGGAAGCGAAAGTCGGCGCTTGAGCGGCGGCGTGGGTCTGGACCATCGGCGGACCGCGGCGGGAACCCGTCGCATCGTCCCGACTCTACCTGGCTCATCCCGAGCCGGAGTCCCCATGACCCAGACCGAAACACAAGCGATCGTCACCCTCAGCCTCATGGCCGCCTTCGTCGACGGCGACAAGCATGACCGCGAGCGCGCGGAGGTCAGGCGCATCGCCGAGGGGCTGGCGCAGTCCGACGCGGTGCACCTGCCCACGCTGGTGCAGGACGTGCTGATGAAACGGGTGGACCTGGCCGGTACCGCCGCGGCCCTGCGCTCGGCCGACACGCGCCAGCTGGCCTACGAGATGGCGGTCTGCGTGTGCGATGCCGACGGTGTGCAGTCGCTGCCGGAGCAGAAGTTCCTGGAGCAACTGCGCAGCACCCTGGGCCTGGATGCGGGCCGGGCGCGGCAGTTCACCGAAGACGCCGAATCCGTCGCCGCCGCGCCCATGGCCGGCCCGGTGCCGGCGCCGGGCGGCAGTGTCGAGCCTCCGCCCGTGCCCACGGCGGGCGTGGCTGGCGTGGGCGTGGGCGTGCGCACGCCCAACGTCAGCGAGCAGGAGCTCGACCAGACCATCCTCAACGCCGCCATCACCAACGGCGCGCTGGAACTGCTGCCGGAGACGCTGTCGACCATGGCGATCATCCCGCTGCAGATGCGGCTGGTCTACCGCATCGGCCAGGCCTACGGCTACGAACTCGACTCCGGGCACGTCAAGGATTTCCTCGCCACCGTGGGCGTGGGGTTGACCTCGCAGTACCTCGAACAGGCGGGCCGCAAGCTGCTGGGCGGGCTGCTCGGTCGCGTGGCTGGCGGGCTGGGGCGCGGTATCGTCCAGCGCGGCCTGCAGCTTCTTCAGCGATGCGTACAGCGCGGCGCGCTCCTGCGGATCCAGCACCTGCAGCAACTGCTCCTGGCTTGCGCGCGCCTGCGGCAGGATGCGGCGCGCCAGCGCGCGGCCGGCGGGGGTGATCGCCACGATCAGCCGGCGGCCGTGGGCCGGATCGGCTTCGACCGTGACCAGCGACTGTGCGCCGAGGGAGCGCAGCAGCCGCCCCGCGTACGCCTTGTCCATCGCCAGCGCGCGGCACAGCGTGGCCAGTTGCACGGAGCCTTCCGAATTCAGCCGTGCCAGCATGCGCCACTCGGCCACCGACAGGCCGTGCGCACGTGCGTAGGTGGCGCTGACCTGCTGCTGGATCGCCTGGGCGAGCCGCAGCAGCATGGTGCTGGGATAGTCCTCCAGCGGCAGGTCGGCAGCGAAGCGACCGTCGGCCTGCCAGGGGCAGGACTCGGCGGAGCGGGGCCGGCGGGACGGTGTGGACACGTCCACACTGTGATCCGGGCCGGGCGGCGACCGGAGAGAGTTTTCCCTGCGGTCCTAGGTATGCGTGGTGAGGTGGCGCCGATCAGCCCGGAGGCGAAGACCGGCGAGTGAGCACCACCGGCGCCCCACCCAGGCGACTGCGGGTGCGGGTATGCGCGACGCCTGCATCCATGGCCGTCACGTGCTCGGGCAGCCAGCGGCGCAGCTCGGCCGTCAGCCGCGCCACCAGATGGGCGGACTCGGTCGAGTCCGGACCGGCCGCGACGATGCCGCGCACCTCGTCCATCGACTTGAGCACGGCCGCGTGCTCGTCCAGGTGGCAGCTGGCGTTGCCGTCACGCATCTGCCGCAATTCCTGGTCCTCCAGCGCGAAGTGTTCGCTGGCGTGCGCCTGAAGCGCGTCGAGGCTGGCGAGCACGTCTGCGCCTTTGGCAGCGGCGAGGCGGTCGACGAGGTCGGCCAGCTTCGCGTGGTCAGCATCGAGTGTGGGATCTCCGAGAGCGGGTGCTTCTGTCATGGCTGGGCGGCGTCGAGCTGCAATTCAGGAATCGGGAGTAAGGCGGGAACGATAGCCGGCTTTTCTCAGCGCATGAAGAGCCCGCCGTTCATGTCCAGAGTCGCCCCGACGAAGAACCCGCCCTGGTCGGACGCCAGTAGCGCCACCGCGGCGGCGAACTCGGAGGCTTCTCCGAATCGGCCGATCGGCACCAGCTTCTCGATGCGCTCGATCTGTTCCTGCGACAGCCGCCCCTTGGCCGTGGAGATCGGGCCCGGCGCGATGGCGTTGACGGTGACGCCGGTGCCCGCGAGCTGCTGTGCGAAGTACTTCGACAGCATGGTCGCCCCCGCCTTGGCTGCCGCGTAGTGCGCCGACGCGACCGTGCCGCCGTTCTGCCCGGCCAGCGAAGTGATGTTGACGATGCGGCCCCAGCCGTTGGAGCGCATGTGATCGGCAAAGACCTGGCAGCTGAGGAAGACGCTGCGCATGTTGATTGCCACGATGTCGTCGAACTCCTCGGTCGTGATGTCCTGCACCGGCGTGCGCTTGGCGTAACCGGCATTGTTGACCACGATGTCGGTACGGCCCCAGGCGCTGGCGATGCGGTCCCGCGCATCCTCGAACGCCCGTTTGCTGCGCACGTCGAGTGTCAGGGCCATCGCAGAGACGCCGGAATCGTCCAGGCGATCCGCCAGCTGCCGCGCGGCTTGCCCGTCGATGTCGCTCACCGCGACGCGCGCGCCGGAGGCGTGGAACAGGCGGGCGATCTCCTCGCCCACGCCGCGGCCGGCGCCGGTGACCAGTGCCGTGCGGCCGTGGAAGTCGAAATTCACGGTGCTCTTGTTGCCGGTCGGCATGTCCATCTAGAGGTCCAGGGTAAGGGACGGGGTGCGTGCCCCGGAACAGCACACCATCACGGCGTCGTTCGCATCGCGTTCGTCCTGGGTGAGGAAGACGTCGCGGTGGTCCGGCACGCCATGGAGCACAGGCACGCGGCAGCTGCCGCAGACGCCTTCGGTGCAGGCGAAGCCCACGTCGACACCGGCGTTGAGCAACGCGTCCAGCATGGTCTCGCCGGCCTTGACCTCGAGGGTCTTGCCGCTGCGCTGGAGTTCCAGCCGGTAGCCGCCCTGGCATGCAGGCTGCGTGTCCGCCGAGAAATACTCGAAGTGCAGGCGCTTGCCCAGGTGGGCGCCATGCTCGCGGTACGCGGCCAGCATGCCGGCGGGCCCGCAACAGTAGGCATGCGCCTGCGGCGCCAGCGAGCCGAGCAGGCGCTGCAGGTCGAGCCGCGGCGTGCTCGGCTCATCGTCGATGGTCACATGTACCTGCGCGAATGCCGCCAGCTGGTCGAGGAAAGCTGCACGGGCCCGCGTGCGCACGGCGTAATGCAGCTCCCAGGAAGATCCCAGGCGTTGCAGTCTCGCGATCATCGACAGCATGGGCGTGATGCCGATGCCGCCGGCGACCAGCACAGTGTGAGCTGAGTTCTCCTCCAGCGGAAAGTTGTTGCGCGGTTCCGAGACTTCCACCAGCTGCCCGGCACGCCATTCCTCGTGGATGTGGCGCGAGCCGCCGCGGGTGGCGGGGTCCAGTTGCACGGCGATCTCGTAGGCGCCGTGCTCCCTGGGGTCGTTCAGCAGGGAATAGCTGCGGGTGAGGCCAGGACGCAGCGCCACGTCGACGTGGGCACCGGCGGTGAAGGGTGCCAGGTGCGCCCCGGGCAGTGGCTCCAGCCGGAAGCCCAGGATGTCCTGTGCCTCCCAGCGGACCGATCGAACCCTCGCCTTCATGCCCGCTCCTCGGGCTGCGCCGTCCAGCGCACCGCCTTTTCCAGTTGCGCCTGGTAAGCCTGTTCCAGCGGCGCGTCGGGGGCGAACAGGAAGGAGCCGGCGCGTGCGCCCATGAAGGTGTCCGGGTCGCTGGCGCCCGGCGGCAGTTCGCCGCTGTCGCGATAAGCACGGGCCGCGAGCAGCAGGCGACGGCGGGTGCGGGCGATCATCTGGTCGGTCGGCGCGAGATGTTCCCAGTCATGGTCCGTGATGGGCCCCATGCTCTCGGTCACCGCCTGGTCCTGGATGGTGATGTTGCCGATGCCGGTGTATTGCGTCCCGTCGCGCTGCGACTGGCGATCCAGGCCCCAGTCGTTGTGCGCCCGGTCACGGCAGCGCCAGCGGCCATGCCAGTCGTTGGTGTTCGGCTCGTACTCGAACTTCTCGTACAGCGGCTGCCCGTTCCTGCGCTTGGACACGTAGGCAGGGTTACCTTCGTCGACCCCGCCCGAGATGTCGAACAGCATGCTGTGGTGGTCGTCCATCGGCACCCAGGCGCGCGCGATGGCGCGGCTGGAGAAGCGTGCGTTGGGCGTCTGCGTCCAGAACGGGAACATGAAGTGGGCGACGCGCCAGGACATCTGGCCGTCGTCGTTCGTGCGGAATCCCCCGTACATCGTGCCCCAGTCGGTGTTGCGCACCTCATACTCGGGAGCGCGGTTGATGACGGTGGGGCGCATCGGATGGTCGTCGTCGAGGTCCTCGGGCTTGAGCATCCCCACGTGCAGGAAACCCACGTGAGAGGTGTCGATGTCGCCCTCCAGCGCCTGCAGCCAGTTGCACTCCCGCTGCAGGCACCAGATCTCGTTGCCGGGGATCAGGTTGGCCTCGATGTTGGGCAAGGGCGGGGGCGATTCCTGCTGCCGGCCCATGTACACCCACACCAGGCCGTTGCGTTCGGTCGTGCGATAGGCCTTGGCATGCACCTTGTCCTTGAATTCCTGGCGCGCCGGCACGTTGGGCATGTCCACGCAGTTCCCTCGCACGTCGAACTTCCAGCCGTGGTAGACGCAGCGGATGCCGCTTTCCTCGTTGCGGCCCAGGTAGAGCGAGGCGCAGCGATGCGGGCAGCGGTGGTCGAAGATGCCGACGCATCCCTGCGAGTCGCGAAAGGCGACGAGCTTCTCGCCCAGCAGCATCAGCCGCATGGGATCGCCGTCCGCCTGCAACTCGGAGGAGAGCGCCGCGGGTATCCAGTACTGCCGCATGAACTCTCCCATGACGGTTCCGGGACCCACCCGCGTCAGGTCGGTGCTGTCTTGCGCTTTCATGAATGCCCTTGCCGCGGTGCATGCCGCGATGGATGGTGAGGGGCCCGGAGACTTCCGGGCCAGTGCACTGATCGTAGGAGCAGACGCGGCGCCGCGTGATTCGAAGCGCGCCGGCGACATTCAATAACCGGAAGGATCGGCATACCGGCTTACTTTCCGCAGGTCGCCAGACGCATTTGCGCGTAATTTCCCGGTCGCGGGAAGGTCAAGGTTGGCGCGGTACTTCCAAGTCGATGAGACGCTCGGTCTGCTCCTCCCACTCACGCATAAGCTGCTTGGCACGGCGGT
>CAUJHV010000054.1 GCA_963205115.1 Pseudomonadota bacterium | reverse complement strand
CACGACGGCGCCGTTTTCGGCGATGTCCGGGCCGGTGATGGTGACGTCCTTGCTCAGCGCCGGGGCGCCGCCGCCCAGGCCCTTGACCGCATCGGCCAGGGTCTTGGCGTCGAAGGCTTCCTTGCTCCAGTTGGCGTAGGCCGCCTGCGGCAGCAAGCCCGCGCCGGCCATCAAGGCCGCCACCTGGGCGCTGCGTGTCATCATCTCGCGTCGTCTTTGCATGTGTACTCCTGCGTCTGTCGGGGACTGGTTTCGATGCCGTTCGGCGGCGGCGGGATCACTGGGCGCCATCGGCAATCCAGCGCGCGAGGGTGCGGGCATCATCAGCGGAAAGTGTCTGGGCAGGCATCGGTATCGCCCCCCACACGCCGGATCCGCCGGACTTGATTTTCCCTGCCAAGTAGTCGACGGCGTCGCCACGGCCCGCGAGCTTCTTCGCGACCTCGCGCAAGGGCGGGCCCACGAGCTTGCTGTCCACGCTGTGGCAGGCGTTGCACGAATGCTTCTTGAACAAGGCCGAGGCGTCGCCGGCCGCTGACGGCTTGGCGGCCGCGGCTGCCGGCGCGGCTGGCGCCACCGGCCTTGTCCCTGCGGGCTGCGTGGTATCTGCACCGTGCTGCGCCCCGATCATGCGGTTCTGCTCGGCCAGGTTGCCGTGGGCGTTGCGCGCGTAATCGGGCAGGAAGGACTTGACGGTCGGCTCGGTGGCGCAATCCTTCATGCAGGCCACGGCCTTCACGTCGGGCACGCCGCCATTGCCCATGCCCTTGCCGGGCCACAGGCCATGACGGGTGGTGACGCCGTCGCGGTTTGGCAGGCGCTTCTGAACCTCGGCGATATTGCGGTCCGACAGGGTGAAGTCGTCGGGAATCACGCCGCCCAGGTTCAGCAGATAGGCCACCACGCCGTAGACCTCGTCCGGCGTGAGGGTCTTGGGGTTGTTCCAGGGCATCGCGCGGTTGACGTAGTCCCACAGCGTCGAGACCGTGGACACCTTCATCAGCGTGGTGCGGCCCGGAAACCCAGGGTCCAGCAGGCGTGCGACGCGGCCCTTGGCGACGTCGTCCTTGGTCGTGCCGCCGACCAGCGGCGAGAAGACTTCGTTGCTCTCGCCGAAGATGCCGTGGCAGCTGGCGCACTTGGCTTCCCAGACATCGGTGCCCTTGGCCACCGTGGACGATCCCTTGGGCAGGCCCTTGAAATCGGGCCGCACGTCGATGTCCCAGGCCGCGATTTCCTTGGCCGTGGCCGGGCGCCCCAGGCCACTGATGACGGACGTTTGAGCCGAGGCCAGCGTGGCCGCGGCAGCCAGGGCAAGCCCCAGGATGACCTTACGAGAGCTGGACATTCTTCACCTCCCCGCTCTCCTGCACCAGCCAGGTCTGGATCGAGTTGTTGTGGTAGATCGAACGCGAGCCGCGCACGTCGCGCAGCTGGCGATAGGTGGGCTGCACGTAGCCGGTGTCGTCCATCGCGCGGCTCTGGATGAGCGCGGGCTTGCCGTCCCAGACCCAATCGAGATTGAAGCGCGTCAGGCACTTGCTGAGCACCGGCGTCTCCAGCCGGGCGCTGCGCCAGTTGCGCCCGCCGTCCACCGAGACATCGACCCGCTTGATCTTGCCGCGTCCCGACCAGGCCAGGCCGCTGATGTTGTAGAAGCCCTTGTCCAGCAGCACCTGGCCGCCCGAGGGCGTGGTGACCACGCTCTTGCACTCCTGGATGCTGGCGTACTGGCGGTGCAGGCCGTCGGGCATGAGGTCCACGTAGTGGATGGTCTCGTCCTTGGTGGCGTAGGGCTGGTCGCCGACCTCGATGCGCCGCAGGTACTTGACCCAGCTGACACCCTGCACGCCGGGCACCACCAGGCGCAGCGGATAGCCGTTCTCGGGGCGCAGCATCTCGCCGTTCTGGCCGTAGGCCAGCAGCACCTCGCCGCTTTCGACCATCTCCATCGGGATGGTGCGTGTCATCGACGAGCCGTCCGCGCCCTCGGCCAGCACGTAGCGGCCGCGCTTGTAGTCGACGCCGCACATGTCCAGCACGATCTTCAGCGGCACGCCGGTGAATTCGCTGCAGCTGATCATGCCGTGGCTGTACTGGCAGGTGGGCACGGCGACATTGCCCCATTCCATGCCGGTATTGGCGCCGCATTCGATGAAGTGGAAGCGGCTGACCGAGGGCAGGCGCATGACTTCGTCGAGCGTGAAGACCGTGGGCTTCTTCACCAGCTTGTCGTCCGAGCCGTTGACCATCAAGCGGTGCTTGGACGGGTCCACGTCCCACCAGCCCTGGTGGTGGCGCTCGAAATGCAGGCCGCTGGGCGTGACGATGCCGAACAGGCTTTGCAGCGGCGCGAAGGACACCGAGGCCTGGTTGGTCTGCGTCAGGCCCGGGCTCATGCGGCGCTGCACGTTGGCCTCGTACTTCGAGGGCTTGCCGTAGCCGTCCGTGGCCACGGGCTGGCCCAGGCCCGTGCTGTGCGGCGGCAGGTTCAGGATGTGCGGGTCGCCGCCTTCCGGTGGCACCGGATTGGACTGCGCCGCTGCGGCACCCGCGGCGGTGGCGGCTGCGGCCGCGAAGGCCGAGCGGATGAAATCGCGCCGGCCGGCCTTGCCTTCACGGAAGACCGTGCGCACGCCGTCGGCGTCCAGAAAATGTTCCGGCGCCTTGCGCACCCGTCCGGCGGGTTCTCGGATGTCGGTCACTGCGGGTCCCCAGTCACTCATGGATGCACAAATCGAGATATAAGCAACTAACAATATAGCGGCTCGCGAGACGCCCGGCAACTGAGGAAATCCCGACTCCCGCTGCGCTCGGGTTGTCAGCGCGGTGTGAGCCTGCTTCGGCAGGGTCGGCGCCCCGACCACGGTGGCCGCGACGCGGCGGGCGTTTGCTGTCCGGGCATTGCGCGGGCTGGCCCGCGCGAGGCACGGGCGATTACCGCCGATCTCGACGCGGCGCCGGCGCCCGGTTCAGCCGAACTGCGAGACCGTGTCGCACTCGGCGCACCAGGCCAGCACGTCGTCCAGCGTGACGCGATCGTCGGCGCCGGTGGCGGGCCGCAGCGAAGGCCGCCAGCCGTCGCGGGTGTGCAGGCCCGGCCCGATGGCCACGGCGGCGTCGATCGTGGCGTGTGCGAAGTACGCGCTCAGCGGCACGATCACCGGGATCTCCGCGGCCCGCGCGGCAGCGACGCCGCCGGGCGAGTCCTCGATGGCCACGCATTGCAGCGGGCCGAGATCGAGGGTCTGCAGGGCCAGCAGATAGGCCTGCGGGTCAGGTTTCTTGCTTTGCACATCCTCGCCGCAGACCACTGCGGCGAAGCGCCGGCGCCACTGGGGTCCGAGATGCACGCCCAGCAGCGCGTCGACATTGATGCGGCTGGTGGTGGTGACGATGGCCGACCGCAGGCCGGCCTGCTCGGCCTCGTCCAGCAGCGCCATCACGCCGGGCCGCAGGCTCACGCGGCCCTGGCGCACGAATTCGCCATAGCTGCGGTTCTTGCGGGCGTGCAGGTCGCGGGCGAGCGCCTCGCGTTCGCCGCCCGTGCCGGGTGCGTCACCGCGCTCGCGCATGTCGTAGAGGATGCGCTCGCGCCCGCCGGTGATGGCCAGCAGTTCGCCGTAGCGTGCCTCGTCCCAGCGCCAGGGCAGGCCGGCGTCCTCGAAGGCCTGGTTGAAGGCCACGCGGTGGCCGTCGCGCTCGGTCTCGGCCAGTGTGCCGTCGACGTCCCACAGCAGGGCCTGGATGTCGTTCATGCGCGTCTCCCTTCGGTGCGTGGCGGGTGGGGAGGTTGCTTCGGTTCGGTGGCCGCGTTCAGCGGGATGCTGTCGCGCGGGCCACCAGATCCTGCGCGGCCTGCACCACGCGCTCGACGGTGAGGCCGAAGTGGCGGTACAGATCGGCGGCAGGTGCCGATTCGCCGAAGCTGGCGATGCCGATCACGGCGCCGCTGCGGCCAACGTACTTGCGCCAGAAGTCCGGCTGTGCGGCCTCCACGGCGACCGCCGGCAGGTGCGGCGGCAGCACGGCGTCCTGGTAGGCCTGATCCTGGCGGTCGAAGACATTCGTGCAGGGCATCGACACCACGCGGGCCGCGATGCCCGCGGCCACGAGCTGCTCCCGGGCCTGCACGGCCAGCTGCAGTTCGGAGCCGGTGCCGATCAGCACGACCTGGGTGCTGCGGCCCTCGGGCGCATCCGCCCACACGTAACCGCCGCGCGCGACGCCATCCACCTGCGCGCCTGTGACCAGCGCCGGCAACGCCTGGCGCGACAAGGCCAGCGCCGCCGGCCCGTCGCGCCGCTGCAGCGCCTGGGCCCAGGCCACGGTGGTCTCCAGCGTATCGGCGGGGCGCCACACATCCAGGTTCGGGATGAGCCGCAGCGAGGGCACCTGCTCCACCGACTGGTGCGTCGGCCCGTCCTCGCCCAGACCGATGGAGTCGTGCGTGAACACATGGATCACGCGCAGTTTCATCAACGCGGCCATCCGCACGGCGTTGCGGCTGTAGTCGCTGAAGGTCAGGAAGGTGCCCGCGTACGGGATGAAGCCGCCGTGCAGCGCCAGGCCGTTGAGGATCGCGGCCATGCCAAATTCCCTGACGCCGTAGCTGATGTGACGGTCAGCACCGCCGGGAAAATCCGTGAGGTTCGATCCGGTCAGGTCGGCGCTGCCGCCCAGCATCTCGGGCACGTGCGGCGCGAGCGCCGAAAGGGCCTTCTGCGAAGCCTTGCGCGACGCCACCGATTCCGGCTTGGCGTCGAAGGCCGCCAGCGCGGCGTCGAGCCGGGCCGGAAAATCCGCGGGCAGGTCGCCACGCGCGCGGCGCTCGAATTCGTCGGCCAGCTCAGGAAAGGCCGCGCGATAGGCGCTGAAGCGTGCGCGCCATTCGGCTTCGCGGGCGCGGCCGGCTTCGCGCGCGTCCCACTGCGCACGCACGTCGGAAGGGACCTCGAACGGCGCGGCGGTCCAGCCCATGCCGGCGCGTGTGCGCGCGATCTCCTCGGCACCCAAGGGCTCGCCGTGGGCCTTGGCCGTGCCGGCGCGGTTCGGTGAACCCTGGCCGATGGTCGTGCGGCAGATGATCAGCGTCGGCTTGCCGTCCTCGGCCGCCTCGGCGCGCGACAAGGCCTGGCTGACTTCCCGCTCGCTGTGGCCGTCGATCGGGCCGATCACGTGCCAGCCGTAGGCGCGGAATCGCTGTGCCGTGTCGTCGCGGAACCAGCCCTCGACGGCGCCGTCGATGCTGATGCCGTTGTCGTCGTACAGCGCGATCAGCTTCTTCAGGCCCCACACGCCGGCCAGCGAACAGGCCTCGTGGCTGATGCCCTCCATCAGGCAGCCGTCGCCCATGAACACGTAGGTGCGGTGGTCGACGATGGTGTGGCCCGGGCGGTTGAAGGTCCGCGCCAGGCGCTGCTCGGCCAGCGCCATGCCCACGGCATTGGCCAGGCCCTGGCCCAGCGGGCCGGTGGTGGTTTCGACACCAGGCGTCAGGCCGACCTCAGGGTGGCCGGGCGTGCGGCTGTGCAGCTGGCGAAAGCGCCGGAGCTCGTCCATCGGCAGGTCGTAGCCGCTGAGCTGCAGCAGCGCATACAGCAGCATCGACGCGTGGCCGTTGCTCAGCACGAAGCGGTCGCGGTCGGGCCAGTGCGGGTTGCCGGGGTTGTGGCGCAGATGGGCCGTCCACAGCGCCACGGCCATCTCGGCCATGCCCATGGGCGCGCCGGGGTGTCCGGAGTTCGCCTGCTGAACGGCGTCCATCGCCAGCGCGCGCAAGGCATTGGCACGCGCGTCGGTGCAGCCCAGGCCGCCGCGCAGCACCTTGTCGTTCGACGTGGATGCCATTACCGGGTCCTCCTGGTGGCCCGACGGGGCCGGTGCGCCTGCGGCGCGGTCTGCGAACGGTTCGATCGAATCTGGCACATCACAGCGCACCCACGGCACGCTTGCGCCGCTCCATCATGCGCCAGATGAAGGGCGTGAAGATCAGCTGCATGGCCAAATCCATCTTGCCGCCGGGCACGACGATGGTGTTCGCGCGCGACATCCAGGAGTTGTTGATCATGTTCAGCAGGTAGGGGAAGTCGATGCCCTTGGGGTTGGCAAAGCGGATCACGCACACGCTCTCTTCAGCAGTGGGGATGTCCCGCGCGATGAAGGGGTTGCTGGTGTCGACCACGGGCACGCGCTGGAAATTCACGTGCGTGTGGGCGAACTGCGGCACGATGGTGTTCACGTAGTCGGGCATGCGGCGCAGGATGGTGTCGGTCACCGCTTCGGCCGAATAGCCGCGCACGTTCTTGTCGCGGTAGAGCTTCTGGATCCATTCCAGGTTGATGACCGGCACGACACCGATCAGCAGGTCCGGGTAGCGCGCGATATCGACCTCGGGTGTCACGACGGCGCCGTGCAGGCCCTCGTAGAACAGGATGTCCGTGCCCTCGGGAAGGTCTTCCCAGGGCGTGAAAGTGCCGGGCTCCTGCTGGTAGGGCGCTGCCTCGACCGGGTCGTGCAGGTATTTGCGGCGCTTGCCGTTGCCACTCTCGCTGTAGCTGCGGAAGAGTTGCTCGAGTTCGGCGAAGAGGTTGTTCTCGGCGCCGAAGTGGCTGAAGTTGCGGTTGCCGGCGGCTTCGGCCTCGGCCTGGCGCCGCTTCATCTCCTTGCGGTCGTAGCGGTGGAAGCTGTCGCCCTCGATGACGGCGGCGGTGACTTTCTCGCGCCGGAAGATGTTGTCGAAGGTGCGCGTCACCGAGGTGGTGCCCGCGCCGGACGAGCCGGTGATGGCGATGATGGGATGGCGTTCGGACATGGTGGTGGGACCTAACGATTCAAATGCATGACAGATCGGTGCTCAATCGCGGAACAGGCTGCGTTCGGCGAACAGCGGCGCGAAGTCCGAGGCGGGGTGGGGCTCGGCGTGGTAGCGCTCGATGCGCTCGACCTCGTTCTTCGAGCCGAAGACCAGACCGATGCGCTGGTGCAGCGTGCTGGGCTTGACGCCCAGCATCGGCTGGCGTCCCGTGCTGGCGCGCCCGCCGGCCTGCTCCATCACGAAGCCGATCGGGTTGGCCTCGTAGAGCAGGCGCAGCCGACCCGGCTTGGCCGCGTCCTTGGTGTCGCGCGGGTACATGAAGACGCCGCCGCGCATCAGGATGCGGTGGGCCTCGGCCACCATGCTGGCGATCCAGCGCATGTTGAAGTCCTTGCCGCGCGGGCCTGTGCGGCCGGCCAGGCACTCGTCGACATAGCGCTTGACCGGCGGCTCCCAGAAGCGGCTGTTGCTGGTGTTGATGGCAAATTCCTGCGTGTCGGCCGGCACACGGATGTTGGGATGCGTGAGCTTGAATTCGCCCAGATTGGGGTCCAGCGTGAAGCCCACGACGCCGTTGCCCACCGTCAGCACCAGCATCGTGACGGGACCGTACAGCGCGTAGCCCGCGGCGACCTGCGCGGTGCCGGGCTGCAGGAAGTCAGCCTCCGTGACCGCGCGGCCGGACTCGACGACCGCCTGCGGCGCGCGCAGGATCGAGAAGATGCTGCCCACCGAGACGTTGACGTCGATGTTGGACGAGCCGTCCAGCGGATCGAAGACCAGCAGGTACTTGCCGCGGGGGTAGTCCGCGGGGATCTGGTAGGGCTGTTCCATCTCTTCGGAGGCCATGCCCGCCAGGTGGCCGGACCATTCGGTCTGGCGCATGAACATCTCGTTGGAGATCACGTCCAGCGGCTTCTGCTGCTCGCCCTGCACGTTGATCGCGCCGCCGGCCAGGCCGCTGGTGTCCAGACCGTTGGACTCGGCCAGCGCGCCAAAGGCCACGGCGCGCGCGATGGCCTTGCAGGCGATCGACACATCGAGGATCAGCGCATTGAGTTCACCGCTGGCGCCGGGGAAACGCCGCCGTTGTTCGATGAGGTATTGCGTGAGGGTCTGGCGTTTGGACAGCGGCATGATGGACTTTCAAAGCGGATTCCTGGTCGAGCGCCGGCTGCGGTTCGCCGCGCCGGCGGCCGCTGCGCTCAGCGGGTGTGTTCGAGCTCGGCGCGCATCGCGTCGATGACCGCGCGGTAGTCGGGCTTGCCGAAGATGGCGCTGCCGGCCACGAAGGTGTCAGCGCCAGCCTGTGCGACGCGGCGGATGTTGTCGACCTTGATACCGCCGTCGACCTCCAGGCGGATCGTGCGCCCGCTGCGCCGCTGTTCGGCATCGATCATCTGGCGCGCCTGCTCGATCTTGCGCAGCGCGCCATCGATGAAGCTCTGCCCGCCGAAGCCCGGATTGACGCTCATGATCAACACCAGGTCGACCTTGTCCAGCGTCCAGTCCAGCACATCCAGCGGGGTGGCCGGGTTGAAGACCAGCCCGGCCTGGCAACCTGTGCCGCGGATGAGCTGCAGCGTGCGGTCGACGTGCCGGCTGGCTTCCGGGTGGAAGCTGATCAGGTCGGCACCGGCTTCGGCAAACAGGTGCGCCAGGGCGTCCACCGGTTCGACCATCAGGTGCACGTCCAGCGGCACGGGCGTGCCGTCGGCGCGGCGGCAATGCGGCTTGATGGACTGCGCCACCGCGGGGCCGATGGTCAGGTTCGGGACGTAGTGGTTGTCCATCACGTCGAAGTGGATCCAGTCGGCGCCGGCCGCGATGACCTGGCGGATCTCGTCACCGAGGCGGGCGAAGTCGGCCGAGAGGATGCTGGGTGCGATCAGGTGGTTCATGGGCGGATTCCGGCTGTCTGGCGCCCAATATAAGAACCGCGATATTTAAGGTAAATTCATCAATAATTGGCTTTTGATTCAGAAACTCTGAATGAAGACGGTCACCTTCCGCCAGCTGCGGGTCTTTACCGAGGTGGCGCGGCACCTGAGCTTCGTGCGTGCGGCCGAGGCGTTGCACCTGACGCCCCCGGCCGTGACCATGCAGGTCAAGGAGCTCGAATCGGCGATCGAGCTGCCCCTGTTCGATCGCGAAGGCCGCAAGGTCAGCCTGACGACCGCCGGCGAATACTTCCTGGTCTACGCCAAGCGCATGCTGGCCACGCTGAAGGACGCGGACGACGCGATGGCGCGTTTTCGCAAGCTGGAGCAGGGCGTGCTGAACATCGGCATGGTGAGCACGGCCAAGTACTTCGTGCCGCGGCTGCTGACGCAATTCCGCGAAGAGCACCCGGGCATCGAGGTCAAGCTGCAGGTCAGCGCCAACCGCGAGCAGCTGGTGACCTTGCTGCAGGGCGGCGAGGTGGACATTGCCATCATGGGCCGGCCGCCCAAGGAAATCGCCACGCGCGCCGAACCCTTTGCCGCGCACCCGCACGTCTTCGTCGCGCCGCCGGGACATCCGATCCTGCAGATCGGCCACCCGCCGCTGTCGGCCATCGCCGCCCACCCGCTGATCGTGCGCGAGCCCGCGTCCGGCACGCGTGCGCTGATGGACCGCTTCTTCCAGGACCACCGGGTCGAACCGCGCATCGCCATGGAAATGCCCAGCAACGAGACCATCAAGCAGGCGGTGATGGCGGGCATGGGCCTGAGCTTCCTGTCGCTGCACACGATGGGCCTGGAGCTGCGCTGCGGGCTGATGGAGCTGCTGCACGTCGAAAACACCCCGCTGATGCGCACCTGGAACGTCGTGCACATGCAGTCCAAGATGTTGTCGCCGGCGGCCGAAGCGCTGCGCTACTTCATCCTCGAGCATGGCGAGCGGCAGCTGGCCGAGCACGACCGCCCGCTGCTCGACCCGCAGCCGCAAGCGGGCCGCAGAGCGGGCTGATGGCGGTGCCGCAGCGGCGTTAAGCTCGTCGCATGCACACCATCCGCCCTTATGACGACACGCGTGACCGTGCCGGCGTCATCGCGCTGTGGCGCACCGTATTCGGCTACGAGACCGCGCACAACGACCCCGCGCTGGCGCTGGACAAGAAGCTCGCGGCCGCCGATGGCCTGCTCTTTGTGGCCGAGGCCTCGGCGCCTGCAGGCGCCATCGTCGGCACGGCCATGGCCGGCTACGACGGCCACCGCGGCTGGCTCTATTCCATCGCCGTGCACCCCGACTGCCGCCGCGCGGGCCTGGGCTCGGCGCTGGTGAAGACGGCCGAATCGGCGCTCACGCGCGCGGGCTGCCTGAAGGTCAACCTGCAGCTGCTGGCGGGCAATGCGGCCACCGCGGCGTTCTATGAGGTGCTGGGTTATGCGGTGGAGCCGCGCATCAGCATGGGCAAGGTGCTGGCGGACAACCTGCCGCGCCCGCAGTGACACTCATCGCGTCAGGCGCAACACGATCTCCGGCAGTCGCAGCGGCAGCTGCGCGACGCGGTCCACCACCGACCAGCGCGGGCCGAAGATGCGGCCCACGTAATCGTCGGCTGCGGCATCCAGGCTGATGCAGTGGGTGTAGAGGCCCTGACGGTCCAGTTCACGCACGGCCTGGGCCGCATCGGCGCTCAGATGTTCAGGGTCGGGCTCGTCGATGTCGGCGGGCCGGCCGTCGGTCAGAACCAGCAGCAAGCGCTTGTCCGCGGTCTGCCCGGACAGCAGGTGTCCGGCGTGGCGCAAGGCCGCACCCATGCGTGTGGACCAACCGGCCCTCACGCCGGCCAGGCGGGCCTTGGGCCGCTCGTCCCAGGCTTCGCTGAAACCCTTGATGTGCAGCAGGCGCACCTCGTGCCGGGTGTTGGAGTGAAAGCCGATGATGGCCAGGCGGTCGCCCAGCGCCGCCACGGCGCCGGCCAGCAGCGCGACCGCCGCGCGTGACAGACCCAGCACGGTCTCGCCGGTGCCGGGCACGGTGTCGTCCACCGATTGCGACAGGTCCATCAGCAGCATCAGCGCGATGTCGCGCCCGTCGGTGCGCGTGCGCATGTGGATGCGTGAGTCGGGCTGCGCGCCGGCGCGCCAGTCGCTGAGCGCGCGCAGGGCCACATCCAGGTCGAGCTCGGTGCCTTCTTCCTGCTGGCGCAGCCGCGTGCGGTCCTGCGGCTTCAGGCGGTCGAGCAGGCGTTGGAGCTGGCGGGCTTCGGCCGCGTGCCGGGCCAGCAAGGCGTCGATGTCGGCGGCGGAACCCGCGGGCTGCAGCGTGTCGTAGACGCTGGTCCAGTCCGGGCGGTAGCTGTGGGTGGCGGCGTCCCACTCCGGGTAGTGGCGCGGTGGCAGGCCACCGGACTCGGGCGCGGCCGTGCGGGGCTTTTCGTCGCCGGCGGTGTCCTCCTCGTCACCGGCTTCGATGTAGCGCCACAGGTGGCGGTTGTCGTCGCGCCAGGGCACCTCGGTGTCCTCGAAGCGCACGCGGGCCAGCTGGTCGCTCTGGCGCCGCGTGGCGGCCGACCACGCGATGGCCAGAGCCCGCATGGCGGCGGTGGACGACTCGCCGCAGGCCAGGGCTGCAAGAAAGCGCGCCTCGGCATCCCGCAGCGCCGGGTCGCGGTAGCCGTGCGCCGGGTCCAGCAGCGCACGGGACAGGCAGGCCAGGCGGTGGCGCAGGCAGGACTCGCCTGCGGGGTCACAGCCGTCTTCCGCCGGGGCCGGGTGCAGGGCCAGCAGCGCTGGGCGCAGCCCCGGAAAACGCCGCAGCACCAGGGCGTCTATGCGCGCGTCCTCGACACACTCCACCGCCAGGCGCTGCAGCGGGCTCAGGTTGTCCGCCACCAGCGGCGTGCTCCAGCGGCGGTGCCCGGCCATGTGCGCGAGCATCGCCCGGTAGAGCTGTAGCGCGGGCACGCCGGCCCGCGCGTCCAGCACCTCGGGCAGGCGCAGGCCGTCGTCCTGCACGTACGGTTGGCGCACGGTGTCGGCGCCGGCGCCATCCGTGCACAGCACCGGGTAGGGAATCAGCGGCAGGTCCTCGCCCCACAGGCCGCGAAGGGTCAGCGCGAGCCGCCGCTCGGCGTCCGCCAGCAGCGTGCCGTGGCGCTCGCGTGCGAGCAGCGCGCGTGCATCGGGCGTGCTCAGCGCGAAAAAATCGATCTGGCGCTGCGGGTGTGCACCGTGCAGCCGCAGGCCTTCCTGCACCCAGCGCCGTAGGCCCTCCAGCGGCACCTGCGCCACCAGCAGCGGCGCCTGGCGCAGGAAGGTGGGCAGGCTGGGGCTGGGGCCGGTGGCGTGCCGGCCGTGGATGGACACGCTGCTGCGTTGCATCAACTCGACCGTCAGCGCCAGGTACTGGCCCAGCAGATCGGCCGAGCGCAGCCGGCGCGCGACCGCGGGCAGGCTGTGCAGCAAGGGCGCCAGTGCGGTGCCGTTGGGCGACTTCTGGAAGGCCGCGGCGGCCTGCGCCAGCGAGCGCAGCGCGGCCTCGGCCGCGTGGGCGCCGAGCGGCTCCACCACCGAGGGCCAGGCCTCCAGGAAGGTCAACACCGGCTCCGGTCCGCGGCCCAGGCCGGCCAACCAGCGGGCCTGGTCGATGTAGGCGGCGACGTCCGCTTCACGGTCCAGCACGCGCAGTGCGCCATCCAGGCACCCGTCGAAGACCTCGTCCACGGCCGGGAAGCGGCAGTCCAGCCGCTCGCGCCACGCGGCGTGGCGTGAGGCTGGCCGCTGCGGCGCGGCCGATCGGCCATAACTGTCTACGCGAGCGGCGGTGCCCATGGGGTGGTCGCGAACCGCGCGCGGCCGTGGGTCAGGCAAACACCGCGTCGATGGCGTGGACCAGCGTGTCGCGGATGTCGGCGTCGTCGGTGATGGGGCGCACCAGGGCCATGCGGCAGGCGGCACGTGGCTCGATGCCGTGACCCATGAGCGTGGCGGCATAGACCAGCAGCCGCGTGGACACGCCTTCGGCCAGCCCGTGTCCCTTGAGCCGGCGTGCCGCGGCGGCCACTTCCACCAGCTGCGCGGCCCGTGCCGCGTCCAGGCCGGTTTCAGCGGCCACGATGGCGGCCTCGGGCTGCGGCGCGGGGTAGTCGAAGTCCAGCGCCGTGAAGCGCTGCCGCGTCGACGCCTTGAGGTCCTTCATCAGGTTCTGGTAGCCCGGGTTGTACGAAATGACCAGCTGGAAGTCCGGGTGCGCGCGAACCAGCTCGCCTTTCTTGTCCAGCGGCAGCACGCGCCGGTGGTCGGTCAGCGGGTGGATCACCACGGTGGTGTCCTGCCGCGCCTCCACCACCTCGTCGAGGTAGCAGATCGCCCCGTGGCGGGCGGCCAGCGTGAGCGGGCCGTCCTGCCAGCGCGTGCCGCCGGGTTCCAGCAGGAAGCGGCCCACCAGATCGGCCGCGGTCATGTCCTCGTTGCAGGCCACGGTGACCAGCGGGCGGTCCAGGCGCCAGGCCATGTACTCGACGAAGCGGCTCTTGCCGCAGCCCGTGGGGCCCTTGACCATGACCGGCAGCCGCGCGGCATAGGCCGCCTCGAACAGCGGCACCTCGTCGGCCTGTGGGGCGTAGCGGGGTTCGGCGGCGACGCGCCAGTCGGACAGCGGCCCCACGGCAGGTGCCCGCATCAACGGTGCACGCCGGCGAGCTTCTCGCGCCAGCCGGGGTACAGCGCATCGGCATCGCCCGGGAAGGAATCGAAGGCCCGCGCAAACTCGCGGTGCTCGCGCGCCCAGGCGATGGGGTCGGCCTTGGCCTTCCAGCATTCGTAGGCCTGGCGCAGGCTGGTCGCGCCCGCGGCGGGTGAGTCGATGTGGCCGTAGCTGCCACCGCCGGCCGTGTTGATGACGTTGCCGTGGCCCAGGTTCTCGAAGAAGCCCGGCAGGCGCAGCGCATTCATGCCGCCGCTGATGATGGGCGTGGTGGGCTTCATGCCGAACCACTCCTGGTGGTAGACGGGGCCGGTGTAGCTGTCGCGTTCGATGATGTAGGCGATGGCGCGGTCGTCCTTCTCGCCTTCCATCTTGCCGTAGCCCATGGTGCCCACGTGGATGCCGCTGGCACCCTGCAAGCGGCTCATCTTGGCCAGCACGTAGGCGGTATAGCCGCGCTGGGTCTGCGGCGAAGTCACGGCGCCATGGCCGGCACGGTGGTAGTGCAGGTACTGGTTGGGGTACTGCCGGCGCGCGGTGCTGATCATGCCGGGCCCGCCGACATAGCCGTCGACCAGGAAGGCCACCTTGTCGGCATCCGGGCCGAAGGTCTCCAGCACGTAGTCGGCGCGCGCCAGCATCTCGTAATGGTCGTCGGCCGTGATGTTGGCCGAGAAGATCTTGGCCTGGCCGGTCTTGTCCATCGCACGTTTCATCGCGTCGTAGACCAGCGGCATCACCTTCTTCATCGGCGCGAAGACCTGGTTGCCCTGCGGCTCGTCGTTCTTGATGAAGTCGCCGCCCAGCCAGAACTCGTAGGCCGCCTGCGCGAAGGGCTCGGGCCGCAGGCCCAGCTTGGGCTTGATGATGGTGCCGGCGATGTAGCCGCCATCCTTCAGCGGCCGGCCCAGGATGCGCCACAGGTCGCTGATGTCCTTGTTCGGTCCGTCGAACAGCTGGATGGCGCGCGGCGGCATCCAGAAGTCGATCATCTTGGCGTACTCGATGTCGCCCATGCCCTGGTTGTTGCCGATCGCCAGCGTCAGGAAGGACACGATCATCATCCGGCCGTCGGTGATGTTGCGGTCGAAGAGGTCCAGCGGGTAGGCGATGCGCATCTGCTCGCCGGCTTCGTCGATCTGGTAGACCAGCGCGTCGACGCCGCGGGTGAAGTCGTCCGTGGTCGACACCTCGACGTTGGTGCCGGTGGACGATTCGGCGGCGAAATGCGCCGCTGCCGCCAGGTAGCCATGGCCCGCCTTGGGCTTCATCCGGTAGGCCACCAGGATGTGCTGGCCACCCTGGATCAGCGCGGCCTCGCGCAGGCTGAGATCGGCATATCGGCTGGACTGGTCCATGGCGGCTCCTGAGGTCATGTGGGTGGATGGCCCGCACTCTAGAAGTCACGATGAATAAGAACAACTCAAGAATATTGACCGGTGGATTCAGCTTGTGCTGAATAAGTGGCGCGGCGACAGGGTTTTGCGCGGTGAATCGAAACTCCCGCGCATATGCAAACAAAAAAGCCTTCGTTGAGTGCATAAGCGCCAGCGGGTACCCTCGTTGCATCACCGCCATTCCCGACCGCCAGGTCGTAGCCGAGGCACACCACCATGCGCATTTACGAAGACAACTCCCGCTCCATCGGCCGCACGCCGCTCGTGCGCCTGAACCGTGTCACGGCCGGCGCCAAGGCCACCGTGCTGGCCAAGATCGAAGGCCGCAACCCGGCCTATTCGGTGAAGTGCCGCATCGGCGCGGCCATGGTCTGGGACGCCGAAAAGCGCGGCCTGCTGGGCCCGGGCAAGTCCATCGTCGAGCCCACCAGCGGCAATACCGGCATCGCGCTGGCCTACGTGGCCGCGGCGCGCGGCTACCCGATCACGCTGACCATGCCCGAGACCATGAGCGTCGAGCGGCGCAAGCTGCTGCTGGCCTACGGCGCCAAGCTGGTGCTGACCGAGGGCGCCAAGGGCATGAAGGGCGCCATCGCCAAGGCCGAGGAAATCGCCGCGGCCGACCCGAACTGCGTGCTGCTGCAGCAGTTCCAGAACCCCGCCAACCCGGCCATCCACGAATCCACCACCGGCCCCGAAATCTGGGACGACACCGACGGCCAGGTCGACATCTTTGTTTCCGGCGTGGGCACCGGCGGCACCATCACGGGTGTCACGCGCTACATCAAGCGCACACGCGGCAAGGCCATCACCTCGGTGGCGGTCGAGCCCGAAGCCAGCCCGGTGCTGACGCAGACCCGCCGCGGCGAGGAACTGAAACCCTCGCCGCACAAGATCCAGGGCCTGGGCGCCGGCTTCGTGCCGGGTGTCCTGGACCTGTCGGTGGTCGATGCCATCGAGACCGTCGGCAACGACGAGTCCCTGGAAATGGCGCGCCGCCTCGCGCGCGAAGAAGGCATCCTCTGCGGCATCTCCTGCGGTGCGGCGGTGGTGGCCGCGCTGCGCTGGGCGAACAAGCCGGAGAGCGAAGGCAAGACGATCGTCGTGATCCTGCCGGACTCGGGCGAGCGCTACCTCAGCACGGCGCTGTTCGAGGGCGTGTTCGACGCCGCGGGCCTGCCCAGCGCGACCCGTTAGGGCCCGACCGGGCGAGAGAAGGCGCGCGCGGCTGGCTGACCGCGCGCCGGCTTCGCGCACCCGCGACACAGGCCTCGCCGGCATCCGGCGTGCCGCCCGCGGGGTAGGCGAAAGGCGCATAAGCATGCGCGGATCGATTCGTTCCCCAAGGAACGGGCCGTTCCTAGCATCGCGGTCACCGCTTTGAACGCCTTCGAGGTTTCGCCCCATGACCCGCTTCTCGACGCTGCGCCGCGTGTTGACGCTCGGCGCCATCGCCCTGGCCACCGTGGCCGCCCACGCCAAGGACGTCAGCCTGCTCAACGTGAGCTACGACCCCACGCGCGAGCTCTACCAGGATTTCAACAAGGCCTTCGCCCGGTACTGGCAGGGCAAGACCGGTGACACCGTGGCCGTCAAGCAGTCGCACGGCGGCTCGGGCAAGCAGGCGCGTTCGGTGATCGACGGCCTGGAAGCCGATGTCGTCACGCTGGCCCTGGCCTACGACGTGGACGAACTGGCCCAGCGCGCCAAACTGATCCCGGCCGACTGGCAGAAGCGCCTGCCGCACAACAGCTCGCCCTACACCTCGACCTACATCTTCCTGGTGCGCAAGGGCAATCCGAAGGGCATCCGGAACTGGGACGACCTGGTCAAGCCGGGTGTCTCGGTCATCACCGCCAACCCCAAGACCTCGGGTGGCGCGCGCTGGGGCTACCTCGCGGCCTACGGCTTCGCGCTCAAGCAGCCGGGCGGCAACGAGACCAAGGCCAAGGAATTTGTCGCCAGGTTGTTCTCCAACGTGCCGGTGCTGGACTCGGGTGCACGCGGCTCGACCGTGACCTTCGCCGAGCGCGGTGTGGGCGACGTGCTGCTGGCCTGGGAGAACGAGGCGCACCTGTCGCTCAAGGAATTTGGGGCCGACAAGTTCGACATCGTCTATCCGGCTGTCAGCATCCTGGCCGAACCGCCGGTCACCGTGGTCGACAAGACGGTGGACAAACGCGGCACCCGCGCCGCGGCCCAGGCCTACCTGGAGTACCTGTACTCGCCCGAAGGGCAGGACATTGCGGCGCGCCACTTCTACCGCCCGATCGACACGGCGGTGGCCGCCCGGTACGCCAGGCAGTTCCCGAAGCTGAACCTGTTCACCATCGACGACACCTTCGGTGGCTGGGCCCAGGCGCAGAAGACCCACTTCAGCGACGGCGGCGTTTTCGACCAGATCTACACCCGTCGCTGAGCGGCCGGAGGCTGCCGTGTTCTCCCGCCTCCTGCTGCGCAGGCACAGCGTGCTGCCGGGCTTCGACCTCGCGCTCGGGTTCGCGCTGCTGTACCTGAGCCTGATCGTGCTGATTCCGCTGTCGGCCGCGTTCCTCAAGACGTTTACGATGACCTGGCCGCAGTTCCTCGACGCGACGACCACGCCGCGTGTGCTGGCCTCGTATCGGCTGACCTTCGGCGCTTCGTTCCTGGCCGCGCTGCTGAATGCCGCGTTCGGACTCATCGTCGCCTGGGTGCTGGTGCGTTACCGCTTTCCGGCCAAGCGGCTGATCGACGCACTGGTGGACCTGCCCTTCGCGCTGCCCACCGCCGTGGCCGGCATCGCGCTGACCGCCATCTACGCCCAGAACGGCTGGATCGGCCGGTGGCTGCCGTTCAAGGTGAGCTTCACGCCGCTGGGCGTGTGGGTGGCGCTGGTGTTCATCGGCCTGCCGTTCGTCGTGCGCACGGTGCAACCGGTGCTGGAAGACGTGAACCGTGAATGGGAAGAGGCCGCGGCCACGCTGGGCGCCAGCCGCTGGCAGACCTTCTCGCAGGTGATCTTTCCCGTCGTCATGCCCGCGCTGCTGACCGGCTTCGCGCTGGCCTTCGCGCGTGCGCTGGGCGAATACGGTTCGGTCATCTTTATCGCCGGCAACATGCCGATGATCAGCGAGATCACGCCGCTGCTGATCATCACCAAGCTCGAGCAGTACGACTACGCGGGGGCCACCGCGATCGCCGTCGTGATGCTGGTGGCCGCCTTCGTGCTGCTGTTGTCCATCAACACCTTGCAGGCCTGGTCGCGCAAGCGCCAGGGCGGGCTGTGACGACGGTGGCATCGGCCCTGGCGCAGGCGGCGCCCCAGCCCGCGAATGCCGGCCTGGCCCCACGCAGCCTGCGCGGCGCCACGGCAGAGCCGGCCTGGGTGAGGCGCCTGCTGATCGGCAGCGCGCTGGTCTTCATGACGCTGTTTCTCTTCGTGCCGCTGGCCACGGTGTTCGTCGAGGCCTTCAAGAAAGGCGCGGCCGTCTACCTGGCCGCCATCACCGACGACGATGCGTTGAGTGCCATCCAGCTCACCTTGATCGCCACCGGCATCAGCGTGCCTTTGAACCTGGTCTTCGGCGTCGCGGCAGCGTGGGCGATCACCAAGTTCGACTTCCGCGGCAAGAACGTGCTGCTGACGTTGATCGACCTGCCGTTCTCGGTGAGCCCCGTCATCGCCGGACTGATCTACGTGCTGGTCTTCGGCCTGCAGGGCTGGTTCGGCGAGTGGCTGCGCGCGCACGACCTGAAGATCATCTTCGCCGTGCCGGGCATCGTGCTGGCCACGGTGTTCGTGACCTTCCCCTTCATCGCACGCGAGCTGATCCCGCTGATGCAGGCTCAGGGCATCGAACAGGAAGAAGCCGCGCGCGTGCTGGGCGCCAACGGCTGGCAGATCTTCTGGCGCGTGACGCTGCCCAACATCAAGTGGGCCCTGCTGTATGGCGTGATCCTGTGCAACGCGCGGGCGATGGGCGAGTTCGGCGCCGTCAGCGTGGTCTCGGGCCACATCCGCGGGCAGACCAACACGATGCCGCTGCACATCGAGATCGCCTACAACGAATACCAGTTCGCCGCGGCATTTGCGGTGGCTTCGCTGCTGGCCGCGCTGGCGCTGGTGACGCTGGTGCTGAAGTACGTGGTCGAGCAGCGTGTGAAGAACCAGAAGCGGTCGGTCGGCGATCGACCGGAGTGACAACCCCCGCGCATGCCGCCCATGGCGCCCCGAGGGGCACCGTGGCGGCCTGTGAGCAACCCGGCGCTGCCGGAGATGAGCCATGAGCATCCAAGTCCGCCACCTCAACAAGCGATTCGGCCAGACGGTCGCCTGCGACAACCTCGACCTCGACATCCCGGCCGGTGAGCTGGTGGCCCTGCTCGGGCCCTCGGGCTGCGGCAAGACCACGCTGCTGCGCATCATCGCGGGCCTGGAGGTGCCGGATTCGGGCAGCGTGCTGTTCCACGGCGAAGACACCACGCACACGCATGTGCGCGAGCGCCAGGTCGGCTTCGTCTTCCAGCACTACGCGCTGTTCGGCCACATGACGATCTTCGAGAACGTGGCCTTCGGTCTGCGTGTGCGTCCACGGCAGACCCGGCCCAGCGATGCCGAGATCACGCACAAGGTCATGGAGCTGCTGAAGCTCGTGCAACTGGATTGGCTGGCCCAGCGCTACCCGCACCAGCTGTCAGGCGGCCAGCGCCAGCGCATCGCGCTGGCCCGCGCGCTGGCGGTGGAGCCCCGGGTGCTGCTGCTCGACGAACCCTTCGGCGCGCTGGACGCCAAGGTGCGCAAGGAGCTGCGGCGCTGGCTGCGACGTCTGCACGACGAGGTTCATGTGACCAGCGTCTTCGTGACACACGACCAGGACGAGGCCATGGAGGTGGCCGACCGCGTGGTGGTGATGAACCAGGGCCGCATCGAGCAGCAGGGCAGCCCCGACGAGGTCTACGACCAGCCGGCCTCGCCCTTCGTGCTGCAGTTCCTGGGTGACGTGAACCTGTTCCACGGCCGTCTGGGTCACACGGCGGAGCCCGGCAGCGAGGCCGACGTGAGCTTCGTGCGCCCGCACGAGCTGGAGATCGTGGCGCAGCCCGGTACCGACACCTGGCCGGTGACCCTCAGCCAGACCCTCACCGTGGGTCCGCACACGCGCATCGAGTTCCGGCGCGAGGGCGCCGAGGGTTATGTGGACGTGGAGCTGCCGCGCGAGGCCTACGTGAACCTGCGTGACCGGCTGGGCCTGGTGCCCGGCTCGCGGGTGCACCTGCGTCCGCGCCGCATCACGCGCTTTGCCGCCGCGGCGCTGGGCGCGGCGGCGCTGGTCGGCGGCTGTGCCGGGGCACCCGCCTACAGCCCGCAGCGGGGCCTAGATGTCGAAGCCGCTGGCCTCATCTTCGACCAGCGCCTGCTCGACCACCTGGCGGGTTAGCGGCGACGCGAAGGTCTGCACGAAGTCGTAGACGTAGCTGCGCAGGAAGGTGCCGCGCCGGATGGCCAGGCGCGTCATGTTGGGGGCGAACAGGTGCCGCGCGTCGATGGCGCGCAGGCGGGCGTCGCGTTCCTCGTCGTAGGCGATGGCGGCCACGATGCCCACGCCCATGCCCAGCTCGACGTAGGTCTTGATCACGTCCGCGTCCATCGCTTCGAGCACGACGTTGGCCTGCACGCGCGCACGCGCAAAGGCCTCGTCGATGTGGCTGCGGCCGGTGTAGCCGGCCTCGTAGGTGATGACCGGAAACTGCGACAGCTGCGTCAGGTTCAGCGGCGTGCCCTGCGCCGTCTCGCGCGTGAGCGGGTGGTCGTGCGGCACGATCACCAGGTGGGTCCACTGGTAGCAGGGCAGGGCGACCAGCTCGGGGTACTGCGACAGCGCCTCGGTGGCCACGCCGATGTCGGCCTCGCCTGCCAGCAGCATTTCGGCCACCTGGCGCGGCGAGCCCTGGTGCATGCGCAGGCTGACCTGCGGGTGCAGTGCACTGAAGTCGCGCACGGCCGGCGGCAGGGCGTAGCGCGCCTGGGAGTGGGTCGCCGCGATCGTCAGCGTGCCCCGATCCTGCTGCGCATAGTCCTCGCCGGCGCGCCGCAGGTTGTCGGCCTCCTGCAGCAGGCGTTCGATGATGGGCAGCAGCGTCGCGCCGGGCGCCGTCAGGCCGGTCAGCCGCTTGCCGGCCCGCACGAAGATCTCGATGCCCAGTTCATCCTCGAGCTCGCGGATCTGCCGGCTGACGCCGGGCTGCGAGGTGTGCAGCGCCTGCGCCACCGTCGTGAGGTTGAAGCCCTGGCGCACGGCTTCTCGGATCGAGCGCAGTTGTTGGAAGTTCATGGGCCGTGCGAGGCGACGGCCCGCGCTTCTGGTGAGCGCGCATGTTGCGGCATCTTCATCATGCGCAAAACGATTCCATGCGCATGAGCTTAGGCGCCCAGTGCATAAGAGCGGGGCCGAATCGAACCGGCGCCGGCTGCCGCCGGGCGCGTCTGGCGGCGCGCCGGCTGCAACCCCTCTACGCAACCCTCAGCACTGCCCCATCACGGCGGCCGTGGCCACCAGTTCCTCGAACAGGGCCAGCGACACGGCGCCCGACACCGCATACGGATCCAGCGTGGCCGTGGCCGAATATTTCAGCAGCAGCGACGGATTCAGCCGCGCCATGCTGACCTGCCCCATCGACCAGCCGGCGAAGCGCCGCTCGCTGATCTCCTGGTACATCAGCAGCTCGACGTCGGTGTGGCGCGTGTCCGTGGCGATGCGGTGGTAGAGCCGGTTGACGGCGCTGCGGCCGCCTTCGAGTACCTGCAGGAAGATGCCGTCGGACAGGCACAGCACGCCGGTGATGCCGCGCGGCGGGTTGCCGGTCTGGCTCTGGCGCAGGATGACATGGAGCTCTTCGGTATCCACCGCCGGGACGGCCCGACTGGCGTACATGAGGCGTACGAGCATGGGCGGCCTTCGCGTCAGCTGTTCTTGCGGTTGGGCAGCAGCGACAGGAATTCCCGCCGCAGGTTGGGGTCCTTCAGGAAGGCGCCCCGCATCACGCTGTTGACCATCGCGGACTCGTTGTCCTTCACGCCGCGCCAGTGCATGCAGAAGTGGTCGGCCTCCATGACGATGCCCAGCCCGTCGGGCTTGACGCGCTCCTGCAGCTCGTTGGCCAGCATCGTGACGGCCTCTTCCTGGATCTGCGGGCGGCTCATGATCCAGTCGCAGATGCGCGCGTACTTGGACAGCCCGATCAGGTTGGAATGTTCATTGGGCAGCAGTCCGATCCACACGCGACCGATGATCGGGCACAGGTGGTGGCTGCAGGCGCTGCGCACGGTGATGGGGCCGACGATCATCAGCTCGTTCAGGCGCTCGGCGTTCGGAAACTCGGTCACCGCAGGCATCGGCACGTAGCGGCCGCGGAAAACCTCCTCGATGTACATCTTGGCCACGCGCTGGGCCGTCTCTTTGGTGTTGTGGTCGCTGTCGGTGTCGATGACCAGGGCCCTGAGCACCTCGTGCACCTTCTCGGCCACCTCGGCTTTGAGCTCCTCGAGCTCGCCCGCGTGGATCTGGTCGGCGATGTTGTCGTTGGCGTGGTGGCGCCGGTCGGCCGTCACCAGGCGGTAGCGGATGCGCTCGCTCGCCGGCAGGCGCGCCAGCTCGTCCTCGGTGCGGAAGATGCGGGCGGGGGCATTCACACCGGTGACGGCGGCGCCGGTTCGTCGAACGGCCATGGGGAAGATCCTCCTGGAGACGGCGGGCGTGTGGGCGACCGCAAGAGCCCGGCGGGCGCGGTCACCGGCAGCCCGGCGGATGGTCGGCGCCCCGCAGCCGCATTTTCGGGCGACACCGGGGACTGACCTAGACTGGTCATGATGAACCAAGTCTATGCCGGCCCGCCACTGTCGCGTCAGCTCGACCTTTGCGCCGACGCGGTCGCCGAGGTGAGGGCCGGCCGGTCCTTGACCGATGTGCTAGCCGGCGTTGCGCCGGCCCTGCGGCCGGGTGTGCAGGCGCTGAGCTTCCAGGTGCTGCGCGGCCTGGGCGGCGCGCTGGCGGCGCGCACGCGGCTGGCACCGCGCCCGCCGCCGGCGCGTGTGGACGCGCTGCTGCTCACGGCGCTGGCGCTGCTGTGGCCCTCGCCGCGGCCGGCCTATGCCGACCACACGCTGGTCGACCAGGCCGTCGCGGCGGCGCGCCGCCGCACGCCGGCCTCGGCCGGCTTCGTGAATGCTGTGCTGCGCCGCTTCGTGCGCGAGCGCGACGCGCTGGTGGCGGCGCTGCAGGCCGTGCCGTCGGCGCGCTGGAACCATCCGGATTGGTGGATCGCGCAGTTGCACACCGACTGGCCGGACGCCGCGCCTGCCATCCTGGAAGCCGCCAACGGCCACCCGCCGATGACGCTGCGCGTGAACGCACGGCGGTCGACGGCCGCAGCCTATGTCGAGCGCCTGCAGAAGGCGGGGCTGGCCGCATCCGTCGTCAGCGGCGTTCCAGGCGTCACGCACGCCGTGCACCTGGAACAGCCCTGTCCCGTGGGCGATCTGCCGGGCTTTGCGGATGGCGACGTGTCGGTGCAGGACGTGTCGGCGCAGCGTGCCGTGCCGCTGCTGCTGGGCACGGGCCTGCCACCCGGCGCGCGCGTGCTCGATGCCTGCGCCGCACCCGGCGGCAAGACCGCGCACCTGCTGGAGTGTGGCGAGCTGGACGTGCTGGCGCTCGACCAGGACGCGCGCCGGATGGACCGCGTGCGCGAAAGCCTTGCGCGGCTGGGCCTGACGGCGACCTGCGCCGTCGGCGACGCCGGCCAGCCGGCGGCGTGGTGGGACGGGCGTCCTTTCGACGCCATCCTGCTGGACGCACCCTGCAGCGCCTCGGGCATCGTGCGCCGGCATCCGGACATCCGCTGGCTGCGCCGTCCGGACGACTTGCCCTCACTGGCACGCACGCAGTCGCGGCTGCTGGACGCGATGTGGCCCCTGCTGCGCCCAGGCGGTCGCCTGCTCTACGCCACCTGTTCGGTGTTTCGCGCCGAGGGCCAGGACGTGATCGACGCGTTTTTGCAACGCCAGCCGCCCGGCGCCGCGGCCCGGGATCCGGCTTCACCGGGCCATCTGCTGCCCCTGGCCGAGAATCCGGCGACATTCGCCGCTGAGGCGAACCCCGCCGCGGCCGATGGGTTCTTCTACGCCCTGCTGGCCAAGATTTGAGCTGTTTCTCGCCTCGATGCCGCCGTCGCCGCCCACGCCTGTCCTCTTCGTCCTGCGCCTGATCGCCTTGCTGAGCCTGTTGCTGGCCGGCCTGGGTGCGCGGGCGCAGGGTGTGGACGTGGCCTCGCTGGGATTGGATCGCCAGGACGGCCACCTGTCGCTGGAGTTTTCGCTGCGCGTGACGCTGTCGCGACCGGTGGAAGACGCGCTGCGGCGTGGCGTGCCGATGTACTTCGTGGCCCAGGCGACGCTGTACCGCAACCGCTGGTACTGGCGTGACGAGCGCGTGGCGCGGGTGACGCGCAACTGGCGGCTGGCCTACCAGCCGCTGACCAGTTCCTGGCGCGTGGGCATCGGCGCGCTGACCCAGAGCTTCGGCACGCTGGAAGAGGCGCTGGGTGTCATCTCGCGCACCTCGGGCTGGCGACTGGCCGAGCTGTCGCAGATCGAACCCGACGCGCGGCAATATGTCGAATTTTCCTTCCGACTCGACACCGGCCAGCTGCCGCCGCCGATGCTGGTGGGCCTGACCAGCCAGGCCGACTGGCAGCTGGGTGTCGAACGCACGCTGCGGGTGGATTGATGGACCCGTCGGATCTCGAGGCCGCGCCGGCGCCGCCGCCCTTGTCCGACGAGCAGCCCCACGCGATGAGCAAGGCCACGCGCTGGTCGCTGATGGTGGCGCTGGTTGCGGCCACGGGCATCGCGCTGGTGCTGGTGTACGTGCTGTCCTTTGCCGATCCCGAGTCAGCCATCGACGAGCGGCGATTCGTCTGGTTGTTCTGGTTGAACGTGGGTGTGGCGGCCGTGCTGGCCCTGGTGGTGGGTATCGCCACCGTGCGGCTGTGGCTGCGTCTGCGCCACGGCAAGTTCGGCAGTCGGCTGCTCGTGAAGCTGGCCGGTATCTTCGCCCTGGTGGGTGTGTTGCCCGGCCTGGTGATCTACACGGTGTCCTACCAGTTTGCCTCGCGCAGCATCGAGACCTGGTTCGACGTGCGGCTGGCGCAGGCGCTGGATGCCGGCCTGGCGCTGGGCAAGGGCACGCTGGACAGCCTGCGCGACGAGGCCGCACGCAAGGCCGAGCTGGCCGCCGAACGCCTGACCGAGCCGGGCGCCGCGTCCGTGACGCCGCTGGCGCTGGAGCGCCTGCGCGAGCAGCTGGGTGTCGACGACCTGTCGCTGGTGGCGGGCAACGGCCAAGTGCTCGTGACGGTGGGCCGCTCGGCGATCGGCCTGGCGCAGGAGCGGCCCGCCAGCGGCCTGCTGCGCGCGGCGCGCTCGGCCGGGCGGGCCACGCAGATCGATGGCCTGGACGACGAACAGGCCGCCGCCAACGGCGCGCCGGTGCGCATCCGCGCGCTGGTGCGCCTGCGCGCGGGGAGCATCGCGCTGGGCTCGACGCCGGAGCGCTTCCTGATGGCCACGCAGACCGTGCCGACGATGGTGGCCGCCAATGCGCTGTCGGTGCAGTCGGCCTACCGGGAATACCAGCAGCGCGCGCTGTCGCGCGAGGGCCTGCGGCGTGTCTACATCGGGACGCTGACCCTCGGGCTGGTGCTGTCGGTCTTCGGCGCGGTTTTGCTCGCAGCGCTGCTGGGCAAGCAGATCGTCAAGCCGCTGCTGCTGCTGGCCGACGGTGTGCGCGAGGTGGCCGCGGGCAACCTGCGCACGCGGCCGGTTTTTGCGTCGGAAGATGAACTGGGGGGTTTGACACGCTCCTTCGCCGACATGACCCAGCAGGTCGCGGATGCGCGCGAACAGGTGCAGCGCGGCGCCGCGCAGCTGCAGACCATCCTGGACAACCTGACCGCCGGCGTGGTGCTGTTCGACCGCGAGGGCCGCATGGCCAGCGTCAACCCGGGCGCGACACGCATCCTGCGCCAGCCCCTGCAGGCGTGGCTCGGCCGACGTTTGGACGAACTGCCCGAGCTGCAGGAATTTGCGCAGGCGGTCGAGCAGCGCTTCGAGGCCGGCGAGCGCACGCCCGAACCCGGCGAGCGCGGCCAGTGGCAGGATTCGTTCGAGCTGCGCGCCGACGGCACCGAAGGGGCCACCCTGCTGGCCCGCGGGGCGCTGCTGCCCGGGCGCGAGCGGCTGCTGGTCTTCGACGACATCACCGATGTCGTCTCCGCGCAGCGCACACGCGCATGGTCGGAAGTGGCGCGGCGGCTCGCGCACGAAATCAAGAATCCGTTGACGCCCATCCAGCTGTCGGCCGAGCGCCTGCAGCACAAGCTCGAACACAAGCTCGAAGGCACCGACCAGGCCATGCTCATCCGCAGCGTGGCGACCATCGTCGCGCAGGTTCAGGCGATGAAGCAGCTGGTCAACGAGTTCCGCGATTACGCGCGGCTGCCCACGGCGCAGATGCTGCCGCTGGACCTGAATGGCCTGGTGGTGGAAACGCTGGCGCTGTACGGCCAGGACCAGGAGCATGGGCGCCTGCAGGCCTTCCTGGAGCCGGGTCTGCCGACCATCCTGGGCGATTCGACGCAGCTGCGGCAGGTGGTGCACAACCTGGTGCAGAACGCGCTGGATGCCGTCGAGCCCGTCAATGGACGCGCCGAGATCAGCACCTCGCTGATGCGCGGCACCGATCCATCGGTGGCCTGGGTGCGGCTCGTGGTGACCGACAACGGGCCGGGTTTCGCCGATCACGTGCTCAAACGCGCCTTCGAGCCCTACGTGACGACCAAGGCAAAAGGCACCGGTTTGGGGTTGGCCGTGGTCAAGAAGATTGCGGATGAGCACCGCGCGCGCCTGCGTCTGGGCAATCAACCGGGCGGAGGCGCACGGGTTTCGCTATCATTTTCACTTCCGAAATCCCCCCTCCCGACGCCGCCGGCGCCAACGGTCTGATTCGTCCGTTCAGCTTTTCGTCCTCGCGGCACGCACCACAGCCAACATGGCAACCATTCTTGTAGTCGACGACGAGCTCGGTATCCGCGCCTTGCTGTCCGAGATCCTCACCGACGAGGGGCATACGGTCGAACTGGCGGAAAACGCAGCGCAGGCCCGCGCCGCGCGCGAGTTGTTCAAGCCGGATCTGGTGCTGTTGGACATCTGGATGCCCGATGTCGATGGCGTCACCTTGCTCAAGGAGTGGGCCGGCTGCGGCATGCTGACCATGCCGGTCATCATGATGAGCGGCCACGGCACCATCGATACCGCGGTGGAAGCGACCAAGTACGGGGCCTCGGCCTTCCTGGAAAAGCCGATCACGCTGCAGAAGCTTCTGCGCGCGGTCGAACAGGCCTTGGTGCGGCCGAGTCCGTCCACGCCTGCGCGCGACCCGGTGTCGCTGGGCCATCCGATTCGCGCGGTGCACGGCTCGATGAGCGGCCCGTCCAACGGGTCGTCCAGCCTGCATGACGGCTATGGCAGCCTCGTGGGCGTGGCCGATGTCGGCGCGCATCCGGCGGCGCACCAGACCTTCGATCTGGACCGGCCGCTGCGCGAAGCACGCGATGTCTTCGAGAAAAGCTATTTCGAGTTCCACCTGGCCAAGGAGGGTGGATCGATGACGCGCGTGGCCGAAAAGACCGGCCTGGAGCGCACGCACCTCTACCGCAAGCTCAAGCAGCTGGGTGTGGACCTCACGCGCAACCGGCGCGGTGCCGCCTGAAGCCCCCGTCCAGGGGGCCCGCGCCAACGTCTATAATCTTCGTCTTTCGGCCAAGTAGCTCAGTTGGTAGAGCAGCGGATTGAAAATCCGCGTGTCGGTGGTTCGATTCCGCCCTTGGCCACCACATTCAACGCCCAACCCTCACCGGTTGGGCGTTTTTGTTGGTGGGTGCGGCATCGCGGGCGCGAGGTGCGCGGCGCTGACCAGGCGGTGTCGCCTGCGCGCGATCAGGAGATGGGCGTGACGCCCCGCCTGAGGGGCCCAGGCTAGGGTTTGTCGCCCTGAATGGCGCTGGGCAGCGCATGCCGCGCCGCAGACAATTCGATACATCCGGCCCGTTCGACGGCAGGCTTCGCGCGCGAAGCCGCCGCCGGGCCCTCCGTGGTGTGCGGCGTGCCTGCGCGGGCGCGCGTGAAGGGGTCTCTGTGCAGAACCGGTCGTCGATCGGGCGTTTGTCGGCCGCGTGTGCGGGCCGGGCGTGGCCCTGGGTGCTGGCCGTCACGCTGGGCCTGACGGGCTGCACCCTGATGGCCCCGCAGCCTGCCGGCCCCGCAGACACCCCGCCGACTGACGCCACCCCGCCGGCTGACGCCACCGCGCTGACGCCCGATTGGAAGCCCTTCACGCTGCCGGGCAAGCGGGCCACGCAGTACCAGCTCACCACCAAGGACGGCCGATGGGCCATCGAGGCGCAGGCCGATGCCTCGGCCAGCATGCTGCGCCGTTCGGTGGACCTTCCGGTCGACCAGCTCGGCGACGTCGAGTGGTCCTGGATGATCGAAGCGCCGCTGGCTGAAGCGGACCTGGGCGTGGCCGAGCGCGCGGATTCACCGGCGCGACTGGTCTTTGCCTTCGAGGGCGACCGCTCCCGTCTGTCGCCGCGCACGCGCATGCTGTTCGAGCTCGCCAAGGCATTGACCGGCGAGGAGCCGCCCTACGCGACGCTGGTCTATGCCTGGTCCACGCGGACGCCCACGGAAACGGTGTTGCATAACGCGCGAAGTGACCGGATACGCAAGATCGTGGTCGACTCCGGCGCCCAGCACGCCAAGAGCTGGCGGCATTACCGCCGTCATCTGGCGGCCGACTTCCAGCGAGCCTTCGGCGAACCGCCGGGCCGTTTGATCGGCGTGGCGCTGATGACCGATGCCGACAACACGCGGTCGCGTGCCCATGCCTGGTACGGGCGAATCCTGTTCCATCCGCCGCCGCGGACGTGCAAGCCCGCTCAGGGCACGAGCTGTTCCGCCGCAAAAAGCTGAGTCGTGTCCTCGCGCGGGCGGATCACGCGCACCTGGCCGTCCGACGTGATCATGAGCTCCGTGGCCCGCGCGCGGCTGTTGTAGTTGCTGGCCAGGGCCTTGCCGTAGGCGCCGGCCGACAGGACCGCCAGCACGTCGTCGGGCGCCACGCGCAGCACGCGGTCGCGGCCGAGCCAGTCGCCCGATTCGCACACGGGCCCGACCACGTCCCAGGTCGCTTCCGTGGCCTGCGCACCGGGTGCGCAGGCTTCGATCTGCATGTAGGCCTGGTACAGCGCCGGGCGCATCAGGTCGTTCATGGCGGCATCGACCACGCAGAAGTTCTTGCCCTCGCCGCGCTTGAGGTACATCACCTGCGTCAGCAGCACGCCCGCATTGCCCACGAGCGAGCGCCCCGGCTCCATCACCAGCGTGCGGTGGGCGTGGCCACGCGCCTTCATGCGCGCGAGCACCTGGGCGATGAGTTCGCCCGCTTCGGGCGGCTTCTCGTCGGTGTAGGTGATGCCCAGTCCGCCGCCGATGTCGACGTGTTGCAGGGCGATGCCGTGGGCCTCCACCGCCTCGACCAGATCGAGCAGGCGGTCCAGCGCGTCCAGATAGGGCTCGATCTGCGTGATCTGCGATCCGATGTGGCAATCGATGCCCACGACCTGCAGGCCCGGCAGCGCGGCCGCGCGGCGGTAGGTGGGCACGGCCCGGTCGTGCGCCACGCCGAACTTGTTGTTCTTCAGGCCGGTGGAGATGTACGGGTGCGTGCCGGCGTCGACGTCGGGGTTCACGCGCAGGCTCACGCGGGCGGTCAGACCGGTGCGCGTGGCGACTTCGGACAGCCGCTCGAGCTCGCCCTCGCTCTCGACGTTGAAGCAGGCCACGCCGGCGCGCAGGGCCATTTCCATCTCGCGTGCTGTCTTGCCCACGCCGGAAAAGATCACCTGCGACGCGTCGCCGCCGGCGGCGATCACGCGCTGCAGTTCGCCGCCCGAGACGATGTCGAAGCCGCAGCCCATGCGCGCAAAGGTCTGCAGCACGGCCAGCGACGGATTGGCCTTCATGGCGTAGCACAGCAGATGCGGCTGCGGCGCGAGTGCGCGCTGGTAGGCGCCGGCGGCGGCCTGCATGGCGCGCTGCGAGTAGACGAACAGCGGCGTGCCGTATTCGCGTGCAAGACCGCGCAGCGCGTGGCCGTCCAGCGTCAGCTCACCCGCTTGGCGGGCGAGCCAGGGAGATCCCGGCAATGTCATCGTGTGGGAGCCGACGCAGGCGTGGCGCTCGAAGGAAGGGAGGAGGAAGGCGAGGATGCGGAAGACGGCGCGCGGGTTTCCGTGGGCAGGCGCAGCGGACCCTTCTGACCGCAGGCGCCCAGCGGCAGCACGCCGCCCAGTGTCAGCAGGATCGCCAGGGACACGCGACGCGCGCCAACCGGGCGGCTGCGCTCACTGGCTACACTCGAACGACAACCCGTCTTCATCGACAAATTCTAATCAGCCATGCCCGAAGCCACAGGAACTGCTCTGAGCGATGCCGACTACCACCGGCTGTCCGCGGCCGTGCTTGCGGCCCTGGAGGCCGATGCGGACCGCTGGTTGCAGCACGACGTGATCGACATCGATACGCAGCGCACGGGCGGTCTGCTGGAGATGAGCTTCCCCAACGGCAGCAAGATCGTCGTGAATACGCAGCCGCCCTTGCACGAGCTGTGGCTGGCGGCGCGCAACGGCGGCTTCCATTTCCGCTACGCCGGCGGCCACTGGGTCGACACGCGCGACGGCGTGACGCGCTTCCACCAGGTGCTGGACCGCGAAGCCTCCGCGCAGGCCGGGATGGCCTTGCACTTCAGCGCGGCTGCCTGAACATATCGAGGATGCTGCTGCGTTCCTCGGCGCTGGGTGCCGAGGGGATCGGACGCTCTTCCATCCCGACGTTGGCAATGCCGCGGCCGTTGGCGAACTCGTCGAAGATCCAGTCGCTGCCGACCTGCACCAGGCCCTCCGGGACCGGCACGTCGGTCACCGGAATGCGCTTGAGCGCGTGGGCCATGTACTCGATCCACACCGGCAGCGCCAGGCCGCCGCCGGTTTCGTTGCTGCCGAGCTTGCGCGGCGTGTCGTAGCCGATCCAGACCACGGCCACGAGGTGCGGCTGGTAGCCGGCGAACCAGGCATCCATCGAATCGTTGGTCGTGCCCGTCTTGCCGTAGAGGTCCGTGCGCTTGAGCGCGGCCTGCGCCTTGGCGGCGGTGCCGGTGCGCGTGACCTCCTGCATCAGCGTGCCCATCACGTAGGCATTGCGTGCATCGATGGCGCGCACGCTGTCGCCGAGCTGGGGTGGCCGCGCCTGCGCCAGCACCTGCCCGCGGTCGTCGACCACACGGGCGATGAGCATGGGCTGGACCAGGTAGCCGCCATTGGCGAAGACCGAATAGCCGGTGGCCATCTGCAACGGTGTGACGGCCCCGGCGCCCAGTGCCATCGTCAGGAAGGGCGGATGGCGCTCGGTGTCGAAGCCGAAATGTCCGATCCACTGCTGCGTGAACTCGGCGCCGGTGGTCTGCAGGATGCGGATCGACACCATGTTCTTGGACTTCGCCAGCGCGGTGCGCAGGCTCATCGGGCCCGCGAAGATGCCGTCGTAGTTCTTGGGCTCCCAGGGCTGACTGCCGGTCTGCGCGGCGTCGAAGAACAGCGGCGCGTCGTTGATCACCGTGCGGGCCGTGAAGCCCTTTTCCAGCGCAGCCGAGTAGATGAACGGCTTGAAGCTCGAGCCCGGCTGGCGCCAGGCCTGCGTGACGTGGTTGAACTTGCTCTTGGAGAAGTCGAAGCCGCCCACCATCGAACGGATGGCGCCGGTGCGCGGATCCATGGCGACGAATGCGCCTTCGACTTCGGGCACCTGGGTGAGCAGCCAGTCACCCTTGGGCGACTTCATTGCGCGCACCACGGCACCGCGGCGGATCTGCACCTTCGAGGTGGCCGTCGACGCCAGGCCCGAGGCCACGGGCCGCAGGCCATCGCCTGTGACCTGGATGACCTCGCCGGACTGCAGCATGGCCGAGACCTTGCGCGGCGAGGCTTCCAGCACCACGGCGGCGCGCAATTCGTCGTCGTCCGGATAGTCGGTCAGCGCCTCGGCCACACGCGCATCCAGCGCCGCGGCTTGTGACGGCAGGCTCACGAAACCCTCGGGGCCGCGGTACTGCTGGCGCCGCTCGTAATCCATCAGACCCTTGCGCAGCGCCTGGTAGGCCACCGTCTGGTCGGCGGAGTTGACGGTCAAGGTGACCTGCAGGCCGCGGGTGTAGGTCTCCTCGCCGTAGTGCGAAAAGATCAGCTGGCGCGCCAGCTCGGCCAGGTGTTCGCCGTGCACCTGCGGCTCGATCGAGCCGTGGTAGGTCAGGGTCTGGGCCAGCGCTTCGTCGCGCTGCGCGCGCGTGATGAAGTTGTTCTCCAGCATGCGCTCGACGATGTAGCGCTGGCGCAGGGTCGCCCGCTCGAGATTGGTCAGCGGGTTGTAGGCCGACGGGGCCTTGGGCAGCCCCGCGAGCATCGCGGCCTCGGCCACCGTGAGGTCCTTGAGCGGCTTGCCGAAGTAGACCTCGCTGGCTGCCGCGAAGCCGTAGGCCCGCCGCCCCAGGAAGATCTGGTTCATGTAGACCTCGAGGATCTGGTCCTTGGTCAGCTGCGACTCGATCTTGTAGGACAGCAGGATCTCGTAGATCTTGCGCGTGAAGGTCTTTTCGCTGGAGAGGTAGAAGTTGCGCGCCAGCTGCATCGTGATGGTCGATGCGCCCTGGCTCTTGGCTTCGGAGAATTGCGCCAGCGCCGCGCGCAGCACACCGCGGTAGTCGACCCCGCTGTGCCGGTAGAAGTTGGCGTCCTCGATGGCGAGAACGGCATCCTTCATGACCTTCGGGATCTGTCCGATCGGCACGAAGGTGCGCTTTTCCTCCCCGAATTCGCCCAGCATGACGCCATCCGACGAAAACACGCGCAGCGGCAGCTTGGGGCGGTAATCCGTGAGGCTGCCCGTGTCCGGCAGATTGGGGTAGGAAATCGCCAGCGCCAACGCGATGAAGACGGCGATCGATACCAGGCCGGCGACCAGGAGACCGAATGCCACACCTGCTGCACGGAGAATGCGCTGAGGCCAGGTGGTAGCCTGGGGCGCAGGGGGTTCGGAATCGGCGGCGGCTTCGCTCATGGGGATTGACCGCCTGAGGTCGTGGCGGTTACGGATTATAGAAACCGCCTCGAAGGCGGGTCCGCGGGGCGACAGCAGGCGTGCGAACCAGGGCCGCGGACCCGTCGATCAGGCATGCCGGATGGCATGCCACACGCCGGTCGCAGCCTAGTCGAAGTGCCCCGACCTGTTACGAATTGAGGCCAATTTCCGGGGCTCATTGGGGGCTGCTGGCGGGCTTTACGGCCGAAACTTCATCAAGCCGTTCAGCCCGGTTAGCAAGGGCCTTGCTGCTAGCATTCAAGTGACTTCTTAACAATCCCGCGGAAGTGCGTCCCGCGAGGGGAGTGAGGTGCCGTGAGCTTTCTCGACCGGATTCTGGGTCGCCAACATCCACCTGTCATCGGGCTCGACATCAGCTCATCAAGCGTCAAGCTGGTCGAGCTGGGTCAGACCGCGTCAGGTGAGTTGGTCTTGGAGCGCTTCGGCTCCGAACCGTTTGAAAAGGGCTGGATCACCGACGGCCAGATCGAAAAGTTCGACGAAGTGGCCGAGGCCGTCAAGCGCCTGGTCCACAAGGCCGGCACGAAGACGCGCCATGTCGCGATGGCCATGCCGCAGTCGGCCGTCATCACGAAGAAGATCATGCTGCCCGCGGGCCTCAGCGAAGAAGAACTCGAGCTGCAGGTCGAGACGGAAGCCAACCAGTACATCCCGTTCTCGCTGGACGAGGTGAGCCTGGATTTCTGCGTGGTCGGTCCGAGCGCGACCTCCGCTGGTGACGTGGAAGTCCTGATCGCCGCGTCCCGCAAGGACCGTGTGCAGGACCGCCAGGGCCTGGCCGAAGCCGCGGGCCTGAAGCCGGTGGTGCTGGACATCGAGTCGCACGCCTCCCGGCTGGCGATGACGCGTGTCGTGTCGGTGCTGCCGAACCAGGGCAAGGATGCGCTGGTGGCGCTGTTCGAGATCGGGGCCGACACCACGAGCCTGAAGGTGTTGCGCGACGAGGAGATGCTCTACGACCGCGACCAGGCCTTCGGCGGCGCGCAGCTCACGCAGCTGATCTCCCGCCAGTACGGCTTCTCGTTCGAAGAGGCCGAGCAGAAGAAGCTGTCCTCGGATCTTCCAGAAGACTACGAGAGCACGATCCTCGATCCCTTCGTCGACAGCTTGTCGCAGGAGATCGGACGCGCGCTGCAGTATTTCTTCACCAGCACGCCGCACCACAAGGTGCACTACGTGATGCTCGCGGGTGGCACTGCCACGCTTCCGCGCCTGAAGGACCGTGTGACGGAGCTGACCGGCTTTGCCTCGATGGTGGTCAACCCGTTCGACAACATGAAGCTCGGCCCGGCGGTTCGCGAAAGCCGGTTGCGTCGTGAGGCACCGTCGTACCTGACGGCCTGCGGCCTGGCCATGCGGAGGTTCGTGCAGTGATGCTCATCAACCTGCTGCCGCACCGCGAAGCCAAGCGCCGGCAGCGCAAGCAGGCCTTCTTTGTCGGGCTGGCCGCCAGCGCCGCCGTTGGCGCGCTCATCGTGGGCCTGTGGTTCGCGGTGCTCGGCCAGATGACGTCGGCGCAGTCCGGCCGCAACGATTTCCTGAAGGTCCAGATCACCCAGCTCGAAGGGCAGATCAAGGACATCGCCACGTTGCGCCAGGAAATCGAGGCGCTGAAGGCTCGCCAGAAGGCGGTCGAAGACCTCCAGAGCGACCGCAACACCCCGGTCTATCTGCTGGACGAACTGGTCAAGCAGACGCCTGAAGGGGTCTATCTGACCTCGATCAAGCAGGCCGGTCAGGTGGTCACGATCACGGGTATCGCGCAGACCAACGAGCGTGTCTCGGAGTTGCTGCGCAACACCTCCTACAACTCGCCCTGGCTGGAACGTCCCGAGCTGGTCGAAATCAAGTCCGCCAATGTCACCACGGCCGGTCGCGAGCAGCGCCGCTTGTTCGAATTCCAGATGCGCCTGAGCATGAAGCGTCCCCAGAGCCCGGCGCAGGCCGCATCCGCGCCTGTCGCAGCGGCATCTGCCGCTGCGGCCAGTGCTGCGCCAGCAGCCTCTGGCGCGGTGGCTACCGCTGCCAAGAAGCCTTGAGGGGGGACCACATGGCATCGAAGAACCCTCCCGTATCCGTCGACGTCGCCAGCCGGCTCGAGACCGCGGTCAGCCAGTTCAAGGGGCTCAACCGCAACGACCCGGGCCAGTGGCCCCTGTTGCCGCGGCTGGCCGCCTTTCTGGCGGTCATCCTGATCGTGCTGGCCGCTGGCTGGATGCTGCTGTTGACTGACGCCTACAGCGAGCTCGAAAGCGAGCGCGCCCGCGAGCCGCTGCTGAAGGCGGATTACCGCTCGAAGCTGTCCCAGGCCGTCAACCTGGGCGAGCTGCGCAAGCAGAAGCTGCAGGTCCAGGAGTACGTGACGCAGCTCGAAAAGCAGCTGCCAGGCAAGGCCGAGATGGATGCGCTGCTGTCCGACATCAACCAGGCCGGTCTGGGCCGCGGCTTGCTGTTCGAGTTGTTCCGACCCGGTCAGGTGGCGGTCAAGGACTACTACGCCGAACTGCCCATCGCGATCCGCGTCGCGGGCCGCTACCACGACATCGGCGCATTCACGGCCGACGTGGCCAACCTCTCGCGCATCGTGACGCTGCACAACCTGTCCATCGCACCCTCGGTCGCCAAGGATGCCAACGGCATGCTCGCCATGGAAGCCACGGCGCGCACCTACCGCTACCTGGACGCCAACGAAGTGGCCGAACAGCGCAAGGCGGCTGCCGACAAGGCAGAGAAAGAGAAGGGGCCGAAGAAATGACACCCTTCATCAAGCGTGAGTGCGGCCTGGCCGGTGTCCTGTGCGGACTGAGCCTGGTGCTGCTGGGCGGCCTGACCGGCTGCGCGGGAGAAGGCGACGAATTGCAGGCCTGGCTCGAGCAGCAGAAGCGCGAAGTCAAGCCCAGCGTCCAGCCGCTGACGCCGCCCAAGAAATTCCATCCGCATCCGTATGCGGCGCTGCAGGCGGTGGATCCGTTCAGCGTGCAGAAACTGACCGTGGCACTGAAGCAGGAAGCTCACCAGCCGAACTCCGCGCTGGCCAGCGAGATGCATCGGCGCAAGGAACCGCTGGAGTCCTACCCGCTGGACAGCATGTCCATGGTCGGCAGCGTGGACAAGCTCGGCCGCCGATTCGCACTGTTGAAGGTCGACAAGCTGCTTTATCAGGTGAAGGTGGGCGACTACATGGGCCAAAACTACGGCCGTATCACCAAGATCGACGAAACGCAGATCGTATTGCGCGAGATCGTGCAGGACGCAGCCGGAGAGTGGATCGAGAGACCCACAACCCTGCAGCTCCAGGAGCCCGCGCGATGAGGAACCCTCAGGAGTACCGCACCATGCAACCCTGGCGTGTAGGCATTGCCGCAGCCTTTGCAGCCGCCGCCATGTGGCTCGCCGTCCCCGCTGCCGCATGGGCGCAGCCGGCGATCCAGTCGATCAGCAGCACGCAGCAGGCGGGCACCGAGGTCGTGCGGATCGAACTGAACGAAGCACTGAAGGCCCTGCCGGCCGGCTTTGCGGTTCAGACGCCGCCACGCGTGGCCATCGATCTGCCGGGCGTGCTGAACGCCATGGGCCGCAGCACGGTCGACATCAACCAGGGCAATCTGCGCTCGGTCAGCGTGGCCACGGGCACCGATCGCACGCGGCTGGTGCTCAACCTGAAGCAAGCCGCGAACTTCCAGAACCGTCTGGAAGGCAAGGCACTGATCATCGTTCTGGAGTCCACCGCTGCTGTTCCGGTGACGCCTCAGGTGGGCACGCAATTTTCCCCGCCGGCCAATAACGAGTCGCTCGCGCTGAAGGACATCGACTTCCGCCGCGGCCCTGACAACGCCGGGCGCGTGGTGGTCAATCTGGCCAACACGCAGGTCGGTGTCGACATCCGCCAGCAAGGCCAGAACCTGGTTGTCGAGTTCCTGCGCTCGACCCTGCCGGAGAACCTGCGCCGGCGTCTGGACGTCGTCGACTTCGGCTCTCCGGTGCAGAGCATCTCCACCTTCCAGAGCGGCGACCGCGTGCGCATGGTCGTCGAACCTCGTGGCAACTGGGAGCACAGCGCCTACCAGACCGACAACCAGTTCGTGCTCGAAGTGCGGCCGGCCAAGGTCGACCCCAACAAGCTGACGCAGGGTCCGGGCTACCAGGGAGAGAAGCTCTCGCTGAACTTCCAGAACATCGAAGTCCGCGCACTGCTGCAAGTCATCGCCGACTTCACCAACTTCAACGTCGTCACCAGCGACACCGTCACCGGCAACGTGACACTGCGCCTGAAGGACGTGCCCTGGGACCAGGCGCTGGACATCATCCTGCAGAGCAAGGGCCTGGGCGTGCGCAAGTCCGGCAATGTGCTGTGGGTCGCCCCCAAGGACGAGTTGAATGCGAAGGAGCAGGTCGAGCTCGAGGCGAAGAAGAAGATCGCCGAGATCGAGCCGCTGCGCACGCAAGCCTTCCAGCTGAACTACACGCGTGCCGAGGACGTGGCCAAGGGCCTGACCGGACAGACGGCAGGCCAGGGCGCCGGCGCACAGGCCACGCGGATCCTGTCTTCACGCGGCAGCGTGATCTTCGAGCAGCGCACGAACCAGTTGTTCGTGTCGGACATCCCCTCCAAGCTGGAGGAGGTGCAGCAGCTGATCTCCAAGATCGACGTGCCGGTTCGTCAGGTGCTGATCGAGGCGCGCATTGTCGAAGCCGACGACAAATTCGGCCGTGCGCTGGGCGTCAAGCTCGGGGCGACCGATCTGCGCGGGCTCCAGGGCGGGGTGCCCGGCTTCAGCGTGGGTGGCGACAACTACGGCGTGGTCGGTGGCAACTACAACGCGGTGGGTGCGCAGACCCGCCAGGGCCAGACCTTCTCGTACAGCGACAGCCAGTTCGTGAACCTGCCGGCCAACGTCAGCAACCTGGGCAGCGCCGCTGCGACCTTCGCGCTGTCGCTGTTCAGCGCCACGGCCAACCGCTTCCTGAACCTCGAGCTGTCGGCTCTGGAGGCCGAGGGCAAGGGCAAGATCGTTTCCAGCCCGCGTGTGATCACGGCAGACCAGGTCAAGGCGCTGATCGAACAGGGCGAGGAGTTGCCCTATCTCGTGGCCACCTCCAGCGGCGCGACCAGCGTGCAGTTCCGCAAGGCCAACCTGAAGTTGGAAGTCACGCCGCAGATCACGCCCGAAGGCAATGTGATCCTGGACGTCGACGTCAACAAGGACAGCGTGGGTCGCTCGACCGTTTCAGGCTTCGCGATCGACACCAAGCACGTGAAGACTCAGGTCCTGGTGGAGAACGGCGGCACGGTGGTGCTGGGCGGCATCTTCACGCAGACCGATCGCGACGAAGTGAACAAGGTGCCGCTGCTGGGCGACATCCCGTACGTTGGCAATCTGTTCAAGAACAAGCAGCGAATCTCCAACCGGACCGAGCTGCTGATCTTCATCACGCCGAAGATCGTGACCGACCGCGCCGCCGCACGCTGAGCGTGTGTCGGACGCCATGACCGCATTCCCTTGGGGTGGAACGATGTTGAGACGCGTCTCTCGATGGCTGGCCGCATTGGCCGTATGTACCTTGGCTGCTTGTGGCGGAGGCGGAAGCGGGGAGGCGGGCACCTCGGTGTTTGCCGGCTCGGCCAGCACCGGCACGGGCATCGGCTCGGGCACCACGACCGGCAGCACCAACAAGACGGCGCAGGCCAACGACCTCGTGCTCACGCTGAGTGCCACGAGTGTGGCCAACAACGGCTCCGAGTCGGTGGTCGCAACGGCCACGGCCATCGATGTGAACCGCAACGCCGTGGCTGGCGTGCCGGTGACCATCAGCGTCAACGCCAACGCGATTGCCACCGCCAGCGGTGCGCAGACCAACACCGCCGGTGTGGTGACGGCGGCGATCGGCCCGGGCTCCGACCGATCGGTGCGCACGATCACCGTGACCGCCACCAGCGGATCCATCTCCAAGACGACGACGCTGGATGTGCGCGACGCCGGTGGAACGGGCAGTGTGGCGGCGGACCTGATCCTGGTGCTGTCGTCGCCAAGCATTGCCAACAACGGCACGCAGAGCGTGACCGCCACGGCCACGGCGCTGGATGCCAAGCGCAACGTGCTCGCCGGCGCTGAAGTCAGCCTGAGCGTGGACGCCAATGCGCTCATCGCGCCCAGCGGCCTGACCAGCGACGACACCGGCGTCGTCACGGGTGCCATCGGCGTGGGCAGCGACCGCACGAACCGCACCATCACGGTGACGGCCAAGTCCGGCGGCGTGACGCGCACGGCGCAGCTGCAGGTGACCGATGCGATCGTGACCGGCACACCGGTGGCGGCGGACCTGAGCCTGGTGCTCAGCGCACCGAAGCTGAACAACGGTGGCACGAACACGATAGCTGCCACGGTCACCGCGGTCGATGCCAACCGCAACGCGCTGGCGGGGATCCCTGTCACGGTGCGCGTGGACAGCAGTGCCGTGGCCACGGTCAGCAGCACCACGACGAATGCACAAGGCCAGGTCGTTGCGGCCGTGGGCATCGGGGCCGATCGTTCGAACCGCGTGGTGACGGTGACGGCCACCAGTGCCGGCTTGACCCGCACGGCCTCGTTCACGGTGGAAGGCGCCGACCTGCGTGCCTCGCTGGCGCCGCGCGTCACGGCAGGCACCACGGGCAACCAGATCGAGTACACGCTGGTCGACACGAATGCCCTGCCGATGGCGGGTCAGTCGATCACCGTAACTGCGCCGGGCATGCCCAGCGCAACCGGCTCGACGGACTTCAACGGCAAGTTTGTCCATACCTACATCGCACCGTCCGCGACGGTCACGTTTACAGCGGTGGCTGCCGGTGCCAGCAAGGTTTCGCTGGTGGAAGTCGGCAGCGGCGCCGTCGATCAAGCGCCTTCGATGCCGATGTCGGCCTCGGTGACGCCCAGTCCGAGCGTGGTGTCGGTGAATCTGGCGGGCGGTTCGACCAACCAGACCGAACTGCGTGCGCTGTTCTACGGCGCCAACAACCAGCCGATTCCTCGCGTGCGTGCCCGCTTTGACCTGGACGGCAACGCCAACAGCACGGATGGCGTGGTGAGCTGGCTGGGCGGGACTTACGCGTACTCCGATACAAGCGGCGTGGCGCGCGGCACCTTCACGCCGGGACTGCGTTCGAGCCCGACCAACGGCATCACGGTGCGTGTGTGCTACGACGTGAATGACTTCGACAGCAGCACCTGCCCGAACCAGGCCAAGGCGACGCTGACGGTGACGCAGGAAGCGTTGGCGGTGAGTATCCGGACGAACGAGTTCGTCAAGGAAGGCGCGGCCAAGCTCACCTACATCAAGGAATACGTGGTCATGGTGGTGGACTCGGCGGGGCAGGCCAAGGCCGACGTCTTGATCACGCCTTCCGTCGACCTGCCCGCGTACTACAAGGGCTACTTCGATTGGAGCGATGCCGAGAGCCGTTGGGTCATTCAGCCGAATGGGATCCCCTCGCTTGGTAGCTTCCTCGCCTCTTCGGAGAACTACCAGTGGAACGAGGCGGGTCGCAACTGGGTCAAGTTGGCAGCGACATTGCAGCCGAGTTGCCCTCAAGAGGACGTCAACCGCAACGGCGTGCGTGAAGCCTCGCGCTACGACGCCGCCGTGGCCGCGCCGCTGCTGTCCGCCCGTGAAGAGGACCTGAACTGGAACGGCGACCTCGACGCCCGCAAGTCCGACGTGGCGATCAAGATGGTGGGGTCCGCCAAGACCGATGCCAATGGACTGGCCGTCGTGCAGATCGAGTACGGCAGGGACCTGGCGACCTGGGTCGACTACGTCATTACCGTCACGGCCTCCGGAGTGTCAGGAACCGAGGCGCGGGCGCGCTATATTGGCAATCGGTACGGAAACGGCTCGCTCCCAGCATCTGCTGAGGCCTTCACGGACAAGAGCAAGCCGCCGGCCTTTGTGGTCAGCCCCTACGGTATTTCTTCTGTCTGCACCAACCCCAATTGATCATGCGCCCCTGATCGCCCTCGTCGGCATGCCTGGCAGTGGGAAGTCCACTGTCGGGCGGCATCTGGCGCGGCACCTGAAGCTGCGCTTCACGGACAGCGATCACGAGATCGAAGAACGGATCGGCATGCCGGTCCGTTCGTTTTTCGAGACCCACGGTGAGCAGGCCTTTCGCGACCTCGAACAGGAGGTCATCGACGAGCTCAGCCGGCGCGGCGACGGCGTGCTGGCTACCGGTGGTGGCACTGTGCTGCGGCAGGCCAACCGCGACGCGCTGCGCGAGCGCTGTCGCGTGATCTATCTGAGCACCACGCCCGACGACCTGTTCCGACGCTTGCGGCACGACACGCAGCGGCCGCTGCTGCAGGTGGCCGACCCGCAGCGCCGCCTGCGCGAGCTCTTCCGCGAGCGCGACCCGCTGTATCGCCAGGCCGCCCATTTCACGGTCGAAGCCGTGCGGCCCTCGGTCTCCACCCTGGTCAACATGGTGATGATGCAGCTCGAGCTCGACGGCCACTGGCCTGCTGGCGGTCTGGAGCCGCCGCAGCCGCCTTCGGGTCAGGTGGCCTAGGAAAGGGCCGGCATACACTGCCGGCATGTCCGCAGATTCCTCGCCCATCGAACGGGTCGTCGTCGACACCGGCGCAGACCGCTACGACATCCTGATCGGCCGCGGGCTGCTGGGCCGGGCCGACATCTGGGCCGGCCTGCCCAAGGCGCGGCAGGCGGTGATCGTCACGAATTCGACGATCGGCCCGCTCTGGACGGACGCGCTTTGCAAGGCACTGGCTCCGCACTACGCGCAGCTGAGCACGGTCGAATTGCCGGACGGCGAAGCGCACAAAGACTGGTCGTCGATGAACCGCATCTTCGACCACCTGCTGGCATCGACCTGCGACCGCAAGACCGTGCTCTTTGCGCTGGGCGGCGGCGTGGTGGGCGACATGACCGGCTTTGCCGCCGGCTGCTACATGCGCGGCGTGCCCTTCGTGCAGGTGCCCACGACGCTGCTGGCGCAGGTGGACTCGTCGGTCGGTGGCAAGACCGCCATCAACCACCCGCTGGGCAAGAACATGATCGGCCTGTTCTACCAGCCCCGGCGTGTGATCTGCGACCTGGATACGCTGGCCACCTTGCCCGAACGCGAATACCTGTCCGGCCTGGCCGAGGTCGTCAAATACGGGCCGATTGCCGACGCGGCGTTCTTCGATTGGCTGGAGGCACAGCTTCCTGCGCTGCGGGCGCGCGAACCGCTGGCCTTGGCGCACGCGATCCGGCGCTCCTGCGAGATCAAGGCTGATGTGGTCGGCCAGGACGAGCGCGAAGCGGGCCTGCGGGCGATTCTCAATTTCGGCCACACCTTCGGCCACGCCATCGAGACCGGGTTGGGCTATGGCGAGTGGCTGCATGGTGAGGCGGTGGGCTGCGGCATGCTGATGGCCGCGGATCTGTCGGTGGCGCTGGGTCTGCTGGACCCCGGCTCGGCGCAGCGGCTGGAGGCGCTGGTGACGGCGGCCGGGCTGCCCACGCGCGCGCCGGATCTGGGCCTGTCGCGTTATCTCGAGCTGATGGGGCACGACAAGAAGGCCGAAGGCGGGCACATCCGCTACGTGCTGCTCGAGCGCCTCGGGCAGGCCCGCGTGACCGAGGCCGACCCGCGAATCGTCGAGCAGATCATCACGCGCCGAGTGGAGTTGCGCGCAAGTTAGCGCACGCTTGATATGGCGCGGCAGGCGCGGTTCATCCTGGCCGGCTTTGCGCACCTGGTGCGCCAGCGGGGGCACAACGCGGGCGCCGTCGCGCATGACGCGGTGGATCAGCAGCGCTGGCTCGACATCCTTCGGGATGTGGCCGCCACACACAAGGTCGTGCTGCACGGCTGGTCGCTGCAGGCCACCGAATACCGGCTGCTGCTGCGCCCGCCGTCAGCTCAGGCGCTCAGCCGCATGATCCAGGATCTCGGCCGGCGCTACGTGGCGGCGTTCAACGCCAGGCACCACCGGCAGGGCACGCTGTGGGCGGGCCGCTTCCAGTGCGCGGCGGTGGAGGGCGGTGAACTGGAACTGACGGCGCTGGCCTTCGTCGAACAGGTCGAGCCGCTGTCGCCCGCGGCATCGAGCGGGGCGCACCATCTGGGGGACATGCACGATGCCGCCCTCGTCGATCCGCCAGCCTATTGGGCGCTGGGCAATACACCGTTCGATCGCCACATGGCCTGGCGCCAGCGCCTGGAAGCCGGCCTGGACGCCCCGTCAGCCGCTCGTGTGCTGGGTGCCTTGTCGACGGGCCGCCCCTTGGCGGCCGCACAGACCCTGACGGCGCTGCAGCCCTTGACGGCCATGCCGCTGAAGCCGCGTCCGCGGGGGCGCCCGCGCCGCGCGTCGCCACCGCGTGGCCGGCAGCCGCCGGGCTCCTGAGAAGGCCACGCGCTGCGGGCACAACACGGGCGTGGCGGCATGGTGTTCCATGGCCGCGCGCCAAGCGTACACGCCGCTGGCCAGCGGAACTCGAGGCATGGCATGCGAATTGCGACTCGTCGCGCCACCCTGCAGGCGACCGGCGTTGCGCATGGGGTCATGCGTTTGTTATGTCCCCAATTAATTGAAAATTTCGAAGCTACGTCATTTAAACTGACTCCGACCCCAATTAAAAGCGGTTGAGCTTCATGCTGCGCTGCACTATTCTTCCGCAACAGGACGTTTCCCCGGGCCATTGGCATGCCCGGGACCAGGAGAAGAACCCATGATCAGCGCTCAACACCAGCCGCCGTCGGCAACCGCAGACGAAGTGGCCCAGGCCCAGACGCAAGGCCTCTACGACCCGAAGCAGGAGCACGACGCCTGCGGCGTGGGCTTTGTCGCACACATCAAGGGCCAGAAGGCACACGCCATCGTGCGGCAGGGCCTGAAGATCCTCGAGAACCTCGACCACCGCGGCGCCGTCGGCGCCGACAAGCTGATGGGCGACGGGGCGGGCATCCTGATCCAGATTCCCGACGAGTTCTACCGCGCCGAGATGGCTGCGCTGGGCGTGAACCTGCCGCCGCCCGGCGAGTACGGCGTGGGCATGATCTTCCTGCCCAAGGAACACGCCTCGCGCCTGGCCTGCGAGCAGGAAATGGAGCGCGCCATCCGGGCCGAAGGCCAGGTGCTGCTGGGCTGGCGCGACGTGCCGGTGGACCGCGACATGCCGATGTCGCCCACCGTGCGCACGAAGGAGCCGGTCATCCGGCAGGTCTTCATCGGCCGCGGCCACGACGTGATCGTGCCCGACGCGCTGGAGCGCAAGCTCTACGTGATCCGCAAGACCGCTTCGGCGGCGATCCAGAAGCTCAAGCTCACCCACAGCCGCGAGTACTACGTGCCCAGCATGAGCTGCCGCACGGTCATCTACAAGGGCCTGCTGCTGGCCGACCAGGTGGGGCAGTATTTCCGCGACCTGGCGGACGCGCGCACCGTTTCGGCGCTCGCACTGGTGCACCAGCGCTTCTCGACGAACACCTTTCCCGAGTGGCCGCTGGCGCACCCGTACCGGATGGTCGCGCACAACGGCGAGATCAACACCGTCAAGGGCAACTTCAACTGGATGCGTGCCCGTGAAGGGGTCATGAAGTCACCCGTGCTGGGCGACGACCTGCGCAAGCTCTACCCGATCAGCTTCGAACACCAGAGCGACACGGCCACCTTCGACAACACGCTCGAGCTGCTGACGATGGCGGGCTACCCGCTGGCGCATGCGGCCATGATGATGATCCCGGAGGCCTGGGAGCAGCACGAGCTGATGGACACGCGCCGCCGCGCGTTCTACGAGTACCACGCCGCGATGATCGAGCCCTGGGACGGCCCGGCCGCGATGGTCTTCACCGACGGCAAGCAGATCGGCGCCACGCTCGACCGCAACGGCCTGCGCCCGGCACGCTACATCGTCACCGACGACGACCTGGTCGTGATGGCGTCGGAGTCCGGCGTGCTGCCGATCCCGGAAAACCGCATCGTCAAGAAGTGGCGCCTGCAGCCCGGCAAGATGTTCCTGATCGACCTGGAACAGGGCCGCATCGTCGACGACGAAGAGCTGAAGAACCAGTACGCCAGCGCGCGCCCGTACCGCCAGTGGATCGAGCAGGTGCGCATCCGCCTGGATTCATTGGATGTCACCGCCGGCGCGCCGGCGTTCGCCGAATCCCTGCTCGATCGGCAGCAGGCGTTTGGCTACACGCAGGAAGACCTGAAGTTCCTGCTCGCGCCCATGGCGGCCAACGGCGAAGAAGCCATCGGCTCGATGGGCAACGACTCGCCGCTGGCCGTGCTCAGCGACAAGAACAAGCCGCTGTACAACTACTTCAAGCAGCTGTTCGCGCAGGTCACGAACCCGCCGATCGACCCGATCCGCGAAGCCATCGTGATGTCGCTCAACAGCTTCATCGGGCCGAAGCCCAACCTGCTGGACATCAACGCGGTAAACCCGCCGATGCGCCTGGAGGTCACGCAGCCCGTTCTCGATTTCGACGACATGGCGCGCCTGCGCAACATCCAGGCGCACACCAACGGCAAGTTCAAGAGCTACGAGCTGGACATCACCTACCCGGCCGACTGGGGCCGCGAAGGTGTGGAAGCCAAGCTCGCCTCGCTGTGTGCCGAAGCCGTGGATGCGCTGAAGTCGGGCCACAACATCCTGATCGTCACCGACCGCCGCATGGGCCGCCGGCAGATCGCCATTCCCGCGCTGCTGGCGCTGTCGGCCGTGCACCACCACCTGGTGCGCGAGGGCCTGCGCACGACCGCCGGCCTGGTGGTCGAAACGGGTTCGGCGCGCGAAGTGCACCACTTCGCCGTGCTCGCCGGCTTCGGCGCCGAGGCCGTGCACCCGTACCTGGCGATGGAAACGCTGGTGGCGATCCACAAGGACCTGCCGGGCGACCTGTCGGCCGACAAGGCGATCTACCACTTCGTCAAAGCCATCGGCAAGGGCCTGTCGAAGATCATGTCGAAGATGGGTGTCAGCACCTACATGAGCTACTGCGGTGCGCAGTTGTTCGAGGCCATCGGCCTGCAGAAGCCCTTCGTCGAAAAGTACTTCCGCGGCACGGCCTCGCAGGTCGGCGGCATCGGCGTGTTCGAAGTGGCCGAAGAAGCCATCCGCATGCACGCCGCGGCATTCGGCGACGACCCGGTGCTGGCCTCGATGCTGGACGCCGGCGGCGAATATGCCTGGCGCACACGCGGCGAAGAGCACATGTGGACGCCGGACGTCATCGCCAAGCTGCAGCACAGCACGCGCTCGGGCAAGTTCGACACCTACAAGGAATACGCGCAGCTCATCAACGACCAGAGCAAGCGTCACATGACCTTGCGCGGCCTGTTCGAGTTCAAGGTCGATCCGAGCAAGGCGATCCCGCTGGACGAGGTGGAGTCCGCCGCGGACATCGTCAAGCGCTTCGCCACGGGCGCCATGTCGCTGGGCTCCATCTCCACCGAAGCGCACAGCACGCTGGCGCTGGCGATGAACCGCATCGGCGGCAAGAGCAACACCGGTGAAGGCGGTGAAGACCCGGCGCGCTACCGCAACGAGCTCAAGGGCATTCCCATCACCGCCGGCACCAAGGTGTCGGACGTCATCGGCAAAAAGGTCATCGAGGCTGACTACGAGATGCGCGACGGTGACAGCCTGCGCAGCAAGATCAAGCAGGTCGCCTCGGGCCGATTCGGCGTGACCACCGAATACCTCGTCAGCGCCGACCAGATCCAGATCAAGATGGCCCAGGGCGCCAAGCCCGGCGAAGGCGGCCAGCTGCCCGGCGGCAAGGTCTCCGAATACATCGGCTTCCTGCGCTACAGCGTGCCCGGCGTGGGCCTGATCAGCCCGCCGCCGCACCACGACATCTACTCGATCGAGGACCTCGCGCAGCTCATCCACGACCTGAAGAACGCCAACCCGCGCGCCAGCGTCAGCGTCAAGCTGGTGTCGGAAGTGGGTGTCGGCACGATCGCCGCGGGCGTGGCCAAGTGCAAGGCCGACCACGTCGTGATCGCCGGCCATGACGGCGGGACGGGCGCCTCGCCCTGGTCGTCGATCAAGCACGCCGGCACGCCCTGGGAACTGGGCCTGGCAGAGACGCAGCAGACGCTGGTGCTCAACCGCCTGCGCGGCCGCATCCGCGTGCAGGCCGACGGCCAGATGAAGACCGGCCGCGACGTCGTCATCGGCGCGCTGCTGGGCGCTGACGAATTTGGCTTTGCCACGGCGCCGCTGGTCGTCGAGGGCTGCATCATGATGCGCAAGTGCCACTTGAACACCTGCCCCGTCGGGGTGGCGACGCAGGACCCGGTGCTGCGCAAGAAGTTCTCGGGCAAGCCCGAGCACGTCGTCAACTATTTCTTCTTCGTCGCCGAAGAGGCGCGCCAGATCATGGCGCAGCTGGGCATCCGCAAGTTCGACGAACTGATCGGCCGCGCCGACCTGCTCGACACGAAGAAGGGTGTCGAGCACTGGAAGGCACGCGGTCTGGACTTCACCCGCGTCTTCCACCAGCCCGCCGCGCCGGCCGATGTGCCGCGCTTCCAGGTCGACGTGCAGGACCACCGCCTGGACAAGGCGCTGGATCTGCGCCTGATCGAGAAGTGCCGCCCGGCCATCGAGCGCGGCGAGAAGGTCCAGTTCATGGAGGAGGCGCGCAACGTCAACCGCTCGGTCGGCGCGATGCTGTCCGGCGAGTTGATCCGCCAGCGCCCCGAAGGCCTGCCCGACCACACCATCTTCATCCAGATGGAAGGCACGGGCGGCCAAAGCTTCGGCGCGTTCCTGGCGCAAGGCATCACGATGTACCTGATCGGCGACGCCAACGACTACACCGGCAAGGGCCTGTCGGGCGGTCGGGTGGCCGTGCGGCCGAGCATCGAGTTCCGCGGCGACGCCACCAAGAACATCATCATCGGCAATACGGCGCTGTACGGCGCCACCAGCGGCGAGGCCTTCTTCCGCGGCGTGGCTGGCGAGCGCTTTGCGGTGCGCCTGTCGGGCGCCACCGCGGTGGTCGAAGGCACGGGGGATCACGGCTGCGAGTACATGACCGGCGGTACCGTCGCCGTGCTCGGCCGCACCGGACGCAACTTCGCCGCCGGCATGAGCGGCGGCGTGGCCTTCGTCTACGACGAGGACGGCCACTTCGCGGCGCGCTGCAACACCAGCATGGTGGCGCTGGAACGCGTCCTGAGCGCAGACGAGCAGCGCAAGAGCGGCAGCGCCGACAGCTGGCACCGCGGCCTGGAAGACGAGACGCAACTGCGTCGTCTGGTCGAAGACCACCACAAGTGGACCGGCTCGCTGCGTGCGCGCGAAATCCTCGACGACTGGGCCGCGGCGCGCGCCAAGTTCGTCAAGGTCTTCCCGCACGAGTACAAGCGCGCGCTGGCCGAAGGGGCGGCCAAGCAGGCGGCCGCCAAGGCCACGTCGAAGGCCAAGAGCAGCGCGGCGACCGCCCCCGCGAAATGAACACGCTGGCTCCGGTGCGCGCGCCACGCGGCGGCGCACCGGTGAGCAGCGGCCCGGCGCCCGCGGGCGCCCGGCACGATCAACGAACGAGTGAGTGAACCATGGGAAAAGTCACCGGCTTCATGGAATTCGAGCGCCTCGAAGAGGGCTACGAAGCGGTCGAGAAGCGCGTCAAGAACTACAAGGAATTTGTCATCGGCCTGAACGCCGATCAGGCGAAGGTCCAGGGCGCACGCTGCATGGACTGCGGCACGCCGTTCTGCAACAACGGCTGCCCGGTCAACAACATCATTCCGGACTTCAACGACCTCGTCTACCGCGGCGACTGGCGCCTGGCCATCGACGTGCTGCACTCGACGAACAACTTCCCGGAGTTCACCGGCCGCGTGTGCCCCGCACCTTGCGAGGCCGCCTGCACGCTGAACGTCAATGACGACGCGGTGGGCATCAAGTCCATCGAACACGCCATCATCGACCGTGCCTGGGCCGAAGGCTGGGTGCAGCCGCAGCCCGCGCGGGCGAAGACCGGCAAGCGTGTGGCCGTCGTGGGTTCCGGCCCCGCCGGCCTGGCGGCTGCGCAGCAGCTCGCACGTGCCGGCCACGACGTCACGGTGTTCGAGAAGAACAGCCGCGTCGGTGGCCTGCTGCGCTACGGCATTCCCGACTTCAAGATGGAGAAGTCGCACATCGATCGCCGCGTCGCGCAGATGCAGGCCGAAGGCGTGAGCTTCCGCACCGGCGTGCTGGTGGGCGCCATGCCCGAAGGCAGCAAGGTCACCAACGATGCGCAGCATGTGATCACGGCCGAGCAGCTGAAGGGCGAATTCGACGCGGTGCTGCTGACCGGCGGCTCCGAGCAATCGCGCGACTTGCCCGTGCCGGGGCGCCAGCTCGACGGCGTGCACTTCGCGATGGAATTCCTGCCGATGCAGAACAAGGTCGTGGCCGGCGACAAGCTCAAGGGCCAGATCATGGCCACCGGCAAACACGTCATCGTCATCGGCGGCGGCGACACCGGCAGCGACTGCGTGGGCACCAGCAACCGCCACGGCGCGGCCAGCGTGACGCAGTTCGAGCTGATGCCCATGCCGCCGGAGCAGGAAGACCGCCCGCTGACCTGGCCGTACTGGCCCTACAAGCTGCGCACCAGCTCCAGCCACGACGAAGGCTGCGCGCGCACCTTCGCGATCGCCACCAAGGAATTCATCGCCGGCACGGGCAAGGACAAGCACCGCGTCGTGGGCCTAAAGACCGTCGAACTGCAATGGCAGGGCGGCAAGATGACGGAGATCCCCGGCACCGAGAAGGAATGGAAAGCCGACCTCGTGCTGCTGGCCATGGGCTTCGTGAATCCGGTGCCCACCGTGCTCGAAGCCTTCGGCGTGGACAAGGACGCGCGCGGCAATGCCAAGGCCGGCACGGAAGACGGCACGGGCTACCGCACGAATGTCGACAAGGTCTTCGCGGCCGGTGACATGCGCCGCGGCCAGAGCCTGGTGGTGTGGGCGATTCGTGAGGGCCGCCAGGCCGCGCGGGCGGTCGACAGCTGGCTGATGGGGCGCAGCACGCTGCCGCGCTGAGCGGGCCTGCCGCGGCTGGGTCGCGGCCACCTGACCTCTTTCGGGGGTCTTGACCGCACTGTGCAAAAATTCGGGATTGTCCGTATCGACCCGGTCTCCGGGTTCAGCCTGTTTGAGCACAGACGCCCTCATCGAGATCGACCATGTCACGTTCGGCTATGACGCGAGCCGGCTGATCCTGAGCGACATCTCGCTGAACTTCCCGCGCGGCAAGGTCACGGCCATCCTCGGCGGATCGGGCTGCGGCAAGACCACGCTGATGCGTTTGATCGGCGGCAGCCACACGCCCAATTCCGGCGAGGTGCGTTTCGACGGCGAAAAGGTGGTGGCGAGCGATCGCGCACTGATGTACCGCCTGCGCCGGCGCATGGGCATGCTGTTCCAGTTCGGCGCGCTGTTCACCGACCTGACGGTCTTCGACAACGTGGCCTTTCCGCTGCGCGAGCACAGCGGCTTGCCCGAGGCGCTGATCCGCGACATCGTGCTGATGAAGCTCAACGCCGTCGGCCTGCGTGGCGCGGCGCCGCTGCGCATCAGCGAAGTCTCCGGCGGCATGGCGCGGCGCATCGCGCTGGCGCGCGCCATCGCGCTGGACCCCGAGCTGATCATGTACGACGAGCCCTTCGCCGGCCTGGACCTGATCTCCATGGGCGTGGCTGCCAAGCTGATCCGCACGCTCAACGACGTCACGGGCGCCACCTCGCTGGTGGTCTCGCACGACGTGCCCGAGTGCATGGCCATCAGCGACTACGTGATCCTGATGGCCGCCGGCGGCCGCGTGGTCGCCAAGGGTTCGCCGGCGGACCTGATGGGCAGCACCGACCCGGAAGTGCGCCAGTTCGTGCGCGGCGAACCCGACGGTCCGGTGAAGTTCCACTACCCCGCGCCGTCGATGGCCGAGGATTTCGGCCCCCGGGAGAACGCGGCGTGATCGACTTCATCGCCTCGCTGGGCGCGCGCGTGCTGAAGATGCTGCGGGGCCTCGGCCATGCCGCGGCCTTCACCGCGGACGTACTGATGGCGATTCCCGCGTCGCTGCGGCGCTTCGGCCTGGTCGTGCACCAGATCCACGCGGTGGGCAACCTCTCGCTGCTGATCATCCTGGCCTCGGGCACGGCCGTGGGCTTCGTGCTGGCGCTGCAGATGTACTACGCGCTGGTGACCTACGGGGCGACGGAATCGCTGGGCCTGATCGTCAATCTCTCGCTGGTGCGCGAACTCGGACCGGTTGTCACCGCCTTGCTGTTCGCCGGCCGTGCGGGCACCTCGCTGACGGCCGAGATCGGCCTGATGAAAGCGGGCGAGCAGCTCGCGGCGATGGAGATGATGGCCGTCGACCCGAAGAGCCGCATCCTCGCGCCGCGCTTCCTGGCCGGCGTGGTCTCGATGCCGCTGCTGGCGATCCTGTTCTCGGCCGTGGGCATCCTGGGCGCCTACGTCGTGGCCGTGCTGCTGATCGGCGTGGACTCAGGCAATTTCTGGAGCATCCAGCAGTCCAAGGTCGATGTCTTCCGCGACGTGGGCAACGGCATCGTCAAGAGCTTCGTCTTCGGCATCATCTGCACGATGGTGGCGCTCTATCAAGGCCACGAAACCGAGGCCACGCCGGAAGGTGTGGCCTACGCGACCACGCGCACGGTCGTCATCTCCTCGCTGGGCGTGCTGGCGATGGACTTCGTGCTGACGGCCTTGATGTTCTCGACGCCTTGAGCCGGCCGACGCTGCAGCAACTGGGGATCAAAAAACATGAACAAACGCGGTATCGAGACCCTGGTGGGCCTGTTTGTCCTGCTCGGCCTGGCCGGGCTGGTCTTCCTGGCCCTGCAGGCGGCCAATCTCACCAGCTTCGGCGCCAGCAAGGGCTATCTGGTGACCGCACGCTTCGACAACATCGGCGGCCTGAAGCCACGCTCGCCCATCCGCAGCGCCGGTGTCACCATCGGCCGCGTGACGAGCATTGCGCTGGATCCCAAGACCTACCAGGGCGTGGTCTCGATGGAGATCGACAGCCACGTGCAGTTCCCGAAAGACTCGTCGGCCAAGATCCTGACCGCAGGTCTGCTGGGCGACCAGTACATCGGCATCGAGCCGGGTTCGTCGGACGAAAACCTCGCAGCGGGCGGGCGCATCAGCCAGACGCAATCGGCCGTGGTGCTGGAAAACCTCATCGGCCAGCTCGTCACCAGCAAGGCCGGCGAGGCGGCGGCCGACACGGGAGCCAAGAAGTGAGCCCGCGAATGACAGGCGGTCTGCGCTGCGTCGCGCTGGCGGGAGCTGTGGCTGGCGCATGGGGCCTCGGCGGCTGTGCCACCGCACCAGGGCCGACGGCGGCCTCGGCCGCGCCGGCGGCCCCGGTGAAGGTCTCGCCCACCGACCCCTGGGAACGGTTCAACCGCGCGATCTTCGGCTTCAACGAAAGCGTCGACGCGGCCGTCCTGGCGCCGCTGGCCAGGGCCTACAAGGCCGTGGTGCCGCGCGTCGTGTCGCAAGGCTTCGAGAATGTCCTGGGCAACGTCGGCGACGCCTGGTCGGCCGTGAATCACGCGCTGCAGGGCAAGCCGCAAGCCACGTTCGAGATGATCATGCGCGTGGCGGTCAACAGCACCTTCGGCCTGGGCGGCCTGCTGGATATCGCGGGCGAGGCCGGCATCGAACGCCAGACCGAAGACTTCGGCCAGACCCTGGGCCGCTGGGGCGTGCCCACCGGTCCGTATCTGGTGCTGCCGCTGATCGGTGCCAGCAATGTGCGTGACGGCTCGGCCTGGCCGCTGGACCGCGCGGCGAGCTTCACGTCGCTGGTGAGCAACAGCAATCACCGCTACGCGATCACGGCGATGGAACTCATCGACAAGCGCGCGGGTCTGTTGACTGCCAGCAGCGTGCTCAACCAGGTCGCGCTGGACCGCTATACGTTCGTGCGCGATTCGTATCTGGCACGGCGACGCGCGGCGGTGTACGACGGCAATCCGCCGCCCGAGCCGGACGACGAGCCGGCCGATCGCCAGCCGGCGCCCAAGTAATCCGACAGCCCCCGGTGAACCGACCGGGCGATGGCTGCGTTAAATGCCTCAGGTGGCCATGAGCCACCGTCACCAGGAAGTGAAGGAAACGATGTTCAAGCGAATTCTGACGGTCCTGACCCTGTCCGTGGCGGCCCTGACCACGGCGGCCTTTGCGCAGACCGCGCCCGATGCCCTGGTGCGCCAGGTCTCCACCGAAGTGATCGATACGGTCAAGTCCGACAAGGACATCCAGGCCGGCAATATCAACAAGATCATGAGCCTGGTCGATTCCAAGGTCATGCCGCACGTCGATTTCGCGCGCATGACGGCCATCGCCGTGGGCCGCCCCTGGCGCGAAGCGACCGATGCGCAGAAGCAGCGGCTGCAGGACGAATTCAAGGTCCTGTTGGTGCGCACCTATTCCGGTGCCTTGACGCAGGTGCATGACCAGACGGTCCAGCTCAAGCCCTTGCGCGCCCCCGCGGATGCCACCGAAGTGGTCGTGCGCACCGAGATCAAGGGCAAAGGCGACCCCATCCAGCTCGACTACCGCATGGAAAAGAAGCCCGCCGGCTGGAAGATCTACGACGTGAACGTGCTGGGCGTGTGGCTGGCCGATACGAGCTTCAAGTCGCAGTTCTCGCCGATCGCGTCGAACAACGGGATCGACGCGCTGATCGCCAACCTGGCGGATCTGAACAAGAAGGCCGCCGCTGGCGGCAAGTGATCCGCCCGGACGCCGCCACCATGACAACCAGCGCCTTTGCACTGCCGGCACAGCTGACCATGGCGGTGGCGGCTGCAGCGCACGCCCAGACGCAGGCAGCCCTGGCGCAGGCCCCGGGCTCGCAGCCCTTCACGGTGGACGCGGGCGCCTTGCGCGAGTTCGATACCTCGGTGCTGGCCGTGCTGCTGGATGCCAGCCGCACGTGCCAGTCGCGCGGCTCGCGCCTGGCCATTGCCAACCCGCCGGCCAAGCTGTCGCAACTGGCCGCGCTTTACGGCGTGGACGGTCTGCTGGGGCTGTCGCCCGCCTGATGGTTGGCGCGCGGCCGTGCCGCCGCGCCGGGTCTGTGACGACCCATCACCCGAGCGGCATCGCCGCACCGGGCATCAATTCGACGGCGTATAGCGCCGGGTGCGCAGGTTGCGCTTGATCTCCTGCAGCATCGGCTGCAGCGCCTGACCATCCATCCGCAGTGCCACGCCGGTGGTCAGGATGTCGATGATGATCAGGTGCAGCAAGCGGCTGACCATCGGGCTGTAGCGGTCCCAGTCTTCCGGATGGTCCGCGGCCAGCAGCACGTGTCCGGGCTGCTGCGCCAGATGCGCCAGCGGTGAGCCGCTGGCGGTGATGACGATGACGGTGGCGCCCTTGCGCTGCGCGATCTCGGCCACGTCGAACAGGTCGCGGCTTCGCCCGGAATTGCTGATGATGACCGCGCAGTCGCCGGGCTGCAGCATCGTGGCGCTCATGACCTGCACGTGGCCGTCGCTGACGGCGTGGGCGCTGACGCCCAGGCGGAAGAACTTGTGCTGCGCGTCCTGCGCGACGATGCCGGAATTGCCCACGCCGTAGAACTCGATGCGCCGCTGCTGCCGGCCGGCCTGCACGAGTGCCGCGATGGCGCGCTCGACCGCATGACCGGCGGCCGCGTTGCGGTACTTCAGCAGCGCGCTGACGGCGTTGTCGATGACCTTGATGATCAGGTCGCCGGGTTTGTCGTCGCTGTCGACCGACCGGTGCACGAAGGGCACGCCTTCGTTGACGCTGCCGGCGAGCTTGAGCTTGAAATCGGCCAGACCGTCGTAACCCACGCTGCGGCAGAAACGCACGACGGTGGGCTTGCTGACGCCGGCGCGCTCGGCCAGTTCGACGACGGGCAGCGTCGCGAAGCTGCGCGCGTCGCTCAGCAGCAGCCGCGCGACACGCTGTTCGGCCGGCGGCAGCGCGGGCATCGCCGCGCGCACGCGGTCGAGCATCACGGGTTCGGTGCTGGTAGTGAGCGGTGGCGACGGCGGCGAGGTCATGCGCAGGAGCGGCGATGCAGACGCCGCTATTGTTCTTCGTCCCACGCGCAGCCATCGCGCGCGACCATCGCGCTGGACGCGGGAGGTCCCCAGCTGCCGGCGGCGTAGGTGCGCGGGCCGTTGGGGTCCTCGGCCCACATCTTCAGGATCGGCTCGACCCAGCGCCAGGCCTGCTCCTGCTCGTCGCTGCGCACGAAGAGGTTCAACCGGCCCGCGATGGCGTCCAGCAGCAGGCGCTCGTAGGCGCCCACGCGTTCACTGGAGAATGCGCGGTCGAAGTCCAGATCGAGCTTGACCGGCACCAGCATCTCGTTGGTGCCGCTGCCCTTGGCGGCCAGCAGGTGCAGCTCCAGGCCGTCTTCCGGCTGCAGCTTGATCACCAACTTGTTGGCGCGGTTGGCGCCCGGAAAGATCGGGTGCGGCACGGGCCGGAAATTGACGACGATCTGCGCATCGCGCCCGGGAAGCCGCTTGCCCGTGCGCAGGTAGAAGGGCACGCCGGCCCAGCGCCAGTTCTGCACCTCGGTGCGCAGCGCGACGAAGGTTTCGGTGCGGCTGTCGCCGGGCACCTTCACCTCCTCGAGATAGCCCTTGACGGGGGCGCCGTCCACCGTGCCGGCCTTGTATTGCCCGCGCACCACATCGCGCGCCACCGTCTCGGCCGTGAAGGGCTTGAGGGATTTCAGGACCTTGAGCTTCTCGTCGCGGATCGCGTCGGCGTCGCTGCTGGACGGCGGCTCCATGGCGATCATCGTCAGCAGTTGCAGCGCGTGGTTCTGCACCATGTCGCGCAGCGCGCCGGTGCGGTCGTAGAAGTCGCCCCGCGTGCCCACGCCGATGGCCTCGGCCAGCGTGATCTGGATGTTGGCGATGCTCTCGCGCTTCCACAGCGGCTCGAACAGCGCGTTGCCGAAGCGCAGCGCCGACAGGTTCTGCACCGCCGGCTTGCCCAGGTAGTGGTCGATGCGCAGGGCCTGCCGCTCGGTGAAGGAGGCGCGCACGACGCGGTTGATCTCCTGCGCGCTGGCCAGGTCGTGGCCCAGCGGCTTTTCCAGCACCACGCGCACGTTGGGCCCATTGATGCCCGCCGTGCCCAGCTGCGCGCAGATGGGCATGAACAGGTGCGGGCTGGTGGCCAGAAAGAGCACCACCGTCTCGGCGCCGCGCTCGTCCAGCCACTGCTTCAGGCCCGCGTAGTGTTCCGGCTGCGACAGGTCCATGCGCCGGTAGTGCAGGGCTTGCGCAAAGGCGGCGAACTCCTCGTCGCTGGGCTGCTTGGAGGGGTCGACGTCGGCGAACTTGGCGCGGATGAAGGCGCGGTATTCGTCGTCACTGCGCTCGTCGCGCGCGACCGCGAGGATGCGCCCGCCGGCGGGGAGTTTGCCGTGGCGGAAGGCCTGGAACAGCGCAGGCATCAGCTTGCGCCAGGTGAGGTCTCCGGTGCCGCCGAACAGGACGAGGTCGAATGACATGGCTGCGCGCCGAGCGCTCCGATCCGTGGGTCGGCCTGGCTCGACATGTAATTTAGTTACGGCCGCGATGTTGCAGGAGTTTCTTCGCCCGGTCAACGGTCACGGCGGTCCGCAGGCGGTGGCGGATCGGGTTTGTCCCGTCCTGCCGGGACGGAACCCGCGCGTTGGCAGGGCTAGGATCAACCCATCTGACTCTCGGAGGCGTTTCCATGCGCATGCATTCCCTGGCGGCTGCCGCCGCCACGGCTCTGGCCCTGACCAGCCCCGCCTTTGCCCAGGACGGCGGGCAGCTCAATGTGATCTGCTCGGTGCAGGCCGAGTGGTGCAACATGATCCAGACCGTGTTTGCCAAGACCACGGGCATCAAGGTCAACATGTCGTTGAAAGGTTCGGGCGAGGCGCTGGCGCAGCTCATCGCCGAGAAGGCCAACCCCAAGACCGACGTGTGGTTCGGTGGCACGGGCGACCCGCATCTGCAGGCGGCCGAGCAGGGCCTGTCGATGGAATACAAGTCGCCCTCCCTGCCGCAGCTGCACGCCTGGGCGCAGCAGCAGGCGCAGCAGAGCGCCTACAAGACCGTAGGCATCTACAGCGGCCCGCTGGGCTTCGGCTACAACACCGAGCTGCTCGCCAAGAAGAAGCTCAAGGCGCCGCAGACCTGGGCCGACCTGCTCAACCCGGCGCTCAAGGGTGAGATCCAGGTGGCCAACCCGGCGTCCAGCGGCACGGCCTACACGATGGTGGCCACGCTGGTGCAGCTGATGGGCGAAGAGAAGGCCTTCGATTACATGAAGGCGCTGCACAAGAACATCAGCCAGTACACGCGCTCGGGTACCGGCCCGATCAAGGCCGCCGCGCGCGGCGAGACCACGGTCAGCATCAGCTTCGTGCACGACGGCCCGGGCGAGAAGATGCAGGGCTTTCCGATCGAGACCATCACGCCCAGCGATGGCACGGGCGCGGAGATCGGCTCGATGTCGATCATGAAGGGCGCGCGCAACCTCGACAATGCCAAGAAGTTCTACGAATGGGCGCTCACCGGCGCGGCCCAGGAGATGGGCGCCGCGGCCAAGCAGTTCCAGCTGCCGTCCAACAAGTCCGCCAAGGTCGACCCGCGCGTGCCGGACTTCAAGAAGATCAAGTTCATCAACTACGACTACGCCAAGTACGGCGCCAGCGCCGAGCGCCGGCGGCTGATCTCGCGCTGGGAGAAGGAAGTCAATTCGCTGCCGCGGTGACGCGCCCGGAGGAGGTCTTGTGATGAATCTCAGTGCCGCCCGCGTGCGCCTGTTGCTGGGCACTGCCGTCCTGCTGGGCCTGGCTGCCGCGCCAGCCGCGCAGGCGCAAGGCGTGGTCAACGCCATCTGCAGCACCGATCAGCCCTGGTGCGAGGCCGCGGCGCGCGAGTTCTCCAAGGCCACCGGCATCAAGGTCAACCAGGTGCGCAAGGCCACCGGCGAGGCGCTCGCGCAGCTGATGGCCGAAGCCGCCAACCCGAAGACCGACCTGTGGTGGGGCGGCACGGGCGATCCCTTCCTGCAGGCGGCCAGCACCGGTCTGCTCGACGCCTACCGGCCCGACTACATCAACGACCTGCAGGCCTGGAGCGTGCGCCAGTACGCGATGAGCGGCAACATGGTGGGCGGCTTCTACACCAGCGCCATCGGCTTCGGATTCAACACTGAACTGCTGGCACGCAAGAAGCTGCCTGAGCCGCGCTGCTGGGCGGATCTGGTCAAGCCCGCCTACAAGGGCGAGATCGAGATCTCGCACCCGGCGTCCAGCGGCACGGCCTACACCATCCTGGCCGGGCTCGTGCAGCAGATGGGCGAGGACGCCGCGTTCGACTACCTGAAGAAGCTGCACGTCAACACGACCAGCTACACACGCAGCGGCAATGCGCAGGCGCCCAATGTCGCGAAGGGCGAGGTGGCCATCGGCGTGAGCTTCATGTTCACCTTCGAGGGCTGGCGCCACAAGGGCTACCCGGTGAAGATCGTGGCGCCTTGCGAAGGCACCGGCTACGAGATCGGCGGCATCGCGCGCGTCAAGGGTGCGCGCAACAAGGCCGAGGCGCAGAAGTACTACGACTGGCTGATGAGTCCGCAGGGGCAGGCACTTGGCGCGACGGTCGACAGCCTGCAGGTGCCGGCCAACAAGACCTTCAAGGCCGACCCGCGCATCCCGTCGATGGACAGCGTGCGCCTGATCAAGTACGACTTCGAGAAGTACGGCCGCGCGGCCGAACGCAAGCGCCTGATCGACCGCTGGACGCGCGAGATCGAAGCGCTGCCGCGCTGAGCCACCGAGGACACCCGCCAGCCGCCTGCCGCGCCGCAGGCGCACTGGCATGAAGGAGGGAAGCGACGTGACCACCATTGCCACCCGCGGGCAGCAGCGGGCGCGCCAGGTCGTGCTGGGCTGGCTGCTGCTGGGGCTGGCGGCCTATGTGCTGCTGCCCTGGTACTTCCCGCAGGACATGCCGCTGCTCAAGGCGCTGCCCGGCATCTTCGGCAGTGCCGAGACCGCCAGCGGGCTCGTGCAGGCACTGGTTCACCAGCGCCCCTGGCTGTGGTCGGGTCTGGCCGGGCTGCTGGCCGCCGCCTTCGCCTGGCGCATGCCGGCTGGGCGGGCGCAGGGCTGGGTGCTGGTCACCGGCAGCGGGCTGGGGCTGCTCGCGCTGCTGGCCAGCGGCTTTGCCATCGGCGCCACCGGCTGGGCCTTCGAGGCGCTGAATGCCGCCTTCGGTGAACTCCCGAAAGGGCAGTTCGGCATGGGCATCGGCGGCGCGCTGGCGCTGCTGGCGTTGCTGATGCTGCTGGGCGCCGGCGTCGCGCGGCTGGGCTACTTCCGTGGCGACTTCTTCGTGGCCAGCGCCGTGGTGCTGTGTGGGGGGCTGCTGCTGCTCTTCGTCGCGCTGCCCGTGTCCAAGAGCCTGGTGGGCGCGCTCTTCGACGACAACGGCCGGCTGTCATTCGCCGCCTTCGCCGCGCGGCTGTTCAACGAACGTGTGTGGGGCCTGGGCTGCGTCAGCGGCGGGGTGCACTGCGGCGCGGCCTGGAACACGGTGTTCCTTGCGCTGCTGACGGCCACCGGCACCACGGTCATGGGCACCTTCGTCGCGCTGCTGGCCGAACGCGCCAGCCCGCGCATGCGCCGCCCGCTGAACGTGCTGGCGCTGCTGCCCATCATCACGCCGCCTTTCGTGGTCGGCCTGGGCCTGATCCTGCTGTTCGGCCGCGCCGGCCTGGTCAACCAGTTCCTGGAGTGGGCCTTCGGCATTCCGCCCACGCGCTGGTTCTACGGCCTGCTGGGCGTGTGGCTGTCGCAGATGTTCGCCTTCACGCCGATCGCCTTCATGATCATGCGCGGCGTGGTGCAAGGCATCAGCCCGAGCCTGGAAGAGGCCGCGCAGACGCTGCGGGCCTCGCGGCTGCAGACCTTCATGACGGTGACGCTGCCGCTGATGAAACCGGGCCTGGCAAACGCCTTCCTGGTGGGTTTCATCGAGAGCATCGCCGATTTCGGCAACCCCATCGTCGTCGGCGGCTCGTATGCGGTGCTGTCCACCGACATCTTTTTTGCCATCGTCGGTGCGCAATACGACCAGGGCCGCGCGGCTGCGCTGGCGCTGATCCTCACCGGACTGGCGCTGGTTGTCTTCCTGATCCAGCAGCGTGTGCTGGGCCGGCAGAACTACACCACCGTCACCGGCAAGGGCGATTCCGGCATGCCGCTGCCGCTGCCCGACCGCATCCGCCGGCTGACGCTGGGCCTGGCGGGCCCATGGCTGCTGTTCACGCTGGTCATCTATGTCTTCGCCTTCATCGGCGGCTTCGTGCAGACCTGGGGCCGCGACTACACGCCCACGATGGCGCATTTCCGTACCGCCTTCGACCTGCAATGGGGCGCGCACGGCCTGGTGTGGGCCGGCACGGCCTGGAACTCGCTGATCACGACGCTCAAGCTCGCGGCGCTGGCCGCGCCGGTGTGTGCCGGGATCGGTCTGTTGATCAGCTGGCTGCTGGCGCGCACGCAGTTCGTGGGGCAGCGGGTCTTCGAATTTGCGGCGCTGCTGGCCTTCGCGATACCGGGCACGGTGCTGGGCGTGAGCTACATCCTGGCCTTCAACGTGCCGCCTTTCGAACTCACGGGCACCTCGTTGATCATCGTGCTGTGTTTCATCTTCCGCAGCCTGCCGGTGGGTGTGCGCGCCGGCACGGCCAGCTTCAAGCAGCTGGACCGCAACCTGGACGAGGCCAGCACCATGCTGCGCGCCAGCACGGCGACCACGCTGCGGCGCGTGGTGCTGCCGCTGCTGAAGCCGGCGCTGGTCGCGGCGCTGGTCTACAGCTTCGTGCGCAGCATGACCACGGTGTCGGCGGTCATCTTCCTGGTCACCGCCGAGAACGAACTGGCCACGACCTACATCATCGGCCGCGTGGGCAACGGCGACTACGGCGTCGCGCTGGCCTACTGCACCGTGCTGATCGTGCTGATGTCCATGGCCACCGCGCTGATCCAATGGCTCGTCGGCGAGCGCAAGCTCGGCCGCCGGCGCGCGGCTTGAGTCCACCGGCTGACATGGACCCCTTCGCGCCGTTGGCGCTTCGGATCGAGCGCTTGGGAGCGGCCCTGCGCGCTCAAAGGAGACCCGATTGAGCATCGAATTCCGACAGGTCACCAAGCGCTACGGTGACGCCCGCTCGCCGCTGGTGGTGCAGGGTATCGACCTGCTCGTGCCCAAGGGCACGCTGACCACCATCCTCGGGCCTTCGGGCTGCGGCAAGACGACGACGCTGCGCATGATCGCGGGCCTGGACGCGCCGACGACCGGCCGCATCCTGATCGATGGCCAGGACGTGACGACGCTGGGCGCGGCCGAACGCAATGTGAGCATGGTGTTCCAGAGCTATGCGCTGTTTCCGCACATGAGCGTGCTGGACAACGTCTGCTACGGCCTCACGGTGCAGGGCATCCCGCGCACGCAGGCGGCCGAACGCGCACGCGCCACGATGGCCACCGTGGGGCTGACGGGTTACGACGAGCGCCTGCCCAGCGAGCTCTCCGGCGGCCAGCAGCAGCGCGTGGCGGTCGCACGCTCGCTCGTGCTGGAACCCAGCGTGATGCTCTTCGACGAGCCGCTGTCCAACCTCGACGCCCGGCTGCGGCGCAGCATGCGGGAGGAAATCCGCATGCTGCAGCAGCGCCTGGGCCTGACCGTGGCCTACGTGACGCACGACCAGAGCGAAGCGTTGGCGGTGAGCGACCAGATCATCGTGATGGATGCCGGGCGCATCGCGCAGGCCGGCACGCCGCGCGAGCTGTACGAGCATCCCAGCACCGCCTTCGTGGCCGGCTTCATGGGCGAGGCCATGCTGTTCGACGCGCAGTCCGACGGCCAGGGCACGGTGCGCCTGGGCCCGCTGCGCGTGACGGCGCGGCGGTCGATGCCGGCCGGCGCGGTCAAGGTGGCCGTGCGTCCGGAATCCTGGCGCGTGGTCGAGCCGGGCGCGGGCCCGCTGGAAGGCACGGTGTCCAAGTGGGCGTATCTGGGCGGGCACTTCGAGCTGACCGTGGCCACCACGCTGGGCGAGATCTTCGTCATCGCGCCGGATGTGTCGCGCAGCTGGTCGGTGGGGCAGGCCGTGGCGCTCGAACTGGCCGGCCCGGGCGTGGCGGTGGTAGAAGCGCGCGACGCCGGCTGAAGGCCGGCCGGGCTGGCGCGCCGGGCGGTTGCAATTTCCGCCATGAATCCGCGACGGATGTCACGCCGCCGGGGTGACCGGTCCCCCGGGGCCGCGCCAGCGCAGTCGCGGGGTCGCCCGCCAGGGCTGCACTAGGATCAACCGCGTGAGTTCATCCCCGCGCCGCCTCCCCTTGCTGCACGCCTTCACGCTGCCCGCCATGGCCGGCGTGGCTGCGCTCACGGCGGCCATCGGCTGGCTGTCCTACCGCAGCGCCTATGACGCCGCACAGGAACAAGCCGCACGCGGCCTGCAGGCGCAGGTGCAGCGTGTGGGCGAAGCCTGGTCGCGCCGCACGGCGCAGGCGCAATCGGTGCTGACGGTGGCGTTTGCCGAAGGCGTGCCCGCGCCGGTCAACCTGGAATCCGGCCTGGACAATCTGCGCGAGCGCTTCTGGGCGGCCGCCTCCATCCATCCCGAGCCCCACGGGCAGGTCTATTTCGCCAACCGTGCCGGCCAGTACCTGGCGGTGCGCCGACTGTCCACGCAGGACGGCGAACAGGTCTGGCGCCTGGACCCTGACGGTCCCGCACAGCGTCAGATCTTCCGTCCGACACTGGGTGCGCTGCAGCCGCCCGATGTGGTGGCCGATCTACCCGATCCGCGCCAGCAGGCCTGGTACCGCGAGGCGCAAGCCGCCGAAGGCGCCGCGTGGACGGCCGTGGAGCTGCGGCCCGAACAGCAATCGCTGACCCTGTCGCGTGCACGGCGTGTGGCTGGCCTGGGCGGCGTGGACGACGGCGTGGTGGCCACCGACATCGCCTTGCGCAGCCTGCAGGACATGCTGGCCACGGCACGGCCGGGCGCGCGCGGTGTGGCCTTCATCGCCGAACACGACGGCCTGTTGCTGTCGGATTCGGAAGGCCGCGCGCTGCATCAGCAGGCCGACGGCCGGTGGCTGCGGCGCACGGCCGCGGCATCGGGCTCGCCGCTCATGGCCGCCGCCTATGCCGCCGCGCTGCCGCACTTGGGCGGCGCCTCGGTGAACAAGCCCTCGGTCGTGACGGTGCGCGACGGCATGCCCGAGCCCATGATGGCTGCATTTGCGCGGCTGGCCGATCCGGCCGGCCAGGACTGGGCCATCGTGGTGGCCGAGCCCGTGGCCGACTTCAGCCGCGAGATCGTGGCCAACGTCGCGCGCACGGCCGCGCTGGGCCTGCTGGCGCTGGCCGTGCTGCTGGTGGGCGGTGCCTGGCTGCAGCGCCGCACGGCACGCGATGCGGCCGAACTGATGCGCGCCGCACAGGCCGTGGGCGATGGTGACCTGGACCACCCGCCCGGCCCGATGGCCGGCGCTGAACTGGAAGGCGTGGCCGAGAGCATGCGCCGCATGCAGCTGCGCCTGCGCACCGACCGCCTGACCGGACTGGCCAACCGCGACGCCTTGCTGACCCGGTTGCACGACCGCATGCGCCCGGGTCGGCGCCAGAAGGACGGCCCGAAGCTCGCGCTGATGTTTGTCGACCTGGACCGCTTCAAGGACGTCAACGACCGGCTCGGCCACGAGGCGGGCGACACGGTGCTGGCCACGCTCGGTCGACGCCTGCGCCAGACCGTGCGTGACACCGACCTCGTCGCGCGCTGGGCCAGCGACGAATTTGTGCTGCTGCTGGACGGCGTGGGCAGCGAGGACAGCGCGGAATTCATCCGCGACCAGGTCGAGCGTGTGCTGCGCGATCCGGTGGAAATCTCACCCGGCGGCCCCGTCGCGGAACTCGCCGGCACGGTGGGCGTGGCGCTGTACCCCGACGACGCGACCGACCCCGACGAGCTGATGCGGGCCGCCGAGGCCGACATGGTGCGGCGCAAGCCGGCCAGCGTCAGCCAGTGGTGAATGCGCCCGCCGCGCCACGCGCGCGGCACTGAAACCACCGCGTAACCGACCCGCGGGCAGGGGGTCCGGGCGGTGGTCAAATCAAGCGCCATGAACCAGCTCGAACAACTCCGCCGCTACACCACGGTCGTGGCCGATACCGGCAACTTCAAGCAGCTCGCCCAGTTTGCGCCGCGAGATGCCACCACCAACCCCTCGCTGATCCTCAAGGCCGTGCAGCAGCCGGACTACGCGCCGCTGCTGGCCGAGACGGTGGCCGCGCACCGCGGCGCGCCGCTGCCGGCGGTCGTCGACCAGGTGCTCGTTCGCTTCGGCCGCGAGATCCTGAAAGTCGTGCCGGGCCGCGTCAGCACCGAGGTCGATGCGCGCCTGTCCTTCGACACCGCCGCCACCGTGGCGCGTGCGCGCGGCATCATGGCCTTGTACGAGGCCGCGGGCATCGGGCGCGATCGTGTGCTGATCAAGATCGCCTCCACCTGGGAAGGCATCCAGGCGGCGCGGGCACTCGAGGCCGAAGGCATCCGCTGCAACCTCACGCTGCTGTTCGCGTTCTGCCAGGCGGTGGCCTGCGGCGAAGCCGGCGTGCAGCTGATCTCGCCCTTTGTCGGCCGCATCTACGACTGGTACAAGAAGTCCGCCGGCGCGGGCTGGGACGAAGCCGCCAAGGCCGGTGTCAACGACCCGGGCGTGCAGTCCGTGACGCAGATCTACCGCTACTACAAGCAGTTCGGCATCGCCACCGAGGTGATGGGCGCGAGCTTCCGCAACGTCGGGCAGATCGTCGCGCTGGCCGGCTGTGACCTGCTGACCATCAGCCCGGAGCTGCTGGCCAGCCTGCAGGCCACGGACGCGCCGCTGGAACGCCGGCTCGATCCGGCTGCGGCACCCGCGGCCGATCTGGCGCGTGTCCACTACGACGAGGCCGGCTTCCGCTGGGCCTTGAACGAAGACGCCATGGCCACCGAGAAGCTGGCCGAGGGCATCCGCGCCTTTGCCGCCGACGCCGGCAAGCTCGATGCGCTGATCGAGGGGCTGCGCGCATGACGGCCAACTCACCCATGGGCGCACCGCGCTGCGACCGTACAGCCGCGTGGAGCGCGCTGCAAGGCCACTTCGAGGCCCACGGCCGCGACCTCGACCTGCGCGAAGCCTTCACGCGCGACCCCGCGCGCTTCGCGCACCTGTCGCTCGAAGCGCCCGAGGTCTTCGCCGACCTGTCCAAGAACCGGTGGGACCTGGCCACGCAGCGTTTCCTGCTGGAGCTCGCGCGCGAGTGCCGGCTCGAGGCGCGCCGCGATGCGCTGCTGGCCGGCGCGCGCATCAATGCCACCGAAGGCCGCGCGGTGCTGCACACGGCCCTGCGCGCGCCGCGCGGCGCCGGTCCGCTCAGCGACGAGGTCCACGCGGTGCTCGACGCTTTCCTGGCCTTTGCGGACCAGGTGCGCGCATCGGCCGGCGCACCCTACACCGACATCGTCAACATCGGCATCGGCGGCTCCGACCTCGGCCCGCAGATGGCCGTGCCGGCGCTGGAGCCCTACCTGCACCGTGGCTTGCGCTACCACTTCGTCAGCAACGTCGACGGGTCCGACATCACCGCGGTGCTGCGTGGCCTGAAGCCGCAGCACACGCTGTTCATCATCGCCAGCAAGACCTTCACGACGCAGGAAACCATGGCCAATGCGCACGCCGCGCGCGCCTGGTTCGATGCGGGCATGCCGGCCGGCGCTGATCGCGCCAAGCACTTCATCGGTGTCACGACCAACCTCAAGGCGGCGGCCGAATTTGGCATCACCACCACCTTCGGTTTCTGGGACTGGGTGGGCGGGCGTTATTCGCTGTGGAGCGCCATCGGGCTGCCCATCGCCATCGCCGTAGGCTCCGAGCATTTCCGCGCGATGCTGGCCGGTGCGCACGCGATGGATCGGCATTTCGCCGAGGCGCCGCTGGAAAAGAACCTGCCGGTGCAGCTGGGTCTGCTGGACGTCTGGTACCGCAACTTCCACGGCTTCGGCAGCCGCAGCGTCGCGCCCTACCACCAGGGGCTCAAGCGATTCGCGGCCTACCTGCAGCAGCTGGAGATGGAATCCAACGGCAAGTGCGTCGACATGGACGGGCAGGCCGTGCCCTTCGGCACCAGCCCGGTCGTGTGGGGCGAGGCCGGCACGAACGGCCAGCACGCGTACTTCCAGATGCTGCACCAGGGCACCGACGTGATCCCGGTGGAGTTCATCGCCGTCAAGCGCGCCGCGCATGACCTGCCCGACCAGCAGACCAAGCTGCTGGCCAACTGCCTGGCGCAGAGCCAGGCGCTGATGCTGGGCAAGACGGCCGCGGCGGCTGCCACCGAGATGGCGCCCACCGCCAGCCCGGACTTCGACCGCGCGCGCCTGGCGCAGCACCGCAGCTTCCCCGGCAACCGCCCGAGCACGACGCTCGTGCTGGAGGCGCTGACACCGCGTTCGCTGGGCGCGCTGATCGCGCTGTACGAGCACCGCGTCTTCGTCAGCGGCGCGCTGTGGGGCATCAACAGCTTCGACCAGTGGGGCGTCGAACTGGGCAAGGCCTTGTGCAACGCGCTGCTGCCGCGCATGGACAGCCGCGACGTCAGCGGCCTGGACGGCTCGACCGCTGGTCTTCTCCAACGTCTGACCTCATGATCGAAGGATCTCGCTCCCCGGTGGCGACGGCATCCACCGGGCGCCGCACGGTCATCTTCGATTTCGGTGCTGTGCTCTTCCGCTGGCAACCGGTGCAGCTGATGCAACAGGCCTTGCCTGAGCTGGCGGCCGACGAAGACGCGGCGCGGCAGCTGATGGCGCAGGTCTTCCAGAGCTTCACGCCGGACAGCGACTGGGCGCGCTTCGATCTCGGTCTGGACGACGAACACTCGCTGGCACGGCGCATCGCCGTGCGCACAGGGCTGCCCGAGGCGGCCATGCGGCGCATCATCGAGGCCGTGCCCGGGCATCTGGAGCCGCAGCACGACACGGTGGCCTTGTTCCGCGAGCTGAAGGCCCGGGGCTACCGCATGGTGTTCCTGTCCAACATGCCGCGGCCGTATGCCGATCACCTGGAGCGACTGAACCCCTTCGTCGGCGAGTTCGACGACGGCATCTTCTCGGGCCGCGTGGGCCTGGTCAAACCCTGGCCGGCGATGTTCGAGCTGGCTTCGCTGCGTTTCGGGCTGAACGGTGCGCCGCCGATGTTCATCGACGACCACGCCGGCAATATCGAGGCCGCACGGCGGCATGGATGGGAAGGCCTGCGCTTCGAAAAGGCGTCGCAGGCCGAAACGGCGCTGCGCGAGCAGGGCTGGCTCTGAGCGTTGCTGCCGGGCCGCAGTCGCTGCCTGAGCCTCAGCCGGCCAGCCCTTTCAGGCCTTGCCGCACGGCGTCCTGCGCCTGCTCGACGATGCGCGTCTTCCATTCGACGGTGTCGATGTAGAAGGCGTCGCGCACCGCGCGGCGGATCTGGGCGCGCTGGGCGTCGCCGCACGCCGCCGGATGCGCGTGCATCCAGTGGTCGGCGCGCAGCGCAGCCATCACATCGTCCATCGGGACGGTGCCGTATTCGAGCGCGATGCCGGTGTATTCGGCCTGCGCGCAATCCCAGTCGGCCACCTGCCACATCAGACCCTGCAGCAGGGCAGAGGTCGACGAGCCGTCGTAGATCGACGTGACTTCGGTGCCCCACCAGGCGCGTGCGCGTTGCAGGGCGGCAGCATCGTCGCGGCAGGCAAAGATGCGTTCACCGTGGCCAGACGGCCCCAGCCCGGTATGCAGGTCGATCCAGCCCAGCCGGCGGCAGCGCGTGCCATGCTCGCGCATCACTTGGCGCAAGGTCTGCTGGCTCCAGGTCGGCGCCTGACCGCCAAAGAAGATGCCCGCGGGGTGGCGGTACTGCCCACCGCTCAGAGCTGTCTGCAGGCCGCGCTGGCCGTGGCGGGCCGCGTAGTCGGCCAGCCGCCGGGCGGCTTCCGGCGGTTCGGGCCAGGTGTCGGGGACGACGGCCGAGGCCAGTTCGTCATAGCCCGCGTTTTCCGGCAGCGGGCGGCTGAAGTCGTGCCAGTTGCGGTTGAGGTCCACGCCTTCCTGGGTCACCCGGCGCCACTGCGAAAAGCCGTAGGGGTTCAGGGCGTGGATCAGCAGCACGGCGCACGAGCCGGCGCGCACCGCGTCGCGCCAGGCGGCGTCGCGCAGCAGCGCGACCTGCACGCCGGAGCCGCAATAGCCTTCGACGCCATGGCAGGCGCTGCTGATGACCAGCAGCCCGGGCGCATCGGCGGCGCCCAGCCGTACGACGTCCATGGCCATTTCTTCGCCATCGTGCCCGCGCATCGGATGGAGGTGCGATTGCACCGCGGCACCGGCGTCGCGCGCGGCGTCCAGGAAGCGCGTGCGCGCTTCGACATAGGTCTGCGAGAAGTGTTGTGCAGCTGGCATGGCGCGCCCCGCGTCAGGCGGCGGGCCGCGCCAGCCAAGCCTCGGCCAGACGCACCCAGCAGGTGCCGCCCAGCGGGATCAGCTCGTCGTTGAAGTCGTAGCTCGGGTTGTGCAGCATGCAAGGGCCGATGCCGTGGCCGCCTTCGCGGTGCGCGCCGTCGCCGTTGCCCAGCGTGAAGTAGCAGCCGGGTTTTTCCAGCAGGAAGTAGCTGAAGTCCTCGGCACCCATCGTGGGCTCGAAGGGCACGACGTTCGAGTCGCCCACCACGCCTTGCAGCGTGCGCTTGACAAATTCGGTCTCCGCCGCGTGGTTCACCGTGGGCGGGTAGTTGCGCTGGAATTCGAATTCGCAGGTGGCGTCGAAGGCCGCGCAGGTGTGTTCGGCCACCTGTCGCATGCGCTTTTCGATGAGATCCAGCACCTCCAGCGAGAAGGTGCGCACCGTGCCTTCGATGCGCACCGTGTCGGGCACGACGTTGGTGGCTTCGCCGGCATGGATGGTGGTGACCGAGATCACCCCCGGGTCGATCGGCCGGCGGTTGCGCGTGATGATGGTCTGGAAGGCCTGCACCATCTGGCAGGCGATGGGCACCGGGTCGATGCCCAGGTGGGGCAGCGCCGCATGCGAGCCCTTGCCGCGCACGGTGATGTAGAACTCGTTGCTCGAGGCCATCATCGCGCCGGGGTTCACGCCCACCATGCCCACCGGCATGCCCGGCCAGTTGTGTGCGCCGAAGACGGCTTCCATCGGGAACTTCTCGAAGATGCCGTCCTTGATCATCTCGCGCGCGCCGCCGCCGCCTTCTTCGGCCGGCTGGAAGATCAGGTAGACCGTGCCGTCGAAGTTCCGGTGGCGGCTGAGGTGCTTGGCCGCGGCCAGCAGCATGGCCGTGTGGCCGTCGTGGCCGCAGGCGTGCATCTTGCCGGCGTGCTGGCTGGCGTGCGGGAAGTGGTTGTGCTCGGTCATCGGCAGCGCGTCGATGTCGGCGCGCAGGCCCACGGCGCGCGAGGACGTGCCGTTCTTGATGATGCCCACGACGCCGGTCTTGCCCATGCCGCGGTGGATGGGGATGCCCCATTCGGTGAGCGCGCGGGCGATGACGTCGGCCGTGCGCTGTTCCTGGAAACACAGCTCCGGATGCGCGTGGATGTCGCGGCGGATGGCAGCGATGGCCGCGGCATCCGCCAGGATGGAATCAATGACTTGCATGCGGAGGGCCCGGCAGCGTTGAATTGAAAGAATTGATATTACGCTGCCGTGGCGTCCGATTTTTGGGGGTATGCCATCATCACCCCATGAGCTCAATGGTTCCCCCTGTGCCCGCGGCGGGCGCTCATGTCGTGCGTGGCGCGTGCCCGCACGACTGCCCCGATACCTGCGCGATGCTCGTGACCGTCGAGCAGGGGCGCGTGGTCCGCATCCAGGGGGATCCGGCACACCCGCCCACGCATGGCGCGCTGTGCACCAAGGTCAGCCGCTACGCCGAGCGCACCTACCACGCCGAACGTCTGCTGCAGCCGCGCAAACGTGTCGGCCCCAAGGGCAGCGGGCAGTGGCAGGACATGTCCTGGGACGAGGCGCTGGACACCGTGGCGCAGCGCCTGTCGGCCATCGCCTCCCGCGGCGCGGGCGCGGCACAGGCCATCCTGCCCTACAGCTACGCCGGCACCATGGGCCTGGTGCAGGGCGAAAGCATCGCGGCGCGCTTCTTCCACCGCCTGGGGGCCTCGCGGCTGGACCGCACGATCTGCTCCAACGCCGGCGGCGACGCGCTGGTGGCCACCTATGGCGGCAAGCTGGGCATGCACCTGGAGGACTATGCGCACAGCCGCCTGATCCTCATCTGGGGCAGCCACTCGATCGCCTCGAATCTGCACTTCTGGACTTTTGCGCAGCAGGCCAAGCGCCAGGGCGCCAAGCTGGTGTGCATCGACCCGCGCCGCACGGAGACTGCCGACAAGTGCCACCAGCACATCGCGCTGCTGCCGGGCACCGACGGCGCGCTGGCGCTGGGCATGATGCACGAGTGGATCGTTGCCGGCGGCCTGGACGAGGATTACATCCAGCGCCACGTCAACGGCTGGCCGGCGCTGCGCGACAAGGCGCTGGCCTGGACGGCCGAACGCACGGCGCAGACCTGCGGCATCACGGCTGCGGAGGTGCGCCAGCTGGCGCGCGACTATGCCGATACCTCGCCGGCCGCGATCCGCCTGAACTACGGCATGCAGCGTGTGCATGGCGGCGGCAATGCCGTGCGCCTGGTGGCCTTGCTGCCTTGCCTGACCGGCGCCTGGCGCCAGCGCGGCGGCGGCATGCTGCTGTCGGCTTCGGGCTGGTTTGCGCCGGCCGTGGACAGCGCCGCGCTCGAACGCCCCGACCTGATGCCGCAGCCGCGTCCGCGCATCGTCAACATGGCCACCATCGGCGACGACCTGCTGCGGCCGGCCTCGCCTGATTTCGGGCCGCGCATCGACGCCGTGGTGGTCTACAACAGCAACCCGGTGGCCGTGGCGCCGCACAGTGCGCGTGTGGTGCAGGGCTTTGCGCGCGAGGACCTGTTTACCGTGGTGCTGGAGCACTTCATGACGGACACGGCCGACCTGGCCGACCTCGTGCTGCCGGCGACCACGCAGCTCGAGCACCTCGATGTGCACCGCAGCTACGGCCACACCTATGCGTTGATCAACCACCCGGCGATCGACCCGGTCGGCCAGGCGCTGCCGAATACCGAGATCTTCCGCCGGCTGGCCGCGCGCATGGGCTTCGACGAGCCCTGCTTCCAGGACAGCGACGAGACCCTCGCGCGCGCTGCCTTCAAGTCCGCTGCGGTGGATTTCGACGCGCTGTCCAGCCAGGGCTGGGTGCGTGTGCCGGTGCCCGAGCGGCCCTTTGCCGACGGCGGCTTTCCCACGGCCGACGGGCGCGCGATCGTCGACGCGCCGGGTCTGGGCGTGCCGGACCACGTGCCCAACCACGAGAGCGTCGCGTCTTCGCCCGCGCTGGCCGCGCGCTTCCCGCTGGCGATGATCTCGCCGCCGGCGCGCCACTTCCTCAATTCCAGCTTCGTCAACGTCAAGAGCCTGCGCCACATCGAAGGCGAGCCCATCCTGGAGATCCATGCCGGCGATGCACAGACGCGCGGCATCGTCGACGGCGCGGTGGTCGATGTCTTCAATGACCGCGGCCGCTACCGCTGCAAGGCGGTGGTGAGCCCGCGCGCCCGCCCGGGCGTGGTCAACGGGCTGGGCGTGTGGTGGCGCAAGATGGGGCTGAACGGCACGAACGTCAACGAGCTGACCTCGCAGGCGCTCACCGACATGGGCCGCGCGCCGACCTTCTACGACTGCCTGGTCGATGTGCGGCCGGCCTGACGCTGACACCGCGCGGATCGGCCGCGCACGGCCGGTCGCTCGGGCCGGCGGTCTTGCCGTGACGCGCCCGTCATGCGCTGGAAACGGCTGCTGATGGCTGCCGCCGGCATCAGCGGCGCGACCGCGCTGCTCCTGGCGGTGGCCTGCCTGGGCAGCGGTTGCAGCATCGGCTACTACGCGCAGTCCGTGGGTGGCCACCTGGACCTGATGGAACGCGCACGCCCCGTCAACGAGGTGCTGGCCGATCCACAGACCACGCCCGAGCTGCGCGCCCGCCTGGAGCTGGCCGAGCGCATGCGTGACTTTGCGGTGCGCGAGCTCCAGCTGCCCGACAACTCGAGCTACCGGCGCTATGCCGATCTGCAGCGCGGCGCGGCGGTGTGGAACGTCGTGGCCGCACCGCCGCTGTCGCTGACGCTGAAGACCTGGTGCTTCCCGATCATGGGCTGCGTGGGCTACCGCGGCTATTTCAACCGCCAGGAAGCCGAAACCCTGGCCACGCAGCTGCGCGGGGAAGGCTGGGAGGTGTCGGTCTACGGCGTGCCGGCCTACAGCACGCTGGGCTGGTCGAACTGGCTGGGCGGCGACCCGCTGCTCAACACCTTCATCCGCTGGCCCGAAGGCGAGCTGGCGCGCATCATCTTCCACGAGTTGGCGCACCAGGTGGTCTACGTCGCCGACGACACCAGCTTCAACGAAAGCTTCGCCACCGCCGTCGAACGCCTGGGCGGCGCCTTGTGGCTGCAGACCCAGGCCAGCGCGGCCGCGCGTGCCGACTACGCGGCCTTCGACGCCCGGCGGCGGGACTTCCGCGCGCTCACGCAGGACTTTCGCCGGCGCCTGGCCGAGCTGTACGCCTCGAACCTGCCGGACGCCGACAAGCGCACACGCAAGGCCGCGCTGTACGCGCAGCTGCGAAGCGATTTCGACACACTCAAGCGCGAGCGCTGGAACGGCTTCAGCGGCTACGATGGCTGGATCGCGCAGGCCAACAACGCCAGCGTCGGCGTGCAGGCGGCCTACGACGAATGGGTACCCGGCTTCGAGCGCCTGTTCGAGCGCAGCGGCCGCGACTTCAACCGTTTTTATGCCGCGGTGCGCGAACTGGCGGCCTTGCCGCGCGACGAACGCCGGCGGCAGCTGGCACCCTAACGACCGACACGAGGAGACGACCTGTGCCCGACATCCGCATCCACCGCGATCACGACCTGGGTCTGGCCAAGGCGCGCGAGATCGCCTGGCAATGGGCCGAGGAGGTCGAGCAGAAGTTCGACATGGCCTGCACCGTCGTCGAAGGCAAGACGCACGACACGGTGGAATTCACACGCACCGGCGTGAGCGGCGAACTGGTGGTGGCCGGGGACTATTTCGACCTGCACGCCAAGCTGGGTTTCCTGCTGGGCGCGTTTGCCAAGACCATCGAAAACGAGATCATGAAAAACCTCGACGCGCTGGTGGGCGAGGCGGGCAAGGCCGCCAAGGCCGGCAAGACCGCAAAAGCAGCGCCGGCCAAGTCGGCCCCGGCATCGAAGGCGGCGGCAAAGGCCGCGCCCGCCAAGAAGGCCGCACGCAAGTGAGGCCGGCGTGGCCGGGCCGCGCCTTCACATCGACAAGGAGCCTTCGCGGAAGGCTGTCTTGTCCAGCCACACGTTGACCAGCACCGGCCGCCCCTGATGCGCCAGTTCGCGCGCACGCTGCAAGGCCGGTTCGACCTCGTCCATGCGCGTGACCCGCAGGCCCTCGGCACCGAAGCCGGCAGCCACCGTGTGGTAGTCGGTGCGTGCCAGCACCGTGCCCACGCCGTCGCCGAGCATCTTGACCTGCTCGCGCGCGATCTGCGTCCAGCCGGCGTCGTTGCCGACGACGGCTATCACCGGGATGCCGTGGCGCACGAAGCTGTCGAATTCGGCCAGGCCGAAACCGCAGGCGCCGTCGCCGAAGACGATCCAGACCTCGCGCCCGGGCCGCGCCAGCGCCGCGCCCATCGCAAAGCCCGCGCCCACGCCCAGCGTGCCGAAGGCGCCCGGGTCCAGCCAGCCCAGCGGGCCGCGGGCATGCAGCACGTAGCTGGCCGTGCCGACGAAGTCGCCGCCATCGGCCACGAAGAGGGCGTCCGGCGCCGCCACCGCATCCAGCGCGCGCAGCAGCGCCACCGGGTTGACGTGCTCGCCGCGCACGGCGGCCTCGGCGTCGATCTCGTCCTCGCGCACCCGGTCGCGCCCGCGCAGCGTGGCCACCCAGGTGCCGTCGCGCGTCGGGCCTTCGGCGCCGAGGCTCGCGGCCAGGTCGATCAGCAGCGCGCCCGCATCACCCAGCGCCAGCACGTCGGGCTTGCGGTTGAGCCTGGCATCGCGCGCACTGCGGTTGGCGGCGATCAGCGTGGCGCTGCGCCGCACGTGCCGGCCGTAGTCCAGCCGGAAGTCGCAGGGCACGCCGGCCAGCAGCACGGCATCGGCTTCGCGCAGGGCCTGCCGGCGCTGGTGGCGCATCTGCAGCGGGTGGTCGCGGCCCAGCAGGCCGCGGGCCATGCCGGACAGGTACACCGGGATGCCCAGCCGGCCCACGGCCTGCGCCAGCGCGTCGGCCTGTGCGGCTTCGACCACCGCCTGGCTGCCGATGACGGCCAGCGGCCGCTCGGCGCGGGCCAGCGCCTGCGCGACCGCTTGCCGCGCGGCCGCTGACGCACGTGGCGCGTTCACCGATGCCGACGCCGGCGGCACGGGCGCCTCGACGCCGTCGAACATGCGCTGCACGTGCCGCCCGAGATACCAGCGCAATGCACGCTCGGGCAGCGACGTGCCCTTGCCCGCCGCCTGCGCATACCACTGTCGTATCTCTTCTTCCGGGTACAGCAGGTCGACCGGGCATTCGATGAAGACCGGCCCGGGCACGCCCGCACGCGCCAGCGCGAAGGCCTCGTGCACCGTGGCGCCCAGGTCGCGCACGCGGCGCATCTTGAAGAAGCGCTTGACGTGCGGCTCGACCAGTGGGCGCTGGTCGATGTCCTGCTGCGCGCCGCGGCCTTGCAGTGCGGTGGGCGCCGCGCCGCCGATCAGCACCAGCGGGCTCTGCGCGAGCTGCGCATTCTTCAGCGCGGTGATGGTATTGGTGATGCCCGGTCCTGCGGTCACGGCAGCCACGCCGGGCCGGCCCGACAGGCGCGCGGTGGCGTCGGCCGCGAAAACCGCGGTGGCCTCGTCGCGCATGTCGACGATGCGGATGCCGCGCGCGCGGGCCGCCGTCAGGATGGGCGAGATGTGCCCGCCGCACAAGGTGAAGATGCAGGGCACGCCCTGCTCGCGCAACGCCTGCGCGACGCGGTCACCGCCGTGGAGGGTGGCGACCGCGCCCGTGCTCACTGCCAGAGCACTTTCTGCTTGTCGCCGTACCAGCGGTCGAGCTCGGGCTCGAGCATCTTCTCGATCTTCATGCGCTTGATCTTCATCGTCGGCGTCAGCATGCCGTTTTCGATGGACCAGGGCTCACGGGCGACGACAAACATCTTCAGCTGCTCGTAGTCGGCCACCGAGGCGTTGATGTCGTTGAGCAGCTTGGTCAGCTCGGCCTGCACCTGCTGGCGCACGGCGGCCTCGTGCTGCTTGGGCCGCAGGTGCTCGGCCAGCAGCACCACGGCATAAGCCGCCGGCTGGCCCACGCCCGACACCAGCGACAGCTCGATCATCGGGTGCGAATTGATGCGGTTTTCGATCGGCGCCGGGGCCACGTACTTGCCCTTGGCGGTCTTGAACATCTCCTTGGCGCGGCCCGTGAGCTTGAGCATCTTCTTGCTGTTGAACTCGCCCAGGTCGCCGGTGCGGAAGTAGCCGTCGGCGGTGAAGACCTCGGCATCCAGGTCGGGACGCTTGTAGTAGCCCACCAGCTGGCCCGGGCTCTTGATCAGGATCTCGCCCTCGGGGCTGAGCTTGGCCTGCACGCCCGGCAAGGCCACGCCCACGTAGCCGGGCTCGGCGAAGCCGTCCTTCGACGAGAAGGAGTAGGCGCAGTCCTCCGTCATCGCGTAGCCCTCGAAGAGCTTCAGGCCGATGCGGCGGTACCAGGCGATGAGGTCCGGCGGGATGGGCGCGGAGCCGCTGCCGGCCATCAGCACGTGGTCCAGGCCGAGGCCCGTGCGCACCTTCTTCGCGACGATCTTGCCCAGGATGGGAATCTTCAGCATGCGCTCGAGTTTCTGCGCCGGCATCTTGGACAGCACGCCCTGGTAGAACTTCAGCCACAGGCGCGGCACGCTGATGAACAGCGTGGGGCGCGCGCGTTGCAGATCGGCCAGGAAGGTGTCCAGCGTCTCGGCGAAGAAGATCTGCGTGCGGCCGTCGGCCAGCGCCGCGCCTTCGATCCAGGAGCGCTCGAAGATGTGCGACAGCGGCAGGTAGGACAGCACGCGGTTCTGCGTGTCCTTGCCGAGCTGTTCCTGGAGGTAGGCGGCAATGCCCGCGGACGCGGCCGAGAAACGCTCGAAGCTGTGCATCACCCCCTTGGGTGTGCCGGTGGAGCCCGAGGTGTACATCAGCAGGCCCAGGTCGCTCGCGGCGCGTGCGGGCTGGCCGGCCAAAGGCTGGTTGCGCGAGACGATCTCGTCCCAGGTCGGCAGGCCGTGGTTGTCCGGCGCGAGCGGGAAGGCGATCTGAGGCAGGCCGGCGGGCACGCCGGGCTTCTGGTGCGGCCAGGTGTCGAGCTTGCCCACGAACAGCAGGCTGGCTTCGCTGTGCTCGAGCACGTAGCGCACGGTCTCCGCGGTTTCGGTGGGGAAGATGGCCACGGTGGTGTAGCCGGCCATCCAGATCGCAAGCTCGGCCATCACGAAGTGCGCGCAGTTCTTCGACAGCATCGCGACGCGCGCGCCCTTCGGCAAGCCCAGGGACTGCAGGTGCGTGGCCATGCGCCGCGCCTGGTCCATGGTCTGCTTCCAGGTGTAGTCGACGATCTGGCCGTTGCCGATGGGCTGGGTCAGGAAGACCTTGTCCGCCAGGTTCTTCTCGTGGTTGTAGATGAGGTCGAGCAGGAGTGGCTGGGCCATCGGTGGTCTCCGGGTACGCGGCAATAGGAACACGTTAGCGGCGCCGCCCACGCGGCGTCTAGGGTGAATTCCAGTGCACCCCGCTCGGGGGTTTCCCGCGGTGTGTGCCGTCGGGGGTGGATCGGTCGGCGCGATGCCGTCGCGTGCAGTGTCACACTGTCCACTGCCATGTCGACGACCGAACGCTTCCTGCTGGCCATGCTGCTGGTCTTCAGCCTGCCCTACCTCGTGTGGCGGTTGGGGCGCACGGATGATTTTGCGCCCCTGGTGGTGGTGCAGATCCTGGCCGGCATCGCCCTGGGGCCGGGCATGCTGGGCTCGGTCTGGCCGCAGGCCTATGAGCTGGTGTTCCCGCCGCCGGTGATCGGCGCGCTCAACGGCGTGGCCTGGTGGGCGGTGATGCTCTTCGTGTGGCTGGCGGGTATCGAACTCGACCTGCGGCAGGCCTGGGTGCACCGGCGCGAGACCGGCGTGACCGCAGGCCTGGCGCTGGTCACGCCGCTGCTGCTGGGCGCGGCGGCGGCCTGGGCGCTGCTGGCGCTGTCGCCGGGCTGGATCGGCCCGCAGGCGCGGACCTGGCAATTCGTGCTGGGCGTGGGCATGGCCTGTGCGGTGACGGCCCTGCCCATCCTCGTGCTGCTGATGGAAAAGCTCGGCGTGCTGCGCCTGCCGCTGGGCCAGCGCATCCTGCGCTATGCGAGCCTGGACGACATCGCCATCTGGGGCGTGCTGGCGCTGATCCTGATGGACTGGGAGCGCGTGGGCCGGCAACTCGCCTTCCTGGCGGCCTTCGGCGCCGCGGCCTGGGCGGTGCGAACGCTCATCCACCGCCTGCCCGCGCGCGACCGCTGGGCCGCTGGCCTGGTGTGGCTGATCGCCGCCGCGCTGGCGGCCGACTGGGCCGGCCTGCATTTCATGGTGGGCGCCTTCCTGGCCGGCGCGGTGCTGGATGCCGAATGGTTCGGCCACGGCGCGCTGGACGCGCTGCGCCACCACGTGCTGCTGGTCGTGATGCCGGTGTTCTTCCTGAGCACGGGGCTGCGCACGCAATGGGCCATGGGCGGCGCGACGGTGCTGCTGGCGGCGGCGCTGCTGCTGGTGGCGGCGGTGGCGGGCAAGCTCATCGGCGTGGGCCTGGCGGGGCGCTGGCTGGGCTGGAGCCGCGGCGAGGCGCGCCTGATCGGCTGGCTGCTGCAGACCAAGGCACTCATCATGATCATCTTCGCCAACATCCTGCTGGACAAGGGCGTGATCACCGCCGGCACCTTCACGGCCCTGCTGCTGATGGCCGTGGGCAGCACGATGCTCACGGTGCCGATGGCCACGCAGCTGCTGCAACGCCTGGAAGCGGTGAAGAACCGGCCGGCCTGAACCGCGGGCTGACCCGCTTGCGGCAGGCACGAAGGCTCCGCTTAGCATGCGGTGCATGAAACCAAGACGTGCCTTCATCCTGGGAACCCTGGCCGCGGCCGGCGCCTTGACCATCGGCTGGGCGGTGCGTCCGCCGCGCGCGCGCCTGATGCCGGACGAGCCGCAGCCCATCCTGCCGGGCCGCCACGCCTTCAACGGCTGGGTGACGCTGACACCCGACGACCGCGTGATCGTGCAGGTGCCCAAGTCCGAAATGGGGCAGGGCGTGCTGACCAGTCTGGCGATGGTGCTGGCCGACGAGCTCGATGCCGACTGGTCGCGCGTGAGCACCGAACATCCACCTGTCGACGCCATCTACAACAACCTGGCCACCGTGGTGGACGGCCTGCCCTTCCATCCCGACGACAAGGGCGCGGTCAAGCGCACTGCGCAATGGCTGACGGCCAAAACCATGCGCAACTGGGGTCTGCAGATGACGGGCGGCTCATCCACCGTCAAGGACCTGTGGCTGCCGATGCGCGAGGCCGGCGCGTCGGCGCGGGCCATGCTGGTGGGCGCGGCCGCGCGCCGCTGGAAGGTCAGCCCGGACGAAATCGTCGTGCGCAACGGCGAGTTGCTGCACGCCAACAGCAATCACCGCGCACGTTTCGGCGAACTGGTGGCGGAGGCGGCCGCCGGGCCGCTGCCGGAGCAGGTCAAGCTCAAGACACCCGAGCAGTTCAAGCTGATCGGCCAGCCGCGCGCGCGCATCGACGGCCCGGCCAAGGCGCGCGGCCAGGCACGCTACGGGCTGGACGTCCGCCTGCCCGACATGCGCTGGGCCAGCGTGCGCATGTGCCCCACGCTGGGCGGGCGCGCGCGGACTTTCGACCCTGCGCCGGCCATGGCGCTGCCCGGCGTCGTCAAGGTGGTCTCGCTGGACGGCCTGCACGGCGGCACCGGCTGCGTGGCCGTGATCGCCGACAGCCCCTGGCATGCGATGAAGGGTGTGGAAGCCGTCAAAGTGGAGTGGGACCACGGCGCCGCCGCCAGCTTCGACAGCGCCGCCGCGATGGACCAGCTGGCGCAGGTGGCCGCCAAGGGCGAAGGCTTCGGCTACTTCAAGACCGGCGACGTGGCGGCAGCGATGGGTGGTGCCGCGCGCACCCTCGAGGCCGAATACCGCGCGCCCTGGCTGGCCCACCAGACCATGGAGCCGATGAACTGCACCGTGCAGATCGCCGACGGCAAGGCCACGGTCTGGGCGCCCACGCAAGTGCCGGGCCTGGCACGCATGGCCGTGCACCGCGTGACGGGTCTGGAGAACCACCGCATCGACGTGCAGGTGCAGATGCTGGGCGGCGGCTTCGGGCGGCGGCTGGACATCGATTTCATCGCGCAGGCCGCGGCCATCGCCCAGCACGGTGATGGCCGACCGGTGCAGACCTTCTGGACGCGCACCGAGGACACGCAGCACGACTTCTACCGTCCCGCCGCGGTCAGCCGCTTCAAGGCCGGCTTCGATGCGCAGGGCGCACTGGTGGCCTGGCACAACGTCTCGGCCGGGCAGTCCATCGTGCATCAGGTGCTGAACCGGCTGTTCGGCCTGGCCGGCATGGGCCCGGACAAGACCACGGACGAAGGCGCTTTCGACCAACCCTACGAATTTCCGGCCGCGCGCATCGGCCACGAGATCGTCGATCTGCCGGTGCCGGTGGGCTTCTGGCGCAGCGTGGGCCACTCGCACCAGGCCTTCTTCAAGGAAGGATTCATCGACGAATGCGCCGCGGCGGCCAAGGCCGATCCGGTGGCCTTCCGCGCGGCGCTGCTCCAGCGCCACCCGCGCCACCTGGCCGTGCTGCAGAAGGTGGCCGACATCTCGGGCTGGCGCACCGCGCCGCTGCCGGGGCCGGACGGCGCGCGGCGTGCGCGCGGCGTGGCGCTGCACCAGAGCTTCGGCGCCATCGTCGCGCAGGTGGCCGAGGTCAGCCTGGACGCCGACAAGAAGACCATCCGCGTGCACCGCGTGTGGTGCGCCGTGGACTGCGGTCTGCCCGTCAACCCCGAGGGCATCCGCCAGCAGATGGAAAGTGCCGTGATCTTCGGCCTGTCGGCCGCGCTGCAAGGCGGCGTGCGCATCGAGAAGGGCCAGGTCAAGCCCGGCAACTTCCACGACGCGCCGGTGCTGCGCATGAACGAAGCGCCGCAGGTGTTCACCGAGATCATCCCCAGCACCGAACACCCCGAAGGCATGGGCGAGCCGGGCACGCCGCCCGTCGCGCCGGCCGTGGCTAACGCCGTATTTGCACTCACCGGCCAGCGCCTGCGCGCGCTGCCCTTGCGCCTGGCCTGAAGGACACACCGCACCATGAGCATCCGCCTGAACATCAACGGCAAGGACACCGAAGTCAAGGCCGAACCCGACACGCCGCTGCTGTGGGTGCTGCGCGGCGAACTGGGCCTGCTGGGCACCAAGTACGGCTGCGGCATGGCCCTGTGCGGCGCCTGCACCGTGCACGTCGACGGCGCGCCCACGCGGGCCTGCGTCACGCCCATCTCGACGCTGGCCGCCAAGGCCGTCACCACCATCGAAGGGCTGTCGGGCCCGGTGCCCGAGGCCGTGCAGAAGGCCTGGGACGAGGTCGACGTCGTGCAGTGTGGCTACTGCCAGAGCGGCCAGGTGATGAGCGCCTGCGCGCTGCTGCGCGACACGCCCAAGCCCACCGACGCGCAGATCGATGCGGCGATGTCGGGCAACATCTGCCGCTGCGGCACCTATCAGCGCGTGCGCGCGGCGATCAAGCGGGTGGGTGAAGCGGCGGGCTGAGGCGGTCCGCGGCGGTTTGCCGCTCTACTCGCCCGCTTCGATATCGATGAGAGGTAGCTGCTCGCGATCCGCGCGACGAATGGCCGAGCCGGTGATCTCGATCCGCCGCGTGGTGCCCGGAGCTGGAAATCCCTGAGCCTGCGCGAAGAGTCGGGCCTCTTCTTCGCGACGCTTGCGCAGGCCTTCGAGCTCGACGCCGCGCACCGCCGTCCACAGCCCCAACTGAGTGACGACCGCTCTGGACTCGTGGCGATTGAGCAGAGCGAGCAGCCGTGAACGGCTGAAGTTGCCCACGCCGACGTTGAAGACAAAGGACACCAGCGCCGCATATTGACTGTCTTCCAGCCGGACCCGCACCAGTCGTTCGACGGCGAGTTGTGCCGCGCGCAAGTCCTCGCGCAGCAGGCGTTCACCCTCTTGCGGTGTGAGCGCCCCCGCGAAGCGCGCACGGGTTTCGGCATCGCACGGGCCGCGTTTGACCAGATGGCCGTGACCGATGGTGCAGAAGCCCGCCGGGTCCTCGTAGATCTGGGCTCGCCAACCCTCCGCGGCCTTGATGATGGCCAGCGCCGCCTCGGGCAGGGCCCGCACGGGGTCGCCAGGCGGTGGCGCTTCGTCCCGAAAGATGCCCGGCGGCAGATTGGGCGGCGGCCGAAGCAGGTCCTCGATCTCGTCGAGGGCCGGCCGCGTCCGGGCCGAGCCCGGGCACGGGCGTCGCGCGAGGCAGACGATGAAGGTGTCCAACCCCAGGGCGAGCAATTCGGCATTCGGCGGGACTGCGGCGTGAGCGGCCTCGAGCCAAGGCGTCAGCAAGTCGGGCAGTGCCGATTGCCAGTTCCTGCGGGCGGCCGGGACCTCGCCGCCTGCGTCGCGCAGCAGGAGTGCGGCCACCAGGTACCGCCCCGGGTCAAAGGGCAGATCGTCTGCGCCACTGCCCGCGACGGTGAGCGAGCGACCCTGGTTGCCCGGTCCCGATGGTGCCGCGCGGGTCTGGCGTGCGGCCACGACGCCCGCTGAATCGAGCGTCAGCACCACGAGCCGCCCCTGGCGCGCCCCGCGGATGAGAAGGCCCAGCGCCTGGGTTTGAGGCAACTCGGTCGGCGTGGCCGCGACCTCGACGCGCGGCACGCGGCGCGCGGCTGCGGCCAGGTGGCGCCACGCGCTCACCGCTTCGACGCGCAGTGGGCTCGCGACGTCGGCGCGCGTGGCAGGCGACGCCCATGCAAGCACCGGCCCCAAGAGCCAGAGGATACCCAGCAGGCGGCGACATCCGCGTGCAAGGTGCGATGGCTCCAGCCGGGCTTTCATGCGGCGCGATGAACAGCGAGGGCCCCGGGGCGGCACACGCAAGGTTGCACGGCGCCATCACCGCGAGCAACCGTCTTCCCTGCGTCGAGAACGACCCGCATGGCCCTGACTCCCTTGTGGCCTGACACGGCAGAGGTTAGCGAAGTCATGCGACAGCGGCCAGCCCGGCCGGCCGGGCGCGTCATCTGCTCAATGGAAACGGTGCTTCGCGGGCGCAGCCGCTGGTGCCTGTCTCAACCCGCGTCCGCGCCCGCCTGCACCTCGGCCGCCAGCCGCTCGAGGTTCTGCTGGTTGGCCTGCGCCACAAAAGTGGCCAGGTTGCGGTAGTGCTCGACGGTGTCGAAGGTCTGCTGCCAATCCACGCGCGTGGCGTCGCTGCCTTCGGGCGAGAGCGTCAGCGTGAGCACGAAATGGTGGCCGTTCAGGTGCTCGATCTCGAACAAGTGGCCGGGCTCGATGCGCGTGAAGCGGCTCTCGTTCGGATAGTCATTGCCGTCGGGTCCGTGCATGGTCAGCAGCCAGCGGCCACCGGCATGGAACTCGAAGCACTGGATCGTATTGGTGAAGCCCGCCGGGCCCCACCAGCGGGCGATGCGCACGGGGTCGGCGATGGCGGCAAAGACGGCATCCGGCGTGGCCGGGATGACATGGCTTCGGGTGTCGGATCGATCCAGGCTCATGGGCGTGTCTCCAGCGTGCGGTGTCAGCTTACGCGGTCCGTGCCGCCCGCGTGGGGCTCTGACATGCAGCGGGGCCTGTCCGGCCTTCACGCCACACCCAGCCGGCGCGCCACAAAGTCCAGCCGGTCCTGGCCCCAGAAGATCTCGCCGTCCACGACATAGCTCGGCGCACCGAAGACGCCCACCTCGATCGCCCATTGCGTGTTGGCCGCGTAGCGCAGCGCGATGGCTTCTTCGGTCGCCTGGACCAGGCGTTGCGCGGACAGTCCGCAGTCCTGCACGATCGCCGCGAGCGTGGTCGCGTCGGCGATGTTGCGCTGCTCGGCCCACACCGCGCGCATCAGCGCGCCGCTGAGTGCCAGCGCGGCATCGGGCCCGTCGAATTCGTCGACGGCCACGATCAGCCGGGAGGCGGCCGTCGGGTCCGTCGGGAAGAAGGCCGGGTGCAGGTTCAGCGGGATGCCCAGGTGCGTGCTGAAGCGCTGCAATTCCACCAGCCGGTAGGCCTGACGCTGTGGCGCGCGCTTGGCCAGTGGCAGCCCGCCCGATGCCGGAAAGATGGCGCCGTAGTCCACGGGCAGTACACGCACCTGGGCGTCTGCGGCCTGGGCCAGCGCCACCAGGCGCGCGTGGCCCAGATAGGCCCAGGGCGAGACAGGCGTGAAACAGTAGGCGACAGTCGTCATGCGGGGCTCCGGATCGACACACCCCAGCCCGCAAGCCGTGGCGGCGACAGACGCCACGGGTGGCACGAGCGAGGTTAATCGGCCATGTGCCCCGACCGGGCAGGCCGTGTGGATCACACATCATCTGCGTTGAGCATGCGCCCCTGTGCCGAAGCGGGTATTACGGCGATATGGAACCCGTCCCTCGCGGCACCGTGCATCCGCGGGTACGGATCCAGCGTTCCCTCAGGCGCGACCGGCGGTGCCCGGCCCGCCGCCCTTGCGCGCGGCGCGGGTGCCGGGCCGCTTGTCGCTGTCGGGCCGGGCCGTGGCGCGCGTGGCCAGGTCGGCCGCACCGCTGGCCTGTTCGAGCGCGAGCAGCGCATCCACATGCGCCATGAAGGCGTCCAGATAGGCCGGTGACAGCGCATGGATCTCCTGCAGCGCGCGGTAGACCACTTGCGAGGAGTTCAGCGGCCCGGCCTGCGCCGGCACCTGCGCCAGGGCCTGGCGCAGGCGCTGTTCGGCGCGCAGCCGCGACCAGGTGCCCTTGAAGGCCGTGACGGCTTTCAGCGGCGCCGGCGGGTTGTCGATCGTCCGGCGCGACGGGTGGGGTTTGGCGCGTGTGGCGGGGTTCGTGGTGGCTGCCGGTGCGCCCCGCGCCGCCGGGCGTCCGGCCACGGCGCCCGCCGCCGGCGCAGGCAGGGCGACGGCCGTGCGGCCCAGGCGGTCGATCTGTGCCGACAGCGCCTGCAGGATCGACGCGCGTGCCGCCGCGGCGGCGGGCTCGCGATCGCCGGCCGCGTGCGGCGGTTGGGGCGCCGGACCGGAAATGAGTTGTTCAGCGCGTTGCAGCAGCCGCTGGCGCACGGCGCCCGCGTGCGCGCGCGCACGGCGTGCCAGGCCCGCGATCACCGCGACACGCACGGGGTCGGCCGTGTGGCGTGCGTGCAGGAGCCAGTCGGTCACGGCGGCCTGGGCGTCGTGGGTGTCGCCCCCGCCGAGGGTGTCGGTTGTGTCGGGGATGGCGTGCGTGCCGACCGGGTCGATAGGGCAGACCCCGTCAGTACCCCTATCCCCGTCGGCGAGACCGGTGCTGCGAGCCGGGTCGGCTTGCACGGCGGGTTTCACTCGGCCGTCGCCGCGCGGCGCGGACGCGGCGTCGGCGCCATTTCCACGCGCCGGTTCAGCGCGCGGCCGGCGGCATCGGCATTCGAGGCCACTGGTTGCTCCGCGCCGAAGGCCGCGGCAAACACCGTGGCCGGCGGCACGCCGTCTTCGATCAATGCGCGCGTGACCGTCAGCGCGCGCTGCGCGGACAGCTCCCAGTTGTCGGCGAAGCGCGCGCGGCCGTCGTCGCGCACCTGGCGATCGTCGGTGAAGCCGCTGACCATCAGCACCTCGTCGCGTTGCGCCAGATAGGTGGCCAGCGGCGTGGCCAGGCTCTTGAGCAGCTGCCGGCCGTCGGGCTGCAGCTCGGCGGAATTCAGCGCAAACAGCACGCTGCCGCTGATGCCGATGCGGCCATTGGCCAGCGTCACGCGGCCGGCCGCCAGCGGGCCGGCGAGCGCGCGTTCGAGCGCCTCGCGCCGCTGGGCCTCGGCCTGGCGCTGCTGCATCTCGCTCTTCAGGCGTTCAGCCAGATCCATCTGCAGGCCCACGGTGAAGGCCAGGATCAGCACGAAGGCGCCCAGCACGCCGGCCATCAGGTCGCCAAAGACGGCCCACACGGGCGTGCTGGCCTCCAGGCCATCGTCGCTGTCTTCGTAGGCGGTCACGGGGCGGGCCTCCGCACGATGTGCTGCGGGCCGCGCCCGCGCGGCCGGTTGCAGACCTGGCGCGTCATGCGGCGGGCACCTCGGCCGGCGTGGCGGCAGCGCCGGGGCGCGAGACGGCGACGGTGCTGCCCGGGGCGGGCAGGCCCGCCGTCGTCGCCGTGGCCGAGGGCCGCGACGGCGACTGTGCGCGCGCCAGCTGCTGCAGGTCGTCGACGATCTGTTTCTGCGAGCCCAGGGTCAAGTCGATGATCTCGCGCGCCTGTGCCACGTAGTAGGCCAGTTGCTCGTCGCTGCGCGCCATCGACTGGCCCAGCGCGGTTTCGATGCGCATCAATTGAGACGTCAGCTGTTCGCTGGCGCTGCCGAACAACTGCACGGCCGCGCCGAATCCTTCGCCCAGGCTGGCCATCTCGGCGGCGCTGGCGGCGACCTGTGCCGATACGTCGCGCATCGTGCGCGACTCGGCCTCCACCGTGTCGGCGAAGCGCGAGCC
>CAUJHV010000053.1 GCA_963205115.1 Pseudomonadota bacterium | reverse complement strand
TGCTGGAGAGCCTGCCGACCGCGCAGGAGCGCAAGGACGGCGACCTGCTCGTGCCCGTGCAGTACGTCGCCCGCGAAGGCGAAGGCACCGGCAACCAGCCGCGCACGCTGTGGGGCCGCATCGCCCATGGCCGCGTGAAGGCCGGCGACACGGTGCAGCTGTTCCCGAACGGCGAAGTCGCCACCGTGGCCGAAGTGCGCCTGGCCGGCGAGGTGGTCGACGTGGTCGAGGCCGGGCAGTCGGCCGGCATCGTGCTCGACCGCCAGATCGACGTGTCGCGCGGCGACTGGATCGGCACGCCCAAGACCATCCATGCGGCGCAGCGCTTCTCGGCCACGCTGGCCTGGCTGGACACCGAGCCCGCCGTGATCGGCCGCAAGTACTGGGTGCGCCACGGCAACCGCTGGGTGCAGGCACGCATCACGGCCATCGAGAGCCGCCTGGACATCCACTCGCTCGAAGCGATCGATGCGCACGAGCTGGCCGTCAACGAGATCGGCCATGTGATCGTCGAGACGCAGCAGCCGCTGCCGGTGGAGAGCTACGAGACCAACCGCGTCGGCGGTGCGCTGATCGTCGTCGACCCGGCGAGCAACCGCACCAGCGGGGCCCTGCTCGTCAAGGCCGCGGCCTGAGCGTGGGCAGCGTCGTCTTCATCGGCGCCGGCCCCGGCGCGGCGGACCTGATCACGCTGCGCGGTGCGCACCGCCTGGCGCAGGCCGACGTGGTGCTGTGCGACGCCCTCACCGACCCGGCGCTGCGCGAGCTGGCGCCGCGCGCCAAGTGGCTGAATGTCGGCAAGCGCGGCTTTGCCGACAGCACCGGCCAGGCGACCATCAATGCTCTGCTCGTTCGCCATGCCCGCGAGTCGGGTCTGGTCGTGCGGCTCAAGGGGGGCGACCCGAGCGTGTTCGGCCGGCTCGAGGAGGAACTCGAGGCCCTGGCGCAGGCCGGCATCGCCTGCGAGGTGATCCCCGGGGTCACCGCGGCTCTGGCGGCCGCCGCTCACACGCAGCGCCCACTCACGCGCCGCGGCCAGGGCCGCAGCGTCAGCCTCACCACCGCGATGACGCGCGAAGGCGCACTGCGCGGCGGCCACAGTGCCGATACCGAGGTCTTCTACATGGCCGGCAAGCAGCTCGCGGCCCTGTCGCGCCGCCTGCTCGATGCGGGCTGGGCGGCCGGCACACCGGTCTGCGTGGTCTCGCGTGCCGGCTGGCCCGACGCACTGCACAGCAGCCACTCGCTGGCCACGCTGGGCCAGGCGACCGTGCTGCATGCCGGCCGGCCCACGGTGGTGACGGTGGGTGCGGGCGCCCTTCCTCTTGCGGCAGTGTCGTTTCAAGGGTCAGAATCCCCTGCCCTTGAGGCCGGTCAAGAGCAAGAGGAAACCCTGAGACCTTAAAATCACGGGCTTTCCGGCGTCCGTCGCCCCTCAACACCCAAGAGTCGCATCCCATGACCCACGTCGTCCTCGAATCCTGCATCCGCTGCAAGTACACCGATTGCGTGGATGTCTGCCCGGTCGACTGCTTCCGCGAAGGCCCGAACTTCCTGACGATCGACCCCGACGAGTGCATCGACTGCGCCGTCTGCATCCCGGAGTGCCCGGTCAATGCCATCGTCCCCGAGGAAGACGTGCCGGGCAACCAGCAGCACATGATCAAGTTGAACGCCGATCTGGCGAAGAACTGGCCGAGCATCACCAAGCGCAAGGCGCCGCTGCCCGACGCCGACGAGTGGAAAGACCGCACCGGCAAGCTCGGCGAACTGAAGAAGTAAAACCCAACGGCGGCCCTGGCGGCCCGCGCAGAACATGGAACCGAAGTTGAACGACGAAGTGGCTCGCACCGCCGGTGCGCACGAGGGCCCGATCGAAACCGATGCGGTGATCGTCGGGGCCGGCCCGGTGGGCCTGTTCCAGGTGTTCGAACTCGGCCTTCTCGAGATCAAGGCGCACATCATCGACTCGCTCGCCTACCCCGGCGGCCAGTGCATCGAGCTGTACCCCGACAAGCCGATCTACGACATCCCCGCTGTGCCCGTGTGCACCGGCAAGGAACTCACCGACAACCTGCTCAAGCAGATCGAGCCCTTCGGCGCCACCTTCCACCTGGGCCAGGAGGTCACCGTCGTCCAGAAGCAGGAAGACGGCCGCTTCTACGTCGAGACGGCCAAGGGCACGCGCTTCCTGACCAAGACCATCTTCATCGCCGGCGGCGTGGGCTCCTTCCAGCCGCGCACGCTGAAGGTCGATGGCCTTGACGCCTACGACGACAAGCAGGTCTTCTACCGCGTCAAGAGCCCGTCGCAGTTCGCGGGAAAGAACCTCGTCATCATCGGCGGCGGTGATTCGGCGCTCGACTGGACGCTGAACTTCGTGCAGGACGGCCCGAACAAGGCCGAGAGCGTGATCCTGATCCACCGCCGCGACGGCTTCCGCGCCGCACCGGCCAGCGTGGCCAAGATGCGCGAGCTGTGCGAGGCCTACGAGATGCAGTTCATCGTCGGCCAAGCCACGGGCATCGAGGAGCGCGACGGCAAGCTCAGCGGCATCAAGATCACCGGCGGCGACGGCGTGACGCGCGTGGTGCCGATGGACATGCTGCTGGTGTTCTTCGGCCTGAGCCCCAAGCTCGGCCCGATCGCCGAATGG
>CAUJHV010000052.1 GCA_963205115.1 Pseudomonadota bacterium | reverse complement strand
TGGTGACGATGAACCAGGACTTGCTGGCCCGGCTCGATGCCGGTGAGCGCGCGGACTTCCTGCGGCTGCTGCGCAAGTTTGTACAGCTCAACAACGACCAGAGCCGCGCGCCGATGCGCAGCGAGGCGCGCGACTAGGGGAAAACCCAAGCGTTTGCTGACTTGTGTGATCTTATTGATTCAGTACACTGAATGTCATTCAGCATGCTGAATGAAGCCGTTGCGCGGGCCGTCGTCTGCGCCCGCCGACCAAGGAGCGCGCGATGTTTCTCAAGAACGCCTGGTACGTGGCCTGCACACCGGCCGAGATCGACGACAAGCCGCTGGGCCGCAAGATCTGCGGCGAGTCCATCGTCTTCTACCGCGGCGTCGATGGCGTCGTGGCTGCGCTGGAGGACTTCTGTCCGCACCGCGGCGCGCCGCTGTCGCTGGGCCGGGTGATCGAAGGCAAGCTGGTTTGCGGCTACCACGGCCTGGAAATGGGCTGCGACGGCAAGACCATCGCCATGCCCGGCCAGCGTGTGCGCGGCTTCCCGGCCATCCGCAGCTACCCAGTGGTCGAGCGTCACGGCTTCATCTGGGTCTGGCCCGGCGACCCGCAGCAGGCCGACGCGGCCCGCATCCCCGCGTGCCATTGGGCGGACAGCCCCGAGTGGGCCTTCGGCGGCGGCATGTACCACATCGCCTGCAACTACCGGCTCATGGTCGACAACCTGATGGACCTGACGCACGAGACCTACGTGCACGCCACGAGCATCGGCCAGAAGGAGATCGACGAGACGCCGTCGACGACCAAGACCGAAGGCGACGAGGTGATCACCTCGCGCTTCATGAACGGCATCGAGCCGCCTCCGTTCTGGAAGATGGCGCTGCGCGGCAACCACCTGCCCGACGACCAGCGCGTGGACCGCTGGCAGATCTGCCACTTCAGCCCGCCCAGCCACGTGATGATCGAAGTCGGCGTGGCGCTGGAGGGGCATGGCGGCTACGAGGCCGACGCCAAGGTCAAGGCCTCCAGCATCGTGGTCGACTTCATCACGCCCGAGACCGAAACCTCGATGTGGTACTTCTGGGGCATGGCGCGCAACTTCAATGCACGCGACAAGGCGTTGACTGCGGCCATCCGCGACGGCCAGGGCAAGATCTTTGCGGAAGACCTGGAGATGCTCGAACGCCAGCAGGCCAATCTCAGCGCCTGGCCCGAGCGCCAGCTGCTGAAGCTCAATATCGATGCAGGCGGCGTGCAGGCCCGGCGCGTGATCGACCGGCTGATCGCCGCGGAGCGCGTACCCGCGGCGGACGGCGCCTGACCGTCGGCCCCGTAAGATCGCCGGCATGCAAGAAGACACGCCAGGCGACGACAACGAACCGGTGAAAGAGGCGCGCCGCTGGCGCGACGACGGCTGGACGGCCCAGGTCATCAAGAACGAGGACGACGACGGCTGGGCCGTGGCGATGACACGCCAGGGTGAATCCGAGCCGGCACTGGTCGGCCCGTGGACCATGGGGCGCGACAAGAAAAACCCCAAGCCGCTGGACACGGCGGCCTTCAACACGCTGGTGAAGACGGCCTCGGAAGTGATCCGCCGGCACGAGCAGCAGCGCCACGCGATGCTGCACAAGGAGGCGGCCGTGGAAACGGCTGCGGGCCGCATCCTCGTGACGCTGGACATCGTGCCCGACGACGACGACCCGCATGCCTGGCTGGCCGCGCGGGATGCACAAGGCGAGGACCTGGCGCGCGTGCGCGTGGGCGCCGCCTTCAAGCTCACGACAGCCAGCGCGGCCGCGTGGGTCGAGTCCGACTTTGCGCGCCCGGCACACGCACGCTAGTGCTCCCATGCATCGGGGCCAAGCCCGGGCCGCCCCGAGCCGATGGCCCGGGGTCTGGGTGGATCGCAGCGGGTGCTACTTCTGCTTCATCGTGTAGCCACCATCGGCCATGAACTTGGCCTCGGCGTCGATGAAAAAGGCCTGCACCTCGGCGCGGTACAGCTTGACCATGTCATAGGCCTCGCCGGAGCGTGCGCCGGTACCGCAGATGAAGACCACCGGCTTGTCCAGGGGCAGCGTGCCGACCTTCTTCTCGAGGTCGTTGATCGGGAGGTTGACGGCACCCTTGATCGCGCCGCCGGCAAACTCCTTGGCGTCACGCACGTCGATCAACATCACCGAGCCCGGGTTGGTCTTCCAGACCTGTTCGAACGACGCCACCGTGACCGAGCCCTTCTCCTTGCCGGGCACGAGCGCCGCGGCCGGGGCCGCTGCCGCCGCGTGCGTGGCGGCCGGCGCGGCTTGGGCAGATCCTGTGACCGCTTCCCACTCCGGGTAGCCCGGCGGGTAGGTGAATACGGCGGTATAGCCCAAGGCCCTGGCCTTGTCTGCCGACTTGTCGCTGAGCACACATTCCAGGCCGCCACAGTAGAAGATCAATGGCGTGGCCTTGTTCGTGGGCAGGCGCGCGAGCTGCTTGTCGAATTCGGTGTCCGGGATGTTGATGGCACCGGGGATCATGCCCTTGTCGGCCACGCGCTTGGGGCGTGCATCGATCAGGGCGAAGGGGGTCTTGTCCTCGCCGAGCTTGCGGATGTGCGCCAGCGAGACCGAGACCGGATGGCCGGCGGTCTTCCACTCCGGCATGCCGGCGGCGTAGACCTTGATCTGGGTGTAGCCCAGCTTCTCGGCCTTGAAGGCGGAGTTGTGGCTGAGCATGCACTCGTAGCCACCGCAGTAGAAGATCAGCAACGTGCCCTTGTCGGCCGGCAGCCTGGCCGTCATCTTCTCGAACTGCGTGTCCGGGATGTTGAGCGCGCCGGGGATGTGGCCGGGGTCGTACTGGCGCGCGGCCGGGCGCGAGTCGATCAGCATCACGCCCTTCTTCGGCGGGATGTCGACGTTGGCGCGCACGAAGGCGGTATCGACGATGGCGCGGTACCAGCCTTCCTTGGGTTGCGTGGCCGACGGGGTTGTGGCCGGTGCCGCGGCCTGGGCCATCACCGGCGGGGCTGCGCAGATCGTGGCCAGCGCCAGTGCCAGGGCAAGCCTGTGCAGTTTCATGGTGTTCTCCTGTCGAATGAATCGGCTGTGATCAGCTGCAACTGGCCGGCGCATCGCCGTCCTTCGCGCCCTTGTTCAGGAAGGCCTTGAGGTCGTCGGCCAGTTCCTGGTCCGGCACGTCGAGATACTTTTCTGCAGCCTTGTTGGTGGCCTTGACGCTGTTGCGGTAGGACTTGCTGAGGTAGGTGCTGACCTTGTCCTTGCCCTTGGCGTGTTTGTCCGCGGCCAGATAGGCCGTCCACTCGACCTTCGCGCGCGCGCTGGGGTTGATGCCGCCCACCGGGTTGGCCACGTGGCAGGCGGTGCACACACTGCGGTAATACACGCGGCCGCGCTTCCAGTCGGCCTCATAGGCCTGTGCGGGTACGGCAATCGCCAGCAGACCGGTGGCCAGGGCGGCCGTGAACAGGGTGCTCGTTCTCATGAGGGTTCTCCAGGTTGATGCTTGGGCTCGGTCTCAGGCGGCGGGGGAAGCAGGTGATTCCTCGACCTCTTCCCAGCCCGTGACCATGGCCTTGAGTTGGGCGAATACGGTGTGCCCGGTCGTGATCAGGTAGACGTGCGAGATCAGGAAGGCCAGCATCACGAAGGCGCCCGCCGTGTGGCCCCAGGCCACCCATTCGAGCGGGATGCCGGCGATCCCCCAGGCTGCCCAGTCGCCATGGAAGAGGTAGAGCCAGCCGGTGATCCAGATCAACGGCATCACCAGCACCAGCATGGCCAGGTAGGTCAGCCGCTGCAGCGGGTTGTGCTTGCGCTGCACGGTGGGCTTGTAGGGGTGCGGCTCGCCCTTGAAGATGCCCACGGAATAGAAGCGGGCCAGCGCAAGGACCTTGTCGGTGGTCGGGATGTACTGGCGCCACTCGCCGGTGGTCAGGTGCCAGAAGATCGCGAAGATCCACAGCGCCACCAGCGCCCAGGCCGCATACGCGTGGAGTTGCACGGCCCTGGCGAAACCCAGCAGCGTGTAGCTGCCGTGGACCTCGAAGCCGGTGACCAGCATGAAGATGATCAACGCGGCCTGGGCCCAATGCCAGAAGCGCTCGAAACCCTTGAAGAGGTAGATGCGTGAGGTGCTCATGACGATCGGCTCCGGTGTCGGGTTCTGCCTTCAATGCACGCGGCGGCCGCGGCTGAACACGCGCATCAGCCCGTGGCCTGTCACGCCCAGCAGCGTCAACGCGGCCAGTGCCCAGCCGGCCATGTCGATCAGCGCGTGGCGGTCGCGTGCGGGCAGGTAGACGCCCGTGATGCCGGCCAGGCGACCGGCGGCCTGGTGGCACTCGGTGCAGGACAGCGCCTTCTCCTTGGGCGCCACCATGTGGGTGATGGGCCAGGACATCTCGGTCTTCACAAAACCGATCTGTCCGGAGAACGGCGCGTTGGACACCGCCATGCCCGACGAGATGGACTTTTCCCAACCGAAGTTCTTCCAGTACGCCTTGTCGTCGCTGCCGGCGGTGTGCGGCGTGACCAGCGTCTGGTTGACCACGTCGAAGGGTTGCTGTCCGCGCATGACCTTCATCGGCCAGATCAGCGAACGGCCATCGCCCGGGCTGCCGCCCAGCGTGTTGATCCGGGTCACCTGGCCCTGCGGGGCCACCTTGTCGCTGAGCAGCGTGTAGCTGACGTCGCCGTTGAACCAGGCGTACTCGGGCACCACGTTTTCGCCGAGCGTGAAGTCACCCTTCTTGGCGTCGTAGGTGACCCGGCCCTTGGCGTCCTTCACGATCAGCGGCTGGCCCTTGTCGTCCATCTTGCCGGATGTCGCCCAGTCCCAGGCCATCTTGGTGGCAACACCGCCGCGCGCAAAGGTCGGGATGTGGCAGGTCTGGCAGGCCACCGTGCGTGCGTGGTCGTTCAGGCGTGTGGCCTGGGCATGTGCCTTGTGCGGCCGCATGTCGTGGCAGGCGGTGCAGGTGGCGGGGTTGCGCTTGTCGTCGTCGGGCCGGCCACGCATCAGCGCGCCCTTGGGGTCGCCGGCGGTCGGGGTGTAGCGGCTGCCAGCCACGTCGTGGCTGCCGGTCTTGTGGCAGGTGGCGCAGGTGAAATCCAGGCCGGAGGCGTCCATGTGGACGTCCACCGCCTTGTCGGGCGCTGCCAGCGAGCTGTCCATGTCGCCGTGCTTGACGCCGTCACCGCCGCCGCCGAAGAAGTGGCAGGCGCCGCAGTTGTCCCGGCTGCTCTTGCCGACCTTCTGCGCCACCTGCGCGAGGTCGATGCCCTTGACGGTCTTGCCCGAACCGGGTGGCCACTCCGTGTCCTTGGCGATCACGTTGCCGGCCAGACCCGGCGCCTTGCGGTAGTTGCCGGTGGTGTCGTGGCAGACCAGGCAGTCGACGTTCTCCTGGGAGCTGAAGTCGAAGTTCTTGTCCTTCCACCCGTAGCCCACGTGGCAACTCGTGCAGAACGGGTAGTTCGCCGGTATCGAGATGCAGAAGTTGTTGAGGACGTTCTTCTTGCCCAGCTTCTGCTGGGTCTTCGGGTGGATGACTTCCCAGTTCCAATGCTTGGTCCGGTGGATCTGCCGGGCCGCCTCGGTGTGGCACTTCAGGCAGACCTGCGTGACCTCGGGACCGGAAGCGAACTCCCGCTGCAGGTCCTTGAACTGCGTGTGGTCGGCTGTCGTGTTGAGCTTGACGGGCCGCACGTCCTGCGCCAAAGCCGCTCCCGCGGCCAGGAGAACGGCAACCGTCGCGATGACCAGGGCGGGCATGCGGCGAACGGATCTCATCGAATTTCCCATTGACCGACGCACACACGCCGGTACCGTAGGGAGTATTCGACACCCACCGCGAGGCGAGGTGACGAAGGTCAAAACAGCAACAGCCTGAGCGCCGGTTCTTGCGCTGGGTCAAGCCCGACGCATCTGAGGACGGCGCGCCGGGCCGCTGGCCGCCGATGGGGCTGCCCCGCCAAGTCCGGACTGACGGTGTCGCGCCGCCGCCGACAGCGGCGCTATTGCCGCCAGGCCGCCATCAGCCCATCCCACTTCGCACGCGCGGCCTGAAGGTGGCGCGCCTTCACGTGGCCGAAGCCGCGGATCTCTTCGGGGATGCGCGCAATCTCCGCGGCCCGCGCGACATTGCCCGCGTCCAGCGTCTTCAGCAGCTCCTCGATGCACGCACGGTAGTCGGCCAGCAGCTGGCGCTCGGTGCGGCGCTCGTGCGTGCGGCCGAAAACGTCCAGTGCGCCGCCGCGCAGGCCCTTCAGATTGGCCAGCGTGGCCATCGCGCGGTGCATCCAGGGGCCGTAGGCCTTCTTGACCAGCTCGCCCTTGTCGTTGGTCTGCGCCAGCAGAGGCGGCGCGAGGTGGTGCGTGATGCGCACCTCGCCGTCGAACATGGCGGCGATCTTCTCGGCAAAGGCTGGCGAGGTGTGCAGCCGCGCGACCTCGTACTCGTCCTTGATGGCCATCAGCTTGAAGAGGTACTTCGCCACCGCCTCGGTCAGCGCGTGGCCGGCCTTCAGCGGCTGCTCCGCGGCACGCACGCGTTCGACAAAAGCCTGGTAGCTCTGCGCATAGGCGGCGTCCTGGTAGCTGGTGAGGTACTCGACGCGCGTGGCGATGATCTCTTCCAGCGCCGGTCGCCTGACCAGCTGGATGACCTGCTGCGCGGCGTACAGCGCACGCACCGCGGCGAGGTCGTGCGCGCAACGCCGGCCCCATTCGAAGGCCGCCTGGTTGTTCTCGACCTGCACGCCGTTGAGCGCCATCGCGCGCAGCAGCGAATCGCGCGTGAGCGGGATGCGGCCCAGTTGCCAGGCGTAGCCCAGCAGCAGCGGGTTGGTATAGATCGAGTCGCCCAGCAGCTGCACCGCGGCTTCCTCGGCGTCGAAGGCGCTGACTTGATCACGTCCCACGGCGCTGGCGATGGCCGCCTCGCAGCTGGCCTGCGGAAACTGCCAGTTCGGGTTGCCGACAAACGCCGCAGTCGGCGTGGCGTGGCTGTTCAGCGCCACGTGCGTGCGCTGCGGCTGCATGTAGGTCAGCGTGCTCTTGCTGGCCGCGACGATGGGCTCGCAGCCGATGATCAGGTCGGCCTTGGCCGTGTCGACCTTGGTCGTGTAGATGGCCTCGGGGTGGTCGGCGATCTGCACATGGCTCCAGGTGGCGCCGCCCTTCTGCGCCAGGCCGCCGGAGTCCTGCGTGGCGATGCCCTTGCCTTCGAGGTGCGCCGCCATGCCCAGCAGCTGGCCGATGGTGATGACGCCCGTGCCGCCGACGCCACCCACGACGATGCCGTAGGCCTCGCGCGCACTGGGCAAGGTCGGTTCGGGCAGGGCCGGCAGAGCCGAGAGGTCGCCGCGCTTCTCGCGCTTGGGTTTCTTCAGCGTGCCGCCTTCGACCGTCACGAAGCTCGGGCAGAAGCCCTTCACGCAGGAATAGTCCTTGTTGCAGGTGCTGTGGTTGATGCGCCGCTTGCGACCGAAGGGCGTCTCGACCGGTTCCACGCTCAGGCAGTTGCTCTGCACCGAGCAGTCGCCGCAGCCCTCGCAGACCGCTTCGTTGATGACCACGGTCTTGCTGGGCGTGGCCATGGTGCCGCGCTTGCGGCGGCGGCGCTTCTCGGTGGCGCAGGTCTGGTCGTAGATCAGGACGGTGCAGCCTTCGACCTGGCGCAGCTCGCGCTGCACGGCGTCGAGCTCGTCGCGGTGGCGCACGGTGACGCCGGGCGCCAGCGTCGTCACGCCGTGGTACTTCTCGGGCTCGTCGGTCACCACGACGATCTGCCGTGCGCCTTCGGCATGCACCTCGCGTGTCATCTCCGGCACGCGCATCGTGCCGTCCACCGGCTGCCCGCCGGTCATCGCCACGGCGTCGTTGAAGAGGATCTTGTAGGTGATGTTGACCTTGGCGGCGATGCTCTGGCGCACGGCCAGCAGGCCCGAGTGGTAGTAGGTGCCGTCGCCCAGGTTGGCGAAGAGGTGCTTGTCGGTCGTGAAGGGCGCCTGCCCGACCCAGCTCACGCCTTCGCCGCCCATCTGGCTGAAGGTGACGGTGCTGCGGTCCATCCACACGGCCATGAAGTGGCAGCCGATGCCGGCCACCGCGCGCGAGCCTTCGGGCACGCGGGTGCTGGTGTTGTGCGGGCACCCGCTACAGAACCAGGGCTGGCGCTCCACGCCCTTGACGTCGATGGCGGCCAGCGCGCGTTCGCTGTCGTCGAGCACGCGGATGCGTGCGTCCATGCGGGCTTCGATGTCGCTGCCGGGCGGCACGATGCCGGCCTTCTTCAGCCGACGCGCCAGCGCGCGCGCCACCAGTGCGGGTGTCAGGTCGGCCTTGGCGCGCAGCAGCCAGTTCTGGCTCGGGTTGGGCATGCTCCACTCGCCGCCGGCGTCGCCTGCATCGGAGGTGTCGAACTTGCCCAGCACGTTGGGCCGCACGTCGGGGCGCCAGTTGTAGAGCTGTTCCTTGATCTGGTATTCGATGACCTGGCGCTTCTCCTCGACGACCAGGATCTCCTGCAGGCCCATCGCAAAGTCGCGTGTGAGCGTGGCTTCCAGCGGCCACACGACATTCACCTTGTGCAGCCGGATGCCCAGCCCGCGGCAGATGTCGTCCGTCAGGCCCAGGTCGACCAGCGCCTGGCGCGTGTCGTTGAAGGCCTTGCCGCTGGCGATGATGCCGTAGCGGTCGTTCGGGCCTTCGATGACGTTGTGGTTCAGCCGGTTGGCGCGCACATAGGCCAGCGCGGCGTACCACTTCGTGTCCATCAGGCGCGCTTCCTGATCGAGCGCGTTGTCCGGCCAGCGCATGTGCACGCCGCCGGGCGGCATCGCGAAGTCTTCGGGCAGCACGATGTTCACGCGGCCCGGATCGACCCAGACGCTCGAAGACGACTCGACGACCTCCTGAATGGTCTTCATCCCGGCCCACACGCCGGCAAAGCGGCTCATGGCGATAGCGTGCACGCCCATGTCCAGGATGCCCTGCACATCGGACGGGAAAAACACCGGCAGCCCGCAGGCCTTGAAGATGTGGTCGCTCTGGTGCGCGGCCGTGCTGCTCTTGGCCACGTGGTCGTCGCCAGCCACCGCGATCACGCCGCCGTGGCGCGAGGTGCCCGACATGTAGGCGGGCTTGAAGACGTCCGAGCAGCGGTCCACGCCCGGGCCCTTGCCGTACCAGATGCCGAAGACGCCATCGAACTTCTTCGATTGCGGGTAGAGGTCGAGCATCTGCGTGCCCCACACGGCGGTGGCGGCCAGCTCTTCGTTGACACCCGGCTGGAAGACGATGTGCTGCTTCTCGAGGTGCTTCTTGGCCTGCCAGAGCGCCTGGTCGTAGCCGCCCAGCGGGCTGCCGCGGTAGCCGGAGACGAAGCCGGCGGTATTGAGGCCCGCCTGCGCATCGCGCACGCGCTGCAGCATCGGCAGCCGCACCAGCGCCTGCACGCCGCTCATGAAGGCCCGGCCGGACTCCAGCGCGTATTTGTCGTCGAGGGTGACGGTCTCGAGGGCTTTGCGGACGGCGTCGGGCAAGGGGGCGTTCATGCGGTCTCCGGTTGGGGTGTTGTGGCAGTGGAGTCGCCCCGCAGGCCTTGTGAGCCCGGGACGTGCGCAACGAGTGTAGGGCGCCGTCGCGCCCTCGTCTGCCGGGTCTGCCTGGGTGCCGCCGGGTCGCAGACGATGGCATGCCACCGTGCGGCGCAGGCGCCTGCCGCGGTCGCAAGCTCCGCTCAGCCCCCGGCTGCAGTGGCCGCTGACGGCGCGCCCAGACCGGCCGGCACCGGCAGCGCGCGGGGCCACAGCACCCAGGCCCGCAAGGGCTGCTTCATGCGCGAGGCCAGTGTCAGTGCGGCGTCGCCCCAGCCGGTGAACAGGTCCACACGCACCGCGCCGATGATGGCGCCGCCCGTGTCCTGCGCCATCACCGCCCGTTGCAGCGGCACGCCGGCCACCGGGTCGCTGGTGGCGATCCACATCGGGCTGCCATAGGGCACGGCCCGCGGATCGATGGCGACCGAGCGCATCGGCGTCAGCGGCACGCCCTGCGCGCCGCGCGGCCCCAGGCTCGGGTCCGGCAGCGGCTCGGCGCGGAAGTAGACGACACGCGGGTTCGACCACAGCAGCGCCTGCAGCCGCGTCGGGTTCTGCAGGGCCCAGGCGCGGATCGTGCCCCAGCTCACTGCATCGCCGCGCAGTTCGCCCTGGTCGACCAGCCAGCGTCCGGGTGAGCGGTAGGTCTGGCCGTTGTGGCCGGCAAAGGCCACGCGCAAGGCTGTCTGGCGCCCGTCGTCCTCGACGATGCGCAGCCGCCCCGAGCCCTGGATCTGCATCAGCATCAGGTCAATGGGGTCCTGCAGCCAGGCGATCTCCCGGCCGCGCAGCGTGGCCTGCGCGGCGGGCAGCGTGTCCAGTTCCTGGCGCGTGTAGTGCGGGCGGCGCGTGGCCAGGTCGGCCGGCGGCGCATGCACGGGCACGCCGAAGCCCTCGCGCCGCGCGCGCACGGCGGTGAACTCGGGCTCGAAGTAGCCCGTGGCCAGGCCTTCGGCGCGGCCGTCGGCGGTTTCCAGCCGCCACGGGCGCAACCAGGCCTCGAGGAAGCGGCGCGTGGCCGCATCGTCGACGGGGCTTTCCAGCGCGGCGCGGGCGCACAGCTCGCGCCAGGCCGGCGCCGGACGCGTGCAGCCCTGTAGCAGCGCCGGCCAGAGCTCGCGCGTGCGGTCTTCGGTCCATCCGGGCAGATCGGTGAAATCGGCCGCCTGCCAGCGCACGCCGGCCGCATCGGGCGGCGACAGCGGCGCGGCCGGTGGCGCAGGCGTCGAGGGCGCGCCGGAGGGAGGGGCGGCGTCGGGGCCGCGCAGCGGCGGTTTGCCGGCGCAGCCGCACAGCACCGCCGCGGCGACCAGCCAGGCCGCGCCCAGCCCTGCGCGGGTGCGGTCGGAACGGCGTGGCGACAATCGGCGCATGGTCATCATGATTCTCGAGGCGCTGCTGGCGCTGGCACTACTGATCTTCATCGTGTGGTGGACCATGTTCGCCGGCCGGACCCGGGGTGAGCGACGGGTGGATGCGGCCGAGGCCGACGCGCCCTCAGGCGACGAGGGCCCGCGGCGGCCGCAGGAATGACAAGGGCTCGCGCCGCAGCCGGGCGAGGATGGCGCGGTAGATCTCGGCACGCTCGCCGAACGGGATATTGCGTGCCCGCAGCGCCACGCGGAAGGCCAGCACGAAGCTGACGCTCAGGTTCAGCAGCCCGATCACCGGCACGGCGGCCGCGCACCACCAGAAGTCCGGGCGCAGCAGGGCCTCGGTGCCCAGCGCACCCAGCGCTGCGGCGAGCTGACCGCTGGCCAGCGTGACGTGGCGCACCTCCAGCGGCACACTGACAAACTGCAGCAGGGCCGGCACCAGGCCCAGCAGCATGCCCAGCGAGACATTCGCGGCGATGCCCGAGATGTGCTGCCGCCACCACAGCGACCAGCGCTGTGTGCGCGAGGTGCCCGCCACCGACAGCAGCCACGGATTCCAGCGCAACGCGCTGTCCAGCCGGTGGAAGACGAACCAGTTCTCCACCCAGCCGGCGATCAGCGCGCTGGCGAACAGCAGGATGCCGGTGAAGGCGGCGTACAAGGGTGTCGGCCCGGCCAGCTGCAAGGTCTGCAGCACGTCTTCGGCCTTCTCGACCCCGACCAGGGGCTCGCCCCACAGCGCCCGCGCGGCCAGCTGCGCCGCGAGCACGAGTGGAAAGCACAGCGCCAGGTTGCCCACGATGCCCGCCATCTGCGAGCGGATAAGGTGCACCACCTCGTCGACGAAGGACTCGATCGTGGCCGCGGCGGCTTCGGGGCGCCGGCGCAGCTCCGCCAGCTTGGCGGCCATGGCCGGCGCGGTCATCGCGGGCTGCTTGGTGGCCACCGTGCCGTGCAGCAGCATCACGAGCACGAAGCTCGCGGCGTAATTGACGCCGGCCCAGAAGCCGCCCCAGAAGGCCGTCAGCCCGATCGCGGCGATGGCGAACTTGGCCAGCGTGGTGCCGGCGATGACCGCGCCGCCACCGCAGGCCGCGCGCAGCATCTGGCGGTATTCGGCCCGCGTGCGGGTGATGTAGTGCTCGCCGGCGTCGGCGTGGCGTTCGGCCACCTGGCGCGACAGCTGGCGCGATTGGTCCAGCACCAAGGCGCGCACGCTGCCATTGGCGCGCATCGTCGCGATCCCGTCCAGCACCAGCCGCCGCGTTTCCTGCTCCGCCGCGTCAGGTGCCAGCAGGTGGTTCATCAGCAACTCGATGCGGTCGCAGCGCAGCCGCAGCTGGTCGACGTCGAAGACGATGTGCAGCGACACCCCGAATTCCTCGAGGTGATCCGGCACGGTGTCTGCCGCCGCCCGGCACTCGGCCAGCAGCGCACGCAGAAAGGTCGCCGACTGCGCGATCGCCGTCGGCGCGCCGCTCTCGTACGCGCGCCGGAAGTCCTCCGCTGCACTGGACAGTTGGCGAAACGGTTCGCGCACGAGCGCGGCGCGGCTCATGCGCAGGCGCAGCGGCGCCGAAAAGCCCGCCGCCTGCACGGCGCTGCACAACACGTTGACGGCATCCAGCACGGTGCGCGACCAGGGCGTCGGACCGCTCGGCCACAGCGCGGCCAGGCGCCGCAGCGTGAGGTCGTCGATGCGCGCGATCCAACGTTCGTCGCTGACGCGGAAGATCAGGTCGAACAACTCGGCCAGGTTGCGCGTGTCGGGCGTGCCGGGCATGGCCTTGGCCCGCAGCCGCCGCATCAGTTCGCTGGCGAAGGAGGCGCGCGGCGCGAAGCCGAAGTCGGCCAGCAAGGTGACGGCATCGATGTCGCGCAGAAAGGCGGCCAGCAGGCCCTGTACACGCTCGCGGTGTTCCGGATGCCGCTCCAGCACCTGGCACATCTGGCGCAGGCGCAGCACCGGCGCAGGTGTCGCTTCGGCCGTGTCGGCCAATTCGGTGTGCCCGTGGCGCAGCCACTCCAGCCCGCGCACGATCCACAAGTGCCGCTCGGGCAGCGGGGCGGCCGGATCCGCCGCATTGAGCAGCGCCGTCAGGTCCCAGGTGCTCAATGCAGCGCGTGGCTCTCGGTCAGCACGAAGGTCGGGATCGGTGCCTCGAACCCGTGTGCGTCGGCCGTCATGCAGAAGAAGGTGCCGCGCATCGTGCCCTGCGGGGTGGCGATGCGCGTCCAGCTCGTGTATTCAAACGATTCACCCGGCTGCAGCACCGGCTGGTGGCCCACCACGGCCAGTCCGCGCACCTCTTCGGTGTGGCCGCTGGCGTCGCTGACGAGCCAGTGCCGCGCCACCAGTTGCGCGGCGATGTCGCCGGTATTGCGGATCGTGACGGTGTAGGAAAAGGCGAAGGGGCCTTCGGGCGGCTGGGACTGTTCGGGCAGGTACTGCACACGCACCGTGCTCGTGAATTCGGGACGGGCCATCGGACCATTCTAGGCAGGCTCCTAAAATCGTCGGATGAGTCGCTACCGAATTGCCCCTTCGATCCTCTCGGCTGATTTTGCGCGCCTGGGCGATGAGGTCCGCACGGTGCTGGCCGCAGGCGCCGACTGGATCCACTTCGACGTGATGGACAACCATTACGTGCCCAACCTCACCGTGGGCCCGATGGTGTGCCAGGCGCTGAAGCCGCACGCGGTCAAGCCCGACGGCACACCGGCGCCGATCGACGTGCACCTGATGGTGCAGCCGGTGGACGCGTTGGCGCAGGCTTTTGCCGCGGCCGGCGCCGACCTCATCAGCTTCCATGCCGATGCGAGCACGCACGTGGACCGCACGCTGCAGCTCATCCGCGGCGCGGGCTGCAAGGCCGGGCTGGTGTTCAACCCGGCGGCGTCGCTGGACGTGCTGGAGTGGACGATCGACCAGCTCGACCTCGTGCTGATCATGAGCGTCAACCCGGGTTTCGGCGGGCAGAGCTTCATCGATGGCGCGCTGCGCAAGATCGAACGTGTGCGCCGCCTCATCGACGCCAGTGGCCGCGACGTGCGGCTGGAAGTCGACGGCGGCATCAAGGTCGACAACATCCGCCGCGTGGCCGATGCGGGCGCCGACACCTTCGTGGCCGGCAGTGCCATCTTCGGCAAGCCGGACTACGCATCGGTGATCCGCGCGATGCGCACGGCTCTCGAGGGTTGAACCCGCGCGGTCCGAACACCGCCACCGCGACATGGGCGTGACCTCCTGGCGCGTCGAGGATCTCGCCGGGCATCCCGATTTCCGCCGCATCGAGACCCTGGGCGAGGGCATCGAACTGGACCTGCGCTACGCGACGCCGCACAACTTCGCCGGGCGGGTGCTCTACGACGGCCTGGATTGCGCCTGGTTGCGGCGGGAGGCTGCCGCGGGTCTGGAACAGGCGGCGCGCTGGCTGGCCGAACAACGCCCGGGCTGGCGGCTGCGGCTGCTCGATGCGCTGCGCCCGCACCGCGTGCAGGTGGCGCTGTGGGCGCAGCTGGCCGGCACGCCCGAACAGGCCTACCTGGCCGACCCGGCGCGCGGCTCGATCCACAGCTTCGGCATGGCGGTGGACGTGACGCTGCTCGACCCGCAAGGACGCGAGGCCGACATGGGCAGCGGCTTCGACGAGATGTCGCTGCTGTCGCACCCGGCCTTGAACGACGAACACCTGGCGCTGGGCGCGCTGAGTGCCGCGCAGGTCACGGCGCGCGGCTGGCTGCATGCGGCCATGGCGCGTGGCGGCTTTCGCGGCATTCCCACCGAGTGGTGGCATTTCGACCACGGCGACCGCGAGCGGGTGCGCCGCGAATTCCCGCGCGTCGACTGAACACCGCGCGATCGGCCGCGTCCTGCACGCGCGCCGCTACGATGCCGGATCTTCCGGTCGTTCAGAGGTGGGTCCGATGGGCAATGACAAGGGCATGCACGTGATTTCCCTGCCGGCGCTGCGCGAGGCCATGCGCCAGCTGGTGCGGGGTTTCGGCAGCACGCCGGCCGAGGTCGACGAGGTGGTCGACAACCTGATCGGCGCCAATCTGCGCGGTCACGATTCGCACGGCATCGGCATGCTGCCGCGGTATGCCGATGCCTTCCTCGAAGGCAATCTGCAGCCCAATGCGCATGTGCGCGTGGAGATCGACGCCGGCGCGCTGCTGCGCCTGAACGGACAGTCCGGCTTCGGCCAGGTGATCGGGCGCGAGGCGATGGAGCTGGGCATCGCGCGGGCGCGCGAGCTGGGTTCCTGTGTGGTGGCGCTGGGCCACTCGCACCACCTGGGGCGCATCGGTGCCTGGGCCGAGCAGGCTGCGGCTGCGGGGCTGGTGTCGGTGCACTTCGTCAATGTCGTCTCGCGGCCCATCGTCGCGCCGCACGGCGGCAGCGATGCGCGCTTCGGCACGAATCCGTTCTGCGTGGGCATCCCCTTCGAGGGGCGCGAGCCGGTGATCCTCGATTTCGCCACCAGCGTCATCGCGCAAGGCAAGACACGCGTGGCGCACAACAAGGGCGAACTCGTCGATCCCGGCTGCTTGATCGACGACCAGGGCCGCCCGAGCCAGCTGCCGCGCTTCACCGTCGTGCCGCCGCTGGGCGCGCTGCTGACCTTCGGCGGGCACAAGGGTTACGGGCTGGCGCTGGTGTGCGAGCTGCTGGGCGGCGCGCTCGCGGCCGGGCTGACGACACACGACCACGACAACAGCAAGCGCCGCGTGCTCAACGGCATGTTCAGCATCCTGATCGATCCGGCGCGCATCGCCGACCGCGCGGCCTTCGAGGCCGAGGCCGGCACCTTCCTGGACTGGACGCGCGGCTCGGCGCCGCGCGAGGGCTTTGACGACGTGCTCACGGCCGGTGAACCCGAGCGGCGGTATCTCGCCGAACGCACGCGCGACGGCATTCCCGTCGATGTGACCACCTGGTCCGAGATTGTCGACGCCGCCGCGCGCCTGGGCGTGGATGCGACGCAGCTGCGGCGCGCTGCTGGATTCGAAGCCTAGGGCCGCGGCCGTTTTTCGTCGTCCCCAGCGCCAATCAGGGCGCTAACCCAAGGCCGTTCACTGCGGGTCGCCGTTACCGTGATGGCCGTCACGGCAAGGGCGCCGGGCGGTCGTATTTCTCAAGTCAGTCCCCCGCTCGCCGAAAAGGTTCACGGGTGTGGCCCGTTTGCGGGCCTCCGTTTCCGGGAGATGGCTGGCATGTCGGACAGGGTGGACGTCAATTCGCTGAAGGTGGGGATGTATGTCCATCTCGACCTCAGCTGGATGTCGCATCCGTTTCCGCGCTCGAGCTTCCGCGTGGAGTCCGAGGAGCAGATCGCCACGATCCGCGGGCTCGGATTGGACAGCGTGCGTTGGGACCCGGCGCGCAGTGCGCTGCGCGAACTCGCCACGGCCGGCGAGGCGGACGATACGGGCGCCGCGGCTCGCCCGGCACCGACCGAAGCTCGAGCCAAGGTCAAGACCGACACCCAGGCCAGCACACCTGCCGAGCGCGCTGCCAAGGCGCGTCGCGAGTTGCTGGCACAGCAGCGCGCGGCCGCGCAACTGTGCGAGACGCAGTACCAGGAAGCCGGTTTGGCCTGGCGCCGCGCATTCGACCGCGTGGATCGCGACCCCCAAGGCGCGCGGCGCGACACGGAAAGCCTGAGCCAGGCGCTGCGCGACAAGATGCTGGTCGAAGGCGAGATGTGCATCCGCGTGCTGAATGCCGCGTCGGGTGACCGCGCCACGGCCCACGCGATGAACGTGGCCGTGATCTCGATGCTCATGGGCCGCATGCTGGGGGTCATGGACGCGGACCTCGCGGAACTCGGCGTCGGCGCGATGATGCACGACGTGGGCAAGCTGGCGGTTCCCGAACGCCTGCGCCATCCCGACGAGCAGTTCAGCGCGGCCGACCAGCAGGTCTACATGGACCACGTGTCGCAGGGCATTCTGCAGGCCCGCCGCATGGGCTTGAGCGAGCAGGCGCTCAGCGTGATCGAACAGCACCACGAGATGGCCGATGGCACGGGCTTCCCGCGCCAACTCACCGGCGACGCCATCGAACTGGCGCCGCGCATCGTCGCCCTGGTGAACCGCTTCGACAACCTGTGCAATCCGCCGGTGCTGGCGCGCGCGCTGACGCCGCACGATGCCTTGTCGCAGCTGTTCGCCAACGCCCGCAACAAGTTCGACGTCACGGTGCTGAACGCCTTCATCCGCATGATGGGCGTCTACCCGGCGGGATCGGTGGTCCAGTTGACCGACGATCGTTATGCGCTGGTCGTGTCGGTCAACTCGATCCGCCCGCTCAAGCCGCGTGTCCTGGTCTTCGATCCGTCCGTGCCGCGCGACGAGGCCCTGCACCTCGATCTCGACAAGTTGCCCGACCTGGGCATCCGCCGCAGCATCCGGGCCGCACAGCTGCCGTCAGCGGCGCTGGCCTACCTCGCGCCGCGCCCTCGCGTGGCCTACTTCTTCGAGCCGGGTGCGACGCCGCGCGTGGGCGAGGACGGCGAAGGTCTCTGATGGGCGCTGCGGATCTCCCGTCCACGGTGGCGCGCTTGCTGGACCCGCAAGGCGGGCCCGTGGCCGCCTGGGCGGCGTTGATCGACAGCCTGCCCGAGGCCGCCTGGCTGGTGTCAGGCGCCGATCGCTGCGTCGTGGCGGCCAACGACAAGGCGCTGCAGCTCCTGGCGCGCGAGCGCGCCGAACTGCTGGGCAGCCGTGCGGAGGCGCTGGTCTTCACGCCGGAAGACCTGGCCTACTGGGAAGAGGCCGCCGCCGGCCCCGCGGGGCCGCTGCACTCGGAGACCACCATTGGCCTGTCCGATGGGCGTTCCCTGCATGTCGCGCGCAGCATCCGGCCCTTTGTTTCGCCGGTCGACCAGGCGCTGTACTACACCGTGGTGCTGACGGACCTGTCCGAGCGGCAGCGCGCCGAGGAGCGCCTGGAACAGGCCTTGTCGGAACTGCAGGCCACGCTGGAGAGCACGGCCGATGGCATCCTGGTGACCGACCTCAGCGGGCGCATCCGTGCCTTCAATCGCCGCTTCGCCGACATGTGGGCGCTGCCCCAGGCCCTGCTGGTGGAAAAGGACGACCAGGCCGTGCACGACTGGTTGCGTCGCAGCGTCGAAGACGCGGACGGCTACGAACGTCGCCTGCAGGCACTCGTCAACGCCACGCTGGCCACCGCCACGGATACGCTGACGCTGCATTCGCGCCAGGTGATCGAACGGGTCACACAGCCGCTGTGGCACCGCGGGCGCCCGATGGGCCGCGTCTATTCGTTCCGCGATCTGTCGGAGCGCGTGGCGGCCGACAGGCGCATCGCCGAGCTGTCCCAGACCGACCGCCTGACCGGGCTTCCGAACCGCGCCGAGCTCTCTGCGGCCGTGGAGCGCGCCGTCGTGCAGTCGCAGGCCGATGGCAGCAGCTTCGCGCTGATGCTGGTGGATCTCGACCGCTTCAGCAGCATCAACGAGTCGCTGGGCACGGCCGGTGCCGACCGGGTCTTGATGGACGTGACGCGGCGCCTGAGTGCCTGCATGCGCCAGGGCGACCTCGTGGCCCGCGTGGGTGGCGACCAGTTTGCGCTGCTGGTGCACCGGGCCGATCCGAAGGCCGCGGAAGTCACGGCGCGCCGGGTGCTCGAGGCCGTCGCGGTGCCCAGCAGCGCGGACGGGCTGCACTTCACCGTGACCTGCAGCATCGGTGTGGCCGTCAGCCCCATGCACGGGCGTGGCCTGGACGAACTGATGGCCAACGCGGAAGAGGCCATGCGGCGCGCCAAGCTCTCCGGACGCGCGAGCTGGCGCCTGTATGCCATGCGCCGGGAGACCGATCAGCGCGAGGTCATGCGCATGGACCACGCGATGCGGCAGGCGCTCACGCACCAGCGGTTCCGGCTGCACTTCCAGCCGCAGCTGGACATGCGCACGGGCGCCATCGTGGGCGCGGAGGCGCTGCTGCGCTGGCGCGATCCGCAGTTCGGCGGCGACGTCTCGCCCACGCGCTTCATCCCGGTGGCCGAAGAGAGTGGCCTGATCATCGCCATCGGTGACTGGGTGATGGGCGAGGCCGTGCGGCAAGCCGCGCAGTGGCTGCAGCGCGGCATGCCCGTGCCGGTGGCCGTGAATGTCTCGGCGCTGCAGTTCCATCAACCTGACTTCGCGGACCACGTCGCGCAGGTGCTGGCCGCGCACCATCTGCCGCCGCAGTGGCTGGAGCTGGAGCTCACCGAGTCGATCCTCGTGCACGATGCCGAGGACACCCTCACGCGGCTGAACGCACTGGCCCGCCTGGGTGTGCACCTGTCCATCGACGACTTCGGCACCGGCTATTCGAGCCTGGCCTACCTCAAGCGCTTCCCGATCGACCAGGTCAAGATCGATCGCAGCTTCGTGTCCGGCCTGCCGGCCGACGACAGCGATGCCGGCATCGTCCGCGCGATTCTGCAGATGGCGCGCGCGCTGGACATGGCCGTGATCGCCGAGGGCGTCGAAAACCAGGGCCAGCACGACTTCCTGCGTGACGCCGGATGCGCGCGCTTCCAGGGGTACTACTTCGCACCCGCACTGGATGCGGCGCGATTCGAGGAGCGCTTCCTGCTGTCCCAGGCCGCCGCCGAACCGGCGGCCGCGCTCGTCGGCGAACTCTCGCGCTGAGCCTGCCCGCGGCCGCCGGTGCCCGGCTGCGCCTCGTTGCACAATCGAGCCTGCAATCAGGGAATGAAAGCGGGCAGTGATCTACAAATTCAAGAGCAAGGCGGCCGGCGATACGCTGATGCTGGGCCCGCAGGGTGATCAGCTTCTGGCGCTGCTCGGCCGGGAACCCGCGGCCAAGGGCATCATCGAATCCGCCGACATGCCGGCGGCCATCGATGCGCTGCAGCGCGCGGCGGACCAGGACGATGCACGCCGCGCCCAACCGGGCGACGACGATGCGGCCTCAGGCCATGACCCGGTCTCGCTGCGACGACGCATTTGGCCGATGGTCGAGATGATGCGACGCGCACACGCAGCCGGTGAGCCTATCGTCTGGGGCGTTTGACATCGTTTCGCCCGCGGACGCCGAATCGAGGATGTCTTCGTCCATGAGACTTTTCAGCCACAGCTGGGCCGACGGCGAGGCGATTCCCTCGCGCTACGCCGCAGGACGCCTGGCAGCCGATGGCAGCGTGGCCTTCTCGGAGAACCTCAACCCGCACCTGGGTTGGAGCGACCTGCCCAGCGGCACGCGCTCGCTCGTGCTGGTGTGCCACGACAGCGACGTACCCAGCCGGGGCGACGACGTGAATCGGGCGGACCGCGAAGTTTCCGCAGACTTGCCGCGCGTGGACTTCTTTCACTGGCTGCTCGTGGACCTGCCGGCGACGCCCAGCGAGATCGCCGAGGGCGAATACAGCCGCGGCTTCACGGCGCGCGGCAAGCCGGGTCCGCAGGCGCTGCGCGGCGCTCGCCAGGGGCTCAACGACTACACAGGCTGGTTTGCCGGCGACGCGAACATGGCGGGCCGCTATTACGGCTATGACGGCCCGTTCCCGCCGTTCAACGACGCCTTGCTGCATCACTACCGGTTCACCCTGTATGCGCTGTCGGTTCCGCGCCTGGCCGTGGAAGGCGAATTCAACGGCGAACAGGTGCGTGCGGCGCTGGCCGGCGTGGTGCTCGAGTCGGCCAGCTACTGCGGCATCTACACACTCAACCGACGGCTGATGCCCTGATGGGTGACCTTCACCCTGCCGCGCAGGTGACGCGGGTCATCGCCATCCGTCACGGCGAAACCGACTGGAACGCCCAGCAGCGCCTGCAGGGGCATGTCGATGTGGCCCTCAACGCGCGGGGACGCGCGCAGGCCGCGCGGCTGCACGAGGCCTTGAAGTCCGAGTCCTTGAGCGCGGTCTACGCCAGCGACCTGAGCCGGGCATTCGAGACCGCGCGTGCCTTTGCGGTGCCGATGGGCCTTGAGGTCCGGGCCACGCGCGAGCTGCGTGAGCGTGCCTTTGGCGAATACGAGGGCCACACCTACGCGGAGATCGAAACGCACTGGCCCGAAGGCGCCGCTGCCTGGCGGCGGCGCGACCCGGACTTCGCGCCACCGGGCGGCGAGTCCTTGCCGGCATTCCAGACACGGTGTGTGAAGGCCGCGCTGGAACTGGCCGTCGCGCATGCGGGCGAGACTATCGCGCTCGTGGCGCACGGGGGCGTGCTGGACGCCCTGTACCGCGCGGCCACGCACGCGGGCCTGGCTGCGCCGCGGACCTGGGAACTCGGCAATGCCGCGATCAACCGGCTGCTGGTGGCCGATCAGGGCCTGGTGGTCGTCGGCTGGAACGACGCCCAGCACCTCGAGGGCGTCTGAGTGGACGCGGGCGGCGGCGGCAGGGCCGATGACGGCGAAGACGAACTGCGGCTGATCCGCTGGCTGTTCACCCTGTGCCTGCTGGCGGTGACCCACGGGTCGCTGTACCCGTGGAAGTTCCACGCGCCGGCGTCCTATCGGCATGCCGCGCACATCCTGTTCGCCCCCGTGGTCTGGACGGGCGGTGGCGATGTCGTCGGCAACATCCTGCTGTTCCTGCCGGTGGGCGTGCTGGGTTGGCTCGCCGCAGAGCAGGGCGGTGCCGTGACGAGCCGGCGCCTGGCGGCGCTGGTCATTGGCGCATTGGCGTTTGCATTTGTCCTGCAGCTGATCCAGGTCTGGTTGCCCACGCGCTCACCGGCAGTCTCCGACGTCTTGTGGAACGCTGTCGGCCTTGGGCTTGGCCTGCGCTATGCCGAAGCCTTGCGCACGCCGATCAGACGGGTGATTGGTCTGTGGGATTCGCCGCATCGCGTGGCGTTCGCCCTGGCCGGGCTGTGGCTGGTGCTGGTGTGGTGGCCGCTGCTTCCGCTGCTCAATCGCACGCAGCTGCGGCTGGCCCGGCACCAGCTGTTGCGGATGGAGTCGGCCCAGCTGGGCGAGATCGTCGTGGCGGCGCTGGGCGTGGCCATCGTCGTGTGTCTGCTGCAACCCGTGCGCCATCGCCTGGCCTGGTCGCTGGGCCTGGTGGCGGTGGCATTCGCAGGCAAGTTTGTCTTCGCGCGGCAGATCGTCATGCCGGAGCACGTGTATGGCTGGCTGCTCGGACTGGTGCTGGGCATCCTGTCCTGGCGCCTGGACCGTCGCAGCGCCCATCAGGCCATGCTGGCGGCCGGAATCGGCGCGTGGTTCATGGCCTCGCTGAATCCGTACGAACTGGCCGAGCTTCCGACGGGGTTTCACTGGGTGCCGTTCACGGCAGCCTTGACCGAACCGCGCGTGATGCACTCGCTGGCCTTGGGGTGGGAAATCTTCTGGCAGGCGGCGGCCTTGACGCTCATGTGCGGCCTGGGCGCGCGGCTGGTGCCGGCCGCGATCGTGCTGTGCGTGGCCACGGCGGTGGTCGAATGGCTGCACCGCTGGTTGCCGGGTCAGCAGGCGGACATCACGCCAGTGCTGGCGCCGATGGTCCTGGCGGTGCTGTTGCATCGACTGGAGCGCCAGCCCGGTGCTGCGGCACCGTCAACCGGCGCTGTGTCGGACACGTTGCCGCCGTCCGCGCGTTGAGCCGCTGCCAGAAGGGCGTCAACCGCGGCCGGGCGTCCACGCATCGACCCCGATCGGCCACGCTGACCGGCGCGATCAGCAACTGCGACCGCAGGGCGGGGCCTGTTCAGCCGGGATCGTCGAACAGCACCGACGGCCGCGCGGGCGGCGTCAGGCCGATGTGCCGCCACGCCGCCGCCGTCGCCACGCGGCCCCGGGGTGTGCGCTGCAGGAATCCCTGTTGGATCAGATACGGCTCGATCACGTCTTCGATCGTGCCGGCTTCTTCACCGATGGCCGCCGCCACGTTTTCCAGGCCGACCGGGCCGCCGTCGAAGCGGTGGATCACGGCCTCGAGCAGCTTGCGGTCCATGGTGTCGAAGCCGCGCGCGTCGACATCCAGCATGGCCAGCGCACGATCGGCGATGGACGCATCGATGCGCCCGTCAGCCTTGACCTGCGCATAGTCGCGCACGCGCCGCAGCAGACGGTTGGCGATGCGCGGCGTGCCGCGTGAACGCCGGGCGATCTCGCGCGCGCCCTCGCTGTCGACGGGTACGTCCAGCAGGCCTGCCGAGCGCGTGACGATGCGGGCCAGTTCGTCGTCGGTATAAAACTCCAACCGCGCGACGATGCCGAAGCGGTCGCGCAGCGGGTTGGTGAGCATGCCCGCGCGTGTGGTGGCGCCGACCAGCGTGAAGGGCTGCAGATCGAGCTTGATCGAGCGGGCGGCGGGGCCTTCGCCGATCATGATGTCGATCTGGTAGTCCTCCAGCGCGGGATACAGGATCTCCTCGACGACCGGGCTGAGCCGGTGGATCTCGTCGATGAAGAGCACGTCGTTGCGCTCGAGATTGGTCAGGATGGCGGCCAGGTCCTTGGGCTTTTCGAGCACCGGGCCGGAGGTCTGGCGCAGCTTCACGCCCAGCTCGTTGGCGATGATGTGGCTCAGCGTGGTCTTGCCCAGGCCCGGCGGTCCGAACAGCAGCACGTGGTCCAGGGCCTCGGCCCGATTGCGCGCGGCGCTGATGAAGATTTCGAGCTGTTCGCGAGCCTTGACCTGCCCGACATAGTCCTGCAGGCCCTTGGGCCGCAAGGCGCGTTCGATGGCCTCTTCGTTCGGCGAGACCGGCGCGGCCGCGACCAGGCGTTGACTGGGTGCGAAGTCGTCCGTCTGGATGGCCATACAGTGATTATGACCGCCGGACCCGGCCCGGGATGGCTCGCCGCGTCAGCGGTGCAGCGACTTCAGGGCCAGCTTGATGCCTTCGCTGACGGCCACGCCCGCGGGCAGCGCCTTGACCGACGCTTGCGCTTCCTTGTCGCTGTAGCCCAGCGCGATCAGGGCCTGCACGATGTCGCTGGTCTGGGTGTCCGCGGGCAGGGCGGGCGCCGAAGCGTCGCCGGCACCGAGCTTGCCCTTGAGCTCCAGCAGCAGCCGCTCGGCCGTCTTCTTGCCGATGCCGGGCACCTTGGTGAGCTTGACGGCATCCTGCCGCTGCACGCACTGGGCGAGCTCGTCCACGCTCAGGCCGGAGAGGATGGCCAGCGCCGTGCGCGGGCCCACGCCGCTGATGCGGATGAGCTCGCGGAACGCGCTGCGCTCCTGCGCGGTGAGGAACCCGAAGAGGATGTGCGCATCCTCGCGCACGACCAGATGCGTCAGCAGCGTCGTGCGCTCGCCGAGCTCCGGAAGATTGAAAAACGTGCTCATCGGGACGTCGACCTCGTAACCGAGGCCATTGACGTCGATGAGCACGTGGGGCGGGTGCTTGCCCGCGAGGATGCCTTGAAGCCTGCCGATCATGCGCGCATGCTAGCGCGCCGGATGCAGCAGGCCGGATTGCGCGATCAGCGGCCGAACAGGCCCAGGCGCTGCGCCTCGAGGGCGGCTTCGGCGCGCGAGCTCACGTTGAGCTTGCGGTAGATCTGCTTGACGTAGTCGGCGATGGTGTGCCGGCTCAGGCCCAGCTGCACGCCGATTTCCGGCAGCGTGAAGCCCTTCGCCACGCGCAGCAGCACTTCGGACTCACGCTCGGTCAGCGACACGTGCGGCAGCAGCGACTGCTGCTGCTGGGGCTTGGTCTTCGACGTGAAGTAGGCCAGCACGCGGCGTGCGATCGACGGCGACAGCGGGGGCTCGCCCTGGCTGATGCGCTGCAGCTGCTCGGAGATCAGCTCGCGGGCCTGCTCCTTCAGGATGTAGCCGTAGGCGCCGGCCTGCAGGGCAGGGAAGAGGTGCTCGTCGTCGTCGTGGATGGTGACCACGACCGACTGCGCCTCGGGTTGCACATCGCGCAGCTTGGCCACGACATCCACACCCGAACCGTCCGGCAAGCCGAGGTCGATGAGCGCGAGATCGAACTTGACCGCCTGCACCAGCTGCAATGCATCGTGGATGCGTGCGGCCTCGGAGATCTGGGCGCTCGGAAATACGCGCAAGACCAGATCGCGCATCCAGGTGCGGATTTGCGGCAGGTCTTCAAGAAGCAAAATGTTTTTCATGGCAGGTCCTCGTGGCCAATGAAGCCCGTATCGGTCTCTACATGCACATACTAAAGTGCGTCAAGCGGTAGCGCTGGCGGATTCCAGCGGCACCGTGAGTCGAATCACGGTGCCGTATCCGGGCCCGGATTCCACCAGGCACTGTCCCTGGAGTTGTTTGGCACGTCCCTTCATGCTGGACAGGCCGTGACCGCGGTCCAGGCGGCCGTCGACCTCGACGGAAATGCCCTTGCCGTTGTCCTGGATGACCAGTTGGAAGTCGCCGTCGGCGACCTTGCAGCGTACGGCGCATTGCGACGCCCCGCTGTGCTTGATGATGTTGTTGACCGCCTCGCGGATGATACGGGTCGTCTGGACGAACGCGCGGGCCGGCAGCGTCTGGGGCAGATCCTCGAGCGGCATGTTCCAGACGGCCTCGATGCCCGCCTGTCCGAGGCGCGCGATGACTTCAGCCCGCCAGTCGCCCAGCGCATCTTCCAGACGCACCGGCTTGCCGGTGAGACCGCGCACGCTCAGGCGCATTTCTTCGAGCGCCTCGCGGGCGAGGGTGGAGATCCGCTCGGACTCGCTGGTGTGGACGATGGTCAGAAGCTTGGCGCCCAGGTCGTCGTGCAGGTCCGCGGCGATGCGCTTGCGTTCGCGGTCGGTGACCTGCACGACACGCAATTCGGACAGCTGGCGGTAGTTGGCTTCGATCTCGGCCTTCACCTCGGCCACGCGCTGCTCGATCAGCGCGCGGTTGGTTTCGGCAGATTCGAGCGCTGCGCCGCGTTGCTGGATCAACCGCAGGCCCACCAGCAGCAGGATGGAGGGCAAGATGCTGCTGCCGGCGGCCACCCAGGCCGTTTCGCTGCTGCGGTGGCCGTAGAAGATCATCCACTCGCCCAGGCAGATCAGAAACAGCAGCCCGCCCATCACGGCCGAACCGGGGCGGCTGCTCTTCCACTGAGCGGACAGGTGCATGATGGCAGCCGCGGCCACCTCCAGTGCCAGTACGGTGGCCCAGAACTGCGACGCCGCATGCTGGACAGTCGGCCCCAGGACGAGAAGCGTCAACGGCACGAGCACGCATTGCGCCGGCAGGATGAAGTCGGCCACGCGCACACGCTGCCCGGCGTAGCGCAGCAGAAACTGTGCAGCAGCCCAGGCCAGCACCGGCATCAGGGATGCGAGGAGGAATTCGAAAACCGCGGCATCCAGCGGCAGGTCGGGCATCCAGAAGGGAACGAGCGCAGCCCCTTGCGCCAGGGACAAGGCGCCGAAATAGGCCAGGTGGCTGTCGCGCCGCGGGCTGCGCCACCCCAGCTGCATCAGATACATACCCAGCAGCGCCAGCGTGGCGGACATGCCCTGGCCGAGGCCGCCATCCAGCGCCAGTCCGGGCGATCTGGCGACGTCCACCTCGCGCTGCGGGCCGACCACCAGCGCAGACAGTCCGGGCGCGCGGTGCCAGGAACTCAACTGCTCCAGCGGGCGACCGGACACCCTCAGATCCAGCGTGTTCTGCCCAGCGACCAGGAGCGAGCCCGGCAGATCGATGCGCGACGGGCCATTGCAGCTGGATGTGGCGCCCACCCGCCCGGGCCCTTGCGCATGCACCTGATGGCCATTCAGGAAGATGTCGACCTGGGCACAAACGCGCTCGATCAGCAACACCCACAGGCCGTTCGGATCTTGGCTGGCGGGCCCGGCGAATTGGGCGCGATACCACACGGGGCCGGTGCCGTCGGGCCGCGAGTGCGGCCACAGGTCAGGCAGTGAAACGGTGCGCAGCGTGACGCCGGCGGGGAAGGTCGGTGACGGCGACTCCGCCGTCAATGCAGACGTCAGCACGGCAACCTGGCGCTGCGGGGCGTGGGACTCCTGGGCCACCGAGATGCGGGGACCGATCAGCAAGGCCACGAGGAGCCACAGGATTCTTGCCACCATGGGCCGGGGATTGTGCAGGATGGATGGAGGGGCGGCGCGGGCGGACAATGTGTGTCTAGGGATCGTCATCCCGTGTTTTGTGCCGGTACCTGCATCGTGACACTCAGCCATCACTTCGAACCCGAGAACAACATGCGTCTGGCCCGCCTGTGCGGCCCGCTGGACGCGCACCTGCGCCGCATCGAAGCCGCGCTCGGGCTGTCGATCGCCCGCCGCGGAGCAGTCTTCACGATCCAGGGGCCGGGGGACGCTGCCGCCGGCGGGCTGGAACTGCTTCAGCAGCTCTACGGCTGTGCCGACCGCCCGATCTACGAACAGGCGCTTGAACTGGCCATTGCAGAGACGCTGGCCAACGCCGCCTGGCGCCAGGACGCCTCGGCCGCGCCTTCGGCACCGCCGGCAGAGTTTTCGGCTGGTCAGCGTGCGATGGCGTCGGTCGAACCTGCCGATGCGGTGGCTCCCGATGGATGTGCAGGGCTGTCCGCCGAAGCGGTGGATGCCGCGGCGTGCGCGGCCCCGCCTACGCCGCGCAGCACCGAGCCGCTGAAAGTGGTGCCCGACATCGCCGACACGCGCGGTGCCACGGGCCGCGCCGCCGCCAAGAGCCGCTCGGCCGGGGCGCGACCGGCGGCCTCGCCCGCCTTGACCCTTCGACCGGATGCCACGGAGTTGCCGGCGCCACAGCCCGTGGTCGCCGCAGTTGACGCGCAGGCGCCGCCGGAGTCACCCGTCTTGCACACGCGACGCAGTGAACTGAAGGGGCGCACACCCAACCAGGTGCGGTACCTACGGCAGATCCTGGACAACGACATCACCTTCGGCATCGGCCCCGCGGGCACCGGCAAGACCTTCTTGGCCGTGGCCTGCGCCGTCGACGCGCTGGAGCGGCACGGCGTGCAGCGGCTGGTGCTCACGCGTCCGGCTGTCGAGGCCGGTGAACGCCTGGGCTTCCTGCCTGGCGACCTGGCGCAGAAGGTGGACCCGTATCTGCGACCGCTGTACGACGCGCTGTACGACCTCATGGGCATCGAAAGGGTGACCAAGGCCTTCGAGCGCGGCCAGATCGAGATCGCCCCGCTGGCTTTCATGCGCGGACGCACCTTGAACCACGCGTTCGTGATCCTCGACGAAGCCCAGAACACCACCAGCGAGCAGATGAAGATGTTCCTCACGCGCATGGGCTTCGGCAGCCGCTGCGTGGTCACGGGGGACGTGTCGCAGATCGACCTGCCCGGTGGCGTGCGCAGCGGCCTGGTGGACGCGGAGCAGGTGCTCGCGGGTGTCGAAGGCATCGGCTTCACGCGCTTCACGCCGGCCGACGTCGTGCGCCATCCGCTGGTGGCGCGCATCGTCGAGGCCTATGAACGGCAGCCGCCGTCGCCACGTGGGCGCTGAGCTTCGCCTGTCGCTGCAGCAGCCCGACGGGCGCCACCGCGCGACGTTGCCGCGACACCGGCTGGCGCGCTGGATTCGGTTGGCGCTGGCAGGTGCCGCCGCCGAAATCACCGTGCGCGTGGTGGATGCCGATGAAGGACGTCGCCTGAATCGCGAGTTTCGCGGCAAGGACTACGCGACCAACGTGCTGACCTTCGATTACGCGCGCGAGCCGTTGGTCGTGGCCGACCTGGTGCTGTGCGCCCCCATTGTCGAAGATGAGGCCCGCGCGGCCGGCGTCCCGCTGGAGCACCACTATGCCCACCTGGTGATCCACGGAACGCTGCACGCCTTGGGGCACGACCATCAGCAGGCGCGGCAGGCGCGCCGCATGGAGTTGCTCGAAACACGGCTGCTGGCCGAACTTGCGATTCCCGATCCGTATCGCCCGCCGGGCCACCCGGCCCGGTGATCGGAAGATTCGCCGTCAGGCGCTCGCTCAGCGCTGCCGCGAACTGCCCAGGTAGCGGCGGCGCCAGAAGAGCCCGCCCAGCGCCGCGGCGATGACCAGCATCATCCCGCCGGCAATCCACACGCCCGTGGCGCTGTGGATCAACGGCAGTCCGTCGAAGTTCATGCCGAAGAAGCCGGTGATCAGGTTCAGCGGCAGGAAGACGGCGGTCAGCACCGTCAGGGTGCGCATGATGTCGTTGGTGCGGTGTCCGAGCGCCGAAAAGTGCAGCTGCACGGCGGTCTCCGCCGACTGCTCCAGCCGCCGCACATGCGTGAGCACACGCTCGATGTGCTCCAGCACGTCGCGCGAGCGCACGCGCAGCAGTTCGCGTTCGCGCCGCTTGTCCGCGTCGGTTTCAGCCGGCCATTCCTCCAGCGCATCCAGCCATTCCTGTACCGCGCTGCGCTGGTCCTCGCAGGTGTCTTCGAGCACGTGCAGCGAATTGCGCGACTCCAGCAGCACCTGCCAATCACCGAACTGGCTCTTGGGATCGAACAACTGGGCCTGCAGATCCGCGAACTGGCGGGTGAGGATCCGCCGCAAGTCCAGGTAGCTGTCGACCATGTGGTTGACCATGCGCAGCATCAGATCGGCGGGGCTGGTCGGCAGACGCGCCATGCCCCGCGCTTCGGCTGCGCCTGTCGATTCGGACAGGCGTTGCGCAAAGAAGTCGCGCACGGCGCAGTCCGGCGGGTGGACCGTGATCATCAGCCGGTCGAACACCGCGAAGCCGACGGCCTGGGTGTCGATGGTCGCAAGGGCACGACGCGCCCGGGGCGCCCGGCCGCTTTCGGTCGGCGCTTCTTCCCAGACGGTTGCGCCAGCCGCCAGGCGCCGGAACACCATCAGGTCGTACCACGAGGTGTAGTCGTAGTGGCTGGCCAGGTGCGCGTTCAGCAGGTCGGAGATGTGCAGATCGACGATCTGCGCGCCGACCCAGGCCTGCAACCGAGCCTGGATGTCCGTCTGGCGCAGCGCGAAGTGGTCGCGCGCGACCCCCACCCACACAAATCCGAGCGGCGGCAAGCTCTGGGGCAGCTCACAGAGCTCGGTGAAGCCGTCCGGTGCGACATGGAAGATGCGCACCGGGCGCTCCTGCGCAATCAGGCCTGCCGCAGCAGCCGTGCCGCGTCGAGCGCGAAGTAGCTCAGGACGCCATCGGCGCCCGCGCGCTTGAAGGCCATCAGGGCTTCCATCATGGTGGCGTCGTGGTCCAGCCAGCCGTTGGCCGCCGCCGCCTTGATCATGGCGAACTCACCGCTGACCTGGTAGGCGAAGGTGGGCATGCGGAAGGTGTCCTTGACCCGGCGCACGATGTCCAGGTACGGCATGCCGGGCTTGACCATCACCATGTCCGCGCCTTCCTGGATGTCCAGCGCGACCTCGCGCAGCGCCTCGTCGCTGTTGCCCGGGTCCATCTGGTAGACCTTCTTGTTGGCGCGGCCCAGGTTGCCTGAGGAGCCCACGGCGTCGCGGAACGGGCCGTAGAACGCGCTGGCGTACTTGGCGCTGTAGGCCATGATGCGCGTGTGGATGCGGCCATTGCGCTCCAGGGCCTGGCGGATCGCGCCGATGCGCCCGTCCATCATGTCGCTGGGCGCCACGATGTCGACGCCTGCCTCGGCCTGCACCAGCGCCTGCCGGACCAGCACCTCGACGGTTTCGTCGTTCAGGATGTAGCCGGTGGCGTCGAGCAGGCCATCCTGCCCGTGGCTGGTGAACGGATCCAGGGCGACATCGGTGAGCAGGCCCAGCTCCGGAAAGCGCTTCTTGAGCTCGCGCACGGCGCGCGGGACCAGACCCTGCGGATTGGTGGCCTCGCGGCCGTCTTCCGTCTTCAGCGACGGATCGAGCACTGGAAACAGGGCCATGACCGGAATGCCCAGGGCCAGGCAGTCCTCGGCCACGGCGAACAGGCCGTCCACGCTGCGCCGCGTCACCCCCGGCATGCTCGCGACGGGCTCTTCGCGTCCCGCCCCATCCAGCACGAAGACGGGCAGGATCAGGTCGGCGGCGGCGAGGCGGTTTTCGCGCACCAGATCGCGAGTGAAGTTGTCCCGGCGCAAGCGCCGCGGACGCGCTGCGGGGTAACCCGCCATGGGGGTGAAAGCGTTCACAAACTGATAGCTCTCTGATAAAGTTGATTTTGGATGATAGCTTTTGGCTGTCGTCCCCTGCTTTTCCTCCCTGAGCAGGTGCCTTAGCGTGATGACAGCGATAAGGCTTGCGGGCCCCAGCCTCGGCTGGGGCCCTTTTTATCGCCGTTTCGTGACATCCTGCCGCATGAAGTCCGTAACGCGATAATGCCGCCATGGATTCTGCCTATCTCTGGGTCAAGGCATTTCACATCGTGTTCGTGGCGAGTTGGTTCGCCGAACTGTTCTATCTGCCCCGCCTGCTGGTGAATCTGGCGATGGTGCCGGCAGGCAGTGTGGCCGAACACGAGCGGCTGTTGATGATGTCACGCAAGCTCTACCGCTTCGGCAGCTTGCTGATGGTACCGGCGCTGGCGCTGGGCCTGGTGCTGTGGCTGGGCTATGGCGTGGGTCGTGGCCCGGGTACCGGCTGGATGGATGCCAAGCTGTTGCTGGTGCTGGCGGCCGTGGCCTATCACTTCGTGTGCCGCCGGCTGCTGGGCACGTTCGAGCGGGGCACCAATCGCCGCAGCCACCGCTGGTTCCGGGTCTACAACGAGGTCAGCGTGCTCGCCTTTGCCGGCACCGTCGTGCTGGTGGTGTTGAAGCCGTTCTGAATGCGGGCGCATCGCAGCCTGGCAGGGCTCTTGGCGGGCATCTACCTGCTGCTGCTGGTCTACGCGAGTCTGTACCCGTTCGAGGGCTGGCGCTGGCCTGCGGGTGCGCAGGCCAGCGAGGTCCTGCAGCTGCAATGGGCGCCATGGCGCAATCGGTTCGACGAGTGGTCCAACCTGCTGGGCTATGCGCCGTTTGGCGCGATGCTGTTTGCCATGACGGTGCGCAGCGGCGGCTCGCTGGGCGCGGCCGCGCTCATATCCACCTTGGTTCCGGCGTGTGTGTCGTACGGCCTGGAAGTGCTGCAGCACTTCATTCCGCAGCGCTTTCCGTCGCTGCGCGACTGGGTGTGCAATGTCCTGGGCGCCCTGTCAGGCGCTGCGCTGGCCTGGCTGGCGCAGGTTGTCGGCCTGCTCGATCTGTGGCGGCGCGTGCGTGAGCGCTGGTTCGTGCCGCAAAGCAGCGCAGCGGTTTTCCTGGTGTTGATCTGGCCTTGGGGCCTGCTGTTTCCGACGCCGGTACCGCTGGGCCTGGGCCAGCTGGGCCCCGAATGGCGGGATTTTCTCGCCTGGGCCGTGGCCGGCACACCCGTGGAGGCGAATGTGACAGGCCTGGTCGGCGAGGCTGCACGGGCGCGGCCACCGTTGTCCCAGGTGCGAGAGACGCTGGTGACCGCCTTCGGCCTTCTGGCCCCGTGCCTGGTCGCGGCGGTGGTGACGCGGCCGGGCTGGCGGCGCTGGCTTCTGGCGCCCGTGGCATTTGCGATGGCCATGGCCGTCATGACCCTGTCGACGGCGCTGAATTTCGGTCCCGACCACGCACTGACCTGGGTGACGCCGTCCACGATGCGGACCTTGCTGCTGGCGGCCGCCCTGGGCTGTGCCTTGGCCCTGGCGGGGCCGCGGCTGTCGGCGGCGGCCGGGCTCGTGGCGCTGACGGCGATGGTCGTGATCGTCAACGATGGGCCGGCAGATCCCTACTATGCGGCCAGCCTGCACGGCTGGGAGCAGGGGCGCTTCATCCGCTTCCATGGCCTGGCGCAGTGGATCGGGCTGTTATGGCCCTACGCGGCCATTGCCTGGCTGGTCTCCCAACTGGGCCGCGGCCCGCGCTGAGGCGGCTGCCTACAATTCGGCGATGAGCTATTACCGCCATCACATCTTCTTCTGCCTCAATCAGCGAGACAACGAGGCCGCCTGCGCGCAGCACGATGCACAAGCGGCCTTCGACCACTGCAAGTCCCGCGTGAAGGCGGCTGGGTTGGCGGGCCCCGGCGGGGTGCGCGTGAACAAGGCCGGCTGCCTCGACCGCTGTGCCGGCGGGCCGGTGGCCGTGGTCTACCCGGAAGCGGTCTGGTACACGTATGTGGACAAGGCCGACATCGACGAGATCGTGCAATCGCACCTGGTCGACGGACGGCCGGTCGAACGCCTGAAGCTGGCGCCTGACGTCGGCCGCTGATCAGCAATGAATCCGCGCACGCGCCGCTTCACGGTGCAAGGACCCGCCGGCGATATTGACTGCGCGCTCGACGAGCCCGACGGCGTGGCGCCGGCCGGGCTGGTCGTCATCTGCCACCCGCATCCGCAGCACGGCGGCACCATGGACAACAAGGTCGTGCAGACCCTGGCACGCAGCTGGCTGCAGCGGGGCTGGCGCACGGTGCGATTCAATTTCCGCGGCGTGGGCGGCTCGCAAGGGCAGTGGGACGACGGGCGCGGCGAGATCGACGATGCGTGCGCCGTGGTGTCCGCCAGCCGCCAGTCAGGTGAAACGTTGGTGCTGGGCGGATTTTCCTTCGGTGCCTACGTGGCGACGCACGTGGCCGCGCGCCAGCCGGAAGACGCACGCGCCAGCCATCTGGTGCTCGTGGGTCCTGCAGTCCAGAACTTTCAACCCGCGCCCGTCGACGTCGCGCGCACGTCGGTCATTCACGGCGAGCACGATGAGGTCGTGCCGCTGTCAGCCGTGCTCGATTGGGCGCGGCCACAGGTGCTGCCCGTCACCGTTGTACCGGGTGTCGGGCACTTTTTCCATGGGCAGCTGGGCACGCTCAAGCAGATCGTGTTGACCTGCTGCCATCCTTGATCGAAGAGCCATGCGATTCTTTTCCTTGTTGATTGCCGGCCTCATGGCGGTTTCCTCCGTCCAGGCCCAGGTGCCGCAACCGCCGGAAATCGCGGCGCGCCAGTACATCCTGCTGGACCTGGCCAGCAATCAGACCCTGGCCGAGCGCGATGCCGACACGCCAGCGGACCCGGCGTCATTGACCAAGCTGATGACCGCCTACCTGGTCTTCAATGCGCTGCGCGACAAGAAGCTGACGCTGGAGCAGACCCTGCCGGTCTCGGCGCGCGCCTGGGCCGAGCGCAAGGGCGGCGGCTCGCTGATGTTCGTCGAGCCCCGCATGGCACCCAAGGTGGACGAACTGCTCAAGGGCATGATCGTGCAGAGCGGCAACGATGCGGCCGTGGTGCTGGCCGAAGGTGTCGCGGGCAGCGTCGAAGCCTTCGTCGCGATGATGAACCGCCAGGCCCAGGCCTGGAGCCTGAAGAACACCGCGTTCAAGAACGTCACGGGCCTGACCGAGCCCGGGCACCAGGTCAGCGCGCGTGATGTGGCGATGATGGCCTCGCGCATCATCATCGAACACCCCTCCTTCTACCCGTACTACGCAATCCGCCAGTACACCTTCAACAACATCAAGCAGGACAACCGAAACCTGCTGTTGGGCCGTGACCCGTCGGTCGATGGCATGAAGACCGGCTTCACCGAAGCGGCCGGGTATTGCCTGGTGGCCAGCGCGTCGCGCGACATGCCCAATGGCAAGCGCCGATTGCTCAGCGTGGTGATGGGCACGGCATCCGCCGACGCGCGGGCCTCCGAGAGCCAGAAGCTGCTGAATTGGGGTTATCAGGCCTGGGACGCGGTGAAGCTGTTCGACGGCAACAAGGCGGTGGCGAACGTGCCGGTATGGAAGGGGCAGACAGCCGAGGTGGCGCTGGGTGCCGCCGACCCCGGCGGTGTGTTCGTCACCGTTCCCAAGGGCGAGGGTGCCCAGGTCAAGACGGTCATCGAGCGCACCGATCCGCTGGTGGCGCCGCTGGCCAAGGGGCAACGCGTGGGCACCATCAAGGTCACGTCGGCCTCTGGTGCGGCCCTGGCTTCGGTGCCGCTGGTGGTGCAGCAGCCGGTCGAATTGGCGGGCATCTTTGGCCGCGCCTGGGACGCCATGAGACTGTGGCTGAAGTGAGCCCGCCAGACGACCCGACCGCAGCCTGCGGCCAGCCGCGCCGCGCCGGGGCGTATGCTTCTGTTTGAACCCGCGTCCCAGCAATCCCGATCAACGCCAGTGAGCGAACGCGCCATGACTCCCGACCCGATGTGCTATCTGAACGGACAGTTCACGCCCTTGCACCTGGCGCAGGTGTCCGTGCTGGACCGCGGCTTCCTGTTCGGGGACGGCATCTACGAAGTCGTGCCGGTCTACGGCCGGCGGCTGTTCCGCTTCGACGAGCACATGGCGCGCCTGGACCGCAGCCTGTCCAAGGTCCGCATCGCGAACCCGTACAGCCGCGAGCAATGGCTGGAACGCATCCGGCCGCTCGTGGCGTCGCTGGCCGAACAGCACGGCGCCGACGACCAGGTTGTCTACATCCAGGTGACGCGCGGCGTGGCCCCGCGCGACCACGCGATGCCCAAGGACGTGACGCCCACGGTGTTCATGATGAGCAACCCGATGAAGAGCCCGACCGCGGAGCAGCGGCACCAGGGCGTGGCCTGCGTGACGGCGCGCGACTTCCGCTGGGAGCGTGGCGACATCAAGAGCATCTCGCTGCTGGGCAATGTGCTGGCCCGCCAGATCTCGGCCGATGTGGGCGCGCTGGAGACCATCATGTTCCGCGACGGCTATCTCACGGAAGCGGCGGCGAGCAACGTGTGGGTGGTACACGAAGGCGCACTGCTTGGCGCGCCCAAGAGCGAACACGTGCTCGAGGGAATCCGCGTGGAGTTGCTGCGCGAGCTGTGCGACGAGTGTGGCATCGCGTACAACCTGCGCCCGATACCGGAGGCCGACGTGCTCTCGGCCGACGAGGTGCTGTTGAGTTCGGCCACGAAAGAGATCCTGGCGGTCACGCGCATCGACGGCGAGTCGGTCGGCCACGGTGCGTTGCGCGGCCGACCCGGCCCGGTCTATGGCCGGCTGTACGAGGCCTATCAGCGCGCCAAGCGCGAACAGTGCATCTGAGCCGGACGAGCGCCGGCACCATCGCCATGACATCCCCGCCGCCGGCCCGCGAAAGCTTGATCGAGTACCCCAGCGCCTTTCCGATCAAGGTGATGGGGGTGAAGGCCGAGGGTTTCGTCGAGGCCATCGTCGACGTGGCCCGCCGCTTCGACCCGGCCTTCGACGCGTCGACCGTTGAAACGCGGCCCAGCCGTGCCGGCAATTACCTCGGCGTGACCATCACGATCACGGCCACGAGCCGGGAACAGCTGGACGAGATCTACCGCACCCTGAGCACGCACCCGATGGTCAAGGTGGTGCTGTAGCGGCAGCCGGCTACTGAGGCGCGCCTGCCGGTTCGGCAGCGAGCCGGGCGTCCAGTTCGCGCACCTTGAGGGGCGCGGCGACATCGCCCGACCGGGCGCATTGCGCATACCAATGGCGCGCCATCCGCAGGTCACGCTCGACGCCGTAGCCGGATTCGTACATGGAGGCGATCAGGTACTGCGCGCCCGCATCACCGCGTTTGGCGGCCTCGCGGTACCAGTGCGCTGCAGCAGCCGGATCCTTCGCCACGCCGCGGCCGAGGTAATAGCCGGTGGCGGCTTCGACCTGGGCGTCGGCACTGCCGGCCTGCGCGGCACGCAAGTGCCAGCGGTGCGCAGCGGCCAGATCGCGCCGGCCATCGATCTCGCCACGTTCGTGCAACTGGGCCAGGCCCACCATGGCGGTCACGAAGCCGTGTTCGGCCGCACGGCTCATCAGCCGTACGGCCTCCTGCACCGACGCGTCGGGCAACTCGCGTCGCAGGTGCATCACCGCCAGGTTGTAGTCGGCCGCGGGAACGCCCAGCCGCGCCAAACGCTCGAAGGCGTCCTTGGCTGTGGCCCAGTCTCCGCGTGAATAGATGGCCAGCGCCTGGTCCAGCGCCGGCTCGCTGCCCGGTGTGGCGGGTGCTGCGGCGAGGGCGGTCATGCACGCCAGCGAAGCCAGCGATGCGGTCAGGAACGGTCGGATGCGCATGACCCCCAGCATACGGCCGGTCGGCGTCGAAGACCTAGACTCACGCCATGCAGGAGCGATGGTTGGGGCGACAGCCCTATGACGGCATCGAGGCGCGCATGCGTGCCTTCACCGAGGCGCGCGGGCCGGAGTCCGAAGACGAGCTCTGGCTGGTCGAACACGACTCGGTCTTCACGCAGGGCATCGCCGGGCGCGACCGCCATGTGCTGGTCGCGGGCGACATCCCGGTCGTGCGCACCGAGCGAGGCGGGCAGGTGACGTACCACGGCCCTGGCCAGGTCACGGCCTACCCGCTGGTGGACCTTCGACGCCTGCGCATCTACGTCAAGGAGTACGTGTACCGATTGGAGGAGTCCGTGCTCCAGGTGCTGGCTGGACTGGGCGTGACCGGTCACCGCGTACGCACGGCGCCGGGCATCTATGTGCGTCTGGCGGACCCTTTCGATCACGCGCCGCTGCCCGCGACACCCCCCGGCGAAGACCCCTTTGTGGGCCTGGGCAAGATCGCTGCACTGGGCATCAAGGTGACGCGCCACTGCAGCTTCCACGGCCTGGCGCTGAACGTGGCCATGGACCTGGAGCCGTTCACCCGCATCGACCCCTGTGGCTATGCGGGCCTGCGTACGGTGGACCTGCGCAGCCTGGGCGTCGACGCGACGTGGGATGACGTGGCCCGCCGGCTGGCGGATCGGCTGCAGGTGCTGCTGTCGCCATGAGCCCGCCCGGCCGCCCGAAGGGCTCATACCGGATCGCGCAGCGCGAAGGTACTCCAGTGAGCGCGCCGGGCCGTTCCCAAGCGCGCAGCCCGCAGCCCGCAGGGCGGAGGGTAGTCCGGTGAGCGGCTGTGGCCTTGTGCTCGGCGGGATAATCGGTCGTACCCGTTTCCGGTGTCCCGCATGACCGAGCCCACGCCCCCCGCCTACGACCCCAGCGCCAAGCAGAAGTCGCAGGCCAAGACCTCGCGCATCCCGATCAAGGTCGTGCAGGCTTCCGAAGTCCTGAAGAAGCCGGAGTGGATCCGCGTCAAGGCCGGTTCGCCGACCACTCGCTTCTACGAGATCAAGAACATCCTGCGCGAGAACCGTCTCGTGACGGTCTGCGAAGAGGCCTCGTGCCCCAACATCGGCGAGTGCTTCGGCAAGGGCACTGCGACGTTCATGATCATGGGCGACGTCTGCACGCGCCGCTGCCCGTTCTGCGACGTCGGGCACGGGCGACCGCTGCCGCTCGATGCCGACGAGCCCGCGAATCTCGCGAAGACGATCGCGGCGATGAGGCTTTCGTATGTCGTGATCACGAGCGTCGACCGCGACGATTTGCGCGACGGCGGCGCGCAGCACTTCGTCGACTGCATCCGCGCGGTGCGCGAGCGCTCGCCCGCGACGCAGATCGAGGTGCTGGTGCCGGACTTCCGCGGACGGATGGAGCGCGCGCTCGCAATCCTCGAGGCCGCGCCGC
>CAUJHV010000051.1 GCA_963205115.1 Pseudomonadota bacterium | reverse complement strand
GCGCGCCCCTTGCTGCAGGCCGGCCTGCTGCTGGTGCACGAGCGCATGGCGGTGCTGACCCTGCTGCTGACGGCGTTCGGCCGGGCCATTGCGGAGGTCGGCGCGGTGATGGTGGTGGGCGGCAACATCGCGGGCGTCACCCGCGTGATGACGACGGCCATCGCACTGGACACCAGCAAGGGCGACCTGCCGCTGGCGCTGGCGCTGGGCATCGTGCTGCTGGGCGTGGTGGGTCTGCTGAATGTGTTCGTGGCGCTGATGCAGGGCGGCACGGCGGTCGAGCGCGAGGCTTACGCGTGAGCGCGCCGGGCCGTTCCCAAGCGCTCACACCGCAGCGCCGTCGGCGCGAAGGTTTTCTGATGATTGCGCCGGGCCGTTCCCAAGCGCGCACTTCGCAGCGCCATCGGCGCGAAGGTGCCTCATGACCGCCGCTGTGCTGGCGGGCGACCTGCTGCGGCAGTCGGCGCAGCCCTTGCTGCGCCTGGAGGCCGCGAGCGTGCGCTTTGGCGCGGTGACGGCGCTGCAGGACATCAGCCTGTCGCTTGCGCCGGGTGATCGCCTGGCGCTGGTCGGCGCCAACGGCTGCGGCAAGACCACGCTGCTGCGGCTGCTGCACGGTCTCGTGCACTGCCAGACGGGCCGGCGCGAGCTGCACGCCGGTCCCAACGGCCAATTGCCGCGCCTGGCGATGTTGTTCCAGAAACCTTTCCTGCTGAGCCTGAGCGCGCAGGCCAATATCCGCCTGGCGCTGTGGCTGCACGGCGTGCCCGCGGCCGAGCGCGCCATGCGTGCGGCCCAGGCGCTGGCGCGCGTGGGGCTGCAGGCGCAGGCACGCCAGCGGGCGACCACGCTGTCCGGCGGCCAGCAGCAGCGCCTGGCGCTGGCACGTGCCTGGGCGCTGCGGCCGGACGTGCTGTTCCTGGATGAACCCACGGCCAGCCTGGACCCCGGCGCCAAGCGCGAGGTCGAGGCCTTGATCGCCGAATTCGCGGCCGACGGCCTGACCCTGGTGATGAGCTCGCACAACCTGGGCCAGGTCAAGCGCCTGGCCACGCGGGTGGTTTACCTGGAAGCCGGCCAGCTGCTCGTCGATGCGCCGGTGGGGCCGTTTTTTGCCGGGCCGCTGCCGGACGCGGCGGCCCGCTTCCTCAAGGGCGAACTGGGCTGGGAGTGAGCGGCGAGGCCGCGCGGCTGCCTGTCTGAGGCGTTCAGCGCGTGGCGGCAGGGTCTGCGAGATCGCGCACGTGCACCGGACCGGCGCGGCGCCGCACCTCGGCGGCCAGCGGCCGCAGGAAGCCGATGCTGGAGAGCATCTCGACGGTGACGAACATCGGGCCCACCAGCAGGTACACCGGATTTTCCAGGCTTGCCGGGCGGCGGCCTTCGTAGTAGTGGCCCACCGCCTGCAGCAGCATGCCCAGGCCCAGCAGGGCGATGCCCAGCGTCCAGTCCGATCCCAGGCCCAGCGCCAGAACCCGTTCGGAAGCCAGCAGCGTCAGCCCGAGTCCCGCGCACACGGCCAGTCCCAGGCGCAGGTTGCGGCGGGTCAGGTACCAGGCCGCGGCGACCGCGAAGCACAACCACGCCGGCGAGACCGACACCGCCCCGAACGACCAGTTCGGCCGCCCGAGCAGGATGCCCAGCGCCAGCAGGGTCAGCGGAATGCCGATCAGGTGGGTCTGGATATTGCGGCGGTCCCGGTGCGAACCTGCATACGACGCCAACAGGTCCTCCGCCGACGGATGCGGCCGGGAGAGCCGGGGGCTGGATGCAGAAGAAGAAACCATGTGCGGAAAACCTTCGCGGGGCATGGGTCGCCGGTGCGGAATCGTAGCGCAGTGTGCGCTCGCCTGCATCGGCGGATTCATGCGTCTTCAGTCCCTAGAATCCAGCTACACCAGGAGGACCGATGAGCATCAAGAGTGACCGCTGGATCCGCCAGATGGCGCAGCAACACGGGATGATCGAGCCCTTCGAGCCCGGCCAGGTTCGCCAGTCGCCCGACGGGCACCGCATCGTGAGTTACGGCACCAGCAGCTATGGGTATGACATCCGTTGCGCGCCCGAGTTCAAGGTCTTTACCAACATCCACAGCACAGTGGTGGACCCGAAGAACTTCGACGAGAAGAGCTTCGTGGACATCAACGCCGAGGTCTGCATCATCCCGCCCAACAGCTTCGCGCTGGCGCGCACGATGGAGTACTTCCGCATCCCGCGCAATGTGCTGACCATCTGCCTGGGCAAGAGCACCTACGCGCGCTGCGGGATCATCGTCAACGTGACCCCGTTCGAGCCCGAGTGGGAAGGCTTCGTGACGCTGGAGTTCAGCAACACCACACCGCTGCCGGCCAAGATCTACGCCGGCGAGGGCTGTGCGCAGGTGTTGTTCTTCGAGAGTGACGAAGTCTGCGAAACGAGCTACAAAGACCGCGGGGGCAAATACCAGGGTCAACGCGGCGTCACGCTGCCCAAGACCTGATCCGCAGGGGCCGCGCCGGTTGCGCGGCCCACCACCAGAGAACCGTTGGGGCCGGCGGCGAGCGCCGGGCTAGGAGACAAGCATGAAGTGGGAAGGCCAGGAACAGAGCAGGAACGTGGAGGACGCCCGTGGCGGTGGTGGCGGGGGTGGCGGCATGCCGCGCCTGGGCGGCCGCGGCATCGGGCTGGGCTCGATCGTCATCGCGCTGCTGGCGAGTTTCATCTTCGGCATCAACCCGCTGACGGTGCTGGGCATCCTGGGTGGCGGCGAAAGCCCGGTGGCGGTTTCCCCGCAACGCCAGGCGCCGGCACCCGCGCCGCCCGCCGAAGACCCCGGTGCGGCCTTTGTTTCCGTCGTGCTGCGCGACACCGAGAAGGTCTGGGGCCAGATCTTCCAGTCCAGCGGCAGCCAGTATGCGGAACCCAAGCTGCGGCTGTTCCGCGGCTCGGAGCCCACGGCCTGCGGCATGGGCGAAGCGGCGATGGGCCCGTTCTATTGCCCGGGCGACAGCAAGGTCTACATCGACCTGGCGTTCTTCGACACCATGCAGCGGCGCATGAATGCGCCCGGGGATTTTGCGCGCGCCTATGTCATCGCGCACGAAGTGGCGCACCATGTGCAAAAGCAGATGGGCATCACGCAGAAGGTCGACTCCATGCGCGGCCGTGTTTCCGAGGCGCAGATGAATGCACTGTCCGTGCGTGTCGAATTGCAGGCCGATTGCCTGGCCGGCGTGTGGACCTTCCACTCGCAACGCGGCAAGAACTGGCTCGACCAGGGCGATATCGAAGAAGCCCTGAATGCCGCGGCGCAGATCGGCGACGACAACCTGCAGCGCAAGTCGCAGGGCATGGTCGTGCCCGAGAGCTTCACCCACGGCAGCAGTGCGCAGCGGGTGACCTGGTTCAAGCGCGGCCTGCAGTCGGGCAGTCCGCAGCAGTGCGACACCTTCAACGCCCGGCAGTTATGACGAATTGAGAGGGGGCCTATGCGCGGCTTTCGGCGGAACCCGGCACTGGTCGACACCTGGTTCGACCTGTTGCCCGAGATGCAACGCGAAACCGCGCTGGCCCTGCATGCGGCCCTCACCGCCGCTGTGCCGCGCGCCGATCTGGAGGTGCGCAGCGGCAACCTCTATTACGGCAGCGGGCACGAACACGCGCTGGCGCTGTCGCCGCACCGCACGCACATCCACCTGCTGGTGATGGTGGGCGCCGAGCCCTCCGCGGCCTTCCCCGAGCTCGTGCGCGCCGGCAAGGGCCTGATGTGGCGCTTCAAGCTGGGCGAGCCCGTGGACGTGCCGGCCGTCAAGCGGCTGGCGGCGGTGTGCTTCAGCCTGCTGCAGCTGTCGCCTTCCCATGAGCCGCGGGGCTGATGCGTCGCACCGCCACGCGGCCGAGCGCCTGTCGGGCGCCGGACGGCGCGGCAAGCGTGTCACGGCGGCCGAGGCGCTGGCGCTGGTGCAGGATGGCGACACGATCGCCAGCAGCGGCTTCGTGGGCATCGGCTTTGCCGAAAACCTGGCCGTGGCGCTGGAACAGCGTTTCCTGGAAACCGGCTCGCCACGCGGGCTGACGCTGGTCTATGCGGCCGGGCAGGGCGACGGCAAGACACGCGGCCTGAACCACCTGGGCCACGAAGGCCTGGTCGCCCGCGTGATCGGCGGCCATTGGGGCCTGGTGCCGGCGCTGCAGAAGCTGGCGGTGGACAACCGCATCGAAGCCTGGAACCTGCCCCAGGGCGTGATCTCGCACCTCTTCCGCGACATCGCGGCCGGCCGCCCCGGGCATCTGACGAAGGTGGGCCTGGGCACTTTTGTCGACCCGCGCCATGGCGGCGGCAAGCTCAATGCACGCACCACCGAAGACCGCGTGCGCCTGATGCCCATCGACGGGCAGGACTACCTGTTCTACCCGGCCTTTCCCATCGACGTCGCGTTGATTCGCGCGACCACGGCCGACACCGACGGCAACCTCACGATGGAGCGCGAGGCGCTGACGCTGGAGTCGCTGGCCATCGCGATGGCCGTGCGCAATTCGGGCGGCATCGTCATCGCGCAGGTCGAGCGCATCGCGGAAGCGCACTCGCTGCCGCCGCGCGAGGTGAAGATCCCGGGCGTGATGGTGGACTGCATCGTCGTGGCCGAGAAGCCCGAATACCACCACCAGACCTTTGCCGAGCCCTACAGCGCAGCCTTCGCCGGCGAGCTGCGCGTGCCGGCCACGCAGGTGCAGCCCATGGCACCCGGCGAGCGCAAGACCATCGCACGCCGCGCGGCGCTGGAGTTGCGCGCCAACGCGGTGGTGAACCTGGGCATCGGCATGCCCGAAGGCGTGGCGGCCGTGGCCGCCGAAGAGCGTGTCATCGATCTGATCACCCTGACGGCCGAGCCGGGCGTCATCGGCGGCATTCCGGCGGGCGGGCTGAATTTCGGCGCCGCGGTGAATACGCAGGCCGTGATCGATCAGCCCTACCAGTTCGACTTCTACGACGGCGGCGGGCTGGACCTGGCCTTCCTGGGCCTGGCTCAGGCCGATGCGCAGGGCAACGTCAACGTCAGCAAGTTCGGGCCGCGCCTGGCCGGTGCGGGCGGTTTCATCAACATCAGCCAGAACGCCAAGCGCGTGGTCTTCGTCGGCACCTTCCTGGCCAACGGCGCGCCGAAGTTCGTGCCGGCGGTCGAGCACCGCACTTTTTCCGGCCGAGAGGCCTGGCGACGCCAGCAGCCGGTGCTCTACGTCACCGAGCGCGCGGTCTTCGGGCTGCACGCCGAAGGGATCGAACTGCTGGAGATCGCGCCGGGCCTGGACCTGCAGCGCGACGTGCTGGATCACATGGCCTTCATGCCCGTGATCAACCGCGAGCCGCGCACCATGGACGCGGCCGTGTTTGCCGAGGCCTCGATGGGCCTGCGCGCGCGCCTTCTGATGCTGCCGCTGCCCGACCGCTTCCGCTTCGATCCCGCGCAGCGCACGCTGTTCATCAATTTCGAGCGCCTGAGCGTGCAGACGCACGACGACGTGCGGGCCGTGCGCGAAGAGATCGAGCGCCATGCGGCCCCGCACGTGCGCGCCGCCGAGCCGGTGGACGCGGTTGTCAACTACGACCACTTCATGCTCGCGCCCGAGGTGGAAGAGGCATGGGCCGAGATGGTCCAGGACGTGCAGCGCCACTACCGCCAGGTGGTGCGCTACTCGACCAGCAGCTTCCTGCGTGCCAAGCTCGGCCCCGCGCTGGCTGCGCGTGGCGTGGCGCCGCACCTGTTCGAGACGCCGGAAGAGGCGCGGATGCAATTGCGGCAGGCGTAGGCCCGAGCCAAGGACGTCGCCGCGCCGCCCGGGTCAAGCGCGGTCGGGCGTCGCGCGGGGCTCGTGCCGCCCCGGGCCTCGAGGCCCGAAGTTCCGGCCCAGTTTGGTGCGCTGCCCCTAGCACACGGGCGCCGTGGCTCATTAGTATGGTCAGCGAGACCTTCTATTGCGCCGCCTGCGTTCCGGAAACCGCGGACGCGCCGCGGCGCCACGGCATGCCCATCGAAACCCACCCCCTCACCGCGCCCGAACTGCAGGCCGCCCTGCAGGTGCAGCGCCAGGCCCACCGCGCGCATCCGATGCCCACGCTGCACGAGCGGCTGGCCGATCTGGAGCGCCTGGACCGCTTCATCCGCGACAACACCGACGACATCTGCCGCGCCATCAGCAGCGACTACGGCCATCGCTCCACGCACGAAACCATGATGCTGGAGATCGTGCCCGTGCTCGACGGCATCGCCCACACGCGCAAGGCGCTCAAGGGCTGGATGCGCGTGCAGAAGCGCGACGTGGACGTGCGCGCGTTTCTCGGCGCCAGCAACCGCGTGATCCCGCAGCCGCTGGGCGTGGTCGGTGTCATCGTGCCGTGGAACTTCCCGGTCAACCTGGCCTTCGTGCCGGTGACCGCCATCCTGGCGGCCGGCAACCGCGCGATGGTCAAGATGAGCGAGAACTCGCGGCAGCTGACGCGGCTGATCCTCGAGCGCCTGCCGAGCTACTTCGCGGCCGACAAGCTGTTGTTCGTCGAAGAGACCGGCGGCATCGGGCCGGTGTTTTCGCAACTGCGCTTCGACCATCTGCTGTTCACGGGTTCCGGCGCCACCGGGCGCCAGGTGATGGCGGCCGCCGCGGCCAACCTGTGTCCCGTCACGCTGGAGCTGGGCGGGCAGTCACCGGCGGTGGTTTGCGTCGACTACCCGCTGCAGACCGCGGCCGAGCGCATCAGCTTCGTGAAGTACCTGAACGCCGGGCAGATCTGCACGACGGTCGATCACGTGTGGGTGCCGGAGGGCCGCGAAGACGCGTTTGCCCAGTCCATCCAGATGGTCGTCCAGAAGCGTTATGGCGAGCTGCATGCCGACGACTACAGCAGCATCATCGACCCGCGTTCCTTCGATCGCCTCACCGCTGCGCTGGAAGAGGCGCGTGCCGGCGGTGCGCGGCTGATGCCCCTGCTGCCGGGCCCGGCCTGGGATGCGGTCACGCGCAAGATCAACCCGCACGTCGTGATCGGCGCGCCGCCGGACTGCGCACTGCTGACGCGCGAGATCTTCGGCCCCATCCTGCCGGTACGTGGCTACCACGACATCGAAGACGTCATCCGCCACATCAACGACGGCCCGGTGCCGCTGGCCTTCTACCCCTTCAGCCACGACGAGGCACAGGTGCAGATGCTGATCGAGCGGGTGATGTCCGGCGGCGTGTCGGTCAACGACGCGCTGTTCCATGTCGGCCAGCACGACCTGCCGTTTGGCGGCGTGGGCGAATCGGGCATGGGCCACTACCACGGCCGCGAAGGCTTCGAGACCTTTTCGAAGATGCGCCCGGTGTTCTACCAGGCGCGCTGGGCGGGCACGCGGCTGCTGTATCCGCCCTATGGCAAGCGCGTGGAAAAGCTGTTGGCCTTCCTGATGCGCTGAGCTTTTTTGTTAGCCACGCTCGCGCGGCACGTTCAGCTCGGAAAGGTCCCCGGCAGCAGGATCGAGCGGTCCACGTTCTGGATGTTCGTGTGGCCGCAGAAGGCCATGGTGACGTCCAGTTCCTTGTGCAGGATCTGCAGGGCCTTGGTCACGCCGGCCTCGCCCATCGCGCCCAGGCCGTAGACCATCGCGCGGCCGATCATCGTGCCGCGTGCGCCCAGGGCCCAGGCCTTGAGCACGTCCTGGCCGCTGCGGATGCCGCCGTCCATCCAGACCTCGATCTGCGAGCCCACGGCGTCGACGATGGCCGGCAGCGCGGAGATGCTGGACGGCGCGCCATCGAGCTGCCGCCCGCCGTGGTTGCTCACGACGATGGCGTCGGCGCCGGACTTCACGGCCAGTTTCGCGTCCTCGACATCCATGATGCCCTTGAGGATCAGCTTGCCGCCCCAGCGCTCCTTCACCCAGGCGACGTCCGGCCAGGACAGGCGCGGGTCGAACTGCTCGTTGGTCCACGCGGCGAGCGACTTCATGTCGCTCACCGATTTCACGTGGCCCACCAGGTTGCGGAAGGTGTGGCGCCGCGTACCGGCCATGCCCAGGCACCAGCGCGGTTTGGTCGCCAGGTTGATGAGGTTGGCCAGTGTGGGCCGCGGCGGCGCGGTCAGGCCGTTCTTGAGGTCCTTGTGGCGCTGGCCGATGACCTGCAGGTCCAGCGTCAGCACCAGCGCGCTGCACTTGGCGGCCTTGCAGCGGTCGATCATGCGCGCCATCGATTCGCGGTCGCGCATCATGTAGAGCTGGAACCAGAAGGGCGCGCTCGTGTGCTCGGCGATGTCCTCGATCGAGCAGATGCTCATGGTGGACAGCGTGAACGGGATGCCGAACTTTTCTGCGGCACGCGCGGCGTGGATCTCACCGTCGGCATGCTGCATGCCCAGCAGGCCCACGGGGGCGATGCTCACCGGCATCTTCGCGGCCTGGCCGACCATGGTCGTCGCGGTGGTCCGGTTCTCCATGTTGACCGCCACGCGCTGGCGCAGCTTGATCGGCTGGAAATCGGACGCGTTGGCGCGGTAGGTGCCTTCGGTCCAGCTGCCTGAATCCGCGTAGTCGTAGAACATGCGCGGCACGCGCTTTTCGGCCAGGACGCGCAGGTCCTCGATATTCGTGATGACGGTCATCGCGGTGTCTCCTCGGACCGCATGCTAACGAGGCCTGCGGCTGTCGGGGACATGGGGCAGGACCTGAGCCCGCCTGCAGACGATCAACTGCAGCTGGACGACCCGCAGCCGGTGATCGCTTCCTGTTGCGGCGACGGCGGGTTGGCCATCGTGCCGGTGGACGGGTCAAGGCCGACAGCCGACATGGTCTCGGCCAGGGCCTGGTCCATCATCTGCGCGTGCGCCGGGAACCACTGGGCCAGTTCGGCCACCAGGCGGCGCAGGATCTGCGCGTCGCCGGTGGTGCCGATGACGGTGCGCACTTCGCGCAACACGTCCAGCACGTGGCGGTGCTGGAAGGCGTGGCAATTCTCGGGCGCAAAGCCGATGCGCGCCATCCAGCGCTCTTCCTGGGCGAAATGTGCTTCGGTGTGCGCGAGGAAGCGCTGGAAGCTATCGCCCACACTTTCGTGGTCTTCGTCGAGCGCGTGTTCGACCTCGGCCAGCAGTTCGACAAATTCTCGGTGCGTGTCGTCCATGTCGGCCTGGTTGACGGCCAGGGTTTCGGACCAGGTCAGTGTGCTCATGCTGTCAGATACGCGTCAGGCGAACAAATGAGTGGGGGAGTTTGGTAGGCCCTCTTCGACGGACGCTTGATCCAGCGCAAGCCATGCGGCCGGTGTCGCATGGAGTTACCCCAATCGCGAGGCCTTCGACAGATTGCCCACACGCACACCCAGCAGCCGCAGCCGCCGGGCCAGGTCCACGCGCTTGAGGCACTGCCCGGCCACGCGGCGGATGGTGGCGGCGTCGGCCGTGGCCGTGTCGATGGTCTGGTCGCGCGTGACGGTGGCGAAGTCCTCGAAGCGCAGCTTGATGCCGACGGTGCGCCCGACGTAGCCCTTGCGCTGCAGGTCTTGCGCGACGCGCTGGCACAGCTCGGTGAAGACGCCGGCCAGCTCGGCCTTGTCGCGCACGGCGTGCAGGTCGCGGTCGAAGGTGGTTTCCCGGCTCATCGAGACCGGTTCGCTGTGCGTGACCACCGGCCGGTCGTCGCGCCCGTGCGCGGCTTCGTGCAGCCAGGCGCCGTAGCTGCGGCCGAAGTCTTCCAGCAGCCGTGCGCGCGGCTGCGCGGCCAACTCGCCGATGGTGCGGATGCCCATGGCCTGCAGCTTGGCGCCGGCCTTCGGGCCGATGCCGTTGATGCGCCGCACCGGCAGCGGCCAGATCAGCGTGGGGATGTCGGCTTCGGTCAGCACCGTCAGGCCGTCGGGCTTGTCCAGCTCGGAGCCGATCTTGCTCAGCAGCTTGTTGGGTGTCACGCCCACCGAACAGGTCAGGCCCGTACGGCGCACGACGTTGTTGCGGATCTCCTGCGCCACCGCGCGGATGCCGCCCAGCGGGTCGTGGCCGACGGCCTCCTGCGCGCCGGGCACGGCGGTGAGGTCGATGTAGATCTCGTCGATGCCACGGTCCTCGATGACTGGCGCCACCTCGGCCACGGCCGCCTTGAACTGGCGCGAATAGTGGCGGTAGCTGTCGAAGTCCGTGGGCAACAGGATGGCGTCGGGCGCACGCATGGCGGCCTTCATGAGGCCCATGCCCGAGTGCACGCCCAGGTCGCGCGCCGGGTAGGTGGCGGTGGTGATCACGCCGCGGCCGGCGTAACCCTTCAGCGTGGCGAATTTCAGGCTGCCGTCGGGCTGCGGCTGCGGCTGGTGCCGCCGTCCGCCGCCGATCACCACCGGCAGGCCGCGCAGCTGCGGATAGCGCAGCAGCTCCACGGACGCATAGAAGGCATCCATGTCGAGGTGGGCGATCCAGCGACGCGCGGGCATGCGGCAAGCGTACCGGCAGCCACGGCCGTTACGATTCTTCATATAAATGTGCAGAAAGCACATTTATACTGCGACGCATGGTCGAGCCACGGGGGCGCCGACCGACTTTCCAGGAGCCACGCATGCCGTTTTTCAAGACCACCACCACCCGGCGCCAGGCGCTGACGCTCACCGCCGCGCTGGCTGCCGCGGTTGTATCCGCCTGCGGCGGCGGCGGCGATGCCACGGCCGGCGACAGCACCGCCGGCACGAGCAGCGGCACCAGCAGCACGCGTGCCACGGCCTATGCCGCCGGCCCGATCACCGGCTTCGGCTCGATCATCGTCAACGGTGTGCGCTACGACGACAGCGGCGCCACGGTGGCCGACGACGCCGGCCGCGCGCGCGGCCGTGACGCCCTGAAGCTGGGCATGATGGTCGAGGTGGACGGCGCCAGCGTCAGCGCGGCCTCGGCCACCGGCCGCGCGCTGAACGTGCGCTTCGGCAGCGAAGTGGTCGGCCCGGTTTCCGCGGTCGGCGCCAGCAGCATCACGGTGCTGGGACAGACCGTCAACGTCACGTCCACCACGGTCTTCGACGACACGCTCACGGGCGGGCTGTCGGCCATCCAGGTGGGCGACGTGCTGGAAGTGCATGCCTTGTACGACGCGGCCACGGCCACCTACACCGCCATGCGCATCGAAGACGCCGCGCTGGCCACGACCTACAAGCTGCGCGGCCTGGTGGCCGATCTGGACACCACGGCCAAGACCTTCACGCTCGGCGGACAGCTTGTCGCCTACGGTTCCATCGCCGCGGCCGACCTGCCCGCCAACCTGGCCAATGGCGTGCGTGTCCATGTGCGGCTGCAGACCACGCAGGTCAACGGCCAATGGGTCGCCACGACCGTGCGCTCGGGCGTGCGGCGTGTGGACGACGGCGTCGGCGCGCACCTGCGCGGCAGCATCACGGCCTTCACCTCGACGGTCGCCTTCTCGGTCAACGGCATCCCGGTCGACGCCAGCGCCGCCACCTTCCCCGACGGCACGACCGGCATCGTGCTGGGCGCCGTGGTCGAGGTGAAGGGGCCAACAACGAATGGCACGCTGGTGGCCACCTCGGTCGAGCTCGACAACCGCCATGCCCGCGAGCGCCACGGCTTCGAACTGCACGGCGCGGTCTCAGCCCTGGACACCGCGGCCAAGACCTTCCTGCTGCGCGGCATCACCGTCAGCTACGCCAGCAGCCCGACCTGGAAGGATGGCGCCGAAGCCAATCTGGCGAACGGCAAGCAGGTCGAGGTCAAGGGCACGCCGTCGGCCGACCGCACGAAGCTCACGGCGACCGTGATCGACTTCGAGTGACCGCTGCCGGCCGTCCGTGCCCATGACCGCCGCGGGCACCGCGCCCTGGGCCGCCGCCGGCAGTGGCCGGTCGGCGGCACTCGTGCGCCCCCGGGCCCCGGGCGCGGCTGCCCGTGCCTGTTCAAATGCGCGCTGACGCTGTCGCTCACCGCGATGGCCCCTGCGACCGATGAACCTGCCCGCCACGCCCACCGCCGATGACACGCAGGCCCTGATGGCGGCCTTGCGTGCCATCCTGGCGCCCGTCGCGCGGCTGGCGGTGGCGCGCGGGCTGCCCTATGCGGCGCTCGAAGAGGTGCTCAAGCAGGCCGTGGTGGCCGCGGCCGGTGCCGCGCACCCGGACATCGCGGCGCACCGCAGCGTCAGCCGCATCGCGACGGCCACCGGCATCAACCGGCGCGAGGTCGGCCGCGTGCTCGACAGCGTGCGCGAAGGTGAGCATCGCCCGGCACGTTCCCCGGCAGCCGAGGTCTACACCCACTGGCGTGGCGATGCCCGCTACTGCAGCGCCGACGGCACCCCGCATGTGCTGCCGCGCCTGGGGCCCGAGCCGAGTTTCGAGACCCTCGCGCAGGCTGTCACGCGCGACGTGCACCCGCGCAGCCTGCTCGACGAGTTGCTGCGCTTGCAGCTGGCCACGCTGGACGAGGCCAATGACACCGTGCACATCGCCGATGCCGGCTTCGTGCCCCGTGGAGACCAGATCCGCATGCTCGGATTCCTGGCCGACAACGCCGGCGACCACCTGCGTGCCGGCGTGGACAACGTGCTGGGCGACGGCCGCCGGCACTTCGAGCAGGCCCTGTATGCCGATGGCCTGACGGCGCCGTCCATGCAGGCCGTCAAGGCGCTGATCGGCCCGCAATGGCAAGCGCTGATGCAGGCCCTGGTGCCGCCGCTGGAACGCCTGGTGGAGGCGGATGAACACAGCGCGCCGGCCGAACAGCGCCGCGTGCGCATCGGCCTTTACGCCTACGACGAACCCACCGCGCAGGCCCAGGCCGCGCAAGCCACCGAAGCTCCCGCGGGACCGCGCGCGCCACGCCGACGCCCCCGCAAGACCTGAAAGCCCCACCCATGAACATGCTCGAAAACCTGCTGGCCACGGCTGCTTCTCTGTGGCGACGGCTGGCCGCGCCGGCCCACACGGCCCTGGCGTCTGCGCTGGCGCTGGCGATGTTGACGGCCGCCGGCTGCGGCGGCGGCGTGGGCTCCGGCGGGACCGGCACCTATGCGTCCGGCCCGATCACCGGCTTCGGCTCCATCATCGTCAACGACGTGCGCTTCGACGACACGGCGGCCAGCGTGCTGGACGACGACGATGGCCTGCGCGCCAGCGGCGATCTCAAGCTCGGCATGACCGTGGAGGTCGATGCCGGCCCGATCGGCAGCGACAGTTCCGGCCGCCGCTCCACCGCCACGCGCATCCGCTTCGGCAGCGAACTGCTGGGTCCCGTGTCCAGCGTGGACGTTGCGGGCGGTGCGCTGGTCGTGATGGGGCAGGCCGTGGCGGTCTCCGCCGAAACGGTGTTCTCCGACGATCTGGCGGCCGGGCTGGGCTCCGTGCGTGCCGGTGCGCTGGTCGAGGTCTACGGCCTGTACGACGCGGCCACCGCGCAGCTGCGTGCCACGCGCATCGACGCCCGCAGCTCGGCGGCGAACTGGCGTATCCGCGGCGTCGTGGCCGCCCTGGACACGGTGGCGCGCACCCTGCGCATCGGCACGTCCACCTTCGCCTGGGGCGCCAGCGTGGCCACGCCGGCCGATCTGGGCGTGGGGCGCAGCGTGCGCCTGCAACTGGCCACGGCGACCGACCTGACGGGCCGCTACGTCGTGCTGGGCTTCGGCACCGCGCGGCGCCCGCCACCCGATCGCGAGGCGGCCGAGCTCAAGGGCCTGGTCACGGCGTTCACGTCCAGCCGCGCGTTCAGCGTGAACGGCATTCCGGTCGACGCGTCCGCGGCCAGCTTCCCCAACGGCAGCGCCGGCGTGGTGCTGGGCGCGCGCGTGGAAGTCACCGGCCGCAGCGAAGCGGGCGGCCTGGTCGCCACGGCAGTGGAACTCGAAAGCGAACAGCAGGCCATCGACCGCGGCTTCGACTTCAAGGGCCCGATCGACGCGGTCGATGCCGCGGCTGGCACGATCACCGTGCGCGGCATGCTCATCGGCACGTCGCGCAGCGACCTGCGGCTGGACAACGGCACGCGCGCCGATCTGGTCGTGGGCCGAGCGGTCGAGGTGCGGGCACAGCGGGCGCCGGGTGCCGCGCGGCTGGAGGCCACGCGCATCGTCTTCAAGTGAGGCGCTGCGGCGCGGTGGCGGTGGCGACTCAGCTGCTGTCGCCATCGCGGCCGCAGCCGCAGCCGCACCCGCAGCCGCGCCGGGCGTTCAGCGGCCGAGCGTGGCCCGCAGCGCCGATATCAGCACGTCCGCGTCGATGCCGGCCAGCGGCGCCAGCAGCGCGCCGCCCACGGGCAGCACCCAGGCGGCCATGACGATCCACAGCAGCACCTCGAAGCGCCGCTGCAGGGTCTCGTAGGCCTCGTCGGCCGCGGCGCGTTCGTCCTGGGCGATCTCGACCAGCGCCTCGTGCCGCGCATCGTCGTCTTCCGCGCCCTGCAGCAAGGCCAGGCCGTTGGGCGGCAGCAGCCGCGTGTGCGCCAGAGCGGCCACCAGCTCATGCCCTTCGCGCAGCAGCGCGGCGGCCCGGTGCGCGCGGGCTTCGAATCCCGCGTGGCCGGCCTGGCGTGCCGCCAGGGCCAGGCTCTGCACCATCGGCAGGCGGTTGCGCTGGCCCAGCGCCAGCGCGCCGGCGACGCGCGCCTGGGCGTTGTGCCGGCGCACAGGGCCGGCCAGCGGCTCCCACAGCCGCAGCGCGTCGAACAGGCGCCGGCCGCTGGGCGTGCCTTGCAGCGCGCGGCCGATGAGGGTCGACGAGAACCCGGCGATCCACAGCCACAGCGCCGCGTCGGCAAAGGCGCGGCTGGCGGCCAGCACGCCCTGGGTGAGGGGCGGCGCGGCGATGTCGAGTTCGGCCATCACTGGCATCGCAGCCGGCACGACCAGGCCGAGGCCCACCGTGCCCAGCGCGGCGGCCGTGGCCGCCAGCAGCGCCGGGTAGCGGGCGGCCCACTCGAGTTGTTCGCGCATGACCGTGCGGAATTCTTCGTGCAGGTAGGCGGACTTGAAGCTGGAGGCCAGGTCGCCGTCGAGTTCGCCTTGCTGGACCAGTGCGACCCAGAACTCGTCGAAGACCGCGTTGTGCTGCGACAGGCTCTGCGCCAGCGTCAGGCCGCCGTCGACGGACGTGGCGATCTGCTCCAGGCGTTCAGCCAGCGCGCGGTTGGCGGTGGATGCCGCCAGTCCGGTGAAGGCACGCGGCAGCCGCACGCCGGCGCGCAGCAACGTGTGCATCTGGCGCGCGAACTCCATGCGATCGGCGGTGGTGATGGGCGCCGGGCGGCGCGCGGCCTGGGCAGCGGCACCCGCGGCCGATGGCGGCGGAAAGGGCATGATGGCCACCGGCACCAGCGACATCGACGCCAGCGCGTCCGCCGCGTGCAAGGCGGAGGCGGCGTCGATCATGCCGGAGCGCAGCTGATGCTGCGCGTCGCGGCCGGTCCAGGTGAACTGGGGCATGGGGGCGGGCTGTGGGGCGGCTCGCTGCGCGGAACCAGGGTTTTCGGCGGTGGGCCGCTGACAAGCTGCAAGTCTATGAACTGGCCCAGGCGCCGACAGCCGGAAAAGCGCCGTGAATGGCGGACCCCAGTGAACATGCCTGCGGCACCAGAGCGAGAGTGTGTCAAGCGGATTGCACACGATGTCGGCCCGCGGTAGAACGGGTCTGCGGGGGCGGCGTCAGGGCCGTTGGACTTGCACGATGAGGCGTTTGGTGCCGCAGCCGCGCGTTATCAGGGCTGCGTAGGTTCGATGCCGAGTGCCTGCAAGGCCGGGCATGTCCGACGCTACTTGTCCACTCTGTTTTGCACAGGAACGCCGCACGACCAACCCCGGAAAACCCCACTGCTCCAACGGAGGGGCACATGCCCACAATTGTTGTGCGGGCATTCCCTGCCGTCGCTGGGGTAGACGTCACCGTAGACATCCGAAGCTACTGGACGGTAGGCAGGCGCAGCGTTTTGCTGCGACGTAGTCACGCGGTGCACAGCACCGCCGCGGCAAGACAGCGGAGGAGGGCGCCGATGCAGCGCCATTCGTTGACCTGGTTCCAGCAGTGGCTGGGCATGGTGACCCATGCTTGGCCGGCGGTCGTATTGCTCTCACTGATGACCACGGCGCTGCACGGCGTGGTGCACGGCGACGGCTGGCTGATGGAGCGCATGCTGAACAACGGCTTGCTGGCGCTCGAACATCTGCGCGGGCTGAATCATGACCTGCCGCCTCGAGTCGATCTGGTGCAGTTGGAGGCCGAGCTGGTGCGCAATCAGCTCGAACTTCCGCATCTGCATCTGGAGCGCGAAACGGTGGAGCGGCTTTCCGGTGTCAGGCCGCTGGACCGCGAGCAGGTTGCAAGTGTCTTGAAGCAGATCGGCGATGGCTTGGCCCATCGCGAGAGACTGAACGTTCTGGCGATCGACATCGACATCACGCCCTTGGTCGAAACCGATCCGGTCGGGTCACAGGTGGCGGCAGACACGGAAGTCGCCTTGAACCCGGCAATGCCGGACGGCCCGTGTGAGACCTCCGCCTGCAAAGCCATGCTCACTGCCATTTCGTCGCTTCGAAAGCGCACGCATCACTTGCTGTTGGTGGCCATGGCACGTCCCACGGAGACCTCTCGCCGGGTACGCGACCGCTTTCTCAAACAGCTTGCCGATGCCGAACGGGGCGAAGACCTCGGCGAAGTGCGGGTGGTTTCTTCGCTGATCGAGAGCCGGCAGGGCCTCGTCGAGAAGTTCCACAGTGTTGCTGCCATGGGTCGTCGGTATCAGCGACCATGCGATCCGCCAGGTGTCGAGTTGCGCTTGCCGGCCTATTTCCCCTCATTGGGAGTCGTCGCACACGAACTCTCGGGAGGCGCGTCGAATCCCCTGGCCCATACCATGATCGGGCCAGCTCGGTCGACTTCGACGGCGACGCTTCCTGTTCAGGGCATTCCGCCGATCGCTGTCGGAGGCCTCCAGCCGCTGATCGACGACTACCTCGATGACGGCACGTTTGCGGCGTGTATCGCAGAGCGCTATGCGCCAAACAGCTATATCGATTGGGCGAGCCTCAAGAACGGCCGCGTCACGCTGATCGGGTTGACGCAAGCCGCGGGTACCAGCGAACGCACGCCCAAGATCGACACATTCGCGTTGCAGGTCTCGCAGGCGCGCATCATGATCGTGGCTGCGGACGGTGGCGCGGGCGTCGATCGTCACCCGACACCGTTCGAATCGGGTGGCATGCTGCCCGGTGCTTTGATACACGCCGCCATTGCCGCCAGCGACGTACTGGTCCCTGCACGGACGTGGGCAAGCTTTCTGGCCGATCTGTGCGCCGGTCTGCTGTACGCTGGTCTTTGGGCATCGACGACCCTGCTGGTGTTCGCTCGAAACCCGGCACCACACGGCGCGCGGAATGCAACTCTCCAGCGACGCGCAGGCTGGCTTGTGCGGTACCCCGCTTTGGCCACAGCCCTAGTGCTCTCGATGCTGCTGGTTTTGACTGTTTGTGGTCTTAAGGTGCGACCGATTCAGCTGTGGGACACGGTACTCGCCTACCGGTCCGCCTGGTTGCCGATCGGCTTGGGCGTCCTGTTGTTCACAGGCGGACTGTTCTACACCTTCCAGGGGATGTTGCTGGGCGCGCGTCCTGCTGGACTTCACCGCTTTCCGGATGTACGTCGCCTGCTGGCCTGGATCCATCCACTCTTGTGCGCCTTTGCAGTGGGTTCGACGGCCGTCGCGGTGAATGTGGCGTACCACTTCCTGAAGAGCGGCCCGGCATATTTCTTCGACCTCGTTCCGATACTCGTGGCATTGCTCGTGCATGCCTACCACGAGGCCGCCACCGCGGATTCGCTTTCGCAGGCCGGTCGTCACGATGCAGCCGGGAATTGGGCAGAGCAGCGCAAGCGGTTTGCCCTGGCGCTGCGGCGGACGGCCCGCGCAGCCCGGGAATGGCGGGCCCTGGCTTCCCTACCCAGACGCCACCCACGTTGGACGGACGCCGCGTGTCTGGTGCTGGCTATCGGTGCGCTGACGATTGCGGCTCTTTATCAGATGGTCTGGCACTGAGCTGGGCAAAGGAGTCAGGAGGAGCGAAGGATGAGAAGCGGTTTCGATGGGGCATCGCTCGGCGCCGCAAGGCGGCCGCTGCGTGTCGACCAGTGCATTCGTCAAGTAATCGGGTTTGCCTGGGCATGCGGTACGGCCGCGGGTTGGGCGGCGCCAGCGCCGGATGTCGCCTGCGTTGTCGTCTGCCTGGAGGCCGGATGCCTGGGCAGCGCGGCGACCAAATCCGGTGGCCGCGTTCCGCTGGGCAAGGAGAGAGTGCGAGCCGAGCCCTGCCTGGAGATCAGGCTGACCGAGGGAATTGCAAAGCTGTCCTATCTGCGCAGCGGTGTGCCGTTCGTGACGCCGATCGATTCCAGACGGCCGGTCGGGCAGGTGCTGGCCGCATTCCCACCGGATCCCTGCAGTTTGGGCGACCCTGACTGCCAACAGAAGAAGATGGCGGGTGTTCGCCTGCAGCAGGGCGGGCACGGCATCGACGGACGTGTGGCCGCGCCGGCCGGCGAAGGGGACCCCTGCGCGCTGGGCCTGCCCTGCGGCCGCGTCGTACCTCCTGCAGGCCCTTGGACCTGGCGCCTGACACAGCCGACTCTCCAGGGGGAGCTTGTCATCACCACGATCCGATCGGCCAATCTCACGGCCGCAGCACGCTTCAGCGCGCCCGTGGCCAATGGAAGGGTGCGCATCGATGCGACGGCCATCGATGAGGCCGGCGTGTTCGGATATGTCCTGCGCGACACCCAGGGTCGGCAAGTCGCCAGCGGCGAGTTCGGCACCTTGTCGAGCAATGCGGTCAAGGGCATGCGCGACAGGCTCGCGCAAGCCGCTGCGCAGGGTAGGGACGTGGACGAGGTGCGCGTCGAACTATTCCATCGCAACGGATTGGACTGGGACCTTTACCAATGGAGCAGGGGGAACGAGCCATGAGCCGATCGTTTGAACCACAGGGACGCCGCTTCGCGCTGATGGGCCGTGTTCTGGGCGCTGGGCTCTTCGCGTGGGCACTGACCGGATGCGTGGCGACCGGCGGAACGCCACTTGCGATGCTGGGAGACTTGAGCAAGACGCTGCCTCCGACCAGTGCGGGTCCTTCCGAAAGCGCGCCGGCAGCAGCGGGCAGCGTCAAGCCCAGCACGCCTGGTGCCCACGGCACGCCGAGAGTTGGTGTGGTTGAGCCGCTCGTCTTGAGCAAGGCTGCAGAGCTCGAACTGCTGCCCGACCGTGAGTGCAAGCGGCCGCGGGAGAAATTCAATATTGTGGAGAAGCTGGTGGAGTGGGGCGGCGCCTCGGCCCAGTTTCACGTGGCAAGGCTTCTATCGAGTGAATTCGATACGGCAAAGCCGTCGCCCGCGGAGCGCAAGCTGTTGAAGTTGCTGGCCTACGGGACGGTATGGATTCCAGTTGAACTGGAGTCCGCGATCATGCGCACGGTCGGCGGCCTGGGTGGACAGCGCAGCGAACTGGACGATTTCGACGTGGACAGCAAGAAGCTGCTCGAGAAGCGTCTGGACGCGCTGAAGGCGCACACGACGGACTTCCCGGAAAACATCCGGCTGGACGTCGAAAAAGATGTTCCGGATGGTGCCTGGGCGCAGATGGGGGCCGTCATCCAAGTCGGGGTGCAGTACATGGGACTGATGGAGTCCAGCGGGCATGCCCAGCACTTCGTCATGGCCCACGAGATGTCCCACATCTACAAGCGACACCGCGTCAAACAGCTGCAGGCACGCCTATTGTTGACGCCGACTGGCTGGAAGCTCGCCCAAACGATTCTCAAGCCACTGGTGTCACCCACGTCGATGGGCTTCGGAGCCAACCCCTGGGAGTCGCTCAAGACATTTTTGCAGGCTGGAACCACGCTCCAGCAGCTTGCTGAGGAATACCGAAAGATGGACCTGAAATTCACTGATGAGCAAGAACTCGAGGCTGATGCGTGCACCGTGACTTGGCTTCGTGCCGCAAAGGTCGACACCTGTGCAGCATGGACGTCTTACGAGCAGATCAGTCAGCAGTCTGGCCTGACCAAGGGCACGCATTCGCCGACCGCGGACCGGAAAGCGAACTACATGAAAAAGGTTCAGGGACTCCCGTGCGAGCAGCTTAGGTCGACGGTCAAAGCGGCGAGTTCGAAAGAAGTCAAGCCGGCGGCGAAGCCGCTGCCGGCCAAGCCAGCATCGCCGGGCACGGCTGATCGGAAGTAGCTGCCGGTTGTGCCGTAGATGCGCCACACACGTCGGCGCTTCTCGCAACCGAAGGCGCCATTGAACCCCAAGAACGGCCGAAGGGTTCACCCAAGCCGCAGCAGGTGCGCCTCGATCGCCTCGCGCACACGCACCGGCGCGGTGCCGCCGATCACCTGGCGGGCATGCAGCGCGCCGCGCAGCGACAGCACCTCGAAGACATCCTCGCCGATGGCGGGGTTGAAGCCCTGCAGCGTGGCCAGCGGCAGCTGCGAGAGGTCCACACCCTGCTGGATGGCGATCTTCACGGCGTGCGCCACGGCCTCGTGCGCATCGCGGAAGGGCAGGCCCTTCTTGACGAGGTAGTCGGCCAGGTCGGTGGCGGTGGCATAACCTTTCAACGCAGCCGCTTCCATCGCCGCGGCCTTGACGCGGATGCCGCCGACCATCTCCGCCATGATGCGCAGCGTGTCGCGCAGCGTATCGACGGTGTCGAACAGCGGTTCCTTGTCTTCCTGGTTGTCCTTGTTGTAGGTCAGCGGCTGACCCTTCATCAAGGTGAGCAGGCCCATGAGATGGCCGATCACGCGGCCGCTCTTGCCGCGCGCCAGCTCGGCCACGTCGGGGTTGCGCTTTTGCGGCATGATCGACGAGCCGGTGCAGTAGCGGTCGGCCAGGTCGATGAAGCCGAAGTTCTGGCTCATCCACAGCACGAGTTCCTCGGCCAGGCGCGAGACGTGCACCATGCAGATCGACGCGCAGGCGCTGAATTCCAGCGCGAAATCGCGGTCGCTCACGGCATCCAGGCTGTTGCGGCACACGCCGTCGAATCCCAGCGATTGCGCCACCGCTTCGCGGTCCAGCGGGTAGCTGGTGCCGGCCAGCGCGGCCGCGCCCAGCGGCAGGCGGTTGGTGCGTTTGCGCACGTCGGCCAGGCGCTCGGCGTCGCGGCTGAACATCTCCACGTAGGCCAGCAGGTGGTGCGCAAAGCTCACCGGCTGCGCCACCTGCAGGTGCGTGAAACCGGGCATGACGGTTTCGGTGTGTTCGGCGGCCACGTTCACCAGCGCGCGCTGCATGTCGGCCAGCAGCGCGGACAGCCCGTCGATCTCGCCGCGCAGCCACAGGCGCACGTCGGTGGCGACCTGGTCGTTGCGCGAGCGGCCGGTGTGCAGCCGCTTGCCGGCGTCGCCCACCAGCGCGGTCAGCCGCGCCTCGATGTTGAGGTGCACGTCCTCCAGCTCGAGCTTCCAGGTGAAGGCGCCGGACTCGATCTCCGAGACGATCTGCGCCATGCCGCGCTCGATGTCGGCCAGGTCCTGGGCGGCGATGATGCCCTGCACGGCCAGCATGCGGGCGTGCGCGAGGCTGCCGTCGATATCGGCGCGCCACAGGCGTTTGTCGAAGCCGACGCTGGCGGTGTAGCGCTGCACGAGCTCGCTCATGGGCTCGGTAAACAAGGCGGACCAGGCCTGGGCCTTGTTGGCCAGGGGGTCGGCGGAGGGTTGGCTGGACATGGGCGGGAGGAGGGCTCGAAGGAACTTCGTATTATCGGTGGCGGCCCTCTGGGGCATTGCAACAGCCTTCTCGCGTGCGCAGGACCCCGCCACCGCCTCCCATGTCCCCCGTCGATCCCGCGGCCCCTCCATCGGGACCCTCACCGGCCGGCCCCACGGCCCGCGCGCCGTCATCCCGCCAGACGGTGGCGTCCGGTGTGCCCGGTGCGACAACCGGCGGCGCGGATGCCGAGGTGTTCTGCAGCCCAGCCCTGGTGCTTCGGGTGGTGCTGGCGCTGCAGGCCGTGGGCGCCGCCGCGGTGCTGCTGCTGGCGCCCGCGGGTGGCTGGTGGTCGGCGCAGGCCACGACGGCCTTCGGGCTGCTGCTGGCCACGCTGGCCTGGCTGGGCACGGCCTGCGCGGCACGTCGCCTGCTGCCCGCGAACCCGTGGGCCCGTCAAGCGGCGCTGGCAGTGGCCGGTGCGCTGTGTGGCCTGCTGGGCTGGGCCGTGCCGGCCTGGGCGGGCCTGGCGCCCGGCGGCCTGCGTGCGGCGGCCGGTGCCGCGCTGGCGGGCGCGCTGGCCGCGCTGGCGGTGCTGACCTGGGTCGATCAGCGCGCACGGCGCGTGGACCCCGCGCAGACACGCGCGCGGCTGGCCGAATTGCAATCGCGCATCCGCCCGCACTTCCTGTTCAACGCGCTGAATGCGGCGCTGGCGCTGGTGCGTGTGGATCCCGACCGCGCCGAGCGTGTGCTGGAAGACTTGAGTGTGCTGTTCCGCCAGGCGATGGCGGAAACCGGCAGCGCCGTGAGCCTGGGCGAGGAGATCGAACTCGCGCGGCGCTATCTGGACATCGAACAGGTGCGTTTCGGCGACCGCCTGCGCGTGCAATGGGCGATCGAGCCCGCCACCACGCCGGCGCGTGTGCCGCCGCTGGTGCTGCAGCCGTTGGTGGAAAACGCGGTCAAGCATGGCGTGGAGCCGGCGCTGGATGGTGGTGATCTGCAGATCCGCGCGCGGCTGCGTGCCGGCTGCGTGGAGCTGGAAGTCATCAACAGCCTGCCGGCCGTGGCGTCGGCACCGGGCAGCGGCATCGCGCTGGCCAACGTGGACGAGCGCCTGCGCCTGCTGCACGACCTGGCCGCACACTGCGAAGCCGGGCCGCAGGACGGGCCGGACGGCCCGTGTTTCGTGGCGCGCCTGACGGTGCCCTTGTGAGCGTGCGGGGCATGCGCGGGCGATGGCGATGACACCGAACGCGCCCCTGCGGCTGCTGATCGTCGACGACGAGCCGCTGGCGCGGCTGCGGCTGCGCCACCTGGTCGAGCAATGTGCCGAGCCCGCGGCCGAGGTCATCGGTGAAGCCGGCCACGCGCTGCAGGCGCTGGAGGCGTTGCGCCAGCGGCCCTGTGACGCGCTGCTGCTGGACATCCAGCTGCCCGGCAGCGACGGCCTTCAGCTGGCGCAGGCGCTGCGTGCGATGCCCGATGCGCCGGCGGTGATCTTCGTCACCGCGCACGCCAGTCATGCGCTGAAGGCCTTCGAGCTGGAAGCGGTGGACTACCTGACCAAGCCCGTGCCGCGCGAGCGGCTGCAGCAGGCGCTGCGGCGCGTGGCGGCGCGAGCCGCACGTCCGGCCGCGGCTGAAGCGCTGCCGGCGCCAGCAGCCGAGTCTGCCGGCTGGTTGCATGTGGTCGAACGTCAGCGCACGCTGCGCATCCCGATCGCAGAAGTGACGATGGCCCGCGCCGGCGACAAGCAGGTGACGCTGAGCACCGCGGTGCGCGATTACACGCTGGATCTGAGCCTGGCGGAACTGCAGACGCGGCTCGGCCCGGGCTTCCTGCGCGTGCACCGCAGCGCGCTGGTGGCGCGACGGGCCGTGCGCGAACTGGGCCGGCCGTCGCTGCGCGGCGACGAAGCCGCCGACGACGGCTGGGCCGTGCGCGTGGCGCCGGCGGACGTCTGGGTGCCGGTGTCGCGCCGGCTGCTGCCGGCGGTGCGGGCGGCGCTGGGAGCGAACTGATGTGCCCGCAGCCGCGCGCTCCGCAGGTGTCCCCGCGCGCGACCCGAGCCTGCCCATCCGCGCCACAATCTCCCACCCGATGAGCAAGGCCTTCACCCGCGAAACCGACAACGCCGACGACGACGACGATGGCGTTCCCGGCCTGCCGCCGCTGCCGGCGGGCACGCGCAACTACATGACGCCGCAGGGTTACCGGCGGCTGCGCGAAGAGTTGATGACGCTGCTCGATGGCGAACGCCCGAAGGTGGTGGAGGCCGTGTCCTGGGCCGCCAAGAACGGCGACCGCAGCGAAAACGGCGACTACCTCTACGGCAAGAAGCGCCTGCGCGAGATCGACCGGCGCATCCGCTTCCTGACCAAGCGGCTGGATATCGCCGAGGTGGCCGACCCGTCGGTGCACCACGGCAACCCCCAGATCTTTTTCGGCGCCACCGTCACCTACGCCAATGCCAAGGGCGAAGAACGCACGATCACCATCAAGGGCATCGACGAGGCCGACAACCTGCACGGCGAGGTCAGCTGGATCTCGCCGATTGCGCGGGCGCTGCTGAAGGCGCGCGAGGGCGACGAGGTGCGACTGCAGACGCCCGGCGGTGTCGAGGTGCTGGAGATCGTCGAGGTGCGCTACCCCCAACCATCGAGTTGAGCGGCCACCGGCACCTCAGTCGCACCGCGCGGCTGGCGGCACGCGGTGGCTGGCGGGCTCAGGCCGAGCGGGAGCGTCGGCGCAGTTCGGCCAGCTCCAGTTCGTACCAGTGGTAGTGGTCGAGCAGCATTGGCCGGCCCTTGTGTCCGCGCGCCACTTCCAGCCGCTGGAAGTCCCGGCTCAGCGCCGACCAGCGTTTGCGGATGCCCTCGAGGTCTCGGGCTTCGACGAGCGCGCGGAATTCCTGAACGGTAGGCTGGTCCGCGCCAATCATCTCGAAATAGGCCGAGTCGTAGCGGAAGACCGACTGCTCCAGCGCCGCCAGCGACTTGCGCCGCAGGTCCTTCTTCACACGCTGCCGGAAGGGCAGCAGGATGATCCATCCGAACAGCACCACGGCCGCAACGACGACCGCCAGGGTGATCAGGAACTTCAATCTTTCCTCCGTTGCAGTTTTACAGGGCGGCAGGGGCGCCCGCGTCATCCGCCGGCCGCTTCAGCACGATCGTCAGGATGTCGTAGCTGGCGACCAGCTCTTCGTTCTGGTTGGTCACCTGCACGTCCCAGGCCACCACGCCCTGCGGCGGCTGGCCCTTGCGCGGGGCCTTCTCGGTCTTGCGCTTGCAGGTCAGCCGGGCGCGGATGGTGTCGCCGATGCCCACGGGCTTGTCGAAGCGCAGCGTGTCCAGGCCGTAGTTGGCCAGCACCGGGCCCTGGGCCGGGCTGACGAACAGGCCCGCCGCCGCCGACAGCACGAAATAGCCGTGCGCGATGCGCTTGCCGAAGGGGCTGTCCTTGGCGGCCACTTCGTCGAAGTGCATGTAGAAGTAGTCGCCGCTGATGCCGCCGAAGGCCACGATGTCGGCCTCGCTGACCGTGCGGCGGTGCGTCAGCAGCGAGTCGCCGATGTTCAGCTCGTCGAACCACTTGCGGAAAGGATGCAGGGCTTCTTCCTGCACACGCGCGCCGCGCACGTATTCGCCGGTGACGGCGGCCAGCATCGTGGGCGAACCCTGGATGGCCGTGCGCTGCAGGTAGTGCGTGACGGCGCGGATGCCGCCGAGTTCTTCGCCACCGCCGGCGCGGCCCGGGCCGCCGTGCTTGAGCATGGGCAGCGGCGAGCCGTGGCCGGTGGATTCGCCGGCCGATTCGCGGTCGAGGATGTGGATGCGGCCGTGCCAGGCGGCAGCGGCCGGCACCACGCGCGCGGCCACCGCGGGGTCGCGGGTCACGAGGCTGCTGACCAGGCTGCCCTTGCCGCGTGCGGCCAGCGCGATCGCTTCGTCGAGGTCGTCATACGCCATCAGCGTGCCCACCGGGCCGAAGGCTTCGACATCGTGCGCGGCGCTGCCGGCGGCGTCACGCGCGATGAACAGCGTGGGCGCGAAGAAGGCGCCGCCGCTGAGTCCGGCGGCCAGCCCCTGCGGCACACCGCCACCGCATACGCGCTCGGCGCCCTGCGCCAGGGCCGCCACGCGTTCGGCCACGTCGGCCTGCTGCGCGCGCGAGGCCAGGGCGCCCATGCGCACGCCCTCGACGGCAGGGTCGCCGACGACGACCTTGGCCAGCCGGGCGCTCAGCGCCTGCGCCACGGCGTCCAGTTGCGCACGCGGCACGATGGCGCGCCGGATCGCGGTGCACTTCTGGCCGGCCTTGACGGTCATCTCGCGTGCCACTTCCTTGACGAAGAGGTCGAACTCCTCGTCGTCGGGCGTGACCTCGGGCGCCAGGATGGCGGCATTGAGCGAATCGGCCTCGGCGTTGAAGGGCACCGAGCGGGCGATCAGGTTCGGGTGCGCACGCAGCCGCGCGGCGGTGTCGGCCGAGCCGGTGAAGGTGACGACGTCCTGACCCTCCAGCCGGTCGAGCAGGTCGCCCGTGCCGCCGATCACCAGTTGCAGCGCGCCGGGCGGCAAGAGGCCGGACTCGTGCATCAGCCGCACGCAGGCCTCGGTGAGGTAGCTGGTCGCCGTGGCGGGCTTGCCGATGCAGGGCATGCCCGCCAGGAAGCAGGGCGCAAACTTTTCCAGCAGGCCCCACACGGGGAAGTTGAAGGCGTTGATGTGCACCGCCACGCCGCCGCGCGGCACGAGGATGTGCGTGCCCGCGAACGTGCCCTTCTTGCCCAGCGGCACCACGGGCCCTTCGTGCACGACGTTGCCCGAGGGCAGCTCGCCCGCGCCGACGCCGGCATACGCGAACAGCGTGCCGGAGCCGCCTTCGATGTCGATCCAGCTGTCCGCGCGCGTGGCGCCGGTGAGCGCCGAGATCGCGTAGAGCTTTTCCTTGTGCTCCATCAGGTAGGCCGCCAGGGCCTTCAGCCGCGCGGCGCGCGCCTGGAAGTCGAGCTTCAGCAGGTTGGGCAGGCCCACGCGGCGCGCGTGCGACACGGCCTCGGCGAAGTCCAGCGATTCGGCGTGCGTGTGGAATACGGCGTGGCCGTCGATGGCGCTGTGCAGCGCCGTGCCGGCGGTGTGGCCGACCCAGCGGTCGGCGATGAGGCTTTGCAGGGTGGGGGTGGTCATGCGTGTCTCCTTCTGGCGCCATTGTCACGCGTGGCCAGATGGGTGCGGCCTCCGACCGGCGACCGCAGGCTCAGGGCTTGACTCGCCAGACTTTCATCACCGCGTGGGCGCGCCGCAGCGAGCGCATCACATCGGCCAGGTGCACGCGGTCGCGCACGCTCAGCAGCAGACGCAGGTCCGCGCTGTCGGTGGCGCGTTCTTCGCCCATGTCCAGGTGCGTGATGTCGGCCTCGGCCTGCGCCACGGCCTGTGCCACCTGGGCCAGCACGCCCTTGCCGTTGGCGACCTGCACCATGACGGCGGTCTCGAAGGTGCGCACCAGCTCCTCGGCCCACTCCACGTGCAGCCAGCGTTCGCTGTCGCGGTCGTGCAGCTTGCGGCCCACGCGGCATTCGGCCGTGTGGATGACCAGGCCCTCGCCGCGGCCCAGGTAGCCCACGATGCCGTCGCCGGGGATCGGGCGACAGCAGGTGGCCAGGTTCATCGTCGTGTCATGGCTGCCGTCGATGAAGACCGCGCCCTGCATCGGTGTGGAGTCGTCGGTGCCAAAGCGTCCGAGCGTCAGCGCCACCGCGTCGGGGCGTGTGCCGTGTTCGACCATCATCTGCGCCAGCCGCTTGGCCACGATGACCGCGACCTTGCGGCCCAGGCCGATGTCGATCAGCAGGTCGCCGCGGCCGCGCGTGCCGCTGATGCGGGCCAGCTGTTGCCACAGCGCCGCGGCCGCTGTTTCGCTGGGGTCGGCGCTGGGCAGTTGCAGGCCTTCGGCACGCAGCGCCTGCGCCAGCATCTGTTCGCCCAGCGCGCGCGACTCCTCGGCCTCCATGGTCTTGAGGTAGTGCCGGATCTTCGAACGCGCACGGCCCGTGCGCACCGAGTTGAGCCAGCTCGGGTTCGGCTTGGCGCCCGGCGCGGTGATGACCTCCACCACGTCGCCGCTGTTCAGCGGCGTGCGCAGCGGCACCGCGTCGCCGTTGACCTTGGCCGCCACGGTGTGGTCGCCCACGTCCGAGTGGATGGCGTAGGCGAAGTCGATCGGCGTGGCGCCCCAGGGCAGCGCCAGGATCTTGCTCTTGGGCGTGAAGACGTAGACCGCCTCCGGCGTGAGGTCGATCTTGACGTGTTCGAGGAACTCGTTGGAGTCGCGGGTTTCGTCCTGGATGTCGATCAGCGACTGCAGCCACAGCGTGCCAAGCTTCTGCGCGTCGGAGCCCAGCGCGCGGCCCTTGGCATCGGTCTTGTACATCCAGTGCGCGGCAATGCCCTTCTCGGCCACGGCGTGCATGGCCTCGGTGCGCATCTGGAACTCCACGGCCGTTCCCAGCGGGCTGACCAGCGTGGTGTGCAGGCTCTGGTAGCCGTTGGCCTTGGGGATCGCGATGTAGTCCTTGAAGCGGCCCGGCATGGGCTTGTAGAGCTGGTGCAGGACCCCTAATGCCCAATAACAGTCGCGCAGCTCCTGCACGATGATGCGAAAGCCGAAGATGTCGTTGACGCTGGCAAAGCCATCGTGCTTCTCGCGCATCTTGCGGTAGATCGAGTAGGTGGTCTTCTCGCGGCCGGAGACCTCGACCTTCAGCTTGGCCGCGGCGAAGGCCTTCTCGACTTCCTTGCGCACGCGGTCGACGATGTCGCGGCGGTTGCCGCGCGCCTTCTCCAGCGCCTTGCTCAGCACCACGTGGCGCCAGGGGTGGATCAGCTTGAAGCCCAGGTCCTGCAACTCGCGGTAGACCTGGTTCAGGCCCAGCCGGTGCGCGATGGGCGCGTAGATGTCCAGCGTCTCGCGGGCGATGCGCTGGCGCTTGGCCGGAAGCATGGCATCCATCGTGCGCATGTTGTGCAGCCGGTCGGCCAGCTTCACCAGGATGACGCGCACGTCGCGCGACATCGCCAGCAGCATCTTGCGGAAGGACTCGGCCTGGCCCTCTTCGCGCGTGCTGAACTGCAGCTTGTCCAGCTTGGTCAGGCCGTCGACCAGGTCCGCCGTGGGCGCGCCGAAGCGTTCGATCAGCTCCGGCTTGGTGATGCCGCAATCTTCCATCGCGTCGTGCATCAGCGCGGCCATGATGGCCTGCACGTCCATGCGCCAGGCGGCGCACAGGCCGGCCACGGCAACGGGATGGGTGATGTAGGGCTCGCCGCTGGCGCGGAACTGGCCCAGGTGCGCCTCGTCGGCAAACTTGAAGGCTTCGCGGACCTGCTTGACCTCGGCCTTGCTGAGGTAGCCCAGGCGTTCGCTCAGCTCGGCGAAGGAGGTGGGCGACGTGGCTGGCAGCGCATCGACGTCCAGGCCGCGCAGCCGCAGGTTCAGTGCGGACGGCAGCAGTTCGGCGGCGAAGGATCGGATGCCCATGCGTGGAATCTAACCCGGAATGCCTGCGCCACCCCGGCCCGCGGATACCCGCGGTCTGCACCCGCAGGCGGGAGCGCGCGCGCCAATGAAAAAGCGCCTCGATGAGGCGCTTGTTTCGGGGGTCAGCGACCGCTGGTCTATCAGATCGGCACCTTGCGCAGCATCTCGATGCCGATTTCGCCGGCGGCGATCTCGCGCAGCGCGGTCACGCCCGGCTTGTTCTTGGTTTCGATCTTGGGCGCGTGGCCCTGGCTCAGCATGCGGGCGCGGTACGTCGCGGCCAGCACCAGCTGGAAGCGGTTGGGGATCTTGGTCAGGCAGTCTTCGACGGTGATGCGGGCCATGGCGGGGGTCGGACTTTCTGGCGCACGGGGCGCCGGCAGATCAGATCAGGTTCAACGCGGAGAAGACCTGAGAGCGGTTGCGCATCTGGGCGGCGTAGCGCAGGCGCTGCGAGTGAACAACGGTTTTCAGATCGAAAAGCGCCGTCTCGAATAACGCGTTGATTATAACGAAGTCGAACTGGCGCGCTTGCGCCACCTCGATGCGGGCATTGGCCATGCGCTGCTCGATGACATCGGGCGGGTCCTCGCCGCGGCGCTGCAGGCGCTGGCGCAGCTCTTCCCAGCTGGGTGGCAGGATGAAGATCAGCACCGCGTGCGGGAAGAGCGATTTGATCTGGCTGGCACCTTGCCAGTCGATTTCCAGCAGCACGTCCTCGCCGCGGTTCAGGCGGTCCTGGATGGCCAGGCGCGAGGTGCCGTACAGGTTGCCGTGGACCTCGGCCCATTCGAAGAATTCGCCGCGGTCGATCATGCCGCGGAAGGTGGGCTTGTCGACGAACCAGTATTCGCGTCCGTCCTGCTCCTGCCCGCGCGGCGCGCGTGTGGTGTGCGAGACCGAGACCGCGAGCCGGGATTCGAGCTCGAGCAGCGCCTTGACGAGGCTGGATTTGCCGGCACCGCTGGGTGCCGCCACGCAGAAGAGGTTGCCGGGGGTCTCCATGGGCGGATTCTAGAGAGGCGGGCTGACAAGGCGGGCGAAGACATGCTGGCATGTCAGCGGCCAGATCGGCGCTTGCGCCGCGCCCCTGCGCGGTGGAGGCCGCGCCCCGGATCCGCCGGTCGGGCAGGGCCCCTGTGCCAGCCCGCGGCCTGGGCCGTCGGCCGTGGGATGTCCCGTCCGCGCCTCAGGGTTCCTGCGCGTCGATCACCCCGGTGCGGATGGCAAACCGCACCAGTGCCGGCACGTCGCCGACACCCAGCTTGGCCATCAGGCGACTGCGGTAGCTGTCGACGGTCTTCGGCGACAGGTGCAGCATCTGCCCGATCTCGGCACTGGAGTGCCCGCGAACGACCAGACTCACCATCTGCCGTTCGCGCACCGACAGCCGGTCCATGGCGCCCGCTTCGTCCCGCGTGGCCAGTCCTTGCACGGCCAGATCGGCCACGTCGCCGGACACGTGGCGCCGCCCGGCGGCCACCGCGGCGATGCCTTGCAGCAGTTCGGCCGACGGCGCACCCTTGAGCAGGTAGCCCATCGCGCCCAGTCGAAGCGCCTCGGCCACGTGCCGGGGCTGCGAGGACATCGTGAGGACCAGTGTGCGCACGGGGATGCGGCGCCGAGCCAGTTCCTCCAGCAGCTCGAAACCCGAACGCGGGCCCAGGTGCAGTTCCAGCAGCAGTACGTCCGGCGCCAGGCGCTGGATGTCCGCCAGGGCCTGCGTCGGGTCGCCGGTGCCGCCCAGGATTTCGTGGCCGGCGGCACCCAGCACAGCCGCCAGGCCGTCGCGCATCATCACGTGGTCGTCGACGAGGTAGATGCGGCTCATCACGCGGACCCGGCCTTGGCCATCGGCATGTCGACTGGCGCTGGCGCGGGACGCGGCGGCGTCGGCCCCGGTGCCGGGGTGTCCGGGCCGGCAGCCGGCGCCTTCCACTCCAGCGCCACGCGGGCGCCGCCGCCTGCGGCCGTGCCGATGGACAACTGGCCGTGGATCGCCACGGCACGCTCGCGCATGCCGACCAGTCCCAGGTGCCCGGGCCGTCCGGTGCGCAGGCTGTCCGGTATGCCGTGGCCATCGTCGACGACTTCCAGCAGCAGTTGCCGCCCATCACCCCCGACGATCACGCGCACCAGCGAGGCGCCGGCATGGCGCTGCGCGTTCACGATGGCCTCGCGGGCGATCATCAAGGCGGCATATTCGACGTCCGGCGGCCAGCGCATGGCCAGCGCCCCATCATCGATCTCCAGCAGCACGTCGGTGCCCTGCGGATCCAGGCTGCGGGCGCGTGTCTCGTTGTCCAGCGCCGCAATCAGCCCCTGTTCCTCGAGCATCGGCGGGCGCAGTTCGCCCAGCACCAGGCGCACGTCGCGGATGGCCTGGTCGAGCTGGCCGCTGAGCCGCTGCAGCTCGCCGCGTATGTCGGGTTCGAGCCGTTCGCCGTGGCGGACGATGGCCGCGTCCAGGTGCAGCCGCGCCACGGCCAGGTTCTGGCCCAGGTGGTCGTGCAGGGCCTGGGCGATGTGGTGCGAGGTCACGCGCTCCTGCTCCAGCAACCGGTGCGTCAGCTGCGAGAGTTCGTGCTGGTAGGTGCGCAGTGCCGCCTCGGACTGGCGCGCCTGGGTCATGTCCATGTTGAAGCCCAGCAGGAACCGCGGCCGTCCGTCCTCGGGGTCGACGAGCTGCGAGTGGTCGGCGCGGTGGCGCCAGTCACCGCCGGCGCCTCGCATGCGGAACTCCGTGTGCAGCTCGCGCCCGCCGTGGCCGTAGGCGGCATGGAGCTCGCTGCGCACCCGGTCGAGGTCCTCGGGGTGGATGGCCTGCCACAGCAGGTTCGGGTCGGCGCGCCACTGCTCGGGGGTGAAGCCCAGCTCGGCCACGCGCGGGCTGACATAGTCCGTCTGGCCCAGGGGGTCCATGCGGGCCCGGTAGACGATGGCCGGCAATTGTTCGGCCAGGGTGCGGAATTCGCGCGCGCTGTCGCGCAGACGGGCCTCGGCTGCAAGCCGGCTGCTGATGTCGCGCAGGACCAGCACGGCCTTCGGTTCGCCACTGGGTCCGGGGAAGACCGCGCTGCTGAGTTCGACCGGCATGGGTGAGCCGTCCACCCGGCGCATGCTGATCTCGCCGCGCGCCGTGCCGTGGCGCTCACGCTCCAGCAGCAGCTGTGCCAGGCGCGGGTCGCTCTCGTCCACCAGCTCGGCGCGGCCGAGCCGGAGCAGATGTGCCTCGTCGACGCCGAAGGCCTGGCAGGCGGCCGGATTGGCCTGCAGCAGCCGTCCCTGGGTTGTCGTCAGCAGGATCATGTCCGGTGAGTTCTCGAACAGCGCCCGGTAGCGCGCCTCGCTCGCGTGCAGCTTGCGCTGCGCGTCGTCGCGCTGGCGACCAGCCTCCAGCCGCGCCGTGATGTCGTGTGCCAGGGCGATGCGGGCCGGGCGGCCATCGAACTGGAGGTCGGCGATGGTGATCTCCACATCGATGAGGCGGCCATCGCGGGTGCGGTGGATCCAGGTGCCGTAGGACTGGTGGCGGCGCTCCGGGCCGCCGCGGTCTCCCCCGATGGTGGCCTCCAGGCGTCGCCTTTCGGATTCCGGCCGTATGTCGCCGAGTGTCATGGCGAGGAATTCGTCCTGGCTATACCCGTAGTGCGCGACGGCGGCGGCGTTCACGGCGAGGTAACGCAGGGTTTCGCGGTCATAGACCCACATGGGGTTCGGGCTGCGGTCGAACAGCTCGCGGTATTTGCCTTCGCTGTCGGCCAGGGCGGCCAGTGCGGCGGCGCGATCCCTTTCGGCCCTGCCGAGCCGATCGCGTACGCGGTCGAACTCGGCAACGCCGGTGCTGACATCGGCCTCGTCCGAGTCGGGGGGGGCCCCGGGATGGCCCAGCAGGGCCACCGATCGCGACAGGCGGCGTGCCACGAACGAGGCCGCGGCCACGCCGGAGATGGTCGTCAGCAGCAAGGCCGCGCCCAGCCCGAGCGCCGCTTTTTGCATCGGGCTGGCCAGCGCATGCGCAGGGATGTCCACGTGGGCCGTCCAGGGCGCCCGCGTCAGCGCCCGGCCGGCGCGGAAGGCGCCGGGCTCGGGTGCCGTGGCGCTGACGTCGGTCCCGTGGCCGCGCGAGATCACCACGCGGCCCTGGCTGTCGTGCAGCGACGCGCCCCAGCCCGCAGGCAGCTGGAGTTCGTCCAGGTAACGCTGGAATTGCCGGGTCTCCAAGGTGGTGAGCAAGAGGTACCGGGCCGCGCCGTCGCGCATCACGGGAACGGCGATGGCGACCAGCTGCGTCTTGGCCACCGGACCCTCGAAGGTGTCGCCAACGGCGGGCAAGCCGGTCTCCAGGGCCAAGGGTGCGGCCGCGCGCCCCTGTACCCTAGGCAGGCCCGGCAGCGACGCGCCCAGCGGTGCACGCGTGTTGAACAGCATTTGGAGTTGCCGGTCGGCCAGGATCACGTGTGCCCCGTAGCCGGTGACGAAAGTGCCCGCCAGCCGGTAAGCCTCGGCCCGTTGCGCGGGGTCGTCGATGACGGGCGATGCGGCCAACATCTGCAAGCCCCGGGTGCGCGACCGCAGTGCGTTGTCTGTGGCGATGGCCAGTGCCGATGCGCGCTCGGCGGCCTGGGCCTCGAGCTCCTTGCGCACGCGCTGTACGTCCAGAAAGGCCAGGACGGCACCCACCAGCAGCAGCGGGCCCACCGCGATCCACACCAGCTGCGAGAGGTGCCGCGCCAGCGGCCGGGCGCCAGGCGGATGCGCACGGTGGGCCGGAGGTCGCTGGGGATCGGTCATGCAGCTGTCGTGTGCGCAAGGCGTAGGCGTGGCCGGCGAATCATAGGCACGCGGTCCAGGTCCGCGGCCGATGGCCACGCAGCTGTCCAGAACTCCCCGCAAGCGCGGCGATAGGTCCCGGCAGACCGTGGAGACCGCTTGCCCGAGGATGCAGGTGTCAGATTCCAGGGAGAAACCACATGCTTCACGGGGAAGAGGCGGCGCGCAGACGCCACGCCATCACCGACAGCGGCGGCGATGGGCCGGTGCTGCTTTTTGCGCACGGCTTCGGCTGCGACCAGCAGATGTGGCGGCTCGTGGTCCCGGCCTTTGCCGCCACGCACCGCGTCATCACCTTCGACCACATCGGATGCGGACGCTCGGACGTGCGCGCCTACGACACCGTGCGCCACGCGTCCTTGCGTGGCTATGCGGACGACGTGGTTGCCCTGATCGAGGCGCTGGACCTGCATGCGGTCTGCCTGATCGGCCACTCCGTCAGCGCGATGATCGGCCTGCAGGCCTCCATCCAGCGGCCCCGTCGTTTCGACCGGCTGGTGCTGCTGGGCCCCTCGCCGCGCTACCTGAACGACCCGCCGACCTACTACGGCGGCTTCGACCCGGGTGACATCGCCGACCTGATGGACATGCTGGAGCGCAACCTGGTGGGCTGGGCGGACTTCCTGGCGCACACGGTTGCGGGCCCGGGCGCGGACACGCTGGCACAGGAGCTCAAGGCGAGCTTTTGCGCGGCCGATCCGCTGATCATCCGCCGCTTTGCGCGGGCCACGTTCCTGGCCGACAGCCGCGACGACCTGCCGATGGTCAGCGTGCCGTCGCTCGTGGTGCAGATGGCCAACGATGCCGTCGCCCCTGTGGACGTGGGGCGCTACTGCCACGCGCGCCTGCCGCACAGCCACTACGTGGAGCTGCCGGTCAGCGGGCACATGCCGCACCTGACGCATCCGGACATGACGGTCCAGCTCATCCGCGAGTACCTGGCACTGGCGGTCCTGGCATGAAGCCGGGCATCGCCTTCCCCTGTGGACTGGCCATCGTCGACGAAGAAGGCCTGCTGCAGGCAGTCAACGAGACCTTGTGCGCGATCGTCGGTCGTGCAGCCGGAGAACTGGTTGGCCAGCCGGTCACGCAGCTGTTCACGCCCGGCGGGCGCGTGATGCACCAGACCTACCTGCAGCCCTTGCTGCGCCTGCATGGGCGGGTGGAGGAGCTCGCGCTGTCGCTGCAGGCTGCCGATGGGCAGACGCACGACGTGCTGGTCTACGCAGAGGTGGAGCCGGACGACCGCCGAGCCGGGCAGCGCGTCTGCCGGCTGGTGCTGGTGCCCTACCGTGCGCGACGCGCGGTGGACGACGAACTGTTGCGCATCCGGCGCGCTGCCGATCAGGCGCCGGGCGCCGTCTTCGAGTTCCGACGCGAGGTCGATGGACGCAGCTGGTTTCCCTACGCCAGCGAGGGCGTGCATGCGCTCACCGGTTGCCTGCCCGAGCAGCTGCGCCAATCGGCCGAGTGCTGGTTGAGGCGCCTGAACCCGGACGACCGCGCGCGATTCGGTGCACGCCCGGGCCGGGCGGGCGACGACTGGCTGGAGCACTTCATGGTGGCCGTGCAAGCCGACGCCGAGGCGACCGGCCAGACGATGCCTGGCGGTTCGGCGCGGGTCTGGTTCGAGGTCCATGCGCGTGCGCGTCATGTCGATGGCGGCGCCATGGTCTGGCAAGGCTACATGGCCGATGTCAGCCAGCGCCGGCGCCTGGAGGAAGAGGCGGCCGGGCGACTGGCGGCCGAGCAGGTTCGCCTGTCGCAGACCGAGTTTCTGGGCCGCGTCAGCCACGAGCTGCGTACGCCGCTGAACGCCATCCTGGCCTTTTCCCAGCTGCTGGTGGCAGGCGACCACCCGGGACTCGGCGAGACGCCGCTGCAGCAGCTGGGCCTGATCGGCGCGGCCGCCACCCAGCTGCGTCAGCTGGTCGACGACCTGATCCAGGTCAGCCGTGCCGAGGCGCAGGGTTTCGGGGTGGAGCTCGCGGCCCTGGATGTGCGCCAGACGGTCTACCGCAGCATCGCGCTGGCGGTACCCCAGGCGGCTGAGGCCGGCGTGGAGCTGCGCGCCGAGCTCGACGCCGGCGACCTGCATGCCCTGGCCGACGAGCGGCGGCTGGCGCAGGTGCTGGGCAATCTGCTGAGCAATGCGATCAAGTACAACCACCGCGGCGGACAGGTGTGGGTGCGCGTCCGCGCGCGGCACGGTGAACTGCGCTTGACGGTCCGCGACACAGGGCCGGGTCTCACGCCGCTGCAATGCCGCTCGCTGTTCCGCCCGTTCGAACGGCTGGGCGCAGAGCACTCCGCTGTGCCGGGCACCGGCCTGGGCCTGGTCATCACGCGCCAGCTGGTGGAGCGCATGGGCGGGCGCATAGGCGTCGAATCGGAGCCCGGCGCCGGCAGCGCCTTCCACGTGGCCCTGCCACAGCCACCCGCGCATGCCGAGCCGCGAGCACGTCGCCGGGGAGCCGGCAGGGCCCCGTCGGACGGCTTCGGGCGGGTTGCGCTGCCGGTGCCGGCCGCCGTCCACCCGACGCGGCTATGCGTGCTCTACGTCGACGACAACGAGGTGAACGGGCAGGTCATGGCGGCCATCTTCCGGCGACGCCGTCAGGCTGAGTTGCGCGTCGTGGGCACCGGTGCCGAGGCACTGGCCGCGGTGCGGGCCGAACCGCCCGCGCTGCTGCTGATCGACCTTCACCTGCCCGACACCTGCGGCACGCAATTGCTGAAGCGCCTGCGACAGGATCCGCGGCTGGCGTTCGTGCCGGCCTACCTGGTCACCGCAGCGGACGATGGCCACGAGTTGGCCCGGCGTGCCGGGTTTGCCGGCTGCTGGCCGAAGCCGCTGGATGTGGAGGCCGTGCTCAGTGCTTTCGATGGCGCCTGTCTGCTGTCGACCGGGTGTGCCGACACCGGCCATGCCGGCGCGGTCCGGCCTGCCCTGCATTGATCGCGCGCCGTGCGCGCAGGCGGATCTGCGTTACTTCGGCGCGATCCCGCGCTCGCGCAGCACGCCCTGTGCGATGTCCGGCCGGTCGGTGATCAGCCCGTCCACGCCCATGTCCAGCAGGCGTTTCATCGTGGGCGCGTCGTTGACCGTCCACACCAGCACCTGCAGGCCCAGGGCCTGAGCCTCCTTCACCTTGGCGGCATCGATGTCACCGTGGTAGACCGACCAGAAGCGCCCGCCGGCGGCCTTGATCATCTTCGGGACCGAGCCGTGGTCCTTGTACTGGAAGCCGGCGGTCCAGGCTGAGCCTTCGGGCTTGTCGGCGGCGATGTTGTCGGTCCAGCGCTGCTGGGCCGTGATGTAGACCGTGGGCATCTCCGGCGCGATCTTCTGCACCACCTGCAGCGTGCGCCAATCGAAGGACAGGATCTGCACCCGGTTCTGCATGCCGGCCTTGCGGATCTCCTCGACCAGCGCGGTGGCAAAGGCCTCCGGGGGCAGGGTCTTGTCAGCCGAATCGGGGCGCAGCTTGGTCTCGATCGCAAAGCGGATGTGGTCCTTGTTCAGGCGCTTGACCAGATCGAACAGGTCCGACAGCCGCGGGATGCGCGTGCCGTCCACCGGCTGCTGATCCGGAAAATTGCGCGCGTAGCCGGTGCCGGGCTTCAGGCGGCCGATGTCGTAGGTCTTCAGCTCGTCCCAGCTCATGCGGTGGATCGGGCCGGGCGCCTTGTCGATCCACTGGCCGGCGGCGTCACGCGCGTAGGCCGGGTTGAGCTCGAGGTCGTGGTGCACCACGAGCACGCCGTCGCGGGTGATCGCGATATCCAGTTCCAGCGTCGTCACGCCCAGTTCGATGGCACGTTCGAAGGCGGCCAGCGAGTTTTCCGGCAGCAGCCCGCGTGCGCCGCGGTGGCCTTGCAGGTCCAGTGCGCCGGCAGCGGTCGAAACCAGCAGGCCCGCGGCGAGCAGGAGCGCGCGGGCGCGTGCAGAAAACGAAGCGGTCATGGGCGGGATTCCTTCGGCGTGAGAGCCAGGACGGGGCATTGTGGGGCATGGTCCGGCCGGTGCGCCGCATCGAGCCGGCAGCCGCAGCGGGCCACGCGGCGGCTGCCGTCGGCGGCAACGCCGCGGGTCGGCGTGTCCTGGGACATGCGGCGTTGCGGCCTACTTGACGGCGCCGGCCGTCAGCCCCGCGATGAGCTGCCGCGAGGACACGACGAAGAGCACGATCAGTGGCAGCGTGGCGATGGCCGAGCCGGTCATCAGCGCGCCCCACTCGGTATTGACGGGTGTCTGCAGCGTGCGCAGGGCCAGCGGCAGCGTGAAGTTCTCGGTGCTGCGCATGACGACCAGCGGCGCCATGAAGTTGTTCCACGAGCCGATGAAGGTGATGAGCCCCAGGGTGCCCAGCGCGGGTTTCAGCAGCGGCAGCACGATGCGCCAGTAGATGCCGAACTCGCCGCAGCCGTCCATGCGCGCAGCCTCGATCAATTCGCGCGGCACGGCCGTGCTGCAGAACTGGCGCATCAGGAAGATGCCGAAGGCGCTGGCCGCGCCGGGGATGTAGAGCGCGCGGTGTTCGTCGATCCAGCCCAGCGCGTCCATGATCATGAAGGTCGGGATCATGTTCATGAAGCTGGGGATCAGCATCGTGGACATCACCAGGGTGAACAGCGCCTCGCGCCCGCGGAATTCGAGCATCGCAAACGCATACCCGCCCATCGAGCAGAACAGCAGCGTCAGCCCGGTGGAGGCCAGCGCCACGTACAGGCTCCAGCCCAGGTTGCGCCAGAAGGGCAGCTTGCCAGTGAGGATGGCCAGGTTGCTCAGCAGGGCGTCGCCGAAGAAATAGGGCGGCGGCACATTGAAGATGTCGGCGCGCAGCTGCGTGGCGAAGACGAACATGAACCAGAAGGGCGCCAGCATCAGCAGCGCGCCGACGCCCACCAGCACATAGGCCGCCCAGCGGGCCATCGGGACGTGGCGGGAAACGCCAACGCCCGACATCATGAAGCACCCCGCCGGTCGCGGAAGACGCGGTTGGTCGCCCAGGTCAGGGCCGCGACCACGCCGAACAGCAGCCAGGACATCGCGCTGGCGCCGCCAAAGTCGTTGAAGTCGAAGGCCATGCGGAAGAGGTACACCGCCGCGGTCATGCCGGCCTGGTCGGTACCGCCCTTGCCGCCGGTCAGGATGAAGGGCTCCTCGAAGATCTGCAGCCCGCCGATGACGCTGAGCGTGACGCCGAAGAAGATCATCGGTTTCAGGCCCGGCAGCGTGATGTAGAAAAACTGCTGCAGCTCGCTCGCGCCGTCCAGGCGCGCCGCTTCGTAGAGGTCCTTCGGGATGGTCTGCAACGCGGCCAGGTACAGCACCAGGCAGAAGCCCAGGTAGCGCCAGAAGATCAGCATCGCGATGGCCGGCCGCAGGAAGACCGGCTGGTTCAGCCAGTCGACGTGGGCGATGCCGAAGACCGAATGCAGGCCGTGGTTGATCAACCCGTAGTCGGTGGAAAACATCGAGGTGAACAGCAGCGACACCGCCACCGTGCTGGTGATGTAGGGCAGGAAATAGGCGCCGACCACGCCGTCGCGCAGGCGTGGCATGTGGTCGTGTATGAAGACCGCCAGCGGGATGGCCACCAGGTGCTGCGGCACGCCCGAGGCCACCGCCAGCCACAGCGTATTGCCCAGCGACTTCCAGAACCATTCGTCGCCCAGCGCGAAGCGGAAGTTCTCCCAGCCCACCCATTGCATCGCGCGCAGGCCGCTGGTGGGCTCCCAGGACTGGAAGGCCAGGTACAGCGAGAAGGCCAGCGGAAACACCCCGAAGACCGCAAACAGCAGCAGGAAAGGGCTGATGAAGACGTAGGGCGCCCAGCGGGGCGGCAGTTGAAGATCGCTCAGGCGCTTCATGGGGTCACCGGCGCTCAGCGCTTGGCGCGCCGCTCGAGCAGGCGCTGCGCATCGGCCAGCGCCTGCGGAATCGACTTGCCGCGGTCCAGCACGTTATCCAGCTCAGTGCCGATCACCTCGTCGGCAAAGCTGTTCTGGCGGTGCACGGCGGTGGCCGTCATGCGGCGCGCGGCGTCGCGCCAGATCAGCCGCGCCTTCTGCCCGCCCAGGAAGGGCAGCGGCTCGTGGAAGAACGGGTCCTCGTGCGTGGCCAGCAGCGTGGGAAAGGCATCGAAGCCCTTGAAGGCCGCGGCCTGCAGGGCCGGGTCCAGCGTCATCATGCGGATGAAGTCCCAGGCCAGCGCCTTGGTCTGCGGGTTGGAGTCGCGCGGGATGGCGTAAAACGCGCCGCCGTAGCCCACGAATCCGTTTTCCGGCAGTTGCGACGCACGCCACAGGCCGGCGGTGCTGGGTGCGACCCAGTTGCTCAGCTGGCCCACCAGCCACGCGCCGCCGAGCTCCGTGGCCTGCCTGCCGCGCTTGAGGCCTTCGGCCCAGTCGTTGGACCAGGCGGCCACACGGGCGTCGAGTTGCAGTTGGCGGATGCGCCGCGCGACCTCGAAAGCCCGCACGAAGCGCGGCTGCTGCACGAGCACACGCGACTCGCTGTCGAAATAAAGCCCCTCGCCGGGTTGGAGCCCGGTGCGGATGACGATGTCCTTGACCTGCGAGACATGCGCGATGAGGTAGGCGCCGGTGGTGGCGCGGATGCGCTGGCCGGCCGCCACGTAGCTGTCCCAGCTGCGCATCAAGTCCTCGGGCGCCACACCCGCCCGCTCGAGGATGTCGGCGCGGTAGAGCATCGTGCCCGGGCCGATGTCCGCCGGCGCGGCGATCACGCCGCCGCGTGGCCGAACCGCCTGGTCGTAGGCGTAGGGCACCCAGCGCTCACGCAGGCGGTCGATGCGGTAGGGCCCGGCGGACAGGTCGTCCAGGCCTTGCCCGTGCGCGAAGCGGCCGACGAAGCTGACCTCCAGCGCCATGACATCGGGCAGCCGCACGGCCGTGGACAAGGCCGTGGTCATCGCCGTGTGGTGGTGGTCGAAGGGGCGGCTGATGACCTGGAGTTCCACGCCGGGCTGGCGGGCGCGCCAGGCGGGCGTGGCGCGGCGAATGATCTCGTCGACCAGCGGGAAGGCCGCCACCGACAGCGTGCGCGGCGCCTCGGACGCGGCTGCGCGTGCGGGCCAGCAGGCCGGTGCCAGGCCTGCGGCCAGCAGGGCACGCCGGGTGCGGGACACGCCGAACATGAATGCGCGCGATCTCCATGCGAAGACACCCGGGGTTTGGGCGCCCAATCTTTCAAAACTTTAACGAAACATGAACGTAACCAGGGGCGGGCTAACCCTGGTCGGCCAGCGGCAGGCTGACCCGGGCGATGAGCCCGTGCGGAGAGACCGGCAGCAGCTGGACCTGGCCAGCGTGGCGTTGCACGATCTCGCGCACGATGGGCAGGCCCAGGCCGCAGCCGGCGCTGTCGGTGGACGCGCGTGCGAAGCGTTCGAACATGCGCTCGCGGTCGGCCTCGTCCAGGCCGGGGCCGTCGTCCTCCACTTCGATGACGGCCAGCACGCCCGCGCGTGACACGCGCACGGTCACCGTGGCGCCGCGCCCGGCGTAGCGCACCGCGTTGTCGATCAGGTTGACCAGGGCCTCGCGCAGCAGCAGCGCGATGCCGCGCGTGTGCACGGCCGGCGCGTCGGCGGCCTCGGGTTCGTCCAGCCCGAGGTCCACGCCGGCAGCGAGCGCGCGCGGCACGATCTCGGCCGTGACCTCGCGCGCCAGCCGGCGCAGATCGACGGCCGTGCGGTCCTGTTGCACAGCGGACTCGGGCTCCGCGCGCGCCAGCGTCAGCAGCTGGTTGACGAGGTGCGAGCTGCGCGCCGCGCTCTGGTGCACACGCTGCAGCCGGGCGATCAGCTCGGGGTCGCGCGCCTCGCGCATGGCGATCTCGGTCTGGCCTTTGAGCCCCGCCAACGGCGTGCGCAGCTGGTGCGCCGCATCGCTGATGAAACGCTTCTGCGCGATGACGCTGTGGCGCACCTCGTCCAGCAGCGTATTGATGGCGCGCGCCAGCGAGCGCACCTCCGGCGGTGCGGCCTCGACCTCGATGGGTGCCAGGTCGTTGGCGGCGCGGTCGGCCACCTGCTCCTGCAGCAGGCTCAGCGGTTTGAGGCCTGCGCGGATGCCGCCCCAGACGATCAGCGTCATCAGGCCCACCAGCACCGACAGCGGCAGCGCGGTATCCACCAGGATGCTCGCGGCCAGGGCCTCGCGGTTGGCCCTCGAGCGCGCCACCTGCACGAGCATGGTGCCGGCGCTGGCTCCTTCGCCGCCGAAGCGCAGGTACAGCGCCACCACGCGCACCGGCTCGGCCACGGGTGCGGCGTCGCCCTTGGTGGGCTCGCGGTAGAGCGTGTCGTAGAAGTACGGTTCGGACAGCCGCGGGTTCTCGATGTGCGGGGCGGGCAGGTACGGATTTCCCAGCAGGAAGGAGCCCGGCGGCGAGCTCACGCTGAAGAGCACGCGGTCGGTGGGATCGGCTTCCAGGATCTCCTGCGCCGAACGCGGGAAATCGATGAACAGGCCGCTGGCGGTGGGCTTGACCTGCCGCGCCAGCGCGCGAGAAGCCTGCGACAGGCTGGCGTCGATGGCTTCGTTGGCGTAGCGCGCCGCCAGGTTGTAGGTCACCACGGCCGCGGCGATCCACAGCACCACCTGCGGCACCAGCAGCCACATCAGCAGCTGGCGGTGCAGCGAACGACCGCCGGGTAACCAGGGCTTGGTGGCCTGCATGTCGCTCATGTGCAGGTCTGCGGGCGCTTGCCTGGCGGCGCAGGCGCGGCGTCGCGGCCCGGCGCGTGCATCACCGGGCAGACTCGGCTTCGAGCAGGTAGCCCAGACCCCGCACGGTGCGGATGATCAGGCCCGAGCCTTCCAGCTTGCGCCGCAGCCGGTGGATGTAGACCTCGATGGAGCTCGGGCCTCCGGCCTCGGAACGATCCACCTCCCAGGCCGCGCTGATCTGGTCCTTGCCGACCACACGGTCGCGTTCGCCCAGCAGCAGATCCAGCAGCATCCACTCGCGCGGGCTGAGCTCCACGGTTTCGCCGCGCACAGTCAGGCGACGCGCCTGGCGGTCGAAGGCCAGCTGCGCGATTTCCGTGGTTTGCGACAGCGGGCGTGTGCGGCGCATCAGCGCGTGCAGCCGCGCCTCGAGCTCGGGGAAATCGAAGGGCTTGGTCAGGTAGTCGTCCGCGCCGGCATTCAGCCCGGCCACGCGGTCATCCAGGCTGTCCAGCGCGGTCAGCACCAGCACGGGCAAGGCGATGCGCGCCGCGCGCACGCGCTTGAGCACCGTGAGGCCGTCGATCATCGGCAGCCCCAAGTCCAGGATGGCAACGTCGAAGGGGTGCTTGAGCAGCAGGTACTCGGCCACCGGGCCGTTGGGGGCGTGTTCCACCGCGAATCCGGCCCGCGCCAGCTGGTCCGACAGCGCATTGGCCAGGATCGCATCGTCTTCAGCCAGCAGCAGGCGCATCTCGGAGGGCATGGTGGGGATCGGGCGACGGTCGTGGCGTCGCCGACTGTAGCGTCCCGGCCCCCTGAAACCCGGATGTACTCAGGGTTAACATGAGATTAACAATGGCCGTCTTCTATTAATAATAAATCCACAGCCCACGTGGGCCCATGACCAGCCCTGGAGACCACCGACATGAAGAGATCCCCGAGCCGCCCGCGCGCCTTGCTGCAACTCACGCCCGTCGCGCTGGCCTGCGTCGCGGGTCTGCCGCCGGCGATGGCGCAATCGGCGGATTCGGCGCAGACGGTGGTCATCACCGGCATCCGCCGTGCGGTCGAAACCTCGGTGGCCACCAAGCGCAATTCCGACTCCATCGTCGAGGCCATCTCGTCGGAAGACATCGGCAAGCTGCCCGACGTCAGCATCGCCGAGTCGCTGGCGCGGCTGCCGGGCCTGGCCGGCCAGCGCGTGGCCGGGCGCGCGCAGGTGATCGCCATCCGTGGCCTGTCGCCTGACTTTGCCGGCACGCTGCTCAATGGCCGGGCGCAGGTCACCACGGGCGACAACCGCTCGGTCGAGTACGACCAGTTTCCGTCCGAGCTGATCAATGCCGCCACGGTCTACAAGACACCCGACGCCACACTGCTGGGCCAGGGCCTGTCCGGCACGATCGACCTGAAGACCATCCGCCCGCTGGATCTGCGCGGCCGCACGGTGACGCTGAACGCCCGCATGGAGAAGAACTCCAACGGCGCACTCAATGCCAACACCTCGGCGGACGGCAACCGGCTGAGCTTCTCGTACATCGACCAGTTCGCCAACAACACCGTCGGCGTGGCCATCGGCGCGGCGCACCTGGATTCGCCCGCGCAGCAGATGCACTACAAGGCCTGGGGCTTCTCGCAGTTCCCCTCGACCTGCCGCGTCGACTGGGGCTGCGGACAGCCCAGCGGCGGCCCTGCCGGATCGACCTACCTCAACGGCTACGAGGCCACGGCCGTCTCCAGCACGCAAAAGCGTGACGGCGTGATGGCCGTGCTCGAGTACAAGCCGAACAAGGACCTGCACAGCACGGTCGACCTGTACTACTCGAAGTTCAAGAAGAACGAGACCATGCGCGGCCTGATGGGCGGCTTGGGCGAAAACTGGAACGGCGTGCCCGGTGCCGCCTACACGAACGCAAGAGCCACGCCCGTGGGCGATGCGTCGCTGGTCACATCGGCCAACGTGGCCAACATCGTGCAGGTGGTGCGCAACGACCTGAATACGCGCGACGACACGCTGAAGTCGGTGGGCTGGAACACCGAGTGGAAGTTCGCCAAGGGCTGGACCGGCGTGGCCGACCTGAGCTACTCGCGCGCCGACCGCAGCGAGAACGTGATCGAGACCTACGCCGGCCCGTATAACGGCACGGCCAAGGCCAACGGCACGTTTGCGATCACGGTGCCCACAGGCCCAGGCTTTCCGACGCTGGTGCCGGGCCTGAACTATGCGGACGCCAGCACCATCAAGCTCAGCGACCCGGCCGTGTGGAGCCACGACGCGCTGTGGAAGAAGCCCAAGATGTCGGACGAGATCAAGTCCGTGCGGCTGGAGGCGCGGCGTGAGCTGGGCGGCGCGTTCACCTCAGTGGACTTCGGCGCCAACTACTCGACGCGCTTCAAGATGCGCGAGATGAACGAGCAGGAGGCGAACCTCAAGAATTCGCGCGCGCCGGTGGTGGTGGGGGCAAACCTGCTGCAGCCGGCCACGTCGCTGGCCTTCGCGGGCATTCCCGGCGTGTTGAGCTATGACGTGATGGGGGCTTTGGCGGCCTACTACGACGTCAAAGCCACCGCACTGGGCGAGACCATCAACCGCAACTACGACGTCAGCGAAAAGGTCACCACGGCCTTTGCCAAGCTGGGCATCGACACCCGGATGGGTTCGATCCCGGTGCGCGGCAATGTGGGCCTGCAGTTCGTACAGACCGACCAGAGTTCACACGGCTACTTCCAGATCGGGACGTCGAACGGGCAACCGGTATTCGCGGATGTCAGTTGGGGCAAGTCGTACGACGACGTGCTGCCCAGTCTGAACCTGAATTTCGAGCTGGGCAACAACACCATTGCCCGCCTGGGTGTGGCCAGGACCCTGGCCCGCGGGCGCATGGACGACATGAAGGCCGGCATGACGGCCAGCGTGGCCACCAGCGGTGCCGATGTCGGCAAGTGGAGCGGCAACGGCGGCAACCCGATGCTGGAGCCCTGGCGCGCGACCTCGTTCGACCTGTCGGTCGAGCGCTATTTCGGCAAGCGCAGCTACGTCGCGGCGGCCGCGTTCTACAAGACGCTGCACACCTACATCTACAAGAAGACGATCCCCGACTTCGATTTCACCGGCTTCCCGAACCCCGGCAACATTCCGTTCATCAGCCCGCTGGGCAAGTACACGACGCCGGCCAACGGCGAAGGCGGCAACCTGCAGGGCATCGAACTGAGCACCTCACTGGATGCCGGCCTGGTGAACCCGGCGCTGGACGGCTTCGGCGTCATCGCCAGTGCGTCCTACACCGACAGCAGCATCCATCCCAACGGCCCGGGCACGACCGACCGCCTGCCCGGCCTGTCACGCGTGGTGGCCGGCCTGACGCTGTACTACGAGAAGTCCGGCTTTTCGGGGCGCATCAGCCAGCGCTACCGCTCGTCGTTCCGCGGCGAGATCAACGGCCTGCACAATGCGCGTGAGTTCACCGAGATCCTGCCGGACCGCCAGACCGACCTGCAGTTCAGCTATGAGTGGGCTTCCGGCCCGCTCAAGGGGCTGACGGCGCTGCTGCAGGTGAACAACCTGAGCAACTCGCCGTACGCCACGCGCCAGGGCACGGGCTTCGGCACGGTGGTGGCACCGCTGGAGTACAACGAGTACGGCCGCCAGGTCCTGCTGGGCATCAACTACAAGCTGTGACCCCGGCCTGACCCGCAGCAAAGCCCCCCGGCGGTCCTGCCCGGGGGCTTTTTTTCTTGGGCCTCAATGCCGCCGCGGCGGCCTTTCAGTGTCATGACCGTCGTCGATCGCGATCCGCCTGCGCCCACCGACCTGCCTGCCGTGGCACGCGGGGACTTCCCCGCAAGTTTTGTCTGGGGCTGCTCGACCTCGAGCTACCAGATCGAAGGCGCGGTGCACGAGGGTGGCCGCGGCGAATCGATCTGGGACCGCTTCTGCGCGACGCCCGGGCGCATCCGCGACGGCTCCAGCGGCGCCGTGGCCTGCGATCACTACCACCGCTGGCCGCAGGACCTGGACCTGGCGCTTGACATGGGCGTGGGCGCCTACCGCTTCTCGATCGCCTGGCCGCGCATCCTGCCCACGGGCCGCGGAGCGGTGAACGAGGCCGGGCTGGATTTCTACTCGCGCCTGGTCGATGGCATGCTCGAGCGCGGCTTGCAGCCCTGGGCGACGCTCTACCACTGGGACCTGCCGCAGGCGCTGCAGGACGCGGGCGGCTGGGCCGCGCGCGAGACGGTCGACGCCTTCGTCGCGTATGCCGACATCGTGACGCGGCGCCTGGGCGACCGCGTCAAGCACTGGATCACGCACAACGAGCCCTGGTGCGCGGCCTTCCTGGGGCATTTGGAAGGCTGCCATGCGCCGGGCCTGCGCGACCCGGCGATGGCCATGCAGGTGTGCCACCACCTGCTGGTCTCGCACGGGTTGGCCGTGCCGGTCATCCGCGCGCGCTCGCCGCAGGCGCAGGTGGGCATCACCCTGAGCCTGCATCCGCAGATGCCGGCCAGTGACTCGGCCGCCGATGCGGCGGCGGTGGTCCGGCACGACGGCCTGCGCAACCGCTGGTGGCTCGATCCGCTGGCTGGCCGCGGTTATCCGGCCGATGCCTGGGCGCTGTTGGGCGACCAGGCCCCGCAGGTGCGCGAGGGCGACCTGCAGGCCATCGCCGTGCCGACGGACTTCCTGGGCATCAACTACTACTTCCCGGAGTGCGTGGCCGATGCGCCGGGCGAAGGTGCGCTGCAGTTGCGCGTCGTGCCGCGCACCGGCGTGCCGCGCACGGCCTTCGGCTGGGAGATCTCGCCGCAGGGCATGGTCGACCTGCTGACGCGCGTGCATCGCGACTACGCGCCAGGGCCCATCTACCTCACCGAAAACGGCTCGACCTTCGACGATGTCGTGCTGCCGGACGGCCGCATCGTGGACGCCGAGCGCCGCAGCTACCTGGCGCGCCACCTGGCCGCCGCGCGCGAGGCCATCGCGCGCGGCGTGCCGCTCGAAGGCTACTTCGCCTGGAGCCTGCTGGACAATTTCGAGTGGGCCGAAGGTTATGTGCGCCGCTTCGGCCTGACCCACGTGGACTTCACGACGCAGCAGCGCCGCCTGAAGGCCAGTGGCGAGTGGTTTGCGCAGTTTCTCAGACGATGACAGGCGGGGTGCTCATGCGCAGGCGCGCACGGACAGTCTTGGCGGCAACGGTGCTGGCGCTGGCCGCGGGCGGCGCCATCGCGCAAGGCGCGGCCGCCGCGCCGCGTGCGGAGGTCATCCACTGGTGGACCTCCGGCGGCGAATCGGCCGCCGTGAAGACCCTGGCCGATGCCTACCGCGCGGCCGGCGGCACCTGGGTGGACATGGCCGTCGCGCTGGGCGAACAGGCGCGCTCGGTGGCCATCAACCGCATCGTCGGCGGCAACCCGCCCACCGCGGCGCAGTTCAACACCTCGCGACAGTTCCTGGACATCGTCGAGCAGGGCATGCTCAATCCGGTGGACGAGGTGGCGCAGCGTGAAGGCTGGGACCGCCTGCTGCCGGAGGTGGTGCTGGGTGCGATCCGCGTCAAGGGCCACTACTACGCGGTGCCGGTCAACATCCACATGCCCACGTGGATCTGGTATTCGAAGGCGGCCTTCCAGAAGGCCGGCATCACGGCCGAGCCGCGCAGCATGGACGAGCTCTTTGCCGCGCTGGACAAGCTCAAGGCCGCCGGCCTGGTGCCGCTGGCGCATGGCGGGCAGGCCTGGCAGGACAACACGGTCTTCACCGCGGTGCTCACTAACCTGGGCGGGCGCGAGCTCTACCTGAAGGTGCTGCGCGACCGCGACCGCGCGGCCATCCAGTCGGATGCGTTCAAGAACGTGCTGCTGAGCTTCAAACGGCTGCAGGGCTATGTCGACAAGGCCTCGCCCGGCCGCAACTGGAACGACGCCACCGCGATGCTCATCGCCGGCAAGGCCGGCGTGCAGATCATGGGCGACTGGGCCAAGGGCGAATTTTCACTGGCCGGCCAGGTGGCGGGCCGCGACTACGGCTGCATCGCCGGCTTCGGCCCGCAGGCGCCCTACATCATCCAGGGCGACGTCTTCGTCTTCCCGGTCACCAAGAATCCGCAGGCGCTCAAGGCCCAGCAGCTGCTGGCCAGCGTGATCCTGGCGCCAGCCACGCAGGTGGCCTTCAGCATCCGCAAGGGATCCATTCCCGTGCGCACCGATGTCGATGCGTCGAAGATGGATGTCTGCGCGCAGCAGGGCCTGGCCATCCTGAAGGACAAGTCGCGGCAGCTGGGCAACGGCGAGATCTACCTCTCGCCCGACCTGAACGGCGCGCTGGCCGACATCCTGACCACCTACTGGAACCGCAACATCCCCGTCGAGCGTGTCCAGAAGGACATCGCGGCGGCGCTCGCGCGCTGAAGCCTGCATCGCCTGCCGCGCATGCCCGCCCCGCGCCGATCCCTCATGCGCCGGCTCACGCCGTGGATGGCCTTGCTGCCGCTGGCCGCGACGGTGCTGCTGGGCTATCTGGGTTCGGTGTTGTGGACGCTGCGCATGTCGATGTCGAGCGCGCGCACCTTCCCGAAGGACGACTTCGTCGGCCTGCAGCAGTACGAACGCCTGTTCGAGAACGACCGGTGGATGGGATCGCTGGAGCACCTGGCGGTGTACGGCGTGCTGTTCATCGTGGCCTGCCTGGTGATCGGCTTCCTGCTGGCCGTCTTCGTCGACCAGAAGGTGCGCGGCGAAGGGCTGCTGCGCGCGATCTACCTCTACCCCTACGCGATGTCGTTTGTCGCGACGGGGCTGGTCTGGCAGTGGATCCTCAACCCCGAGCTGGGTCTGCAGCAGGCCGTGCGCCGACTGGGCTGGGACGGGTTTGTCTTCGACTGGATCGTCGACCCCGACCGCGTGCTGTACACCGTGGTCATCGCCACGGTCTGGCAGGCCTCGGGCCTGGTGATGGCGCTGATGCTGGCGGGCCTGCGCGGCATCGACGCCGAGATCTGGAAGGCCGCGCGCCTGGACGGTATCGCGCCCTGGCGTGTGTACCTGCAGATCGTGCTGCCGATGCTGGCGCCCACCGTGGCCACCGTCTTCGTGCTGCTGGCCACCGCGGTGGTCAAGCTCTTCGACGCCGTGGTGGCCATGACCCAGGGCGGCCCGGGCATGGCCAGTGACGTGCCGGCGCGTTTCATCATGGACCACCTCTTCGGCCGCGCCAACCTGGCGCTGGCCTCGGCGGGTTCCATCGTGCTGCTCATCGGCGTGGCCGTGCTGGCCGCGCCCTGGCTCTACGCGCGATCGCGCGGGCAGGCGCGCGCATGAAGTCGGCCGTGCCGCGCATCGGGCTGTACGCGTTTCTGGCGGCCTCGGCGCTGTTTTTCCTGCTGCCGCTGTACGTGATGCTCGTCACTTCGTTCAAGAGCATGGACGAGATCCGCGTCGGTCAGATCTTCGCGTGGCCCGCGCAGCCCACGCTGGAGGCCTGGCGCGCTGCCTGGCAGGAGGCCTGCACAGGGGTGGATTGCGGCGGCGTGCGCCGGGGCTTCTGGAACTCGGTGGCCATCGTGCTGCCCAGCACGGTGCTGCCCATCCTGGTCGGTGCAGTCAACGGTTATGCCTTGAGCTTCTGGCGCCCGCGCGGCGCGCAATGGCTCTTCGGCATCCTGATGCTGGGCGCCTTCATTCCGGTGCAGGTGATGATCTATCCGCTGGTGAAGCTGCTGGCGGCGGCGGGGCTGTTCAGTTCGCTGCCGGGCATCGTGGCGGTGCACCTGGTGTTCAGCATGCCGGTGATGACGCTGCTGTTCCGCAACGGTTTCGCGGCCGTGCCGCCGGAGCTCTTCAAGGCCGCGCGCATCGACGGTGCCGGTTTCTGGCGCATCTTCCTGCAGGTGATGCTGCCTCTTGCCACGCCCATCGTCGTGGTGGCGGCCATCATGCAGGTCACCGGCGTGTGGAACGACTACATCCTGGGCCTCACCTTCGCCGGCAACGACTGGCTGCCGATGACCGTGCAGCTCAACAACATCGTCAACACCACCACGGGCGAGCGCCGCTACAACCTGAACATGGCGGCCACGATCCTGACCGCGGCGGTGCCGCTGCTGGTGTATGCCGTTTCGGGCAATTGGTTCGTGCGCGGCATCGCCGCCGGTGCGGTGAAAGGTTGAAGACGTGCAGGGTCTGAGCATCCGGCAACTGGGCATCCGCTTCGGGCGGCAGGCCGTGATCGAAGGCCTGGACCTCGAGGTCGAGCCCGGCGAGTTCCTCGTGCTGCTGGGCCCCTCGGGTTGCGGCAAGAGCACGCTGCTGCACGGCATCGCCGGGCTGGTGGACGTGGCGGCCGGCCAGGTGCTGATCGACGGACGCGACATGACCGCGGCCGAGCCGGCGGATCGCGGCATCGGCATGGTGTTCCAGTCCTACGCGCTGTACCCGACGATGACGGTGGAGCGCAACCTGTCCTTCGGCGTGCGCGCCGCGGGGCTGCCGGCTGCGCAGGTGCGTGACCGTGTGGCGCAGGCCGCCGCGCTGCTGCAGCTGGAGCCGCTGCTGCAGCGCAAGCCCGCGCAGCTGTCGGGCGGGCAACGCCAGCGCGTGGCCATCGGTCGTGCGCTGGTGCGCCAGGCCGGCATCTACCTGTTCGACGAGCCGCTGTCCAACCTGGACGCGCAGCTGCGCGCCGAGCTGCGCCGCGAACTCAAGTTGCTGCACCAGCGCCTGGGCGCCACGATGGTCTACGTCACGCACGACCAGGCCGAGGCGCTGACGCTGGCCACGCGCATCGTCGTGATGCGCGCCGGCCGCATCGAGCAGATCGGCAGCCCCGCGCAGGTCTACGCGCAGCCGCGGAACCTCTTCGTCGCGGGCTTCCTGGGTACGCCGGTCATCAACCGCATCGAAGGCCATCTGCACACGGCGCCCGGCGGACGGCGTTTTGTGGCGCCGGCTTTCTCGCTGGACCTGCCTTCGCTGGAGCTTCGTGCCTCCGCGTCGGACAGCCAACCCGCGACGCTGGCACTGCGCGCCGAACACGTGCAACTGCGCGAAGACGGCGAATTCGCCGCGCGTGTGCAGCTGGTCGAACCGCAGGGCAGCCACCAGGTGGCCTGGCTGGATATCGGCGGCGCCAGCGTGTCGGCGCTCGTCGACAGCGAACCCCCGCTGCGCGCGGGCGATGCGGTGCGGGTGTCCATCCGCCGCGAAGGCGTGCTGCTGTTCGACCCGGCCACGGGCCTGCGGCTCGGAAAGGAGAAGCTCTCATGTTGATCACACCGGTTCGGCGCATCGTCGTCGTGGGTGGCGGCACGGCCGGCTGGATGACCGCCGCGGCGCTGTCCAAGGTGCTCGATCGCCAGTACCAGGTGCAGCTCGTCGAATCCGACGAGATCGGCATCATCGGCGTGGGCGAGGCGACGATCCCCAACATCAAGAATTTCAACCAGGCCCTGGAGATCGACGAAGACGAGTTCCTGCGCACCACGCAGGGCACCTTCAAGCTGGGCATCGAATTTGTCGACTGGGGCGGGCTGGGCGACCGCTACATCCACGGCTTCGGCAAGATCGGCCAGGAGCTCGACGGCGTGCCCTTCCACCACTACTGGCTGCGCATGGCGCGCGAGGGTGCCGCCAAGGAACTGGGGGCCTATTCGATCAACACGGCCGCACCGCTGCACGCCAAGTTCATGCGCACGCGCACGGACATGCCGGGCTCGCCGCTCGGCGACATCGCCAACGCCTTCCACTTCGACGCAGGTCTGTACGCACGCTACCTGCGCGGCTATGCCGAGCGGCGCGGCGTGATCCGCCATGAAGGCAAGATCGTCCAGGTGCAGCAGCGCGAGCCCGACGGTTTCATCACCGCCGTGGTGCTGGAAAGCGGTCAGCGCATCGAGGGCGACTTCTTTGTCGATTGCTCGGGCATGCGCGGCCTGCTGATCGAACAGACCCTCAAGGCCGGCTACGACGACTGGCGGCACTGGCTGCCCTGCGACCGCGCGGTGGCCGTGCCCTGCGCGTCGGCCGGTCCGCTGCTGCCCATCACACGCGCCACGGCGCGCACGGCGGGCTGGCAATGGCGCATCCCGCTGCAGCACCGCATCGGCAACGGTCACGTCTATTCCAGCCGCTTCATGGACGACCAGTCGGCCGTGGACATCCTGATGAGCCACCTCGACGGCCAGCCGCTGGCCGACCCGCGGCTCATCCGCTTCGTGCCCGGGCGGCGGCGCAAGGTCTGGGACCGCAACGTCGTGGCCATCGGCTTGTCGGCGGGCTTTTTCGAGCCCATCGAGTCCACCAACATCCACCTCATCCAGACAGCGATCTCGCGCCTGGTCTCGCTGTTCCCGCATGCCGGCTTCGACCCGGTGGACATCGCCGAATTCAACAACCAGGTGACGGTGGAGTACGAGCGCATCCGCGACTTCATCGTGCTGCACTACAAGGCCACGGAACGCAGCGATTCCGATTTCTGGAACCACTGCCGCACGATGGACGTGCCCGAGCGCCTGACGCACAAGATGGACCTGTTCCGCAGCAATGGGCGGCTGTTCCGCGAAGACGGCGAGCTCTTCGGCGAACTGAGCTGGCTGCAGGTGATGATCGGCCAGCGTGTGCGGCCACGCGGCTACCACCCCCTGGTGGACGTGCACTCGCGCGCCGTGGTGCAGGAATTCCTGGGCGACGTGGAAACCGTCATCGGCAAGTGCGTGGCCTTCATGCCCACGCACGAAGCCTTCGTCGCGCAGCATTGCGCCGCAGGCGCGGCGTGAGCGCAGTGGCGCGCGGGGTGCTGCGGGTCTGCGGGCGGGGCGCCGCGCTGGCGGCTGTGCTTCTGCTGGGCGCCTGCGTCAGCCGTGGCTTGACGGTGGCGCCCGGTGCAGCACCTGGCGCGTCCATGGCGGGCACGGCTGGTGCGGCGCGCAGCGACGCCGCGGCAGTCGGCGGCTGGGTCACCACCGGCGACCGCACGCGGCTGCTCGCGCCGGAAAGCGGCCTGCACTTCGGCGCGGCCGCGGCCTTGCCGGTGCACATCGAGGTCGATGCCGCACAGCGCTTCCAGACCATGGCGGGCTTTGGCGCGTCCATCACCGACGCGTCGGCCTGGCTGATCCAGCACAAGCTGGACCCTGAGCGGCGCCAGGCGCTGCTGCAGGAACTCTTCGGCCGCGGCCCGGGCGGTGCCGGCTTCGACCTCACGAGGCTGAGCATCGGCGCCTCGGATTTCTCGCGCCACCATTACAGCCTGGACGACCGGCCGTCAGGCCAGACCGATCCCACGCTGGCGCACTTCAGCATCGAGCCCAACCGTGCGGAGCTGTTGCCGGTGGTGAAACAGGCGCTGGTCGTGAACCCCCGGCTGCAGATCATGGCCTCGCCCTGGAGCGCACCCGGCTGGATGAAAACCAGCGGCAGCCTGATCAAGGGCAGCCTGCGGCCGGACATGCACGAGGTTTTCGCCCGTTATCTGCTGCGTTATGTGCAGGCCTACGCCGCCGAAGGCGTGCCGGTCTTCGCGCTGACGCTGCAGAACGAGCCGCATTTCGAGCCGAACGACTACCCCGGCATGCGGCTGGAAGCGCCGGCGCGTGCGCAGATCATCGGGCGCCACCTGGGGCCGATGCTCGAACAGCAGCGGCTGCCGGTGCAGCTCATCGACTGGGACCACAACTGGGACGAGCCGCAGTCGCCGCTGGCCGTGCTGGCCGACCCGGTGGCGCGGCGCTACGTGGCCGGCGTGGGCTGGCACTGCTACGTCGACGAAAAATACCTGGTCAACCAGACCCTGGTGCACGACGCCCACCCCGACAAGGACACCTGGTTCACCGAGTGTTCGGGTGGTGAATGGAAGCCGCACTGGCACGAGACCCTGCCGTGGATGGTGCGCACCATCGTCATCGGCACCACGCGCGGCTGGGCCAAAGGTGTGCTGATGTGGAACCTGGCGCTGGACGAAAACCACGGCCCGCACCTGGGCGGCTGCAAGGATTGCCGCGGCGTGGTGACCATCGATTCACGCACCGGCGCCGTCACCCGCAACCTCGAGTACTACGCGCTGGCGCACGCCAGCCGCTTCGTGCGGCCGGGCGCGCGGCGCATCGCGTCGACAAGCGACGTGGCGCAGCTGCAGAGCGTGGCCTTCCACCACGCAGACGACGGCACGCGCGTGCTGGTGGTGTGCAACTCCTCGGACGAGACGCGCCGGTTCACGGTCGGGGAGGGCGCGCGGCGCTTCGTGGCGAGCCTGCCGCGCAACAGCGTGGCGACCTATGTCTGGCCGGCGGCGGGCGGCGTGCCGTGATGGCGTGGGCCGCGCCGGCCGCTGAACTGGAGGCGTGCTCGGGCGTCTCGGCGCGCACGTGGGCGACAGTGGATCGGGCGATGGCTGAGCGGTCGATCGGGCGGTGGGTGCCTGGCGAGTGGTTTCAGGGCCTGCGCCGCGTGCTGCGCGTTCTCAGCGGTCTGCTGGTCTGGCTGGCGCTGGCCGCGGGTGCGCTGCCGGCGGCTGCGGGCGAGCTGCGCGCCGGCGAGCTGGCGTCGACGGCGCTGGGTGCGCCCATGCGCTACCAGGTCTACCTGCCCGATGCCTATGCGCAGGATCCGCAGGCGCGCTTTCCGGTGGTCTACCTGCTGCACGGCCACGGCGGGGACGAATTCGACTGGCTGCGTCACGGCCGCCTGGCCGACACGGCCGACCGCCTGATCCGCAGCGGGGCCGTCGCACCCTTCATCGCGGTCATGCCGGCCGGCGGCGATTCGTGGTGGATCGACAGCGCCGCGGCACGCGCGCAGACCGCGTTGGTGCACGATCTGCCGGCGCACATCGAGGCGCGTTTCCGTGCGATGCCTGCGCGTGAAGGCCGCGCCGTCATGGGCCTGTCCGCGGGCGGCTATGGTGCGGTTATGGCCGGTCTGCAGCAGGCCGATCGCTACGCCGCTGTCGCCGCCTTCAGCCCTGCGATCTACGACCCGCAGCCGCCCGCGCACTCCGCCGCACGGCAGGTGCCGGCCTTTCGGCGCGAGGGTGCCTTCGACCCCGCGACCTGGACGCAGCTGGGCGTCGCGCGGGCCTGGGACGCCTACGTGGCGCGTGGCATCCGCCTGCCGTTTTTCCTGCTCAGCGGCGACACGGATGACCTGGGCATCACGCCGCAGACCTCGGCGCTGCAGGCGCGGCTGTTTGCGCTGCAGCCGACTCAGGTGGCCTACCGTGTGGTGTCGGGCGGCCATGACTGGGCCGTGTGGCGCGATGGGCTGGGCGAGGCGCTGGCATTCCTGGCGCGGCACTTCAGCGCCCCCGTCGGACCCGCCAACGCGCAGGCACCGACCCCGGGCGGTGCGGGCCATGCCGCAGCTGCAGCGGCTGCGGGCGCAGGCTCGAATGCCGCCGCCGGTGCGGCCGCAGCGCCGCACGCGCAGCTGCGCCTGGCCGCGATCTTCGGCGACCGCATGGTGCTGCAGCGCGACCAGCCGCTGCGCGTCTGGGGCGAGGCACCTGCCGGCCAGCGCGTGCAGGTGGATTTCCGCGGCGTGCGGCGCGAGGCCCGTGCGGATGCGCGTGGGCGCTGGCGGGTGTCATTGCCGCCCGGCCCCGCGGGCGGGCCGCACGTCCTGGCGGTCTCGACCGATGCGCAGCGTCTGCAGTTGCGCGACGTGATGCTCGGCGACGTCTGGCTGTGTGCCGGCCAATCGAACATGGAGTGGTCGGTGGCGCAGGCGCGCGACGGCCCGGCCGAAGTTGCCGGTGCCGACCACCCGCTGATCCGCCATGTGCGCGTGCCACACCGCGTGGCGCTGCAGCCGCTGGAAGCCGAGCCGGCGCCGCTGAGCTGGAAAGTCAGCCACCCGGCCACGGCGGGCGAATTCAGCGCCGTCGGCTACTTCTTCGCCCGCCGCATGCAACGCGAACTGGGCGTGCCGATCGGGCTGGTCAACGTCGCCCGGGGCGGCAGCATCCTGGAAACCTGGATCAGCCGCGAAGGCATGGCCGGCGACGCCGAACTGTCGCCCGCGACGCAGGACTTTCCGCGCAGCGAAGCCGCGTGGCGTGAACAGCGCGCGCGGCGCGAAGCCGCCCTGCTGCAGCGCTGGCAGCCAGGCCTGCCGGGTGCAACCGAGCCACCGCTGCACTGGGCGCAGCCCACCGAAGACGACCGCCGCTGGCCGCGCCTGCAGGTGCCTGGCCTCTGGGAGGAACAGGGGCTGCCCGGCTTCGACGGCCACGTCTGGTACCGGCTGCGCCTCACGCTGACGGCCGAGCAGGCCGCCGCGGGCCCGGCGGTGCTGCACCTCGGCCCGATCGACGATTGCGACGAGACCTGGCTCAACGGCCAGCGCCTGGGGCAGACCTGCGGCTGGGACAGCCCGCGCCGCTATGCCGTGCCGGCCGGCCTGCTGCACCCGGGCGAGCAGGTGCTGGCGATCCGCGTGAGGGATACCGGCGGCGGCGGCGGACCGCACGGGCGGGCCGAGTCCTTCCGGCTGGAGGGCCCTGGCTGGTCCGTGCCGCTGGCCGGCAGCTGGGCGGCGCGCATCGAATCGTCACTGGCGGCGAAGAGCCCTGGGGTCAACGACGGCCCGGCGCTGGCCTTCGAAGGCATGGTGCGACCGCTCACGCCGCTGCCCATCCGCGGGGTGCTGTGGTACCAGGGCGAGAGCAACGTGCCGCGCGCGGCGCAGTACGCGCGCAGCTTGCCGCTGTTCATTGCCGATTGGCGCCGGCACTGGCAGCAGCCCGCGCTGCCGTTCCACGTCGTGCAGCTGGCGTCCTACCTGCCCGAAGCGCGCAACACGCTGACCGGCAGCGCCTGGGCCGAACTGCGCGAGGCGCAGCGGCAGGTGCTGGCCGTGCCGCAGACCGGGCTGGTCGTCGCCACTGACCTGGGCGACCCCGACGACATCCATCCCGCCAACAAGCAGGATGTGGGCGAGCGCCTGGCGGCGTCGAGCCTGCGGCGCGACTTCGGGCGCACGCTAGTGGCCAGCGGCCCAGTGTGGACGGGGGTGATGCGGCGCGTGGGTGCCGCGAAGGGCGTCGCGCCGGATGCGGGTGGGGCGAGCCATGCCGCGCTGCGCCTGACCTTCCGCGAGACCACCGGCGGCCTTGCGGTGCGCGGGCCGGGTGCATCGCTCGAAGGCTTCGCGGTGGCGGGTGCAGACCGCCGCTTCCACCCCGCGCAGGCGCGCATCGAGGGCGCCCAGGTGCGCGTGTGGAGCGCCGAGGTGCCGGCGCCGGTGGCCGTGCGCTACGGCTGGGTGGACAACCCGCAGCGCAGCAACCTGGTCAACCGGGCGGGCTGGCCGGCGTCGCCGTTTCGCACCGATGACTGGCCGCTGATCACCGAAGGTGTGCGCTGGATGCCGTGAGCGCAAGTCCGCCCTGTCGATGCCTGTGAAGCGCTGAAGGGCGCGGCCGCGGCGCCCTAGGGCGTGCGGACCATTGCAGAAGCAGTCCACGGGACTGGCGTCGACGCATCCGCTGCGCGTGCAGTGGATGCAGGCCTCGGTGGGGGAGGTGTCATGCAGATGCCGCTTGCGGCATACCGATGCGCACGATCTGAACCGGGACATGTTTGTGCCAGGGCGTGCCGGCAAACGGGTCCCGGCTGGCGGTGTCGGTGAGTTCGTTGAGCGACACGCCCTTGTGGACGGGCGTGCCATCGGCCGCGGTGTAGTCGAGACCGTGGCCGTTGGGCAGCGCGACGTGGCCGGGCTGCAGGTCTTCACCCCATTCGACCGGTGCCTGGGCTTCGCCGCGGCGTGTCGTCAGGCGGACCCAGTCGCCCTCCTGGCAGCCGATCTTCTCGGCGTCAGATGGGTGCATGCGCAAGGTGCCGAAGGTGCCGCGGTGGTGCCAGCCGGCGTCGCGGATCGATGTGTTGCTGGTGTCGCTGCGGCGCTCGCCGGCAGACAGCACGAAGGGGTAGTCGACGTCCTGTTGCGGCAGTTGGCTGCCCAGCGTTTGCAACTCTGCCAGCATCTCCTCGATGCACAGGTTGATCTTGTGGTCGGGCAGGCGCACCGCACGCCAGCTGTCGGCGTACTCGCTGGCCGAATAGATCACGCCGGACGGTCGGGTGATGATGGCGTCGAACAGCTGGTTGCCCGCTGCCAGCACGCTGCCGCCGAAGCCGGCCCGTGCGGCAGCGTCCCTGTTCTTGCGAACGAACAGTTGGCTCAGACCCCATAGCGATGCCGCCGGCGCGAAGCCCGTGGGCAGTGTCTCGCCCAGCGTGCGGTAGAGCACCACCGGCGCGTAGCGTGCAATCTTCTTGTCCCGCGAGGCCTTCCACGCAAACGCCAGACCGAAGGCCGTCCGACCCCAGCGCGCGGCGCGACGCAGGAAGCGGTACTGGCCTTCGCCGAGTTCGCCCAATGCCTCCACCAGGCGGGCGTGCATCTCCGCCTCGGTCAGCGTTCCGGGGCGCGGCGGGAACAGCGGCTGCCTCAGGTGGAAGCCGTTTCGTGGAAACTCGACGTTGAAGAACGTGGCTTCGGCCTTCTCGAACTGGCTGGTCGCGGGCAGCACATAGTCGGCCTGGCGCGCTGTTTCAGTCATCGCCACATCGATCACGACGCTGAGGTCGAGTGCCCGCAGAGCCTGCCGCATGCGCGCGCTGTCGGCCAGCGAGTGGACCGGGTTGCTGCTTTCGATGAACATCGCCCGGAAGCGATGGGGATGATCGGTGAGGATCTCCTCGGGGATCACGTTGCAGGGGATCAGCCCCATGATGACCTTGGCGCCGGTGACCGGGCTGTGCGATCCGGGACGTGGTTTGCTGCCAGGACTGGAGCCGGCACCGGGCTTTGCGCTGGCCTCGCGTGTCGACGACGAGAGGCTCAGCAGCGGCACGAACGCGTTGTTGGTCCCCGGCCGGGCGTAGTGCCCGGACAGCAACCACACCAGCCGGTTGAGGTAGCTGTTGAGCGTGGAGTGCAGGTTCATCTGCACGCCCAGGTCTTCGATCATCGAGACGCTCTTGGCCCGTGCGATGCGCTCGGCCACCTGCCGCAGCAGGGTGATGTCGATGCCGCAGGTCCGGGCGCAGTCCGGCACCGAGATGCGCTGCAAGACCTCGGCCACGCGGGCGTAGCCGGTGGTGTGCGCGGCCAGCCAGTCCTTGGCGACCAGGCCGTCCTGGACCAGGATGGCGGCCAATGCGGCCAGACACCACGCATCGGTGCCCGGGCGCACGGCCAGGTGGAAGTCCGCCATCTCGGCGGTCTCGCTGCGGCGCGGGTCGATGACGATCATCGAGCGGTTCGGGTCTTTCTGGATCTCGCGCAGGATCACGCGGGTGCGTGCGAAGCCGTGCGACTGGAACGGGTTCTTGCCCACGAAGACCGCGACCTCTGCATGCTCGAAATCACCATGCACGCCGGCGCCCATCATCTTGCCTTGCACCCAGCCTTCGCCCGTCTTCTCTTGCGCCAGGGCGTTGGAGCGGTAGACCACGCCCAGGGCCTTGATGGTGCTGTCGGCATAGGTGCCGCCCAGGTGGTTGCCCTGGCTGCCGCCCCCGTAGTAGAGGATGCTGGCACCGCCATGCTCGGCTTTGACGGCGGCCAGCTTGGCAGCGATTTCGCGGATGGCCGTGTCCCAGTCGATGTCCTCGAAGCTGCCGTCGGCGCGCCGCCGCTTGGGGCTGGAGATGCGATCGGCGCCGTTCTGATAGAAGTCCATGCGCTGCGACTTCTCGCAGACGTAGCCCTGTGACGTGGGGTGGTCCTTGTCGCCCCGGGCCTTGACGATGCGTCCGCCCTCGGTCTGGACCTCCAGTCCGCAGTTCAGCGAGCAGATGATGCAGGCCGTCTTCTTCCACTCTGCTGCCAGCGGTGCGTGCATCTGTGGCCTCGTCCTTCTGTCAGGCGCAAACTTGCGCCATGGGATAATGATGATTATCCTATTGACGCGTGTCACCCACTGTCAACCCCGGGACATCACACCCGGGACATCACCATCAGGCCATGCGCTACCCCAAGGACCACAAGGACGCGTCTCGCCAGCGGCTGATCGAGCTCAGTGGCGCCCATGCGAAGCAGCACGGGTTCAATGAAAGCGGCATGGCATCGCTGGCCGCATCGGCCGGCGTGACCACGGGCGCGCTGTACAAGCACTTCGCCGGAAAGGCAGATCTGTTCGCCGCGGTGATCACGACCGAGCTCGCGCGCACGGCGAAGATGTACGACAGCTTCGATCCCGCCGACGATGTCAATGCCGCCAAGTCACTGGCGGGCTACCTCAGCCTCCGGCATGTGAGACACCCGGAGCAAGGCTGCCCGTTGCCCTCACTCACGCCGGAGATTGCGCGTGCCGACGATGCCACCAAGGCCGCCTATCAGGCCGGACTGCTGGACATCCACGCCAAACTGCAGCGGCTGACGGCCACCTCAGCGGACGCCTGGACACTCATGGCGCAGAACGTCGGCGCCGTGATGCTGGCCCGGGCCCTGCACGATGAAAAACTCCAGCGGGAGATCCTGGCTGCACTGCGGCAGGCGGGCGAGAAGTTGCTGTCAGATGGTCCCGGCCGCTCGAACGGTTCGAGCACTTGAACGTCGATCGGAAAGCAGCCGCTCGGTCGTGCCCAAGCTGATCTCCACGCGGGCACGGTCGGTTGAGGTGCGTCTGGCCCTCCCTTGGTCGCGGTGCACACTCACCACATGACACCTTCTCGTTTCGGCCAGACTGACCTGCTGGTGACACGCGTGGGCTTTGGCGCCATGCACTTCGACGGCATCGAAGACGAGGCCGAGATCGGCCGCCTGCTCAACGGCGTGCTCGACCTCGGCGTCAACCTGATCGACACCGCTCGCGGCTACGGCCGCAGCGAAGAACGCATCGGCCGCCTCCTCCAACACCGGCGCCACGAATTTGTCTTGTCGACCAAGGTGGGCTACGGCGTGGACGGCGTGCCCGACTGGACCTACGCCTGCATCGTGCAGGGCGTCGAGCGTGCGCTGCGTCAACTGCAGACCGACTGCATCGACATCGGACACTTGCACTCCTGCCCGCTGCACGTGCTGCAGCGAGGAGAGGTGAGCGAGGCCCTGACGGACTGCGTGAAGGCCGGCAAGCTGCGTGTGGCCGCCTACTCGGGCGAAAACGCCGAGCTGGCGCATGCGCTGCAGGATGCGCGCTTCGGCAGCGTGCAATGCAGCCTGAGCCTCGTGGATCCGGCCAATGGCGCGCAGATCATGAACACCGCCAAGGGTGTCTTCGCCAAGCGCACGCTGGCCGGCCTGGCGTGGGCGCAGGCGCAGCGCCCCGACGGCTTCTGCGAGGGGCAGTATTGGGATCGCTGGCAGCAACTGCAGCTGCCCGATGTGGGTCTGCCCTGGCCCGAAGTGGCCCTGCGCTGGAGCGCCTTCAGGCCCGGCGTGAGCAGCCTGCTTCTCGGTACGCGCAGCCTGGCGCGGCTGCGCGAGGGCATGGAGGCCATCGCGCGCGGCCCGCTGGCGGACGAAACCTTGTCAGCGCTGCATGCCGCGCACGCCCAGGCGGGTGCGGCCGGCTGGCCCGGGCTGGTCTGAACCGGTCCGGGCACGCACGCGGATCACACAGCCGAGCCCCGCGTGTGTGCCGACAGCCGCGCGCGCAGCCGGCTCTCCAGCCGCTCCCACACCACGCGCATCGACGCCGAGCGGCGCAGCTCGGCATGCGCGCACAGCCACACCGGCTGCGCTTGACCGAAGTGTCCCGCCAGCACGCGGCGCAGGCCGGGCCGCTCGGCCGCCACGTCGGCGAGAAAGACACCCAGGCCGCAGCCGGTCTCGACCGCGGCCTGGCGCGACAGCATCGCGTCGGTGCGCAAGCGAAAGCGCACCTGAAGCGCCGGCGCAGGCGTCTTCAGGAACGGGCCGATCGGCGCGGTCTCGCGGTCGAAGCCGGCGACGAAGGCGTCTTCGGGGACCTCGAAGCCCGTCGGCTCGCCGAAGCGCTGCAGGTAGGACTCGTGGGCGTACAAGCCCAGTTCGGTGTCGCCCACGTGCACGGCGATCAGGTCGTCCTGCTCGGGGCGGAAGAAGCGCACCGCGATGTCGGCGTCGCGGCGCAGCAGGTTGTCTGCGCGGTTGGACACCGACAGCGCGATCTCCAAGCCCGGGTGTTCGCCCAGCAGCGTGGCCAGGATCGGCGTCACCACGTGGTACGCATACACCTCGGAGGCGGCCACACGCACCGTGCCCACCACGCGCTCCTGTGCGCCGCTGAAGAGGCTTTGTGCGCTGACCACGGCATGCTTCATGCCGGCCACCGTGGCGTACAGGTCGTGCGCGCGCTGCGTCGGTTCCAGCCGGCCGGGGCGGCGCACGAAGAGCGCTTCGCCCACGGCGGTTTCCAGCTCGCGCACGTGGCGGCCCACGCTGGGTTGCGTCGTGCCCAGGCGGCGTGCGGCCTCGGTCAAGGTGCCGGTCTCGTGCACCGTGATGAAGGACCGCAGGAGGTTCCAGTCGGCCAGCGCCGGTCCGGGAGGCGGCGCGACAGCGGCGGCATCGGTGACGGGCTTGCGAGGCATCGGTGCAGTGTGACACGCGTGCGCTGCAGGCTTCAGGCCTTCAACATCGCCTGCAATCCGCGGCGCGGGCTGGGCTGCGCGGCCTCCATGGCGAAGCCGGTTCGCGCCAGCATCTGCAGCGTGCTGCGCTGCGGGTCCAGCGCCAGGGCACGGTGCACGGCGGCGTAAGGCCCTCGCATTTCCGGGAACTCCTGCAGCGCCTGCGACAGCGGGTGCATCTGCGCGCCGGCCGCGGTGGCCTGCAGGTGCAGGCGCACGTAGGCGCGGCCGGCGTCCACCTGCACCTGGCGCGTGTTGCCGGTGCTGGCCAGCCACAGGTAGCCGCTGCCGGTCTCGAATGGCGCCCAGCGCTCCATGACGCGCTTGAGGTTGGCGCTGCCGGGGCTGGGCACCTCCATCGGGTCGAACAGGCCCACCGCGTGCATCAGGCGCGGCATCGTGCCGTTCAGGCTGATGCCGTCGCGGTGGGTGGTGATCGCATGGGGGCCGATGCGCATCAGGTGTGCCGACTCGAGCCAGGTGCGTGGTGTCACGCTCTCGATCTCGTTGGCCTCGCGCGTGATGGCGCGCAGGCGCTCCTTGCCACCCGCGTCGGCGACCACGCCGCTGGTCAGGCCGAAGCGCTGCGCGGTCTGCGCCCATTGCGCGGTCAGCTGTGCGGGCAGTTCGCGGTCGTTGGCATAGGCGGTCTTGTTCGTGTGGCGGCGCGGGATCTGCGCGAACAGCGGATCGGGCCGCGCGCTGCCCGCCTCGCCCAGCTGCAGCACGGCCACGCGGCTACCGCGCGGCAAGGTGTGCGCGGCGGGTGCGCCGTCGGGGAAGAGCTGCACGTCCACCGCGACGCCGCGCTGCGCGGCGGCGATCACGGCCAGCTCGATGAAGGCGCCGCAGCCGATCAGGATCTGGCGGCCGAAGGGGTCGGTCTCGGGCAACAGCCGTTCGCCGTCACACACCAGGCCGATGCGGCCGGGCTGCGTCAGGTCGGCGATCCATGGCTGGCGGTTGTGCGGGTTGGGTGCCAGCAGCGCGTGCGCCAGCATGTGGCGGCGCAGGTCGGTTTCGGCATGGGCCGCGCGCCAGGCCTGCGTGGCCTCTTCGGGGTAGGCGGTCGCGCAGCCGGCCAGTGGCAGCGTCGCGAAGACGGCTCCACCGCCGGCCAGGGCGATGAAGCGGCGGCGGGTGGTCGGATGTGGCATGGTGGTGTTCCGGCGTTGGTGGCGATGGCCAGATCCTCGCCACCCGCGCGCCATGCGGCCAGAGCGGCCTGTGCACGCCAGGCATGCATCCTTGTTTGGTGCCGCAGCGCGGCCCCCGCCCAGCCCTACCCACCTGGCGCAGCGGAAGGCCGTGGGATCGTTGCGCGCGAAGCGCTTGCACGGCGACAGGGTCCTGTGCAGACCTCGACCGTGTGCGGCGAGTGCGCAAGATGGGTGGTGATTCGCACCCATATTCCTTGCCAGGCATAAAGGACATTTAATCCCACGGCGCCAGACGATCCGGGCATGCAGAACAAGACCCGCCGCATGAGAAGCGCGCCCTCGAGCGCCGCGATCGAGATCCGCAGCATCAAGGTCCACCGTCGTGTGGCGCTTGCCGAGTTCGACGCATGGGTTGCCGTGTTCCGCGAACAGGGCAAACTGTTGCCGCTGTCGATCGATGACTACGCCCCTGTCAACTTGCGCATCTGCGACTTTGGCCACTTCGATCTGATCGCTTGCGGACCGGACGTCGCGGAGGCCTGGGGACCGACCGACGTGACGATCCACCTCAGGGGCTTGCAGACACTCGCGCAATCGGTGCGCGAGCGTGGCGAGTGCATCCTTGCCGGGCCCGAGCCCTGTGAGTCCGGCTGGCGACTCGTCGTGCGGCACCGCGATGCACATGTCATCGAATACCTGGAGCGTGCGTGACCAACGTGCCGCGCGCCACGTCCCCGGGAAACCTCAGCGGTGCTGGGGCTTGCGACGGTTCGCCTGCCCGTGGTCCATGGACACAGCGTCACTTCCTGCTGCAGTTCCCTGCGGGTTCCGCGCCGGTGTGGATCGGCATCGATGGCCTCGAACCGACCTGTCTGATGCAACTGGAGTTGCGCGTGCGAGGCGAGCGGGTCTTTGCGGTGGCCTCGGATATCGAAATGTGCGGGCAGCCCATTGCGGCAGGCGAGATGCTGCTGGCCATGGCGCGCTACTCGGGGCACGACGGCCTTGGCTGTGCGTATGACATCCAGGCCGACTCACCGCACCTGGGGCTCCTCACGATGTGGATCGCGCACCGCACCCTCGCGGCGGACATCGTCGTGCGCGTCCTGCAGACGGCCTGAGCCGCCGGCATCGTCGGAAAGGTCTCGTTCAGGTCTCGATCACGCAGCGGTTTCGACCTTCGGCCTTGGCACGGCGCAAGGCGGTGTCCGCGCGGTCGAGCAGGCGTTGGTAGTCCGGGTGGCCGTCGAAGACCGCGACCCCCACGCTCACGGTGACCGAGGTCGCCTGCCCCGGCCCCAGCGTGATCTGCGCGGCCTCGAACCGCTTGCGCAGCCCTTCTGCCACACGCACAGCCGCGGTGGGGGAACTCTCCACCAACAGCACGAGGAACTCGTCCTCGCCGACACGAAAGACGAAGTCGCCCGCGCGCAGGTGGTCCTGCAGCAGCAAGGCCGCACGTGAGAGCAACTGGTTGCCGGCATCGAAGCCCCAGTTGTCGGCAACGTGGCGGAAGCTGTCGATGTCGATCATCAGCACCGCGAACTGCGACTTCTGCGCGGTGGCCACTTCAATCTCGCGCCGCGCAATGGCCGGGAAGTAGCGCCGGTTGAGCAAGGCGGTCACGCTGTCGCGTCCGTCTTCGACGGCGAGGTAGCGGTCGAACATCGTCCCCAGCAACTCCTTGATGTGATCGATGCAGCGGTTGATCTCCGAAACGACCGTGCGTGCATCGGCGTGGCTGGCGCGCACACGGCTGAGTTGCGGCAGAAGCACGGTCTCGACACGTTCCATGTCCTCGCGGATCAGGTCGACCTCGGGTGCGCCGTCGAACAGCATCGCGGCCTTGTGCTGCAGCCACAGCGCGAATTGCGAGTGCTCTTCCTTGGCCGTCGTGTCGCTCCGCTCGTCCCAGTAGTAGCGGTCGAGGATCTGATGCGCCCATTCGAGCAGTTCCGAGCGACGCCGTTCGCGCTCGGCTTTCATGTCCTGGCCGAGGAAGAACAGGCGATACGCCTCCTCCGATCGCGCCAGCCGGTTGGCGTTGGCGCTGTACGCCGAGTTCATGGTGTCGATCGCCAGGGCAAACATCTCGTGCACGTACTGCGCCGCCTCGATCAGGGCCGGCCGGCTGAGCCGGCTGGGGGCCAGGCGCTCGAAGAGTGCGCGCGTGAGGACCCGCGCACCACGGCTGACCAATGCCACAGACACGCCGATCCGTGCATGCACCTCGCCGGTCGTGCGCTGGGTCCGGGCCAGCGCCGCGGGGTCGACCGTCTGGTCGAAGAGCTGGACCAGCCAGCGTCGCATGGATGCGTGCAGCCGCTCGTTGACGACGCTGTGGTCCAGCAAGGGCGCCGCGTGCGGGTCGGCGAACATCGCGTCGTAGAAGATCGCGGACAGCATTTCCGCGTGGTCGGCCACCAGCCGGGCCACCTGCTCGCGTGTCCGCGCGCCCGCCAGCGATCGAACCTTTTCCCATTCCGGGACAAAGCCGTCCATCGAGGGTTCGCCGTCCATTACCTGCCCCGAGATTCAGTCGACATACTTATATTTTGTTCTCAGCCGGCGATGCCCTGCCAAAAGTATCAGGCAAGCCGCGCGGGGTACCGGCGACACAGAGATTAAATCTCGTTAAAAGTCACGCCCGACGCCGAGCTTGTGGCCGGCGTGAAGAGAATGCCGCGCATACCGTTCATATGCACAACCTGAACCGCCTCCGCATCGGCCGCTTCGAGTTGCGGCCCGCCCAGCGCTTGCTGTTGCACGATGGTCAGCCATGCCGCCTGGGCGGCCGTGCATTCGACGTGCTGATGCTGCTGCTGGAGAATCGCGATCGCGTGGTGACCCGCGCCGAGCTGGTCGAACGGGTATGGCCTGGCCTGGCGGTCGAGCCGAACAATCTTCAGGTGCAGATCTGGACCTTGCGCAAACTGCTCGGTAAGAAATCGATCGTCACGGTCCCACGACGAGGCTATCGATATGTGGGCCCATTCACGCACGCGGCGGTCTTGCGCACGCCGCGGTGGTGCGCTGATCCGCGCACGCTGTCGGGCGAGGTCGCCACCCCACATACGCCAATCGGCCAGTCCCTGCGCGCGCGCTTGCGCTGGAACTCGCGCGACGACTGACCCACTGTCCGCCGCCCCTCCCGCGGCCGGGCGCCACAACCGGGCCGCACAGCCTCAACGCAAGGCGCGCACCCGCTCGCGCAGGGCATCCAGCAGCGCCTTGTCGACACGCTCGCCTCCGGACAGTCCGGCTGATGCCTTGAACTTCAGCACCGTGGCGCGGCTGAACTTGCCGTACAGGCCATCGACACCGAGCCGCTCACCGAGGAAGCTCAGGTACAGCTGCGCGGCGCGCACGTCCAGGTCGGGCACCAGCGGGGCGTTGCTGAAGCGGTCGAATTCGCCGCGCAGGCGGATGTCGTACTTGAACTTGGCGAAGTTCGCGCCGTTGTAGCCACGCGCCACGGCGGCCCAGTCGTGGGCGGCCAGGGCGCCTTGCAGGCGGCGGCTCTTGAGGTAGCCGGCCACGGCCTGCAGTTGCAGGTCTTCCGACTCGCACATGTCGGCGACGAAGCGTTCCACGTCGGGCCAGCCGCAGGCTTCGGCATTCATGCCCAGCACCTGGCCGGCGCCCCATGAGGCCGACTTCAATGCGGCCTGGCGGTCGAGCTTGATGGCCTTGTCCAGCCGCGGATATTCCTTCTCGCCGAAGGCGTAGCCGCCGGAGACCGGGTTGCTGATGTCGGGGTGGCTGCCCGAGAAGCGGCCGCCGGTGAATTTGTGGAAGAGGTGCCGCTCGAACAGGATGATCGGCCGCCGGTCGGGCTGGAAGCCGCAGGTGCTGGACTCCACCGCCAGCAGCGCCACCAGCGCGGGAAGGTCCACGCCCAGATCGTCCACCGTGGCCATCAGGCCGGCCTTGCTCAAGGGCTCTGCCGCGCCGACAAATGCTCGGGCCATCTCGTCACTCCTCGTTGTTGTTGGAGAGCCGATTTGGACAGGTCGCCGTGCGCCGCGCAAGCGTGTGTGCTGGCGCTGCTTGTATCAGGCCGTATCGTCCTTCAACAGCGTCCAGCCCGCGGCCAGGCGCGTGGCGACGGTGACGGCGCACAGGGCTGCGAAGACGCCCGCCAGCCACGGGAAGGCGGCCGGCCACAGGCACATCGCCGCAAAGAAGGCCAGCGTCTCGCCGGCCTCGGTGAGCCCGCCCAGGTAGTACAGGCCCTTGCGCGGGTAGGCCGCGCTCGTCAGGCCGCGGCGCTCGGCCAGCACGGCAAAGGCCAGGAAGCTCGAGCCGGTGCCGATGAAGGCCGCCAGCAGCACGGCGGCGGGCAGCGCATGATCTGCGGGGTTCGCTATCGCAAAGGCCAACGGGATGCTGGCGTAGAACAGGAAGTCGAGCGTGATGTCCAGGAAGGCGCCCCGGTCGGTGGGCTGCGTGCGCCGCGCAATGGCGCCGTCCAGGCCGTCGCACAGGCGGCTGAAGGCCATCGGCAGCAGGGCCCAGGCGTAGAAGCCGAAGGCGATGAGCGCGGCCGCGCCTATGCCGCTGGCAAAGCCAACGAGGCTCATCGCATCGGCGCCGATGCCCATGGCCACCAGGCGCGCAGCGATGCGGTCCAGCGAGGGGCCGATCCAGGCCTGGACGCGGCGGTCGATCATCGGTGGCGCCGCGCGCCGCGTGGGGCGGCGTGGGCGTCGGGCATGCCCGCGCGCCGGCCTGGTGCGCGGGCGCGGATCGCGGTGAAGCGGTGCAGGGTGAGGATCGCGTGCATGGTGGGCGGCGCGATCGTACTGTGCCGCGCGCCGCCGGGTCAGGCACGGCAAAAAGGGCAGCAGCCCGTCCGCGTGCGCCCACCGGCACGCGAAACGGACCGGCAGTCGCGCCTCAGGGCATCGGCGTGAACTTCAGCTGCGACAGCGGCACGACCTTGTCGTTGCGCGTCATCTTGAATTCGGTGCCCATGCCCAGCCACTTGTCCCAGATGCGATTGAGCTCGCCCTCGTCGTCCATCGCCTTGAGCGTGGCGTTGATCTTGGCCAGCAGCGCCGGTTCGTCCTTTTTCATGCCCACGCCAATGGGCTGGAAGACCATCGGCTCTTCGATCATCTTCATCGGCTGGCCGGCGGTCTTGGACTGGTTGACCAGCTTGGTGATGGTCATCGTGTTGGCCACCATGCCCACGGCCTTGTTCTGCTGCACGGCCATGAAGACCGAGCCGGTGTCGACGAAGGTCACGGGCTCCGAGCCGTTGAGCTTGATCGACAGTTCCGAGGTGGAGCCCTTGGTCGACGCGATGCGCTTGCCCTTGAAGTCGGCCGGCTTGCTGCCGGGGTCGCTGGCCAGCACGGCCAGCATTTCCTTGGCCAGGTAATACGGGTCGCTGAACTGGATCTGTTCGGCGCGGCCCAGCGTGTAGGCCAGGTTGGCCACCGTGATGTCCACGCGGCCGAGCTTGACCTCGGGCACCCGCGCTTCCACCGACAGCGGCGTGACCTTGGCGGCCACGCCCAGGCGCTTGGCGATGGCCTGGCAGACATCGACGTCGTGGCCGACCATCTCGCGCGTCTTGGGGTCGGGTGCGGCGAAGGGCGGCACGTCGGCAAAGGTGCCGCAGCGCAGTTCCTTGCGCGCCATGATGTCGCCGAGCTGGTCTGCCGATGCGCTCAGCGGCAGCAGGGCAAGCAGGCTGGTGCCCAGGGCGAGAGCGGTGATGGTGGGGTTCATGTGACGGGCTCCTGTGGTTCGAGTGGTGGCGAGAAGACGCTCAGTGGGAACGCAGATCGGACAGAAAGCGCTGCGCGCGCGGGTGCTGGGGGTTGCGGAAAAATTCGTCGGGCGTGCCGTGTTCCAGGATGCTGCCGGCATCCATGAACCACACGCGGTCGGCGACCTCGCGCGCGAAGCCCATCTCGTGGGTCACGCACATCATGGTCATGCCGTCGGCAGCCAGGCTGCGCATGACGGCCAGCACCTCACCGACCATCTCCGGGTCGAGCGCGCTGGTGGGCTCGTCGAACAGCATGGCCGGCGGCTCCATGGCCAGCGCGCGCGCGATGGCCACGCGCTGCTGCTGGCCGCCGGAGAGCTGCGCCGGAAACGACGCCGCCTTGTCCGACAGGCCCACGCGCTCCAGCAGCTGCAGCGCCTTCTCGCGCGCCGCGGCCTTGCTCTGCCCGCGCACCTGCACGGGCGACAGCATCACGTTGTCCAGTGCCGACAGGTGCGGGAAGAGGTTGAAGCTCTGGAAGACAAAGCCGATGCGGCTGCGCAGCTGGTTCAGGTCGGCCGCGCCCATCGGCGCGTGCACGCTCTTGCCGTCGAAATGCAGTTCGCCGGACTGGATGTCCTCGAGCCGGTTCACGGTGCGGATCAGCGTGGACTTGCCAGAGCCCGAGGGCCCGCAGACGACCACGACCTCGCCCTTCTTCACCTCGGCCGTGATGTCGGCCAGCACGTGCAGCGGGCCGAACCATTTGTTGACTTGGCGGAACTCGATCATGGCGTGGTCTGCGGTCTCAGGCGAGTGGGCTCAGGCGGGCTGGTTGACGGGGCGGGGCGTCGGGCCCGCCGACATGCCGCCGGCCACGCGTGGGGGTCCGCCGCGCTGGGCTTCGATGCGACGCTCGAGTGCCGTGGCTGCCCAGGTCAGGCTCCAGCAGACGATGTAGTAGATGAGCGCCAGGATCGCAAACACCTCGAAGGGCTTGGTCAGCAGCTGGTTGTTGATCTGCCCGGCGGCAAAGGTGAGTTCGGGCACGTTGATGACATAGCCCAGCGTCGTCTCCTTGATCGTCGAGACAAACTGGCTGAGCATCGCCGGCAGCATGTTGAACAGCGCCTGCGGCAGGATCACCAGACGCATGGCGCCCAGGTGGCTGTGGCCCAGCGCGCGCGCCGCTTCCATCTGCCCCTTGGGCAGTGCCTCGATGCCGGCGCGCACCACCTCGGCCAGGAAAGCGGCTTCGTAGAGCACCAGTGTCACGACCATGGTCACGAAGCCGGAGACGTTCTGCCCCAGCAGCAGCGGCACCAGGAAGTACACCCACAGGATGATCATCAGCAGCGGCACGCCGCGCGCCACGTAGATCAAGGCCGTGGCCGGCCAGCGCAGCAGCCGCCAGGGCGACAGCCGCGCCAGCGCCAGCAGCACACTCAGCGGGAAGGCCAGCACGATGCCCAGCACCGACAACATCAGCGTCGCGGCGATCCCGCCCAGCGGGCCGTTGGGGTACTGGCCGATGAGCAGCAGCAGCCAGTTGTCGCGCACGATCTCCCAGGCGCCGATGAGGATGTTCATCGTCCCCCCTGTCCGGCGATGCGCGTGCGCTGCTCGAGCCAGGCCCCGAAGGCCATGATCAGCAGCGACGCGGACAGGTACATCACGGTGGCCAGCAGGTAGCTCTCGAAGGCGCGGAAGCTGAGGTTCTCGATCTCCTTGACCGCATGCGTGAGCTCGGCCACGCCGATGGCCATCGCCAGGCTGCTGTTCTTGAACAGCGACACGCTGTGGTTCACCAGCGCGGGCAGCGCGTGGCGCACGGCCTGCGGCAGCAGCACGTGGCGCAGCGTGCCGAGGAAGCCGTGGCCCAGCGCGCGCGCCGCTTCGGTCTGTCCGTGCGGCACGGCGCGCAGGCCCGAGCGCAGGTCTTCGCAGAAATACGCCGCCTGGCACAGGCCCAGGCCGATGACCGCGAAGACGGCTTCGGCGTTGTGGTTCGACAGCCAGGTCTGCAGCGCGCCAGGCAGCAGGTTCGCGATGCCGAAGTACCACAGCATCAGCTGCACCAGCGTGGGCACGTTGCGGTGGTAGGAGATGTAGCCCTGCACGAAGCGCTGCGCGATGCGGCTGGAGGTCAGCCGCAGCGCCAGCAGCACGAAGGCCAGGCTCATGGCCAGCAGCCAGGAACCGATGGCGACCACCGCCGTCATCTTGACGCCCAGCCACAGCATGCTGGTGAACCGAGGGTCCATCAGGATGGCCAGGACGTCGAAGCCTTTCATGACGATTCAGGACGCGTGGTCTGCAGGCCGCCGGGGACCTGCATCGTGGGCGTGATCTCCATGTGGCCGATGTTGACGGCCACCGGCGCGGCAATGGCAAAGGCGATGGCGTCGGCGATGTCGACCGCCTGCGGCAATTCGAAGCCCTTGACGAAGCGCTCGTAGGTCTCGGGGGTGTCGCCGTGCACGTGGGCAAAGATGTCGGTGGCCACGCGGCCCGGGCAGATCTCGGTCACGCGCACGCGCTTGCCGAAGGCATCCACGCGCAACTGGCGCGACAGCATGCTCACCGCCGCCTTGGTGGCGTGGTAGGTGGAGTTGCCGTTGAAGTTGTAGGCCGCGGCGATCGAGCTGATGTTGATGACGTGGCCGCGGTCACGCGCCACCATGCCGGGCACCACCAGCCGGCACAGGTGCAGCACGGCGCGCAGGTTCACATCGACCAGCAGGTCGATGTCGTCTTCCTGCGCCTTCAGGAAAGGCCGCGGGCGGTCCACACCGGCGTTGTTGACGAGCACGTCGAAGGCCACCGATTCGGTGAGTCGCTTCAAGCCGGGCAGGTCGGTCACGTCCAGCACGTGCGGGATGCAGCCGGTGCGCGCGGCCAGGGCCTCGAGCGCGGGCGCATTGCGCGCCACCGCATGCACCTGCAGGCCCTCGCGCGCCAGGCGTTCGACCACGGCCGCGCCGATGCCGCCGGAGGCGCCGGTGACAAGGGCGGTGGAGTAATCGGAAAACGGCATGACGGGACTCTGAGGTGTAAGCCAATCTATCGAGAGGGCGTGCGATGCGCCAAGACGGATTGGCTGTGGCGAGATAAGAAGGGCTTATGGCAACGCGGATGCCGGTGCGGCCGGCCGCGAATGGGCGCGGCCGGTGTCCGAGTGGCACGATGCGTGACGCGACAGCGCGTTCGCGACGGCGGGCTGCGCCGCAGAAGATGTTGCAGACAGGGCGGGTCGTGCCGCTTCCGTGGCCGAGCCCGCGCTCACCGACGAGGCCGCGCCGTGGCGCGGACCCGCATCAAGAGCGGAACGACGCGTCTGTGCGGTCGAGCTTGCGCAGCAGCGCCGGCCACGCGATGCCGGCGCCCTGGCCCTTGGTCACCATCTGGATGACCATCGGCATCGTCTCCATGATCTTCGGATTCACGCGCACGAGTTCGCCGCCGGCCTGTGCCGCGATCTGGATCTGGCAGGTGGTCTCGAAGGTGTACATCGCCAGGAAGGCCTCGGCCACGGTCGTGCCCAGCGTCAGCAGCCCGTGGTTGCGCAGCATCAGGTAGTTCTTGTCGCCCAGGTCGGCCTTCAGCCGCGGCTGCTCGTCCTCGCGCAGCGCCACGCCTTCGTAGTCGTGATAGGCCAGTTGCGGGATGACGAAGGTGGACTGCTGGCTGATGGGCAGCACGCCGCAGGCCTGCGCACTGACGGCCACGCCGGCGCGCGTGTGCGTGTGCAGCACGCAGCCCACGTCGTGCCGCGCCTCGTGGATGCAGCTGTGGATCGTGAAGCCGGCCGGGTTGACCGGGAACGGCGAGTCGCTGAGCTTGTTGCAGGCCTGGTCCACCTTGATCAGGCTGGAAGCCGTGATCTCGTCGAACATCATCCCGTAGGGGTTGATGAGGAAGTGGTGCTCCGGCCCGGGGATGCGCGCGCTGATGTGCGTGAAGACCAGATCGCTCCAGCCGTACATCGCCACCAGGCGATAGGCGGCCGCGAGGTCGACACGCAGCGCCCATTCTTCGGGGCTGACCTTGCCGTTCAAGGACTCGATATTCATGACGTCTCCTTCGTGTGGGGCGGCAGGGATCAGCCGGCCGACAGCTGCCGGGAAATCGGCAGCACGCGCCCGCCAGCCTGTTCCACGGCCTGGCGGACCGCACGTGCGAGTGTGACAGCGCCGGGCGTGTCCCCGTGCACGAGGATGGAATGCGGCCGCATGGCCAGGCGCCGGCCCGTGTGCGTGATGACCACGCCCTCGGCCAGCAGCAGGCGCACACGTTCCAGCACGGCGGCCGGCTCGTGGATCACCGCGCCGGGCAGCTTGCGCGGCACCAGCAGGCCGTCGTCGCCGATGGCGCGGTCAGCCAGGAAGGTGGTGGCCACACGCAGGCCGCTGGCGGCCGCAGCGTCTTCGATGGCGCGGCTGCTGGAGCTGCTGATGATCAGCGCCGGGTCGAAGGCGGCCACGGCGCGCACCAGCGGCGCGGCCAGCGCGGCATCGGCCGCGGCCATGTTGCCCAGCGCGCCGTGGAAGCTCATGTGCGTCATGCGGTGGCCCGCGGCGCGTGCGATGCCGGCCAGCGCACCGAGCTGGTAGGTGACCATCGCCGAGAGTTCTTCGGTGTCGACCTGCATCACGCGGCGCCCGAAACCCTGCACGTCGGGAAAGCCCACATGCGCGCCGACATCCACGCCGCGTGCCAGCGCCGTTTGCACGGTGCGCGTCATGATCAGCGGGTCGCCGGCATGGAAGCCGCAGGCCACGTTGGCGGAGGACACCAGCTCCAGCAGCGCCTCGTCCTCGCCCATGCGCCAGGCGCCGTAGCCTTCGCCGAGATCGGCATTCAGATCGATATTCATGGGCGTATGGTGCCGCGCGCGGCGCCGCTGCGTGTGGCGGGTTGCAGATCGGCCAGCGGCGTGCCCCAGCCCACCGTGGTGCCATGGGCCGCGTGGAATCGCAGCAGCACGCCGTTCGCAGGCGCCACGACCGGCAGCAGCAGCCCGCCCACACGCAGCAGCGCGATCACTTGGCCTTCGGCCACCGGCTGACCGGTGGGCGCCAGCGGGGCGTCGTGCAGCGGGTGCGACAGCAGCAGGATGCCGACCGACGGTGCGGTGATCGGCTCGACGGCAAGGCCCGTATCCGCGACATGGTCCGTCGTGGTCGACTTGACCTGCCCGTCGTGGTTCAGCAGGCGAAGGCAGCCCTGCGGGCCTTGAAGTTCGAGGTAGCCGATGTCCGTGCGCGCGAGCCACTGCGACAGCTGCAAGGCGAAATTCGGGTTCATGTGCCGGTCGCCCCTGCGCGGCTGTGCCACAGCGCGATCAGCCGCCGTGCGTCATCGCACCAGCGGCGGTTCTCCTCCAGCGCGGCCACGGCCTGCGGCCAGCTGGCCTGCACGAAGCGGATGTGGCTGCCGATGGGCGCCTGGCCCAGCCGCCACAGATCGGCTTCGATGACCGTGCCGATCTTGGGGTAGCCGCCGGAGGGCTGCGCATCGCGCATCTGCACGATGGGCTGGCCGCCGGGCGGGACCTGGATCACGCCGGGCACGATGCCGTGTGAACGCATTTCCATCGGCGCCCGTGCTTCCAGCGGCGAGCCGGCCAGCCGGTAGCCGTAGCGGTCGCTCTGCGGCGTAATTTTCCAGGGCTGGGACCAGAACGACGCGAGCGAGGCTTCGGTATAACGGTCGTATTCAGAGGCACGTATGACCCGCACGGCGGGCAGGCCGTCCACCTGCAGCGGCAGGGCCAGGGCCGGCGGGACCAGGCCGAGGCCGGCATGATCCTGCGGGCTGGCACCGCCGGCCGCCGCGTACTCGACACCGGCGCGAGCCTGGCCCGACGCGCCACGGTGGGCTGCGCCCGCGGTCCCGAGACCGGGCCGCCCCACCGCCAACCGATCGCCCTGTCGCAGCGCGCGGCCTTCGTGCCCGCCGAAGGCGCCGCGCAGCTGTGTGCTGCGCGAGCCCAGCACGGGCTCCACGGCGATGCCGCCGGCCACGCACAGGTAGGCCCGCGCCGCCGGCCACGCGCCGCGCTGCGGCATGCCCACGCGCAGCATCTGGCCGGCGCGCGCCGTCGTGCGCCACCACGGCAGCACGGGGCGGCCGTCCAGTTGCGCGGCGGTGTCGGCGCCGGTCAAGGCAAAGTCGCAATCGATGTGAAAGACCACCTGGAACGGAAAAACCTGCATCTCGACGGCCGCGGCACCGTCGTCGTTGCCCAGCAGCAGGTTGCCGGCCACCAGCGACATCGGGTCCATCGCGCCCGAGGTGCCCACCCCCCAGCGCAAGCCGCCGAAGCGGCCCAGGTCCTGCACGGTGGCCAGCGCACTGACGGACTGGATCTCGATCAACGGATCACCTGCGCCACGCGGAAGCGGATGCGGTCGCCCGGCTGCAGCAGGGCGGGCGGGTCCTGCGCCGGATCGAAGAAGACCATCGAGGTGCTGCCGATCGTGTTCCAGCCGCTGGGCCCGGCCGACGCGGAGACACCCGTCTGCCTACCGCCGATGGAGACCGACCCGCCCGGGATGCGGATCACCGGCACGCGACGCCGCGGTGTGGCGATGCGCGGGTCCATGCCGCCCAGGTAGCAGTAGCCCGGGTGGCTGCCGAGTGCAAAGACCGGGTACAGCGGCGCGCTGTGGCGTTCGACGATTTCGTCCACGCCCATGCCGGTGTGCGCGACGACATCGGCCATGTGCGGGCCGCCCTCGCCGCCATACACCACGGGCAGCTCGATCACGCGGCCGTCGCGGGCCAGCGGCGTCACCGCCGCCCAGGCGTCCAGCAGCCGCTGCTGCAGGCCCAGCCACTGCGCGGGCACGTGGCGCAGCGTGAGCATCAGGTTGTTCATGCCGGGCACGGCCTCGCCGACTTCGGGCCAGGTCTGCGCTTCCAGCGCCAGGGCCCAGATGCGCTGCTGCACCGCCAGGTCCATGTCGCCCGGTGCCTCGAACAGCAGCGCGGTGGTGCCCAGCAGGCTGACGGTGGGTGCCGTGCCGATCAGGGCCGCTTGATGGGGCGCGGATGAGGTCATGGGCGCACCTCGGGGCCTCGCGCAGCGGCTTTCGCGCCGGAGAGCGAAGCCGGACAAGGACAGCCTCTGCGGACGATCAGCCGCCAACGGAGGGTCATCAATCCCGGGCCGGCGAGGGCACGGCGGTTCATGTCTGCAACGCCTCCTGCGGCGCGGCTGCGTGAACCGCCGTTCCACGCAGCCAGCGCTCGAGGTGGTGGATGTCGGCCGCACCGGCCACGACGCCCGCTTCGCGCATCAAGCGCCGGTGCAGCGGCAGGTTGGTGGCGATGCCCTCGACCACCATCTCGTCCAGCGCGCGGCGCATGCGGGCGATCGCCTCGTCGCGCGTGGCGCCGTGCACGATCAGCTTGGCGATCAGCGAGTCGTAGTGCGGCGGCACGCGATAACCCTCGAACGCATGGGTGTCCACTCGCACGCCATCGCCCGCGGGCAGGCGCCAGCGCGTGATGAGCCCGGGCGAGGGCGTGAAGCGCGTGGCGTCTTCGGCATTGATGCGGCACTCGATGGCGTGGCCTTCGGTCCGCACCTCGGCCTGCGTGATCGCCAGGCGTTCGCCGCGCGCCACGCGGATCTGCTGCTGCACGATGTCGATGCCAGTGGTCATCTCGGTCACCGGGTGCTCCACCTGCAGCCGCGTATTCATCTCGATGAAATAGAAGGCGCCGTCCTGCACCAGGAATTCGAAGGTGCCCACGCCGCAGTAGCCGATTTGCCGGCAGGCCGCCACGCAGCGCGCGCCGATGCGCGCCAGCTCCGCGGCATCCACCTGCGGCGCCGGGGCCTCTTCCATCACCTTCTGGTGGCGGCGCTGCAAGGAGCAGTCGCGGCTGCCCAGCCACAGCGCCTGGCCGTGTGCATCGGCCAGCACCTGGATCTCGATGTGCCGCGGATGGCCCAGGAATTTTTCCAGGTAGACCTCGGCATTGCCGAAGGCGCGGCGCGCCTCTTCGCGTGTCTGCGCCAGCGCGGCGTGCAGCGAGGCGGCGTCTTCCACCACGCGCATGCCGCGCCCGCCGCCGCCGCCGGCGGCCTTGACGATGACGGGGTAGCCGATGTCCTGCGCGATGGCGGAGACGGCCGCCGGATCGTCGGGCAGGCGCTCGTCCGGACCCGGCACGCAGGGCACGCCGGCCGCGCGCATGGCGCGCTTGGCGGCGACCTTGTCACCCATGGTGCGGATGCAGCTGGCGCTGGGCCCGATGAAACGCAGCCCGGCTTCTTCGACACGCTGCGCGAAGCCGGCGTTCTCCGACAGGAAGCCGTATCCCGGGTGGATGGCGCCCGCGCCGCTGACTTCGGCCGCAAAGAGCAGGGCGGTGGGGTCGAGGTAGCTGCGCGCGGCGGCCGCCGGGCCGATGCACAGCGCCTGGTCGGCCATGCACACGTGCATCGCGTCACCGTCCGCCTGCGAATGCACGGCCACCGTGCGCAGGCCCAGCGCGCGGCAGGCCTGGACGATGCGCACGGCGATCTCGCCGCGGTTGGCAATGAGCACGGACGTGAACATGTCGCGTTCGTTCACGCCTTCTCAGCGCAGCCGCACCAGCGCCTGCCCGGCGTCGATGTCCTGGCCCGAGGTCACGAGAAAGGCCTCGACGGTGCCCGCGCGCTCCGCCTGGATCTCGTTGAAGACCTTCATCGCCTCGATCACGCACAGGGTCTGACCGGCCTTCACGGCCTGGCCGGGCTGCACGAAGGGCGCTTCGCCGGGCGCGGGCTGCAGGTAGACCACGCCGCTGAGGGGCGCCTGCTGTTCATGCGTGCCGGCGGGCGCGGCGACTGGCGCTGCGGCCCCGGTCGATTCGCGCGGCACGGGCTGTCGCACCAGCCGCAAGGTCCAGCCGTCCTTCGACGCCTCCAGTTCGGCCAGGTCCGACGGCGCCATGGCGTCGATGAAGGCCTTGATCTGCTGCGCGTCCATGCCGCAAAGGTAGCGGCGGCCGACAGCGCGCACCAAGACGGAATGGCTGTGCCCCGATAAGTGCGGCTTATGACGGCCCGGCGCGGCGGCCGGCGACGCCGGATCAGCTGTGCAGGCGCACGTCGTCGGGGGCGATCAGGCTGCCGGGCAGCGTGGCCACCAGTTCCAGCAAGATGTCCTTGATGGCCTGCGCCGGCTCACTCAGCGGCAGGTGGTCGCTCTGGCACAGCGCCAGCGGCGCCTCGATCACCGGCTCCACGATGCGGCACTGCCAGGCGTCGCAGGAGGCCACCACGGTGCGCGCCATCGACTCGGGCAGGATGGTGCAGCCCAGGCCTTCGGCGATGACGGCTGTCAGCGTGCTGGCCGATTCGATTTCGGCCACCACACGCGGGCTCGAGCCGATGCCGGCGAAGGCCTCGTCCACGAGCTTGCGCACCACGTTGTAGGGCCGTGCCAGGTAGAGGTCCATGTCGGCCAGCAGCGACAGCGGCACCTGCTCCGGCGGCGCCGGCTGGTTGCCAGGGCCCACGACGTAGAGCTGCTCCTTCAGCAGCGGCAGGAACTGCAGCCCGTGCACGGCCACGCGGCCGCCGTACAGCACGGCCAGGTCCATGCGCCCGTTCATCACCAGTTCGGACAGCGTGCTGCCGTAGGTCTCGTTCAGGTACAGCAGCACCCCGGGGTGGCGCGCCCGCACCGCGCGCAGCAGCGGCAGTGCCAGGCCTGCGGCAGCCGTGCCGGGCGCCAGCCCCACCGCCACGGCGCCGGACAAGCCGCGGCCCGCGGCATCCATGTCCACCCGCGCCTGGTCGCACTGACGCAGGATCAGCTGCGCGTGGCGGTACAGCACCTTGCCGGCCTCGGTGGGTGTCACGCCGCGCTTGGTGCGCACCAGCAGCTGCTGGCGCACCTCACCTTCCAGCGTGGCCAGCTGCTGGCTCAGCGCGGGCTGGGCGATATGCAGCAGGTCGGCGGCCTGCGTGAGGCTGCCGACGTCGACGATCTTGACGAAATATTTCAGGCGCCTGAGGTTCACGCGGCGGCTCGGTAAAGGGTGGCGCGGCAGTCTACGCCCGGGTCATAAGCGTTGCCTATCCGGGCAGACCGAACTTGTCTTGGCATTCCCGGGCCGCGGGCCCTACCGTGGTGGCGTTTCCCGCAGCCCAGGAAGACCCGTGACCGCCTCCCGCATCGCCGAACGCATCCGGCGCATCAAACCCTCGCCCAGTACTGCAGCCGCCGACCGGGCGAACGAGCTGCGCCGCCAGGGCCAGTCCATCGTCAACCTGGTGGTGGGCGAGCCGGACTTCGACACCCCGCTGCACATCCGCCAGGCCGCTGCCGCGGCCATGGACAAGGGCGCGACGCGCTACACGCTGATGGCCGGCACGGTGGAGGTGCGCGAGGCCATCGTCGCGAAGCTGCAGCGCGAAAACGGCCTGACGTATGCGATGAACGAGATCATCGTGACCAGCGGGGCCAAGGCCGCGATCTTCAGTGCCTTGAGCATCACGCTGGAGCCGGGCGACGAGGTGATCATCCCGGCGCCCTACTGGGTGTCCTACCCCGACATGGTGCTGGCCAGCGAAGGCAAGCCCGTCACCGTGGCCTGCCCGGAGAGCGAAGGCTTCAAGCTCACCGCGGCGCGCCTGGAAGCCGCCATCACGCCGCGCACGCGCTGGCTGCTGCTGAACTCACCCAGCAACCCCACCGGCGCCAGCTACACCGCTGCCGAGTACCGTGCCCTGGCCGATGTGCTGGCGCGGCACCCGCAGGTGCTGGTGATGACGGACGACATCTACGAGCACATCCGCTTCGACGGCCAGCGCACGCCGCACCTGCTGAACGTGGCGCCGGAACTGCGCGACCGCACGCTGGCCATCAACGGCGTCTCCAAGACCTATGCGATGACCGGCTGGCGCATCGGCTGGGTCGCCGGCCCGCGCGACCTGGTGCAGGCGCTGGACACGCTGCTGTCGCAATCCACCGGCAACTGCTGTTCGATCAGCCAGGCGGCCACCGCTGCCGCGTTGAACGGCGACCAAAGCTTCGTGGCCGAGAGCGTGTCCATCTACCGCGAGCGCCGCGACCGCACGCTGGCGCAGATCAACGCCATCCCCGGGCTGTCCTGCCTGCGCCCCGACGGCGCCTTTTATCTCTACGTCAACTGCGCCGGGCTGATCGGCCGGAACACCGACAAGGGCCAGCGCCTGGCTGCGGACACCGACGTGGTGATGTACCTTCTGGAAAGCGTCGGCGTTGCCGTCGTCGCGGGGACGGCCTACGGGTTGTCGCCGTATTTCCGCATGTCCATCGCCACGTCGATGGACAACCTCGACGAAGGCTGCCGCCGCATCGCACGCGCGGTGGCCGCCCTGCACGGAGAAGCTTCCCGATGAGTTCGTACAAGGTCCTGCGCAAGAACCCGTCTGCGCCCCAGGTGGATGCCGCCGTGCTGGCGGCACTGAAGGAACTGCCGGTGGCGGCGGTGAGCGACAACATGCACCGCAGCGTCGGCGCCACGGGCCTGCAGCCCTACCACCGCCCGGGCGACAAGAGCATGGCCGGCACGGCCGTCACGGCGCGCTCGCGCGGCGGCGACAACCTCACCTTCCTGCGCGCGCTGGAGTTCTGCCGCCCCGGTGACGTGCTGCTGATCGACGCCGGCGGCGACATCGCCAATGCCGTGATCGGCGGCATCCTCACGCTGGCCGCGGCGAAGATGGGCGTGGCCGGCATCGTCATCGACGGCGCCATCCGCGACGTGGCCGAAATCCGCAGCCGCGACTTCCCCGTCTACGCCCGCGGCGTCACCCACCGCGGCCCCTACAAGGACGGCCCCGGCGAGATCAACGTGCCCATCAGCATCGGCGGCATGGTGGTCAACCCGGGCGACATCCTCATGGGCGACCAGGACGGCCTGCTGGCCATCCCGCCGGAAGACGCGGCCGAATTGATCGTGAAAGCCCGCGGGGTGCTGGAGGCCGAGGCGCGCACGATCCAGGCCATTGAAGAGGGGCGCTGGGATCGGTCGTTCATCGATGGGCTGGAGGCGCGGAGCAACAACTGAGCCGCCGCTACGCGCCACGTCCGCGGTTCTGCATGGACACCGCCCGCCGGCACGGGCCTGTGAGGACAAGGCCGCCGGTCGTGGCCTGTGAGCCCACGGGCCTGTCCGGCCGCCGTGGGCGCAGCCTGGATCTGCCCGATATCTCTTTCTCTTCGGCCCGCTAAGCTCGTGCCACGGCAGCCCGCTGCACCCGCAGCGTGGCGCCGAGCCAGGACCTGCGGATGACTGTGGCCTTTCCCGATACGGCTGACCACGTGCAGATGCGCGATCGCTTCCTGCGTGCCGCGCAGGCCGCAGGCGCGACGGTTAGCGCCCATGCGCACCCGCTGCACGGCCCCGCAGGCGAGGTCCTGCACACCGACGTCGCCTGGCTCGGCGACCCGCGGGCGCGCCGCGTGCTGTTCTGCATCTCCGGCACGCATGGTGTCGAGGGCTACTACGGCTCGGCCTGTCAGACCGCGTGGCTGCAGCAGCTTCAAGGGCGCGCGCTGCCGCGTGACGTGGCGGTCATGATGGTGCACCTGATCAACCCCTGGGGCGCCGCCTGGTGCCGGCGTGTCACCGAGGACAACGTCGACCTCAACCGCAACTTCGTCGATTTCAACGGCGAGCTGCCGCACAACGCGCGCTACGACGATCTGCACGCGATCTACACCTGTCGCGACTTCGACGGGCCCGAGCGCCGCCGTGCCGACGCCCTGCTGGAACAGACCGTCGCCGCCATCGGCTGGCGCGCCCTGGGCGACATCGTCGGCGCGGGCCAATACGCCCATGCCGACGGCCTCTTCTACGGCGGGCGCGAAGCCAGCTGGTCGCGGCTGACGCTGATGCGCATCGTCGACAGCCATCTGGCGCACGCCGAGGTGGCCATCGGTTTCGACCTGCACACCGGCGCTGGCGAGTTCGGCCATCCGATGCTGATGGCCATCGCGCAGGCCCCTTATCCGGCCCTCGAGCCGGCGCGTGCGATCTTCGGTCCGTGGCTCTACACGCTGTTCACGGGCGCGGGCCGCAGCAGCCACACCGGCGTGGCGGCGGGGGCGACGGGCTATGTCTCGCAGGCCTTGCTCGATGCCCTGCCGCGCACGGCCTTGCTGCAACTGGTGATCGAGTGCGGCACCTACGACCCGGTGGCGATGCACGGCTCGCTGCGCGACGACCACTGGCTGCACCTGCACGGCGACCCGCTCGACGCCCGCGGGCGCGCCATCAAGCGCGCGCTGTTCGAACACTTCCTGCCGGCGGATGCCGACTGGCGCGCGGTTGCCTGGCTGCGCACCCATCGCCACTTCGAGCGCGCGCTCGCGGCCTTGCCGACCCTGGCAGTGCCGCGCTGAGCCCGACCGCCACGCTCCCGCCGCAGCCACCCAACCCCCTGACAAGGAACCGTACACATGTTCTTGCGCAACGCCTGGTACGTGGCCGCCTGGGACCACGAGTTGGGGCGCGAGCCCAAGGCCGTGCGGATCCTGGGTGACGACATCGTGCTGTACCGGATGACCGACGGCACGCCCGCCGCGCTGGAGGATGCCTGCCCGCACCGCAAGCTGCCGCTGTCGATGGGGCGCATCCGGGGTGACCACATCGAATGCGGCTATCACGGGCTGACGTTCGACTGCAGCGGCCGCTGCACACGCGCGCCCGGTTCCGATCGGATCCCGCGCGTGGCGGTGGTGCGCGCCTACCCGATCGTCGAACGCCACGGCCTGCTCTGGATCTGGATGGGCGATGCCGGTCGTGCCGACCCGGCGACCATCTTCCCGGTCGAGCATGCGGGCGATCCGGCCTGGGGCATCAACCAGGGGGATGCGATGACGCTCGCGTGCAACTACCGGTACATCACCGACAACCTGCTGGACCCCTCGCACGTGTCCTGGGTGCACCAGGGCTCGTTCGGCAACGCCGCCTGCGAAGACACGCCGCTGGAGATCACGCCGGCCGACAACGGCGTGACGGTGTGGCGCTGGATGCGTGACGTGGAGCCCGCGCCGTTCTATGCACCGTTCCTGAAGTTCAGCGGCCGCTGCGACCGCAAGCAGCAGTACGAGGTGCGCTACCCCTGCCACGCGCTGATCAAGGCGATCTTCACGCCCGCCGGCAGCGGTGGCGAAGGCCGGCCGCTGCACCCCGATGTGTTCATCATGGACAGCTACAACTTCATGACGCCCATCGACGAGAACCACACGCGCTACTACTGGTTTCAGATGCGCAATTTCGCGCCCGACGACGCCGATGTTTCGCGCCGTTTTGCCGAGTCGGTGCGTTTTGCCTTCAGCGAGGACAAGGCCATCCTGGAGGCCGTGCACCGGGGCATCGCCAACGAGCGCACGCCGCACATCGATTTGAAGATCGACGCCGGCCCGCTGCGTTTTCGCCGCCGCCTGGCGCAGTTGATCGAGACGGAGAGCCAGACGGCGGCCGCGCCTTGAGCGCGGCGCGGCCCAAGTTCAGGGCTTCGGCGCCTGCCAGACCCGCACATAGTCGACCTCCATGGCCGTCGGGAAGATGCGGTCGTCCACCGGCCCGCCCAGGTGGCCTCCAACGGCCACGTTCAGGATCATGAACTGCGGGGCGTCGAAGGGCCAGGCGCCGGGGGCGCCCTCCATGCGCGGGTAGTGCAGGTGCGCGAATCCGTCGACGCCGAAGGTCACGCCCTGCGGCGTCCAGTGCATCTGGTAGCGGTGGAAGCCCTTGCAGGCCTGCGTCACCCGCGCCGCGCCCCAGCTGGGGTTGGCGGCATGCGCGGGCTTGGTGTGCACCGCGCTGCTGACGCGGTGGGGGTCGCGACCCACGTACTCCATGATGTCGAGTTCGCCGTCGTCGGGCCAGCCGCCCTTGGTGCCGAGCATCCAGATGGCCGGCCAGGTGCCCTTGCCACAGGCCACCCGCGCGCGCACCTCGAAGAAGCCGTAGGTCCACTCGGCCTTGCCGCGTGTGATCAGGCGCGCCGAGCTGTACTTCTGGCCGCCCCAGTCGGGTTCGCTGCGGCGCTCTTCCTGGCGCAGCGTGATGTGCAGCCGGCCGTCCTTGACGACCGCGTTCTGCGCGCGCGGTGCGGAGTAGTACTGCAGCTCCTCGTTGTACCAGCCCTCCTTGTTGCGCGCGGTGTCGTGCGTCCAGCGGGTGGGGTCGGGCAGGCCCGGGACGTCGAATTCGTCGGCCCACACCAGCCGGTAGCCGGGTGGCGCGGCCATGGGCTGGGCAGCGGCGCACACGTGGGTCACGGCGCAGGCGAGCACCAGTGCCAGCCGGCGCAGCGGGCTGGGCGGCGTGGCGGGTGACGTGGCGTGTCGGAAGATCCGCATGTCGATGTCTTTCAGCTGAAGATACGGATACGGCCGTGGGCTGCGCCGGCCGGGCGCGCGCACCTCAGATCGCCGTCGTTGCACAGCGCTGCGCGCGGCAGCGGGCCACGAAGTCGCGGTACCAGTGCGCGCTGTCCTTGAGCGTGCGCTGCTGCGTCGCGTAGTCCACGTGCACGATGCCGAAGCGCTTGGCATAGCCGCTGGCCCACTCGAAATTGTCCATCAGGCTCCACACCATGTAGCCGGCCATCGGCACGCCCTGGCGCAGGGCCTCGGCCACGGCGGCGATGTGCGTGCGCAGGTAGTCGGTGCGGTCGGCGTCGTGCACCTGACCGTCGGTGACGGGGTCCTTGAAGGCGCCGCCGTTTTCGGTGATGGTGACGGGCGGCAGCGGGTACTGCGCGTGCAGCTGCAGCAGCAGGTCGGTCAGGCCGGGGGCGTAGACCTCCCAACCCATGTCGGTCAGCGGCAGGCCGCTGGACTCGACCTTGAAGCTGCCGTCGGCGCTGGCGACGTGGCGCGTGTAGTAGTTGACGCCCAGGTGGTCCAGCGGCGTGGCGATGGTCGCCAGGTCGCCCGGCCGCACCAGGGTCGGGTCCAGCGCCTGGATCTCGTCGGCGATCACCTGCGGGTAGCGGCCCAGGAACAGCGGGTCGGTGAACCAGCGGCGCGCGCGTATGTCGTCCAGGTTCGCGCGCGCGATGTCGGCGGGCGCATCCGTGGCCGGGTAGGCCGGCGCCATGTTCAGCACGATGCCCTTGGGCACACGGCAGCCATCGGCGCGCAGCGCCTGCAGCGCCAGTCCGTGGCTCAACAGCAGGTGGTGCCCCACCTGCAGCGTGGCGCGACGGTCTTTCAGGCCCGGCGCGAAGTAGCCGTTTTCGTGGCCCAGCACGGCGATCACCCAGGGCTCGTTGTGCGTGGTGAGCGTGGCCAGCCGGTCGCCCAGTCGGCGGTGGATGCCCAGGGCGTAGTCGACAAAGCGCTGCACGGTCTCGCGCGAGGTCCACCCGCCGCGGTCTTGCAGCGCCTGCGGCAGGTCCCAGTGGTTGAGCGTCAGGTGCGGCTGGATGCCGCGTGCGCGCAGGCCGTCCACCAGGCGCTCGTAGAAGGCCAGGCTGGCTTCGTTCCATTCGCCTGCACCCAGCGGCTGCACGCGCGGCCAGGCGATCGAGAAGCGGTAGGCGTCCACGCCCAGCGAGGCGATGAGGTCCAGGTCGCTGTCCAGGCGGTTGTAGTGGTCGCACGCCCGGTCGCCGTCGCTGGCATCGGCGATCGCGCCCGGCACGCGGCAGAAGCGGTCCCAGATCGATTCGCCCTTGCCGTCAGCGGTGGCGGCGCCTTCGATCTGGAAGGCACTGGTGGCCACGCCCCAGGTGAAATTGGCGGGAAATTGGCGGTGCAGGTCGGTCTTCATCGGCAAAGGCTCTCGTCGGGTGGGCGTGGCGGGGCCCCGTCATGCCATGGCGCAGGCCGTCAGGCGGGTGATCGGACTGCAGGTGTCACGGTGAGCCCGTGCTGTGCGGCCATCGGACCGAAGATGCTTGCTCATGGGTTCGGACGTTGGTGTCCCAGGAGGTGGTGTATGTCCTTCAGTGCGCAGCAGGTCGCGCAGGGTGAAGCCGGTAGGGCGCCACCCGTGGCGGCATGCCGCGCGGCGACGGCCTTCTGGTGAGGGTGGCCATCGTGATTCCGGATAGGGTAGAGGTGCGAATGCCAACCTTGATCCTTGGAAGGAACCACGCTGACCACCGCCACTATGGCATTGACCGAACCCGCCGAGAATGGCGCCGACATCGACGTGCTGCGCCAGTTGGTTTATGGCCCAACGCCTGATGGAACTCGGTGTCGTGGGGCGCTGCGGCGCCGGCTACGACAAGGAGAACCCCGAGCGGCCGAACAGCCGAATCGGCTGCCGCGAGCGAACCTGGCACACGCGCGCCGGCCGTGTCGATCCGAAGATCCCCAAGCTGCGCTGTGGGTCTTGCTTCCCGGAATTCCCGGAGCCGCGGCGCACTGTCGAGAGGGCCCTCACCGCCGTGATCCAGGCGGTGTACGCGCAGGGCATCTCCACCCGGTCGGTGGATGACCGGGTCAAGGCGCTCGGAATGGGCGGCGTGTCCAAAAGCCAGATCAACTGGCTGTGTGCCGAGTTGGGGCAGCGCGTGGGCGCGTTCCTCCATCGGCATCCAGGGATAGGCGTCAAATGCCGAACGACACCGATCAATCCAAAGTAGTCCAGGCACGCCTGCACGGGCAGGTGTGCTGAGCGGCCGGGTACCGAATCAAGGCTTGACCTGAACGTTGATCGTCAGCGACCACGCCAGGTCGCCCTGCACCCAAGACCGGCCATAGCCCAGACGTGCCGTCGCCGTCCCGGGTTTCACCGCCTCGAGCACCCAGCTCTCCTTGCCGCCGGCACCCGGCACGGGCACCTTGGGTGCCACGAATTCATGGCCGCGCTGCAGCAGAACGCCCGGATCGCCCAGGTCAGCTTCCTTGGTCCAGGTGTGGCCGGTGGTCGGATTCGACCCGAGCGTGACCTGCAGCCGCTGGCCCACCCGCAGCTGTACGTCGACCTTGCGGTGCCGCGAATCCTTGCTCAGGAAGTCCTCCTCGGACAGCGAGAGGTTGAGAGCGGCGGGCGGCTGAACAGCCGAATCAGCCTTGCCCCCCAGAACGGCGTTGCTGCACGCGACCAGAAAAGTCGTGGCAAGACAGACGATGACAGTAGTGACGCGCATAGTGGAAACGAGGTGGGGGGGGGAATGGGCATCACGGGTCAAGCACGCCCGTTTTGCGGCGGACTGCTGCGCGAAAGTCAAACGGACAGCAGTGCAAATTCCCTCCTGTGAGGAGGGATTTAACGATTTTAGGCCTGCGGAACCACCCGGCTGGACCCCTCGGTTTCGACACCCCGTGAATGCGGGGCAGCATCGTGAGCGTGTTGAAACGCGAGGCCACCCGGTGACGGAAAGGACCTGGAGCCAGTGGCGGTCCGACGATTGGCGACTCAGGCGCTTTCGCCGCCTGCGCAGGCCCTTGGCAGAATGCTGGGCGATGTACGTACTCTTCGCATTCGACCTTGATGGCCGTCACTTCGAGCTGCAGTGCACCTCGTGGACGGGCGAAGAGGTGCTGCGGGTGGACGGGCACCCCGTGTCGGCGCGGCGCAGCTTCGCGTTCGACAGCGAGCACGCCTTCGCACTGGAGGGCATGGGCTCGCTCGTCCTGCGCTATCAGATCGAACTGGATGCTTGCCGCGTGCACTACGAACTGTGGCGAGGCGATCAGCCCTTGACGAAGGACTGCTGTGCGGCGGGACAGCCCAAGTGGCTCGAGCGGCTGACACCCCGTGCGACGGAGGTCGACGGCGCGGCCCCGGGCCCGACCACCCGGCCAGGGCGCAGTGGCCATTGGGCTGCGTGGCTCGGCCTGGCGACCAAGCTGTTGCAAGGCGGCAAGGCGATCAAGCTGGCGCTTGCGGGCATGGCGGTCTCGGGCTGGACGGTGATGTTCAGCCTGCCGTTCGCCCTGGTGGCGGTGGCGGTGCTGGTGTTTCATGAATGGGGCCATCTGCGGGCCATGCGTCGCTTCGGCATCCCGACCAAGGGCATGTACCTGATTCCATTCGTGGGCGGCCTGGCCGTGGGTGATCGCCCGCAGACCCGTTGGCAGGAGGTCTATATCGCCATGATGGGCCCGGTGTACGGGCTGGGCATGGCGCTGGCCTGCTTTCTGGCCTATCTGCTGACCGAGAGCAGTTTTGTCGGCCTGCTGGCTTCGATCGGTGCGCTCGTGAACGTCTTCAACCTGCTGCCAGTGCACCCGCTGGATGGCGGACGCGTGGTCAAGGCGCTGGTGTTCTCTGCGCGCAGCCGCATGGCCTTCTGGGTCTTTCTGGCAGTGTCGGTCGCCTGTTTTGTGGCTTGTTTCGGCATGGGCCTGTACCTGCTGGCCTTCTTTGTGGTGATCGGCGCGATCGATCTGATGGCCAGCTGGAATCAAAGAATCTTCGATCGCATGCCGGTGCTCGACCGCTACGGCATCTTGTTCGTCGGTGTGTGGTACCTGGGCACGCTGGCAGCCTTTGTCGCCGTGATCTGGGCGATCGCCTCAAAGAGGCTTCCGGGCTCGGAACTGGCGGTCAGGATCCTGGCCAGTTGAGCAGTGCGGCATGTCGATGTCCAGAGGCGACATCACCAGGTGCGTGGTGCCATCGCGCCACGGCGCTCGAGCTCCAGCGCCACCTGCCCCGCCGCGTGGCACTGCACCTGCCCGTTCGATAGCGCCGGGCCCGTGGTGTATCGGCACAGTTCCCACTGCCGCTTGCGGTCATGTGCTGCGACCCGCACACCCCGGCGTGCAGGCTGAACCCGTCGATGACGGCGCACAGCGGCTTGCAGCGCGTCAATCAAGTCGAAAACGCCTGACAAACAGGCTGAGATGACGTGTCGCGGCCTGGGGGGCGCCTCGGGCTTCACGTTCTGACCCGAGCGCTTGCCGTGCGCGCGAAGCCGCCTTCTTGAGCCACCCTTTGAATCCACCGACGAGCCGCCTGCGTAAGACAACTCACCGACGCACAACGAAACAGCTTCGAGGTGCCCAGGTTCAACCGCAACGCAGGAGTTCCATCATGTTCTACAAGCAGATCGTCACCTTCGCCGCCCTTGCCATCGCCGGCACCGCCGCTTTTGCCGAGGACATCACCATCGACCACAGCGTCTTCATGAGCCAGAAGACCCGCGCGGAAGTGCACGCCGAGGCCGTGAAGGCGAACCTGGCCGGCCAGACTCGCGTGAGCGAAGTCGAGCTGAGCCCGACCATGGCGCACCAAGAAGGCTCCACGCTCACACGCGAGAAGGTGCGCGTCGAATTGCGCGCGCAGCCCCGCCACCGCGTGATGATCTTCAACGACGCCGCCTGATGCGGCACCGGCGCGCTCTCAGGGGCAGGGCTGCGATCACCCGCCCTCTGGGGCGGGCCGCGATCACCTGCGACACCGCGGCCGTGTGCTGCTTGCCATAGGGATGCAGCCGCTGTGGCGGTCATGGATGCCTCTAAGCGCCGAGTTGACGGGCTCGACCTGAATCTGGCCGCACGTTCCCCGCCCTCACGACCTCGGCCCAGCGCGGGATCTCGCGCCGGATCAGGTCGCCGAAGGCTTGCGGCGCGCCGGTGAAGGTGCAATCGACCTGCCCGGCCAGCACGTCCGTCACCGACGGCGCGGTGCCTCGGTACGGGATGTGGATCATGACGATCTTGGTGCGCAGCTTGAGCGCTTCGAACGTGATATGCGCGGCGCTGCCGTTGCCGCTCATGCCGCGCATGGGCAGGCTGCCGTGGGCGCAGACGGCCTTTCGGCGCCGCTGTCCCCCAGTCACTCGAGAAGCCCGAGTCCTTCACCAGCCCCGCAAGCGGCGAGGCGACCTGTCGCTGCAGCTGCGGTAGCTCGCGTTGGCTGAAGCCGGTCGGCACCTGAAACGGCGATGCATCGGCATCATCGACAATTCCGGCTGCAGCCCATGCCGCCGGATCCGCGCCCGCCAAGCGGCGCCGAACCGACGGGCACCGCTTGCGGCCGGCACTAAACTCCGCCGCACCCATCGCCACGCAGAGATCAGTTCATCGTGCGACAGCCCGCTCGACCCAAGTCGACTGCCGAAAGCCCACGGGTCACCCTGGAAATGGTGGCGCAGCGCTGCGGCGTGTCGCCCAGCACCGTGTCGCGCATCCTCAACGGGACCGCCGTGGTCAGCGACGAGAAGCGGGCCGCGGTGGAGCAGGCCATCGCGGACCTGGGCTTCGTGCCCAATCCGGTGGCGCGCGGGCTGGCGGGGGGCCGTTCGTGGAGCGTGGGCGTGGTCACGCAGACGATCGACAGCCCCTTCTTCGGCACTGCGCTGCGCGGCATCGAGGACGAGATCGACCGCACGGGCTACATCGCGCTCTTTGTCAGCGGCCACTGGAACACCGAAGAAGAGCTGCGCTGCATCGAAGCACTTCGGGCGCGCCGCGTGGACGGCATCATCGTGCTGGCGGGCCGGCTGGGCGACACCGCGCTGCGGACCTGCGCGCGCACGATGCCGGTGGTCGTGACGGGCCGGTTGCTGAAGGCGCCCCACCTGTTCTCGCTGCACTTCGACAACGTGTCGGGCGCGCAATTGGCGACGGAGCACCTGCTGCAGCTGGGCCACCGGCGCATCGCCTTCATCGCCGGTGTGCCCGGTCATGCAGACGCCGTCGAGCGCGAGCAGGGGTATCGCCAGGCGCTGGCAGCGGCGGGCATTGCCGCCAACGAAAACCTGATCCTGCCGGGGCAGTTTCACGAAGAAAGCGGCCGCTTGGCGATGGAACAGCTGCTGCTCAGCCGCCACCGTTTCAGCGCGGTGCTCGCGGCCAACGACCAGATGGCCTTCGGCGCCGCGCTGGCGCTGCACCAGCGCGGTCTGCGCATCCCGCAGGACGTGTCGCTGGTGGGCTTCGACGATCTGGCCACGTCCACGTTTGCCTTGCCGCCTTTGACCACGGTGCACCAGCCTGGCTACGAACTCGGCCGCCTGGCCGCTGCCGCGATGCTGCAGCTGCTGGCCGGACAGAAGCCGACGATCGAGATGCCCGCACCGCGGCTGGTGGTGCGCGAATCCACATCCCGCCCGCGCGCCTGAGCGGCGCGCCGGCCTCCGCAACTACCCTGCATTGACAAGCTGCAAGCGCTTTCGCAAAAATGCTGAAAGCGCTTTCAGAATCGGCAGGCTTCCATGGATCAACGGGCAACGCGGGCGGCCGTGCCGCAGCCGGGCGACGATCACGCCGCCATCCCCAGTGGCGATCGGCCCGGCTGGACGCTGGTCTGGGCCGACGAATTCGACGGCGAGCGTGTCGACCCCGCGAAGTGGGACTTCGATCTGGGCAACGGCTTCTACGACTACAAGAACCACGCCTGGGTGCCCGGCTGGGGCAACGAGGAACTGCAGTACTACACCCGTGACGCGGAAAACGTCGAGGTGCGCGACGGCTGCCTGGTGATCCGCGCGGTCAAGGCGCCGCTGCACGGCTGTGGCTACACCTCCGCGCGGCTCAAGACCCGCCGTCGCGACGGCACGGTGCTCTTCGCCAAGCTCTACGGCCGCGTCGAGATCCGCGCCCGCGTGCCCTGGGGCAAGGGCCTGTGGCCCGCGCTGTGGATGCTGCCGGTGGACGACAAGTACGGCGGCTGGGCGGCCTCCGGCGAGATCGACCTGATGGAGATCGTTGGCGAGAAGCCCGGCGAGGTGCTCAACAGCATCCACTTCGGCTCCAGCTTTCCCAAGCGGTCGCTCATCACGACCACCCACGTGCTGCGCGAGGGCAGCCTGGTGTCCGACTGGCACACCTATGCCGTCGAGTGGGAGCCGGGCGAGATCCGCTTCTTCGTCGACCAGGTGCAGACCTGCACCTACCGCCACTGGTGGAGCTGCAGCAAGCTCGCCGAGGGCCTGGGCGTCGAGGCGAAGCGGGCCGCGGATCTCAACCCCTGGCCGGCACCGTTCGACCAGCCCTTCTACCTGGTGATGAACGTGGCGGTGGGTGGCAATTTCCCCGGCGTGCCCAACGACAAGACGCGCTTCCCGGCCGAACTGGTGGTGGACTATGTGCGGGCCTACGACAAGGTCGGCGGCTACGGACTGACCGCGCCCCGGGGACGCGGCGTCATGCCCTGGCAAAAAGGGCATGTCAGCGAGCGCCGCTTCTGACGGCGCCGCCCGACGGAGACTCCATGAGCCACGACCCTGATTCCGGCGCAGCACCGCCGCGCCGCAGCTCGGCTCCGGCGCAGCCTGCTTTTGCACCGGCGCCATCGTCGGGCGGACCTGCGGGTTCCGCCTCGCAGGTGCTGTCGGTTCAGTCGCCGGATGCGTCGGCGGATGCCGTGTCGGCTGGCGCGCTGCGGGGCCCAGCCCATGCCGCGCTGGGTGCGGATGCCGCCATCACCCGGTCGGAACACGCGCACGCGCAGCAACCGTCGCCGCCGATCCCCGACACGCTGCGCGACGAGTTCCGTGCCGTGCTCGACAGCGGTGTCCACGGCCTGTGCTTCAGCCCCTATCTGCCCGGCCAGGCGCCCGGCTCGCAGGTCAGCGCGGCGCAGATCCGCGAGCGGCTGGCGGTGATCCGCCCGCACGCCCGCTGGGTGCGCACCTTTTCCTGCACGGATGGGCACGAGCAGACGCCAGCCATCGCGCATGCCATGGGCATCAAGACGCTGGTGGGCGCCTGGCTGGGCACCGATGCGGCGATCAACGAACGTGAGATCGAAGGCGTGATCGCGGTGGCCCGCGCAGGCCATGCCGACATCGTGGCGGTCGGCAACGAGGTGCTGCTGCGCGAGGACCTGCCGGAGGACGAACTCGTCGCCACGATCCAGCGCGTCAAGCAGGCGCTGCCCGGCGTGCCGGTGGGCTATGTCGACGCCTACTACCTGTTCGAGAAGCATCCGCGCGTCACGGCCGCCTGCGACGTGGTGATGACCAACTGCTACCCGTTCTGGGAAGGCTGCCCGCGCGAGCAGGCCCTGGCCTACATGCAGTCGATGATGCAGCGCACCCGTGCCGCGGCGCCGGGCAAGCGCGTGCTGATCAGCGAGACCGGCTGGCCCGACCAGGGCAGCCCCTTCCATGGTGCCGTGCCTTCGCAGGAAGGCGCGATGCGCTACTTCGTCGACACCATGCGCTGGGCGCGTGAAGACGGCATCGAGACCTTCTACTTTGCCGCTTTCGACGAGGCCTGGAAGGTCGGCGCCGAGGGCGACGTCGGTGCCTTCTGGGGCCTGTGGGACAAGGATGCACAACCGAAATTCACCTGAGCGACCAGGCGCGCCCACCTGGCGGCTGCAGCTGCCCCGGGGCGATGCGATCTGCTATTCCGGCTACCGTGAGGGGCAGGACCCGAACCGCGGCATCTACCCGTCGGTGGAACAGATCCGCGAGGACCTGCACATCCTGAAGCATCACTGGCAGCTGCTGCGCCTGTACGACTGCGGACCCCATGCGCAGCGTGTGCTGCAGGTCATCCGCGAAGACGGGTTGCCGTTCCAGGTGATGCTGGGCGCCTACCTGGGCGCCGAGGTCAGCAATCCCGGCTGTCCCTGGGGCGGCGTCTACGAGGAGCCGGTGCTCGCGGCCCAGCGGATCGAGAACGAGGCCGAGGTGGGGCGTCTGATCGCGTTGGCGCGGCAGTATGCGGACATCGTGTTTTCGGTGGCTGTCGGCAACGAAGCCACCGTGGACTGGACCGACCACCTCGTACCGGTGCCGCGCATGATCGAGCACGTGCGCCGCGTGAAGGTCGCGCTCCCCCAGCCGGTGACCTTCTGCGAGAACTACGTGCCCTGGCAGCACAAGCTGCGCGAGCTGGTGACGGAGCTGGACTTCATCTCGCTGCACACCTACCCGCTGTGGGAATACAAGACCGTCGACGAGGCGCTGGACTACACGCGGGCCAATGTCGCCAGCGTGGCAGACCGCTACCCGGGCAAGCCGATCGTCATCACCGAAGCCGGCTGGTGCACCGCGAGCAACGGCCGCGGCATGCCGGCCGCGCATGCGGCACCGCAGGCCCAGGCGATCTACCTCCAGGCGCTGACGGACTGGGCACGTGAAGCCGACCTGCTGTGCTTTGTCTTCGAGGCCTTCGACGAGCCGTGGAAGGGCTCGCCCGACCCGCTGGAGCCCGAGAAGCATTGGGGCCTGTTCACGGTGGACCGGCGACCCAAGCTGGCGATGCAGGCGCGGCACCCGCGGCGGTGAAGCCCGTCCGCGGGCGGCCGGCGGCGCCCCGTTCAGTGGCCGGTTTGCAGGCGACCTAGGCGGCGCGCAGCCGGCGCTGCTCGAGCTCGGCATGAACCGTCATCGCGCGCCGCTCGTCCAGGTCGTAGTCGCGCATGATCCACATCGCCAACAGCGTGCCCAGGATGGGTATGCCGGAATAGAACAGCCGCAGGCCATCCACCGCGCCCTCGGGCTGCACGGCCGCACCCGGTGTGAAGGCCACGAAGGACATGATCGCGCCGCTGAGCAGGCCCGCCACGGCGAAGCCGAGCTTGACCATCCACCAGTAGATCGCGCCGAAGATGCCTTCACGCCGCTTGCCGGTGGCCAGTTCGTCCAGGTCGCACACGTCGGCGGTCATCGACATCATCAGCGTGAACAGCCCGCCGATGCCGAACGAGAAGAACGGCAGTGCCAGCATGAACAGCCAGGGCTTGCCCGGCACCATCAGCAGCCACAGCAGCACGTAGCCGAGGATCGAGATGCCCTGCGAGAGCATGAAGGCCATCTTCTTTCCCACCTTGCGCGACATCCACGCCACGGTGGGAATCACGGCAAAGGTGGTGACCAGCGCGCCGATGCTGCCGAACAGCGTGGGCCAGATGCCCGCCGCCGCCGTATTGCCGGCAAACAGGTGGTAGACGACGATGAAGAACGAAAACGCCGCCACCGTGTTGAAGGCGTTGAAGATCAGGAAGGTGGCAAAGCACAGCTTGCGGAAGGGCACGCAGCCGAAGGCCTCCTTGAATCCCTCCAGCAGTTCCTTGAAGCCGCGGCCCACGTTGGCCACGGTCAGCGGCACCAGCTGCGTGTCGTTCAGCGTGGAGCGGCTGGGCAGAAAAAGGGCCGGCACCATGGCCAGCAGCATGCAGGCGAGGCCGACCCACACCGACAGGGTGCGCGTGGCAGTATCGGCATTCGGGAACCACTGGGGGTCGTACATCACCACCCAGAACCACGGTGCGATCACCCAGGCCCACTGGCCGATCCACTGCGCCACGGCCATGATGCTGGTGCGCTCGTGGAAGTCGTCGCTCATCTCGTAGCCCATGGCCACGTAGGGAATGCTGAAGACCGTGAGACCGGTGAAGAACACCAGCGACCAGAACAGGAAGTACAGGAAGTTGTAGGTCAGGCCGTCGGCCCGGTGCATCTGCCACATCGCCACGAAGCCGATGCCCAGCATGATGGCGCCGATGAAGACGTACTGCCGGCGCCGGCCCCACTTCGAGCGCGTGTTGTCGGAGATGAAGCCCATGATGGGGTCGAGCACCGCGTCATAGGCCCGCGGCAGGAAAAACAGGATGCCCCACATCCAGGTCGGGAAGCCCATGTCCTGCACCAGCACCACCATGAAGATGCCCAGCGCGGCCGGGAACATCTGGTTGGCCAGCATGCCCAGCCCGAATGCGACCTTCTGGCCGAACGGGACCTTGTGGTCCTTGGCAACGTGGGGTGAAGACATGGGCAGCTTTCGCGAGGGGCGGTTCAGGGGGATGGCGCAGCGGACACGGTGATCTCGACCGCCTCGACGCCGTGGGGGTCGAAGCGCGCCTGCGCATGCGCGACCCAGCGCTGCTCGACCCAGGTGCGGACTTCGGTGAACGCGCCGCGTTGGATGCGGTACGGCACGCGTGCGAGCGTGAAGGTCAATGCGCCGTCGGGCGGGATCTCGCCGGCGTCGAGCAGCACGGGATCGAAGCGGATGTGCCCTTGCTCGAAGCGCAGGCCCAGTTCGCCCCAGCGGGTGAGGATCTCTTCCTTCACCTGGCCGGTCATGCCGGGCTGCTGCGCGCCGCCTTCGCCGGGCGTGTGGCTGTACGGGTCCATCGGGAAGGCGCCGTAGGCCGCCGCGCCGCGGCGGTAGCCCAGACCGTTGCGCACGCGGCGGTAGTGCGCGATCAAGGCGGGCAGCTCCGGCGCCTGTCGGTCGGAGGCCTCGAACACACGTTCCTGCACCGCCAGCAGCAGCTTGGCCACCATGTGCCAGTAGATGCAGCCCAGGCCTTCGTACGCGAACATCGTGCCCGAGCGGCCGGTGAAGGCATGGTGGTTCAGCACCCGTTCGTAGGCCGCCACCAGCGGGGCCAGATCGGCGCCCAGGTCGCGGCCCGCGTGTTCCACGTCTGCACGGTTGGACAGCGTCGGTGCAAAGCGCACCGTGCCGTCGCTCTGGCGCTGCAGCAGATCGGTACGGCCCTTGTCGAGCAGGCGTTGCACCACCGGCAGCGCCAGCGCCTGCGCATCCAGTCGGTTGCGCTGCAGGAAGCCCGGCAAGGCACGGTCCGGGTAGAGCATGAAGCTCTGGCGACGCGCGTCGAACAGCGGGCTGGCAAACATCGCATCCAGCAGCCTCACGGCATCGGCCAGCGGCAGGCCGCCGCAGGCCAGCATCGCGACCTGGCCTTCGAGCATCGGGTAGAGATGGCTCAGCTCTGCGCGGCCCGGCTGGCTGAAGTCCACCAGGTTGTAGCTGTGGAACAGACCGTCTTCTCGGCGTGCGCGTGCCAGGGTGGCGTCCACCAGCGGCAGCAGGCGGCGCGCCAGGTCGGGCAGCAGGCCTTGCGGCGCGCGCACCCGCTCGCGCCCGGCGGCACCGCGGTAGACCTGGGCATGCCAGACGTCCAGCAGCGCGCCGGCCTGGTCGAGGTAGCGGCGTCGGGCCTGGGTCTCGTCCACGGCTTGCAGCGGTGTGGCGTCCAGCAGCGCTGCCAGCGACTGCAACGCCGCCAGCGTGGCCGCGCCGATGTCGAAGGGCCGCTGCGCGCCCTCCAGCGTGGCCATGAATTGCAGCAGTTGCCGCAGCTGCGCCAGCGTCACCAGTGAGAGGCCCTGGCCCACCAGCGCGTTGTTGGCGTCGTTCCACTCCGGCCGCTGCGTGTTCAGCCACAGCCCGCCGCCGGGCACCAGACGCGCGGCCTTGGCCAGCACGATGGTGGCCAGCTTTTCGGCCAGCGTGGCGCGCACCGGGCGATCGGCGTCGTCGCACACCAAGCGCCCGTCGCTGCCGATGCGTTGGGCACGGGCCATCGCGCGGGCATGGGCTTCTTCGTCGAAGCGCACCGTCGACTTGGGCTCGGCGATCTGTTCCGCATGCGGGCGCAGGCGGTAGGGCACGTCGGCAAAGCTGAACAGCGCGCAGTCCCACCAGCCCGGCAGCAAGGCGGGTTGATGCGCCTGCGCGGCCATCAACAGGCGCAGCAGGTAGATGACCTGGTGGTCGCCCCAGTAGCCGATGGTGGCCCAGGGGTTGTCCGGCTCCGGCACCTCCCAGTCGATGCCCGATCGGCCGATGCGGTAGGGGTTGTGACCGTCCACCGTCATCGCGCCGAGGAAGGCTTCGATCATCGAGCCCACATAGGCCGGCTCGCTGGGCACCAGCGCTTCCCAGTTCTGGAAGATGTCGCGCCAGTTGCCTTCGTGGTGCAGCGTGCGCCGGCCGGCGTTGTCGCGCACGCGGATCGAAAAGCGGTTCCACGGCCGGCTGGGGTCGCCATGGCGGCGGCTGAACGTGAGCGGCAGATAACCCAGCACCAGCCGCTCGGCCTCGATGCCGCCCGCCTGCCGCGCGGCGCCGAGCGCCAACGTGCGCTCCACCTGCGCGGGCCAGCCCGCGATGGTGGGTTCCAGCGCCTGCGCCAGCGGCGCATGCCGCATCGCCAGGTAGGCCCGCAGGTCGTCACGGTCCAGCTGCGTGCCGCTGGTGAACACGCCGCCGCGCATGATGTTGAACAGCACGTTGGCGCGGTGGTGCGCGGCCGCCATCGGGTCGCCGGACTGTTGCAGCCCGTCGGCCCGGGCCAGCAGTTCGTCCAGGCCTGCGGTGTTGGCGGCCAGCGCCGCATCGATCGCCACGTGCGTGCCCTCGCCAGCGTCGAGCCTGCGGGTCAGCTCGAAGGCCTGCACCTGCGACAGCGGGCCGTCGACCACCTGGTGCCAGCGCAGGCCGGTGGTGTCCACGGCGGCGCCGAAGTGCACGAGGAAGGCCCCGCGCCGACCGCGGGTCAGCGATTCCGCCTGCACCGGCAGGCCGTCGCAGAAGGCCTGCACCTGCCGGTCCGACAGCAGCGTGGTGGACCCGGCCGGCGCGCCGCAGTGCCAGGCCGCGAGTGCCTGGAACGATTCCTTGGGCTCGGCCCGGTCCCAGATCTGCGCGTACAGCGTGTACAGACCCAATCGGCCGCCGGCCGCGGCCTCGTTCCACTTGTAGGCGTCCGTCAGGCTGCTCATCGTGGACGCATGGTTCACGCTGACACCGGGCGGCACCAGGTTCAGCAGGCCATCGAGCACCTCCACCCGGTGCGTGCCGTGCAGGGCCCGCAGGCGCACGCTGCGCACCAGGCCCAGCGACGCGGCCGAAGACCATTCGTACTCGAAAGCCAGATGGCCGCGCGGATGCACCTCACGCAGCCGCAGCCGCGTGCCGGACAGGTTCTTCCACACCGATCGTTCGCCGCCGCCGCCACACAGCCGCGGCGCGAACGGCTGCCAGAGCGCGACGCTGCCGTCGCGATCGTCGTGTAGGCGGATCCAGCTGCGCGGCCCGGTGTGCTCCCAGCGCAGGTGGATGCGGTCCACGGTCTCGTAGGGAAAGAACGAGCCCTCGGCATCGCGCCGGCCCGCGGCCAGCGAACCGGCGGTGGACACGAACGCCCACACGTCGCTGTCGCTGGCCAGCGCCACGAAGAAGGGCGCAGCCTGATCGGCGCGGTCGATGCGGTACCAGGTCTGTCCGTCTTCCTCGACGAATCCGCCCTCCACGCTGCTCAAGGTGTCCATGTCGTGTCGTCGCGTGCCTGTGCAGTCGGCACGACGGTGGTCAGGTCACGCGGTCACTGGGTCCAGACCACCGCATCGATCGTCAGCTTGGTCGTGATGTTGGCGCCGCTGGCCTTGCCGGTGTTGGCATAGCGGTCGGCGATGACAAATCGGCCGGTCACCATGCGCAGGTCCAAGTTGGGGTTCTTCGCCAGGAACGCGGACACCGGTATGGAGACCTGGCACCAGGTGCCGGTGTTGCAGTAGCCGTGGTCGCCGTTGGACAGCTGCACGTAGGCCTCGACGGCGCCCTTTTCCTCGGTGTCGGTCAGCAGCGCGACTTCGATCGTGCCGGGGTAGGTGGTCTTGACGCTGAATTCCAGCCGCCCCTTGGCGAAGTTGGACAGGTTGGTGGTCACCGCGCTGCGCGACTGGTACAGCATGCCCCAGCCCCACACTTCGGGCCGCGGGTCGATCTCCAGAGCCGACGGTGTATCGCCCGGCGCAGCGTCGGGCACGGTCTGCCAGAAGGTCTTGACGAAGGGGTCGAACTGCAGGCCGGCCTCGCGCAGGTCCGACGCGCCCACGGTGTCGGCGAAGATCACGTAGCGGTTCGCGGTGACGGCCGCGTTCACGGTGGGCGCCTTCCAGTGCACCGCACTCGCGTCGCTGAGGGAGGCCGTGGCGGGCTCGCTGGTATCGCCAGGCACCCACTGCGCAGCGGGGAAGAAGTCCTTGACCGCATAACGGGCCTTGCGTGCCACGTTGAACAGGCCCCACTTGTCGTCACCCTGCTTCCAGGGCTCGTCGAAGGCCTCGAAATAGAAGATGGCCTTCGGCCCCGCGCCGGTGCGGCCCTCGGCGGCCCAGGCCTGCAGGCGGTCGAGGTACATCTTCTGGTTCACCGGGTGGGCGCGGAACTTCAGTGCGCCCACATCCACGGCGTTCCAACCGGTCTCGCCGATGACGATGGGGATGTCGGCGCGGCCCAGCCGGTCCAGGTGCGTGCGCGCCAGCTGGTACTGGTAGCGCGCCTCGCCGATGGCGGCGTCCATCATCGCGGCGGCGCGCTGGGAATCGGAGACGTTCTTCTGGCGCCAGTCGAACAGGCCGGGCTCGGGAACGAACACGGTGTCGAGCTCGGGGTAGGTGTGCAGCGCCGCGAAGTCCACGACGTCGGTGATCGTGGCGTCGGTGTCGCGCCAGAAGGCGTAGTTGTCGTCGGTGGTCACCGGCTGGGTGATCTGGTCGCGCACCAGCTTCAGGTAGCCGCGCATCACCTGGGGATCGATCTTGTTGAATGACCAGCTGACCATCGTCTCGTTGCCGACACTCACGGCCAGCACGATGTCCGGATAGGCCTTGGCCAGCGCCACGCCGCGCGCGATCTCGTTGCGGTTGAAGACGTCGTCGCCGCTCTGCATGTACAGGCCGAGCTGCATCTTGATGTCGAGCTTGTTCTCGCGGATGACTTCCAGCGTCTGCTTGGCCACCTTGTCGGAGCTGTCGAAGACGCGGATCAGGCCGAAGCCGGCGGCCACCAGCAGGTCCAGGTCCTGCTTGATGTTGGCCTTGGGAATGGTCTCGGCCGCCAGACCGTCCACGCTGGTGGCGGTGCGGTAGGGGGAATAGGCCACGGCCTTGCGCGAGCTGAACTCGGCGCTGAGCGGGCGCACCCCGCCGTCATGCGTCTGAGGCGTGGTGCCGCCGCCGCCGCATCCGGCCACCGTCACGGCCACGGCCAGTGTGCCGGCCTTGAAGACCGCAGACAGGCGGCGGCAAGCCCGGGCCAGGCGTGCGAATCGATCGAGCTTCATGGGGTGGACCTCGCGCGAATCAGAAGGTGTAGACGGCGCCGGCGCCGATCCAGTTGCCGTGCCGCGAGACGCGGGAGTCGACGTTGGTGAACGAGGCATTGCCCGGCATGGACATCGGCGACAGGCCGATTCGCTTGTACTGCACGGCACCGGCCAAGCCGTAGGCCTTCAGGCCGTTGCCGAAGTCGTAGCCCAGGCCGAGCGTGTTGACCAGCGCGTAATTCCTCTGGCCGCGTTCGCTGGGGTTCTTCGTGCGGGCTTCGCCCAGGTAGGCAAAACCGGTGTGTGCCGACCAGGCGCCGGTGCGGTAGATGACACCGCCGCTGACGTCCACCGACACCGCCGGGTAGCCGGGGTTGGGCACGGCGTAGCTGGAGCCGTCGGCGTTGCGGTAGACCATGGTGCCGCCCCAGTCGACGTTGAAGGGGCTGTTCCATATGTCGCCACGCGGCTGTGTCTGCACGACCACCGCATGCGCGCCGCTCCAGCGGTTGCGGCGGATGCCACCCAGCACTTCCAGCGGCGCACTGACGCGGTAGCGCGCCATCAGCATCGCGATGCTCTGGCCCGATTGGCCCAGCTTGGCGTCGGCCGCCGGGTCATAGAACGGGCCGTCGAAGGGGCCGTGGCCCCAGGCGGCTGGCGTGCCGTTGCGTGAATCCTGGTAGATCGCATCGACGAACAGATCGCCCTTGCGGTACTGCGCATACAACTCGAGGAAGCGGGGCTTGTGCACCTTGAAGTGGCGGTTGCCCTGGTCGTAGGTGAGCTCCAGGACGAGATCGCCTTCCATCACGTCGAGCACGCGCGAGGTCACACGCACAGCGTGGCCGAGCAGGCCGTAGCCGGCGCCGCTGGAAGCCCAGACGTCGGACACGCCGATGTCGTTGCCGTAGGGGTAGTCCGCCAGGCTCCAGGCACGCGAGGTCATCGCGCCGACAGCCACGCGGCCGTAGTCCTCGTGGCTCAGGGCGATGTTGCGGTCGTACCAGAAGCCCGGGATGTCGACCTTGCCGTCGCGCCAGCGCTGGCTCACCAGACCCGAGAGCTTGAAGCCCTTGCCGAGGTCGAACTTGACGCCCAGCCAGGGTTGGGCCAGCACCACGTGCGTGTCCTCGGTACCGAAGCGCTTGCCGGCGGCCACGCTGTCGGCCCAGAGGTAGTCCTTGCCCACGCCGGGGGCAACCTGGCAATCGGAGCAGGCGCGCGCCACACGCGAGAACTCGGCCTTGACGAAGCCGTTCAGCGTGAACGGCCCGTAGTCGACGGCCTGCGCCTGCGGGGCGATGGCGCAAGCCGCCGCCAGGGCGCCCGCCTGCACGGCATGTCGAACACGCAAGGCCTGCGAACGGGCAGCCCGCGTCGGCGCGGCGAAAACCGGAGTGTGGTGGTGCATGGTGGATTCAGCCGGCCGCGGGCGGCCTGCGTGGGGTGGGATTGCGAAGCGGAACGCCATGATCCTGAAAGCGCTTTCAAAGGATAGTGCAGCGTGCCGGCATGGTCAACGGTGACTCCCCCGTGTTTTCCCGCCACCGGGTCGGATCGGGTGTTTCGGGTAAACGCGGAGATGACTTGTGAAAGCGCTTTCACTACGATCCGCCGCCAATGGCCACCGACACCGGAGGCGAAGGAAGCGTCCATGAATCGATTCGCGGGCAGCGTGCGTGTTTCGGCCAGCCTGCTGGCGCCAGTGCTGGCCTTGGTGCTCCATCTGCACCCGGGCCTGACGGGCGTTGCCGCGGCACAGACCGTCAAGGTCGGTGCGGGCACGGTGCTGGCCGCGCCGAAGTCGGGCGAGAAGCCGCCGCCGGCGGCACCGTACCGCACCGAGGCGATGCTGCAGCGCGCCGCGCCGACGAATCAGTGGTACTCCACGCTGATCTTCAACCCCAAGCCCGACCCGCTGTTCGCGCACCCGCTGACCTTCAAGACCACGGCGACGGGCCTGGAGATGTCATTGCCGAGCAAGGAGGCGGTACCCACCGAACGGCGAGACGTCGAGATCCAGTACCCGCACCGTGACGCGCTGGTGTTCTCGCCGGTGGCCTTCGAGCCCGGTCCGGCCAAGCTGGCCGGCAACTCCGATTGGGCCATCGACATCGTGATGGCCGGCGGCGCCGACCAGATGAAGGTGACGGTGGCGCATGGCAGCCCCTACGCCTACTTCCAGCTCACGCGCGGGGACATGCGGCTGCGCCTGCCGGCGGCAGGCCAGCGCTTCGACAGCGGCGACGCGCGCATGCTGGGTCTGCGCGTCAAGGGCAAGGCCTATGCCGTGTTCGGACCCACGGGCGTGCGCTGGGAGCCGGTGTCCGCCACCGAATGGATCGCGCGGCTGCCGGCCGGTGCGGGCTACCTCTCCGCCGCCGCGTTGCCGGACGAGCAGCCGGCCACCGTGGCGCTGCTGCAGCGGCATGCCTACGCCTTCCTGCAGGACACGCGGGTGCAGTGGCGTTATGACGCGGCCAGCAGCACGGTCGAAACCACCTTCAAGGCCACCACCCGCACGATGGAAGGGCCGGACCACGGGCCGCTGCTGGGCCTGCTGCCGCACCAGTGGCACGACAACGCCGCGGTTGCGTCGCGCCTGGGGCCTGCCTACGACAGCGTGCGCGGCAAGATCCGCCTGCTGGCCGCTGCGGAGTTCAAGACCACGCGCCGCTACCTGGGATTTGTGCCGCATTGGCCGGGCGTCAAGCAGGGTGATCGCGTGGGCGAACTGGGCGAACTGTTCAAGGCCGACATGCGCAAGCGGCGCGAGCTGATCCCCGACCGCGAAAACAAGGACAACTGGCGTACCAGCCCCTACTGGCAGGGCAAGGGCCTGACGCGCGCCACCCAACTGATGGCCGTGGCCGAGCAGCAGGGCGACCTGCAGTCGCGCGACCAGTTGCTGGCACTCGTGAAGGAGCGCCTGGAGTGGTGGTTCACGGGGCAGGGCGCACGCAGCTACTTCCACCAGGACAAGCGGCTGGGTACGGTCGTCGGCTACCCGGACGAGTTCTTCTCGGTCGAGCAGATGAACGACCACCACTTCCACTATGGCTACTGGATACGCGCAGCGGCGGAAGTGGCGCTGCGCGACCCGGCCTGGGCCGCGAAGGAGCGTTGGGGGGCCATGGTCGATCTGCTGGTGGCCGATATCGCCACCGCGCAGCGTGGCTCGGCGGATTTCCCCTTCCTGCGCAACTTCGATCCCTACGAGGGGCACTCCTGGGCGGTGGGCATCGGCGGCGCGGGGGAATACGGCGCCCTGGGCAACAACCAGGAGTCGTCCAGCGAGGCGATCAATGCCTGGGCCGCGCTCATCCTCTGGGGCGAGGTGAGCGGCAACCGCGAACTGCGTGACCTGGGCATCTACATGTACACCACCGAGATCGAGTCGGTGCACCACTACTGGTTCGACCTGCATGGCCTGGTCTTCGCCCCGGAGTACAAACACGCCGAAACCAGCATGGTCTTCGGCGGCAAGTACGCGCACAACACCTGGTGGACCGACGAGCCGCGCCAGATCAAGGGCATCAACCTGCTGCCCATCGCGAGCTTTGCCACCCATCTCGGGCGCGACCCGAAGTACGTGCGGCGCAACCTCGACACGCTCAAGCCCGACATGGACAACTGGCTCGGGCGCGGCAAACGCTACGGCGAAGTGCCCAAGGACATCTGGCAGGACGTCTTCGCCAAGTACCTGGCACTGGCCGACCCTGGCGCCGCGCTGGCGCAGTGGGACCGCTGGGGCGCGGTGGAACTTGGCGAGACCCGCACGCACACGCTGCACTGGATGCTCAGCCTGGCCGAGATGGGTACGCCGGATTTCGGTGTCTCGGCCGACACCGCGCTGTACCAGGTGTTCAAGCGCCCCGACGGCCGCCGCACCTACCTGGCCTTCAATGCCGGCCAGCAGCCGTTGACGGTGCGGTTCAGCGATGGCAAGTCGCTCACCGTGGCGCCCGGCGCGCTGGGCCGCTCGGATTCGGGGCCCTGAGCGGCCACCTAGGGAAAGCGACAGGTCGATGTCGTTGTCTTCGCCAGTGCGAATCCCTAGACTTGTGAAAGCGCTTTCAAACACGCCGGGCAGGTGCTCGGCTCTCGAGGACTTCACCTCATGATCTGCCCTCCCATCCGCCACCGTCTGATCGTCGTGACCCTGGGCCTGGCTGCACTGCTCGGCGGCTGCGGCGGCGGCGATGCCCTGCCGCCCGGCGCCACGCCCTTGACGCCCGCGCCGGACACCGCGCCGCCGACGGTGGCCATCGTCAGCGGGGCCGCAGGCAGCACCGCCACCGGGGCCGTGACCTTCACGTTCAGCTTCAGCGAAAACGTCGGCACCTCCTTCGGTGCGGACGACGTCGTGGTCAGCGGCGGCAGCGCCGGCACCTTCACGATGGTCAGCGGCAGGAGCGCCACCCTGGTGGTCACGCCGAATGCGGGCATGGCCGGCACGCTGGACGTGAGCGTGGCTGCCGGTCGCTACAGCGACCTGGCCGGCAACCTGAACACCGCCGCAGCGGCCGCCTCGCAGGCCTACAACACGGTGGCGGGCGCCATCGGCACCGGCAGCACCGGCAGCTGCACCGCTGCGCCGTGCCTGGACTTCGGTGCCGCCGGCCTGGCGATGGTGCCCTTCGGCGGTCTGGCCGCGGAAGTCGCGGCCGACCCGGGCGACGCCGTCAACAAGGCGATCAAGCTGGTCAAGGCGCCCGCGGCCGAGGTCTGGGCCGGTGCGACCATCGACCCCTCGGGAACGGGTGCCTCCAAGGTCGCGGCATTCGGCTTCGGCACCAGCAAGACCGTGACGCTGCGCATGTTGTCGCCGGCAGCCGGCCAGACCATCATGCTGAAGGTGGAGAGCGCCACCGACCCGGCGGTCTTCATGGAGGCCCAGGCCACCACCACGCAGGCCAACCAGTGGGAGACGCTCACGTTCAACTACGCCGCACCGAGCAACGGCGTGTACGACCCGAGCAAGACCTACGACCGCGTCAGCGTCTTTCCGCACTACGGCACCAAGGTCACCGCGGACTCGACCTACTACGCCGACGAGCTGAAGTACACCGCGGCCGCATCGGGAAGTGCCTGCGGCACCACCGAACCGGGATGTGCCCCGACCGCCACCGTGCCCGCAGGCGCCGTGACGGTCTACACCGACGCGGCCCAGGTGGCCAACTTCAATCCCAAGCCCGACTGGGGCCAGTCGCCCCCGGTGACCTACAGCGAGGTGACCCTCGCCGGCAACAAGTCGCTGAAGTACACCTTCACCGCGCCGGCACTGTACGAAGGCCTGGACTGGACGGCCAGCCCGCTGGACGTCTCCACCAAGGGCAAGCTGCACATCGACTTCTGGTCGGCCGACATCGGCAGCGTCAAGGTGTCCATCATCTCGGCGGGTAAGGAGAATGCCGTCACGCAGGCGCTGACCGCCGGCAACTGGAACAGCGTGGACATCGACCTGGCGCAGTACACCGTGCCGAACAAGTCCGCGATCATCCAGATCAAGCTCGAGCCCAGCGTGGCCGGCACCCTGTTCGTCGACAACATCTACTTCTGGGGATCGGCTCCGGCCACGGGCTGCGGCACCACCGAGCCCGGTTGCGCCCCGACCACCACCGTGCCCGCGGGCGCCGTGACGATCTACAGCGACGCGGCCCAGGTGGCCAACTTCAATCCCAAGCCCGACTGGGGCCAATCGCCCCCGGTGACCTACAGCGAGATGACCCTCGCGGGCAACAAGTCGCTGAAGTACACCTTCACCGCACCGGCGCTGTACGAAGGCCTGGACTGGACCGCCAGCCCGGTGGATGTCTCCACCAAGGGCAAGCTGCACATCGACGTCTGGTCGGCCGACATCGGCAGCGTCAAGGTGTCCATCATCTCGGCGGGTAAGGAAAACGCGGTCACGCAGGCGCTGACCGCCGGCAACTGGAACAGCGTGGATATCGACCTGGCGCAGTACACCGTGCCGGACAAGTCCGCGATCATCCAGATCAAGCTCGAGCCCAGCGTGGCCGGCACCCTGTTTGTCGACAACATCTACTTCTGGGGATCGGCTCCGGCGGCGACCGGACCGGTTGTCTTCTCGTCGGGCTTCGGCGCGGGCAACCGGACGATCGAAGGCGGCGCGTTCGGCGGCTACAGCGGCAGCAGCCTGGACGGCTTCAATTGCAGCGGCGACCCGGCCTGGTGCGGCAGCGGTGGCAGCTTCGCGCCCGCAGTCGCCGCGTCGGCCAGCAGCTACTACTACTATTACCAGACGCCCAGCGCGGTCACGGCCTTGTACAGCGGCGCCTTCATCCAGGCGCCCGGCCTGACCACCGGCCTGAGTCCCACCGCGGACACGGCGGGTGTCTCGATTGCCGGCAAGACCACGATGAAGTTCACGCTGGGCCAGAACGCCGAGTGGTTTGCAAGCGCGACCCGCAACTTCGGCGTCATCCTCACACTGGGCAAGTTCTACGACGTTGACGCAGGCCCCAGCGTGGCGGCGTGCAATATCAAGCTGCTGGCGGTGGTCACGCCCACGTCCTCAGCCCCGGCGGCCTACGTCATACCGCTGAGTTCGTTCGAGATCATCCAGCCCTGCAACGTGGCGGGCTTGACTGTCGCGTCTGCGCTCGCGCTGGCGCCGCTGTCGCAGGTGGACTTCCAGGCCGTGGGCTCGAGCAACCCGCTGCCGGCCGTAGGCGGCAAACTCGTCGGCGCCAACATGAGCGTGGGCGTGGGTTCGCCGGCGGTATATCCCAGCACCATCGCGCTGGGGGGCGGCTTGACGTTCGAGTAGGGCGGCCCGCTGAACGGACCTGCGGGCTTGCCGGCCACGGACCGGCGCTGGCCCTGGTTGCGTGGAGCGAGACCGGGGGGAGGCATGGCTTCGGCGGCGGGCGCCCCGGCAGCTGTGCCTACTCGATGTTCTGCACCTGCTCGCGCATCTGCTCGATCAGCACCTTCATTTCCACCGAAATGCCGGTGAGTTCGAGCGCAGCGGACTTGCTGCCCATCGTATTGGCCTCGCGGTGCAGCTCCTGGATCAGGAAATCCAGCCGCTTGCCCAGTTCACCGCCGGCCTTGATCAGCTACGCCTTGACCCCCGACATCGGCCTGTAGGCCGACTTCGTGGTCAAGGTCACCGATGGACTCCGCATCACCGGCGGCCTGCGCGTGCTGAGCGCCAAGTGCATGACCTACCGGGTTGCCACGGAGAGCCGCTTCGACAGAGAGACTCGAACAGTCGCTAGATAGCCGCACCCGTGTTGAGCGGCTTCGGCGCGACGTTCGAGTGGCGCGCGTTCGTGCACCGGCGAGCGCGGTGTATCCCGCTTCGAGAGCAAAGCCGGAACAGGCAGCCGCGCGGCACCACGGGCGCCGTCCTACACGCGCAGCGCTGCTCGTCCGATGGCGCGACTCGCACCGTGCGCTCAGCATCGGTGCACGGTAGATCGCACCCTGCGAACCGACTCGAGTCATCGGCCATGAACACCTTGGAATACGGGCAGTTGGATAGAGCCTCCCGCAGGCTCACTTCCGCGCGGCGCCAGGGCAACCTGTGGTGCAAGACCGGCTGGCAGGCGCGGTGGGGCCGGCGCTTGCCCGGCGTGCTGGCCACCGTGCTGGCGTTCAGCTTGCTGCTGGCCTTTGTGCAGCTTGTTCTGGCGAGCGTTCAACGGGGCGAATCACGCAGCCGAGCCGTTGCCGCTCGTGCCGAGCGCGAGTGGCGCTGCAGCATCCAGCAGTTCGCTTCCCAACGCCTGACTTGCCGCGCCCAGATCGCCGTCGAAGTCCTCGACACCATCCACCCATGACGACCAACACACTGGAATATCGAATGAACAAGCTTCTACTCAAGCACGTGCATGTGGCGGGTGCCCTGATCTTGCTGGCGGGGGCATGCAGTGCCTTGCCGGCCCTGGCGGCCGGCGCTTCGGCGGCAGCCCAGTCCGAAGCGCGCTATCAACGCGACGCCGCGGTCTGCCTCAGCCGGCGCTATGTCGGCGACAAGGACGAATGCCTCAGCGACGCGAGCACGGCCCGCGCCAGCCGTGAGCCGGTGACGATCGATCCGGACCCGGGACGCTTTGCGCGCAACGCACTCAAGCGCTGTGAGCGCCTGTCGGAACCCGACCGCGGCGACTGCGTGTCGCGCATGAAGGGCGGCGGCACGACGAGCGGCAGCGTGGCCGGCGGCGGCATCTACCGCGAACTCGTGACGCGCGAACCTTCCGCCGCACCCGCAGTACCTGCAGTACCCGCAGTACCCGCAGTACCTGCAGTACCTGCAGTACCGGCGGTACCCGCAGACTAGCGTCCTGCCTCACCGATGCTGGCCGCCGTCGGCGCGGGCCGTTCGATCGGAATGCGCCCATCGCCGGCCCTGTAGGACACGTCCGACAAGCCCGCGCGGCCAACGCCGGTGGTGTCGCGCATGACCGCGGTGCAGACTACGCACAAGTCCCGTTCGCCTCACGGACTGCGAACCCAACGACCGTCCATGACTGCGCTCAAGACCTACATCGTCGAAGACAGTCCGATGATCCGCGAGAACCTGATCGCCACCCTCGAAGAGCTGGCGCCCGTCGAGGTGGTTGGCTCTGCCGAGGACGAGTTCACGGCAACGCAGTGGCTGAACCAGACCGATCAGATGGTCGACCTGGTGATCGTCGACATCTTCCTCAAGGGGGGCTCGGGCCTCGGCGTCCTGCGAGCCGCGCAGTCGCGGGCCCAGGTGCGACCGCGCAAGATGATTGTCCTCAGCAACTACGCCACGCAGGACATGCGGCGCAAGTGTGCCGATCTGGGTGCCGACCGGGTGTTCGACAAGTCCAATGAAATCGACGCCCTGATCGCCTACTGCGGCCGTCTGGCCACGGAACTGGCGGCGCGTGGCGGCGCCAACGGCGCCAAAGGCCTCGGCCGGATCTGAACCCCGCTACTGGATCAGGCCATTCTTCAGCGCGTAGTAGGTCAGGTCGCTGTTGGAGGCCAATTGCAGCTTTTCCATCACCCGCGTGCGGTAGGTGCTGACCGTCTTCACGCTCAGCGACATGCCCTCGGCGATGTGGCCCACGGTCTCGCCCTTGGCCAGGCGCAGGAAGACCTGCAACTCCCGCTCCGACAACTGCTCGTGCAGCGGCGCGTCGCCGCCGGCACGCAGCCCATCGGCCAGGCGCTCGGCCACTGCCGCGGTGATGTAGCGGCGGCCGCGCGCCACGGTTCGGATGGCCCGCACGATCTCCTCGGGGTCGCAGTCCTTGTTCAGGTAGCCGCTGGCACCGTGGCGCAGCAGCGTGGTCGCGTAGTGCTCCTCGGCATAGCCACTGAGGATCAGCACCGGCAGATCCGGCGCGCGGGCGCGGATCGCGACCAGCGTGTCGACACCGCTCTGGCCGGGCATGCCGATGTCAAGGACCATCACGTCGACCTCGGCCGTGCGCACGATGTCCATCGCTTCGCGGCCGCTGGCGGCCTCGCCGACCACCGCGAAATCGATCTGATCGGCAAAGAATTGACGCAGACCCGCACGCACCAGGGCGTGGTCGTCGACGATGGCAATTCGGATCATGCGGTGTTCGGGAGGCCTGCGCTGCATGATCGCACCTTTCATGGGAGTTCCCGCCGATGAACGCCTGGACCGTCGTCAAGCGCAATCCGGTGATCTGTGGGCTTGCCCTGCTGGCCGGCGCGGCCCTGGTCGTCGTCAGCGAAGCCAGCTACTGGCAGTCACGCGCTGCGATCGAGCGCCTGGCCGAAGGCCAGCAGGAGCGCATTGCCCTGCGCACCCTGCTGATCGGCATGCTCGAAGCCGAGACGTCCCAGCGCGGCTTCCTGCTCACCGGCCGCAAGAGCGACCTGCAGCCCTACGCCGGCGGGGTCAAGACGGTCGCCGAGTCACTCGACGCACTCGACGCGGGCTATGCCGACGCGCCGCATCTGCAGCCCACCCTGGCTTCATTGCGTCGGGCCACCGAGATCAGGCTCGAAGAGTTGGCGCGGACGATCCGCCTTCGCGAGGCGGGCCAGGGCGGGGCCGCACTGTCCCTCTTCTCGGAAGACCGGGGTCATGCGCCGATGGAAGCCGTACGCGCCCTGACGGCCGACCTGCTCGCGAAGGACACGCAGCAACGCGTCGTGCACGGCACCGAACTCCTGAGTTCACTGACGCTGAGCCGACTGGGTGTGGCCTGCCTGAGCCTGATCGGACTGTTGGCGCTGTATTTCTACCTGCGTCACGGGCTGGCCACGCAGAGCCATCAAGCTGAACTCAAACGTTTGGCACAGGCCGAGCACGAGCGCCTCGAGATCGAGGTCCGGCAGCGTACCGAGCAGCTGACCGACCTGACGCGCCACCTGCTGAGCGCGCGCGAGGACGAGCGCAACCGCCTGGCCCGCGATCTGCACGACGAGTTGGGCTCGCTGCTCACCTCGGCCAAGCTCGACGCCGCACGCATCCGTTCGCGCCTGGGCGCCACGGCGCCCGAAGCCCAGGAACGCCTGGCCCACTTGGTGAGCGCACTTGACAGCAGCATCGCGCTGGGCCGGCGCATCATCGAAGACCTGCGGCCCTCGACGCTGGCCAACCTCGGTCTGCAGGCGGCGATCGAGATACTGGTTCGCGAGTTCGGCGAGCGCTCGGGGGTCCGGGTGCGCTGCGCCCTGCAGCCGGTGCGGCTGTCGGCGACCGCCGAACTGGTGGTCTACCGCCTGGTGCAGGAGGCCATCACCAATCTCAGCAAGCACGCCAAAGCGAGTCAGGCCTGGATCAGCCTGGCGCCGCGCGATGGGCGTGTCGAGGTGTCGGTGCGTGACGACGGGGTGGGCTTCGACACGTCCCGGCCGCCGACCTCGGCCTTCGGTCTGCTCGGGATGCGCTACCGCGTGGAGGCCGAGAACGGCAGCTTGACCGTGCAATCGGCGCCCGGCCAGGGCACCACGGTGTCGGTGCTGCTGCCGCAGCCGGCCATCAGCTCGTGAAGCCCTGGGGCCTGTCAGCGCACGCCTACGGCGCCACGCGTGCTTGGCCGACGGCAGCGCGGCCGCGCCACCGATCGCCGGGCGATGGACACCGGATGAGACTCGGTGCTCCTCCCGCCGCTTCGGAGTCACCCCATGTTGCACTATGCCGTCGTCTTCCTCGTCATCGCCTTGGTCGCTGCCGTGTTCGGTTTCGGCGGCATCGCCGCGGGCGCAGTGGGCATCGCCAAGATCCTCTTCTATGTCTTCGTCGTGCTGGCGGTGGCGACCTTCCTGTACGGACTCATCGTGCGCAAGACCTGAACGCCTGCGCCGCCCTCTTGCATCAACACGGACAAACCATGAACACCACCGACATTCCCGAACTCACACGCGGCCTCACGGATCAACCCCCGCCGCCGACAAACGAGACATCGACGCCGGCCTCCCTGCGCGAGGCTCGGCGCGAGGCCGCGGCCTTGCTCGACCAGGCGGGCCACCAGGCCGGCGCCCTCGCGCAACAGGGGGCGCGCGCGCTGCGCGACACCTCGGTGGGCCTGCGCGACAGCGCCCTGCGCGTCAGCGACAGCACGGCCCTGTACATCAAGCACGAGCCGCTGAAGGCGATGTTGATCGCCGCGGCGACTGGCGCCGCCTTGATGGCCCTCGTGGGGCTGCTGACCCGTTCGCGCGATCGCACCTGATGTCGCGTGACGCCGCGGGCCCTTCGTCATGCACGCCTTGTTCCATCTGATCGCGACGCGGCCGCAATTGCTCGCCGAGCATGCCGAGGCCTATGCCGCGCTCGTTTCGGCCGAGATGCCGCGCATCTCGGCTGCCTACAAGCGCAGCGCCTGGTTGGCGGCCCTGTCGCTGGGCAGCCTGTGCGTCGGCATGGTGCTGGCTGGCGTGGCGGTGATGCTGTGGGCCATCACGCCCACGGCCGTGGGGCGCGCCCCCTGGGCGCTCGTCGCGGTACCCGCGCTGCCCTTGCTCGTGGGCCTGGTCTGCGCGCTGGCCACGCGCCGTGGCCGCGAACAGGAGGCCTTCGCGACCCTGCGCCAGCAGGTCCGGGCCGACATCGAGTTGTTGCGCGAATCGGCACCGGCATGAGCGCGGAAGTGGGTCCAGTGAGCAACGCGCTGGAGACGCCCGCGGCGCGCCTGTCCCGGTCGCGCGAGCAACTGCGCCTGTCGCTCGGCCACGCGCCGCCAGAGCCTGGCGATGGTGGCCTTCGGCCGGCCCGCGCAGCCGCGCAAACCGGGCTCGATGCACTGACGGACATCCCGGGTGTGGCCATCCTGGTGGCCATGATCCGCCGCAGGTGGTCCGGTCATCCCTTGCGTGCCGTCGCCACCGTGGCCGCAGGCGCGGCCACCACGGCCCTCAAGCCACTGGCCGCACGCCACCCCTGGGGGCTGGTCGCCGGCGCGCTGGTGCTGGGAGGACTGCTGGTCTGGGCGGCGCCGTGGCGCAGACCCGTCACGTCGGCCCTGTTCGCGGGCATGCTGCCGCAGCTCCTGCTGGCGCTGGTCGAAGGGCGCCCGAGTCGGCCGCCAGGTCCGGCTGCGGATTGACGGCTGGCTCGCGCTCGTGCGCGCCCGCGATGCCCCGTCGGGCCTCGGACGCCTCGCCTGTGTGCTGGCGCAGGCGTCGGTCGTCCAGCGCGGCGTGCAAGAGTTCGAGCGCATCGACGCATTCGAGCACCAGAGTGCGGGATGGCGCAGCGGGCCCCTCGAACAGCCCGGTGCCTGCATGGCCTGCCGCATGCCTGAGTCTGGCCTTGACCGCATCGAGCAAGGCGTCCCAGTCGTCGATCGTCACCTCGCTGGCGTGCAGTGTCGGTCCGCGGTCACGCGGCGCGCCGCGGCTTCGAGGCGCCTGTTCCGCAATACGGTCGTCGAGCCCGTTGATTTGGAGCGCGAAGCGAGCCAGGGTCTCGCGAACTTCTGACGAAGAACGGTGCGTCATCGATCGGCCTGCAGCCGAACGCGCCTGTCACGGGTGCGCGCAGCGCCGGCGCAGCGTGGGACATCAGCGGCAGGCGCGGCGGCCGATGGGTGGCGGTTCATCTCGAGGGCCTCGTGGATATGCGGCGAAGGCTTGCTTGTAAGCCCCACGGACCGAGCAGTCCGTGCGCAAGCGAACACAACGCGGCCGTTAACTTCGCCCGGGACCCACCTGCCTGGCCGGGCTGGGCATCACAGGCGATGCAACTGTCCGCCCTGCACCTGGACGCGGTCACCCACGCGCAGATCACCGAGGCTGCTGTAGTCGAACGCCGCCGTGCTGCCGTTGTCCAGCCGAACGCTGATGCGGTAGACGTCGCTCTCGTTGCGCTTTTGCAGCTTGTTGCCGATCACAGCACCGCCCACGGCGCCCAGGCCCGTGGCTGCCGCCCGGCCAGTGCCGCTGCCGATCTGGTTGCCGACCACGGCGCCGATCACCGCGCCAAGCACCGCACCGCCGGCGCCACGCGATCCGCTCGCGACGACGTCGATGCCGCTGACGTTTCCGTACTGCACTTCGTTGGCCACCGGGCCGCCGCGGCTGGTCTCCATGCGCGGTGGGCTGGACGAGCAGGCCGAGATCAGCGCGAGCGCCGAAACGGAACACAGAAGAGCAAGACGGTGCGCATACATGGAAGAACCTCTTGGCGTGAGCGTGGGCAAGGGCACCCGACACGGGTGTCTGGCGTCGACTCTGCTCGCCAGTCGCCGCACCGTGCATCGGCGCAGCGCCACCGCGATCGTCATCGCTGGCGCCCTGTCGGCGTAGGGGGCCACCTACGCCCGCCCCTCACAGCCAGTACGCCCAGGCCCGCGCGAACCACGCCTTGGCCCGCGGGTCGAGCGGGCGGCGGCGCCACGCGTCGAGCGTGATCGCGTCTGACGCGGCCATGTCGCGCTCGAACATCGCCTGCACCTGGCATCCGAACGCGGCACCCAGAACGACGGCGTTCAGTTCGTGGTTGTGCAGGAAGCTGCGTCAGTCGAGATTGGTCGAGCCGACCGAGGCCCACACGCCGTCGACGAGCGCCGTCTTCGCGTGCAGGATCACGCCGCGCCGCTCGTGGATCTTCACGCCTGCGGCAAGCAGCCGCTCGTAGAAGCCGCGGCCGGCGTGGAGGACGAGCCAGGAGTCGGTCAGGCTGGGCAGGATCAGCTTCACGTCGACACCCCGCGCTGCCGCGGCTTCGAGCGCGGCCTGCAGTTGCGGGTCGGGCACGAAGTACGCGTTGGTGATGCGCACGCTGGTCTCCGCGCTGCCGATGGCTGACAGCAGCGTGGCGTAGATCAGGCTGTACGCCCCGTCGGGAGAACTGCCGATCGCGCGCACCACCTGGCGGCCCATCACTTGCGGCGGCGGAAGGCAGTTCCGGTCGGCCAAGGGCGGCCCCTTCTGCCGGTCCCAGGCCTCGATGAACAGCTTCTGCAACTCAGCGGACCAGGGACCAGGACGATCATCGCGATGGTGTCCATGCTGGGCAGCAGGCAGCGGGGCTCATGTGCGGGTGGCAGCCGAATCTGCCGATACCGGGACGCGGCGTCGGTCTGCCAGCGCACGTGGCGCGGCCGCGTGCCTCGCGCGGCCATCGCCATCGGCTTGCAGACGCTGATACTCACGCTTGGCCACCGCATAGCATTCGCAGGCGTGGTGCTCCAGTGCCTGGCGATCGAGGATCTCTATGCAGCCGCGGTGGTAGCGGATGGTGCCCGAGCGCTGCAGTTTCAACGCCGCGGCCGTGACGCCTTCACGACGCACGCCCAGCAGGTGGGCCGCCGCTTCATGCGTCATGGCCAGTTCGGTGGACTGCGCGCGATCCAGCCCCATCAGCAGGCGTCGACTCAATCGCTGCGCGATCGAGTGGTGGCGATTGCAGGCTGCGGTTTGAGTCGTCATCACGATCAGCGACTGCGTGTAGCGCAACAGCAGGTTCAGCATCGCACCGCCGTGCGCGACGGCGGCGCTGACCCGTGGCGCGGGCAGGTGCCAGGCTTGCCCGGCGCTTTGAACCAGCGCGCGATGGGGCATCGTGCCGCCGCCCATGAACAGCGAGATGCCGACGACGCCTTCGTTGCCGACAAGCGCGAACTCGGCCGAAGCCCCGTCGCGCGTCATCGATGACAAAGACACCACCGCGGTGGTCGGGAACACGACCCCGACCGGTGCGCTGCCCGACTCGAACAGCACCTGACCGTAGTGCAGCGGCATCCGTTCGAGTTGCGGCTGCCAGAGCGCCCAGTCCAGATCGGGCAAAGCGGCGAGCAGCTGGTTGTGGCGAGGGTCCATGACCCATGATCGCCACGGAGGGCCGCGGCATCCATCGGCGGCAGCCGCTTGCGGCTGTGAGCCCCCTCCTACATGTGACCAGCCGGGCTTGCCGGGCCTGACCGAAGTGCCATGCCGGCCTTCGACCGCTGCACGAGCAGCCCTGCAGCCCGGTGCCGATCAGTTCTTGCCGGCGCTGGCCTTGGCTTGGGCCATGCAACTCGCCTTGGCGTCGCCGCTCATCGATTCGCACTTCTCTGCGGCGACCTTGGACTTCGCATCGACCACTTCCTTGGTGGCGTCGGTGATGGCTGCGTCGACCTTCTTGCCGACCTTGGCTTCAGCAAGCGCCTGGGTTTCGACAGCCTTGGCCTCCTTGACGCAGACGTCCTTGGCGTTGCCCGCCAGGTCGTCGCACTTCTCCTTGGCCACCGCGTATGTCGATTTGGCCTTGGCGACCTGGACCTTGTTCGCGTCCTTGGTCGTGCCGCTGTACGCGTACTCGAGTTCGGCGCGGCCGACCTTTTCCTTGGCCTGGGCTTCTTCGATGCAGACGTCCTTGGCGTTGGCCGTCAACGACGCACACGCCGCCTTGTCGGACTTGTACAGGGTGGTGATGCGCGTCTTGCCGGCCGTGTAGTCGGCCTTGTTCATCGGTGCGGCCTGAGCCAGCGGGAAGGCGAACATCGCGGCGAGAGCCAGTGCGTGCGGAAGGCGCGGGGATTTGTTCATGAGAGTCCTGGTGAAGAGTGCCGACAGAAATCGGTGAACCATGAGTGTGGACAGTGCAGGCCCATGCGCCAAGCGGACCGCGCCGCGAGTGACCGTAGTCAGCGTCCTACGTGGATCTCCCGTGTGGCCAGAGGTGCGCTGGCCGAGCTGGCGGCACCCGAACCACAAGCAACGGGATTGCCCGCCGAGCGGTGACTGCAGAGCTCATGCCGCAGCGTCAGGGGCCTTGGGTGGGCATGCGAACCTCTACGTGATGCTTGCGGCCGCCGTCGCTGCAGCGGTCGGCTTGCACGACGGCTTTCGTTCAGTGGAGAAGTACGAAGTCGATGAATCCACGCTCGACATCCGTGGCGACAAGCTTGACCTCCACGCGCTGGCCGATGTCGAGTTCGCGTGCTCGACCGGTCAACATGCCTTCGACCGGCGGCGCGAGTGTGCGCACCCAGGTGTTGCTTTCCGTTCGGCCGGTGACGATGGCGTCGTAGCGCTGCCCGACATGCGACTCGAGCAGCGATGCCGCCTCGCACTTGCGCATCTTGCGCTCGACCTTCTGCGCCGCGTCCTCCTGCGCCGTGCAGTGCGCCGCCAGCACACTGAGCTCGGCGCCACCGTAGGGCGGCGGGCGGCCGGCCAGAACGGCCTTGAGCATGCGCGAGGTGACCAGGTCGGGGAAGCGCCGGTTCGGCGCGGTCGAGTGCGTGTAGTCGCGCATCGCCAGCCCGAAGTGGCCGATCGGCAGGCCGCCGGCTTGCTCGACCACATACTCGCCCGAACCCATCAGCTTGACGATGACCAGCGACAGATCGGGGAAGCGCAGCGGGTCGGCTTTGCGGCGCCTGGCCAGAAAGACCTCGAGCGCGCGCGAGTCGGGCTGCGCCGGCAAGGCCTCGCCGTACTTGCGCGCTTCCATCACGATGCGTTGCCAGCGTTCGGGCGAACGCACCACGCGGCGCAGCGAGTCTGCTCTGTGCTCGGCGAGGAACTGCGCCGTGGCCTGGTTGGTGGCGATCATCAACTCCTCGATCAGCTGGCGCGCGCGGTTCTGCACCTGCTGGCGGATCTCGACCACACGTTCGCCTTCGTACACCGCACGCGGCTGCAGGGTCTCGAACTCCAGCGCGCCTTCGGCATGGCGGCGCGCGCGCAGGCGTTGCGCCACCACGTTCTGCAGGCGAAGCTGCTGCTCCAGACCGGGCACCGCGGCCGCTGCCGCGGGCAGCGCCGCGTCGCCATCGAGCCACGCCGAAAGCGCGTCGTAGGCCAGCTTCGCCCGGTTGCAGACGCGCGCCCTGCGCACGCGTGACCTGGCCAGCGTGGCGTCGGCGGTGAACACCATCTCGGTGACGACGGCCAGCCGCTCCTGCCCCGGATTGAGCGAGGTGAGGTCGGTCGACAGGCGCTCGGGCAGCATCGGGAAGATGCGCGCCGCGGTATAGACACTGGTCGTGTTGAAGCGCGCATGCTCGTCGATGGCCGAGCCTTTGCGGACCACGACGTCGACGTCGGCCACGGCGACGAAGACCTCGATCGCACCGTCGGCGAGCGGCTCGCAGGCGGTGAGTTGGTCGAGGTCGCGCGAGTCGTCGTTGTCGATCGAGCACCAGAGCATCGCGCACAAGTCCTCGATGCGCGGATCGGCGTCGCGGCCCGGGCCGCCGATGGCCGCCAGCTCCCGCACCACATCCGCGCTGAACTCGGGTTCGAGTCCGCGCTCGGTCATCGTCTCGCTCGCGATGCGCACGAGGTCGGCGCGGCGGCCGGCGGGCGTTCGGTTCACTTTCGGTGTCCTCGGCTTCTCGTCGCGTCGCGAGACTGGGTTGCAGCGTGTCGCATGGCGGGGCCTCGCGCGTGCTGCTCGACCTGCCGGGCCTGGCCGGCGAGGTCTGCGCGGGCTCGATACGCTACAGGCGCCCCGTCAACAGCAGCACCAGCACCACCACCACCACCAGCCCCAGCACGCCGGTGGGTGCATAACCCCAGCCCTTGCTGTGCGGCCAGGTGGGGATGGCGCCGAGCAGCATCAGGATCACGACGATCAGCAGAATGGTTCCCAAGCTCATGCAGTTCTCCTCAGCTTGCCCGGCTCAAGGCCGTACCGCGATCTCGTTCCTGACCGACTTCACCCCGTTGACGCCGCGCGCAATGGTCTCGGCGGTGGCCTTCTCGGTGCTGCTCTTGGCGAAGCCCGACAACATGACGGTGCCGTTCAGCGTCTCCACCTTGATGCTGGCGGCGTCGACGGCCTTGTTCTCGACAAAGCGGCTCTTGATCTGCGTGGTGATGGTGGCGTCGTCGATATAGGCGCCCACGGTTTCCTGCCCGCGCGTGACTGCGCAGCCTGACAGGGTGAGCAGGGCCACCGCGGTGAAGGCGGCGACGAGCGAGGTGTGAAGCTTCATGGTGAATTCCTGCCCATGGATACGAGCGTTAGCGTGCGTTTGCGGTTTGCAGACAACGCAGTGGCAGTATGGAAGCATCGCTTGTCGCCATCTGTGCGTTGGCGAACACAGAACGAGCCCCGCCCCCGCGGTGCGGGCCCGGGGCCCCGCACACCTCAGTGCACCGGCCGCCGCGTCGATGCGCGCGGAATCAGCGCCGGCAGCGGCAGCGGCAGCTGCGGCTGCGGCTGCGGCTGCGGCTGCGGCTGCGGCATCTCCCCGCGCAGCAGGGCCAGCATGGCGCGGGCGGACTCGCAGCCCATTTCGTAGACCGGCTGGCGGATGGTGGCCAGTGGCGGGATCGCCAACTTGGCCGGCGCCAGGTCGTCGAAGCCCACCAGCGAGATGTCGTCGGGCACGCGCACCTTGCGCCGGTGCAGGCCCAGCGCCGCGCCGATGGCCGTCTGGTCATTGGCCGCGAAGATGGCCGTGAAGGGCAGACGGCTGTCCAGCAGCCGGCCCACGGCCATCAGGCCGCCGGGCTCGGTGAAATCGCCCGGCACCACGAGCGCCGGGTCCAACGGCAGGCCGGCTTCTTCCAGCGCCTGCACATTACCCGCCTGGCGGTCCATTGCGTCCTGCTGGGCCTGCTCGTTGGCGATGGAGGCGATGTGCGTGTGGCCGGCCGCGATCAGGTGCCGCGTGGCCAGGCGCCCGCCGGCCAGCCCGCGCGCCACCGGGTTGGGCCGAAAGCCCAGGCGCGCGATGGCCTCGTCCACCGCACGCTGCTTGTCCGGGCTGACCTTGGCCGTGCCGTTGGGGATGCGCGAGACCGTGCTGGGCGACACGCCGGCGGCCTGGTCCACCATCGGCAGTGTCACCGGGGCCAGGTCGCCGGCGGCCGGGGCGTGTGCGGGGACGCGCTTGCGGCGTGTGGGCGGCGACGCCAGTAGGCGCAGGTCGCGAAGGGCGGCGAGGCCCTCACTCGATGTTCTGCACCTGTTCGCGCATCTGCTCGATCAGCACCTTCATCTCCACCGAGATGCCGGTGAGTTCGAGCGCAGCGGACTTGCTGCCCATCGTATTGGCCTCGCGGTGCAGCTCCTGGATCAGGAAATCCAGCCGCTTGCCCAGTTCACCGCCGGCCTTGAGCAGGCGGTCGATCTCGTCCAGGTGGGCGCGCAGGCGGGACAGCTCCTCGGCCACGTCGATGCGGATGGCCATGGCCGCGGCTTCGTTGAGCGCGCGTTCCTGGAGTGACTCGATCGGGATGCTGCTGGCCGCGCCGGCGGCGGCCAGGGCCTCGTTCCAGCGCTCCAGGAAACGCTCCTGCTGGCGCTTGACGACGGCCGGCACCAGCGGCTCGGCCTGGACCGCCAGCTCGCGCAGCCGCGCCGTGCGGTCGGTCAGCGTGGTCACGAGCTTGGCGCCTTCGCGGGCGCGGGCCTCGCGCAGGCCGGTGATGGCCTTGGCGGCGGCTTCCAGCGCCACTTCGTCCAGGCGCTCGGTCACGGCGCCGCTGCGGCACCAGTTCAGCGCCTCGTTGACGGACAGCGGGCGGGCGTCGCCGAGCCAGCTGCGCACGGTGGAGTCCAGGCGCGACAGCCGGTTGAGCTGATCGGTCGAGGGTTCGGGCCAGGCGGTGTCGGCGTCGCGCTGGGTGCCCATGCGCAATTCGATCTTGCCGCGGCGAAAGGCGGCCGAGAGCTGTTCGCGCAGCGCGGGCTCCAAGCCGCGCAGCTCTTCGGGCAGCTTCAGCACGAGGTCCAGAAAACGCCCGTTGACCGACCGCAATTCCACGGCCAGATGGGTCGTGCTGGGGCCGCTTTGGGAGGCTGTTGCCAGCGTCCCGGCATAACCCGTCATGCTATAAACAGCCATCGATCTGTGTCCCGACGAAACCTGCCATTATGTCGAAGCCCAAGCCCTCTCCACTGCCCGCGGGCACGATGGTGGGCGGCTACCAGATCGTCAAGAAGATCGCCTCGGGCGGCTTCGGCGTGGTTTATCTCGCCGAAGACGCCGAGCGCCGCCTGATCGCGCTCAAGGAATACCTGCCGTCTTCACTGGCGGAGCGCTCCGCCGGCGAGCTCACGCCGCGCGTCAAGGCAGACAAGCAGCCGCTGTACCGCCTGGGCCTGAAGAGTTTCTTCGAAGAGGGCCGCTCGCTGGCACAGATCAGCCACCCCAGCGTGGTGTCGGTGCTGAACTTCTTCCGCGAGAACGAAACCGTCTACATGGTGATGAACTACCTGCAGGGCGATACGCTGCAGGATTTCATCGTCACCGCGCGCGATCTCAAGCGCGACAAGGTATTCCGCGAATCCACCATCCGCAGCCTCTTTGACGAGGTGCTGCGCGGCCTGCGCATCGTGCACCAGCACAAGATGCTGCACCTGGACATCAAGCCTGCCAATATCTTCATCACCAACGAGAACAAGGCGGTGATGCTGGATTTCGGGGCTGCGCGCGAGGTGCTCAGCAAGGAAGGCAATTTCATCCGCCCGATGTACACGCCGGGCTTCGCCGCGCCGGAGATGTACCGCCGCGACGGCTCGCTGGGCCCGTGGACCGACATCTACGCCATCGGCGCGTGCATCTACGCCTGCATGCAGGGCTACCCGCCCAACGACGCACCGCAGCGGCTGGAGAAGGACCGCCTGGCGCTGAGTCTTTCTCGCCTGCGCAACATCTACTCCGACAACCTGATCGAAGTCACCGAATGGTGCATGTCGCTCGATCCGCTGTCGCGCCCGCAAAGCGTGTTCGCGCTGCAGAAGGAACTCTCGCGCGAGACCGAGCGGCGCTACACCAAGCTGTCCTTCAGTGAACGCCTGAAGCTGCAGCTCGAGACCCTCAAGCACGGCGCCAAGGCCTGAAGCTCGGCGCGCCATCCCGTCGACACGGCCCCTTCACGGAGAAGACCATGCGATTTGCCGTCTACCAGGTCAGCCGCAAAGGCGGCCGCGAGCGCAACGAAGACCGCATGGGCTATTGCTACACGCGGGATTCGGGGCTGTTTGCGCTGGCCGACGGCATGGGCGGCCACCCGGAAGGCGACGTGGCCGCGCAGCTGTCGCTGCAGACGCTGGCCGCGCTGTTCCAGCGCGAGGCCAAGCCGCGCCTGACCGACCCGATGAAGTTCCTGCACGACGCGTGCATGACCAGCCACCACCAGCTCATCCGCTACGCCACCGAAAAGGCGCTGCTGGATACGCCGCGCACGACCGTCGTGGCCTGCCTGCTGCAGGGCAACAGCGCCTGGTGGGCGCATTGCGGCGATTCGCGCCTGTACATGGTGCGCGGCGACCAGCTCGCCGCCCGTACGCGCGACCACAGCTACTCCGAGCTGCAGGAGGCGATGTCCTCTGTCGTGCCGCTGAACGAGCGCTTCAACCGCAACGTGCTCTTCACCTGCCTGGGCAGCCCGGGCAAGCCGGTGATCGACATCACCGGCCCCATCCTGATGCAGCCCGGCGACCGGATCCTGCTGTGTTCCGACGGGTTGTGGGGGTCCTTGCCCGACCCCGAGATCACCACGGTGCTCAGCGACCGGCCGGTCTCCGATGCCGTGCCCGAGCTCGTGGAGCGGGCGCTGCGGGTGGCGGGCGCGAAGAGCGACAATGTCACGGTTCTGGCCGTCGAGTGGGAGTCGGACGAGTCCGAGGACACCTCGGGCGCCGTCTCCACGCAGACGCTGGGCGACGACGTCTTCGCTTCCACGATCCAGGCCACCCTGGTGGGCGACGGCGCCGCGCCCGACGAGCTCGACGAAGCCGAAATCGAGCGTTCGATCAAAGAGATCAACGAAGCGATCCAGCGCTCCTCGCAGCGCAAGTAGGAGTTTGTCGATGTCCGATGTCCCGCGCGCCGACGGCCGCGCCGCCGCCGCCTTGCGCGCCGTTTCCCTGCAGCGCCACTACACCCGCCACGCCGAGGGTTCGGTGCTGGTGTCCTTCGGCCACACGCAGGTGCTGTGCACGGCCTCCGTCGAAGAGAAGGTGCCGCCGCACAAGCGTGGCAGCGGTGAAGGCTGGGTCACGGCCGAGTACGGCATGCTGCCGCGCAGCACGCACACCCGCAGCGACCGCGAGGCCGCGCGCGGCAAACAAAGCGGCCGCACGCAGGAGATCCAGCGCCTGATCGGCCGCTCCATGCGCAGCGTCTTCGATCTGGCGGCGCTGGGCGAGCGCACCATCCACCTCGATTGCGACGTGATCCAGGCCGACGGCGGCACACGCACGGCGGCCATCACCGGTGCCTTCGTGGCCGCGCACGATGCGGTCACCTGGCTGATCGGCAACGGCCGCATCGCCACCTCGCCCATCCGCGACCACGTGGCCGCCGTATCGGTGGGCATGGTCAAGGGCGTGCCGCTGCTGGATCTGGAGTACACCGAGGACTCCAGCTGCGACACCGACATGAACGTGGTGATGACCGGCAGCGGTGGCTTCGTCGAGCTGCAGGGCACGGCCGAGGGCGAGCCCTTCACGCGCGACCAGATGGACCGCATGCTGGCGCTGGCCGGCGCGGGCATCACGCAGCTGGTGGCCCTGCAGAAGGCCGCGCTGGCCGCGGACTGAGCTGCCGCCACGCAGCCGCCGCCGCACTGCCGCCGCAACCGAGCCGCCGCAACCCATTCGCGGTCTGCAGACAGAACCACGCCCACATCCAAGGAGTTCGCCATGCGACTGGTGCTGGCCTCCAACAACGCCAAGAAGCTCGCCGAGCTGCAGGGCCTCTTCGAGGGCCTGCCGCTGACGCTGGTGACGCAGGGCTCGTTGGGCATCCCCGAAGCCGAGGAGCCGCACGCGACCTTCGTGGAAAACGCGCTGGCCAAGGCGCGCCACGCCGCGGCGGCTTGCGAGGGCGTGGTGCTGGCCGACGATTCCGGCCTGTGCGTGGGTGCGCTGGGCGGCGCGCCCGGTGTCATCTCGGCACATTACGCCGGCGAAGTCACGGCGCAGGGCGAGCGCGAGACCACGCGCCGCCTGCAGGACCTGGCCAACAACCGCGTGTTGCTCGAACGCATGGCCGGTGTGACCGATCGCCGCGCGCGCTTCGTCAGCACGCTGGTGGCCTTGCGCTGGGCGGGCGACCCCGAGCCGCTGGTGGCCGTGGGCCGGTGGGAAGGCGAGATCCTGGGTGCGCCGCGCGGCGCAGCCGGATTCGGCTACGACCCGCTGATGTTCATCCCCGCGCTGGGCAAGACCGTGGCCGAACTGTCCCCGGCCGAGAAGAACGCGGTGAGCCACCGTGCGCAATCGGCGCGCGTGATGCGCGAGCTGATGCGCGACGCCTGGCACCTGGGTTGAGCATGGACCCGCTGCAGGCCGCCGCACACCACCTGCGGCCCGGCACACTGAATCTCACCGCGCTGCCGCCGCTGAGCCTGTACGTGCACCTGCCGTGGTGCCTGAAGAAGTGCCCGTATTGCGATTTCAACTCGCATGCTGTGGTGGATGGGGCCCCCAGGCTCCCTGCGGTCGCCACCCCCCGAGGGGGCTCGATCCGGACCGGGGAACCCGGATCCGGATCGGAAGCCTCCATGCTTCCTTCGGCCTCCGCCCTCGACCCGGCGCTGGAATCGCGCTACCTCGACGCCCTGTGCGCCGATCTGGAAGCGGCGCTGCCGATGGTCTGGGGCCGCCGCGTGCAGACGGTGTTCATCGGCGGCGGCACGCCCAGTCTGTTCTCGCCCGCGGGCATCGAGCGCCTGCTGGCTGATGTGCGTGCCCGGCTGCCGCTGGATCCGGGTGCGGAGATCACGCTGGAGGCCAACCCCGGCACTTTCGAGTCGCAGCGCTTCAAGGCTTTTCGCGCGGCGGGTGTGACGCGGCTGTCGATCGGCGTGCAGAGCTTCGACGACGCGGCGCTGCAGCGCATCGGCCGCGTGCACGATGGCGCGCAGGCCCGTGCAGCCGTGGCCGAGGCGCGCGAGGCCTTCGACACCTTCAACATCGACCTGATGTATGCCCTGCCGGGGCAGGACCTGGACGCGCTGCGCCAAGACCTCGATACGGCGCTGGGCTTCGCGCCGCCGCACCTGTCCATCTACCACCTGACGATGGAGCCCAACACCTGGTTCGCGAGCCACCCGCCGCAGGGCCTGCCCGACGATGACCTGGCGGCCGACATGCTGGACCTCATCACCGCGCGCACGGCCGGCGTGGGCATGGACCGCTACGAGGTCTCGGCCTTCGCGCGGCCGGGGCACCGCTGCCGCCACAACCTGAACTACTGGCAGTTCGGTGATTACCTGGGCATCGGCGCGGGCGCGCATTCGAAGATCAGCTTCGCGCAGCGCGTGCTGCGCCAGGTGCGCTGGCGCGAGCCGGCGCGCTACATGGACGAGGCACTGGCCGGACGGGCCGTGTCGAACGACAACGAGATCCGGCGCGACGAGCTGACCTTCGAATTCATGCTCAACGCGCTGCGCTTGCGGGCAGGCTTCGACCTGGCGGATTTTGGTGCGCGCACCGGGCTGCCGGTGTCGGCGGCGCTGCCGGGCCTGGAGCAGGCGCGTGCGCGCGGCTTGCTGGAGATTGACGACAGCGGCGCGCCGGCTGAACCGACGGTGGTGCGGGCCACGCCGCGCGGCTTCGATTTCCTGTCGGACCTGCAGTCCTGCTTCCTGCCGCGCACGCGCTGAAGCGGCGCGCGCGGCCCGGCACGCCGGGCGCCGGTGGGGGACGGCCCATGGGCCGTCCGTGCGGCGCTCAGACCCGGTTGGTCATGCGGCCGGCCGTGCTGCGCAGGCGCTCCAGCAGCCGCGTGGAAATCTGTTGCAGCGGCAGCACCTCGTGCACCGCGCCGTGGGCGATGGCCTCGCGCGGCATGCCGAAGACGACGCAGGTCGCCTCGTCCTGCGCCACGTTCCAGGCGCCGGCGTCGCGCATCATGCGCATGGCCTTGGCACCGTCGGCGCCCATGCCGGTGAGCATCACGCCCAGCGCATTCGGGCCGACCACGCGCGCGGCCGATTCGAACAGCACCTCGACAGAAGGCTTGTGGCGGTTGATCGGCGGGCCGTCGATGACCCGCGCGATGTAGTTGGCGCCCGAACGCTCCACCGACAGGTGCCGGCCACCCGGCGCCAGGTAGACGTGGCCGGGCAGCAGGCGCTCGGCGTCGCGCGCTTCGGCCACCTGCATCTGGCTGGAGGCATTCAGGCGTGCCGCATAGCTGGACGTGAAGCCGGGTGGCATGTGCTGCGTGATCAGCACGGCCGGCGTGTCTGCGGGCAGGTGGGTGAGGAATTCGCGCGTGGCCTCGGTGCCACCGGTGGAGGCGCCCACGAAGATGAGCTTCTCCGTCGACAGGCGGCCCAGGCTGGCCGGCGCGGCGGGGGCGGCAGGCGCGGCAGCCGAGCCGGGCGCGCCAGGAGCCGGCGCAGCCGGCGCGCGACGGATCTGCGCCTTGGACGCGGCGCGGATCTTGTCCGTGATGTCGTCGCCGAGCTGGCGGATGCCGTCGGCGATGCCCAGTCGTGGCTTGGAGACGAAGTCCAGCGCGCCCAGCTCCAGCGCCTTGAGCGTGACCTCGGCGCCGCGCTCGGTGAGCGTGGAGACCATGACCACCGGCATGGGCCGCAGGCGCATCAGGCGCGAGAGGAACTCCAGGCCATCCATGCGCGGCATCTCGACGTCCAGCGTGATGACGTCGGGGTTGAGCTCGCGGATCATCTCCCGGGCGGCCAGCGGATCGGCCGCCGCGCCGATGCATTCCATGTCCGGTTCCCGGTTGATGATTTCCGTCAGCAGGCCACGGACGAGCGCTGAATCGTCCACCACCACCACGCGAATTTTGCTGCTCATGTGATTTGGGATTAGAGGTTGTTCGAAAGGGAAGACTCCGGAGCGCAGTGCGCCGGCCTCAGAAAAGATCCACCGAGCCACCCGCCGTCGCCGGTACGCGCTGGCGAGCCTGGTTTTCCTGCTCGATGACCGAGCCCGCGGCGCGCGGCTGCAGCCGCTTGACCAGCGCCTTGCCCGTGTGCGGCAAGAAGCAGACCTTTCGCGGGTAGATGTCCATCACGTCCTTGGACACGATGGGGATGCGCTCGGTCTGCAGGTATTCGGTGACGAAGCGGGTGTTGCGCTCGCCGATCTGGATGCTGCTCATGCCGTCGATGACCGAGCCGCCGCCGAAGATCTTCGCCTCGAGCGTGTTGCGCTGGGCGCCGCGCTTGACGAGCTCGCCGATGAGCTGGTCCATCGCGAAGATGCCGTAGCGTCCGCCGTCGATCCCGCCGCCGGCCGGCCCGTCCGGCAGCATGAAGTGGTTGATGCCACCCAGGTGGCGTTCGCGGTCCCACAGGCAGGCCGCGATGCACGAGCCCAGCGTGGTCGTGATGAGGATGGGCTGGTGGTCGACGTAGAACTCGCCGGGCAGCACCTTGACGCTGTCCAGCCGGAAATTCGCGTCCCAGTAGAAGAACGAGGCCTCGCCCGCGCGCCGCGGCTGCGCACGCAGGGCTGCCAGGCGTGAGGGCGGTGCGGCGGGGCTCGACTCGGTCGGTCTCATGCGCGGTCCATTCAGAGCCGTACGTAGATGGTCTTGCCGCGCAGCTCGAACAGGTCGCGCGATTCGGAGAAGTTTTCGGAGTGGCCGGCGAACAGCAGCCCGCCCGGCGCCATGCGCGCATGCGTGTGCTCCAGCACGCGGCGCTGCGTGGGGGCGTCGAAATAGATCATCACGTTGCGGCAGAAGACCATGTCGAAGGGGTCGCCCAGCGACGACCAGTTCGTGCTCATCAGGTTGAACGTGCGGAACTCGATGAGCCGCGCCAGCTCGGGCTTCACGCGGATGCTGCCGGCGTTGGCGCGTGTGCCGCGCATGAAGTGGCGCCGCAGATGCTCCGGCGTGAGGCCGCGGGCGTCGGCGGGGTAGACACCGCGTTCGGCGCGGGACAGCACCTGCGTGTCGATGTCGGTGGCCAGCAGGCTGGCCTGGTGCGCCTCGCCCAGGGCTTCCAGCACCGTGATCGCGATGGAGTACGGCTCCTCGCCCGTGGAAGCCGCGTTGCACCACAGACGCACGCGGCGGCCGCGGCGTTGCTGCAGTTCGTGCGCCAGCGCGGCGAAGTGGTGGCCTTCGCGGAAGAACGAGGTGAGGTTGGTCGTCAGGCAGTTGACGAAGGCCTGCCACTCGGTGGCGGCGGCCGGGCCGGTGAGACCCTCGAGGTGGTCCAGGTAGGCGGTGAAGCTGGTGTGGCCGGTGTCGCGCAGGCGGCGCGACAGGCGGCCGTAGACCATCGCGTGCTTGCCCTCGTGCAGATGGATGCCGGCCTGCCCGTAGATGAGCTTGCGCACGCGGTCGAAGTCCGCCGCGCCGAAGCGGAACTCCGGCTGGCCGCCCGGCGCGCTGCGGGGCATCTCCAGGGGCGAGTGGGTGGCGTTTTCGGACATGACACGGTCGCCTGCAGGGACAGGCCGGGCCAGTGTCCAACCGGCGCGCCCGGTGGTGCCGCAAGAGTAAGCCGCGGTTCGCCAGCCAATTCGTGTAGGGGGGCTTCGGACCCGCTGATAGACTGGCTGCGTCGGCATTTCCCCAGACATCGGCCCCGCCTTGTCCCGCCCTCCGCTTCCACCGGCTGCTGCCTTGCAATTGGATGTGGCCTTGCAGCTGCTGCGGCAGGCCGGCCATGCGCCGCCCGAAGGCACGCCCGGTACGCAGATGTGGCTGCAGAGCCTGATCGACGCGCTGGTCGAACTCTCCAGCCGCGACGCCCTGACGGGCCTGGCCAACCGCCGCAGTTTCGACCTCGCGCTGGCGCGTGAAATCGACCGCGTGGCGCGTTCGGGCGAACCCACGCTGCTGCTGGCGCTGGACATCGATCACTTCAAGCGCGTCAACGACAGCTGGGGCCATGCCGCCGGCGACCTGGTGATCAAGGCCACCGCGGCCGTGCTGGCCGAAACGGTGCGCCCCATGGACCTGGTCGCCCGCGTGGGCGGAGAAGAGTTCGGCATCATCCTGCCCAATTGCCCGCCGGCATTCGGCGAGACCGTTGCCGAGCGCATCCGCCGCAAACTGGAGCGCACGCCCATCGCCATCGGACCCACCCGCGAGATCCGCGTCACCGTCAGCATCGGCGGCGCCTATGCGCCGCAATGGGTGCGCTCCACCGCCGCTTTGTGGATGGAACGCGCCGACCTTCAGCTCTACCGCGCCAAGAGTTCCGGGCGCAACCTCGTGTGTCTGGAGCCGTCCGCCGTGTCGACAGTCAGCGCCGAGGAAAAGAACCTGCTTTTTGCCGTGTCGCCGACACAGGAACACGAATGACCGCCATCCCTTCGTCCGAAGCCCGCGGCGCCCGCATCACGGCCATCACCAGCGGCAAGGGTGGCGTGGGCAAGACTTTCGTCTCGGCCAACCTGGCCGCCGCCCTGGCCCGCCAGGGCCAGCGTGTGCTGGTGCTGGATGCCGATCTGGGCCTGGCCAATCTCGACGTGGTGCTGAACCTGCCGCCGCGTGTGACGCTGCACGACGTGCTCACCGGCAAACGCGAACTGCGCGACGCCATCGTGGCCGGACCGGGTGGCATCTCGGTGCTGCTGGCCGGATCGGGCATGGTCGAGTATTCGCGGCTGACCACCGAGGTGCGCGACGAACTGGTGCGCGTGCTGGCGGAGCTGCGGCCGATGTACGACCAGGTGCTGCTGGATACCGGCGCCGGCATCTCCGACGTGGTGCTCTATACCGTGTCGCTGGCCGATCAGGTGCTGGTGGTGGTCACACCCGAACCCACCGCGCTGACCGATGCCTACGCGACGATCAAGGTGCTGGCCACCACGCAGGGCCGCCGGGCCATCCGACTGGTGGTCAACCAGGCCAAGCGCGGCGAAGGCCGCGCGGTCTGCCAGCAGCTGCAGCAGGTGATCGACCGCTACGTGAACCCGACGCTGGACGGCCCGGTGCGACTGGAATTCCTGGGCGAGCTGCCGCTGGATCCGGCCGTTCGCGAATGCGTCAGCCGCCGCACGCTGCTGCTGGAGGCGCAGCCCGGCGCGCCGGCAGCCACGGCGATGGTCGACGTGGCCACGCGCGTGCTGCGATGAGCGCGGACACGCCGGCCGATACCGAGGCGACGCCAGCCGGTCCCACGCCCTTCGAGCGCCTGGGCGGCGAGACGGGCGTGCGGTCGCTGGTCGATCGCTTCTACGACCTGATGGACCTGGAGCCGGCCTTTGCCGAGCTGCGCGCGCTGCACCCCACGCCGCTGGACGGCTCGCGCGACAAGCTGTTCTGGTTCCTGTGCGGCTGGCTCGGCGGGCCGAACCACTACATCGAGCGCTTCGGCCATCCGCGCCTGCGCGCGCGCCACATGCCCTACACCATCGGCCTGCGCGAACGCGACCAATGGATGTCCTGCATGATCCAGGCGATGGAAGAGCAGGCCATTGACGCGGAACTGGCCGGGCGCCTGGCGCAGGCCTTCTTCGGCACGGCCGACTGGATGCGCAACCGCTGAGGGCCGGCGGCGCAGTGGCTGCCGCCTGGGCAGCGCCCGTGCGCCGCGCGTGCCGCTGCGATACACCCAATTGCGCGCGCCCGCATCCGGTTCGCAACCGATTGGGGCGCCCGGGGCACGCGCTCTAGCATCGCAAGACACCGGCGTTCGGCCGGCGATGGAGTCGCGCGATGTATGCCGGAACGGTTCCCTACACGCACCCCGAGCGCATCGCGTTCATCATGGCCGGCTCGGGCGAGACGGTCACCTACGGCGAGTACGAGCGCCGCACCAACCGGCTGGCGCACCTGCTGCGCCACGAGGGCCTGAAGCCGCTGGACCACTACGCGCTCTTCATGGAGAACAACGCGCGCTACCTCGAGTGCAACGGGGCGGGTGAGCGCGCCGGTCTGTACTACACCTGCGTCAACTCCTACCTGACCGCGGACGAGCTGGCCTACATCGTGGTCAACAGCGAATCGCAGCTGCTGATCACCTCGATCGACAAGCTGCCCATCGCGCGCGCCGCGCTGCTGCAATGCCCGGCCGTGCGCCGTTGCCTGGTGGTCGACGGCGGCGAGGCCGTGCGCGCGCTGGACGACACGCGCTTCGTCGACTATGCGGACGCGGTGGCCGCATTCCCGGACACGCCGATCGCCGACGAGTGGCTGGGTGCGGCGATGCTGTATTCGTCCGGCACCACGGGCCGCCCGAAGGGCATCCTGCGCCCGCTGCCCGAGCAGCCGCCGTCGCAGCCGCTGGCGCTGTTCCAGTTCGTCAACCGGCTGTGGCAGTGCCGCGAGGACATGCGCTACCTCTCGCCCGCGCCGCTGTACCACTCCGCGCCGCAGGCCAATGTCGCCTGCGCCATCCGCAACGGCGCCACCGCGGTGATCATGGAGCACTTCGATCCGGAGCAGTACCTCGCGCTGGTCGAGAAACACCGCATCACGCACACGCAGCTCGTGCCGACGATGTTCAGCCGCATGCTGAAGCTGCCGCCTGACGTGCGCGGGCGTTACGACCTGTCGAGCCTGGAGATCGCCATCCATGCCGCCGCGCCGTGCCCGGCGCAGGTCAAGGAACAGATGATCGCGTGGTGGGGCCCCATCATCCACGAGTACTACGGCGCCACCGAGGGTCTGGGCTTCACCGCCTGTGACACCGCCGAGTGGCAGGCGCACCGCGGCACGGTGGGCAAGGTGCTGTTCGGCGAACTGCACGTGCTGGGCGAGGACATGCAACCCGTGCCCAAGGGCGAAAGCGGCGAGCTGTGGTTCAAGACCGCGTCGCCCTTCGTCTACTTCAACGACCCCGAACGCACGCAGGCCACACGTTCACCCGACGGCAGCATGAGCACCGTGGGCGACGTGGGTTATGTCGACGACGACGGCTTCCTGCATCTCACCGACCGCTCGACCTTCATGATCATTTCCGGCGGCGTGAACATCTATCCCCAGGAGTGCGAGAACCTGTTGATCACACACCCGCAGGTGGCGGATGCGGCCGTGTTTGGCGTACCCAACGAAGACCTCGGCGAAGAGGTCAAGGCGGTCGTGCAGCCCATGCCGGGCGTGACGGCCGACGCGGCCTTTGCGCAGTCGCTGATCGACTTCTGCCGCGAGCACCTGGCGCACATGAAATGCCCGCGCAGCATCGACTTCACCGAGCGGCTGCCGCGGCTGCCCACGGGCAAGCTCTACAAGAAGCCGCTGCGCGACCGCTACTGGCAAGGCCACGGGCGCAGCCGCATCGTCTGAAGGCCGACCGCCCGCGCGCCTGGGGTACCCTCAGGACGCCAGCAGCACGATCAGCGCGCCGGCGCCACCCTGCGGCCCGGCCGCCTGCGCGAAGGCGATGACGTCGTCGCATTGCGCCAGCCAGCGCTGCACCTTGCCCTTGAGCACCGGCTCGCGCCCGGGCGAGCCCAGGCCCTTGCCGTGGATCACGCGCAGGCAGCGGTGGCCGGCCTGGCGCGTCTGGCGCAGGAAGGCCGTGAGCGCCTCGCGCGCCTCGTCGCGGCGCAGGCCGTGCAGGTCGATCTGACGCTGGATGGCCCAGTGGCCGCGCCGCAGCCGTGTGACCACGTCCGGGCCGATGCCGGGGCGGCGGAAGCTCAGGCCGTCGTCGGTGAGCAGCAGCGATTCCACATCGACCTCGTCGGAGATCGAGGCCTTCAGCGCGGCGCGTTCGTCGGCCATGTGTTGCACGGGCTCGGGCGCGGGCTTCGGTCGGACGATGGCGGCCTGGCCGTGTTCGGGCATCGGCGTGATCGGGCCGACCGCCAGCGCAAAGGCCTGCTCCTCGCGCCGGCGGCGGTCTTCCTCGGCCCGGCGCAGCCTTTCGGCCTCGCGCGCGGCGGCTTCGGCTTCCGCGCGTGCCCGCGCCTGCTGCTTCCAGGCGCTGCCCAGTTGTTCGAAACCCTTCAGTGGCGTGCCGGCGCTCACATCAAGCCCCTTTCGGCCATCGACACCACCTGCCCGTGGCCGACGATGAAGTGGTCCAGCACGCGCACGTCCACCAGCTGCA
>CAUJHV010000050.1 GCA_963205115.1 Pseudomonadota bacterium | reverse complement strand
CACGCTGACCGGCACCTTCCGCATGACTCGCGCCGCGCTGCAGGTGATGCAGCCGCGCGGCAAGGGCGTCATCGTCAACAACGCCTCGGTGCTGGGCTGGCGCGCCCAGGTCGAGCAGGCGCACTACGCCGCCGCCAAGGCCGGCGTGATGGCGCTGACCCGCTGCGCGGCGATGGAGGCCGCCGAATTCGGTGTGCGCATCAACGCCGTCTCGCCGTCGATCGCGATCCACGCCTTTCTGAAGAAGTCGGCCTCCGAGGAGCTGCTCAACCAGCTGTCCTCGAAAGAGGCCTTCGGCCGCGGTGCCGAGCCCTGGGAGGTGGCCAACGTGATGGTCTTTCTGGCCAGCGACTACTCCTCGTACATGACCGGCGAGGTGGTCTCGGTCTCGTCGCAGCGGGCCTGATGCGATGAGCAACTCCTTCGACTCAGTGGCTGGCGTGCTGGCCGCGGTGGGCCGCGATCTGGGGAGCACCGACTGGGTGCGGATCGACCAGGCACGCATCAACCTGTTTGCCGACGCCACCGGCGACCATCAGTGGATCCATGTGGATTCAGAGCGCGCAAAGAGTGGCCCCTTCGGCGCCACCGTGGCGCACGGCTATCTGACGCTATCGCTGGCCAACTTGTTCATGCCCCAGCTGGTGAGCTACGAGCGCCTGAAGATGGGCGTGAACTATGGCTGCGGCAAGGTGCGCTTTCCGGCGCCGGTGAGGGTGGGCTCGCGCGTGCGCGGGCGCGGCGAGGTGGTGGCGGCTGAAGCCATCGCGGGCGACGGGGTGCAGGTCACCGTGCGCGTCACGGTGGAGATCGAGGGCCTGGACAAACCGGGCTGCGTGGTCGACACCATCAGCCGTCTCTACTTCGCGTAGCCGAGCAGCCTCTCTCTTCGCCTCCCCTTTGACCGATTGAGCAACCAGGTTTCCCCATGAACGAAGCAGTGATCGTCTCCACCGCCCGCACGCCGATCGGCCGGGCCTACCGTGGCGCCTTCAACGACACCGAGGCGCCGGTGCTCGGCGGCCACGTGATCCGCGCCGCGCTTGACAAGGCCGGTGTGGACGGCGCCGACGTGGACGACGTGATCCTGGGCATCGCGGCCCAGCAGGGCAGCCAGGGCTACAACCTGGGTCGCCTGTGCACCTACACCGCCGGCATGCCCGAGAGCGTGGGTGGCATGACCATCGACCGCATGTGCGCCTCGGGCCTGGTGAGCATCGCCACCGCGGCCAAGGGCATTGTGACCGGCGAGATGGACATCGCCGTGGCCGGTGGCCTGGAATCGATCTCGCTGGTGCAGAACAAGTACAAGAACAGCCACCGGGCACAGTCCCGGGCCGTGCTGGCCGCTGCGCCGACCGCCTACATCCAGATGATCGAAACGGCCGAGATCGTCAGCCGCCGCTACGGCGTCAGCCGCCAGGCGCAGGACGAGTACGCGCTGCGCAGCCAGCAGCGCGTGGCGGCGGCGCAGGCCGCCGGCCTGTTCGCCGACGAGATCGTGCCGCTGGCCAGCCGCAAGCAGCTGTTCGACAAGGAGGGCAATGCCACGGGCCACGAGGACGTGACCCTCACGCGCGACGAGGGCAACCGCGCCGACACCACGCTGGAGAGCCTCTCGAAGCTCAAGCCGGTGTGGAAGAACGGCCAGTGGGTGCCCGAAGGCGAGTTCATCACCGCGGGCAACGCCTCGCAGCTGTCGGACGGGGCCTCCGTGTCGGTGCTGATGAGCCGCAGCGAGGCGGAGCGTCGTGGCCTCACTCCGCTGGGCACCTACCGCGGCCTGGCGGTGGCGGGCTGCGCCGCCGACGAGATGGGCATCGGCCCGGTGTTCGCGATTCCCAAGCTGCTGAAGAAGCACGGCCTGGACGTCAAGGACATCGGCCTGTGGGAGATCAACGAGGCATTCGCCTGCCAGGTGCTGTACTGCCGCGACCAACTGGGCATTCCCGACGAGCGACTGAACGTCAACGGCGGCGCCATTGCCATCGGCCACCCCTTCGGCATGTCCGGTGCGCGGCTGGTCGGCCATGCGCTGCTGGAGGGCCGCCGGCGCGGCCTGCGCTACGTCGTGGTGAGCATGTGCATCGGCGGCGGCATGGGCGCGGCAGGTTTGTTCGAATTGGGTTGAGCTCCCTCCCTGCTTTGAGGTCAACCCGCCTGTGGTGGCCGGTTACCGGGCGATACACTCAAATCACATGATTCCACTGCGCCCCGATCCCGCCAAGCCGATGCCCGCACATGTGTCTGCCGATCTTTCGGTCGAGCACTTCAGCGGCATCCTGGACAAGCTGTACGAAGCTGCGCTGGACCCGGCCGGCTGGCCCGACTGCCTGGAGGCGGTGCGCGCCGAGCTGCGCGGCAACTACGCCTCGCTGATCGTGCGTCCGGGCGGTGCTGATGACCGAGGCCTGATCGTCTCGGCCGGGGTGGGGCGCGACAACATCAACCTGGGTAACCCGCAGATCGCCCTCAGTCCCTTCACCGGGATGCCGCCGGACCGGCTGGTGACCATCGCGGACGTGATCTCCGAGGCCGATTGGCGCGCCTCGCCCTACTACCGTGACTGGTGTGCGCCGCTGGGCGTGTTCCATGTGCTGGGCGCCGACATCGGTACCCGCGATGGGGGGGTCTACGGCTTCCGTGTCACCCGCCCGGAGGACGCACCGCCGTTCAGTGCGGCCGATGTGGCCCTGGGCCGGCTGCTGCTGCCCCACATCAAGCGGGCGCTGAACCTGCATCTGTCGGTGCATCAGGACCGCAAGGTCAACTCTCTGTACAGCCATGCGATGGCGCAGCTGATGATCGGCGTGGTGGTGCTGGACCAGACCGGCCAGGTGATCGAGTGCAACCCGGCGGCCACCGCGATCCTCGACATGGAGGATGGCCTGCGCGTGGTCGGCAAGCAGCTTGAGGCTACCTACGCCAACGACAACCGCAAGCTTCAACGCCTAGTGCGCGACGCGCTGACGCACCCGCAGGCCGCCGCCATGGGCTTGACCGAGGCGATGTCGGTCAGCCGGCCCTCTGGCCAGCTCAGCTGGGGCGTGGTGGTGCAAAGCGTGTCGCCTGACCAGTGGACCGAAGGCAAGCAGCGCCCCAGCGTGGCGGTGTTCGTTCGCGATACCGAAGGCAAGTCCCAGCCGCCGGTGCGGCTGGCGCAGCAGCTGTTCCAGCTTACGCCGGCCGAGACCGCGCTGGCCATCCAGCTGGCCAACGGCCTGTCGCTGGAGGAGGCCGCCGAGGCACTCAATATCCGCCGCAACACCGCCCGGGCGCACCTGCGGTCCATCTTCTCGAAGACCGGTGTGCGCCGCCAGACCGAGCTGGTTCGAATCTTCCTCAACAGCGTGGCCTGGCTGGGCGCCGTAGAGAAGTAGCCGGGTTGCAAGGCCGGCGTTTCCGGGGACGTGCTTCTCGCCGGGCCGGCGCACTCAGGCGCAGGCGCCGCTTGCCCGCATCTGCGCAATCTGCTGTGCAGTCAGGCCCAGCTCCGCAAGAACTGCATCCGTATGCTCGCCGCAACGTGCCCCAGGCGCAGGCATTCTTGCGGGGGTGGCGGAAAGCCTGGGGGCAGGCGCCGGCTGGCGTTGCAGGCGGCCGTCGACCGGCAGGTCGATGAAAAGGCCGCGCGCGGCGTTGTGTGGATAGGTGGCGGCTTCGTCCAGGCTGAGCACCGGGGCGAAACAGGCGTCGCTGCCCTCCATGCGCTCGCACCACTCGGCCCGGCTGCGGCTGCGGATCTGCTCGGCCACGCGTTGTTTGAGCGCCGGCCATGCGCGGTGGTCGTACTGTTGCCGCGGGTCCATGTCGTCCAGTTCGAGGCGGCGCAGCAGCTCGGCGTAGAAGGGCGGCTCGATCGCGCCGAGAGTGATGTACCCCCCGCAGGCGCATTCGAACACCTCGTAGAACGGGGAAGCGTTCAGGAACAGGTTGCGCTCGGGTCGGGAATCCCAGAAGCCGTTGGCGCGCATCTGGTGGATCAGGCTGCTCATGGCGGCCACGCCGTCGATCATCGCTGCGTCCACTACCTGGCCGCGCCCCGAGCGCTCGGCCTCGCGCAGTGCACAGAGCAGTCCGAAGGCCAGGAACATGGCGCCACCGCCCATGTCGCCGACCAGGGTGGGGGGCGTCAGAGGAGCCTGGCCGGGACGGGTGGCGGTGCTCAGCACGCCGGTCAGCGCGACGTAGTTGATGTCGTGTCCGGCAGCCTGGGCCAGCGGGCCGGTCTGGCCCCAGCCGGTCACGCGGCCGTAGACCAGCCGGGGGTTGTGCGCCGCTACCGCCTCCGGGCCCAGCCCCAGGCGCTCCATGACGCCGGGCCGGTAGCCCTCGATCAGCGCGTCGGCCGAGGCGAGCAGGCGCCACACGGCGTCGCGGCCGGCCTCGGACTTGAGGTCCAGCGCGATCGAGCGCTTGCCTCGGTTGGGGGCGGCACGCGGGTACTGCTGCGCGGCAGCGAAGTCGGCCGCGCGCTCGACCAGAATCACGTCGGCGCCCATGTCGGCCAGCAGCATGCCGGTGAAGGGGCCGGGGCCGATGCCCGCGAACTCGACGATGCGCAGGCCGGCCAGCGGGCCGGGGACTGCGCGGCCCGTTCCTACGGCGCTGCCGGTTTCGGGGGGCGGGGGGCTGACGGAATTGGTCATGGCGGAGTGGGTTCAGACGCTTGGTTGGAGGCACGCTGCCAGCGGGTGCCATCGGGGCCACGGCCGAGGGCCAGTCCCCATGGCGGGCGGGCGCGCGAGGCGCCATGCTAGGGCGATCGCTGCGCAGCACGCTCCCGCAGAACCCAATCCGGGCACCCGGCTGGTGACGCGACGCCGCAAGCCGGTGACCTTCCACCCCACACCGCCCGTACGAGAGAGTCCTCGTGAAGCCTTCCCCCGCCGCGATGGAGCGGCATGCCTACCAGATCTCGCACCTGATTTCCGCCTTCACGGTGCCGATGATGCGCAAGCTCTACCGCGAGTTCGACGGCGACATGGTGCAGATCCTCGTGCTCGGCGAGATCTCGCTGCATAACGTCTCGCAGTTCTTCCGCAAGGGCGGGGCCGAGGTGCCCGAGAAGCTCCTCGACGACGTAGCGCGGCGCGGCCGGGTACTGCAGCCTTGCAATGTGCTGTCGATCAGCGAGGCCACCGGCATTCCGCGCGAGACGGTGCGGCGCAAGGTGGCCCAGCTGATCGAGAAGGGCTGGCTCGAGCGTGACGAGCACAAGCGGCTCATCGTGCGACGCGGCTCCGGCGAGCGCTTCGTGCGTGCCAATGCTAGGACGGCGCTCGAAGTGCTTGAACTGGCCGCTCGCATCCAGACCCTGCTGCACCCGGCGGACGGCGACCACGACTGAGCAACGGTCTGCCGAGTCAAGCGGCAACCGCCGCTGCCGGGCCCGTGCCCCGTCCGTTTGCGGTATGCCGAAGCGGGCGATGCCGGGCAAGCTGTGCCCATGAAGACACCCGGAGACAGTGGCATGTTCAAACTCGACGGCAAGGTGGCCCTGGTCAGTGGCGCCGGGCGCGGCATGGGCTTCGGCATCGCCCAGGCCCTGGCGACCCAGGGTGCGACGGTGATCGTCAACGACTTCCATGCCGAGCGGGCCGAGGCCGGCTCAGCCGCGTTGCGTGAACAGGGCCTGAGCGCATGGGGCCATCAGGCCGACATGACCGACCGGGCGGCGATCTTCGCGATGGTCGAGCGCATCGAGGCCGAGCAGGGCCGCCTCGACATCTTTGTGCACAACGCCGGCATTCCCGCCCAGGGATGGGGCTACACGCCCTTCCTGGAGTCGCCGCAGAGCGAGTGGGATGCCTGGCTGCAGCTCAACCTGCACGGTCTGATGCACGCCTGCCAGGCGGTGCTGCCGAAGATGATCGAGCGCCGCTGGGGCCGCATCGTCGCGATCAACTCCGATGCCGCACGCACCGCCACCGGCATGGGCCTGTGCGCCTACGGTGCGGCCAAGGCGGCGGCGCTGGGCTTCATCCGCAACCTCTCCGGTGAGGTCGGCCGCCATGGCGTGACGGCCAACGCGCTGTCGCTGGGCACGATGAACAACTGGGAGGGTTCCGACAAGGTGGCCCGCAAGAGCGCCTCGGTGCCGCGCGCCGGCTCGCCGCAGGACGTGGGCGCTGCCGTGACCTTCCTGGCCTCGCCCCAGGCCGAGTGGATCAACGGACAACTGCTGCCGGTCAATGGCGGGGCGCTGGTCGCCTGAGCCAGTCCCCGCTCCCTCCGCTCTCGCCGATCGGCTGCGGCAGGCCGCGCCCCGAGCCTTCGCCCGCGCCAGAAAGACCACACCCATGACCTCAGAACCGACTTCCGCCCACGGCTGGCGAAGCCACGCGACCCTGGTCCTGCTGCTGCTCGTCTACATGATGAGCTTCATCGACCGGCAGATCATGGGCATCCTGATGGAGCCGATCAAGCGGGAGTTCCAGGTCTCGGACACCGCGATGGGGCTGCTCTCGGGCTTGACCTTCGCACTGTTCTACAGCGCCTTGGCAGTGCCGTTCAGCCGCTATGCCGACCGGGCCAACCGCCGCAACATGGTGGCCTGGTGCTGCGCCGCCTGGAGCGCGATGACCGCGCTGTGCGGCCTGGCCGGCAGCTACTGGACGCTGGCGCTTGCGCGTGTGGGCGTGGCGGTGGGGGAGGCCGGGGGGACCGCGCCGTCGCTGTCGATGGTGGCCGACCACTATCCGCCCGCCCGCCGTGGCCGGGCCATGGGTGTCTACTGGCTGGCGCCTCAGCTGGGCATCCTGTTTGGCCTGACGCTGGGGGGCTGGATCGCGCACCACCACGGCTGGCGCGCGGCCTTCATCTGGATGGGTTTGCCGGGTGTGGCGCTGGCGTTGTTGCTGCGCTATGCCGGGGTGGAGCCGCAGCGCGGTCGCTGGGAGTCTGTCGACGCCAAGGGTGCGCTGACCGAGCCGTTGGGCACCCTGCTGCGCGACCTGTGGGCTTCCAAGGCCTTCGTGCGCATCATGATGGCCGGCTTCCTGATGGGTTTTGCCGGCTATGGCATCGGCATCTGGACACCGGCCTTCCTGGTGCGCTCGCACGGCATGAGCCTGCAGGGCGCCGGTGCGGTGATGGGGTTGCTTGGGGGGGTTATGGCGGCACTGGGCGCGCTGGCCAGCGGCTGGCTCTGCGACCTGCTGTCGCGCCGCGATCCACGCTGGCGTGTCGGTGTGCCCGCCCTGGGCTGCCTGCTGACGCTGCCCACCGGCCTGGCCTTCTACATGATGCCTGCCGGCGATGCCTGGCTGATCGGCGGCTTCGAGGTGCCGCGGGCGATCGGCTTCTACATGCTGTTCGGCGTCACCGCGGTGTGGTGGACGGCTCCGGTGTATACCGTGCTGGCCGAGCTGATCGCGCCACACCGCCGCACCACCGCGATGGCGATCTTCAACTTGGGCATGACCATGCTGGGCGCCGGCTTCGGTCCGCTGCTGGTCGGCATGGTCAGCGACTGGCTGGCACCTTCGCTGGGCAACGAGGCACTCCGCTGGGCTCTGGCGACCAGCACCGTAGGCTGTTACTTTCTGGGCATGCTGGCCTTCCTGTCGGCGCTGGGCGCTTACGGGCGAGAGCGGCCGACCGGCGAGTGAACCCGGTGGCCCGCTCCGCTGCCTTGCAGCGTCGCCAGGTGCTCGTGCTGCTGACGGCTCTGTCGGCACTGGCCTTCATGGACCGGCAGATCATCGCTGTGTTGATCCAACCGGTGAAGGCCGAGTTCGGCCTTTCGGACCTGCAGATCGGCCTGGTCACCGGCCTGGGTTATGCGCTCACCTTCGCGTTGATCGGTGTGCCGCTGGGCCGCCGGGCGGACCGTGGCGGGCGGCGTAACCTGGTGGCCTGGTGCCGCGGTCTGGGCGGCCTGCTCGCAGCACTGGGCGGAGCGGCCAGCGGTTTCTGGACCCTGATGGCCTCGCGTGCCGGCGGGGCGATCAGCGACGCCGGTGCCGCACCGGCATCGATGTCTATGCTGGCCGATCTCTACCCGCCCGAGCAGCGCTCGCGCGCGATGAGCGTGTTCGGCACCGGCGGCAGCATCGGCGCGCTGCTGGCCATGGTGGTAGGCGCCTGGTTGGCCCAGCGCTACGGCTGGCGCGCCACCGTGGTGCTGGTGGGCTCCAGCACGCTGGGCCTGTCTGCGCTGCTGCGTTTCGGCGTGACCGAGCCGGCCCGCGCTGCTGTGCCCACCGCACCCGCCGCACTGGCTGCTGCGGAGCTGCAGGGCGGCGCCGTGGGCGCCATCTGGCGCGAGCCGGTGACGCGCTGGTTGATCGTCGCGGCCGCCTGCGCGCTGCTGGCCGGCTATGCCTTTGGCACCTGGAACACCGCCTTGCTGGTGCGCCGGCATGGCCTGTCGCTGCAGGGGGCGGGCTGGGTGTCGGGCACCGCGGCGCTGGCCTCAGTGCTGGGCGGACTGGCCGCGGGCGCCCTGACCGACCACCTCACCCGGCGAGACCTGCGCTGGCAGATCGGCGTGCCGATGCTGGGCGTTGGCATCGCACTGCCCTGCGCATTGGCCTACCTGGCTCTGCCGGTGGGCGCCATCGCGCCGGCCGTGGCGCTGGTGACGGCCTTTGCCTTCTTCATCACCTGGTGGGCTGCGCCCGCCTATGCAGCGCTCAGCCTGATCGTGCCGCCCCAGCGGCGCGCCACCGCCAGCGCGATTCTGATGCTCGCCGGTGCCGTGCTGGCCAGCGGCCTCGGCCCCATCCTCACCGGCGGACTCAGCGATGTGCTGGAGGCCCGCCTGCCGGGTGACGGCCTGCGCATCGCCCTGGCCTGCATGGTCGGCATGCTGCTGCCGGGCCTGTTCGCCTTTGCCCGCGTGCGTGCGACCTACCCGGCGGCGCACCGCGCGCTGCACCCGGCCGCCCTGCCGCGCTGAACCTGCCACTCCCAAATTGCGAGGATCGCCGATGCACGCGCCAGATTTCAACGCCAAGACCCCTGACGCCCTCGTCTGGAAGATGATCTACCTCGCCCGCCGCAACCCGGCGCTGGCGCCCCAGGACTTTCCGCAGGCTTGGCGCGAGCACTCCGCTCTGGGGCGGCAGTGCCGCAACGTCGGCGAGCGGGTGCTCAGCGTGGCGCAGTGCTCGCGCCTGCTCGATGTGCCGTTGCCCGGTTCCAGTGCGGACTACGACGGCGTCAACCTGCTGGTGCTGCGCGACCGCGACGCCGCCACCATGATCTGGAGCGATCCCGAGACGCTGGCAGTGATGCGGCCCGACGAACCGCGCGTCTTCGACCGCTACGTGCGCAACTTCACCCTGGTTTGCCGCGAGCAGGTGCTGCGCGACGCGCCCCGCAGCGCCGTGGTGCTGCACGGCTTCCTGCGCCGGCGGCCCGGCCTGTCGGCAGAGTCCCTGCTGCAGGCCATCGCGGCGGCCGGTTCTGCCGGTCCGTTCGACGCCGCGCAGCGCATCGTCCTCAACGAGGTGGTGGATACCCCGCCGCCCGGCTACGAGTACGATGCCATCGTCGAGTGGTGGTTCGATTCGGTGCCGGCGGTGCATCAGGCCTTCGGCGGGCGCGACGACCTCCGTGCTGGCCTGCCCGCGCCGCTGGCGCAGGCGCTGGATGGAGCGGGCTCGGTCTTCCTGCTCACGAGGGTGACGCACAGCCGGCCTTGAACGAGACCGACCAGGCCAACCCGGAGCCGGGGCAACGGGAAAAGCCAAAGGCCCGTCGGAGACGGGCCTTTGGCTGGTCGGGCTGCAACAGCGGGCTGCACTCTCGGCGGCAAGGGTGGGGTGATCCACCCTCTGCGCGTCAAGCAGCTTTCGGGTCCTGGGTGTAGGCCGGGATGCCGCGGGGCACGTAGACGCCTTCGCACTGCTCCTGGTACTCGCTCTTGTTGGCGCGCGGGTTGTAGAACTGCTTGTACCAGATGCGCGCCTTCATGAAGGCGCCATCGCTGGGGATGAACAGTCCGTTCAGGCAGGGCGCCTTGTGGTTCCAGACATCCATGTCCTGCACGAAGGCAGTCAGCGCCATTTGCTGGAAGTGGGCCGCCTCGATCGCGTCGGTCTTGGTCGCCACCTGGGCGCCGCTGGGGGACTTCACGACCAGGGCGTGCCAGACCTTGACGCTGCCGTCGTCGATCGGCGTGTGGGTGATCAGCATCACGCCTTCGTACATGCCGGTCAGCTCCGACATCAGGCAGGCCGGGCCGTGGTAGGTGGTGATGGTGTGCAGGTCGGCGCTCACGCCGTCGGCGCTGACCAGGGTGCGGTGGCCGCCGCACTGGCGCTGGATGGCCTGGTGGCCCTTGAACTCGTTCTCGAAGCGGGCGACGGTGGAGCCATGGATGGGGCTGAGGTGGCCGTAGTCGCAGATGTTGTCCACCACCTCCTGCGGGTGCTGGTTCAGCACGCCCAGGTGATCCCACTTCGGGTGCACCCAGGCCGGGTCGTTCCACTGCGGGATGCTGGGGTGATCCCACTCGGGCTCGCCGCCCTCGGGGTCGTGCCACACCCACACTGCGCCCAGGCTCTCGACCACGCTCCAGCTCTTCACGCAGGCAGCGGCCGGAATCGGGCCCTGGTGGTAAGGGATGTCGTCGCACTTGCCATCGGGGCCGAAGCGCCAGGCGTGGTAGGGGCAGCGAATGCCGTCGCCCTCGACGTTGGTGCCCATGCCGTCCAGGATCACGTAGCTGGTGGTGTTGGGCGCCGCCAGATGGGTCTTCATGTGCGGGCAGTAGGCGTCCAGCAGCACGACCTTGCCGGTGGCCCGGCCGCGGTAGAGCGCGAAGTCCTTGCCGAAGAAACGCACCGCCAGGGGCTTGTGCGTGTCGAGCTCGCAGGACTCGGCGATCATGAACCAGCCGCGGGGGAAGGTGAAGTCGCCGAGTCGATAGTCTTTGGTGGTCGCCATGGTGTCTCCGGGAGGCGGGAAGGGGAGTGAAAGGATTGTTCGGATCCGCGCCGGGCCGCGCCTACCCTGTTCGGACGATGGGGCAGGGCAGCTGCACAGGCCCTCGGGATTGCCTTGATCCGCATCAACGGGCGTTCGCCGGCAAGGGTTTCTCGGGGAGGCGTTTCGCCCTTGTCTTCGCCTCAGACTGACCAGAGCCGCCGCTCGCGCACCAGCGGCTGCAGATCGATCAGGCGGGGCTGACCTGCGAGCGCGGCGGCTGCCGGGTCGGTGGCCAGCCAGACCAGTGCCGCGGCAATCGCTTCGGGGGGCATGGCGCCGTAACGCCGTGCCAGCACGCCGTCATCGCCCAGGGTGGCGGTGACCGCCTCGGTGCTGACCAGGCCGGGGTTGACGCTGAAGGCGCGCAGGCCCTGCGGGCCATGCTCCCGGTTGATCATGCCGGACAGCCGTGCCAGCGCGGCTTTGGAGGCGCCGTAGGCAAAGCCCCAGCCGCCCTGCTCGGCGCTGACGGGCGGGTCGTTCTGCCCGGCGCCCGAGCAGACGTTGATCACCTGGGCGCCGCCCTGGGCCAGCAGGGTCGGCAGCAGGCGGCGCGTGAGGTGGAAGGGCGCCACCACGTTGCCGTGCAGGGTGCGCGCCAGCGCGGCATCGTCCAGCGCCGCGAGCATCGCGTTGGTCTCGCGATCCTGGTAGACGGCGTTGTTGATCAGCAGGTCGACGCGGCCGAAGTGCGCCAGCACCGCGTCGGCGGCGGCGTCCAGCGAGGCCAGGTCCATCAGGTCCATCGGGTGGGCGAAGACCTCGGCACCGGCCGCGCGCAGGGCCTCGGCGGTGGCGGCCAGGCTGCCCGCCAGCAGGCGCCCGTCCGGGCGACGCAGCTGATGGTCCAGCGCCTGGCCCTCGGCCTGGGTGCGTGCGGTGATGGCCACACGCCAGCCGGCGCGGCCGAAGGCGAGCGCCGTGGCGGCGCCGATGCCGCGGCTGGCGCCGGTGACCAGAACAACCCGGGATGTTTGTGGTGTGGAAGGTGGCATGGTTGCCATGTTCTGTGCGTGATATGTCGGTGCCATCGTCTCTTTGGACGACGCCTGTTTCGGGTCGCGGCAGTAGCCTTGAACAACGCTGTCAACATGCTCATCCTGGTCGATGCCCCACGAGGCGCCGAAAGAGGCGTCTCGTGGGGCGTCGCGCTTCGTGCACTCCGGAGACACCCGATGACTTTGTCTGTTCCATCGATTCGAACTTTGCTGGATGCCCAGCAGGCCGCCTTCCGTGCCGAAGGCCCGGTCTCGGCCGAGACAAGACGTGACCGCCTGCAGCGGGTCATCGACCTGCTGGTCAAGCACAACGATGCGCTCTGCGAGGCCATGGGCGCAGACTTCAGCGGCCGCCCGGCGCTGTTCTCGATGATGAACGACGTGCTCGGCTCACTCGGCTCGCTCAAGCACGCGCGCGACAAGTTCGCCGAGTGGCTGCCCGACCAGCCTCGCCCGAGCGTGGCGCCGTTCGACAACTTCGGTGCCACCGCCTGGGTCCGCTACCAGCCCAAGGGCGTCGTGGGCATCATCGGCACCTGGAACGCGCCGCTGTTCACGCTGCTGTCACCGCTGGCCAGCGTGTTCGCCGCGGGCAACCGCGCCGTGCTCAAGCCCTCCGAGGTGGCGCCGCGCACCGCCGACGTGCTGGCGCGGGCGGTGGCCGAGTTCTTCGCGCCCGAGGAACTGACCGTGGTCACCGGCGGCCCGGAGGTGGCGGCCGAGTTCACCCGCCAGCCCTGGAACCACCTGGTGTTCACTGGCTCCACCGCCGTGGGCCGGCAGGTGATGCAGGCGGCCGCTGCCAACCTGGTCCCGGTCACGCTGGAGCTGGGCGGCAAGTCGCCGGTCCTGATCGGCGAGAGCGCCGACATCGCCAACGCCGCCGAGCGCATCGCAGTGGGCAAGGCGCTGAATTCCGGCCAGCTCTGCGTGGCACCGGACACGGTCTGGGTGCCGGCGGCCAAGCTGGAGGCGCTGGTGCAGGGCCTGCAGGCCTCCTATGCCCGCCAGTATCCGCAGATTGCCGGCAATGCCGACCTGACGCCGGTGGTCAACGAGCGCCACTTTGCCCGCGTCGAGTCCTATGTGGCCGATGCCGGCGCGCGGGGTTCCCGTGTGGTGATGGCCGGCGACTGGCCCAGTGCCGACGGTGCCTCCGAGCGCCGCATGCCGCTGCGCCTGGTGATCGACCCGCCGGCCGACGCCGAGATCGCGGTGCACGAGATCTTCGGGCCGGCGCTCGTGCTGCGCGGCTACGCATCGCTGGCCGACGCGGTGGCCCAGGTCAACGCTGGCGAGCGGCCGCTGGCCCTGTATTACTTCGGCGAGGACGCCGAGGAACAACGCTGGGTGCTGGACCACACGCTCTCGGGAGGGGTCTCGATCAACGACGTGACCATGCACCCCGCGCTGCACGATGCCCCCTTCGGCGGAGTCGGCGCCTCCGGCATGGGCCATTACCACGGCCATGAGGGCTTCCTGGAGTTCAGCCATGCCCGCAGCGTCTACCGCCACGGCAGCCACGACCCGCGCCTGGAATGGGGCATGCTGCCGCCCTACGGCGAGCATTTCGTGCAGATGATCCGCGGTGCTGTCACCCCCTGACACCGGACCGCCTTTTTCTGAAATCTGAAGTTGGAGTGAACGTGAACGCCGTGAACAATCTGCAGACGCTGTTCTCGCTGGAAGGCCAGGTGGCCATCGTCACGGGAGCGGGCAAGGGCATTGGCCGCGCCTGTGCCTTGAGCCTTGCGCAGGCCGGGGCCGATGTGGCACTGGCCGCACGCACCGCAGCCGATCTGGAGAGCCTTGCCGCCGAGATCCGTGCGCTGGGCCGGCGTGCCATCGCGGTGCCGACGGATGTCAACGACGACGCCGCGCTGGACCGGCTGGTGGCCACGACGGTGGCCGAACTCGGCAAGCTGACGATCCTGGTCAACAACGCCGGCGGCGCCGGTCCCAACAATCCGCGCAAGATGAAGGGCGCGGATCTGGCCGCCGCCCTGGCCTGGAACGTGGTACCCGCCTACGCGCTGACGCAGAAGTGCGTCCCGGCGATGACCGCCGCCGGGGGCGGTGCGGTGGTCAACATCTCCTCCACCGCCGCGCGCTACGCCCAGAAAGGCTTCAGCGCCTACGGTGCAGCCAAGGCGGCGCTGAACCAGCTCACCCGCAACCTGGCGCAGGACTTCGGGCCGGCGCTGCGTGTCAATGCCGTCGAGCCCGGCACCATCCTGACCGATGCGCTGGCCCCCTTCCTGACGCCCGAGCGCCAGGAACGCATGGAGCGCACCACGCCGATGGGCCGCCTGGGCCGGCCCGAGGACATCGCCGCGGCGGTGCTCTTCCTGGTCTCGCCGGCGGCCGGCTGGATCACCGGCAAGGTGCTCGGGGTGGATGGGGGTGTCGAGGCGCCGAACTTCTGAGCTAGCGGTCCAGGTTCATGGGCGACTTCGGGTCTCCCCGTGAACCTCGGCGAAGATCGGTGCGACGTGGTCTGGCTCCAGACCCATCACAAAGTCGGCTGCTGCTGCGCTGCCAGCCACGCCCGCGGCGCCACACCGAAGCGTTGCTTGAACGCCCGACTCAACGACGAGGCGGCGGAAAAACCCAACTCGGCGGCCACCAGCTTCTGGGGATGACCGGTTTGCAACAGCGTCGACGCGACGGTCAACCGCCAGTCGGTCAGGTATGCCAGAGGTGTGGTTCCGGTCACGTTCCTGAACGCCTCTGCGAACCCGCTGCGTGACATGCCGGCCTCGGCCGCCATGCGCGCCAGCGTCCAGTCAACTTGCGGCGCCGCATGCAGGGCCACCAGGGCGCGTGCCAGGCGCGGATCACTCAGGCCCATGACCAGGCCGCTGCTGACGCCAACCTCCTGCGGATGGTCGATGACCCAGCGCAGCAGCTGAATCAGCACCACCTCGAACAAGCGATCCGCCAGCAGGCGCGAGCCACAGCGCACCTGGTCGGTTTCGGCGAACAGCAGGTCCAACGCGGGCCGAAGACCCGGAATGGCATCCAGCGGCACCTGCACCAGCGGGGGCAGCGCCGCCGCTATGGGGTTGCGGTCGCCACCGGCGAACTGCAGCGTCGCGCAGGTGAAGTCCGAGCCCTCACGCGGCGGGTTGACGAAGGCATGCGGCACGGCGCGCGGGTACAGCAGCAGCGTCGGCTCCTCCACGACCACGCACCGTGGTGCACCGGTGCCTGCCGGGTGCTCGATCTGCAGGCGCCCGCGCCGCAGCACATGCAGGAAGGCGCGATCCGGCTGTGCCTCGAAGGTGGTGCGACCGCACAGTGGCCCGGTGTGGAACAGCGAGGCGCGAACGTGGAAGCGATCCAGCAGCGTCGAGAGGCGATCCACCGCATCGACTGCGCTGGACTTGGAGTCATCTTCCTTGGACTTCATGACACCCATCATCCAGAGTTTCCGGTCACGATGCAAGCCATCGAGCGACATCTGTCGCTTGCCACCCCGGAGACCCCGATGAAGCTCTTCACACCCGCTCTGCTTGCCGTCGCACTGGCCACGGCGCTGCCGGCCAGCCACGCCCAGCAACCGGCCAACCCCGCGGTGACGGGCTACGCCTATGGCCAGCGAACCCTGGCCAAGGCGCCCTACACGATGGCCGATCTGAAGGCGCTGCAGGCCTCTCTGCTGTTCACCGAAGAGGACGTCAAGGCCCTGCGCCAGAGCAGGGCGATCCTGGCCGACCAGACCGACGCGATCCTGGACGTCTGGTACGGTTTCGTGGCCTCGACGCCTGAACTCGTCTACTTCTTTGGTGACGCCAAGACCGGCAAGCCGGACGCTGCGTACCTGGAAGCCGTGCGCAAGCGCTTCGCGCTGTGGATCCTGGACACGGCCGATGCCAACCACGACCAGCGCTGGCTGGACTGGCAGTACGAGATCGGCCTGCGCCACAACCGCCTCAAGAAGAACCAGACCGACCGGGCGCCGAGCGTGGCGCAGGTGAACTTCCGATACATCCCGGCGCTGACCATTCCCATCACCACCACGCTCAAACCCTTCCTCGCCAAGAAGGGCGCATCGACCGCCGACGTGGAGAAGATGCACGCAGCCTGGGTGAAGTCGGTGCTGATGCAAAGCATCCTGTGGAGCCAGCCTTACATCAAGGACGGGGAGTTCTGACTCGGGGAGGTCGGCCTGTCCCGGGCCACGGCAGGTCAGACCGTCCGTCCGGCGCGGTGGCCTTCGTGCATCGCGCCCTCGATGTAGTTGACGCCGGCGCAGTCGCCGATGCGCTGCAGCGGCACGCCGCAGCCGGCCAGGGCGTCGGCCACGCTGGCATCGGCCTCGGCGCCCAGGGCCAGCACCACCGAGTCGGCCGGTGTGAGCTGGGCCTGACCCTCGGCGTCGGACCAGATCACCGCCTTGCGGGTGATCTCGCTGACCTGGGCCTTGAGCTGCAGCGTGCCGTGGGACTTCACCGCGTCCAGCACGCGCCATCGGCGCACGATGGACAGCTCCCGGCCGGCGCGCGGGCCGGGTTCCAGCACGGTGACTTCCCGCCCACGGGCGATCAGGAACTCCGCCAGTTCCAGGCCGACCAGCCCGCCGCCGATGATCACCACCCGCTTGCCCAGCGGCATCCACAGCTTCGAGAGGTTCTGCACCGCCTGGCTGCTGTCGGTGACGCGCAGCAGGCCGCCGGCCTTGAACAGGGCGCGCTCGGCGAGGTTGAGCTTGTTGCGGGCGATCTCTTCGGCACCGTCGCCGGTCATCATCCGGCGCAGCTCGTCGCCGCTCCAGGCGTGGTTCAGGTCCGCCCCGGGGATGGGCGGTGTGCCGCGGCGTGCGCCGGTGGCGACGATGATGGCGTCCGGCCGCAGGTCGGCGACGAAGCCGGCGTCCACCTCGGCATCCAGCCGCACGTCGATGGGCAGGCGCTCCATCTGGGCGCGCAGGTAGTCCAGCAGGCGGCCGTTTTCGGGGTAGGCCAGCCCGGCGAAGAACAGCGTACCGCCCAGGCGGTTGCCGCGCTCGGCCAGCGTGACGCGGTGCCCGCGCAGGGCGGCCACGCGCGCGGCCTCCATGCCGGCCGGCCCGCCGCCAACCACCAGCACGTGGCGCGGCACGGCGGCCGGCTCGATCGTGGCCTCGGCCTCGTGGCCGGTCTGCGCGTTCACGCTGCACTTGACGCGGCGGTTCACGAAGATCTCGCTGACGCAGGTGTAGCAGTAGATGCAGGGGCGGATCTCGCGGGCGCGGCCCTCGGCCAGCTTGATCGGGATCTCGGGGTCGGCCAGGGTCTTGCGGGCCATGGCCAGGAAATCGAAGTGACCACCATGGATCGCCTGGGCAGCTTCCTCCGGCTCGATCCTGCCGGCCGCGATCACCGGGACCTTCACGGCCCGACGGATCGCCGCGGCGTTGGAGACGTAGGCCATCGGCTGCTGTGGCAGCGGCGCGTCGGTGAAGGCCGTGCCGCGGCTGAGCATGGCGTAGGCCGACACGCTGATAGCATCGACGCCGGCCGCCTCGCACAGCTGTGCCGTGGCCACCGCGTCGGGCAGCGTGATGCCGCCGGGCGTGTGCAGCTCCTCGCCGTCCAGCCGCACCCAGACCGGGAAATCCGCTCCCACGCGGGCCTTGACGGCCCGGATCGTCTCCAGCAGCAGCCGCGCGCGGCCTTCCAGCGGCCCGCCCCAGGCGTCGTCGCGGCCGTTGTAGTAGGGCGAGAGAAAGCCCGCCAGGATGTAGTTGTGCGCTGCGTGCAGCTCTACGCCGTCGAAACCGGCGGCCTGGGCACGCGCGGCTGCCGCGGCGAACCACTCGATCATCTGCGCGATGTCGGCTTCGTCCATCACGCGCAGGCGCGGCTTGTGCGGGCCCACGCCGACGAAAGTGGCCAGTTCCTCGCGCGTGACGGCGCTCATCATGTCGGAGGGCTGCACCTTTGGTATCGAGGGCACCCACAGTTCACGGCCCTGGCTGAGGTCGTTGGCGGCGTTCTTGCCGCCGTGGTGCAGCTGCATCGCGATGCGCCCGCCGTGACGGTGCACCCTCTCTGCCACGGCCGCGAGCCCCGGGATGAAGTCGTCGCGCGAGATGCCGACCTGGTAGGGCTCGCCGGTGCCGGCCGGGTAGGCCACACCGCAGGCACCCATCGTGATCAGGGCCGCGCCGCCCCGGGCGCGGGCCTCGTAGTAGGCCTGGATGCGCTCGCCGCAGTGGCCGTTGGCCTCGGCGAAGTTCGATCCCATTGGGGACACCAGCAGGCGGTTGCGCAGTTCCATGCGGCCGATGCGGCCGGGCTCGAACAGGGGGGCGTGAGAGGGGTTCATGGCAGCGGGCTCGCCGATGGGGGTCGGGCAAAGGGAGCGTGTGGACACGCGGATGGTCTGATTGTGGGAAGTGTGCCGCCCCGGGCATCGTCCGTTCGGACGCGGCGCGAGCGCCGACCGTGCTGCACCCACCCACCCGATGGCCGAGGTCAGAGCGCCAGGGCGAGGCGCATGCCCTGCTCGATGGCGCAGCAGGCATCCACCTCGGCAGCCTGGTCGGCGCCGCCGATCAGGCTCACCGGCACGCTGCGTGCCTGCAGCGGCGCCAGCAGCGCGCGCTCGGATTCCTGGCCGGCGCAGAGCACGACGTGGTCCACCGCGAGGCAGCGCGGTGATCCTTCGACGCGCAGGTGCAGGCCGTTGTCGTCCACACCCAGGTACTCCACGCCGCCCAGCATGCGCACGCCGCGCCGGTCCAGTACGCTGCGCCGGATCCAGCCGGTGGTGCGCGCCAGCCCCCGGCCGGGCTTGCCGGGGCGGCGCTGCAGCAGCCAGACCTGGCGTGCCGCCAGGGGCCCGCTGGCCGCGGCCGGCGGTTTGAGGCCGCCGCGGGTCTGCAGGTCGCGGTCGACGCCCCATTCGGCCAGGAAGGCCTGCTGCGCATCGGCCAGAGGTTCGGCGGGGCCGCTGAGCAGCTCGGCCACGTCGAAGCCGATGCCGCCCGCACCGATCAACGCCACGCGCCGACCCAGCGTCTGCGGCTGGCGGATGGCGTCGGCGTAACCGACCACCTTGGCATGCTGCACACCAGGGATGTCCGGCTGGCGTGCGCGCACGCCCGTGGCGAGCACCACGTGGTCAAAACCCAGCAGGTCGTCGGCCCGGGCGCGCTGCCCAAGCCGCAGGACCACGCCGGTCTGCGCCAGGCGTTGTCGGAAGTAGCGGAGCGTTTGACCGAACTCCTCTTTGCCGGGGATGCGCCGGGCCAGGTCGAACTGGCCACCCAGCGTGGCCTGGGCCTCGAACAGAGTCACCGCGTGGCCTCGCTCGGCGGCCTGCACGGCGCAGGCCAGGCCGGACGGCCCGGCGCCCACCACGGCCACGCGGCGTGGCGTGGCGGCCGGGCCGGTGGGCCAATCGGTCTCGCGGCAGGCGCGCGGGTTGACGAGGCAGCTCACGCCCTGTTGCTCGAAGGCCGCATCCAGGCAGGCCTGGTTGCAGGCGATGCAGGTGTTGATGTCCTCGGCCCGGCCCGTGGCGGCCTTGCGGATGAAGTCCGGGTCGGCCAGCAGCGGGCGCGCCAGTGCGACCAGGTCGGCATCCCCGCGCGCCAGCAGGGCCTCGGCCACCTCGGGCGTGTTGATGCGGTTGCCGGCCACCACCGGGATGTCCACCGCCGTGCGCAGGCGCGCCGCCGCCCAGCTGAAGGCCGCGGGCGGCACCAGCGTGGCGAGGGTCGGGACACGCGCCTCGTGCCAGCCGATGCCGGTGTTGAGCAGGGACACGCCTGCTGCCTGCAGCGCACGTGCGAGCGCCACCACCTCGTCCCAGCGGCTGCCGTCGGGCACCAGGTCCAGCAGCGAGAGGCGAAACAGCAGCAGCGCGTCAGCGCCGATCGCCTCGCGCACGCGCTGCACGATCTCCAGCGCGAAGCGCTGCCGGGCCGGGGCGTGGCCGCCCCAGGCGTCGCTGCGCTGGTTGGTCTGCGGGGCGAGGAACTGGTTGATCAGGTAGCCCTCGCAGCCCATCACCTCCACGCCGTCATAGCCGGCGCTGCAGGCCAACCGGGCGGCGCGGGCGTAGTCGGCGATCAGCCCGTGGATCTCGGCCTCGCTGAGCGCATGCGGCAGATGAGGCGACAGCGGCGAGCGCAGCGCCGAGGGGGCCACGCCACCGCTTGCATGGTCGTAGCGGCCCAGGTGCAGCAGCTGCAGCACGATGTGGCCACCTTCGTGGTGCACCGCATCGGTCACCACGCGGTGGCGTGCGGCCTGGGTTGCGTTGCACAGCGTGGCGGTCTCGGCGTGCTCGGGCTGGCCCAGCGCGTGGGCGTTGACGCCGTAGCCGCCGGTCACGATCAGGCCCACGCCGCCGCGGGCCCGCTCGGCGTAGAAGGTGGCCAGGCGTTCGAAGCCATCGGGTCGATCCTCCAGCCCGGTGTGCATCGAGCCCATCAGCACGCGGTTGCGCAGCATCAGACCACCGACTGCGAGCGGGGCCAGCAGGTGCGGATAGGGCGAGGCGGCAGGCGGGGGCGTGGGACTCATGGCGGCGGGTGCGCTCGTCGTCTGGAGCCGCGAGGCTAGGGTCGCTGCGGCACCTGGGCATCGTCCGTTTGCACGTGGTGGGCAACCGCCCGCCGCGGTGTGATGCCGTCGGGCGCGTTGTGCCGTTCCTGCGCCTGCCATCACACTCACCGTCTCGAACTCACCGTCTCGAATGAAGGAAGTCCGCATGCCCTGCACCCTCATCACCGGCTCAGCCTCCGGCATCGGCGCCGCCGCCCGCGAGGCGCTGATCGCTGCCGGCCACAACGTCATCGGCGTCGACCTGCGCAACGCCGAGATCATCGGCGACCTCTCCACCGCGGCCGGGCGCGCCCAGGTCATCGCTGCCGCGCTGCAGCGCTGCGGCGGCCAGCTTGACGGGCTGGTGCTCTGCGCCGGCCTGGGGGCCCAGGTGCAGCCGCCCTCGCTGGCGGTGTCGGTCAACTACTTCGGCGCGATCGAGCTGCTCGACGGCCTGTTGCCCGCCTTGCAGCGCGGCGCCCAACCGGCCGCGGTGGTGATCTCTTCGGTGGCTTCGGCCCACCTGCCCTGGGACAGGAACCCGCTGGCCGCCGTGCTGGAGGCGGGGGACGAGGCGAAGGCGCAGGCCATCGTCAACGGGGCCGGCCCGCAGGGGGGCAACCTGGCCTACGCCGGTTCCAAGAATGCGCTGACGGTGGCCGTGCGCCGGCGTGCGCCGGCCTGGGGGCGTGCGGGTGTGCGCCTGAACAGCGTGGCGCCCGGCGCCACCGAGACGCCGCTGCTGCAGGCCGGGCTGGACGACCCGCGTTACGCCGAGGCGATCCAGAAGTTCATCCCGCCGCTGGGCCGGCGCGCCGAGCCGGCCGAGATCGCGTCGGTGGTCGCCTTCCTGATGGGCCCGGCCGCCAGCTACGTGCATGGCGCGCAAATCGTGGTGGATGGCGGCATCGACGCCGCCGGCCGCCCCACCCAGTTCTGAGTGGAGGACGCGCCGATGCCCACCGTCGAACAGATGCAGGCCGCCGTGCAAGCCTATGTGCGCGCGCTCAACGAGAGTGACCTGGAGGCCATCGTCGCCCTCTACGCCGAGGACGCCGTGGTCGAGGACCCGGTGGGCTCCGAGCCCCGGCACGGCCTGGCCGAGATCCGCCGTTTCTATGCCGGTTCGGTGGCACTGAAGCTGGAAGTGGCGCTGGAGGGTGAGGTGCGGGTGGCGGGCTGCGAGGCGGCGTTCGCGTTCCGCGTGACCTTCGTCCACGAAGGGCGAGCGACGACGATCCGCCCGATCGACCTGTTCCGCTTCGACGCGGCCGGCAAGGTGGTGTCGATGCGCGCCTTCTTCGGCGCCGGGAACATCGAGGCGGCCTGATGCGGCTGCGGCCCACGCGCCGTGCGGCGGGGGCCGCAGCGCTCAGCGTCCCTCGAACTTCGGCCGGCGCTTCTCGATGAAGGCCTGCATGCCCTCCTTCTGGTCGCGTGTGGCGAACAGCAGCTGGTTGGCCTTGCGCTCCAGCGCCAGCGCGGCTTCCAGCGAGGCGTCCACGCCAGCGAGCACCACCTCCTTGACCTGCTGTGCGGCCAGCGGCGGCATCGAGGCGATCAGGCGGGCCATCTTCAGCGCCTCGGGGATCACCTCCTCGTCGGGCAGCACCTGGCTGACCAGCCCCATCAGGCGGGCCTCCTCGGCGCCGACTGGCTGGCCGGTGAGCAGCAGGCGCATGGCGTTGAACTTGCCGACCGCGCGCACCAGGCGCTGCGTGCCGCCAATGCCCGGCATGATGCCGATTCGGATCTCGGGCTGCGAGAAGCGCGCGCCCTGGCCTGCCAGGATGATGTCGCAGTGCATGGCAAGTTCCGCACCGCCGCCGTAGGCGTAGCCGCAGACCGCAGCGATGACCGGCTTGGGGCAGTGTTCGATCGGCGCCCACACCCGTTCAGTGTGGCGCTGCAGGATCTCGATGGGCCCGCAGCCCTCCATGCTGCGGATGTCGCCCCCGGCTGCGAACACCTGCTCGCCGCCGGTCAGCACGATCACCCGGACGCTGTCATCGGCCGACAGGTCCGTGAACGCGGCCGACAACCGGGCCTGCAGCCCCAGGCTCAGCGCATTGGTGGCCTCGGGGCGGTGCATGCGCAGCAGGGCCACGCCCTCGGCGGGCCGTTCGAGCAGCAGTTCATCGGCGGGCGGCGGGGCGGGGCAGGGGGCGTCGGTCATCGGCATCTTCCAGGCGCATTCGATGCTCGGCATGGTCCTGGCGGGAGTCTGCAGTCACATCGTCCTTTTGGACGTATCTGCCGCCGGGGGGCGTCCCTAGATTTGAGGGCATGGACCTCGATCAGGTGATTCAGGATGTACCCCGGGACTTCGACCAGCGTGTCGTGCTCGTCACCGGCGGCACCAAGGGCATTGGCCGCGGCATCGCCGAGGCCTTCCTCGCAGCGGGTGCCACCGTGGTGGTGTGTGGCCGAAACGCGCCCGACAGCGCGCCTGCGGCCGGCGGCCGCACGGCCGAGTTCATCGCCTGTGACGTGCGCGAGGCCGAGGCCGTGCGCCAACTGGTGGCGGTCATCGTACAGCGCCATGGTCGGCTTGACGTGCTGGTGCACAACGCCGGCGGTGCACCGTCCGTAGACGCTGCCACCGTCTCGCCGCGCTTCCACGAGGGCGTGCTGCGGCTGAACCTGTTCTCGGCCCTGCACGCGGCGCAGGCGGCCAATGCGCAGATGCAGCAGCAGCCCGAAGGCGGTGTGATCGTCAACATCGGCAGCATCAGCGCGCTGCGCCCTTCGCCCGGTACGGCGGCCTACGGCGCGGCCAAGGCCGCGGTGCTCAGCCTGACCGCCTCGCTGGCGGTGGAATGGGCACCCAAGGTGCGTGTGGTGGCGGTCAGCCCGGGCCTGGTGCGCACCGAGCAGTCGCACCTGCACTTCGGCGACGACGCCGGTCTGGCGGCGGTGGCCGCCACCATCCCGGCCGGGCGTCTGGCCGAGCCGGCGGACATCGCCCGGGCCTGCCTGTTCGTCGCCTCGCCGCGCGCCGCCTACATGAGTGGCAGCAACCTGCTGCTGCACGGCGGCGGCGAGCGTCCTGCCTTCCTGTCCGCCGCGACGGCGGACAAGCACTGAGCCGATCGGCTCAGCACCCAACAACAAGGAGCATGTCGTGGCAGAACACGAGTGGATGAAGCAGGCCCGCGCCCTGGTGGGCAAGGAGTACGGGCGCGTATATGCCTGGGACCGTGTCAACGAGCCGATGATCCGGCAGTGGTGTGAGCTCATGGGTGTGGCCGTGCCGCACGATGCCGAGGGCCAGGTGCTGGCGCCCGAAGCCATGCTTCAGGTGTGGTGCATGGAAGGCCCGGTGGCCAACAACTACCCGCCAGGCTCGACCACCGACAACCCCTACGAGGTGCTCAAGCTGATAGAGGCCCAGGGCTTCGCGTCGGTGGTGGCGGTGAACTCCGAGCTCAGCTTCGACCGCGCGGTGCGCGAGGGCGAGCGCCTGTACTACACCACGCGGCTGGACAGCGTGGGCGACGAGAAGACCACCGCGCTGGGCACGGGCTTCTTCGTCACGCTGATCATGAGCTACTTCGCCGAGCAGGATGGCGGGGACGAGAAGGTCGGCCAGCTGCTGTTCCGGGTCTTCAAGTTCCGCCCGGCCAACCCGGTCAAGCCCGCGGCCAGCCAGGGCGATGCCCCCTCCGGCCCGCCGAAGATCAAGCGCTCCGCGCCCGGCATCAGTGACGACACGCGCTTCTTCTGGGAAGGCGCGCGCGAGGGCCGGCTGCTGGTGCAGCGCTGCAAGGGCTGCGGCACGCTGCGCCACCCTCCGGGACCGGTGTGCCCCAGCTGCCACTCCTTCGAGTGGGACACGCTGCAGGCCAGCGGCCGCGGCACGGTGTACTCGTTTGTGGTGATGCACTACCCCGAGGTGCCGCCCTTCGACCACCCGAATCCGATCGCGCTGATCGAGCTGGAGGAGGGGACGCGCCTGATCGCCCAGCTGGTGGGAGTGAAGCCGTCCGAGGTGCAGATCGGCCAGGCGGTGCAGGTCGAGTTCAACAGCTTCAACGACGGCGAGCTGGTGCTGCCGCAGTTCCGCCCCTTGGCGGCCTGAGCGCGGAGAGCGATGCAATGGATTTCCAGCTGAGCGAGGATCAGCGCGCTTTTGCCGACATGGCGCAGGGCCTGTTCAACGATTACTGCAGCGATGACCAGCTGCGCGCGCACGACCTGTCGGGCGCCGGTTCGATGCAGGACCTGTGGCAGCAATGCGTGGCCGCGGGCCTCCATGGCATCCTGGTGCCCGAGACGCATGGCGGCCTGGGCCTGGGCATGACCGAATTGATGGCCGTGCTGGAGCAGCAGGGGCGGGCGCTGGCCCTGGTGCCGCTGTGGGAGCAGCAGCTGGTCGCGGCCGCTGTGGCGCGTTTTGCGCCCGAGGCCGCCGACACCTTGCTGCCGGCGGCGATGGCCGGTGAGCTGCTGGCCCTCTCGTTGGCGGGCCTGAGCGCCAGCCGCGGCCATGGCGTGCAGCTGCGCGACGGCCGACTGCACGGCGGCTTGCAGGCGGTGCCGCTGGCCGACCTGGCCGGCCATGCGCTGCTGGCCGTGGCCGACGAGCAGGGCGCCGACCGGCTGGTGCTGCCGGCGCTGTCTCAGCCCGCGGTGCAGCGCGAGACCGGCCTCAGCCAGCACCACCAGGGCCTGGCCGACCTGCGCCTGGACGCGGCCCCTGTGCTGGCCGTGCTGCCGGCCGAGGCCACCGCCTGGGTCGAGCAGCGCGCCATCGCCTGCGCCGCCGCGCTGCAACTCGGTGTCACGCAACAGCAGTTGCGCCGCACCGTGGAGTACGTCAGCGAGCGCCGCCAGTTCGAGCGCCCGATCGGCTCGTTCCAGCTGGTGGCCGGCCAGATGGCCGACGGTCAGATCGCCACCGAGGCGCTGCGCGCCGCGCTGTGGCAGCTGGTCTGGCGCCTGGACGCGGGCCGGCCCAGCGCGCCGCAGGCCCATGCCACGCGGGCCCTGGCCAACGATCTGGGTCACCGCGCCGGCCACATGGCGCAGCACGTGCACGGCGGCATGGGGGTCGACGTGACCTACCCGATTCACCGCTTCCTCTACTGGAGCCGCGCGCTGGGCGCGCTGCTGGGCGGCAGCGAGCACCACCTGGCGCGGCTGGGCGACTGGCTGGCCGACAACGACAACCTGGGCTGGAAGTACGACCTGCCCGAAGACTGCTGAGCACACACCATGACCACCACGACGCCCCGTTTCGACGCCGTCCAGATCGGCGATGAGCTGCCGCCGCTGTCGGTGCCCATCACCGTGCCGCTGATCGCCGGGGGTGCCATCGCCACGCGCGACTACTTTCCCGGCCACCATGATCTCGAGGCGGCCAAGGCACTTGGCTCGCCGCACATCTTCATGAACATCCTCACCACCAACGGCCTGGTACAGCGCTTCGTGCAGGCCTGGGCCGGACCCGAGGCCCGCCTGCTGGACCTGAAGATCAAGCTGGGCGCCCCCAACTACCCGGGCGACACGATGGTCTTCAGCGGTGCCGTGACCGACCGCCGCGTGTCCGACCGCACGGTGGACATCACGCTCAAGGGCAAGAACTCGATGGGCAGCCACGTCACCGGCACGGTGCGCGTGGCGCTGGCCTGAGCCGAAGGGGCACACGCATGAGTGACTTCAACATCTCCGGCCGTGCCGCCATCGTCGGCCTGGGCGCCACCGAGTTCTCCAAGAACTCCGGCCGCACCGAGCTGCGCCTGGCCATGGAGGCCACGCTGGCCGCCTTGGGTGACGCCGGCATCGACCCCAGCGAGGTCGACGGCTTCTCGTCCTACACCGTCGACAAGGTGCCGGAGTACGAGATCGCGCGCCTGCTGGGCGCCAAGAACGTCAGCTTCTTCTCGCAGGTGCCGCATGGCGGCGGCGCCGCCTGCGCGCCGGTGCTGCATGCCGCGATGGCCGTGGCCACCGGCATCGCCAAGACCGTGGTGGTCTACCGGGCCATGAACGAGCGCAGCTGGTACCGCTTCGGTTCGGGCTCCTACGGCTTCGGTGCCACCCCGATCTTCGACAACGTCAACTACGGCTGGTACATGCCGCACGGCTTCCACACGCCCGCCGCGTGGGTGGGCATGTTCGGCCGCCGCTACATGCACGAGTTCGGCGCCACCAGCGAGGACTTCGGCCGCGTGGCCGTGGCCGCGCGCGACTTTGCCGCCACCAACCCGGCCGCCTTCTTTTACGGCAAGCCGATCACGCTGGAAGAGCACCAGGCCAGCCGCTGGATCTGCGAGCCGCTGCACCTGCTGGACTGCTGCCAGGAAAGCGACGGCGCGGTGGCGATGGTGATCACCTCGGCCGAGCGCGCGCGCGACCTGAAGACCCGGCCGGTGCTGATCAAGGGTGCGGCGCAGGGCGTCAGCGAGGGCCAGCAGAGCATGACCTCGTTCTACCGCGACTCCATCACCGGCCTGCCCGAGATGGGCCTGGTGGCACGCCAGCTGTGGCAGCAGAGCGGCCTGACGCCCGAGGATGTGCAGACCGCGGTGATCTACGACCACTTCACGCCCTTCGTGCTGCCGCAGTTGGAGGAGTTCGGCTTCTGCAAGCGCGGCGAAGCCAAGGACTTCGTGCGTGCCGGCCACCATGCACGCGGCGGCCAGCTGCCGATCAACACCCACGGCGGCCAGCTCGGCGAGGCCTACATCCACGGCATGAACGGCATTGCCGAGGCCGTGCGCCAGGTGCGCGGCAGCGCGGTCAACCAGGTGGCGGGCGCACGCAACGTGGTGGTGACCGCCGGCACCGGCGTGCCCACCAGCGGCCTGATCCTCGGCGCAGCCTGAACGCCAGCACAGACCGGAGCACAGCCGATGTTCATCGACCTCACCCCCGAACAGCACGCGTTGCGCCTGCGCGTGCGCGACTACTTCACCCAGCTGATGACGCCCGAGCTGCGCGTGCGCCTGCGCGGCGCCGAGAGCGGCAGCGAATACCGCGACACCATCCGCCGCATGGGCAGCGACGGCTGGCTGGCCGTGGGCTGGCCCAAGGCCTTCGGCGGCCAGGGCTTCGGCCCGACCGAGCAGTTGATCTTCTTCGAGGAGGCCAACATCGCCGGCGCGCCGCTGCCCTTCGTGACCATCAGCACCGTCGGCCCGGCGCTGATGGAGCACGGCACGCAGGCGCAGAAGGACCGCTACCTGCCCGGCATCGCCAGCGGCGAGACGATCTTCGCCATTGGCTACTCCGAGGCCCAGGCCGGCTCCGACCTGGCCTCGCTGAAGACCTCGGCGCGGCTGGAGGGCGACCTGCAGAGCGGCCACTTCGTGGTCAATGGCGCCAAGCTCTGGACCTCGGGTATCGAGGCCGCCGATCATGTCTGGCTGGCCGCGCGCACCAGCCCCGACCTGGCGCGCCACAAGGGCATCTCCATCATGGTGATGGACACCGATGCGCCCGGCTTCTCGCACACGCTGATCGAGACGGTGGGCAACATGACCGCCGCCACCTACTACGACAACGTGCAGGTGCCGGCCGCCAACCTGATCGGCGAGCTGCACGGTGGCTGGAAGCTGATCACCGCCCAGCTCAACCACGAGCGGCTCGGGCTGGGTTCCTGGTCGGACAAGGTCTTCGGCCCCTTCCGCAAGGTGCTGCTGTGGGCCAAGGCTCGCGACGAGCAGGGTCGGCGTGCCGTCGATCAGCCCTGGGTGCGTCGTTCGCTCGCCGAGTGCTACACCCGGTTGGAAGCGATGCGGCTGATCAACTTTCGCATCGCCGCTGATTTGGAGGACGGCAACATGGGCGTCGCCCTGGCTTCGGCAACCAAGGTCTATGGCTCCGAAGGGGTGGTCGAGGTGCTGCGCAGGCTGATGGACATCGTGGGTGGCAGCGCCCTGGTGCGCGCCGGCTCCTCCGCAGCCTTCCTGCTCGGCGAGCTGGAGTACGAGCTGCGCGCCAGCACGATCAACACCTTTGGCGGTGGCACCAATGAGATCCAGCGCGAGCTGATCGCTCAGTTCGGACTGGGCCTGCCGCGCCCGGTGCGCTGAGCGCAGGCCCGCGCACCCAGGAGGAGACCCCAGTGACCCACCATCCCATCGTGCCTCGCGAGGTGACCCAGGGCAAGCTAGACCGTCGTTCGGAGGTCAGCATGGCCTTCCGGGCTTCCAGCAGCGACACCACGGCCGAGCGCCTTGAGGAGAGCGCGCAGACCTTTGCCGAGCGGCTGTGCCTTCAGCATGGCGACCAGCGCTGGACGTACACCGAGTTCAACGCCTGCGTCAACCAGGCCGCGCATGCCCTGCAGGCCCTGGGCGTGCGTCGGGGCGACGTGGTGGCGCTGGCGATGGAGAACCGGCCGGAGTTCTTTTTCGCCTGGATGGGGCTGAGCAAGCTGGGGGCGGTCGTTGCCTTCCTGAACACCCATGCCAGTGGCCGAGTGCTGGAGCATGCCCTGGCCGAAACCCGGGCCGGCCGGGTGATCGTTGGCGAGGAGTGTTTGCCTCACTTCGCTGCCACGCCTACCCTGCCAAAGGACCTGCCGCTGTGGCTCTGGCCGGACCATGCTCGCCCCGCCGACCCGGCGCTGCAGGCCCTGTGCACGCTGGATCTGGCTCCCCTCGTGGCCGGAGCGCCGAGCCACAACCCACCCGCGGTCTGGCGTGACGGCCTGGTGGCGGGCGACACCGCGCAGTACATCTTCACCTCCGGCACCACCGGACTGCCCAAGGCGGCCGTGGTCAGCCATGCCCGGTGGCTGATGGCCGGTGCGGCGATGAAGACGGTCTGGGAGATCGGGCCCGAGGACTGCTTCTACTGCTTCCTGCCGCTCTACCACGGTGCAGCGTCGATGTCGGCCACGGCCACCGCGCTCTGCGCTGGCGCGAGCATCGCGCTGCGCCGCAAGTTCAGCCGCCGCGAGTTCTGGGACGACGTGCGCCGCCACCGCATCACGGTGTGCCAGTACGTCGGCGAAATCTGCCGCTTCCTGCTGAGCAACCCGCCGCAGCCCGACGACCGGGACCACTCGCTGCGCAAGATGGCCGGCACCGGAATGGCTCCGGAAGTCTGGACGCGTTGGGTGGAGCGCTTCGGCGAGATGGCGATCTACGAGAGCTGGGGCTCCACCGAGGCCAACGCCAGCACGCTCAACCTCGAGAACCGCATCGGTTCCTGCGGCCGCGTGCCTTTCTGGGATCGGACCAACCTGCGGCTGGTGCGCTATGACCTGGGCAGCGACACCCACCCTCGTGGCCCGGATGGCTTCCTGCAACTCGCCGCCGTGGACGAGCCCGGTGAGGCCATCGGCATGATCTACGACCTGCCCGACCTCATCGCCGGGCGCTTCGAGGGCTACACCTCCGCCGAGGCCACCGAGCGCAAGATCCTGCGCAATGTGTTCCGCGAGGGCGACGCCTGGTGGTCCTCCGGTGACCTGCTGCGCTGCGATGCCGACGGCTACTGCTGGTTCGTCGACCGCATCGGCGACACCTTCCGCTGGAAGAGCGAAAACGTCTCCACCGCCGAGGTGGCCGATGCGTTGGGTGACTTTCCTGGGCTGGACGCTGTGACCGTCTACGGCGTGCAGGTGCCGGGTCACGAGGGCCGCGCCGGCATGGCCGCGCTCGTGCTGCATCCGGGCGTGGACTTCGACCCCGCCGCCTTCTGGGCGCTGGCCACGACGCGCCTGGCGAGCTACGCGGCGCCGCTGTTCCTGCGCCTGTCGGCCACGGCGGACATGACCGGCAACTACAAGTTGCGCAAAGTCGACCTGCAGCGCGAGGGCTTCAACGCCGCTGTGGTGAAGGAGCCTCTGTACGTGCGCGACGATGCCGCCGGAACCTATGTGCCGTTGTCGGAGTCGACCTTGACAAGAGTCCTCGGTGGCTGATATCGGCCGGGACAACATCGCCATGAGTGACGCAGATATGCCGCCGGCGCTGCGGCGCCCGCCGCGCTTGCGCGCCTCGGCTTCGCTGGAGTACCCCTTCACCCCACCCAGTGCCGACGGACTGTCTGCGGTGGAGGTGGCAGCCGGCATCCTCTGGCTGCGCCAGCCCATGCCGATGGCGCTGGATCACATCAACGTCTACCTGTTGCGTGATCGCGATGCGCAAGGCGACTGCTGGACCTTGGTGGACACCGGCTTGAACACCCGGCGCAGCCGCGAGGTCTGGGAAGTGATTGCCCAGCGGCATCTGGTTGGGCTGCCGATCCGCCGGCTCATCTGTACCCACTCGCACTACGACCACTCCGGCCTCGCGGACTGGATCGGCGAGCGCTTCGGCGCGCCGATGTTCATGACGCATGGTGAGTACTTCCTGATGCGTGGTCTGATGGGCAGCCCGCCTCCGGACCCCTTGCCGGCCAGCGACATGCTCTTCTATCGCCGCGCCGGTATGGGAGAGGCCCAGGTCGAGGCCATGTTTGCCGAGTTGCGCCGTGACCCCTTCATGCCGCCGGTGCCCGGCAGCTACCAGCGCCTGCGCGACGGTGACCGGCTGCGCATCGGTGAGCGTGACTGGCAGGTGGTGGTCGGCGAGGGGCATTCGCCCGAGCATGCCTGCCTGTACAGCGCGTCCGAGCGAACTGCCGAGTGCATCCTGATCTCTGGTGACCAGTTGCTGCCGCGCATCACCTCCAACGTGCTGGTCTCTTCGATCGAGCCCGAGGCCAATCCCCTGCAGCTGTGGCTGGCCTCGCTGGACAGGCTCGACCGCCTGGCACCGGACACGCTGGTGCTGCCCTCGCATGAGCGGGTGTTCCGCGGCCTGCATGCCCGTGTGGAGGAGCTGCGCGCGCACCACCGACAGCAGTTCGAGCTGCTGCGCGCTGAACTGGCCCGGAGCGGCGCCGCCACCGCGCTGGAGCTGATGCAGGTGCAGTTCCCCCGGCTGCGCCATGCCGCCGACGAGTTGATGGCGCTGGGCGAGACCCTCGCCCACCTGTCCTGGCTGCGGCACGAGGGTGAAGTGCGACGCGTGCTCGATGATGACGGCTGCCACCGCTTCAGCCTGGCGACCTGATGACCTGATGTTGTGGAGTCCCGATTGAACGACCTTGACACCTTCCGCGCCGAGCTGGCGCAGTGGCTGGAAGCCAACTGCCCGCCGCGCCTGCGCACTCCCATCGTGGCTGACGAGATGGTCTGGGGCGGCTCGCGCTTGACGTTTGCGTTCGAGGAGCAGCGCCTGTGGTTCGAGCGCTGCCGGGAACGCGGCTACTTTGCGCCGGGCTGGCCGAAGGAGTTTGGCGGAGCAGGCCTGAGCCCGAAGCAGGAACGTGTCTTCGAGCAAGAAATGGCCCGCCTGGGCTGCCGCCAGCCCCAGTACAACCTGGGTGTCTGGATGCTCGGGCCGGTGCTGCTGGAGGTAGGCACGTCAGCGCAGAAGCTCGAGCACCTGCCCCCCATGATGCGAGGAGAGCGCCGCTGGTGCCAGGGCTTCTCCGAGCCCAATGCGGGCTCCGACCTGGCCAGCCTCAAGACATCCGCCCGGCTCGACGAGGGCGGGACGCACTACCTCGTCAACGGCGCCAAGATCTGGACCTCCGATGGCGACAAGGCCGACTGGATGTACGCCCTGGTGCGCACCGACAACACCGGGCGCAAGCAAGAGGGCATCAGCTTCGTGATGATCGACATGGCCGATCCGGGCGTGACGGTCAAGCCCATCGAGCTGATCGGCGGCAAGTCCAGCTTCTGCCAGGTCTTCTTCGACAACGTGCGCGTGCCGCTGCGCAACCTGGTGGGGCAGCCAGGCCAGGGCTGGGCAGTGGCCAAGAAGCTGCTACAGCATGAGCGTGCCGCAATGGGCAAGTTCGCCGAAGGCGGCGCGCCCTCGCACGACGCGCTGGCCCTGGGTCGGCAGTACCTGTACGACGCGGACGGCGGGCTGCGTGATGCGGTGCTGCGCGAACGCCTTGCCACCACCCTGATGGATGCTCAGGCCTTTGCGCTGACCAGCCAGCGGCTCAAGGAGCAGGCTCTGGCGCGACAGGACGTCAGTGGCCTGGCGGCCATCATGAAGCTGGTGCAGACCGAGCAGGAAGTGGCCAAGTACGAACTGCTGGAGCAACTCATGGGCCTGCGTGGCCTGGGCTGGGAAGGTGACGAGTTCAGTGCCGACGAGCAGGCGGTCTGCCGCGCCTGGCTGAACACCAAGGCCTACACCATCGGCGGCGGCACCTCCGAGGTGCAGCTCAACATCATTGCCAAGCGCGTGCTGGGCCTGCCGGGCTGAGGCACGGAGCGTGAGAACCATGACTTTCCTGTTGAATGACGAACAACGGCAGCTGGCCGACAGCGCGCGCGACTTCCTGAGCCAGCGCGCGCCCGTCGCCGCGCAGCGCGCCCTGCGTGATGGAGCGGCACCGCTGGGCTTCGACGCCTACGTGTGGCAACAGGTGATCGACCTGGGCTGGACCGCTGCGGTGGTCCCGGAGTCGCAGGGCGGCCTGGCGGTGGGCTACGCGGGACTGGGGGCCGTCTTCGAACAGGTCGGCCGACACCTGTCGGCGCTGCCGCTGCTGTCAAACCTGCTGTGCAGCGAGTTGCTGCTGCGCAGCGGCAACGACGTGGCCATCGCCCGCTGGCTGCCCGGCTGGATCTCCGGCCAGGACCGTGCCGCGCTGGCGGTGGACGAGTCGCGTGGGCATGACCGCGTCGCCCTGGTTGCGCCGGCCACACTGGCCCGGCGCGAAGTGGGCGGCTGGGTGCTCGATGGCGAGAAGTGCTTCATCCTTGATGGCCTGGGGTCCCAGCAGCTGATCATCGTCGCGCGCACTGGGGAAAATCACGTCCCTGAGGCGGTGGGCACGGGCGCGGAGGACGCCATCGATGCAGATTTGGCCCTGTTCGTGGTCGGCACCGCCCGCCCCGGTGTGAGCATGCAGGCCACGCACCTGGTCGACAGCCGCAATTACGCCCGCGTGCGTCTGCAAGGTGTGCGCGTGGCCGACGATGCGCTGCTGGTGCGCGGACCGGCTGCCCGACGGGCGCTGGACGCAGCGCTGGACCGTGCACGCATTTGCCTGGCTGCCGAGGGACTGGGCGTGGTGCGCGAGGCCTTCGAACGCACGGTGGCCTACCTCAAGGAGCGTGTGCAGTTCGATGTGCCGATCGGCTCCTTCCAGGCCCTGCAGCACCGGGTCGCTCGGCTGTACTGCGAGATCGAGCTGTTCGACAGTGCGGTGCGCGCAGCCCTGTCGGCCATCGATGCCGACAGCCCGGACCTGCCGCTGCTGGCCAGCCTGGCCAAGGCCCGCTGCTCCGACCTCTGCGTGCGGGCCTTGAACGAGGCGGTGCAGCTGCACGGCGGCATCGGCGTGACGGACGAGTTCGACCTGGGCCTGTTCCTCAAGCGCGCCCGTGTGCTTCAGGCCAGCCTGGGTGACGCACGCTTCCATGTCGACCGCTATGCTCGCCTGAAAGGACTTTGACCCCATGAACCAGCGCATGAGCGACCCCATGGATACACCTCGACAAGCGGCCGCTACCCCAAGCGCTCACCCGGCCACCGCGGCTTCCCCGGGCCCCGCCGTCAGCCCGCCCGACCTGCCAATGCTGGCCGCCGAGTGCCGCGTCCGCCTGACCGCTGCCGGGGCACCCTTCGAGCTGCAGCCACTGCAACGCGGTGGCCAGACGCTGAACGCCTACAAGAATGCGTTTGCGACCCTGCCCGAGCTGCTCAACGCCGGCCGGGCCCATGCCGGCAAGGAGTTCATCGTTCACGAAGGCGAGCGCTGGAGCTGCGAGCGCTTCTTCGCAGCGGCCGATGCGCTGGCCGGACGGCTGCAGCAAGAGCTCGGAGTGCGCCCAGGCGAGCGCATTGCCATCGCGATGCGCAACCGCCCCGAGTGGGCGGTGGCCTTTGTCGCCGTGGCGCTGCTCGGTGCGGTGCCCGCGCCACTCAACAGTTTTGGCCTGCGTGATGAGCTGCTGGCCAACCTGCGCGATCTCACGCCGACCTGGCTGCTCTGCGACGCCGACCGCCATGCGCGGGTGGCCGATGACCTGGGCGCCCTGGGTTGCCGGGCCATCGTGGCGGACGCGGCGGCAGCCGACGCACCGGCGGGGCTGGATTGGCCGGCGCTGATCGCGCCTGGCGGGCCGGCCTACGTTCCGCCGAGCCTGCAGCCTGACGATGCAGCACTGATCCTTTTCACCTCTGGGGCCAGCAGCCAGGCCAAGGGCGTGCTGTCCAGCCAGCGTGCGGTGTGCCAGGCGCTGTTCAACATTGACTACATCGGTGCCGTTTCGGCGATGACCTCGCCGGACCTCGTCGCGGCGATGATGGCGCGCGGCTTGCAGCCCACCACCCTCACGGCCGTGCCGCTCTTTCACGTCAGTGGACTGCACGCCCAGCTGCTCACGTCCCTCCGCCACGGTCGGCGCCTGGTGTTTCTGCCGCGCTGGGATCCGGCGCGCGCACTGGCGCTGATCCGCGATGAGCAGGTCACGCAGTTCAACGGGGCGCCGGCGATGGTGGCGCAGCTGCTCGCGCAGCCCGGATTCGACGACCCCGCGTTCACAGGCACGCTCGCGGCGCTGGGCTTCGGCGGGGCGGGGCTGCCGCAGCGACTGATCGACGAAGTGCTGGTGCGCCGCGGGGACTCGATGTCGGGTGTGGGATTCGGACTGACCGAAACCAACGGCGTGGGCTCGGCCTGTTCGGGGCGGCTGTTCCGGCACCGGCCGACGGCCTCGGGGCTGATCTCGCCCATCGTCGAGATGGCGGCCTTCGACAGTGACGGCACACCGCTGCCCACCGGTGAGGTGGGTGAGTTGCGCATGCGCGGCGTCACGGTGATGGAAGGCTACTGGAGTCAGCCTGAGGCGACTGCGCGGGCGATGCGCGGCGGCTGGTTCCACACCGGGGACATCGGCCGCATCGATGCGGACGGCTATGTGCACATCGTCGACCGGCTCAAGGACGTCATCAACCGGCACGGCGAGAAAATCGCTGCACTGGAGGTGGAGTCCTGTCTGCTGCACCACCCCGGTATCCTTGAGGCGGCGGTGTTTGCGCGGCCGGATGAGCTCACCGGCGAGGCTGTCGTGGCCGTATGCGCAATGGCCGACGGGGTCCACCTGACGTCCGAAGAGGTTCGCACGCACGTGGCCACACGCCTGGCCGCCTACAAGGTGCCTGCCGACGTGCACCTGCGCCACGAACCGCTGCCGCGCAACCCGGCCGGCAAGCTGCTCAAGACTGCCTTGAAGCGCGAGTACCTCAGGCCCTGAGCGCGACCACGGCCGCGGCGGGAAAGTCCTGTCCGTGCCGTCTGATCTCATCCAGCAAAGCCCCTCCTGCAGGGGCTTTGCCGCTGCAGCGCCAGCACACAGCTTCTGAACGCTCGCTTGGGGGTCTGCGCCTAGTCTCATCAGACGATGGAGAAAAGGGGGCGCGGTCAAACAATGCGAGCGTCGAAAAGGACGGAGGGTGCATTGCGTCGATCCTCTCCGGTCCGGATCGCAAGCCACCTGAGCGTGGCGCCCGTGTACGCATTTCCTCGTGGAAGGAGACATTGATGAAGATCGCGATGACCCATGCACCGATCGCCCTGGCGGTGGGCCTGTTGCTGGCCGGACCCGCGCTGGCCAAGGTGCCGGCTGCCGAGGCCGAGAAGCTCGGCAAGGATCTGACCTGCACCGGCGCCGAGAAGGCCGGTTCCGCCACAGGCGTACCCGAGTACGTTGGCAAGTGGCTGGGTGTGCCACCCGGTGTGAACTTCAAGCTGCATTCAGGCCAGTTCCAGCCCGACCCGTATGCCGCCGAGAAGCCAATTCTGACGATCACTGCCGAGAACGCGGCGCAGTACACCGCACGCCTGAGCGAGGGCCAGAAGGCGATGCTGGCCAAGTTCCCGAAGACCTTCCGCATCCCGGTCTACCCCGGCCATCGCGACTTCCGCTACTCGGACTCGGTCTGTGCAGTCGTGAAGAAAAATGCGCTGGAGGCCGAGGTCGTGGATGACGGGCTGGGCATCAAGGCCAGCAAGGGAGGCATTGCCTTCCCGTTCCCGAAGGACGGCATCGAGCTGCTGTGGAACAACCTGTTGCCCGCGCGCGCTTACAACGAAGAGACCATCCGTGACTTCGCCAACGTGCTGGGTGACGGCAGCATCGCCTGGGGCCGTGCGCACAACCGCAGCCTGGATCTGACCAACGATCCGGCCCTGCGTGGCCAGCCGGTCGAGGGCGTCATGGCGCGCTCGATGAACCGGGTGCTGGCGCCCGAGCGAGAGAAGGGCAACGTGAGTGTATCGGCCGAGCCGCTGAACTTTGCCAAGGGCAAGCGCCTGGCGTGGAGTTACGACCCCGGCACGCGGCGCGTACGCCAGGTGCCCGAGTTCGGCTTTGACCAGCCGATGAACGGCACCAGCAACAAGATGACGATCGACTCCGACCGTCTCTTCAACGGTTCGCCCGAGCGCTACAACTGGAAATCGCTTGGCAAGCGCGAGATGTACGTGCCGGCCAACGCCTTCAAGATCCACCAGCCCAACATCAAGTACGCGGACCTGGTCAAACCCGGCCACGCCAACCCCGACTACATGCGCTATGAGTTGCGCCGGGTCTGGGTGCTCGAAGGCACGTTGAAGGAGGGCTTCCGCCACCTCTATGCCAAGCGCGTGATGTTCCTGGACGAGGACACCGGCCACGCTGTCGCGTCCGACCTCTACGATGGCCGCGGCCAACTCTGGCAGCACGCTTTCATCAACTACTACTACTCCTTCGATACGCAGGCCTGGCACGCCGGCACGAGCTTCTATCACGACATGAACTCGGGGGGCTACATCGGCTACAACCTGTTCCAGGAACGTCCCGTCGGGCCGTTGCTGAACAAGGGCGACCTCAAGGAGTCCATGTTCACCCCCGAGGCGGCTCGCACGGCCGGCAACTGATACCGCAAGCGCAACGCGCATCGAGGAGACATTCCCATGAAGAAAGACATCCAACTCAAGCCTGTCGCGCTGGCCGTGCTGGCCGCCCTGCTGGGTGGCGGCGCCTCGGCGGGCGAGGCCATCGAATTTGGCGATGGCCTCAAGCTCGATTGGCGGCTGATGGGCACCTACACCCTGTCGCAGCGCATGAAATCGGCCGACCCGGTATTGGCAGGCAACGCTGGCAGCAACGACGGCAACAACGACTTCAAGAAGGGGGCATTTACCGCCAATCGTCTGGGCCTGTTGCTAGACACCAAGCTGGCCAAGGGGGACCACGGCCTGGTGCTCTCCGCCAGCAGCTTCTACGACGACGTCTACCACGGCAAGAACGACAACAACGGTGCGGCGAACAACCCCAACAAGGTGAATCACCCAGCGCCCTACGACGAGTTCACCGCAGAGGCGAGGCGCTATCACGGCGGCTACAGCCGGGTACTCGATGCTTACGGCTACACCTCGTTCGACGCGGGGGCAGCCGGACGGATGACGGTGCGTGCCGGCCGGCACGTGGTGTCATGGGGGGAGGCGCTTTTCTTCCCGGGCATCTCGCTGGCCCAGGGGCCGGCAGACGGCACCAAGACCGGCGTGCCCGGCACCGAGACCAAGGATCAGTTGCTGCCTGAGGACCAGATTTCTGCCACCCTCGAAGTCAATTCGCGCTGGTCCGTGCTCGCCCAGGCGCAGTTCAACTGGCACCCGACGCTGGCGGCGGCTCCCGGATCGTTCATGAGCACCTCGGACGGAGTCGGTCCAGGAGGCAGCTGCCTGGGGCCGTACAGCACCATCCCAGCGGTGGGCACCGTGTTTTCGGGCTTCAGTGGCTGTTCATTTGGTGCGCGGGGCTCGGACATCACCCCGTCCAAGACCGGCCAGTGGGGACTGGGCACGCGGTTCCGTGTGACCGAAGAGACCGAGCTGGGCGCTTACTACCTGAACTACCACGACCGCACTCCGCTGCCGGAGATCAATGCCTTCACGCCTGGAACAGCAATTCCGGCATCGCTGCAAGCGGCGTTTGGCGGCATTACACAGATCGGCAACGGCAGCTATCGCGTCCGCTATTTCGACAACATCAAGCTGCTCGGCCTGACGGCCAGCACGACCTTTGGTGCGGTGCAGATGGGTGGGGAGATCTCGCACAAGCAGGGCGCCCCGGTACTGATCGATGCTCTGGTCAATCCGGCTACGGGTGCGACGATCGCCACGCCCACGCGCGCTGACATCACCCAGTTCAACGTCAACGCCTTCTACAACGTTGGTCGCTCGCCAGTGGCGGACTCCATGCAGTTGCTGGGTGAGTTCTCGTATGTCAAGGTCAGCAACGTCGAGGCCCGCAAGGCCGTTGGCGCGGAGGCATTCCCAGCGGCGTTCGGCTTCACGGCCAGCGACAAGCTGAACTTCAAGACCGACGAGGGGTTGGCCTTTTCCGCCACCCTGGTGCTCGGCTATCCTGGCGTGTTTGATGGCTGGGATTTGACTGTGCCCATTGCATACTCGAAGCAGCTGATGGGGCGCAGCCTGCTCGGAGGCGTGGGCGGTGAGGGCGATGAGCGCTACAGCTTGGGAGCTACCTTCACCCGTGCGAGCAATTTCTCGGTGGGCCTGACCTACCTGGGCTATGCGGGCTCGGCGTCGCTGGACTCGAAAACCTCCCGCCTGGCGACCGACCGTGACCAGCTCTCGGTGGTGATGAAGTACGCGTTCTGATGACCGGCGGCTTGCAAGGGCCGCGTCGCTAAGAACGGCCTGGTGACCCCAGGCCGTTTTTTGTTGTGCGCCCAGCATGGGCGCACTCTTGCGGGTGCAAGTCCCACCGTAAGTTGGTCACGACGAACGAAGTGAAGCGCAACTGCATGACGGCGACCGAGTGTGGGGAGGAAGCGTGGACCGAAGCTGTGAGCCGATGAACAAGAACCGGATAGAAGGCGCCGCCGACCAGGGCGAGCGGGCAACGAACTGCGAAACTCTCGTGAATGACTGGTCTGACGACCTCAACCATTGCAACCGCCCGGTGCGGACCCGCATGCCGGGTGGTGTGGGAGGGGCTCGGCCGACAATGGCCGACCCCTATCCCGATGTGGTGTCGGCACCGGCGAGCCGCGCGGTGGTGGCACGGCGCCTCCCGGGGCGACCCTGCCGGGCCGGTTCTATTCGATGTTTGACCGAAGCTGGCAGGTTTCCTGCCGCTCCAATCACAGAACACTGCATCGGGCGGCAGGCCCGGCGTCAGGCGCGTCTCGCCGCGTGGTGGGGACGTTTGGGGTGAAGTTAGGGAGGGGCCGGGAATCACCGACCTGGCGCACCTGCGGTGGGGGTGGCGGTGCCGGTGCAGCTCAGCCTGGCGCCGGGCGCAGCAGGCGGCGGCTGCCGATCTCCAGCGTGATCACCATGCGGCGGTGCCGGATGCGCCAGCCCCGCGGGGTGGCAACCCAGTGGTCGAGGTACTCGCCCAGGCACTCGTAGGTCTGGTCAGCCAGCTCGGCCGAGCCCCGGTGGGCGGCGCGCACGCTGATGCGGCTGCGGGGGCCGTCAGGGCCGTGCTCGACCGTGAGGTTGCCCAGCAGGTGCTGGGTCGGGCCGCAACCTCCGAGGTTGCGGATCAGCATGCGCAGGATGGCGCCGCGGTCGGGCAGGGCCCAACCGCCGTACTCGGCGTGGGCATCGTCACTGAAGACCGCGTCGATGGCTGCCCAGTCGCGCTCATCGCACATCCGGGCGTAGGCGGTCAGGACCTGCTGCAGCTCCCGTTCGATCAGCAGCACAGTCGGGTCCATGCTGCGCTCAATGGGCTTCGGCAGCGACTGGAGGGGTGGGGCGCTGCTCGTTCTTCAGGCCAACACCCAGCCAGCAGGCCATGGCCGGCAGCAGGAAGATCGCGCCGAGCACATTCACCAGGAACATGAAGGCCAGCAGGATGCCCATGTCGGCCTGGAACTTCAGGGCCGAGAAGGCCCAGGTGCCCACGCCGATGGCCATCGTCACCGCCGTGAACACGGCCGCCGTGCCGCGCTGGCGCATGGCTTCGTAGAACGCCTCGCGCAGCGGTACGCCATTGTGCTCGACCTCGTGCTGCAGGCGCTCGAAGAGGTAGATGCCGTAGTCCACACCCACGCCGACGCCGAGTGCGATCACCGGCAGCGTGGCCACCTTCAGGCCGATGCCCAGCAGGGCCATCAGCGCATTGCAGAGGATGGACACCAGCGCCAGCGGCACGATGATGCACAGCACGGCGCGCCAGCTGCGGAAGGTCAGCCAGCACAGCAGCGTGATCGCGCCGAAAATGGCGGCCAGCATCTGCACCTCGGCATGTTCGACGGCTTCGTTGGTGGCGGCGGCGACGCCCGCATTGCCGCCGGCCAGGCGCAGGCGCAGGTTGGGCGTGCGGTCGGCGGCGATGAACTTCTGCGCCTCGCCGACCACGTGCTTGAGGGTCGCGCCTTCATGGTCCTTCAGGAATAACTGCAGGTGGATGACCTTGCACCCATCTGTGTTCATGCCGAGATCGGGACTGGCGGTCCTGGCGCCGGTGCGCAGCGCGGCTTCGGTGCGCTGTAGCGCGGCCCAGCGCGGGTTGCCCTCGTTGTTGCCGGCCGCGGCCAGCTTGGCAAAACCGGCCACGGTGCTGACCGAGCGCACGCCGTCCACTCCGCGCATGGCGAGGTCGAATCGCTCGACCGCATTCATCACCTCCCAGTTCAGGCAGGCCTCCTGCAGGTTGCTGGCCTCGGCGTAGACCGAGAGCACATCCATGCCGATGGAGTAGTCACCGATGATGCGGTCGTTGTCGCGGTTGTAGCGCGACTCGGCGCGCAGCTCCGGCGCACCGGCGCCGATGTCGCCAGTCAGCAGCTGGCGCGAGTACCAGGTGCCGCAACCCAGCAGAACCAGCGAGACCAGCAGGGTCAGTAGGGCCGGGCGCGGCTTGGCCAGCGCCGAGATGGCCCACCAGCGGTTGTGCAGGTCAGAGATGCCGTCCGCATGGCCCAGGGACTGCGGTTCCAGGCGCAGGTGCGACAGGATCACCGGCAGCATCACTTTGTTGGTGACGATCATCAGCAGCACGCCCAGGCAGGCCGTCATGCCGAGCTCGTGCACGATGGGGATGTCGATCAGCATGATGACCATGAAGCCCAGTGCATTGGTCAGCAGGGCCACCGTGCCGGGCACGGCCAGCTTGCGGAAGGCCGATTCGGCGGCGTCCTCTGCCGTCATGCCTGCACGGACATCCTGCTTCCAGGCGTTGGTCATCTGCACTGCATGCGACACGCCGATCGAGAAGATCAGGAAGGGCACCAGGATGGACATCGGGTCGATGCCCACGCCGCCGAAGGGCAGCAGGCCGAGCAGCCACACCACTGGCAGCAGGGCCACCATCAGGGCCAGTGCCGTGAGATTGACCGAGCGCGAGTACATCCAAAGCATCACCGCGGTGATGCCGAAGGCCAGCACGAAGAAGCCGATGACGGTCACCAGACCGTCCATCACGTCGCCGAGCACCTTGGCGAAGCCGACGATGTGGATCTGGATGTTCGGGTTGTCGAACTTCGCCCGCATCTCCTCGAGTTTCTGCGCCACCTGCCGGTAGTCCAGCCGCTCGCCAGTCTGCGGATTGACGTCGAGCAGGTCGGCGCGGACCATCGCGGATTTCAGATCATTGGCGACCAGGCGGCCAATCTGGCCGGACTTGGCCACGTTGGAGCGCACATGGGCCAGACCCTCGGCATCGGGCGTGAAGCGCGAGGGAATGATGACTTCGCCAACGAAGCCCTCCTCGGTGATCTCGATGTACCTGACGTTGGGCGTGAACAGGGAAAAGACCTGCCCGCGGTTGACACCGGGGGTGAAGAACACCTCGTCGGTGACACCACGCAGCGTCTTCAGGAACTCCTCGTTGTAGATGTCACCCTCGCCCTTCCAGCGCACGCTCACCAGCACCCGGTTGGCGCCGGAGAAGGTGGCGGCGTGCTGCAGGAAGGCCTGCATGTACTCGTGGCGCAGGGGGATCAGCTTGTTGAAGCCGGCATCCAGGTGACTGCGCAGCGCCGAGGCGCCGAGTACGAGAGTGATCAGTGCGGTGACGATGCCGATGGGCTTGCGCCAGGCGATCAAAGCCCGGGCGATGCGGGCGATCAGCGCCTCGATGCGGGAGGAGGGCAGCGGGGTGGGGTTCATCGGGCGGTTCCAGGCGTACTCAGGCCGGCGGTGGGCGGCACGGGCGGGTAGGGCTTGATTCCGGCGTCGCTGGTCAGCCAACCTCGGCCGTCGGGCTGCAGGTGCAGGTCGGTCAGCGTGGCGCGACCGCCCGTGCGCGCCAGGGCGAAGCTGGCGCCGTCGTCACGACTGGTGGCCACCATGCCCCCCTGGCCGACCAGGCGCAGGGCGCCGTCGCCGGTCTGCGCATGGCTGAAGAAGGACACCGGCGCGCCCACCTCGACGCGCTGCCAGGCCGCCGTCTCGGAGGCGGCGCGATAGATGTGTCCGCGCATGCCGTAGACCAGCCAGCCGCCGCTGCGCAGCGCCACCGCGTTGTAGAAGGAACCGTTGTAGAACGGCTCGACCACCGCCCAGGTGTTGCCCTGGTCGTTGGAGCGCAGCACCAGGCCGCGCTCGCCGACGATGAGCCAGCGCTGCCCATCCGGGCTGCCGACGATGCGATTGAGGTGCTTGTCCTCGACGCCGGCTTCTGGCAGGGGCAGCGGCGACCAGGTCCGGCCGCCGTCTTCAGACTGCAGCGCGCGTCCGAAGGCCCCGACGGTAATCCAGCGTCCCGTGGGCAATTTCGCCACGCTCATGAGCGGTTCGCCGTTCTTCGCGTCGAAGGCAGCTTCGCTCCAGCTCCAGCCTCCATCGCTGCTGCGCAGGATCCAGCCCTCGTGGCCAACGGCCATACCGGTCATCCCGTCAGCGGCGAATGCGATCTGGTTGAGCAGGGCTTTGCGGTCTTGGTCGACGCTGGCACGCTGCCAGCTGCCGCCCTGGTTCGAGGAGACCAGCAGGTGGCCGAGCTCGCCGGCCGTGACCAGTCCCGCCTTCGTGGCGACGAGGGTGTTCATATGCATTCGTTCCACGGGCAGGCGTGAGGCGGCCAATGGGGGGGTCTCGCGGGGCGCGAAGGCCTGGGCCGCGGCCAGGGCAACGACGGCCGCCATGGCCAGGCCGATCGGGGTTCGCAAGGTTGTCTCCTTCGGATCGCGCGGCCCGTAAGGTCGGGCAGCATGGCAGGCATTCTTCGTCAGGGGGTGGCCGGGGCATCGTCCGAAAGGACGAAGAAGGGCATTTCCGCGGGCAAACCCCGATGGTCCGACCACCCCGACCAGGACGGTGCCGTGGTCGAGGCGGCCTTAGTCTGCTCGGACGATGGAGCGGCCGGCGGCCCTGCCCAGAATAGCGTCGTCGGACATTGGAGAAGGAACCCATGGGACTGCAAGGACGGGCCGCGCTGGTGGGCGCGGCACAGTACAAGCCAGAGAAGTACATGAGCGCGCCGCGCATGTTCCATCTGGAACAGATCGCCGACCTGGCGACCCAGGCGCTCGACGACGCGGGTATGACGCTGCGTGACGTCGACGGGCTCATCACCACCGGGGCCTACTTCCACGAGGCCAGCAGCTTCGTGCCGGCCATGGTGGGCGAATACCTGGGTGTGCCACTGAACTTTGCCGAGGTCATCGACTTGGGGGGCGCGAGCTCCGTGGGCATGGTCTGGCGCGCAGCCGCGGCCATCGAGTTGGGCCTGTGCGACACCGTGCTGTGCGTGATCCCCTCGCGCATGGCGCCGATGTCGCCGCACGACGACCATGCCATGGAGGTGATGCGCTCGAGCCGCTTCGGCGGCCACAGCACCCGCTTCGGTGCGCCCGAAGCGGAGATGGACCTTCCTTACGGCCACATGGCTCAGAACACCGGTTACGCGATGATCGCGCAGCGTTATGCGGCCCAGCACGGCTATGACGTCGCGGCGATGGCGCGCATCTGCGTCGACCAGCGCTTCAACGCCTGCCACAACCCCGGCGCGATGTTCTACGGCCAGCCGATCACCGTTGACGACGTGCTGAACTCGCGCATGGTGGCCGATCCGCTGCGCATGCTGGAGATCGTGATGCCGGTGGCCGGTGGCGGCGCCATGATTGTCACCCGCGCCGACAACGCACGGAGTCTGCGGCACCGCCCGGTGCTGGTGGCAGGCTGCGGCGAGCATGTGCACAGCAAGTCGCCCACCTATGCGCACGACATGCTGGCCACGCCCATCGGCCCGGCCTCGCGCAAGGCCTTTGCGATGGCCGGCCTGAAGCCTGCCGACATGCACATGGCGCAGATCTACGACTGCTACACGATCACGGTGCTGCTGACGCTGGAGGACGCGGGCTTCTGCGCCAAGGGCGAGGGCATGCGCTTCCTGCGCGAGCACGACTTCACCTTCCAGGGCAACTTCCCCATGAACACCCACGGTGGCCAGTTGAGCTTCGGCCAGCCCGGAAGTGCTGGCGGCATGACCCAGGTGATCGAGGCGATGCAGCAGATCCAGGGCCGTGCGGGTGAGCGACAGCTGGCTCGGCACGATCTGGCCTACGTGTCCGGTACGGGCGGTGTGATGAGCGAGCAGGGCGCACTGGTCCTGCGGGGAGACCAATGATGGCCTGGAACAAGCCGCTGCCCCATCCGACCTCGATTTCCCAGCCCTACTGGGATGGACTGCGGGCCCACGAGGTGCGCCTGCAGCAGTGCGAACACGGCCACTGGCTGTTCTTCCCGCGCACCCACTGCCCGACCTGCGGCTCGCGCCAGCTGAGCTGGCGCCGCGTGTCCGGAGAGGGTCGGCTCTACACCTTCACCGTGGGGCGCGTCCCGACTCTGCCCGAGTTCACCGACGAGATGCCGCAGCTGTTGGCGGTCGTCGAGATCGACGAGGGCGTGCACCTCAACACCACGCTGGTCGGTGTGGACCCGGCGGACGTCAAGATCGGCCAGCGCCTGCGCCCGGTCTTCGACGATCGGCCCGGCGAGGTCACGCTGCTGCGCTACACGCCGGTGGAGTCGGTGCATCCTGGTGTGATTGCTGGGGAGGCCGCTCCCGCTGCAGTGCCGGCACCGGGGGTCGAGGAAAAACCGAAGCGCAGGATCAGCTGCAAGGACATCGCGGCAATGAAGTCGTTGGTCTCCGAGGAGTTCACGGGCTGGTCCAACGCCTTCGAGGTGACGCAGGAGATCATTAACCAGTTCGCGGCCCTGAGCGGCGACGACTACTGGATCCATACCGACCCGGAGCGCTGCAAGCGCGAGAGCCCTTTCGGCACCCCCATCGCCCATGGTGCACTGGTGCAGGTGCTGGTGAGCCGGCTGAAGATGCCGATGGACTACGAGGTGGTGGACTTCGTCAACATCGTCAACTACGGGTCCGACCGCCTGCGCTTTCCGGCCATCGTGCCCTCGGGTTGCAGCATCCACGGCCGCTGCCGAGTCAAGTCGGTGGAGCAGTTGAAGAGCGGTGTGCAGGTCACGTTGGAGATCAACGTCCATGTCGTCGGCCAGGACCGCCCGTCGGTGATCAACGACCTGGTGATGCTTTACATGTGACTGCCTGGGAGGCCCGCCTTGACCGCTGTGCTGCGTGACCGCACCTTGATCGGCTTCATGCTGGCGGCCAGCCTGGCCTCCACCATCGGTGGGCTTCCGTTCAACGCATTGCCGGTGATGCTGGGCAGCCTGGCCGATAGCTTCGGGTTGGCGCCACAGGCCGTCGGCTTGCTGGGCTCGATCTGCTTTGCCGGCTACCTGGTCGGTACCCTGGGTGCACCGCTGTGGATGAACCGGTTGGACTGGCGCTGGCTGACCCTGGTCAGCGCGGTTGGCACGGCGGGCTCGTTCGCTCTCAGCTCGGTGGTGAGCGAGTTGCATTGGCTGTATGCCGTGTGGGTGCTGATCGGCTTCTTTGCGTCGACGATGACCTGCCTGGGCATGCGCATCCTCGCGGACCTGCCCAACAAGGTGCGGGCCTTCGGGGTGCGCCAGGGCGTCGAGTTAGCCGTGACGGCGGCCGTGCTGTTCGCCCTGCCGCCGCTGGTGATCGCCCATTGGCGTTACCCCGGCGCGGCCTGGACGTTGGCCGCCGTGGTGGCTGTGCTCGGCCTTTCGGCGTTCTGGGTGCCCCGTCGGGCATGGACCGGTGACCTGTCAGCACGCGCGGTAGCCGTACCGACGGGGCGGCAGGCGATACCCTGGCCGGCCGCTGCGGCGCTGCTGGTGTTCTTCCTCTTCCTGGTCGGCAACATCGGCCTGTGGGCCTTCCTCGAGCGCATCGGTGCGGCCCTGACGATCGCGCCGGCCGAAATGGGCCTGGTGTTTGCCGTCCTCAAACTGCTCGGGGGCGTGGCGGCCTTTGCCGTGGCGATCTTCGGTGACCGCCTGGCCGGCCGGACAGCCCATGGCCTCGTGCTGCTGGGCATCCTTGCCGGCCTGGCACTGCTCGCGGCAGCCGGCAGCTTCCTGCCCTTCGCGCTGGGGGCTTGGATATGGGAGTTCGCCTTTACCTGCGGCTGCGTCCTGCAGACGGCCGACATTGCCCGCCGGGATCCGAGCGGGCGGGCCATCCTGCTGGTGCCGGCGGCCTTTGCGTCCAGTGCGATGGTGGGGCCGGCGCTGGCTGGCCAGATCGTCGCGGGCGGCAGCTTCCTGCCGCTGCTGGCATTGGCACTTCTTTCAGCGCTGACGCCCTGGCTGGCGGCACTCGTGCGCGCACGCAGAGCCTGACAAGCTGCCGCTCGGCGGCCCACCGGCCGCCTTCCTGCAGTCGTCAGTCGATCTTCAACCCACGCTCACGCGCCATCGTCATCGCGGTGTCTTCGATCATGTCTTCCTGACCGCCCACCATCTTCTTGCGGCCGAGTTCCACCAGGATGTCGCGCGCCGGGATGCCGTACTTGGCACCGGCACGCTTGGCGAACAGCAGGAAGGATCCGTACACGCCCGCGTAGCCCAGCGTCAGCGCGTCGCGGTCGATGCGGATCGGGAAGTCCATGATCGGGAAGACCAGGTCCTCGGCCACGTCCTGGATCTTCCAGACGTCCACGCCGGTGTTGGCACCCATGCGGTCCAGCACCGCGACCAGCACTTCCATCGGCGTGTTGCCGGCACCGGCTCCGAGGCCTGCTGCGGCGGCGTCGATGCGGGTGGCGCCGCACTCGATCGCCGCGATGCTGTTGGCCACGCCCATCGCCAGGTTGTGGTGGCCGTGGAAGCCCAGCTCCGTCTCCGGCTTCAGGGCCTCGCGCACCGCGCTCAGTCGCTCCTTCACGCCATCGGGCAGCAGGTAGCCGGCCGAGTCGGTGACGTAGATGCAGTTGGCGCCGTAGCCTTCCATCAGCTTGGCTTGCTGCACCAGCCCTTCGGGGCTGTTCATGTGCGCCATCATCAGGAAGCCCACGGTGTCCAGATCCAGCTTGCGCGAAGCGACGATGTGCTGCTCGGACACGTCGGCCTCGGTGCAGTGCGTGGCCACGCGGATGGTGTGCACGCCCAGCTCGTGCGCCATCTTGAGGTGGTCCACGGTGCCGATGCCCGGCAGCAGCAGCGCCGACACCTTGGCCTTCTTCAGCAGCGGAATGACGGTGCCCAGGTACTCTTCGTCGGTGTGCGCCGGAAAGCCGTAGTTCACCGAGCTGCCGCCCAGGCCGTCGCCGTGTGTCACTTCGATCAGCGGCACACCGGCCTCGTCCAGGCCCTTGGCGATGGAGCGCATCTGCTCCAGCGAGATCTGGTGGCGCTTGGGGTGCATGCCGTCGCGCAGCGTCATGTCGTGCAGCGTGATGGAGCGGCCGTCCAGCGCGCTCTTGGGGGTCGTCGTGGTCATGGTGTGTGCCTCCTTCAGGCGGCGACCGGCTCGAGCACCAGCGAGCCAGCGAGGATTTCTTCGGCAAACATCTCGGCGGTGCGCGCGGCGGCGGCCGTCATGATGTCCAGGTTGCCGGCGTACTTGGGCAGGTAGTCGCCCAGGCCTTCGACTTCGAGGTAGATGCTCACGCGTGTGCCGTCGAAGACCGGCCCGTTGACCAGCTTGTAGCCCGGCACGTATTTCTGCACCTCGCGGATCATGTCGTGGACGCTCTGCGTGATGGCGGCCTGGTTGGGCTCGCCTTCGGTCAGGCAGTGCACGGTGTCGCGCATGATCAGCGGCGGCTCGGCCGGGTTGATGATGATGATGGCCTTGCCCTTCTTGGCGCCGCCCACCTTCTCGATCGCACCGGCCGTGGTGCGGGTGAATTCGTCGATGTTCTTGCGCGTGCCCGGTCCGGCCGAACGGCTGGAGACGGTGGCGACGATCTCGCCGTAGGCCACGGGCTGCACGCGGGAGACGGCAGCCACCATCGGGATCGTGGCCTGCCCGCCGCAGGTGACCATGTTGACGTTCATCTCGCGCTGGCCGATGTGCTGGCGCAGGTTGACCGGCGGCACGCAGTACGGGCCGATGGCCGCGGGCGTGAGGTCGATCATCATCGCGCCTTCGGCATTCACCTTGCGCGAGTTTTCCTTGTGCACGTAGGCGCTGGTGGCGTCGAAGACGATCTGCACGCCGTCGGCCTTGATGTGCGGCACCAGGCCGTCCACGCCCTGGTCGGTGGTCTTGATGCCCATCTCGCGCGCGCGCTTCAGGCCATCGGACGTGGGGTCGATGCCGACCATCCACACGGGTTCGAGAACGGGGCTGCGCTGCAGCTTGGCCAGCAGGTCGGTGCCGATATTGCCGGGCCCGATCAGGGCGCAGCGGATCTTGCGTGTCATGGTGGGAAGCTCCTGGAAGTAGGGTGTCAGGCGATGCTGCGCACGACGCCGCCGTCCACGCGCACCGAGGCGCCGGTGGTCGCGGCCGCCAGCGGGCTGCACAGGTAGGTGACGGTGGAGGCCACCTCGTCCGGTGTGATGAAACGTTGGAGGATCGAGGTCGGCCGGCCGTGCGCGAAGAAGTCGGCCGCGGCCTCGTCGAAGCTCTGGCCCTTGCCGGCGGCGAGCTTGTCGAAGAAGCCCTTCGCGCCTTCGGTGAGGGTCGGTCCCGGCAGCACGCTGTTGACGGTGACGCCGGTGCCGGTGCAGGTCTCGGCCAGGCCACGCGCCACCGACAGCTGCGCCGACTTGGTCATGCCGTAGTGCACCATGTCCCCGGGCGGGCACAGGCCCGATTCGCTGGAGACGAAGATCACACGGCCCCAGTTGCGCTGCTTCATGCCCGCCAGGAAGGCGCGCGACAGCCGCACGCCGCTCATGACGTTGACCTCGAAGAAGCGCTGCCAGTCTTCGTCGGGAATGGCGTCGAAGGGTTTGGGGTCGAAGATGCCCAGGTTGTTGACGAGGATGTCGACGCTGCGGCCCTGCAGGGCGCCGACCAGCGCGGCGCAGCCGGCTGCCGTGCCCAGATCGGCCGCGACGCCGTCGAGCTGCGCGCCGGCGCGTGCATGCGGGCGCAGCGCCGTCAGCGCAGCATCCACGGCCGCCTGCGTGCGGCCATTGACCGTGACGTGCGCACCTTCCGCGGCCAGCGCGCGGGCGATGGCCAGGCCGATGCCCGCTGTCGATCCGCTGACGACGGCGTGCCGGCCCTCCAGCTGCAGGTTCATGGCACGAAGCGCATCGACACGCTGCCCAGGTCCTGGAAGCGCACGAGCACGTTGTCGCCGGCGGCCACGGCGATGGCCTCGGTGACGCCGCCGGTCATGATGAAGCTGCCGGCCGGGATCTCCTGGCCGCGTGCGCCCAGGTGGTTGGCCATCATGGCCACGGCCGCGGCCGGGTGGCCCAGCACGGCCGCGCCCGCTGCCATGGACTGGATCTGCCCGTTTTTCTCGAGCACCACGCCCAGCGTGCGCAGGTCGAGTTCGTCGACGTCACGCGGACGCCCGCCGATGACAAAGCGCGCCGCCGAGGTGTTGTCGGCGATGACGCTCTTCAGGTCGAACTTGAAATCGCGGTAGCGGCTGTCGATGATCTCCACGGCCGGGATCACGTAGTCGATGGCGGCCAACACGGCGCCCACGTGGCAGCCCGGGCCGCGCAGCGGCGCCTTGGTGACGATGCAGATCTCGGCTTCCACCTTGGGATGGATCAGCTCGCTCATGCGGATGTCGCCGCCGTCGGGCCGCGCCATGCTGGCGCTGACGAAGCCGAAGCAGGGCACGTCCACGCCCATCTGCTTCATCTTGGCGAACGAGGTCAGACCGGCCTTGAGGCCCACGGTCTTGTCGCCACGGGCTTCCTTGCGGCTGCGGATGGCGTCCTGGATGTCATAGGACTCGGACCAGCTCATGTCCGGGTAGGCGTCGGTGATCTTCACGACGTCGTGGACCTGGAGTTGGGCGTCTTCGAGGTGCTGCGCCAGTTCGGCGATGGTGGCGGCGGAGAGTGCCATGGGAGATGTCCTTGTGCGTCGCGGGTGGTCAGATGAAGCGCACGGACGTGCTGCCCAGTCCGCCCACGCTGCAGTGGAAGCTGTCGCCGGCCTTGACCGGCACGAGCGGCGATTGCGAGCCCGACAGGATCACGTCGCCGGCCTTCAGCGCGATGCCGAAGGCGCCCAGCGTATTGGCCAGCCAGGCCACGGCATTGACGGGCGAGCCCTGCACGGCGGCGCCGCAGGAGGTGCTGACGATCTCGCCGTTCTTCTGCAGCACCATGCCGGCCAGCGCGAGGTCGAGCTGGCGCGGGCTCTTGCGCGTGCCGCCCAGCGTGAACACGCCGCAGGAGGCGTTGTCCGCGACCGTATCCTGGATCTTGATCTTCCAGTCCTTGATGCGCGAGTCGACGATTTCGAAGCAGGGCATCACGCAGTCGGTGGCGCGCAGCACGTCGGCGGCGGTGACACCCGGGCCTTCGAGGTCGCGGCCCAGGATGAAGGCGACTTCGGCTTCGGCGCGCGGCGCGATCAGCTTGCTGGTGTCCACCGGCTCGCCTTCGTTGAAGGCCATGCCGGAAAGCAGGAAACCGAAGTCCGGCTGGTTCACGCCCAGCATGTCCATCACGACCTTGCTGGTCACGCCGATCTTCTTGCCGACGACGGTTTCGCCCGCGTCGATGCGGCGCTGGATCATTCGCAGCTGGATCTGGTAGGCGTCTTCGATGGTGATGCCGGGCTCGCGGTTGGTGAGCGGCTCGACGGGCGTGCGGCTCAGCAGGGAGGCGTACAACTCGTCGCCGTAGCGGTGGTGGCTGCTCGTGTACAAGGGGTTCTCCGAAAGTTCAGTGGTCAGGCGCGCGGCCGGACGGTGCGTGCCGATGATGCCGGATGGCCGACGCGCTGTCAGTGTGCCCGCGTCGGGAGAGGGTTATGGGGCGGCGTCGCCCTCGGCCAGGAAGTTGCCAACCAGCTGTGCAAATCGCGCCGCGTGTTCGATCTGCGTCCAGTGTCCGCAGCGGCCGAAGACGTGCAGCTGGCTGCGCGAGATCCACTGCGCCAGCGTCAGCGAGGTGCTCAGCGGGATCACCTGGTCGTCGCGTCCGTGGATGACCAGGGTCTCGTGCGGCAGCGCGCGGATGTCGGCTTCGGGCGAGCACATCGCGTCCACCCAGCGCTGGCGCGGCGCGGGGAACATCGCGCCGAAGGACTCCTGGAAGCCCGGGCGGATGCTGGCCTGGTAGCGCAGCTGCGCGAGTTCGTCGTTAACCAGGCCGCGGTCGAAGGCGAACCAGTCCATGATCCGGCGCATGTTCTCGAACGAGGGGGTGTAGCCCCACACCTCGTCCAGGCCCTGGGTGATCGTGAAGGGCACGCCCACCGAGCCCATCAGCACCAGCCGGCGCACGCGCGCCGGATGCCGGCAGGCCAGCGCCAGCGATAGTGCGCCGCCGAAGGAATTGCCGACCACGTCGGCCTGCTCGATGCCGAGCGCGTCCAGCAGGTCCAGTGCCTGCTGCACCCACACGTCCATCGTGTAGGCGATGCCGTCGGGACGGTCGCTGAAGCCGAAGCCCACCATGTCGGGCGCGATCACGCGCCGGCTCTTGGCGATCACCGGCATGACCAGGCGCCAGTTGGCAAAGGCGCTGACGCCCGGGCCCGAGCCGTGCACGAAGAGCACCGGACGGCCGCTGCCCAGGTCGTGCACGTTGGTGTTGAAGCTGCCGGTGCGTACCGAGCGGGCGATTTCCGGATTGGAAGGTGTCGTCATGAGGATCCCGGTCAGAGCTTGACCATCACGTTGCGCAGCTCGGTATAGAACTCCAGCGAGTGCACGCCACCCTCGCGGCCGATGCCCGAGGCCTTGGCGCCGCCGAAGGAGGTGCGCAGGTCACGCAGGAACCAGCTGTTGATCCAGCACAGGCCCACCTCGATCTGCGCGGCCAGGCGGTTGGCGCGGCTGATGTCCTGCGTCCAGATCGTCGTGGCCAGACCATAGTCCGTGGCGTTAGCCAGTGCGACGGCCTCTTCCTCGGTGTCGAAGGGCGCGATGTGGCAGCAGGGGCCGAAGACCTCTTCGCGGATCACGGCGGAGCTTTCGGGCAGGCCGGTCCAGATGGTGGGCTGCACCCAGTGGCCTTCGGCCAGTGCGCCGGTCATCGGCGGCTCGCCGCCGCCGGTGACCACCGTGGCGCCCTCGGCCTTGGCCTTGGCGTAGTAGGACATCACCTTTCGCTTGTGCTCGGCGGAAATCAGCGGGCCCATGGTCACGCCGGGTTCGTTGGGCGAACCCAGCTTCATGCCCTCGGCCTTGGCCTTGAGTGCCTGCACGAACTTGTCGAAGATGGGGCGCTGCACGTAGACACGCTCGGTGCCCAGGCAGACCTGGCCGCAGTTTTCGAAGCTGCTGCGCGTGATGCCGGCGATGGCCTTGTCGAAATCGCAATCGGCAAACACGATGCCGGCGTTCTTGCCACCGAGCTCGAAGCTCACCGGGCGCACGCCCTTGGCGGCTGCCGCCATGATGGCCTCGCCGGTGCGGGTCTCGCCGGTGAAGGTGATGCCGCTGACCTGCGGGTGCTGGGTGAGGAACTGCCCGGCCGAATCCGGCCCGAAGCCGTGGACCACGTTGTAGACGCCGGGCGGCACGCCGACCTTGTTCATCACCTCGCCCAGCAGCGTGGCCGTGCCGGGGGTTTCTTCCGAAGGCTTGACGACGACGGTGTTGCCGCAGGCCAGTGCGGGGCCGACTTTCCAGGTCATCAGCAGCAGCGGCAGGTTCCAGGGGCAGACCACGGCGATCACGCCCAGCGGCGTGCGCAGGCCGTAGCTCACGGCCTTGCCGCCGTCGGGCGTGTCCATCATGAAGCTCTCGGTGGGCACGTTCTTCACGATGTCGGCAAACACCTTGAAGTTGGCCGCGCCGCGCGGGATGTCGACATGCGAAGCCAGCACGTGCGGCTTGCCGGTATCGGCCAGTTCGGCCTGCAGGAAATCGTCGAAGCGGCGGTTGATCTCGTCGGCCACGGCGTACAGCATCTCTGTGCGCTTGACCACGGTCATGCGCGCCCAGTCGCCCTTCAAGGCGCGGCGCGCAGCCATGACGGCGGCGTCCACATCGGACCTGCCGGCCTCGTGCACGCGGCCGATGACCGAGTTGTCCACGGGGGTGCGCTTGTCGAAGGTCTTGCCGGTGGCGACAAATTCGCCGTTGATGAAGTTGAGGAAGTCTTTCATCGTCGATCCTGTAGGAGGCCCGGTGGAGTCGGTGGGAGTGGGGTAGGTGTCGGCGGGGCCGCGGCCGGACGTGTGGTCCGCGCCAGGCGGGGCCGGGATCAGGTCAGGCCGAGGGCGGTCAGCGCGGCACGCGCGCAGACCTCGTCCTGTTCGGCCGAGCCGCCGGAGACGCCGACACCGCCGATGCGCTGGCCGGCTTCTTCGATCGGCAGACCGCCGCCGAACATCGCCAGCCCAGGTTGTTTGTTCAGGCCGGCAGCGAGCAGGGCGTCGCTGCCGACGATGTCTTTCCAGAGGGAAGTCGAGAATCCAAAACCCGCGGCCGTGCGGGCCTTGTCCATGGCGATCTGCGCGGAGTGCACGAAGGCGCCCGGCATGCGCAGGAAGGCCATCGGGATGCCGGCAGGGTCGGTCACCGCCACATTGATGCGGATGCCCAGCCGGCCGGCTTCGGCCACGGCGGCGGCAACGGCCGCGTGCGCGGATTCGGCGGTGATGCAGGCTTGTTGGACGCTGTGGGCCATGGTGTTGACTGACAAGTCAAGGAATGCGCGGCGCCGCAGCGGCGGCACCGCGCCAGGGGCATCGCAACCGCCGAAGCGGCTGCGATGCGGTCGTGCTGACGATCAGGTATAGACGTCCGTGAAGGACGGCACGGCTTCACCCGTGTGATAGAAGATGCCGTTCCACAGCTTGTCTTCCGTCCAGGTGGTGACCGGCCGGTCGCGCTGGGCCAGATAACCGAGTCCCGCGAAGGTCTCGTTGCGGTTGCCGCTCGGGTCGAAGAAATAGATCGTCTCGCCGCGCGTGATGCCGTGGCGCGTGGGTGCCACGTCGATCTTCGTCTTGTTCTTGGCCATCACGTCGGCTGATTTCAGCACGTCGTTCCAGTTGTCCAGGAAGAAGGCGATGTGGTGCAAGCCGTTGCGCGCGCCGCCGACGAAGGCGATGTCGTGCGGCGTGGTGGTGCGAGACAGCCAGGTGGCGGCCTGGATCGCGCCGCCCGGACCCACCACCACTTGCTCGGTGAGATAGAAGTCCAGCACCTCGATCATGAACTTGGTGTTCTCGGCCACACGGTTGATGCCCGTCTCGGGGTTCAACTCGCACATCAGCAGGGTGTGATCGAGCCAGTGCGAGCCGCAGCCCTTCATGTCGTCGGGCCACGGGTCCGGATTCGTGGTGCCGACGTCCGTGCCGACATATTCCTTCATCGCATACAGGCGGAACTCGTGGCCGCTGGGCAGCTTGAACTGCAGCATGCGGCCCGTCGAGGGCATGGTGCCCTCGGCCAGCATGGTTGTCTTCGTGCCGTAGGCCTCGATCTTCTTCTGCAGCTCGTCCAGGTCGCTGTCCTTCTCGACCTTGTAGGCCACGTGGTTCAGGCCGGCCTGGTCGGACGGGGTCAGCACCACCGAGTACTTGTCCCACTCGTCCCAGCACTTCAGGTACACGTTGCCGGCTTTGTCCTCCATCGTGATCTTCATGCCGACGACCTTCGTGTAGTGTCGTTTGGCGGCCTCCATGTCCATGACTTTCAGGCTCGCGTGGCCGATGCGCATCACACCCATGACTGTCTCCTCGGGGGGTTAAGGGGTGGTTGAAGACGGCCCTGCTTGCGCAGCATGGCCTTTGGTGAACGGTTTTTCGAACTTGCCGGCGACCGCCAGCGTGACGGCACAGGTGGGCGACACGCGACAGGCCAGTGTGTAGCCTTCGGCTTCTTCTTCGGCCGTGACATGCGCGCGGCTGATCGGGCCGATCTTGCTGATCTCGCCCTCGACAAGCTTGATCTTGCACACGCCGCAGCCGCCGTTGACGCAGCCCACCGGTATGCCCTTGCGGCCCAGGCGCAGCATGCCCTGCAGCACGCTGTCGCCGATGGCACAGGCGAAGGTCTCGCCGGTCTGTGTGACCGTGACATTGACCTTGGGACGAAAATCGAACATGCGCGGATGTCCTAGACGCGTTTGAAGAAGGCGCTGCGCGGCTTGCTCGCGTCCGCGGCGGTGATGAACTTCTCGGTGTAGATGTCGCGCTCGTACAGACGGCCCTGCATCAGTGCGGTGAGGCAGGCCTCGATCATCGGCGGCGGGCCGCACAGGTAGGCCTTGTGCCCAGCGAAGTTGTCCTTGAAGTGCGCCTTGGCCGCTTCGTGCACGAAGCCCTTGGCGCCGCTGAAACCGGCGGCGTCCTCCGACAGCGCGGGCACGTAGGTGAACTGCGGATGCTTCGCCGCAAGTGCCTTGAATTCGTCGTCGTGGTAGAGCTCGGCCAGGTTGCGCTGACCGTAGACCAGCGTGATCGGTCGCGTGCTGCCGCGTTCGAGCAGGTCCAGGATCATCGAGCGCGGGCTGGACAGGCCCGAGCCGCCGGCCATGAAGATCAGTGGCTCCTGCGCCGACTCGCGCACGAAGAAGCGGCCGTAGGGGCCGGAGACCGTCAGCGCGTCGCCCACCTTCAGTTTCTGGTGCAGGTAGGCGGTTCCGGCGCCGCCGGCCACGATGCGCACGTGCAGCTCGATCACGCCGCGTGCGGCCACGTCGCCGGGTGAATTGGCGATTGAAAAAGGCCGGTCACCGTCCACACCCGGCAGGCGCAGCTGCACGTACTGGCCGGCCTGGAAATCCAGCGGGCCGTCGAGCTTGAGCGTGATGGCCTTGATCGTCGGCGTGAGCGTGTCGATGGCCGTCACGGTGGTGGCGAAGTCACGCACCGGGATGATGCGCGCGTCGGGGTCTTCGTCGATGTCGGCCTCGATCGTGGCGTCGCTTTGCAGCGTGGCGCAGCAGGCCAGTGTCTTGCCCTCGTCACGCTCGAAATCCATCAGCGCAAAGGGATTGGCCGCGCCATGGTCGACTTCGCCGTCGCTCACGTGGACCTTGCAGGTGCCGCACAGGCCGTGGCCGCAGGCGTGCGGCAGGTAGATGCCCTGGCGCAGCGCAGCGTCGAGGATGGTCTGGCCCTCTTCGACCTCGATCGTCGCGCCCAGCGGTTCGATGGTGAGTTGTTGACTCATGGCGGTGGTGGATTCAGAAGCCCTTGCGGCCGCGCGCCCCTTCGAGCGAGGGCGTGCGAAAACGGATCAGTGACTTGTGCGACAGCCCGTGGTGTTCGAGCGACTTGCCAAAGTCGGGAATGAAGCGCTTGCTGGAGTTGAACCAGTGCGTGCGGTGCCAGTCGATGGCCTCGAACTCCGGGTGCTCGCCGTACAGCAGCGGCAGCACGTCGCGCACCAGCGCGCCGAAAGGCAGGTTCGCCGGCAGCGGCACGGCAAACGGTGCGGCATACATCAGGTGGTTTTCCCAACTCAGGAAGATCAGCCGCTTGCCGTGGAACTTGTCTTCCTGGTCCCGCTGGCGCATCGGGTAGTCGCCCACCGTGCGCAGCTGGTCGGGTGCGGGCGCCGTGCCCTGTGAGGTGCTCATCATCGCTGTGGGCTCACTTCTTGGCGTCGGCCGCAGCCACTGCGCGCCGGCCGCTCCAGTCGGCAAAATTCTGGCGATCGGGGCTGGCATTGAAATCGCCGTTGTCGCTGCCGCCGTTCACGCCGTAGTAGCGCAGCACCTCGCGCACCGGGCTGTCGCCGGGCGACGCGGGGTTGATGTCCTCCGGGTAGCAGCTGCCCTGGTAGATCTGCTGCACGGGCAACCAGGCCTGCACGTACTTGCGCGGCTCGTGGTCGAAGATCTCCTTGCAGTGGTCGGAGCAGAAGTGGTACTTCTGGCCGAAGTAGTTCGATTCGCGGAAGCAGATCTGCGTGGCATCACCCGGCTCGGTGAACAGCATGGGCACCTGGCAGGTCTGGCACAGCATGGGCAGGAACTGGTTGAACCAGCGGCCTTCCTTCGGGTCGGCCTGGACCTGGCCCCAGTGTTCGAAGCGGGCGCGGTAGTGCTGGTCGAAGGTCTCGGGGTACTTGCTCGACAGCCAGTCCAGTTCGCTCTCGGTGGGCAGCCAGGTGTGGAAGGCCGCGGCGTGTGCGTACTGGTAGAAGGTGGACCAGGCCTGGTGGCTGATGTGGTTCTTGCCTTCGCAGGCGTCTTCCCAGCCCTTGGGCTTGCGGATGCCGAAGCGGGCCAGGTCGTCGAAGAGTGCGCCGCCGTTGGACTCGGCGTACATCTCCCAGGCTTCCTTCCAGCTCATCACACGCTTGGGCAGCATGTAGTCCTGCATCATGGCCACCAGCGTCAGCAGGCGGTAGCCGCGCCAGAACCACTTGTCCATCCAGCGCTGGACGATGGGCACGTTGGCCGGGTCCTGCTCCAGCATGAACTTGATGCACTCGATGCCCAGCGTCATGTGCCGGCTCTCGTCGCTTTGCGCGCTGAAGCCGAAGGTGACGGTGCTCATGTCGCCGTTGTGTGCGGCGCCGCTCATGAAGGGCACGAAGAGCAGGTTGGTCAGCACATACTCGAAGCTGAAGCTGACGGCGGTGAGGAACTCGAACGGCCCACCCGAGTAGGCATCCTCGAAGAAGCTCTTGGGCACCGAGAGGTACCAGACGTTGTCGAACCAGTGGTTCGAGTTGTGCATGCCATTGAAATACTTGTTGTAGTGGCTGATGGCATGCGTTTCGGTCTGGAAGTGGCGCAGTTCGTCCACCGACTGCATCTGCGAGGCCACGCGCGCACCCGCACCGGTGAACTGACGCCCGGCGTGCGAGAAGCCGCGGTGCGCGTAGTACTCCAGCGGCGTCACGCCCTGGATGAACAGCTTCAGCGCGTTGATGTAGCGCGCGTCGGTGACCGCCAGCTCGCCGTGGTTCTGCGCGAAGGCCTCGATCACCGCGTAGAGCTTTTTCTCTTTTTCGCCCTGGTACTTCCAGTAGGCGTCCATGGTCAGGCGGAAGGGGTCCTCCCACTTGTCCCAGTCGTGGATGATGATGCCTTCGTAGCGGTCGAAGGGAAAGACCTTGTCCATCGGCTGGTACGTCGTGTCCCAGTGCAGCCCGCGGGTCATGGCGGCGTAGCGGTCCTTCAGACCGAGCTTCTTCTTGACGACCTTGGCATCCATCTTGTGTCTCCTAGGCGAGGCCCACGGCCTCTTTGTCGCTGACGGGGAAATAGGCGCGGTGCAGGATGTCCGGGTCGTCGCGCAGCTTCTGCGGCGGGCCGTCGTAGGACACCTTGCCGCGTGACATCACGTAGACGTGATCGGCCAGCGCCAGGGCCAGGTGCGTGAACTGCTCGATCAGCAGCACGCCGATGCCTTGCGCGGCGATGCTGCGGATGACGGGCACCAAGCGCGCGACGATGGTCGGCGCCAGGCCGAAGCTGAGTTCGTCGACGACCAGGAACTTGGGCGTGACCATCAGCGCCTGCGCCAGCGCCACCATCTGCTGCTGGCCGCCGGACAGATCACCGGCCGGCTGGGCAAGCTTTTCCTTCAGTTCAGGAAACAGCGCGAGCGTGCGGTCGAGCGCCGTGGACTGTTCGCCGCGCGAGAGGTCGCTGGCGGCCACGCGCAGGTTGTCGCGCACGGTGAGTTCGCGCAGCACCTGGTGGCCCTCGGGCACGGTGGCGATGCCCAGGCGGCGGATCTCGTCGGCTTCCAGGCCGGCGATGTCGCGCCCGTCGAGCCAGATCTCGCCGAAGGCCGGTTCGATCACGCCGGAGATGCCCAGCACGGTGCTGGACTTGCCGGCGCCGTTGGCGCCCATCAGCGCCGTGATCTTGCCGCGTGCGACGCGCAGCACGATGGCTTCGGTGACGGCCTTGGTGCCGCGCACCATCACGAGGTTGTCGATCTTCAGCGGCTCGCCGCCGTGTGTCGATTGCATGGCTTGTGTCATGCCAGCTCCAGGCTGTCGAAACTGCCGAGGTAGGCCCGCTGCACCTCGGGGTCCTTCAGCACGTCGAGCGTGGGCCCGAGTGCGAGCAGCTTGCCGAAGTCCAGCACCATCGTCTCGTGGCAGCAGGAGGAGATCAGTTCGACGTCGTGGTCGATGAGGAAGACCTGCGCCTTGGCGTAGGCCGGAATGTCGCGGATGACCTGTGTCAGGTGCGCGGATTCGCTTTCGCTCATGCCGGCGCCGGGCTCGTCGAGCATCACCAGCTTGGGCGTGCCGATCAGCGCCTTGGCGATTTCTGCCAGGTGGCGCTCTTCGGTGGACAGGTCGCTGCCGCGGCGGTTCAAGCGGTGCGACAGGCCGACGAAGTCGATGGCCGTCAGCACGGCCTTGTCGTAATCGGCGTAGCTGTCGTAGCGCACGTGGTCGGCGATGGCCTGCACGTTCTGCTTCAGGCTCAGGTCTTCGGCGATCTGGTCGGTCTGGAAGGTGCGGCGCAGGCCGAAGGTCGCGCGGCGGTGCGCCGGCACGCCGGTGAGCAGCTGGCCGTCGACCTTCACGTGGCCACGCGAGGGCGTGACGAAGCCCGACAGCACATTAAGTAGCGTGGTCTTGCCCGCGCCGTTCGGGCCGATCAGGCCGACGATGGGTCGCGTGAGTTTGACCGTCAGCCCATCGATGGGCTTGACGCCGCCGAACTGGACGCTGAGGTCCTCGATCTCGATCACGGCAGCCTCCTGGCGAGCGGTTCCATCATCGGTAGGCCGCGTGCGGCTTCGGGTAGCGTGCGTCGATGCGCTGGCGCAGCGGCAGCACGTGCGGGTAGACGATCCATTCGAGCAGGGCCTTCAGCGCCATCGCGCCCCACACCAGGGCCAGGCCCACCTCGTAGGGCACGTCGAAGACACCCCAGGCCACCCAGGCGACGAACAGGCCGATGAACAGCGCATTGAGCGCGCGCTTGAGCAGGCGGTGGTCGGGTACCAGGCCCCAGGACTCCACCAGCTGCGACAGCTTCAGCGACAGCGCGCCTTCGATGTCCTCGGTCTTGTCCTGCACGCGCTTGCCGAAGAAGCCCAGCAGCAGCCAGGCCACGCCCGGGATCGCCATGCGGAACAGCAGCGCGATCAGCACGATGAACAGCGCGCCGGCGAAGCTGGTCCACTCGAGCATGGCGCTGGCCACGGCCAGGCCGATGGACACCAGCGCCCACTGAACCGAGCCTTCGACGATGCGGCTCATGCGCACGAACTTGTAGAAGTCGGCCAGCGCGCCCGCCAGGCCCTTGCGGCCCTGGATCAGCGAGACCAGCAGCGCAAAGCCGAAGAACACGTTGGACAAGTTGCCGTCCACGCCGTGGTCGTTGAGCAGCGCGGGCATGGCGCGCATCAGCAGGCCGGCAAAGACCGCGCCCATCCAGTGGTAGGCCCCGCCGACCACCGTCAGCGCGTAGGCCAGGATCGACTGGCTGGCGTGGAAGCCGGTGTTGTCGAGCTGCCCGTTGAGTCCGGCGATCAAGCCGCCGGCCAGTCCGGCCAGCGACCCGCCCAGCGCAAACGCCGCGGCCTTGTAGCGCACGACGCTCACGCCTGCGGCGATGGCCGCGGCCTCGCTCTTGCGGATCAGGGCCCAGGCGCGGCCGGGGCGCGAGGCGCGCAGCCACTCGATCAGCGCCATGCCGCCAGCCGACCAGACCATCACGTAGACGAAGTAGGCGCCGTCGCTGCGCGCCAGCCAGGGGCGCTCGATCAGCACGCGCTGGCCGGAGACGATGCGGCCGGTGAAGCCTGTGCCGCCGTCGGGGAAACCGATGACGTTGACCACCACCTGGAAGGCCGCGGCCACCATCAGCGTGATGAGCGCCAGGTACAGCCCGCGCATGCGCAGGGCCGGCAAGCCCACCAGCAGGCCGAAGGCACCGGCCACCACGGCACCTGCCAGCAGGCAGAACTCGAAGGGCAGGCCCAGGCCGTGGACCAGCCGCAGCGTGACCCAGCCGCCCACACCGGACAGCGCAAACTGCGCCAGCGACACCATGCCCAGCTGCCCGTAAAGCAGCGAGACCGTGCCCGACACGAGGATCAGGCAGGCCACCGAGGTGAAGGTGTTGAGCCAGTACGACGAGAACAGCCACGGGCCGATGCAGGCGACCACCCCGAAGGTGATCAGCATCGGCAGCACCTTTTGCCACGGGCTGCCGGGCGGGACGTCGGGTTTGTCTTTCTTGGCCATGATCGTGTGGACCGATCTATTCGAGGTGACTGTTGTCGCGCGACAGGCCGATGCCCTTGCGCTGCTGCCACAGCACCGCCAGGATCGCCACGACGAAGGCCGTGGCCGAGCCGTAGCGCTGCAGTGAAGGCTGTGTCGTGGCCAGGGCCTCGATCACGCCGATGAGCAGCCCGCCGAGCACGGTCCAGCCCAGGGAATTCATGCGGCCGACCATCGCGGCGGCCATCGCGGGAATGACCAGGAAGGTCAGCACGGTGGGGTTCAGCCGCACCATGTTGCCCATGAACAGGCCGCTGACACCCGCAAACAGGCCCGCCAGCAGCCAGGCCCAGGAGTCCACGCGCTTGATGCGCACGCCCGCCAGCGCGCTGAGCACGCGGTTGCTTTGCAGGGCGCGCATGCGCAGGCCCAGCGGCGTGCGGGCCAGCAGCCACAGCATGCCCAGCGTGGCCGCGGCGGCCAGCAGCAGGGCGGCCACGCGTGTGTGGCTGATGAGGCGCCGGCCGTCGAATTCGATGCCGCCGGAGTCGCCCGGCAGCGTGAGGCGGCGCGGGGTATCGCCCCAGTACCACTGCGCCATGCCCATGATCATGAGTGCGAAGCCCAGCGTGGCCATGGCGCGCACGATGCGGTCCTGGTGCGTGAGCGAGGGCGCGATGAAGCGCCCGTAGCCCCAGGACAGCAGCGTGGCGGCGGCAATGCCGGCCATCCAGCCCATCCACTCGGCGTACTCCAGGTCGATGACCTGCCAGCAGACCATCGCGGCCAGGCCGCCGAGCGCGCCGTAGGCAAAGTTCACGACGCCGCTGGCGCGGTACAGCACGACCAGGCCCACGCCCGACAGGGCGTAGATCGCACCGACGCTGATGCCGACGACGAGGAAGGGAAGAAAGCTTTCCATGCTGTGCTTCGCTGCGCGGCGGGCGCGAGGGCCCGCCGCGCGTGGGGCTGCCAGGTCTTACTTCACCATTGCCGCGTTCTTCGACTCGAAGTCGAGCACGTCGGCGAGTTCGGCGTCCTTGGACTGGTAGCAGTTGGCGACGGTCTTGAAGCCGGTGGTGGTCAACTCCGCGGCGCGGCCGGCGTGGTTGGGCTGGTGGCGTTCACCGGGGCCGAAGTACCAGGGGCCGCACATCATGTCGCTCTTGAAGTTCTTGACGCCCTTGAAGGCTTCGTAGGTGGCCTTGCGGTCGATCGTGCCCTTGATGCCCAGCAGCGCCTGCGTGGCGACCTTGGCCGACAGGTAGCCGGCCTGCGAGAACGTGTCGCGCGGGTCGTTCTTGTTGCCGAACTTGGTCATGATGGCCTTCCAGTTGGCGTTGTCAGGGCCGTCCTGGTCCATCGGCTGCAGTTCCATGTGCACGACGGTCTTGCCGGCCCAGTACTTGCCGACGGCCTTGGGCATGTCGGCGTGGTAGGCGGAGGTCGGCAGGCCCAGCTTCATGGTCTTGCCCAGGTCCTGCTGTTCGGCGGCGGTCAGGATCGGCAGCATCATGCCGCGCGGCATGCCCAGCACCACGCCTTCGCTCTTGGCCGCAGCGATCTGCAGCGCGATGGCGTTGCCGTCCAGCGCACCCGGATCGAAGATCACCGACTTGACCGGCACGCCGGCAGCCTTGCCGTAGGCCTCGACACCACCGCAGACCCAGTCGCCGAAGCCCGGGATGCCAGGGGCCACGCAGGTCAGGCTCTTGACCTTCTGCTGCTCCACCAGGTGCTGTGCGGCACCCACGGTGGATTGGCGCGGGCCGGCGTTGAACTAGATGTAGTTCTTGCCGAAGAAACAGGCGCGCGGCACACCGACGCTGGAGACCACCGCCACGCCTTCGGCTTCATACAGCTTGTTGTTCGCGCCGCACTCCACGAAGCTGGAGCTGCCGACCATGCCGACGACCTTGGTGTCCTTCACCAGCTTGGTGGCGGCCTGCGCGGCCACTTCCGGGTTCCAGGTGTCGTCCTGCACCGTGTAGGCGATGGGACGGCCGTTGATGCCGCCGTTGGCATTCACGCACTTGAAGTAGGCCGCTGCGGCCGCGGTGCCGGAGGAGAAGTCTTCCGGACCGGTCTTGCCGACCACGGCACCGAGCTGGATCGGTTCACCCGAGGCCTTCTTGCCGTTGCCCATGCCGCACTTGTCCTGCGCCAATGCCGGGCTTGCGATGAACCCGGTGGCAACGAGTGCACCGGCGAGCAGTTTGATGTTCATGGGATCACGTCTCCTGATGCTTGTGGCAGCCCTCTAACGGTCGGAATCCATGGTGCCTGGGGCCGGGGGCGCCTTGGAAGGGAAAATGTGCTCGGTGATCCGGATCAGCCGCAGGAGCCTCGAATGCCTTCGAGGCCCGGCGTGCGAAAGCGCAGGACCGACTTGTGCTTGAAGCCCATCTCGGCCAGCGTGGCGTCCAGTCGCGGCGTGAACAGCCGCGAGCCCTGGAACCACTGCACCTTTTTCCAGTCGATGCGCGCGAAGTCCGGGTGTTCGCCATAGAGGCGCGGCAGCACCTGGGCGATGAGCGCATCGAAGCGCGTCTCCAGATCCAGCGGCACGGCCAGGGGGGCACAGAACATCATGTGTTCGTCCCAGCCGAAGTACATCAGCGGCAGGGCGAAATTCGCCCGCACGTCCTTCGCCGGGAAGCTGTACGGTGCGAGTGCAACCACGCTCATAACTGCCCCTCCGCCGGGTTCTGTCCCGCGCCCCAGTCGGCGAAGTTGCGCGCGTCCTGGCTGCCTTCGATGTCGAAGTTGTCGCGGCCGATATTCATCTGGTAGTAGTCCAGCACGGCAGCCAGCGGATCGAAGCCCGGGACCGTGGGGTCCACGTCCGGCTTGAAACAATGGCCCTGCAGGATCTGGTGCACGGGCAACCAGGACTGGATGTACTTCTGCGGCTCGTGCTCGAAGATGGTCTTGCAGCCGTCGCTGCAGAAGTGGTAGGTCTCGCCCTCGTGCTCGCTCTCGCGGTAGCAGATCCAGCGCGGATTGCCCGGCTCGGTGAAGAGCATCGGGATCTGGCAGGTCGTGCACAGCATCGGCAGCGTCGTGTTGTAGAAACGCTTGCCCTGTGCGGCGCGCTCGGCGTAGTGCTCCAGGCGCGGGCGGTAGTACTTCAGGAAGGTGTCGGGGTACTTCTTCTGCAGCCAGTCCATCTCGTCGGCGCCCGGCACCCAGGTGTGGAAGGCCGCCGCGCCGCCGTAGCCGTAGAAGGTGTTCCAGGCCTGGTGGCTGATGTGGTCCTTGCCTTCGCAGGCGACTTCCCAGCCCATCGGCTTCTTGATGCCGAAACGCGCCAGGTCATCGAACAGCGCCGTGCCCGCGCTCTCCGCGTACAGTTCCCAGGCTTCTTTCCAGCTCATCACGCGCTTGGGCAGCATGTAGTCCTGCATCATGGCCACCAGCGTCATCAGCCGGTAGCCGCGCCAGAACCACTTGTCGATCCAGCGCTGCACGATGGGCAGGTTGGCCGGATCCTGCTCCAGCATGAACTTGATGCACTCGATGCCCAGCGTCATGTGGCGCGATTCGTCGCTCTGCGCCGAGAAGCCGAAGGTCACGGTGGACAGGTCGCCGTTGTGCGCCGCGCCGCTCATGAAGGGCACGAACAGCAGGTTCGTCAGCACGTACTCGAAGGAGAAGCTGACCGCGGTGAGGAACTCGAAGGGCCCGGCCGTCAGCGCATCCTCGAAGTACGACTTCGGCACCGACAAGTACCACACGTTGTCGAACCAGTGGTTCGCGCTGTGCATGCCGTTGAAGTACTTGTTGTAGTGGCTGATGGCATGCGTCTCGGTCTGGAAGTGACGCAGCTCGTCGGCCGACTGGAACTGGCAGGCCACGCGCAGGCCGTCGCCGCTGAACTGCCGGCCCAGGTGCGAGAAGCCGCGGTGTGCGTAGTACTCCAGCGGCGTCACGCCCTGGATGAACAGCTTCAGCGCATTGAGGTAGCGCACGTCGCTCACGCCCAGCTGCCCGTTGGTCTGGGCAAAGGCGTCGATCACGGCGTAGAGCTTCTTTTCCTTCTCGCCCTGGTACTTCCAGTAGGCGTCCACCGTCAGGCGGAAGGGGTCGGAAAAGGCGTCCCAGTCGTGGATCTTGATGCCTTCGTAGCGGTCCATCGGGAATACGGCGTCATGCGGCTGGTACGTGGTTTCCCACGACAGGCCGCGTGTCATCGCCGCATAGCGGTCCTTGAGCCCGAGCTTCTTCTTGACGGTGCGCGTGTCCACTCAGGCTCTCCCGGTGCCGACGGTGATGCGCGGCCCCGCCACGGGCGCCGCGCGCAACAGTGACAGGCGGCGTGACATCAGTGCTTCCAGGACAGCGAGAACTCGTCGTCGTCCTCGTCGATGTTGCCCGACAGGGTGACGAGGTTGACGTGGATCTGCTGCAGATCGAACTTGCGGCCGAGGATTTCCTCGACGGTGGCGCGCTTGATCACGAGCTTCGACGGGGAGTCGATCTTGACCAGGCCCGGGGAGTAGACGGCTTCCGCCTCGGGGTTGTCGGCCAGGATGGCCTCGACCACGGGGCGGGATTCCTCGTTGGCCTGGAAAGCGATGAAGACCTTGGACATGTGTACGGCTTCCGTTGAGGTGGTGGCTTAGAGAAGGCCGGCCTTCTTGCAGCGTGCGTCGAAGGTGGCGCGCACCTGGGCCAGGGCGTCCTGGCCTTCGGCGCCCAGCGCGATCTCGGCCACGGGCGCCAGGGCCGCCTGCGCGCGGTCGCCCCAGGCCTTGGCCCAGCCGCCGATCAGTGCCTTGTTCTCGGCGGATTCCGCGGCGGCGACCTTGGCCACCGCATCGATCCAGCGCACCGACTCGTCGAACCACTCGGGCATGAACGAGGTCAGCATCGAAATGGTGGTGCCGCCCTTGCGCGCCAGGCTGTCGTCGATGTAGCTGCCGTAGATCAGCGGGTACAGCAGGCCGTCCAGCGCCAGGTTCTGCGCGATGAAGAGCTCGAACGGGTCCTTGACGACCAGCGTGTCCTCGACGAAGCGGCGCAGCACCTGCCAGCGCGGGTCGTTGAGCCACTGCGCCTTGCCTTCGTCCAGCACGTGCGGGTCGTCCAGTGCCAGGCCCAGGCGCGTGAGGTACTGCGCCACGCCCAGGTGGTCCATCGCGTGGAAGGTGGCCGGCGCGGTGAAGGCCGTGCCGTAGCCGTAGGCGGAGATGAAGCAGTTGTTCATGTTGCCGCCCCAGGCCACGTGACGCAGCGGCATCATGACGGCCAGCACGCTGTCGTGCACCTCGTCGGGCAGCTTGGCCAGCAGGTTGCGGGCGTCGACGAACTGGTAGTTCGATTCCACGGCTTCCTGCTGCCGTGCGCGCGCCATGGTCCAACTGGCGTAGTAGAACTGGCGCGGGTCCTTCAGCACATACCAGTCGGCCAGCTTGACGGCGCTGCGCGAGGCATCGAACAGCTCGTACTGCGGCTCCCAGGTGGGCCGGTAGTGGAAGTTGGACGTGGGCTGCGCGCCGAAGGTGGCTTCCTGGTAGCGCGTGGCCGGCTTGTCGCCGCCGATGTAGCGCGCCACGTGCGTGAACGTGTTGCGCAGCGGCTTGATCTCGCGGGCCTGCAGGTCGATGCTGGTCATGTCGGGGGCTACTCCTGAGACAGGTTGTGCAGGCCGGGTGTGTGATCGGGCTCGGTCAGAAACTCCACCGCGTGCCGTTGGCAGAAGTCGTCGAAGACGGCGGCGGGCAGTGCGAGCTCACACGACAGGTCAGGCCAGCCGATCGCAAATTCGAACTTCACCAGGCCGTTCGCCGGGCGATCGAGCACCCGCACGAAGCGGCGTGCGGGGACCGCGGTCGGGTTCGGTTCGTCGGGCTTGGGCATGGCACGAATGGTTGCGCAAGTCGGCGCGCACGCCAAGCAGAAGATGCTGGAATCTCGATAAAGCAAGGGAAATCACGGATGAGTTTCCGTGGTCGTGGGTGCCCAATGTGGCCCTTGATTTCATCATTTGATGAAAAACAGCCCCAATGAATTGATGATCACATCGATTTCCGGGTTCGATGAACGCTCTGATGAGGTCGGTCGCTCTTGCGTCTGATCGATAAAAATGGAAATACCGCTGCCCGCCGACAGCGACCTGCGGCGCCTGATCCACTTCTCCGCCGGCGACGGCCGTATCTGGCTGGCCGGCCACCGCATGCTGCTGCTGCACGCCGAGGCCCTGGGCGGTCTGCGGCGCGAACTGATGCAGAGCGTGGGCCGCGAGCAGACGCGCCGGGTGTTCATGCGCACGGGCTACGCGTCTGGCCAGCGCGACGCGGCGCTGGCGCGCCAGGTGCGGCCGAAGGCCTCGCTGATCGAGCAGTTTTCCGTGGGTCCGCAGCTGCACATGCTCGAAGGCGCGGTGCAGGTGACCATCGAGACCTTCGAGATGGATGTCGAGGCAGGCCATCACCTGTGCCACGTGCGCTGGGACCATTCCTGGGAGGTCGAGACGCACCTGCGCGACTTCGGCCCGCAGGACGAGCCGGTGTGCTGGATGCTCAGCGGCTATGCCTCGGGCTACGTCAGCGCCTTCATGGGCCAGCCCGTGATCTACCGCGAGCTGGAGTGCTGCGGCTGCGGACACAAACATTGCCGCATCGAGGGCCGGCCCCTGGACGCCTGGCCCGACGGCGAGCAGCTCGCCCGCGATTACGACGCCACCTCGATGCTGGGGCATATCGAGGACCTGCAGTCCAAGGTCGAGTCGCTGCGCTCCACGCTGGCCCCGCGCGACGCCCTCAGCGATGGCGTGGCGTTGTCGCGCGGCATGCGGCGCGCCACAGAGCTCATGCGCAAGGCCGCCAACACGCAGGTCACGGTGATGCTCAACGGTGAGCGCGGTGTGGGCAAGGAACGTGCGGCGCGGACGATGCATGCCGCCAGCGCGCGTGCGGCGCGGCCTTTCGTGGCCTTTTCTGCGGCGGACCAGGTGCCGGAGCTCGTGGAGCTCGAACTCTTCGGCGGCGAGCGGGCACCGGCGGGCGGGCCGGCCGACCCGTCCGCGGGCGGCCCGCGTGCGGGTGCGCTGGAACGCGCCAGTGGTGGCACGCTGTTCATCGACGAGGTCAGTGCCTTGCCGCTGCCCACGCAGGCGCGTCTGCTGCGCAGCCTGCAGCAGGGCGAGGTGGTCCGCGCGGGCGGCTCGCATGCGCTGAAGATCGACGTGCGGGTCATCGCGTCGAGCACGGTGGACTTGGATGCGGCGGTGGTTGCCGGGCGTTTGCGCCAGGACCTGCTGCAGCGGCTGAACGTCTACCCCATCACCATCCCGCCGCTGCGCGAACGCACGGCGGATATCGAGTCGCTGGCCCAGGGCCTGCGGCAGCAGTTTTCCAGCCTGCACCGCAAGCCGGTGCCCGGCTTCACCGACCGCGCGCTGGACGCGATGCGCAGCTACGGCTGGCCCGGCAACGTGCGCGAGCTGGAAAACCTCATCGAGCGCGGCGTCATCCTGGCGTCACCGGGCGTGGCCATCGATATCGACGACCTGTTCACCACGCCGCCCGGTCATGCCACCGTCACCATCGATGCCGCGGGCAATCTCTCGCGCAGCGAACCGGGCGGCGGTGTGTTCCTGGACGAGGTGCAGCGGCGTGGCCTCACGCTGGACGCGCTCGAGGCCGGCCTGATCCGCGAGGCCGTGCACCGCGCCGGCGGCAATCTCTCGGCCGCGGCACGCACGCTGGGCCTGAGCCGGCCGCAGCTGGCCTACCGGTTGCAGCGTGCGCAGGAGCGTGCGGGCTGAACCACGCGGTCTAATCCCGCCAGGGTCGGTGTGCGCCACGGCGCATCGGCCGGCGCCGTTCGCACGTCCACACGTCCACACGTCCTCTCGAACTTCAGGAGACTCCCATGCAGCAGCCTCTGGCCGGCAAGCGCGTGCTCATCACCCAGGCCGATGCCTTCATGGGCCCGGCGCTGTGCGAAGTCTTTGCCGAACAAGGTGCGCAGGTCGTGGCCAGCACCACGGCCTTCGCCGAAGCCGCGGACGCCGAGCGCGCCGTGCGCGAAGCCGGCCGCCTGGACGTGCTGGTGCTGAACCTGGCGCTGCAGGCACCCAGCACACCGGCCACCCAGGTGACCGACGACGAGTGGCGCTCGGTCTTCGCCGCGCTGGTCGACCCGCTGCCCTGGCTGGTGCGCGCGGCGGCGCCGGACATGATCGCGCGGCGCTCGGGCCGCATCCTGCTGATGGGCAGCGCATCGGCGCTGCGCGGCATGCGCCGCGCGTCGACCTACAGCGCCGCGCGCGGCGCGCAGCTGGCTTATTTGCAGGCGCTCGGCGCGGAACTCGCACCGCACCAGGTGCAGGTCAACGCCATCGCCCAGAACTTCGTCGACAACCCGACGTACTTTCCTGCGGAGGTGCAGGCCAACCCGCGATTCCAGGAGCGGCTGGCGCGCGAGGTGCCGCTGGGCCGTCTGGTCTCGGCGCGCGAGGACGCGCAGTTTGCGGCGTACCTGTGCAGCGATGCGGCGGCCTGTTTCGTGGGCCAGGTGTTTCCGGTCTGCGGCGGATGGGTGGGGCGATGAACCGTGCGTGCCGCCGATCGCGGCACATCGAGCGGTTCGTGCGTGCATGAGCCCGGCGGGCCGCCTTCGGCAGGCGACAGACATTCCGCAGGGACAGTCGATGTACGACCTCCGCACGAAGGCACTCCCGTGAACGCCAGCGCCGCTGCGCTGCCCATCGACACGCGCACCGCCGCCCGCGCGCGGCACGCGACGCGGGCGCTCTTCGCCACGCTGGGCACGATGGCCGGGGTCTGGGGCGCGCACGTGCCCTCGGTGAAGCTGCATTACGGACTGGACGAAGGCACGCTGGCGTTGGCGCTGCTGTGCGGCGGGCTCGGCGCGGTGCTGTCGCTGTTCGTGGCCGGGCGCTTCATCGCACGCATCGGCACGCGCCACGCGGCGGGCCTGACGGGCCTGGTGATGGTGCTGTGCGTGGCCATCGTGCTGCAGGGGCACACGCTGGCCTGGCTGATGGCCGTCAACCTGCTCTTCGGCATGGCCATGAGCGTGCACGACATGGCGATCAACGCCGAAGGCACGGCGCTGGAAGCACTCGGCGGCAAGCCCATCATGGGTGGTCTGCACGGCATGTTCAGCGTGGGTGCGATGGGCGGTGCGCTGCTGGCGTCGTTGCTGCTCCACTGGCAATGGCCGGCGACGCTGCAGTTCGCCGTCGAGGCGGTGGTCGTGGCCGTGGTCGTCGTGATCGCCTGGCGGTTCCTGCTGGACGCGCATCCCGCGGCCGCTGGCCCCGACGGGCCGGCCCGCTTCGTCTGGCCGCGCGGGCAGTTGCTGGTCATCGGCCTGCTGATCTTCGCCGGCATGGCAGCCGAGGGCATCATGTACGACTGGAGCGTGCTCTACCTCAAGCAGGAGCGCGGCCAGCCGCAGGACCAGGCCGCGCTGGGCTACGCGGCCTTTGCCGGCGCGATGGCCGTGGCGCGCTTCGGCGGTGACCTGCTGCGTGCGCACTGGGACGACCGGCGCGTGCTGCGGGTCAGCGCCTGGCTGGCCGCCGGCGCCATGGCGGTGGCCTTGATCAGCCCGAACGCATGGGTGACGCTCATCGGCTTTGCCCTGGCCGGCGCCGGCATCGCACCGGTGGTGCCGCTGCTGTACACCGCGGCCAGCCGCGTGCCGGGCAGCAGCTCTGCAGCAGCGATTGCCGCTGCTTCGTCGATCGGCTACAGCGGCATCCTCGTCGGGCCGCCGCTGATCGGCGCCTGGGCCAAGGCCGCGTCGCTCAGCCACGCCATGTGGGCGGTGGTCATCGCGGCGGCGCTGCTGGCGCTGGGCTGCGCGCGCGGCCTGGCGCCGCCGCCGCGTGCGGACTGATCATGCGGCGGTAGCCGCGTGCGGACTGCTCAAGCGGCGGCGGCCGCGTGCGGACTGATCAGGCGGCAGCAGCCGCCCGCTCACGCGCCAGCGCGACGAACCAGTCCAGGCAATGCGGATTGGCCATCGCATCCTTGTTGACCACCTTCTCCAGCGGCTGGCCCAGCAGCAGCTTCTTGATCGGCAGCTCCTGCTTCTTGCCCGACAGCGTGCGCGGCACTTCGGCCACCTGGTAGATCGCATCAGGCACGAAGCGCGGGCTCAGCGCCTGGCGGATGGCGCCGTGCAGCCGCTGGCGCAGGCCGTCGTCGAGCGCGACCCCTTCGCGCAGCACCACGAACAGCGGCATCCAACTCTCGCGGCCCAGGTATTCCAGATCGACCACCAGGCTGTCCAGCACCTCGGGCAGGGCCTCCACCGCCCGGTACAGCTCGGCCGTGCCCATGCGCAGGCCGTGGCGGTTGATGGTGGCGTCGCTGCGGCCGTAGATGATGCAGCGGCCCTCGGGCGTGATCTTCAGCCAGTCGCCGTGGCGCCAGACGGGACCGGCTTCGGGCCCGGCATCGCCGCCGCCGGGACGGCGCCCCTGGCCCGGCGGGAACATGTCGAAATAGCTGCCGCGGTAACGCGCAAAATCAGCATCACCCCAGAAGCAGGCCGGCATCGACGGCAAGGGCTGCGTGACCACCAATTCGCCGACCTGGTCGATCACCGGGCGCCCTTCCTCGTTCCAGGCCTCCACGCACACGCCCAGCAGGCGGCATTGCATCTCGCCGGGCACCATCGGCAGTTCGCGGTGCGCGCCGACAAAGGCCCCGGCATCCGTGCCGCCGCTGATGTTGCACCACCAGATGTCCAGCGCATCGGCGCGGCCGGCCGCGGCCTGGATGCGCCGGAACTGTTCGGTGCCCCATTGCTGCACGTCGGCGGTCAACGGCGATCCGGTGCAGCCGAGTGCACGCACGCGGTCCAGTCCGGGAATCGCGGCCAGGTCGACACCCGACTTCGCCACGTTGCCGAAGTAGGCCGCACCGCCGCCGAAGAAGGTGACCCGCTCGCGTGCCGCAAAGCGCCACAGCACGCCCCAGTCCGGGCGCTCCTTGCTGCCGCCGGGGTGGCCGTCGAAGACGACGCAGGTGGTGCCGGCCAGCAGCCCGCTGACCTGCGCGTTCCACATCACCCAGCCGGTGGAGCTGTACCACATGAAACGCTCGCCCCATGAATTGGGGTGGTAGCTGCAGCCCACGTCGTACTGCACGTTCTTGTGCGCCTGGGCATTGAGCACGGCGCCGCCGTGGTCGTGCACGATGGGCTTGGGCAGACCCGTGGTGCCGCTGGAATAGACGATCCACAGCGGGTGGTCGAAGGGCAGCCACAGCGGCTGGAAGGCCGCCACCGCCGCATCGTCGCGGGCCACGACGGCCGACCAGTCGGCCACATTCGCGGGCAGCGCCGCGTGCGCCAGCTGGCGCTGCACGATGACATGCGTGACGCTGGGCAGGCCGGCACGCAGTTCGGCCACAGTGGCCAGGCGGTCCAGGTCCTTGCCGCCGTAGGTCACGCCGTCGCAGGCGATCAGCACCTTGGGCGTGATCTGGCCGAAGCGGTCCAGCACCGCCGGCGTGCCCATGTCGGGCGCGCACACGCTCCAGATCGCGCCGATCGCGGCCACAGCCATCAGCGCGATCATGGCCTCGGGCGTGTTGGACAGATAGGCCGCGACGCGGTCGCCGGGCTGCACGCCCTGTTCGCGCAGATGCAGGGCCAGCGCGGCGCTGCGCCGCTGCAGTTCGGGCCAGCTGATCTCCTGGCGTTGACCCCGCTCGTTGTCGGCCACGATGGCCGGGAAGCCCGCCGCGTGCGCGCGCGCCACGTGCCGGAAGGCCTGCCGCGCAAAGTTCACCTGCGCGCCGGGAAACCAGCGCGCGCCGGGCATCACATTCCGTTCCAGAACGGCGGTGTGCGGCGTGGGCGACTCGATCTCGAGGTAGTCCCACATCGACTGCCAGAAGGCATCGAGATCGGTGACCGACCAGCGCCACAGCGCCTCGTAGCTGTCGAAGTGCAGTCCGCGCTCACGCGCCAGCGCCTGCTGGTACAGGCGGATCTGCGGAACGAAGGGCGGCGGGGCGTTGGTGTCCGGCGTCATGCCGGCATTGTGGGATGCCGCCGTGCAGCTGCACGCGCGGCGGCATCCGGGGCATCCCGTAGGCGCGCCGGCGCCCCGGGGTGGATCAGGCGCGCGCGGTGCGGGAAGCGACCGCCGGTGCCGTGCGGGGCACAGGGCTCGTGCGCGGGACGGCGGGGTACAGCAGGAACTCCTTCATGCAGCGCGCCAGTTCATCGACATAGGGTTCACGCAGGACCGTGAAGTGGCCGCCCTCGAGCTGGAAGCATTCCAGTCCGCGGGCCACGTGCGGCGTCCAGCCCAGGGCCGGATCCGCATAGAAGGTCGACATCGGCTCGTCGTCCTTCACGCCGGGTTCCTGGCGCGTGGCCTGCACCAGTGCCACGCGGCTGTGGGCCAGCACGGGGGTCTGGTAGCGGTCGCGTGCGGCCATGAAGATGTCGGGTGCACGCAGCGGCGGTACGCCTTCGGGCCAGGCTTCGTCTCCCGCCAGTGCGCGCTGCAGCAGTTCGAGCTTCACGCGCAGCTTGCCCTCGTCCAGGCGCCGCTGCACTTCCCAGCGCAGGCCGCCCCAGAGCTTGGTGGCGGCGCATCCGATGCCTTGACCCAGCCGTGCAAACGGGCCGGATTGCGACGCCGCCTGCTGCAGGCCGCCACGCAGCCGGTCCAGCCGGGCCCGCGCCTGCGTGTGCGGCCGCTTGGGCGTGTCCGGCACGAAGGATTCGAGCATCACGAGGTCGACTTCTTCACCGGCGCGTTCGAGCTGCGCGGCCATCTCGAAAGCCACCAGACCGCCGGCGCACAGACCGCTGAGCCGGTAGGGGCCGCTGGGCTGCACGCGGCGCATGGCCGTCAACGCGTGGCGGGCCATCTCTTCGACACTGCCATGCGCCAGCGGGATGCCCGGCAGCGTGCGCGGCATCAGGCCGTAGCAGCGGAACATCGAATCCAGGCGCTGGGCGAGGGTGCGGTACAGCAGCGTCTCGCCCAGACCGTCGTAGACGAAGAAGAGCGGACGGCCGTTGCCGGTATTCAGCGTGACGACCGTGTCGTCCTGCCCGGCGGGCGCGCCGCTCGGCGCGGCCGCCGCTGTCGCCGCTTCGATGTGGCTGGCGAGTTGTTCGATGGTCGGGTGCGAGACGATGCTGGACAGCGGGATCGTCATGCCCAGGCGTTTGCGGATCTGGTTGACCATGACGACGGCCAGCAGCGAATGCCCGCCGCAATCGAAGAAGTTGTCCGTGATGCCGATGGGCGTGCGCTTGAGCACATCCTGCCACAGGTCGCGCAGTCGCGTCTGCAGCGGCGTGGCAGGCTCCACCACGGCCTGGCTGCGCGCGGCCTTGCTGGGGCAGGGCAGGGCGCGGCGGTCCACCTTGCCGTTGGACGACATCGGAAAACCGCGCAACGCGATCAGGTGCGCCGGCACCATGAAGTCGGGCAGCGCGCTGGCCAGCCGGCGTTTGGCATCGGCCGGGCAGAAGGCCTGCGGATTGGGCGTCTGCACGTAGGCGGCCAGCGACTTCTGGCCGGAGGCGTCTTCGTAGGCGGTGCACAGCGCGCTCTGCACGTCGGGCAGCTTGCACAGGGCGGCCTCGATCTCGCCGAGCTCGACGCGGTAGCCGCGGATCTTCACCTGGAAGTCCGCGCGGCCCAGGAATTCCATCGTGCCATCTGCCCAGAAGCGCGCGAGGTCGCCGGTCTTGTACAGCCGCTCGCCGGGGCGGTGCGGATCGGCGATGAAGCGTTCGGCCGTCAGCTCGGGGCGGTTCAGGTAACCCTTGGCCAGGCAGGTGCCGCCGATGTAGAGGTCACCCGGGATGCCCGGGGGCACGGGACGCAGATGCTGGTCGAGGATGTCGTAACGCGCGTTCTGGATCGGGTAGCCGTAGGGGATCGAGGTCCAGGCCGGATCGACACGGTCCACGTGGAAGTAGTTCGACCAGATCGCGGCCTCGGTGGCGCCGCCCAGGCTCTTGACGCGCACCTGCGGGAATACACGCGCCAGCTGGTCCGGCAGGCCCACGGGGATCCAGTCGCCGGACATCATCACCAGGCGCAGCGGCGAATCCGTGGCGGTCTGCGGCAGGAAGTTGACCAGCCGTGCCAGCGCGGGCGGTGCCGAGTCCCAGATCGTGACCGCGCCGCCGATGCCGTCCTGGCCGCACACACGGCGGGTCAGCGCTTCGGGGTCGGCCAGCAGACGGGCCGAAGCCACTTCCACGCAGGCGCCTGCGCCCAGCGCACCGAAGACGTCATAGACCGACAGGTCAAAGCTCGGCGAGGTGACGAACAGCAGCCGGTCCTGCGGGCCGACCGCGAATTCGCGGTTCACCCACTCCAGCGTGTTGACCACCGCGCGGTGCGTCAGCACCACGCCCTTGGGCTTGCCGGTGCTGCCCGAAGTGTAGATGGCATAACACGTGTCTTCAGCGGTGGCCCTGCAGGGCAGCGGCGCGTCGCTGGCGCCCAGCACCTCGGGGCCGTCCACCAGCAGGCGCGGCACGGCGGCCGGGCAACGTGCGACCAGCGCGCTGGAGGCCAGCACCGCGACGCAGCCGGAATCCTGCAGCATGAATTCCAGCCGGTCGTCCGGGTAGATCGTGTCGATGGGCACATAGGCCGCGCCGGACTTGGCCACGCCGATCATCGCGGCGACCAGTTCCAGGCTGCGCTCGACCACCAGGCCGACGAACTGTCCCGGACCGATGCCACGCTGCGCGAGGGACTGCGCGATGCGGTTGGCGGCGCGGTCCAGTTCGTTGAAGGTCCAGGTCCGGTCTTCGAAGACCAATGCGATGGCGTCGGGCCGTACCTGCACCTGGCGCTCGAACAAGTGGTGGATCAGCGCCTGGTCCATGAAGCCGCGTTGCGTGGCGTTCCAGGCATGCAGCTGGCGCTCGCGCTCGAGGTCGTCCAGCGCGTCGATGCGCGACAGCGACCGCTCGGGATGGCGTGCCGCCGTGGCCGCCACCGCGGCCAGGCGCCGCGCCAGCGTCACCAGCGTATGGGCATCGATGTCGCCGCGCGTGCGCAGCGTGGCCCCGTCGGCACGCAGCACCAGGCCCAGCGAGGCGCCGGCCGGCAGTGATTGGCCGTCGCGCAGCACCGCCACGCTCGACCAGGCCCCGTTCTGCAGATCGGCCTGCTCGCGCAGCGCCGGGTGACGGGCGATCAGGTCCTTCATGCAACCGGGACGTAGGTCCTGGGCCTGGCGCTGTGCGGCGAGCGCATCGACCCAGGCATCGAAACCCATGGCGGCGGGCACGTCGATGCGCCAGGGCAGCGTGCGCACCAGCAAGGCCGATGCGATGCCGTCGTCGGACGGCTGCGCGGCGGGTGTCCAGCTCAGATCGAAGGCGTCGTCGCGCAGCAGCGCCGACAGCAGCACCGTGAAGGCGGCCAGCGTGGCATCCGCCAGGCGCGCCGCGTGGCGCTGGACGAAGGCGCCCGGCAGCGGCACGGCGACCTCGTGCGCCGCGCCCGTGCCGCGCAAGTCCAGCGGCAGTTGCGGTACGCGGCGTGCGGCCATGTGGGCCAGCAGGGCCGGTTCGGCGCGCGCCAGGGCTTCGGTGCGGGTGCACCAGGTCGGCCAGTCGGCGGCCGCCGCGACGCGGTCGAGCGAATCACCCACAGCCAACTCGCAGAAGTCCGCGGCCTGCGCCACGGTCAAGGCGAGGCCGTTCAGGTGGGCCAGCCGCGACAGGCGCAAGGCACCGTCCGCAGTGGCCACCGTCAGGCCTTGCGCGTCGATGGACAGCACGCGTCCGGCAGGACCCGATCCGGTGGCCGGCGCGGCCTCCTGCACGATCAGGGCCCGGCCGCGATGCAGCAGCTTGGCCGCGGCGAAAGGGTTGGTGTAGTGACCGAAGTCACAGGCGCGCACGAGGCTGTCGATGGTGCGCGTGTCCTGCGTCCAGTCGATCACCGCCATGCCGGCCGGTCGGTCGTGCCGCGAGAACACCGTGCGGGTGATGTTGCGGTCCTGCGGCGTGCCGGTCAGGCTGCCATGCTCCAGGCGCGTGAGCAAGGCGTCGAAGGCCTCCAGCGCGAGTGCGGTGTTCTTGATGTTCAAGGAGACCGAGGTCTCGCGCGCTTCGATGTCGACGTCGCGGCGCTCGATGATGTCGCCGTCGTCCAGTCCGGCCGTGAGGTGGTGCCAGACGATCGCGTGGCGCGACTCGGCGTGATGCAGCGCCCAGGCCGATCCGTTCATGCCGGCATAACGCGGCAAGGGGCCGTCGTGATAATTCACCGCGGCATGCTTCACGCCGGCGATCACTTCAGGCGCGATCAGGGCCGGGTAGGTGATGGAAGCCAGCACGTCGGTCGTGCCGCGACTGACATGCGCCGCCACGGCGTCGCGCCCGAGAACGGGGATGCCCTGCTGCGCCGCCCAGCGTGCGATCGCTTCGGCGCGCGACACGATGCCTTCGATCACATGGTGTCGTTGCAGCAGCGATTCGGCGCAGCGCACCAGCAGCGGCTCTTCACCCAGCAGCAGAAATCGCATGGCATCCCTCGAACGTCAGGTTGATCGTTATGTGTCAGGCCACTCTAGCGGCGCAGCGCCTGCCGATCCCCCAGGCAACTCGGTGGTGGGCACCTATTCGGACGGGCTTGAACACGCGATCAGGGCGTGCCGCGGGCCTGCGTTCCGGGGGTGGCCCTCGGGGTCGCGGGATGGTCGTGGCGCGACGCTGCGGGCATCGTGCAAGCCGTCCCACCTGTGCTGTGCGACGTCCACCGAGGACCTCGCGCCTGCACGCGCCGACACCCCCTTTCATCGAGATGCCCAGGAGATCGACGTGCCTTCGTCCGACCTGAACGACCACACCATGCCTGCCGTGCTGGTCGCCATCGTGAACTACCGCACGGGGCCGCTGGTCGCTGCCGGTCTCGAGGCTCTGGCCGATGAACGTGCGCGTTATGGCGGCGTCCTGCGCGTGGTGGTCGTGGACAACGCCTCGGGTGACGATTCCGCGGCGGTGATCGAGTCAGCGGTGCGTGCGCGCGGTTGGGGCGACTGGGTCCAGGTCGTGCGCTCGTCGGTCAACGGCGGCTTTTCCTACGGCAACAACGTCGCGCGCCGCACGGCCGCCGATGCGGGCTTCAAGCCCGATCTGGTCTGGCTGTTGAATCCGGACACCCGCGTGACTCCCGGCGCACTGCCGGCACTGGTGAATTTCATGGCGCGCACGCCGCGCGCGGGCATCTGCGGCAGCAGCTTCGAATTCGGCGACGGGCGCCCCTGGACCGTCGCCTTCCGCTTCCCCAGCGTGCTGGGTGAGTTCGAGAACGGTGTGCGCTTCCGTTGGGTCTCGCGCCTGCTCGAAGAGCACGCGGTGGCGCAGCAGATGGGCCGCGAACCCGAACAGGTGGACTGGGTCGCCGGCGCCAGCATGATGGTGCGCCGCAGCGTCTTCGATGCGGCCGGCGCCATGGACGAAGGCTACTTCCTCTACTACGAGGAGACCGACTTCTGCCTGGCCGCGCGCCGCGTGGGCTTCGAGTGCTGGTACGTGCCGGACAGCCGTGTGATCCACGAGCCGGGCCAGAGCTCCGGCATCACCGACCAGAGCAAGCAAGGCCGCCGCCTGCCGCACTACTGGTACGAATCACGCCGCCGCTACTTCGTGAAGAACCACGGGCGCATCTATGCGGCGCTGGCGGACCTGGCCTTTGCCGCGGGCTTTGCCAGCTGGCGGCTGCGTCGCCACCTGCTGCGCAAGCCCGATCTGGATCCGGCGCGCCAGCTGTCGGACACGCTGCTCAAGGGCGCGCTGTTCCGCGGTGGCTTGCCCGGCAACTGCATGCTAGAAGGCAAGGGCGCGCGCTGAGGCGCGCCGCCCGCGGGCGACGCCATGCCGCTGCGCGGGCGTGCTGCCGCGCGGCTGATGCGCGGTTCAGATGCCGTTCAGACCCAATTTACGCGCGAATCACGCGCGGATCCGCAGGCTCGGCATACAAGGCCGCCACATCCGCCGCGCGCCGCGCGAGCACCGCACGCTGGTTGATGTAGCCCTTGTCGGTGATCTCGCCGGCGTCCACGCTGGGCGGCTCCTCGAGCATCAGCACGCGCGTGATGCGCTGTGACGATCCGCCCGGCTCCGCGGCCAGCTGCGCCAGTGCGGCCTGGATGGACGCGCGCAACTCCTCGGGCGGCAAGGCACGGGCGGGCGGCGCGGGGAACAGCAGCAGACCGATCTCTTCGCGGTCGTGTCCGGTGACGACGGCATCGCTGACCAGCGGCGCGAGCGCGCTGACCGCCTTCACGCGCAAGGTGCCCACCGAGACCCAGGTGCCCGACAGCAGTTTGAAGTCCTCGGCCACGCGGCCGTCGAAGGCCACGCCCTGGCCGGGGTCCTCGGGGTCAACCAGCCGGCCGGCGTCGCCGATGAGGTAATAGCCTTCTTCGTCGAAAGCCTTGGCCGTGGCCTCGGGGTTGTTGCGGTAGCCGGGAAAGACATTCGGCCCGCGCACGCGCAGCTCCAGCTTGCCGCCGTTGGGAATGAATTTCAGATCCACGCCGGGCAGCGGCGCGCCGATGCAGCCGGCGCGGTCGATGGGCCAGTGCACGCTGGTGATGGCCGGGCTGGTCTCGGTCGCGCCCCAGGCCGATGTGAACCACAGCGGCCTCTCGCGCACCCGCGCCGCGGCCGCGACGATGCGTGTCCACAGGCTTTGCGGCAGGGCGGCGCCGGCGTAGAAGATGCCTTCCAGGCGCTCGAAGAAGTCGCGCGCGAAGCTGTCGTCCTCGCTCTCGAGGAAGGGCAGCAGCATGTCGAAGCCGCGCGGCACATTGAAATAGAAGTTGGGCTTGACCTCGCGCAGGTTGGCCACGGTCTTCTCGACCAGGCCCGGCACGGGCCGGCCCTCGTCGATGGCCAGGCTGCCGCCATGGGCCAGCACCATGTGGAAGTTGTGGTTCGCGCCGAAGGTGTGGCTCCAGGGCAGCCATTCCAGCAGCACGAGGCGGTGGCGGTTTAGGAAGGGCCAGACCTGCGCGACCTGCTGCTGGTTCGAGGTGAGCATCAGGTGCGTGTTGATCACGACCTTGGGCATGCCGGTGGAGCCGCTGGTCAGCAGGTACTTCGCGTGATGTTCCGGGCGGATCATCGTGAAGGTGTCCATCACCTGCGGTGTTTCGGCGTGCGCGCGCAGCGCAAAGAACGGGATCGCGCCGGCCACGGTGTCATGGTTGGACGAGAAGACACGCACGGCCTTGCCCTTCCAGCTGCGCACGGCCCCGCCGTAGACCGCCGCATCGCCGGCGTAGACCAGCGCGGGCTTCAGCGTGTCCAGGATGCCGTGGATGCGGCTGAAATCCTTGGTCAGGCGGCTGTAGGCGCTGGAGACGGTGCACACGGGGCGGCCCACGTGCATGGCGGCCAGCAGCAGCAGCGCGTGGTCGATCGAGTTGTCCGACAGCACCACCACCGGCTTGCCCTTGGGCATCTTCAGGTCGAGCAGGCCCTGCGCGATGCGGCCCACCGCGTCGCGCACCTGCGCGTAGTTCATGCGCCGCCAGCCGCCGCCGGCGTCGGCCGGCAGGCGTTCGCTGAGGAATTCCGCGTGCGGCGTCACGCGGTTCCAGTGCTCCAACCAGCTGCCGATGCAGCGCGCATGTGGCTGCAGTGCATCGGCGTGGCGCAGGATGAATGCGCCGCCGGGCAGGTCTTCGCGCTCGACGCGCGGCGGCGCCAGTGCGGCGGGGTCGCCGAACAGTTCGTACTTCATGGCAGTCTCCTCCTCGGGGCCGCTGCCGGCGTGCGCGGTCCGCCGGCGGCTTGCCTTCAGTCAGCGGTCGAACACAGCGCGCGGATGTCTTCGGGAACCGGTATGGCCTTGATGCGGTCCGGGTTGGCCGGGTCGCGTGTCACAAAAGCCCGCACCTCCGTGCCTTCGCACAGCAGGTCGTCGCCTCGGCGCACGACGTGGCGGTGTGTGAAGGTCTTGGCGCGCCATTCCTCGACGGTGGTGTGCACCTCGATGGTTTCGCCGTAGGTGGCGGGCTTCAGGAACTTGGTGTGGATTTCCAGCAGCGGCGTGCCCACGATGCCGCGGGTCTTGACCAACTCGCGCCAGGGCGGCACGCCGCAGGCCATGAAGAAGGCCAGCGAAGCCTCGTCCATCCAGCGCGAAAAATTGGGAAAGAAGACGATGCCAGCGGGATCGCAGTCACCGAAATGCACGTCGACGCGGTGGATGTGGAGCTTGGAGGCCATGCGCAGCGGTTGGCGGAAGTGAAACGTCAGCTACGGCGAGCATCTGCAACGCAGAGCCGGGCTGTTTGCAGAGGATGAGCGGGTGTGTGGGGTTCGTTCACCGCTTCAGACACCCAGGTAGCCGGTCAGCGCCGGGTCGCGCGCGACGGCATCGGACGCGCCGCTCATCACGACCTGGCCCTTCTGCAGCACCAGCGCGCGGTCGGAGCGGCCCAGCACCTTGCGCCAGTCGCGGTCGACGATCAGCGTGGCGATGCCGCTGGTGCGGATCTCGCCGATCACGCGCCAGATCTCGGCCACGATCAGCGGGGCCAGGCCTTCGGTGGCTTCGTCCAGGATGATCAGCTCGGGGTTGGTCATCAGCGCGCGGCCGATGGACAGCATCTGCTGCTCGCCGCCCGACAGCTGTGCGCCGCCGTTGTTCAGGCGCTCGGACAGGCGCGGGAAAGTGCTCATCACGCGCTCGAAAGTCCAGTCGTGGCGGCCCTGGCGTCCGGGGCGCGCGGCCATCACGAGGTTCTCGCGCACCGACAGGTTCGGGAAGACGCCCCGGCCCTCGGGCACATAGGCCACGCCCAGGCGCGCCACCTCGTGCGGGCGGGCGCGCGAGCAGTCCTGGCCGAAAAAGCCGATGCGCCCGTCGCGCTGCGTCACGTGGCCCAGCAGCGTGCGGATCAGCGTGCTCTTGCCCATGCCGTTGCGGCCCAGCAGGCCCACGGTTTCGCCGCGTGCGATGTCCAGGGCCACGCCGTGCAGCACGTGGCTCGAGCCATACCAGGCGTGGATGTCGCGCGCCTCGAGCAGGGGTTCCTTGGCCGGTGTCATCGTGCCGCTCTCAATGGCCGCCCAGGTAGGCCGCCTGGACTTCGGGACTGGCGCGCACGGCCTCGGGTGTGTCGCTGGCGATCACGGCGCCGTTGACCATCACCGTGATGCGGTCGGCGATGCGGAAGACCGCATCCATGTCGTGTTCGACCAGCAGGATCGCGTGTGCGGTCTTCAACTCGGCCAGGAGTTCGAGCATGCGGTCGGTTTCTTCGGCACCCATGCCGGCCAGCGGTTCGTCCAGCAGCAGCACCTGGGGTGCGGTGGCCAGGCACATGGCGATTTCCAGCTGGCGCTTCTGGCCATGCGACAGCAGGCCGGCGTTGCGGTTCATCTCGTCGAAGAGGCCCGTGCGCTGGATGGCGGCCAGCGCCGCCTCGTTGCTCAGCGTGCAGCGGTCGGCGCGCTGCCACCAGTGCCAGGGACGCGGATGACGCGCCTGCGCGGCCAGGCGGCAGTTCTCCAGCACCGTGAAGCCCGGGTAGATGGTGGTGCGCTGGTAGCTGCGGCCCAGGCCGCTGCGCGCGCGGCGCGGCTGCGACCAGGCGGTGACGTCCTGCCCGAGCAATTCCACCGAGCCGCCCGAGGGCGGAATCTCGCCGGAGAGGATGTTGATCAGCGTGCTCTTGCCCGCGCCGTTGGTGCCGATCACCGCATGCACCTGGCCGCGGCGCAGCTCGATCGATACGCCGTCCACGGCGACCAGGCCGCCCCAGCGGCGGGTGATCTGCTGGCCGCGCAACAGCACGTCGGCCGCGCCGCGGTGGGATGCCACGGTGCTCATGTCGCGGCTCCCTTGCGCGCGTTCGGCGCGCCGGGCACGCCGCCGCGGCCCGTCAGCCGTGCGCGCCACTGGGACGGCAGGCCCACCAGGCCATTGGGCAGCAGCGCCACGCTGGCGATGATGGTCAGGCCCAGCCCCAGGTGCCAGTGCTTGGCAAACGCGCCCCAGATGGCCTCGGACTGGAAGAACTCCTGCAGCAGCGCAAAGGCAAACGCGCCGATCAGTGCGCCGCGCAGATGGCCCAGCCCGCCCAGGATGATCATGATCAGCACCGAGCCGGAGAGGTGCCAGCTCATGAGCTCCGGGTTTACGTAGCCGTCCTTCACGGCATAAAGGAAGCCTGCCAGGCCCGCCACGCCGCCCGATATCGCAAAGGCCGCCAGCTTGTACGGATAGGTCGGGAAGCCCGTGGCGCGCATGCGCTGCTCGTTGGCCTTGATGCCGGCCAGAGCGCGGCCGAAGCGCGAGCGCAGCAGCACGCCCAGGAAGACAAACACCAGCAGCAGCAAGCCCACGGACACGGCGTAGAACGTCTGCGCATCGTCCAGGTTCAGCAGCGTGTGGCCGCCGATGGCGATGGTGGGCTTGGACGTGAGATAGATGCCGTCGGTGCCGCCGCCCAGGGGTGTGTCGTGCACGACGTAATACGCCATCTGCGCAAAGGCCAGTGTCACCATGATGAAGTACACGCCCTTGGTGCGCAGTGACAGCGAGCCCATGAACAGCGCGTAGAGCATTGTGACCAGCACGCTGGCCGGCAGCAGCCACCAGATGGACGCCGCGTCCGACGCCGGCGACAGCTTGACCGCGGCATAAGCGCCGATGCCAAACAGCGCCGCGTGGCCGAAGCACACCAGCCCGGTCGTGCCCACCAGCAGCTCCAGGCTCAGCGCGAAGATCGCGTAGATGACGATCTTGGTGACCAGGTCGATGCCGAACTGGCCCGCCACCAGCGGGTACAGCGCCAGCGCGACGAAGGCCGCCAGCACGAAGAAGAATTTGGGCCGGTCCTCGGGATCGAGCAGGCCGCGGAAGTGGATGGACATGGGGGTTCGATCAGGCCTTGAACAGTCCGTCCGGCTTCCACAGCAGGATCAGCGCCATCATCACGTAGACAAGCACGCCGGCCGCCTCGGGGAAGATCACCTTGCCGAAGGTGTCGACAAAGCCGATCAGCAGCGCCGCCAGCAGCGCCCCGCG
>CAUJHV010000049.1 GCA_963205115.1 Pseudomonadota bacterium | reverse complement strand
CCTGACGGTGCTGGTCAACGGCATCCGCGCCTTCCTGCCCGGCTCGCTGCTCGACACCCGCCCGGTGAAGGACATGACGCCCTTCGAGGGCAAGACCATGGACTTCAAGGTCATCAAGCTCGACCGCAAGCGCAACAACGTCGTGTTGTCGCGCCGCGCCGTCGTCGAGGCTTCGATGGGCGAAGAACGCGCCAAGCTGCTCGAGACGCTGCACGAAGGTGCCATCGTCGACGGCGTGGTCAAGAACATCACCGAATACGGTGCGTTCGTCGACCTCGGCGGCATCGACGGCCTGCTGCACATCACCGACATGGCCTGGCGCCGTGTGCGTCACCCCAGCGAAGTGGTCACTGTCGGCCAGGAACTGAAGGCCAAGGTCCTGAAGTTCGACGCCGAGAAGAACCGCGTCTCTCTGGGCCTGAAGCAGCTGGGCGACGACCCGTGGATGGGCGTGGCCCGCCGCTACCCGACCGGCACGCGCCTGTTCGGCAAGGTCACGAACATCGCCGACTACGGTGCGTTCGTCGAGATCGAACCGGGCATCGAAGGCCTGGTGCACGTCTCCGAGATGGACTGGACCAACAAGAACGTCGCGCCGTCCAAGGTGGTCACGCTGGGCGAAGAAGTCGAAGTCATGGTCCTCGAGATCGACGAAGACAAGCGCCGCATCAGCCTGGGCATGAAGCAGTGCAAGGCCAACCCGTGGGAAGAGTTCTCTTCCAACGTCAAGCGCGGCGACCGCGTCAAGGGCCCCGTCAAGAGCATCACCGACTTCGGCGTGTTCATCGGCCTGTCGGCCGGCATCGACGGCCTGGTGCACCTGTCCGACCTGTCTTGGAACGAGCCCGGCGAAGCCGCCGTGCGCAACTACAAGAAGGGCCAGGAAGTCGAGGCTCTGGTGCTGGCCGTGGACGTCGAGCGCGAGCGCATCAGCCTGGGCATCAAGCAGCTGGACACCGATCCGTTCACCACCTTCACGACCCTCAATGACCGTGGCGCCATCGTCGCGGGCAAGGTCAAGACGGTGGATCCGCGCGGCGCCGAAGTGCAGCTCAGCGAAGACGTCATGGGCTACCTGCGCGCCAGCGAAATCAGCCGCGACCGCGTGGAAGATGCGCGCAACGTGCTGAAGGAAGGCGACGACGTGTCCGTGATGATCGTCAACGTCGACCGCAAGACGCGCAACATCCAGCTGTCGATCAAGGCCAAGGACCAGGCCGACCAGCAGGAAGCCATGCAGCGCCTGTCGCAGTCGAACGAGCGCGAAAACGCCGGAACGACCAGCCTGGGCGCCCTGCTGCGCGCCAAGCTGGACAACAGCGGCGGCAACAACGGCTGATCGCCGCGGCCTGACACCTTCACCTGCCTGATCGATGACCGACATGTCGCCGATGACCCGATCCGACCTCGTCGCCAAGCTGGCCGAGCGGTTCTCGCAGCTCACGCAGCGGGACACCGAATTTGCCGTCAAGACGATGCTGGACGCGATGACCGATGCGCTGGCCAAGGGCCATCGCATCGAGATCCGGGGCTTCGGCAGCTTCTCCATCAACCGCCGGCCGCCGCGCGTGGGGCGCAATCCCCGCAGCGGCGCGCAGGTGACGATTCCCGAGAAGCTCGTGCCGCACTTCAAGCCGGGCAAGGACTTGCGCGAGGCGGTCGACGAGACCGTGCCGCCGCAGGACGCCGAAGCGGCGTAAAGGACAGGCAACGGCGCACGCGCCGTCAGCATCGAACGGGGCCCTGCGGGGCCCCGTTTCTTTTCAAGCGCCCCGCCACACGTGCAGGGCATCGAAGCGGCTGCAGGGCCCCGCCCTAGAATTCACGCCACATGCGCATCTTCAGCTGGCTGTTGCGGGCCTTCATCTTCTTCACGCTGTTTGCCTTCGCGCTGAACAACCAGCAGCCCGTGCAGCTGCACTGGTTCTTCGGCTTCGAGTGGCAGACGCACATGGTCTTCGTCGTGCTGGCCGCCTTCACGGCCGGCTGTGCCGTGGGCGTACTGGCCATGCTGCCTGCCTGGTGGCGCAAGCGCCGCACACCTGCCTCGAAGGACGCCACGGTCCAGGACCCGCGCGAACCCGCTGTCACCGTGCCGGCCGCACCCAGCGATTTCGTCAGCGAATCGCGGCTGCGCGAAGGCCTCTGAAGAGCGGCCCGCGCCCCATGGCATTCGACCTCTCCTGGCTCTTGCTGGCCCTGCCCGTCGCCTTCGCGATGGGCTGGGTGGGGTCGCGATTCGACATCCGCCAACTGCGGCGTGAACACCGCGAAACGCCGCGCGCCTACTTCAAGGGCCTGAGCCTGCTGCTCAACGAACAGCAGGACAAGGCCATCGACGCCTTCATCGAGGCCGTGCAGAACGACCCCGACACCGCAGAGCTGCACTTCGCGCTGGGCAACCTGTTCCGCCGCCGCGGCGAGTTCGAGCGCGCCGTGCGTGTGCACGAACACCTGCTGGCCCGCGGCGACCTGAAGACCGAAGACCGCGACCGCGCGCAGCAGGCCCTGGCGCAGGACTTCATGCGCGCCGGCCTGTTCGACCGCGCGGAAGCCGCGTGGCAGAAGCTGCTGGGTACCGACTTCGACGGCGAGGCACGCCTGGCGCTGCTGACGCTGCACGAACGTTCGCGCGACTGGGCCGAGGCCAGCGCCGACGCGCAGGCGCTGGAGCGCCGCGGCGCCGGTTCCTTCGCGCAGCGCATCGCGCATTACCAGTGCGAACTCGCGCTGCAGGCCGATTCGCGCGGCGACACCGCCGCGGCCGACACCGCACTGGCCCATGCGCGTGAAGTCTCTCCGCAGGGCGCGCGGCCGCTGGTCATGGCCGGCCAGCGCCAGGCCCGCGCCGGCCAGCACATCGATGCCCTGGCCAGCTGGGACGAACTGCGCCGCGTGCAACCAGGCGCGTTCAATCTGGTGGCCGGCGAGTACCTGGCCAGCGCACGTGCAGCCGGGCGCCTGGACGCCGCGCGGTTGACCTTGCAGGAAGCCTACGCGCAGGCGCCGTCGATGGCGCTGCTGCGCAGCCTGCTGGCGGCCGGTGAAGCGGCTGCGCCGGGTGCAGGCGGCACCGCGACATCGCCCGCATCGGTCGATCGTGTGGTGGCCCTGGTCACGCAGCACCTGGGCCACACGCCCAGCCTGTCGGCCGCGCAGGCGCTGCTCGCGCACCCGCCGCAGAGCTGGACACCCGAAGCCCTGGCGGCGCTGCGCACCGCCGTCGACCGTGCCGCACGCCCGCTGCAGCGCTACCGCTGCGCCGCCTGCGGATTCGAGGCGCAACACTGGTTCTGGCAGTGCCCCGGCTGCCTGGGCTGGGACAGCTTCCCGCCCCAACCCGTCGAAGAACTGTGAGCACAGCCATTCCTGCCGCCGCCCCCAGCGCCCCGCGCATCGTGATGTGCATGAAGTGGGGCACCAAGTACGGCCCCGAATACGTCAACCGCCTGTTCGGCATGGTCAGCCGCCACCTGCGCGGGCCCTTCCGCTTCGTGTGCCTCACCGACAACAGCATGGGCGTGAATCCCGACGTGGACTGCCTGCCGCTGCCGCGCATGGACCTCGCGCCGGGCGCCGACCGCGGCTGGCCCAAGCTGACCACCTTCAAGGCCGGCCTGCACGGGCTGCGCGGCACCGCGCTGTTCCTGGATCTGGATGTCGTGATCGTCGGCGACATCACGCCCTTCTTCGAGCAGCCGGGCGAATTCCTGATCATCAAGGACTGGAAGCGGCCCTGGCGCGTGACCGGCAATTCCTCGGTCTACCGCTTCGTGCTGGGCGCGCACGACGACGTGCTGCAGCACTTCATCGCCCACCAGGCCGATGTCCGCCGCCAGCACCGCAACGAGCAGGAATACCTCTCGCATGCGCTGCACCGGCAAGGCAAGCTGACCTACTGGCCGGCGGACTGGTGCGCCAGCTACAAGTACCACTGCATCACACGCTGGCCGACCAACTACTGGCGCAAGCCCGTCATTCCGACGGGTGCACGCATCATCATCTTCCACGGCGAAGTCAACCCGCCCGACGCCCTGGCTGGCCGGCGCAACCGGCGCTTCCGTTACGTGAAGCCTGCGCCCTGGGTGGGTGAATACTGGACCGAGTGAGGACGCGCGCATGACGACAGCGGCCACGACCGTCCCTGCGCCGCAGGCCGGGCCCACCGACGGCCCGAACCGGCCGCTGGTGGTCGTCAGTTGGGACGGCCGCAGCGCACCGCTGTCGCACCAGCACGTCGACGCCCAGCCGCAGTTCGACCTGCTGCTGTTCGACTATTCCGGCAGCGGCGGCCCGGCTGCTCGCGAAGTGCAGGGCCTGTCCTGCGAGGTCCTTTCGCAGCGCACCGAATGCAAGGGCGACATCTACCAGGCCGTGGCCGCGTGGCTGCGGCTGTCGCCGCAGCGCCAGCCGATGTTCGTCGCGCTGATCGACGATGACGTGATCCTGTCGGTCTCGCAGATCAACCGCCTGCTGCACCTGGGCCGTGTGATGCAGCTGGACACCTTTTCGGCGAGCCTCACGCACGACAGCCTCTACAGCCACCGCTGGACGCTGGCGCGCGGCCACCGCCTGCTGCACTGGGTGGACTGGGTCGAGGTGATGATGCCCTTCTACCGCCTGGACGTTTTCATGGCGGCAGCACCTCATTTCGACGGTTATGTGTCGTCACACGGCTTCGACCGCTACCTGTTCCCCACGGTGCAGAAGCTCATGGGCCGTGAGCGCACGGCGCTGGTCAACACCGAGCTCGCCAGCCACGTGCGGCCCGTCACCAGCGGCGACAAGGTCTTCCGCAACGGCAAGACCGCGCTGCAGGAGCGCCACGAGATCCGAGACCGCTGCCAGGCGCTGGTCACGCAGCAGAAGCCCGAGCTGGTCGGCAGCCCCTGGTTCCGCCGCATCTTCCTGCAGCGCCACGTGCGCACACGCTGGCAGATGCTGGTCTACGGCCTGGGGCGGCCGCTGCGGCGCTGGCTGGAGATGAGCACCTGAAGCCCGGTCGGCCTCAAGCCAGCCCGCCCGCCACCCGGCCGCGGCACAGGCCGTCGAACAGGTCCTCGTAACGCGCACGCATGACCGCCTGACCGTACTCGGCACACGCGCGCCGGCGTGCGGCACTGCCCAGCTGAGCCGCCAGCGCCGGCGCCTGCAGCAGACGCTCGATCGCCGCACCCAACGCGGCCGGGTCCTCGGGCGGCACGAGCAGGCCTTCGGCACCGGGCTCGAAGACGCCGCGCACGCCGGGCACGTCCGAGGCCACACAGGCACAGCCCGCCGCCATGGCCTCCACCAGCGCCAGCGGCATGCCCTCCCAGCGCGTGGACAGCACGAAGAGCTTGCTGCGCATCAGAAGCGCAGGCACATCGGCCACGTGGCCCAGGAATTCCACCTGCTCCTGCAAGCCCAGCGAGGCCACGAGCCGCTGCGCGGCGTCCCGGTAGCTCGACTTGCCGGCACCGGCCAGCTGCAGGCGCGGGCGCAGGCCGCGCTGGTCGCGCAGCCAGGCCAGGGCACGGATCAAGGTCTCGTGGTCCTTCTGCCGCGCGAAGCGTGCGCTCATCGTCAGGTCCATCGCACGCGGCGGCGGCCGCGGCACATCGAGCGCGTCGAAGGGCGTCAGCACGATGCCGTTGGGAATCGCCAGCGTGCGCTCCGTCGGCAGGCCCATGGCCAGCAGCGACTCGCGCACGCCTTCGCTCACCCCGACCAGGGCTGCCGTTTGCCCGGCCAGGCGCCGCGACTGCCAGCGCCGCCAGGGCGTGTAGCGCTCGCGCGAGTTGTGTTCCACCTGCACCATGGCCGGCACGCCGGCCCACAGCGCCGCCCATCGGGCCAGCAGGTGCTCGGGAAATCCGTGGGCCACCACCAGCTGCGGCTGCCACTGGCGGTACAGCCGCCACAGTGAGGCGATGGTCGCCGCGTGTGACCAGCCGGGCACCAGATCCACCTGCAGGCCTTCGTCGCGCAGGGCCTGCACACGCGCGGCTTCGGTCTGGCGCTTGCGGCGCAGCACGAGGCGCGCATCGAAACGTCCCGACGCGGCATGTGCGCGGCACAGGTCCACGGCCACCTGTGTGGCGCCCGAGAACCCGCCGGTCACCACGTGGACGATGCGGGGGCGCTCGGTCGGCATCGCCGCAGTGTAGGAGCAGCCCGCGCGGCCAGGCCGCAAGCGCCCGGCGGCGCCTCAGTCGTCGCGGCCGCGACCGTGACCACGCCCGTGGCCGTGGCCACGTCCCGGACCGCGGTGATCGTCATCGGCGCGGCGGCCATCGGGCGCCGCATAGTGCGCCGGACCGCGGGCGTGCACGTTCTGGCGGTACCAGCCGTCATCGACGAAGTAGACCGGCACGCCGCAGGCGTTGTAGTGGCGGCAGTGCTTGCGCCAATTCTTCTGGTGACCCGGCGGCACCCACATGTACACGGGCTGCGGCGGCGCCACGACGACGGCGCGCGGTGGCGGGGGCGCCGCGATGATCAGCGGCTGCTGCACCACAACTTGCGGCTGCGGAAAGCGGCCGATGTCGATGCGGCCGTAGACGCCCGGCTGGCTGACCTGGACGGACACGCCCACGTCGGCGGCCTGTGCGCTGGAGCCGGCGGCGGCCAGCGCGACGACAGCCAGGGTTCGAATGAGGAGGGACATGGTCGGTCTCCGGAGTGGCGGTGGAATGAACACCCCTGCGGGCGCCCGGGGAATCGGGGCATGCCCTGCCTTCCCTCCCGACACTAACGGCCCGTCACGGCCGGGCGTTGTCGCCGACACATTGCTTTACCTGAGACACAGCGCGGGGACGGCGCCAGGCCCCGCGCAGGCGACCAGCTGGCGCCCTTGCCCGCCGGAAAGCCGCTTGGACGCCTGAAAAGCGCACGCACGCGCTCGTCCCGGCGACAGCCGCTCAGGCGCCCGGAGCCTCAGCCGGCCTCGTAGACCACCTGCGCCTGGCCGCCCTGGGCGATCTGCCGCCAGCGCGCCAGCGCCTCGTCGCAGGGCCAGAAACGCCCGTCGTCGCCGAGATCCAGTTCTGCGCAGGCATGCGCGCGGCGCAGCTGCAGGCGGATGCCCAAGCCCTGCGTGAGTTCGCCGTGTTCGGTCTCCACGCGCTTGGCCGGCCAGGTGCGGATCACGTCGGCCACTGGCGGCATGCCGCCGTTCAGCGCCACGGCCAGGTAGCGCCCGAAGCGCGCGCGTGCCGCGGGCAGCTCCCAGACCTGGTTGATGTTGAAGCGCAGGCCGCCGGAGAAGCGGTCCAGCATCACCTTGCCCTGCGCGATCAGCAGCGAATCGTCGGCGACCAGTTCGCGGTTCGCATCCAGCAGCTCTTCGTTGACCACGGCCTCGATGGCGTCGGTGCCGTCGTCCAGCTTGAAGATCGCCGCGCGCCCGCGCTGGCCGTTGACCACGCGCAGCCCCGCGACGATGCCCGCCAGCAGCTGCGGCTCGCGTGAATCGGCCAGGTCGGCGATGCGCTTGCGCGCGAAACGGCGCACCTCCTCGCCATGCTCGTCGAACAGGTGGCCGCTCAAGTAGAAGCCCAGCGCCGTCTTCTCCAGCATCAGCCGCTCGCGCAGGCCCAGCGGCTCGGCGTGCGCCAGGCCGGGTTCCTGCGTGGACGAGCCGTGCGAATCCCCGTCGTCGCCGAAATCGAACAGCCCGCCCTGCAGCGCGTGCGCCTCCTGCGCATCGGCCCACTCGAAGCCCAGGCCGACACTGGCCAGCGCGCAGGCGCGGTCGGCGTGCAGCGCGTCGAAGGCACCGGCCTTGATCAGCGCCTCGACCACGCGCTTGTTCACGCGGCTGCGGTCCACGCGCGCGCAGAAGTCGAACAGGCTGTGGAAGGGCCCGCCGCCCTGCCCGTCGCGGCCTTCACGCGCGGCGACGATGGCCTCGATCGCGCCCTGGCCCGTGCCCTTGACGGCGCCCAGGCCGTAGCGCACGAGCTTGTCGTTGACTGGCTCGAAGCGCCACACGCCGCGGTTGATGTCCGGCGGCTCGAAGGCCACGCCGAAGCTCTTGGCGTCTTCGAGCAGGACCTTCAGCTTGTCGGTGTCGTCCATTTCCACCGTCATGTTGGCGGCATAGAACTCCGCCGGACAGTGCACCTTGATCCAGGCCGTGTGATAGGCCAGCAGCGAGTACGCGGCGGCATGGCTCTTGTTGAAGCCGTAGCCCGCGAACTTCTCCATCAGGTCGAAGACCTCGTCGGCCTTCTCCGCGCTGATCGCCTGCTTGGCCGCACCGTCGCGGAAGATGGCGCGGTGCTCGGCCATTTCCTCGGCCTTCTTCTTGCCCATCGCGCGGCGCAGCATGTCGGCGCCGCCCAGCGAATAGCCGCCCATCAGCTGCGCGGCCTGCATCACCTGTTCCTGGTAGACGAAGATACCGTAGGTCTCGGCCAGCACCGTGCCCAGCAGCGGGTGCGGATAGACGATCTCTTCCTTGCCATGCTTGCGCAGGCAGAAGCTGGGGATGTTCTCCATCGGGCCAGGGCGGAACATCGCGTTCAGCGCGATGAGATCCTCCAGCCGCGTGGGCTTGGCTTCGCGCAGCATGCGCTGCATGCCGCCGGATTCGAACTGGAAGACGGCTTCGGTGCGGCCTTCGGAAAACAGGCGGTAGACCTTTGCGTCGTTCAGCGGCAGGTTCTCGTACGCGAAGTCCTGCTTGTCCTTGCGCCGTTCGCGGATGAAGTCCTTGGCGAGTTCCAGGATGGTCAGTGTCGCCAGGCCCAGGAAGTCGAACTTCACCAGGCCGATGGCCTCGACGTCATCCTTGTCGTACTGGCTGACCGCGCTGTCGCTGCCGGGCTGCTGATACAGCGGGCAGAAGTCGGTGATCTTGCCCGGTGCGATCAGCACGCCGCCGGCGTGCATGCCGACGTTGCGCACCATGCCTTCGACGCGCGTGGCCAGCGCCAGCAACTCGGCCACTTCTTCCTCGGCCTGCTCGCGCTGCTCGAGTTCGGGCGCTTCCTTGCGGGCGTAGATGATGCCGCTGTCGGGTTCGTCGGGCACCTTGGCCAGCGTCACCGTCTTGCCCGGCGGCGCGGGGATCAGCTTGGCGATGGAGTCCACGTGGCCGTAGCCCATGCCCAGCACGCGGCCCACGTCGCGCAGCGCGGCCTTGGCGGCCATGGTGCCGAAGGTGGCAATCTGGCTCACCGCGTCACGGCCGTACTTGTCCTTGACGTACTCGATGACGCGGTCGCGGTTGCCCTGGCAGAAGTCGATGTCGAAGTCGGGCATCGACACGCGCTCGGGGTTCAGGAAGCGCTCGAACAGCAGGTTGTACTGCAGCGGGTCGAGGTCCGTGATGCCCAGCGCGTAGGCCACCAGCGAGCCGGCACCCGAGCCGCGGCCCGGGCCCACCGGGCAGCCGTGGTTCTTGGCCCAGTTGATGAAGTCGCCCACGATCAGGAAGTAGCCCGGGAAGCCCATCTTCACGATGGTGACGATCTCGAATTCGAGGCGCGTCAGGTACTCGGGGCGCTTCTTGTCGCGCACGGCCTCGTCGGGATAGAGCTGTTTCAGGCGTGTTTCCAGGCCTTGCAGCGACAGCTCGCGGAAGTAGTCCTCGATGGGCGTGGGCGTGCCGTCGGCACGCAAGGGCGTCGGGAAGTCCGGCAACCGCGGCTTGCCCAGCACCAGCGTCAGCGCGCAGCGCCGCGCGATCTGCACGCTGTTGGCCAGCGCGCTGGGCACGTCGGCAAACAGCGCTTCCATCTCGGCCTGGGTCTTGAAATGCTGCTCGCGCGTGAAGCGCTTGATGCGCCGCGGGTTGGCCAGCGTCTCGCCTTCGGCCACGCAGACACGCGCCTCGTGGGCCTCGAAATCGTCGGGCGCCAGAAACTGCATCGGGTGCGTGGCCACCACCGGCAGCTGCAGCTGCGCGGCCAGCGGCACGGTCGCGCGCACCAACGCCTCCTGGCCCGGCAGGCCGGCGCGTTGCAGTTCGAGATAGAAGCGCTCGGGAAACTGCTGCGCGATGCGCGTGGCCACGGCCGCGGCCCGTGTGGCGTCGCCCGACAGCAGGGCCTGCCCGACGGCACCGTGTTCGGCACCCGACAGCGCGATCAGGCCCTCGCCGAATTCGTCGAACCACTCCCACTTGACCCAGGCCTGCGCACGCTGCACATGCGTCGTCCAGGCCTTGGCCAGGATCTCGCACAGGTGGTGGTAGCCCACGCTGTTCTGTACCAGCACCAGCAGGCGCGACGGGTTCTTCTCGCCGGCCTCGGGCTGCATCCACAGGTCCGCGCCGATGAGCGGCTGCACGCCTTTGCCGCGGCAGGCCTTGTAGAACTTGACCGCGCCGAAGAGGTTGGCCAGATCGGTGATCGCCAGGGCCGGCTGGGCATCCTTGCGGGCCGCCGCCACCAGCTCGTCGATGCGCAAGGTGCCGTCGACGACGGAGTATTCGGTGTGCGCGCGCAGGTGAACGAAGGCCATGAAAGGCATTGTAGGCAGCCGCCTCCAGAGGGCCTTGTCGCCAACACGTAAGCGCCCACCTACAATTTTTGGATCACATCCATGCCTGTCGGGGCCGTGCTGTCATGAAGGGTTTTCTGCTCAAAGCCATCGGCATCCTGCTGATCCTGGTCGCGATCGGCGTGGCGCTGTCACGCGCGCCCGATCGGCCGGTGGAGACACTGGTCGAGCGCTGGGCACCGCCGCCCAGCGAATTTGTCCAGGTCAAGGGCCAGGTCGTGCACGTGCGCGACGAAGGCCCGCGCAGCGACCCCCTGCCCATCGTCCTGATCCACGGCACCGGCGCCAGCCTGCACACCTGGGACGGCTGGGTGAAGACACTGAAGACCCAGCGCCGCGTGATCCGCTTCGATCTGCCCGGCTTCGGGCTGACGGGCCCCTTCACCGGGCCGCCCTATATCGAAATGGGCTACCGCGGCGACAACTACGCGCGCTTCGTGGTCGATCTGCTGGACCAGCTGAAGGTGCCGCGCGCCGTGCTCGCCGGCAATTCGCTGGGTGGTGAAGTCGCCTGGCGCACCGCCGTCTTCGCGCCCGAACGTGTGGAGCGCCTCGTGCTGGTGGACGCATCGGGGCCGCGCTTCACGCCGGACTCCATCCCCATCGGCTTCGTGGTCGCGCGCATCCCGGTGATCAAGCACCTGGGCGAATTCCTGCTGCCGCGCGCCGCCGTGACGCGCACCTTGACCAACCTCTATGGCGACCCCACGCGCGTCACGCCAGAGTTGGTGGACCGCTACTTCGAGATCACGCTGCGCGAAGGCAACCGCCGCGCCATGGGCGAGCGCCTGGCGGTGCTGCAGGAAGACCTCAGCCCGGAACGCATCGCGCAGGTGCGCCAACCCACGCTGCTGCTGTGGGGCTCGCGCGACCGCCTGATCCCGCCGTCCACCGCCGACTTCTTCACCCAGTCCATTCCGGGCAGCCGCGTCGTGGTGCTGCGGGGCCTGGGGCATGTGCCGCACGAGGAAGATCCGGCCGCCAGCCTGGAGGCGGCAAAAGCATTCCTGGATTTACGTTAGCGCAATCTACGTATACCCTGCACGGTATAAGCTTCACGCATCCCGACTCTGGAGATGCGCATGAACAACCGACGCTTGACGACGGCCTTCCGTACCCTCGCCCTGGCCGCAGCGGCCAGCGCCATTGCCACGCCCGCGATGGCGGCCGATGCCGTCACCGACGCCCTGCAGAAGGCCTATGTGCCCTACCGCACGGCGCTGTTCCGCACGAACAGCAAGGCCCAGGCCGAGTCCGAACAGGCCATCGCGCAGGCGCGGATCGAGTTGCGGCAAATCCAGGAACGCTTCGCCAGCAAGCCGCCAGCCCCCTACGACCGCGACCCGGCCTTCGACAAGACGCTGCAGGAAGTCGCGGCCGTGCTGGCGCAGTCCGAAACGCAGATCCGCGACCGCCAGCTGGCCCACGCCCACGAGACCCTGGAAGCCGTGCGCGACCTGCTGTCCGGCCTGCGCCAGCGCAACGGCGTCGTGGTGTTCTCCGACCACATGAACGCGTATCACGAACAGATGGAAACGCTGCTGGGCAGCGGCGCCAAACTGCTCGACGCGCCGCAGGGCTGGCAGAAGCTCGCGGCACACACGGGCACGCTGCAGTACCTGGCCGCGCGGCTGCGCAGCCAGGCACCAGCGGCGCTGGCCGACGACGCCGAATTCAAGACCGGTGTGCAGGCCGTCGAGGCTTCCGTGAATGCCTTGACCCAGGCGGTGTTCGGCCAGGATGCCGCCGCCGCACGTGAAGCCCTGGGCAAGCTCAAGGGGCCCTACAGCCGATTGTTTCAAAAGTTTGGTTGATCGATCCGCGGCACACCCGGCCGGGTTCGATCCCGTTTAAGACGGCCCTAATCCTGGCGCTCGAAGATGAGCGCCATGGACAAACACCCACTCGGCTTCAACGCCGCACGCACCGGGCTGCTGCTGGCGGCCCTGGTCTTACGTTTCACTTCAGCGGATGCGGCCACACCGGCCGAACTGCTCGCCGGTTATGCGCGCCAGGCCGCCGCGGAGCCCTCGGCCACGCGCGGCGAGGCCTTCTTCCAGGCACGCCACGGGCGCGAATGGAGCTGCAGTTCCTGCCATGGCGCCAAGCCCGTGAGCGCCGGCAAACACGCCTCCACCGGCAAGGCCATCGAGCCTCTGGCGCCCGGCGCGCATGCCGCGCGGTTCACCGATCCGGCCAAGGTGGAGAAGTGGTTCCGCCGCAATTGCAACGACGTCGCCGGACGCGAGTGCACGCCCGGCGAGAAGGCCGACGTGATGGCCTGGCTCTCGACCCTGAAACCCTGAACGGAGTCCCCCGATGAAGATCTCCTGCCCGCCCGCAGGCACACGGCGACGCACCGCCGCGCCCGTGCACCGTGCCCTGCGGCATCCGCTGGCGACCGCGCTGCTGGTCGTGCTGTCCGCAGCCGACAGCGCATACGCCGATTCGCCCATCCGCCCACTCACGCCGGCCCCGACGGCTTTCCAGCAGGAATGTGCGACCTGCCACATGGCCTTTCCGCCGGGCCTGCTGCCCGCCGCATCGTGGCAACGCCTGATGGGCCAGCTCGGCAAGCACTTCGGCACCGACGCCTCCGTGGATGCCGCCACGCGCGACACGCTGACACGCTGGCTCGTGGCCAACGGCGGCACCTCCAAGCGCGGGCGCGAAGAGCCGCCACAAGACCGCATCACACGCGCCAGCTGGTTCGGGCGCAAGCACCACGAGGTCAGTCCGGCCACCTGGTCGCGCCCGGCGATCAAGAGCCCAGCCAACTGCGCGGCCTGCCACCCCAAGGCCGAAGAAGGAGATTTCGATGAACACGCCATCCGCATCCCGCGCTGAGGGTCCGGCCCCGTCCGACGCGGACGCCGGCTCGCGCGAGATCCTGGTCTGGGACCTGCCCGTGCGGGTCTTTCACTGGGCCATGGTCGCGAGCTTCGCGGGTGCCTGGCTCACCGCCGAGAGCGAACGCTGGCGGCTGCTGCATGTCTCACTGGGTTACCTGATGGCCGCGCTGGTGGCCTTCCGCCTCGTGTGGGGGCTGGTCGGCACGCGGCACGCGCGATTTGCCAGCTTCGTGCGGGCACCGTCTGCGGTGCTGGCCTACGTGCGCTCGCTGGTTTCGCCACGCCCCGAGCACCACGTGGGCCACAACCCGGCCGGCGGCTGGGCCATCCTGGCCTTGCTCGGCCTGGCCGCCGTGGTCGTCGGCAGCGGCTGGCTCACCTACGAAAGCCTGGGCGGCGAGTGGCTCGAAGAACTGCACGAGGGCGCCGCCACGGCCATGCTGGCCGTCGTCGGCCTGCACGTGGGCGGCGTGCTGGTCAGCAGCTGGCTGCACCACGAGAACCTGGCCCGCGCGATGGTCACGGGACGCAAGCGCGGGCCCGCCAGCGACGCCATCCGCTCGCCCTGGCGCAGCGTGGCGGCCCTGCTGCTGGTGGCCCTGGTCGGCGTGGCGTCCTGGTCGTGGAGCACCGCGCCAGCGGCCACAGACGCCAGCGGCCGTCAAGCGGCTGCGCGTGAACGGCATCACGACAACGACGACGACTGAAGGTCCGAACCCCCCGGAATACGGGGGCAAAAACGGGGGCACTGAATATCAGTCGTTGCAAATATGAAGGCCGTTAAGCTGCCGTACCTGCAGACTGGTTTCTCTCCGGATCGCCCTCGATCCTGAGCCATTTCGAGAGGAACCGATGAAGCACCGACACCCCCTTTTGCGCATCGTCGCCACGGCCGCCATCGCGGCCGCATGCCTGCCGACGCATGCCCAGGCCCAGACCTCGCCTTCGGGCCGACTGCTGGCTTCCAATTGTTTCCAGTGCCACGGCACCAACGGCAAAGGACCGGGGTTCGACACCCTGGCCGGCAAGTCGGCGTCCGAGATCTACAAGGAGATGCTGGAATTCCGCGCCGGCAAGGAGGGGCCGGGAATCATGGCCAAGCATGTGACGGGCTACACCGACGCGCAGCTCAAGCTGATCGCCAACTATTTCGCCACGGTGCGTTGAAGCGGAGCCCCTGATCATGGACAGAAGACATTTCCTGCGTGGCGCCTCGGCACTGGCCGGTGTGACCCTGGCCGCCTGCGGCGGCAATTCGATTGAAGACACCACGGCCGCGGCCGATGCCGTTGACGAGCGCGAAACCGCGCTGGGCAGCCGGCGCACCTCGACAACCGGCACCACCACCACGACGGCAGCCGGCACAACCGTGGCCCGCGTGATCGTCATCGGCGGCGGCATGGCCGGGGCCTCGGTCGCGAAGTACCTGCGCCTGTGGGGCAAGGGCGTCGAGGTCACGCTGATCGACCGCCTGCCGACCTACACCTCCTGCATCATGAGCAGCCTGGTCCTCACCGGCCAGCGCAGCATGAGCAGCCTGCTGTTCAACTACGACGCCCTGCGCAGCAAATACGGGGTGAAAACGGTGTTCGAAGAAGTCACCGCCATCGACCCGGTGAACGCGAAGGTGACGCTGGCCTCCGGCACCGTGCTGAGCGCGGATCGCCTGGTGCTGGCCCCCGGCATCGCCTTCGACGCCGTGCCCGGCCTGACGAACCCCGATGCGATGCCGCACGCCTGGAAGGCCGGCGCCCAGACCTCGTTGCTGGCCCGCCAGTTCGCCGCCATGCCCAGCAGCGGCGTGGCCGTGCTGACCATCCCCAAGGCACCGTACCGCTGCCCGCCCGGGCCCTACGAGCGCGCCTGCCTGCTGGCCGACTGGATGAAGGTCTACAAGCCGCGCGCCAAGCTGATCGTGCTGGACGCCAACCCCGATTTCGTGACCGAGCGTGACAATTTCAGCAGCGCCTTCCTCGGCCTGCACGGCCAGGTCATCGAGTACCACAACAACATCGCCATCGACCACGTGGACGAAGCCTCGCGCACCTTGTTCGTGGCCGGTGGCGGCAGCTTCCGCGCGGACGTGGTCAACCTGATTCCGACCCAGCGCGCACCCGCCTTGCTGGCCAACGCCGGGCTGGTGGCGACCGACCCCGCGGGACGCTTTGCCAAGGTCAACGTGCTGGACTACTCGAGCACTGTGGCAGGCGCCGGCCGCGTGCATGTCATCGGCGACTCCAGTGCAACCACGCAGCCCAAGGCCGGCCATATCGCCAACCAGGAGGCCAAGGTCTGCGCGGATGCGCTCAGCCGCATCTTCGCGGGCGGCCAGCCGGATCCGGCGCCGGTCACGAACTCGGCCTGCTTCTCGACCATCACCATGTCCAAGGCCTCGTGGCTGCACGCGCTGTTCCAGTACGACGCCGCCACCGGCACCATGAAGGCCGTGCCCGAGGCGACCGGCGCATCGGTGGGCTGGAACGGGAACCACTTCGAAGACATGGGCAAGTGGTACAAGGCGCTCATGGCCGATACCTTTGCCTGATTCCGCTTAAGGGGTGGCTAAGGCGAAGCGGGCAGGATCGGCAGCCTCGACGCTTTCCACCTGCCCGCCTATGCGTATCCTGCTCGCCGAAGACGATCCGTTGCTGGGTGACGGCCTGCGCGCGGGCCTGGGCCAGCTCGGCTTCCACGTGGACTGGGTGCGCGACGGTGAAGCCGCCGAGCGCGAGTTGCGTGCCGAACCGTACGCGGCCGCGGTGCTGGACATCGGTCTGCCGCGGCGCGACGGCCTGGCCGTCCTGGCCGCCGTGCGCCAGGCCGGCCTGACCGTGCCGGTGCTGGTGCTGACGGCACGCGACGCCGTGCCCGACCGCATCCGCGGGCTGGATCTCGGCGCCGACGACTACGTGGTCAAGCCGGTGGACCTGCACGAGCTCGGCGCGCGGCTGCGCGCGCTGATCCGCCGCGCGCACGGGCAACCCGGCGAACACCTGCGCAACGGGACTATCGAGCTCGATCCGGCCGGGCGGCGCGTCACGCAGGATGGCGAAGAGGTCTCGCTGTCACCGCGCGAATTCGATCTGCTGCACGCCCTGATGCTCCATGCGGGCCGCGTGCTTTCGCGCGAGCAACTCGAACAGCACCTCTACAGTTGGGGCCGGGAGGTCGACAGCAACGTGGTCGAAGTGCACATCCACCATCTGCGGCGCAAGCTGGGCACGCCGCTCATCGCCACGATTCGCGGCGTGGGCTACCTGATACGGCGCGAGGACGCGGCTTGAGGCTGCGGCCGGCCTCGCTGCAGGGCCGCCTGCTGGGCGCCGTGCTGGGCCTGGTGACGCTGGTCTGGGCCGCAGCGGCACTGGCCACCTGGCGCGACGCCAGCCACGAACTGGACGAACTGCTCGACGGTCACCTCGCGCAGGCCGCGGCCGTGCTGATCGTGCAGCAGATGCACGAGATCGAAGAAGGCGGCTCCGGCCATGCGCTGGAGGCGCCGTCCTTGCACCGTTATGCACCCCGCGTGGCCTTCCAGGTCTGGCACGAAGGCACTCTGGTGATGCGATCCGCAGTGGCCCCGGTCACGCCCATGGGCAAGCTCGCCACGCCGCACGAGCAGGGGCTGCGCACGGTGGAGATCGACGGGGCCGCCTGGCGCGTCTTTGCCGCGCATGGCGTCGCGCGTGACGTGCAGGTCTTTGTGGGCGAACACATCGAGGCGCGCCGCGAGATCCTGCGCGCGCTGCTGCGCGGCACGCTGTGGCCGATGCTGGTGGCCCTGCCCGTACTCGCCCTGGTGGCCTGGTGGGCCGTTCGCCACGGCCTGGAGCCGCTGCGCCAGATGGGGCGCGCCTTGGCCCGACGGCGTCCCGAGGCGCTGCAGCCCGTGGTGTTGAAGGACACGCCGCTGGAGATGCAGCCGATGACCGAGGCGCTGAATCACCTGTTCGGCCGCATCGCCACGCTCCTGGAAGCCGAGCGGCGCTTCACCGCCGACGCGGCGCACGAACTGCGCACGCCGCTGGCCGCCCTGCGCACGCAGGCGCAGGTCGCCCTGGGCAGCACCGACGATGCACAGCGTCGCCACGCCTTGAAGGCCACGCTGGAAGGCTGCGACCGCGCGACACATCTGGTCGAGCAGTTGCTGACGCTGTCGCGGCTGGAGGCCGCACACCAGGGCAGCGCGCCGGCGCACCAGCCCGTGCGCATGGATGCGGTGGTGCGCCAGGTGGCGGCCGATCGCGCGCCCGATGCGGTGGCGCGTGGCCAGCAGTTGGATGTGGACGCCGCAGACGGCGTGCACGTGGAAGGCAACGAGGCATTGCTGACCGTGCTGGTGCGCAACCTGATCGACAACGCCTGCCGCTACAGCCCGCCCGAGGCACGGGTCCATGTCCAGGTGGCGCTGCAGGACGGGTCGGCGCTCCTGGTGGTCGAGGACAGCGGCCCGGGCCTGGCACCGGCGGATCTGCGGCGACTGGGCGAACGCTTCTTCCGCGTACTGGGCACCGACGTCCCTGGCAGCGGCCTGGGCTGGTCCATCGTCCAGCGCATCGCGCAGGTGCATGGGGCGCACATCCACGCCGACAGTTCACCGACGCTGGGCGGCTTGCGCGTACAGGTCACCTGGCCGCAGGCGCGGCCCGCCTGAACCGCCTCGCGGCCGCGAATCCACAGCTGCGCGCGTACGGGCGCGCCGACGCTCGGCATGCTCAGCGCAGCGCCGCGAGCACCTCGGAATGGAATTCGCGCCGGAACAGGATCGCGATCACGCCGCAGGTCCCGGCCATCAGGGCCCAGGACGAGAAGAACCAAGCTGTCGCCGCAAAGGCGAAGTAGTAGGCCCGCAAGCCGTCGTTGAAGCTCTCGGCGGCCAGGCCCATGATGCGGCCGGCGCGATCGGCGAAGGCCTGTCGATCGGCCTCGACCGACATCTGGTCGTGCGGGGGCGCGGCGGCCACGAGCAAGGCGCCGAAGCTGTACTGGCGCAGGCTCCAGGTGAAGCGGAAGAAGGCGTAGACGAAGATGCCCGTCAGCAGCACCAGCTTCAGGTCGAAGACCAGCACCGACGTGCGCGCGGCAAACGGCAGCTCCTGCACCAGCCCGGTGGCCTTTTCGCCCGTACCCAGCACGGCCAGCAGGCCGCCGATGATGAAGATGGTGGTGGATGCAAAGAAGCTCGGGCTGGCCGACAGGTTCTGCACCACCACGCCGTCCAGCACGCGGTTGTCGCGCATCGTGGACTGCAGCATCCAGCGATGGCGCTCGCGGTTGGTCAGCGCCAGCACCGAAGGGGCCGTGCGGGCGCGGCGCTTCGCAAACTGCGCGTAGCCGATCCATCCGGCAAAGAAGATGCCGACCGCCAGCCAGTCGGACCAGGGCAACGCGCGCGAGACAGCCAGCAGCAGGTTCACGGGCGCGACTGTAGCGCCGCGTCGGCGCCTGTCCAGGTGGGCAGGGGCCTATTCATGGCGCGCCGCCGCGGCCGTCTCGCTCAGCGCGGCGCGAGGTCGAAGACCAGCACCTCGGCGCCGACGCCACCGCTCAGCCGCAATTCGGTCTCGCCGTGCAGGCTCAGCGCATCGCCCTGCTGCAAGGTCTGGCCGTTCGCGGTGATGGCGCCGCGCGCCACGAAGACGTACTGCGGCCGCGCCGGATCCAGTGCACGCTGCGCGGTTTCCGACCCGTCGAACAGGCCGGCGTACAGGCGCGCATCGGCGTGGATCGTCACCGAGCCCTCGGCGCCGTCGGGCGAGGCCACCAGCGCCAGCCGGCCGCGCTTGACCGCGGGCTCGAACATCTTCTGCTCGTAGCCGGGTTCGCCGCCCGGCGCATCGGGCAGGATCCAGATCTGCAGGAAATGCGTGGCCTGGTCCTTGGCGTGGTTGAACTCGCTGTGGCGCACGCCGCTGCCGGCGCTCATGCGCTGCACCTCGCCGGGCACGATCTGGCTGGCATTGCCCATGCTGTCCTGATGCGCCAGCGCGCCTTCGAGCACGTAGCTGACGATCTCCATGTCGCGGTGGCCGTGCGTGCCGAAGCCCGTGCCTGCCGCGACGCGGTCTTCGTTGATCACCCGCAGGTTGCCCACGCCCATGTGCGCCGGGTCGTGGTAATCGGCAAACGAGAAGCTGTGGGCACTCTTGAGCCAGCCGTGGTCGGCATGGCCGCGATCCTGGGACTTGCGAAGCGTGAGCATGGGTATCTCCTGTCTGCAGCCAGTGTGCAGCCGAAACGGTCCACCATCGGCCCCACACGGTTGATGACGGGGTTCAAGCCGATTGAAGACAATGCGGCCATGGCCAATCGATACCAGGTGCTCACCCCCGACGCGCTGATGATGATGGACACCATCGCGCGCACCGGCAGTTTTGCGGCCGCCGCGCGTGAACTGGGCAAGGTGCCGTCCGCGCTGACCTACAGCGTGCGTCAGCTGGAAGACGCGCTGGACGTGCTGCTGTTCGACCGCAGCTCGCGCCAGGCGCAGCTCACCGCCGCGGGCAGCGAGCTGCTGCACGAAGGCCGCCGGCTGCTGCAGGAAATGGACGCCGTGGCCAACCGCGTGCAGCGCGTGGCCAGCGGCTGGGAAGCGGCCTTGTCGATCAGCGTGGACGACGCGCTGTCGCCCACCACCATCTTCGAACTGGTCGAGAGCTTCTGCGGCCTGTGCACCGGCGCGCAGGCCGAGCAGCGGCATGCCACGCGGCTGCGCCTGCGCAGCGACGTGCTGGCCGGCACCTGGGAGGCGCTGGTCTCGGGCCAGGCCGATCTGGCCATCGGCGTGCCCGCGACCCACCCCAACCCCGGATCGATCGAACTGCAGCCCATCGGCGACCTGCCGTTTGTCTTCTGCGTCGCGCCGCACCACGCGCTGGCCACAGCCGCCGAGCCCATCGACCACGACGTGCTGGTGCACCACCGCGCGGTAGCCGTGGCGGATACGGCGCAACGGCTGTCGCCCATCACCGTCAATCTGCTGCCCGGCCAGGACGTGCTGACCGTGCCGTCGATGCGCGCCAAGCTCGAGGCGCTGCTGCGCGGCCTGGGCTGCGGCTACATCCCCGAGCCGCTCGCGCGGCCGCATCTCGAGGCCGGGCACCTGGTGCAGCGCCAGACCGCCACCGGCAGCTACACCGCGCATCTGCACTACGCCTGGCGAGCCGATCGCGGCGCGCTGGGTCTGGGCAAGGCGCTGCAGTGGTGGCTGCAGCAACTGGCCAGCCCGACCACGCGGCGTGCGCTGCTGGAGCGGCACGCGGGGCCGCTGCGGTAGCGCGTGTGGCCACGCGACTGCCGCCATCGGTAGGTCGGGCCAGGAATCGACCACGTTTGAACTGATGGGCTACATCGGCCGCTTCGCCCCCTCGCCCACCGGCGCGCTGCACGCCGGCTCGCTGGTGGCTGCGCTGGCCAGCTGGCTCGATGCACGCGCGGCCAGCGGCCGCTGGCTCGTGCGCATCGAGGATGTGGACGGCCCGCGCTGCGTGCCCGGCGCCGACACACAGATCCTCGCGCAGCTGACGGACATGGGCCTGCTGCCCGACGAGCCGCCCTGGCGGCAATCCACCCGTGGCGACGCCTACGCCGCGGCGCTGCAGCAGCTTCTGGAGGCCGGCCACGTCTACCCCTGCGGCTGCACGCGCAAGGCCATCGCCGAGGCCCTGGCCGCACGCGGCCACACCCGTGCACGCGACGGTGAGTGGGTCTACCCCGGCACCTGTCGCGACGGGCTGCACGGCCAACCCGCACGCGCCTGGCGCTTTCTCACACGCTCCGCGCCGCACGAAGACACGACGCTGCACTGGCACGACCGCCGGCTGGGCGCACAGCAGCAGGACGTCGAACGCGCGGTCGGCGATTTCGTGCTCAGGCGTGCCGACGGCCTGTGGGCCTACCAGCTGGCCGTGGTGGTGGACGATGCGCAGCAGGGCATCACCGACGTCGTGCGCGGCGAGGACCTGGCCGACAACACGCCACGGCAGATCCGCCTGCAGCGCGCGCTGGGCCTGCCCACACCGCGCTACCTGCACACGCCGCTGGTCATGGCGGCGGACGGCCACAAGCTCAGCAAGCAGAACGGTGCGCAGGCCGTGGACACACGCGACGCCCTGGGCGCGCTGCGCGCCGCCGGCGCGGTGCTGGGCCTGCACCACACGGCCGCCACGGCTGCCGACTGGCGCGCCGAAGCGGTCTCGCGCTGGCCCACAATCCTGGCTTCCTGGGCCGCGGCCAGCGCCGCGCCTTCCACCGCTTCAACGGAACGAACCCCATGAGCATGACGACCACGGCCTCGGGCCTGCAATACGAAGACACCACCGCCGGCACCGGCGCGACGGCGCAAGCCGGCCAGCGCGTGCGCGTGCACTACACCGGCTGGCTGTGGCAGGACGGCCAGCAGGGCCGCAAGTTCGACTCCAGCAAGGACCGCGGCCAGCCGTTCAGCTTCCACCTGGGCGGCGGCGAAGTCATCGGTGGCTGGGACGAAGGCGTGCAGGGCATGCAGGTCGGCGGCACGCGCGTGCTGATCATTCCGCCGCAGCTGGGCTACGGCGCACGCGGCGCCGGCGGCGTGATTCCGCCGAATGCAACGCTGAAGTTCGAAGTGGAACTGCTGGGCGTCTGAGCCCGCAGCGCGCCGCCAGCCATCCACACACGCGTGGCCCGATGACGGAAGCCGCGGCCATGGCACCCGTTCGGGTCGAGGTGGCGCCGGCTGATTTCAACCGTTGGGCCACGCTGCTGGACTTGCTGCAGGCGTCCTTCGCGTACATGGACGGGCGGGGCGATCCGCCCACGGCACTGCATGCGCTGGGCGTGGCCGAACTGCAAGCCAAGGCCCGCGAGGAAACGCTGATCGTTGCCACCGAAGGCGACGCCTTGGTGGGTTGCGCCTACGCGGCGCTGCGGCCGGGCTGCGTGTATGTCGGCAAGCTGGCCGTGGCTGCGCGGATGCGCGGACGAGGGCTCGCGCGGCAGATCATGGCGTGTGCGGAGGGTGTGGCGCGGGCACAGGGCCGGGCGTTCCTCGAGTTGCAGACGCGCATCGAGCTGGTCGAGAACCACGCGACATTCGCGGCGCTGGGCTTCGAGACGGTGGCGAAAACCGCACACGCGGGTTACGACCGGCCGACGAGCATCACCATGCGCAGGCGCGTGGGCACCGAGACGGCGTAGACCCGCGTCGACGCGGGTCACAAAAAGCACGGGCGCGCAGGTCGCGCGCCCGGTCACACCAGAAGCCCACACACGCGTGGCAGACCGGAGTCTGCCCGCGCCGCCGTGCGGGCTTCGGGCTCAGCGCTCAGCGTGCGGGACGCGGGCCCCAGGGCTTGCGCGCACCGGCGGCCGGCTTGGGTCCACCCTTGCGCGGCGCGCCATGGCTGGCGTGCGGCGCGTGGGCACCGTGGTGGGCCGGCTTGGCGAACGGCGCATGGCCGTCGCGAGGACCGGCATGGCCGCCCTCGACATGATGGCCGCGCGGGCCGCGGGCGGCATCGTTGCCGCCATGCGGCGCGTGTCCACCGAACGGACCGGCGGCACGCGCCGGACCGCCGAAGGAACGGTGCTCGAAGTCGCCACCCGGACGGCCACCGAAGCTGGGCTTGCCGCCACGGCCGCCAAAGGTCTTCTTCTGGCCGAACGGCGTCTGCGGACGGTCGCTCGGCTCCGGGCGCTTGGGCTCGAGGCCGGCGATCACCGCCGAGGCGATGCGCTGCGTCGTGAAGCGCTGGATGCGCTGGATCATGCCCACGTCGCGGCGCTCGGCCAGCGTCACCGCCAGGCCCGAACGGCCGGCACGGCCCGTGCGGCCGATGCGGTGCACGTAGTCCTCGGCCTTCATCGGCAGACCGTAGTTGATGACGTGGCTGATGGTCGGCACGTCGATGCCGCGCGCGGCGACATCGGTGGCCACCAGCACGCGCAGCTGGCGCGAGCGCAAGCCCTGCAGCACGCGGTTGCGGCGGCCTTGCGGCATGCCGCCGTGCAGCGAGGCGACGGCGTGGCCCATGTCGGCCAGGCGGTCGGCCAGCGAGTCGGCATCACGCTGCGTGCTCGTGAAGATCAGCGCCTGTTCGACCTCGCGGCCGGTCAGGATGTGGTCCAGCAGCGCATTCTTGTGCTGCAGGTCGTCGGCCCAGTGCAGGCGCTGCTCGATATTGGCGTGCGTGTCGGTGTGCGAAGACACGTCCACGCGCATCGGGTCCTTCGTCAGGTCCTGTGCCAGGCGGCCGACGTGACCACCGAAGGTGGCGCTGTACAGCACGGTCTGGCGCGTGGCCGGCAGCGACTGGGCGATGAAGCCGATGTCGTCGATGAAGCCCATGTCCAGCATGCGGTCGGCTTCGTCCAGCACCAGCATCTCGACGTTGGCCAGCACGGCCTTGCCGGACTGCATGTGGTCCATCAGACGGCCGGGGGTGGCGATCAGGATGTCCAGCGGGCCGCTCAGCTGGCGCAGCTGCAGGCCGTAAGGCACGCCGCCGACCACCGTGGCCACGCGCAGGCCGCGCACGTGGCGGCCGTAAGTCATCGCGGCCTTGGAGACCTGGATCGCCAGTTCGCGGGTGGGCACCAGCACCAGCACGCGCGGGCCGGAGACGCTGCCCTTTTCGCGGCGCTTCTCGGGCTCGTTGCGGGCGGCCAGCACGCGGGTGAGCGCCGGCAGGATGAAGCTGGCGGTCTTGCCGCTGCCGGTGCTGGACGAGACCATCAGGTCACGGCCTTCCAGCGCCGGCGGGATGGCGCGCTGCTGCACTTCCGTGGCCTCGGTGTAGCCGGCGTCGCGCACGGCGTGGGACAGGGACTCGTGCAGGTTCAGGGGTTCGAAACTCATCTCTAACTCTCTTTTTCAGTCGCAAGCCGACGGCATCCGGCCGCACCACGAAGGGTGCGGACACGCACAGGCCGCCGGGGTCGTCGGGCGCAAACACGCCACCGGACCCTAGGGTCAAGTCACCGGGAGATCGATTCGCTTGCGTCGTCGAGGCCGCTGCCCGTGAGAGGGGAGCCAGCCGCGCGCAGCATCGGAAACAGTCAAGGCGACGGCATCGCCGCCGACCGCACCGCTTGCTTACGGGCCGCGATACCTGCGCAAAGCGGAGGCACCGGGAAAGGTCAGAGGGGATGAACGAAACGGCCGGGTGATCGGGTGATCACACCGGCCGAAGCTGGCATTGTATGCGAAGACGGGTTTTCCCGCAGAACTGTCGAAGGCGCACACCGCAGCGCGGCCATCGCGAGCCTCGACGGGCTCACACCGCCAACAAATGCGTCCGGTAATGCAGCAACTCGTCGATCGACTCGTGGATGTCCGCCAGCGCCGTATGCGCCTGCGCCTTCTTGAAGCCTTCCAGCGCGGCGGGCTTCCAGCGGCGGGCCAGTTCCTTCAGGGTGCTCACGTCCAGGTTGCGGTAGTGGAAGAAGGCTTCCAGCGTGGGCATGGTGCGGGCCAGGAAACGGCGGTCCTGGCAGATGCTGTTGCCGCACATGGGGCTCTTGCCCTTGGGCACGTACTGGTCGAGGAAGGCGATGACCTGCGCCTCGGCCGCGGCCTCGTCGATGGTGCTGGCCTTCACACGCGCCGTCAGGCCGCTGCGGCCGTGGGTGCCGGTGTTCCAGGCGTCCATGCCGGCCATGACGGCGTCGCTCTGGTGCACGGCGATCACGGGGCCTTCGACGCGCACGCTGACCATCGGGTCGGTCACGACGACGGCGATCTCGATGATGCGGTCGGTGTCCGGGTACAGGCCCGTCATCTCGAGGTCGATCCAGATCAGGTTGTGTTCGCTGCGGGTCAGTGCGGTGCTGCTCATGCGGTGCTTTCTCCCTCGGTGAAACGTCGGCGGCCGTCGGGCGGGGACGTGTGTGCGTTGACCCGGACGGCGCGCCGATTGTGCCCGGCGCCTACACTGCGCATCCGATGAATCACTGGACTGTCTCCCTCGTCTTTTCCGTGGCCGTGCTGGTGTGGCTGGCCACGCAGCTGTGGCTGGCCACGCGCCAGATGCGGCACGTGGCCGCGCACCGCGACAGCGTGCCCGAGGCCTTCGCCGGCCGCGTCACGCCGGAGGCCCACCGCAAGGCCGCGGACTACACGCTGGCCAAGGGCCGCTTCGGGCTGCTGGAGCTGGCGGTCGGCGCCGCGCTGCTGCTGGGCTGGACGCTGCTGGGCGGGCTGGATGCGCTGAACCGCCTGGTGCTCGAAACCGTGCAACCGCGCTGGGGCAACATGGCCTACCAGCTGGTGCTGATGGGCGCGTTTGCGCTGATCGGCGGGCTCATCGACCTGCCCTTCGCCTGGCACCGCACCTTCCACATCGAGCAGCAGTTCGGCTTCAACCGCATGACGCCGCGGCTGTGGGTCATCGACATGGTCAAGGGCGCGCTCGTGGGCATCGCCATCGGCGGGCCGCTGCTCGCGCTGGTGCTGTGGCTGATGGCCGTGGCCGGGCCCTGGTGGTGGCTGTGGGCCTGGGGCGCGTGGATGGGCTTCAACCTGCTGCTGCTGGTGATCTACCCCACCGTCATCGCGCCGATGTTCAACCAGTTCAAACCACTGGAAGACGAGACGCTCAAGGCGCGCGTGCAGAACCTGATGACGCGCTGCGGCTTCGCGGCCAAGGGCCTGTTCGTGATGGACGGCAGTCGGCGCTCGGCACACGGCAACGCCTATTTCACGGGCCTGGGCGCATCCAAGCGCGTGGTGTTCTACGACACGCTGCTGTCGCGCCTGAACGGCGGCGAGGTCGAGGCTGTGCTGGCGCACGAGCTGGGCCACTTCAAGCACCGCCACGTGCTCAAGCGCATCGCCACGCTGTTCCTGCTGAGCCTGGCCGGCCTGGCGCTGCTGGGCTGGCTGACGCGGCAGCTGGGCTTCTACGCGGGGCTGGGCGTGCAGCCGAATATCGACGCGCCCAACCATGCGCTGGCGCTGCTGCTGTTCATGCTGGCCTTGCCGCCGTTCACCTTCTTCCTCTCGCCGCTGATGGCGCGTGTGTCGCGGCGGCATGAGTTCGAGGCCGATGCCTATGCCTGCGCGCAGGCCTCGGGCCACGACCTCGCGCAAGCGCTGCTGAAGCTGCACGAGGACAACGCCTCGACGCTGACGCCCGATCCGCTGTACGTGCGCTTCTACTACTCACATCCGCCCGCCTCCGAGCGTCTGGCCGCCTTGCCCCGATGAGCACTGTGTTGTTGTCTGCGACCCGCTTCGACAAGGCGTCGCTTTGAGCCGCTTCGCGGCGCTGGACCTGGGCCTCGTCGTGGGTGCCCACGGCCGCCACCTCGTCGTGCAGACACCCGATGGCACGCGCGTGCTGTGTCACTTGCGCGGCAAGAAGACCGAAGCCGTCGTGGGCGACCGCGTGCGCTGGCAGCCCACCGGCGACGAAGGTGTGATCGAACACGTCGAGGCGCGGCGCAACCTGCTGTTCCGCCAGGACGAGTGGCGCACCAAGTCCTTCGCCGCCAACCTGGATGCGCTGCTGATCCTGGTGGCCGTGGAGCCGCCCTTCAGCGAGTCGCAGCTCGCGCGTGCGCTCATCGCCGCGGCCAGCGCCGGCGTGCCCGCCTGGATCGGCCTGAACAAGACCGACCTGCCCACGGTGGACGCCGCGCGCGAGCGCCTGGCGCCCTACCGAGCGATGGGCATCGACGTGGTCGAGATGGCGTTGAAGGCCGATCCGCAGGGCTCGCTGCAGACGCTGCAGCCCCTGCTGCAAGGCCGCACGACGCTGGTACTGGGCCCCAGCGGCATGGGCAAGAGCACGCTGATCAACCGCTGCGTGCCGCAGGCTTCCGCGCAGGTGGGCGAGATCTCGCTGGCGTTGAATGCCGGCCGCCACACGACGACCACGACGACCTGGTATGCGCTGGGCGAAGGTCCGGACGCAGGTGCGCTGATCGATTCACCGGGTTTCCAGGAATTTGGCCTGCGGCAGATCGCCCCGGCCGACCTGGCGGGCCTGATGCCGGACTTCGCCAAGCATATGGGTGACTGTCGTTTCTACAACTGCACGCACCGCCACGAGCCCGGCTGCGGGGTCCGTGCAGCCGCCGAACGCGCGGAGATCGCGCCCAGCCGCTACCGCATCTACGGCGAGCTGTTCGACGAGTTGTCGGTCACGCGGTATTGAGCCGGCGCTTGCCGGCCAGGCGCGGTGTGATCAGCCGGTCGGGGTGATGGCCGAATCCCGACGGCGCACGTCAGCCGCAGACCGATCCGTCACTTCGCCACGCTGGCCAGCGTCATCAGCGCCAGCAGCAGCATCCACAGGATCACCGAGCGCCAGACCAGGCCGACCATGCTCTGCAGGTGGCCCATCTGTGGCGGGATGCCGGGCGTGGAGCCCTCGGCGGCGCCGGTGTCGCTGGGCGCACCCGCAGCAAAGGTCTTGGAGCGGTCCGGCGTCACGCCCGGCGGCGCACGACCGCCCAGCTGCACGCCTACAGCCCCGGCCGCGGCGGCCAGGATGATGCCTTCGTTGGGATGTCTCCACAGCCCGGCGTCGCGCCGCCAGCCGTTGATGGCTTCTTCGAAGTTGCCCACGACCGCGAAGCCGAAGGCCGTCAGACGCGCCGGCAGGTGATCGAGCCAGCCGAAGATCCGGGCGACGAGGTCGCGCAGGCCTTCGTTGATCGGCGCGTCCAGCGCGTGCTGGCGGTAGGCCCAGTAGCGCCGCACGAATTCGGCCATGCGGTAAAGCACCGCGCCAGCAGGGCCAAGGCCCAGCGCCGAGAACACGACAAACCAGAAGAACACGCCGAAGACATGCCGGTGCGCGGCCAGCAGCGAGTGCTCGATGACGTGGCGCAGCTCCTCGGTGCGCGGCAGCTCGCTGGCGTCCAGGTGGCGCCATTCGGCGAGCAGCCGGCGCGCCTCGCTCTCGTCGCCGCGGTCCAGCGCGTCACGGATGTCGGTGAAATAGTGGCTGAACTGCCGGAAGCCCAAAGTGATGTAGAGCACTGCCACATCCACCGCCAGCCCGGCAAGCAGGCTGTAGTTCGCCACCAGCATGTACAGGCCGGCCGCCAGCGCCGTCGGCACCAGCACCGACACCGCCCAGACGATCCACGCGTGGTGCGGCTTGCCGGCGTCGAAATTGCGGCCCACCCAGCCGACCCAGGCGCGCAGCCCGTGCAGGATCGCGTTGTCGCGCGGCATGGGGCGCAACTGCTCGATCAACAGGGCGAAGAGAACGGCCAGGAAGCTCATCGCGTCGGATGATAGCCAGCGCCCGTGGACACGCCCGCCGCGCGGACGCTCAGCGCCCCTGCCCTTGCGCGGCGGAAAGGAAGCCGTAGAGGTTGCGCAACATGGCGGCAGTGGCGCCCCAGATGAAGTACTCGCGGCCGTCGCGCTGCCAGGGCATCGAGAGGAACTGCCGGCTTTCGCCTTCGAACTCGACGCGATGCAGGCGGTGATGTGCCGGCGACATCAAGAAGGCCAGCGGCACCTCGAAGGCCTCGGCCACTTCGAAGCTGTCCAGATGCAACTCGAACGGCGGCTGCACCAGCGCCACCACCGGCGTCACGACATATTGCGTCACCGTGGTGTAGGCGGGCAGGTGGCCGATGATCTCGATGTGGCGCCGTGCCAGGCCGACCTCTTCTTCGGTCTCACGCAGCGCCGTGGCGATGGCGTCCACGTCCTCGGCGTCACGCCGCCCGCCGGGGAAGCTGATCTGCCCGGCGTGGTCGTGCAGGTGATCGGTGCGCTGCGTCAGCAGCACGGTGAGGCCGTCAGGGCGCTGCACCAGCGGCACCAGCACCGCCGCCTCGGTGGGTGCGCGCTCGATGAGGGGGCGGCCGTCGCCGGGCCATTCGGGCAGCCAGTCCAGTGGCTGACTGAACAGGTTGCGCAGGCGCTGCGGCTGCATCTGTTGCAACGGCACGGGCGGCAGGTGCGCGTCCGTGCGGAGGACGGGAATGGCCTGAGGGTCAGTGATGCGTGGACGGATGGTCATCGTGCCTTCACTTTCGCACCGGATCGATCGCCGAGTCGGGCGAACGGCCACCCCGCGCGGCGCGGCGCACCATGACAAAGGCCGCCCGCAGGCGGCCTCTTCGCGGGCATGCCCTGCGACATGCTCAGGACAGCTTGGCCTTGATCCGGGCAGACTTGCCGCTGCGCTGGCGCAGGAAGTACAGCTTGGCGCGGCGCACGTCGCCACGGCGCTTGACTTCGATGCTGGCGATCAGCGGGCTGTACAGCTGGAACGTGCGCTCCACGCCTTCGCCGCTGGAGATCTTGCGCACGATGAAGCTGCTGTTCAGGCCGCGGTTGCGCTTGGCAATCACGACGCCTTCGTAGGCCTGGACGCGCTTGCGCGTGCCTTCGACGACGTTCACGCTGACGATCACCGTGTCGCCGGGGGCGAAGGGAGGAATCGTCTTGCCCAGGCGGGCGATTTCCTCGTTCTCGAGGGTCTGGATCAGGTCCATGGGATTTCCCGTCGATCGTGCGCGGAGGGTTGTTCGGGTTCGGGCGCGGTCGTCAGATCGGGTCTGTCGACTGCCTGCGTGGCGGTCAGGGCCGCCTGCAGCAAATGCCCGGTCTTGGCCGGCAGAGGATCGAAAAGCCTTCGATTATAGACCGAGTGACAGCAGGAATTTCTCATCGCTGCGGCTCAGGCGCCCTGCGCCGCGGGCGGCCTCGATCAGGTCGGGGCGCCGGCGCGCCGTGATCTCCAACGAACGCTCGCGGCGCCAACGCGCGATCTGCGCGTGGTGGCCGCTGAGCAGCACCGGCGGCACGCCGCGTCCATCGGCCGTGACTTCCGGGCGGCTGTAGGCCGGGCCTTCGAGCAGGCCGTCGGAGAAACTATCCTGTTGATGTGAGTCCTCGCTCAGCACCTCAGGCTGCAGGCGCGAGATGGCGTCCAGCAGCGCCAGCGCCGGCAGTTCGCCGCCCGACAGCACGAAGTCGCCCAGGCTGATCTCCAGCGTGACGTGTCGGTCGATGGCGCGCTGGTCGATGCCCTCGTAGCGCCCGCAGATCATCACGGCACCGGGGCCGGCGGCCATCTCCTGCACCAGCGCCTGGTCCAGTCGCCGGCCGGCGGGGGTGAAGTGGATGACGGCGGCCGGCGCGGCCTCGGGGTCCGCGGCGGCGCGTTCGTCGTGCACGGCCTGCAGCGCCCGCTCCAGCGGATCGGCCAGCAGCACCATGCCCGGGCCGCCGCCGAAGGGCCGGTCGTCGACGCGGCGGTAGGTATCGGTGGCGAAGTCGCGCAGCGGCCACAGGCGCACCTGCACGCGGCCGCTCTCGTAGGCGCGGCGCGTGATGCCTTGTTCGAGGTGCGGCCGGAAGAGGTCCGGAAACAGCGTGACGATGTCGAAGCGCATGGGTGGGGTGCGCGGGCGGGTGGCGATCGGCGGCGGCGAGCGGGGCGCAGCCGGGTGGATCAGTAGTCCAGACCCCAGTCGACCACGATGCGTCGCCCGGGGAGGTCGACGCTGTCGACATAGGCGCCGACGAAGGGAATCAGGCGCTCGTCGGGCGGCTTGACGCCGGGTTCGGGCGCGGCTGGCGGCGCGACGCGCAGCACACTGTGCGCGCCGGTATCGAGCAGGCCGGACACGGTGCCCAGTTCCTGGCCTTCGCGGTTGACCACGGACAGGCCGATGAGGTCGACCCAGTAGTACTCGCCGTCACCCGCGGTGGGAAAGCTGCTGCGGGGCACGAACAGGCGTGCGCCGCGCAGGGCCTCGGCGGCGCTGCGGTCATCCAGGTCGTGCACGCCGGCCACCACGCCGTCACCGTGCGCCTTGGCCTGGCTCACGCGCAGCAGCGCCGGCCAGCCGCCGGGAGGCAGCGGCGCGGGGCCCTCGGGGGGCCGCACGAACCAGCGTTTGGACGAAAAAAGGGCCTGGGGATCGTCGGCAAAGGGCAGGACCTTGATCCAGCCTTTGACACCCCAGGCACCCATCACGCGGCCGACTTCGACCGCGTCTTCCGGAAAGCCAGGCTCCACGCGGGAAACCCCGGCGTCCGCGGTGGCGATCAGACCGCCACTTTGGCCTGGTCGACCAGGCGCTGCACGGTGGGCGACAGCTGCGCGCCGACGCCTGCCCAGTAGCTCACGCGGTCCAGTGCCAGACGCAGCGGCTGCTCGGCACCGGCGGCCATGGGGTTGTAGAAACCCACGCGCTCGATGAAGCGGCCATCACGGCGAGCGGCCTTCGAGGCCACGACGATGTTGTAGAACGGGCGCTTCTTGGAGCCGCCACGAGCCAGTCGGATCACGACCATATTGAAGAATCCTTGTCGGTTGATTCGACCGCCGCACCAGGAGACGCAGGAAGCAAGCAATCGGGGCGTAACGGCCGGGCGGTCGACGGACGGGCTTTCGATACCCGGCCAGCGGCCTCATGGCCATCCACAGGTTCCGGCGTCGTAGATACACCTGCCGATCCGCGGCACACCGTGCCACGGCCTTAAGGTCGCCGTCGGAAACCCAGCATTATAGTCCCCTGCTGTCGTATGGCCAGAACCACTCGGCGCACCGGCTGTCTGCCTGGGGTATCGCACCCGGGCGGGCGGCGGCAGACGCCCCATCGAGGTACCGCATGAGCTTGCTGATCCGACCCAGCCGGGAAGAGGATGTCCCCGCCATCACCGCCATCTATGGCCAGGCCGTGCGGCATGGCACGGGCACTTTTGAACTCGAGCCGCCCACCGAGGCCGACATGGCACAGCGGCGGCGCAACGTGCTGGACGGCGGCTGGCCGTGGCTGGTGGCGGAAAAGGACGGCCAGGTCGTCGGCTATGCCTACGCGCAGCCGTTCCGCCCGCGCCGCGCCTATCGCTTCTGCCTGGAAGACTCGATCTACCTGGACGAATCGGTGCGCGGCCAGGGCTTGGGGCGCATGCTGCTGGCAGAGCTGATCAGCCGCTGCGAGCAGTTGGGTGCGCGTCAGATGCTGGGCGTCATCGGCGACGCCGGCAATGGGGGCTCCATCGGTCTGCACCGCAGCCTGGGCTTCGAACCCGCGGGCGTGCTGAAGGATGCGGGCTGGAAGTTCGAGCGCTGGCTGGACGTCGTGCTGATGCAACGGCCGCTGGGCCCCGGCAGCACCGCCACGCCGGCGGACCGGTGATGGCCGCGCCGCACCCAGCGCCACAGGGCGAGCCGCAGGCCACACCGGCAGCCCAGACGCACTACAAGTACAAGACCGTGGCCGCGTGGCTGGCCGTCATCGGCGGCACGCTGGGCCTGCACCGGCTGTACCTGCGCGGGTGGCGTGACCGTCTGGCCTGGTTGCACCTGGTGCCCGCCCTGCTGGGACTGGTGGGCGTGCTGCGCATGCGCGCGCTGGGCCAGGACGACCACTGGGCCTGGCTGCTGATTCCGCTGCTCGGGCTGATGATCGCGCAGGGCATGCTGCATGCCATCGTCTACGGCCTGATGCCGGACGAGCGCTGGGACGCCCGCTACAACCCGGGGCAGCCCGTGCACGAGACGCGCTGGGCGCCGGTGCTGGCGGTCATCACCGCCTTGCTGGTGGGCGCGGCAGTGCTGATGGGCACCATCGCGTTCGGCGGCCAGAAATTCTTCGAGTGGCAGCTCGAGAGCAATCAGCCCAGCAACCAGCGGCCGATGTAGTACGCGATGCCGGCCACGAAGGCCGAAGCCGGGATCGTGAAGATCCAGGCCCAGACGATGTTGCCGGCCACGCCCCAGCGCACGGCCGACGCACGCCGCGCCGCGCCCACGCCGACGATGGCGCCCGTGATGGTGTGCGTGGTGGACACGGGCACACCCAGCGTCGTGGCCAGGAACAGCGTCATCGCGCCGCCCGTCTCCGCGCAGAAGCCGCCCACGGGCTTGAGCTTGGTGATGCGCTGGCCCATGGTCTTGACGATGCGCCAGCCGCCGAACAGCGTGCCCAGGCCAATGGCCACGTAGCAGGACAGCACCACCCAGGTCGGCGGCGAGTGGTCCGCGGCCGACACCGTGCCGGTGGCGATCAGCAGCATCCAGATGATGCCGATGGTCTTCTGCGCGTCGTTGCCGCCGTGGCCCAGCGAATACAGGCCCGCCGACACCAGCTGCATGCGTCGGAAGACCTTGTCCACGCGCAGCGGCGAGGTGCGCCGGAAGATCCAGGCCACCGCCACCATCAGCAAGGAGCCCAGCGTGAAGCCCAGCAGCGGCGACACGAAGATGAAGGCCACGGTCTTGAGGATGCCTGCCGCAATCAGCTTGCTGGCACCGGCCTTCGCAATGGTGGCACCGACGATGCCCCCGATCAGCGCATGCGACGAGCTCGACGGGATGCCGTACCACCAGGTCACCACGTTCCAGGTGATGGCGCCCACCAGCGCACCGAAGACAACGTAGTGGTCGACAACCCCGGCCTCGACGATGCCCTTGCCGACCGTCGCCGCCACGCTGAGCTTGAAGATCAGGATGGCGATGACGTTGAAGAAGGCCGCGAAGGCCACGGCCTGGAAGGGCTTGAGCACACCGGTGGAGACCACGGTGGCGATGGAATTGGCCGCGTCATGGAAGCCGTTCATGAAGTCGAACAGCAGCGCCAGCGCGACCAGCGCAATAACCACCCAGAGGGCCACTCCGACCGAAGTCATGATGCCGGTCCTGCGCCGCGGTCAGGAATTCTCGAGGACGATGCCCTCGATCAGATTGGCAACGTCCTCGCAGCGGTCGGAGATCGACTCCAGCAACTCGTAGATCGCCTTGAGCTTGATGAGCTCGCGCACGTCGCTTTCCTCGCGGAACAGGCGGCTCATCGCGGCGCGCATGACGCGGTCGGCATCCGACTCCAGGCGGTCGATCTCTTCGCAGGTCTTGATGGCGGCTTCGGCCGTGGCCGCGTCGCTGAGCTTGGGCAGCAGCGTCACGGCGTGCTGCACGCGCTCGCAGCACTTGGCGCTCACGTCGGCCAGCCGCAGGACCTCTTCGGTCATGTGGCGCACGTCGTAGAGCGACATGGTCTCCGCAGCGTCCTGCAGCAGGTCCAGCACGTCGTCCATGGCGTTGATCAACCCGTGGATTTGCTCGCGGTCGATGGGCGTGATGAAAGTCTTGTGCAGCAGGCGGTTGACCTCGGCCGTCACGCGGTCGGCCGAACGCTCGGCGTTGTCGACCTCGGCCGCGTACTTCTGGCGCAGGCCCTCGTCGGCGTAGTTCGAGACCATGGACATGAAAGCCCGTGCGCCCTCCGCGATGCGTGAGCCGTGGTCATTGAAGAGCTCGAAAAAGTTGCCCTCGCGCGGCATCAGCTTGCCGAAAACCATTCGGGATTCCCCTTTTGCATTCTGGTCGGCCGCCGCCCGGAAGAGGCCGCGACCCAATGTCGGTCATTCTAGGGGGGCGCCACCGGCACCCGGCCGCGCGCAAGGGCGGGCACAAGGACGCCGCGCGCGTCAAGACGCTGCGCGCATCGCTACCCCACGGTATGCAGGGCCGCCGCGGGCCATCGACACCCGTGCCGCTGCCACCGACGGCGGCCGTAATCAGCCGCCGCCCGCGTCTCCCGCTGGCGCATCGCCCGCGCCGGTGCGCTCACTGCCACCACGGCGTCGCCGGCGGCGGCGTCGCTTCGCCGGCGCGTCGCCGCCGGTGTCGTCGGCAGCTGGCATGCCCTCGGCTTGCGCTTCGGCCGGTTCGGCCCGTTCGGCGGGCTCCGCGGTGTCGGGTGACGAGGCCGGCCGCGGTGTGTCGGCCGATGCGGAGTCCTTGCGCGGCGCACGACCCGCGGCTGGCTTGGCGGCGCGGGGGCCGGGCAGGCGGCGGGTCTGCGACGTGCGCAGGTCCTGCAGCAGCGCCTCGCGCTCGTCGTCGCTGCCCAGCGAATAGTCTTCCCACCAGTCCGCCAGCTCGACCGGCACCTCGCCCACATCGGCGCGCAGGCGCAGGAAGTCGTAGCCCGCGCGGAAGCGCGGCTGCTCCACGAGCCCCGGCACTGAGGCCACCGTGCGGCGCTCGAAGCGCGGCTGCATCTGCCAGATCTCGCGCATGTCGGCAGCCAGCTTGCCGCGGCCGGAAATGTCGCCGATGCGCGCATCGAAGACCGTGTCGATGGCCTGCTGCAGCGCCGGGAATGCCGATTCGCCGGCGGCCTTGTTGGCCTGCCAGCGTGTCTGCACGTCGTGCCACAACAGGCAGGCGAGCAGGAAGCTGGGAACGACCGGGCGGTTGTCGGCCACGCGGCTGTCGGTGTTCTGCAATGCCAGGCGCACGAATGCCTCGCGCGGGCTGCCCGGCTCGCAGCCGCTGACCGCCGCATCCAGGATCGGGAAGACACCCTTGTCCAGGCCCTGGCGGCGCAGCTCGTCCAGGCTGTCCAGCGCGTGGCCCGTCTGCAGCAGCTTGATCATCTCGTCGAACAGGCGCGACGCCGGCACGTTGGCCAGCAGCGCCGCCATCTGACGCACGGGGGCATGTGTCTTCGTCTCGAGCGAAAAGCCCAGCTTGGCGGCGAAGCGCACGGCGCGCACGATGCGCACCGGGTCTTCGCGGTAGCGGGTTTCCGGGTCGCCGATCATGCGCAGCACCTTGGCGCGCACGTCGGCCAGGCCGCCGTGGTAGTCGACCACCGTCTGCGTGAGCGGCTCGTAGTACATGGCGTTGACGGTGAAGTCGCGCCGCGCGGCGTCTTCGACCTGCGGGCCCCAGACGTTGTCGCGCAGGACGCGCCCGCTGGCATCGACGACATGCGACTTGCCCGCCAGCGCGGCCTTGGACGTTTTCTCGTTGCCGGCCACCTGCTCGGCGGCGTCCGCATCCAGCAGCGCGCGGAAGGTCGACACCTCGATGACCTCGTGCTCGCGGCCGCGGCCGAAGACCACGTGCACGATGCGAAAGCGCCGGCCGATGATGAATGCGCGGCGGAACAGCGCCTTGACCTGTTCGGGCGTGGCGTCGGTGGCCACGTCGAAGTCCTTCGGCCGTCGGCCCACCAGCAGGTCGCGCACCGCGCCGCCAACCACGTAGGCCTCGTGCCCGGCTTCGCGCAGCGAGCGCACGACACGCACCGCGTTGTCGTCCAGCAGATGCGGGTCGATGCCGTGTTCGGCCGCCGCGTATTCGACCCGCGTGCCCAGCACAGGCGTCGGTGCGGGCGCTGCCGGCGGGGCATCATCGCCCTTGCCCAGCAGTTTCTTGATGAAGCGCTTGATCATGGAAACAGCCTGAGAATGGTCCAGCCGCGCTCGCGCGCCATGCGCTCGAGGTCTGGACCGGGGTTGGTGGCCACCGGCTCGCTGACGGCCTCGAGCAGCGGAAGGTCGTTGGTGGAATCGCTGTAGAACGTGATGCGCTCGAAGTCCGACCAGCGCAGTCCCTGGTCCGCCAGCCACTGGCGCACGCGCACCGGCTTGCCGTCGCGCAATGCAGGCACGCCGGCGATGCGCCCGGTGATGCGGCCCTGTGCATCGCGCTGCAATTCGGTGGCGATCAGCGTGTCGATGCCGAAGGCGCTGGCGATGGGCCGCGTGATGAAGTCGTTGGTCGCCGTGACCACGGCCAGGCGGTCGCCCGCGCGGCGGTGGCGCTCGACCAGCTCGCGGGCGCTGTCGTGCAGCACCGGCGCGATGACCTCGGCCATGAAGGCGCGCGAGGCCTCGGCCTGCTCGTGCGCCGGGCGCCCGCGCCAGGCGGCCGTGGCGAAATCGATGTACGCATCCATGTCGAGCCGGCCGGCCTGGTAGTCGGCAAAAAAGGCGTCGTTGCGGATGCGGTGGGCCTGCGCGTCGGCCCAGCCCAGGCGCACCATGAACTCGCCAAAGGCATGGTCGGAATCGATCGGCAGCAAAGTGCCGTCCAGGTCGAAAAGCGTCAGTCGCATGAAGGATCGGCGGCGGGTTCCGCCGCGGGTGATGCGTCCGTGGGCCCGTCATCGGGCTGCTGACCGGCAAGCCCGTCGCCGGGATCGTCGGCCGGCCACACGGGCGGTCCATCCGTCCCCATCGCACGCAGCAGCGGCACGGTGATCGCACGGCCGCGGGACAAGGAATAGCTGTCCAGCGCCACCAGCAGCCGCATCAGGCTGGCCAGGTCGCGCGAAAAGCGGCTCATCAGGTAGTTCAGGACTTCCGGGCTCAGCGCGATGCCGCGCCGCTCGGCTTCGGATTGCAGCGCGGCGCGTGTCTGCGCCTCGTCCAGCGCGTGCAGCGCGTGGACCTGGCCCCAGCCCAGGCGCGTGCGCAGGTCCTCGCGCAAGGGCAGGTCCACCGGCGGCACGGCCGCCGCCGCCGCCCAGCTGGCGCCGTGCGACTGCGCTTCCACGCACAAGGCAAACGCCGCCTGCTGCTGCGCAGGACCGAAGCCATGGGCATCGTCGAAGACCAGCAGCGCCGTGCCCGGCGTGAAGATCCAGGGCAGCGGTGTCGCGGGCGTGAACCAGGCCACCGATGCGCCACTGGCGCGGCAGCGTGCGGCCAGCGCCTGCAACAGGTGCGTCTTGCCCGCACCCGCGTCGCCCCACAGGAAGTGCGGCGCGCGTGGCGGGCACTCGGCCTGCAGCAACGCCAGCGCAGGGCCGTTGTCGCCCGGCAGGAAAGACTCGAAACGGCCTTCCGCGCGCGGCATCAAGGGCAGGGGAAGTTGCTGCATCAGGCCCATCACGTCACGACCCGTACAGCCGGCTAGACAGATAGGCCGACTTCAGCCGCTGCAGCGCCACCACTGCCACGGCGCTCAGCGGCAGCGCGATCAGCACGCCGACGAAGCCCAGCAGATGGCCGAAGGCCAGCAGCGCAAAGATGACCGCCAGCGGATTCAGCCCGATGCGCTCGCCCACCAGACGCGGCGTCAGGAAAAAGCTTTCGACCACCTGCCCGATGCCGTAGACGACCACCACGCTGACCACGCCATAGACGCTGGCAAACTGCAGCACGCCGGCCAGCAGCGCCAGCACCAGGCCCAGGCCGAAGCCCAGGTAGGGTATGAAGATCGCCAGGCCCGTGAACACGCCCACCGGCAGCGCCAGATCGAAGCCGCACAGCCCGAGCGCCACCGCGTAGTAGGCAGCCAGCACGAGCATCACCAGGATCTGGCCGCGCAGGTACTGGCCGAGCACGGCGTCGCAGGCGTCCAGAAAACCGGTTGCCGATTCACGCAGGCGCGGCGGTATCAGCGCCTGCACGCGCGCGACCAGCTGCGGCCAGTCCATCAGCAGGTAGAACAGCACCACCGGAATCAGCACCGCATTGCCGATCAGCGCCAGCAGGAAGCTGCCGCCGATGCGCGCGGAGCTCAACACTGTCGCCAGGCCCTCTTCGAAGTTGGCATCGAGGTACTTGACGACGAAGTCCTTGATGCTCGCCACGTCCAGTGCCACGTGGATGCCGTGCGTCGCCAACCACGGCGCGACGCTGGTGTTGAGCTTGTCGGCCAGCGCCGGAATCTGCGCGCGCAGCAGCGGCATCTCCTTGGTCAGGATCGGCACGATCAGCAACAGCACCGCCAGGACAGTCACGATGGCCGCGATCTCCACCAGGGCCACGGCCAGCACACGCGGCCAGCGGCGCGCGGCCAGCCTTTCGACCAGCGGGTGCAGCGCGTAGGCCAAGATCGCGCCCACGAGGAAGGGCGTGAGCACCGGCGCGAGCACCCACAGCAGCGCGATGCCCACGGCGGCGATCGCCAGCCACGTCGCCACCCGTGCCTGTGCGGGCGAGAGATTCATGCGTTGGGCATCCACGCACGCCCGGCCGGGCGCAATTCGGCCAGACGCTTGCGCAGGGCCGGCGCGTCGTCGGCCCCGGAGCAGTGCTCGAGATACAGCGCCAGGTCCGCGGCAGCGGCATCGTCGTCGATGCCCAGTTCGGCGCGCGCCAGGCCACGGTCGCGTCGCTCTTCCCAGGCCTGCGGCAGCAGGATCACCAGCCGTTCCTGCACCGCCAGCATGCGGGCGAAATCTTCCGACGTGCGGTGCACCTCCTTGAGGTTGCGCAGCAGCCGCGCCAGGATGTCGCGCGGCGGCGCCGCCTGCAGGAACAGGCCCAGCGGCGTGTCGAACTCACCGACCAGGCCGCGCTGACGGCGGTAGGGCACCAGGCGCTCCTCGAGCTCGTCGCGCGACAACGAATGGCCGCTGAAGGGATCGATCACCACCTCGCCACGGGGCAGCCGCAGCTTGACCAGGAAGTGGCCCGGGAAGCTCACGCCGCGGGCGGTCAGGCCGGCCTGTTGCGCAAATTCGAGGTAGACCAGCGCCAGCGTGATCGGTATGCCCCGTCGCGTGACCAGCACCTCATGCAGGTAGCTGTTGCGCGCGTCGTAGTAGTCGTTCACGTTGCCCGCAAAACCCATCTCCTGGAAGAAGAAACGGTTGAGCAGGCGCAGGCGCTGCAAGGCGGGCGCGTCGCGCGGGATGCGCTGGACCAGGCGCGCGGCCAGGGCGTCGATCTGCATCAGCACCTGCTGGACGTCCAGCTCCGGCACCTCGTCCTGCGCGACCGCGATGGCCGCTTCGAGCAAGGCAAAGCCCTGGTCCTCGGCCACCAGCGTCGAGAAATACGCCAGCGGTGTCGGGACCTCGAACTGAAGCGTGCTCACGGCCGAGGACCTGTGCAAATCCACATGCCTGAAGTGTAGGCCTTGCGGCCGGGCTGCGACCCTAGCCGACGCGGCGGGCGAACTGGCGCAGATTCAGCCCCGACAACTGCAGCGCGGCGAAGTACAGAACCGCCACGCCGGCCAGCACCCCGGCCAGCAGCAGCGCGCGCTGCCCCGGGTGCACCCGCAGGCCGATCCAGTCGATATGACGGGCCGCCGCGAACAGCGCGCCGCCCAGCAGCCCACTGGCCACCACCACGCGCGTGCCAAACCCCCACCAGCCGGCCGCCGGCTGGTACACGCCCAGGCGGCGCAGACCGAACAGCAGCCAGCCGGCATTGAGCAGCGCACCCAGGCCGATGCTCAGCGACAGCGCCGCATGTGCGAGAAACGGCACCAGGGCCAGGTTCAACAGCTGGGTGACGACCAGCACCGTCACGGCGATCTTGACGGGCGTGCGCATGTCCTGCCGCGCAAAGTAACCCGGCGCCAGGATCTTGATCGCCACGATGCCCAGCAGCCCCACGCCATAGCCCATCACGGCCAGCGAGGTCTTGGCCACATCGACGGATTCAAACCGGCCGTAGTGGTACAGCACCGAGATCATCGGCTGCGCAAAGACCAACAAGGACACCGCGCAGGGCACGGCCAGCAGCACCGTCAGGCGCAGGCCCCAGTCCAGCAGCGCGGAATAGGCCTGGCCGTCGTCGCGCGCCCGCGCCGCCGACAACTGCGGCGTGAGCACCACGCCCAGCGCCACACCCAGCATCGCCGTCGGAAATTCCATCAGCCGGTCGGCATAGGTCAGCCACGACACCGCGCCCACACCCAGATTCGAGGCGATCTGCGTGTTGATCAGCAAGGACAGTTGCGCCACCGAGACACCCAGCATGGCAGGCGCCATGTTCGCCAGCACGCTGTGCACCGACGGGTGCGCCCAGGCCGCACGCCAGGCCGCGACGCTGATGCCAATGCGCGGCAGCATGCCCAGCCGGCGCAGTGCCAGCGCCTGCACCGTCAGCTGCAGCACGCCGCCGATCACCACACCCACCGCCAGCGCGTAGATGGGCTCGATGCCCCAGCGCTGGAACAGCGGCGCGCCCCACCAGGTGGCGGCGATCCACGAGAGGTTCAGCAGCATCGGCGTCGCCGCCGGCACCACGAAACGCCGCCAAGTGTTGAGCACCCCGGCGGCCAGCGCCACCAGCGACATGAAGCCGATATAGGGAAACATGACCCGCGTCATGAAGACCGCATGGTCGAAGGCCGCCAGGCCCGACGCCATCAGCCAGACGATCACCGGCGCGGCCACGATGCCCACGGCCACGGTCAGCACCAGGGCCAGCAGCAGCAGGGTGCCCACCGCGTCGATCAGGCGGTGCGTAGCCTCGTCGCCCTCACGCTCGCGCGTGGCCGCCAGAATCGGGACGAAGGCCTGCGAGAAGGCGCCTTCGGCAAACAGCCGGCGCAGCAGGTTGGGGATGCGGAAGGCGACGTTGAAGGCGTCGGTCAGGGCGCCGGCGCCGAAAATGGCGGCCATCATCTGGTCGCGGACCAGGCCCGTGATGCGCGACGCCAGGGTGAACAGCGAGACGGTCGACGCCGCCTTCAGGAGATTCATGTCGGGGACACCCTCGCGGCTTCGAAGCATCCGCATTATAGGCACCCGCTTTCCGTGTCCTGGCGCGCCGGGTCGTGCGTGCTATACTCGACAGTCTTTGCCTATGGCGCCCGGCAGTATGGCTGTGCGCTGACCACCTCCCAGATTCGCGAGTCCTGCACATGGCCACCTCGTCCAAAGCCAAGAAGAAGACCGTCCGCCTGGCGTCCGGCCGCAAGCGCGCCCGCCAGGACGTCAAGCTCAACGCCCACAACTCCTCGCTGCGTTCGCACTTCCGCACCGTCGTGAAGAACGTGCAGAAGGCCGTCCTGGCCGGCGACAAGGGCAAGGCCGCTGACCTGTTCAAGGCCGGCCAGAGCGTCATCGATTCCATCGCCGACAAGGGCCTGTTCCACAAGAACAAGGCCGCGCGCCACAAGAGCCGCCTGGCCGCCAAGATCAAGGCGATGGCCACCGCGGCCGCCTGATCCCGCTGCCGCGCGCATCGAGCGCGCCAAGAACAAGGGCCTGCCATGCAGGCCCTTTGTCATTCTGGATCCACGCGCCTTCGGCCGCTCAGTTCGGCGCCGACCCGCCCGGCTCGGCCGGTTTGTCGGGCACCAGGCAGGCGTCCACGACGACCAGGTCGTTGTCGCGCGCAAAGTTCAGGACAAAATCCCAGGCCATCGGCTCGATGTCCTTGAGCTTCTCGCTGACGATCACGCACTTGACGCCGTCGATCACCCGGGGGAAACAGAAGGGTGAATAGCCGATGGCAGCGCTGATGCCGCCGGCCCCGCCACCGGGGCGGAAGCAGGACATCGCACCAGCGAGGCGCTCGGCCCAGTCACTGGGGCGAAAGGCACGGCCCTGGTTCGTGATGCCCTGGATGAAGATCTGGCGGGGTTTGACGAAGCTCATCGATGGCGGCTCGGGCGGATGCCCATCTCTTCCGGCCCACCACCATGCCACAGCTTGGGCGGGATGACGCGCCGGCCCGCTGCGCGGGTCCCGAAGTTGTTGCGCAGCAGCGTACATGGCCGACCTTGCATGAAACCGAATGGCGGAGTTCTCGGTCGACATTCGACGGTCCTTTAGAATGCTCTCCGGCCGGATGCACTGCCGAAAGGTGGTTTCCGGCCGTTTTCATTTGGTTTTCAGCCTTTTTGCATCCCACGAGGAGCCGACGCGATGAACGCCCCCGCCACGCCCGCCGTCACTGACCCGGTCCAGCCCGGCCCGATGCCGCACGTGATGAATACCTATGGCCGACTGCCGATCGCGCTGTCGCACGGCCGAGGCTGCTGGGTCTGGGACACGCAGGGCAAGCGTTACCTCGACGGACTGGGCGGCATTGCCGTCAACACCCTGGGCCACGCACACCCCAAGCTGGTGCCGGCGCTGCAGGAGCAGATCGGTCAGCTGATCCACAGCTCCAACTACTACCAGGTCCCGCTGCAGGAGACGCTGGCCGCCAAGCTGTGCGAGATCTCGGGCATGAACAGCGTCTTCTTCTGCTCCACGGGGCTGGAAGCCAACGAGGCGGCACTGAAGATCGCACGCAAGTTCGGCCATGACAAGGGCATCGAACGCCCGGAAATCGTCGTCTACGAGAAGGCCTTCCACGGCCGCTCGATCGCCACGCTGTCGGCCACCGGCAACCCGAAGGTCCAGAAGGGTTTCGAGCCGCTGGTGGAAGGCTTCGTGCGCGTGCCGATGAACGACATCGCCGTTCTGCGCGAGATCGCACGCACGAACAAGAACGTCACCGCGGTGTTCCTGGAAACCATCCAGGGCGAAGGTGGTATCAACCCGACGCGCTGGGATTACCTGCGCGAGCTGCGCGCGCTGTGCGACGAGGCCGGCTGGCTGCTGATGCTCGACGAGGTGCAGTGCGGCATCGGCCGCACCGGCAAGTGGTTTGCGCACCAGTGGGCCGGCATCGTGCCCGACGTGATGCCCCTGGCCAAGGGCCTGGGCTCAGGCGTGCCGATCGGCGCGGTCGTCGCCGGGCCGCGCGCCATGAACGTCTTCGGACCGGGCAACCACGGCACCACCTTCGGCGGCAATCCGCTGTCCATGCGCGCCGGTGTCGAGACGCTGCGCATCATGGAAGAAGACGGCATGCTGGCGCACGTGGCGAAGGTCGGCGCGGTGCTGAAGGCCGAGCTCGACCGCGAACTCGGCAGCCTGCCCGGCGTCAAGGAAATCCGCGGCGCGGGCCTGATGCTGGGCATCGAACTCGACCGCCCCTGCGGCGTCATCCTCGAGCGCGCGGCGCAGGCCGGGCTGCTGCTGAGCGTCACCGCCGACAGCGTGATCCGCCTGGTGCCGCCGCTGATCATCAGCGAAGACGAAGTCCGGCAGATCGTGACTCTGCTGGCGCCGGTGGTGAAGGCCTTCCTCGCGGAGGGCCAGGCAGCATGAAACCCGGCGACCGGCTCATCCGCCACTTCCTGCAATTCAAGGACCTGCGCGCCGAGGAGTACGCCTACCTGTTTGCGCGCACCCGCATCATCAAGTCGCGCTTCAAGAACTACGAGCGCTACCAGCCGCTGGCCGATCGCACCATGGCCATGATCTTCGAGAAGGCCAGCACGCGCACGCGCGTGAGCTTCGAAGCCGGCATGTACCAGATGGGCGGCTCGGTCGTGCACCTGACCACCGGCGACAGCCAGCTGGGCCGCGCCGAGCCCATCGAAGACAGCGCGCGTGTCATCAGCCGCATGGTCGACCTGGTGATGATCCGCACCTTCGAGCAGGAAAAGATCGAGCGCTTCGCCGCCCACTCGCGCGTGCCGGTCATCAACGGCCTGACGAACGAATACCACCCCTGCCAGATCCTGGCCGATCTCTACACGCTGATCGAATACCGCGGCAAGCGCTTCGACGAGCCCTACATCCTGGATGCACTCAAGGGCAAAACGGTGGCCTGGGTGGGCGATGGCAACAACATGGCCAACACCTGGCTGCAGGCGGCTGAGATCCTGGGATTCAAGGTCCATGTCAGCACCCCCAGCGGCTACGAGGTCGATCCGGCGGTTGCCGGCGTGAGCGACCGCAGCTGCTACGAAGTCTTCAACCACCCGCTGGACGCCTGCCGCGACGCCGATCTGGTGACCACCGACGTGTGGACCAGCATGGGCTACGAGGCCGAGAACGAAGAGCGCCGCAAGGCCTTCGTCGACTGGTGCGTGGACGAGGAGATGATGGCCGCCGCCAAGCCCGACGCCCTCTTCATGCACTGCCTGCCTGCGCACCGCGGGGAGGAAGTCACTGCCGAGGTCATCGACGGCGCACAAAGCGTGGTCTGGGACGAAGCCGAAAACCGGATGCACGTGCAGAAGGCGCTCATGGAATACCTGCTGCGCGGGCGTATCGGCTGAGTGGCAGACCTGGATGTGCAAGCGCCGGTCGCGCCGTCTGCAGCGGGCGCGAATTTCGCGGCTGATGTGACGCGTTGGACATCCGCCTGGCGCTGCGTGCAGGCGCTGGCCTTCGCGGCCGCGCTGACCGCCTGCCAGACCGCACCGGCACCCGCGCCCATCACGGATGCTGCGGCGGCCTCACGCCCCGGCGCCGCACGCATCGAGGCGCTGGCGTCCAACGGTGCGGCAAGCGCGCCCGCCCGGCCCGCCGCGCCGCGGCGCATCGGCCTGGCGCTGGGCGGCGGCGCGGCGCGCGGCTTTGCGCATATCGGCGTGATCCAGGTGCTCGAAGCCAACGGCATCAAGCCCGATCTGGTGGTCGGCACCTCGGCCGGCAGCCTGGTGGCGGCGCTGGCGGCCGACGGCAAGACCGGCGCGGACATGGAGAGCCTGGCGCTGACGCTGGACGAATCCACGATCACCGACTGGTCGCTGCCCAGCCGCGGCGTGCTGCGCGGTGACGCGCTGGCCGCCTGGGTGCGTCAGCAGACGGCCGGGCGGACGATCGAACAGATGCGCGTGCCGCTGGGCATCGTCGCCACGGACCTCGCCACCGGCATCGGCACGCTGTTCCAGCGCGGCGACACGGGGCTGGCCGTGCGCGCCTCGAGCGCGGTGCCGGCTGTCTTTCAGCCGGTGCGCATCGGCGGGCGGGAATATGTCGATGGCGGTCTGGTGGCGCCGGTGCCCGTACGCTACGCCCGGCAGATGGGCGCCACATACGTGATCGCGGTGGACATCTCGACGCCGCCCGAAAGCGGCGCGACCGATGGCACGCTGGGCTTGCTGCTGCAAACCTTCGCCATCATGGGCAAGAGCATCAGCGCCTTCGAACTGCGCGAAGCGGACGTGGTGCTGCGCCCGACGCTCACCGGCCTGGCGGGCACCGATTTCAGCAACCGCGTGCGCGCCATCCGCGCCGGGCGCGAAGCCGCCACGGCGATGCTGCCGGCGCTGCGCGAGAAGCTGGGCTTGCCCGCGCCGCGCTGAGCTACAGCTTTCGAACCACCACGCTGCCGATCGAGTAGCCGGCACCAAACGAGCAGATCACGCCCACGTCGCCGGTCTTCAGATCGGCGTGGTGCTCGTGGAAGGCGATGATCGACCCGGCCGAGGCCGTGTTTGCGTACTCGTCCAGGATCAGCGGCGCCAGATCGGGACCGACTTCGCCGCCGACCAGCTTGCGTATGACCAGCTGGTTCATGCCCAGGTTGGCCTGGTGCAGCCAGAAGCGGCGCATCTGGGTGGGCTCGAAGCCCAGTTCGTGCAGGTGCTGCTCGATGTGCGCCGCCGCCATCGGCACGACTTCCTTGAAGACCTTGCGGCCCTCCTGGCGGAAGGTCTTGTCGCGCGCGTCGGGATCGGTGTCCTCGCAGCGGTTGAGGAAACCCGCGTTGTTGCGGATGTGGTTCGAGAACTGCGTGACCAGCTTCGTGCCGATCACCTTCCAGCGGTCGGTCGACACAGCCTCGTCGGCGGCTTCCAGCACCACCGCCGTGCAGACGTCGCCGAAGATGAAGTGGCAGTCGCGGTCGCGCCATTCGAGGTGCGCCGACGTGATTTCCGGGTTGACCACCAGCACGCACTTGGCCGTGCCGCAACGGATGGCGTTGACGCCCTGCTCGATCGCGAAGGTGGCCGACGAGCAGGCCACGTTCATGTCGAAGCCGTAGCCCTTGGCGCCGATGGCCTGCTGGATCTCGATGGCCATGGCCGGGTAGGCGCGCTGCATGTTCGCCGCGCTGCACAGCACGGCGTCCACGTCGGCGCCGGTGCGGCCTGCAGCGGCCAGCGCCTGGCGCGCGGCGTCGACCGCGATCTCGGCCATCAGCGACAGGTCCTCGTCGGCACGCGGCTCGAAATGCGGCCGCATGCGTGCGGGGTCCAGCACGCCAGTCTTGTCGATGACATAGCGTTGCTTGATCCCCGAGGCCTTTTCGATGAACTCCACCGACGAGGTCACCACCGGCTCGACCTCACCGGCCGCGATGGCGGCCGCATGCTTCTCGTTCTGCAGTGCCGCAAATGCGTTGAAGGCCTCCACCAGTTCGGCGTTGGTGATGACATGCGGGGGCTTGTAGAGCCCCGTGCCGGAGATGACGACGTCTTTCATGATGTTCGGGTGAAGCTCGAGTGGCGCGCAGCTTACTTCGACTTGCCGGTCTTGGCGGCCGGTCCGCCCTGCTTGAGCGCCTCGGACATGCCCAGCAGCACGCCGCTGACCATCGCCGCATAGCCTTCGGCCAGGGCTTGCGCGGCACGCAGGCCGGCGGCGCGGCCTTCGCGCATGTGGGTCTGCATCTGGCCGACCAGTTCCGCGGCCGAGGCCGTGGCCTTCGCGCCCGACTGCGTGCCGCCGGCCTGCATCTTCTCCATGACCTGGCTCCACGCGCCCGCCAGCGGTGCGCCGGCGGTCTCGGCCGTCTTCTGCAGCGCGGCAAACATGGTGTCTTCCATCTTCTCCAGGTCCGACAGCGCCTTCTTCAGGTGCTTGTCGCGCATGTCCGCACCTTGTGCGGCGAACTGCTGCAGCGCCGTGCGGTTGGCTTCGACGGCCTTCAGCAGCGCGTCGTCCATGCCGGCCACGGCCTTGTCCAGCAGGCCTTCGGGATCGATGCCCGGGTTGACGTTCTTGGCCGCGCCCATCGAGGCCGCATCCGATACCGACTTCAGTGCCTTGCGGATGTTGCCCAGCGTCAGCTCACGACCCTGCAGGGCCTGCAAGGTGGCCTGGCCGACGGCCTGGCGCAGTTGCGCACTGCCCTTGGCAGTGGCGTTCTCGAACATGTCGATCAAGGCGTTCTGGTCAAACATCGGTTGGGCCATGCGGTTCTCCTGAAAGGGTATGCGGCGGGGTCGACTCTGCCCCACCCCGGATAATGCACCAGCGCGCTGACTGCGCCACCCGGTTTCACCCCCCGCTTCTTGGAGAACCTACCGATGACCCGCGTCTTCAACTTCAGCGCCGGCCCCGCGGCCCTGCCCGAAACCGTCCTGCAGACGGCGGCATCCGAGATGCTGGATTGGCACGGCTCGGGCATGTCCGTGATGGAGATGAGCCACCGCGGCAAGGAGTTCATCTCCATTGCCGAAGAGGCCGAGGCCCTGCTGCGCGAGCTGCTGGCCGTGCCGGCGAACTACAAGGTGCTGTTCATGCAGGGCGGCGCCATCGGCGAAAACGCCATCGTCCCGATGAACATGCTGCGCGGCAAGAGCAGCGCCGACTACATCGACACCGGCGAGTGGTCCAAGAAGTCGATCAAGGAAGCGCAGAAGTACTGCCAGGTCAATGTCGCCGCCAGCGGCAAGGCCGGCGGCTACACCAGCATCCCCGCGCGCAGCGAGTGGAAGCTCAACGCCGATGCGGCCTATGTGCACATCTGCAGCAACGAGACCATCGGCGGCGTCGAATACCACTTCACGCCCGACGTGGGCAGCGTGCCGCTGGTGGCCGACATGTCCAGCAACATCCTGTCGCGCCCGGTCGACGTCTCCAAGTACGGCCTGATCTACGGCGGCGCGCAGAAGAACGTGGGCCCCTCGGGCCTGACGCTGGTGATCGTGCGCGAGGACCTCATCGGCCAGGCGCTGCCCATCACGCCCTCGGCCTTCGACTACAAGACCGTCGCCGACAACGACAGCATGTACAACACGCCGCCGACCTACGCGATGTACATCGCCGGGCTGGTGTTCAAGTGGATCAAGGCCCAGGGCGGGCTGTCGGCCATGGCCGCACACAACCAGGCCAAGGCCGCGGTGCTGTACGACTACCTGGCCACGACCTCGTTCTACAGCTGCCCGGTGGCGGCCGATTGCCGCTCGCTGATGAACGTGCCCTTCCGCCTGAAGGACGAGGCGCTGGACGACGCCTTCCTCAAGGGCGCCAAGGAGCGCGGCATGGTGCAGCTCAAGGGCCACCGCTCGGTGGGCGGCATGCGCGCCTCCATCTACAACGCCATGCCCATCGCGGGCGTGCAGGCGCTGGTGGCCTGGATGAAGGAATTCGAGGCCCGCCATGCCTGAGCGCGCCGGTATCCTGGTGCTGAACCAGATCTCGGCGCAAGGCCTGTCGCGCCTGCCCGCCGACCGCTACCACGTGGGCAAGGATGTGGCGCAGCCCGCAGCCATCCTCGTGCGCTCGGCCGACCTTCACGCCACGCCCATCGCCGCCAGCGTGAAGGCCATCGCGCGCGCCGGCGCAGGGACGAACAACATCCCCGTGAAGGCGATGAGCGAGCGCGGCGTCCCGGTCTTCAATGCGCCGGGTGCCAACGCCAACGCGGTGAAGGAACTGGTGCTGGCCGGCATGCTGCTGGCCGCGCGCAACCTCGCGCCGGCGCTGCGTTTTGTCGCCGCGCTGGACCCCGCAGCGGCCGACATGGAAGAGCGCGTCGAAGCCGGCAAGAAGAATTTCGCCGGCTACGAACTGGCCGGCCGCACGCTGGGCATCGTGGGCCTGGGCAAGATCGGCTGCCTGGTCGCGGACGCCGCCATCCGCCTGGGCATGACGGTGATGGGCTACGACCCGGAGATCACCGTGGACGCTGCCTGGAGCCTGCCGTCGCAGGTCCGGCGTGCCGGCAGTGTCAACGAGGTGCTGCGCAGCAGCGACTTCGTCAGCCTGCACGTGCCGCTGCTGGAGGCCACGCGCGGCCTGGTAAACGGCGCCAACATCGGCCTGATGCGCGAAGGCGCGGTGCTGATGAATTTCAGCCGCGAAGGTGTCGTCGCCAACGACGCCGTGCTGGACGCCCTGCACGGCAACCGCCTGGGCGCATATGTCTGCGACTTCCCCAGCGCCGACATCAACCAGCACCCGCGCATCATCGCCCTGCCCCACCTGGGCGCCAGCACACGCGAGGCCGAGGAGAACTGCGCCATCATGGTGGTCGACCAGCTGGTCGACTATCTGGAGAACGGGAACATCGTCAACGCGGTGAACTTCCCGCAGGTGACGATGCCGCGTGAATCCGGCTGGCGCGTGGCCATCGCCAACGCCAACGTGCCGAACATGCTGGGCCAGATCTCCACGGCCATGGCGCACGCCGGTTTGAACATCCACAACATGGTCAACAAGTCGCGCGGCGGCATGGCCTATACGCTGGTGGATGTGGACAGCGCGGTGGACGCCGCGGCGCTGGCCAGTCTCGCGGCGATCGAAGGCGTGCTGAGCGTGCGCTACCTGCCCCAGAGCGGCCACGCCGCCTGACGTCGGGCCCCAGGCGGCATCGCGCCGCCTGACGTCGGCCCCAGGCGGCATCGTGCCGCCTGAGATCACCACCCACGCGGCACACGGCCGCCTGGAGAGTCGCGCCCGTGCGCGGCCACGCCGAACGGCAGCGCCGTTTTGGCGGCCTGCGCTATTCGCCGCAGCCGCCCTGCGGGTTACACACACACGGCGCCGGGTGAAAAAGCCGGCGGCCGGTGCATGCCAGCGTGCGATTTCCATGCGGCGATGTAACCCCTGGCGAACAGCCATCGAAAGACATCACGGGAGCGCCGTACATGGCCGCAACCGCCCCCGATGCCACGCGCAGCGGGTCATACCAACCATCATGTCTAACAGGACTTCATATGAGCACCTCTTCCTCGCAAGCCACCGCCGCCGCCACCCTCGCACTGGCCCTGGGTGCCGCACTGACCATGGCCCCCATCGCGTCGCACGCGCAATCGGCCGACAAGGAAAAATGCTTCGGCGTGGCCATGAAGGGCAAGAACGACTGCGCGGCAGGCCCGGGAACCACCTGCGCCGGCACCTCCAAGATGGACCATCAGGCCAATGCCTGGTCGCTCGTGCCCAAGGGCACCTGCGTGAAGACGGCCAGCAAGACCTCCGGCACGGGCTTCGGCATGCTGGCGGCCTTCGAGCCCAAGAAGATGTGAGCCCCTGACCGCCGCCCAGGAGCGCACGCGCCATGCCCCATCAAACCCTGCAGGTCGGCGTCGGCCTGAAGACGACGCACCTGCCGCGCATCCTGGGCGGCGAGCGCGTGGACCTCGGCTTCTTCGAGGTCCACGCGGAGAACCTCATGCACGCGGGCGGCCCGATGCTGGCCCGCGTGGACCGCATCCGCGAGCGCTTCGAGCTGTCAATCCATGGCGTCGGTCTGTCGATCGGCGGATCCGGTCCGCTCGACGCGTCGCATCTGCACCGGCTGCAGCAGGTGCTGGACCGCTACCAGCCACGCTGGTTCAGCGAACACCTGGCCTGGTCCAGCCACGGCGGCCAGTACTTCAACGACCTGCTGCCGCTGCCCTACACACGCCACACGCTCGAGCGCGTCTGCGAGCACATCGATCAGGTCCAGACCCTGCTGCGCAGGCGCATGCTGCTCGAGAACCCGGCTACCTACGTGGAGTTCGCCGCGTCGACCTTCGACGAAGCACACTTCATCGCCGAGGTCCAGCGCCGCACCGGCTGCGGCCTGCTGCTGGACGTCAACAACGCCTGGGTCAGTGCCGTCAATCACCGGCGCGATCCGCAGGCCTTCATCGACGCCCTGCCCGCTGCGGCCATCGGCGAGATCCATCTGGCCGGCCATGCCGAAGATGTGGACGGCGCGGGCGACCGCCTGCTGATCGACAACCACGGCGCGCCGGTGGCCGATGAAGTCTGGGCGCTGTATGCGCACGCCGTGCGCCGCCTGGGCGCCGTGCCGACGCTGATCGAGCGCGACCACGACGTGCCGGCTTTCGACACGCTGCAGGCCGAGGCGCTGCGTGCCGCGGCGGTCATGCACGACCTGTCGGAGTACCGCCACCGCCGCCCGGCCGAGGCCCTGTCATGACGACCCACACGTGGCCATCGTCCTGCGCGCAGGCCTTGCTCGATCCGCAGGCCGCGACGCCGGCCGGCCTGCGCACCTGGAACGGATCCGACCCGGCGCAGCGATGGGCCGTCTACCGCAACAACGTGCTGAGCTCACTGGTCTGCGCGCTGGGCGACACCTTCGATGTGGTGCGCCAGCTCACCGGGCAGGCCTTCTTCGACACACTCGCCGCGCAATTCGTGCGGGCACATCCACCCCGCAGCCCCATCCTGGCGACCTACGGCCGCGAGCTGCCGGACTTCATCGCGCAGTACGGGCCGGCTGCCAGCCTGCCCTACCTGGGCGATGTCGCGCGGCTGGAATACGCCCGCGTGCAGGCCTTCCACGCCGCGGATGCGCCGGTGCTGTCCGCGGATGCCTTGCGCGCACGCCTGGCACAACCGCAGACGCTGCCGCAGTCACGGCTGATGCTGCATCCGTCGGTGCACGTGATCGTCAGCGCACACGCCGTGGCCTCCTTGTGGGCGGCGCATCAGGGGCTGATCGACTTGGCCGATGTCGATGTGGACCGCGCCGAAGGCGCGCTGGTCATGCGCGCGGACGACGACGCGCAGGTCATCGGCCTGACGCCTGCCGCGGCGCGCCTGATCCAGGCCCTCCAGGCCGGCGCAACGCTCGGCGAGGCACTGGACACCACGATGCAGACGCCCGACGGCAACACCCTGGACCTGCCTGGCACCTGGGCCCTATTGATCCACCACGCCCTGATCACGGCCTGGCTCGCGCCGGGTGAACCCTCATGAACACACTTCGCCACTCGATCGCCTTCCTGCACGCGGCCATGGCCCGCATCCCGTACGACCTCGTGGCCCTTCTGGCGCGTTTTTCCATCGCCGCGGTCTTCTGGCGATCGGGCCAGACCAAGGTGCAGGGCTTTGCGCTGGACATCGTCGAAGGCACGTTCTCGCTGGGCGCGCCGCACCTGTCCGACAACGCCGTGGCCCTGTTTCGCGACGAATACCGGCTGCCCCTGCTGAACCCCGAGATGGGCGCCACGCTGGCTGCCTTTGGCGAGCACCTGCTGCCGGTCTTGCTGCTGCTGGGGCTGGCGAGCCGGCTGTCGGCCGCCGGGCTGCTGGCGATGACGGCCGTGATCCAGATCCTGGTCTATCCCGGTGCGTGGCCCACCCATGGCACATGGGCCGCCTTGCTGCTGATGCTGATGGCGCAGGGGCCGGGTCGCCTGTCGCTCGACCATCTGCTGGCACGCGGGCCGGCACGAGAGGCCCCGTCGGCACCGGCGCTGCGCGCGGGGCACTGAATCCCCAACGTCGATGTTCAGCCGCGTGGCAGCGTCAGCGTCTCAGCCAGCTGGCCGATATCGATGCCACGCTCACGCGCAAACGCTTCGAGCGCCGGCAGCAGCGGGCCCAGCCGCTCGTCGATGGCCTCGCGCACGGTGTCCACGACGACCTGCGTCGAGCGCTCGATCTCGATATTCAGCGCGTCACCCACCTGCTTGTCGCCGAAGGTGGTCATGCGCAGCGTCTCGGGAATCAGCCAGACCTCGAACCAGCCCGCGCCGCCCGGACTGCGCTGCGCCTCTGCCACGGTCAGGCTCGCGCCATTGACGGCCACGTAGCCCTTGGCAAAGACATAGCGCATCCAGGGTGCCGGCAGTTCGATGCGCAGCACGCAGTTGTTCTGCGGCCGGCGGATCTCGCCCAGGCGCGCCTGGCAATCGACGTGGCCCGACAACGGATGGCCGCCGACCTCGGCACCCTCGCGCGCCGCGCGCTCGACATTGATGCGGCTGCCCACCTGCAGGCCGGACAGCGTGGTCAGCGCCAGACTCTGTTGCATCACGTCGAAGTCGGCGGCATCGTCGCCGTGCAGCGCCGTCACCGTCAGGCACACGCCGTCACAGGCCACGCTGGCGCCGATGGCCAGGCCCTCGGCAAAACCCGGCGGGAAGGACAAGGTGAAGCTGCGCAGACCTTCGCGGTCGGTCAGCGCACGCACGTGGGCCACGCCCTGGACGATGCCGGTAAACATGGCGGCATTATCCGGTGCGGGCGGCGCAGACGCGGCCCTGCCGGCGCCGGCTGCCGCCGCTGCGCCGCGTGCGCGGTCTCAGCGCCCGTTGTCCAGGTGCGAAGTCCACGCGGCTTCGTCGAAGCCCACACTCAGCTGCCCGTTGCCCCATTCGACCACCGGCCGCTTGATCAGGCTGAGGTTCGCCGCCAGCAGCGCGCGCGCGCCGTCGTCGGTGGCGGCCTGCGCCTTCTGCGCATCGTCCATCCGCCGCCAGGTCAGGCCCTGCCGATTGACCAAGCGATCGCGCCCCAGCGCCGACAGCCAACGGTCCAAGGTAGTGGCGTCCAGTCCCTGGCGTTTGAAATCGTGGAACTGTGGCTCGACACCGCGCGCCGCCAGCCAGGTGCGGGCGCGCTTGACCGTGTCGCAGTTCGGGATGCCGTAAAAGGTGATCATGGGTCCTCGGCTTCACTCGTGTCGTACGTCGCACATCGGGTCGATGCCGTAGCCGGCATCCATGACATTCCCGGCCGCGGTCAGCGTCACTTGGAACCAGAAACACTCGTTGGTCGGGTAGCGCCAGGCCCACAGCCGCCGGCCTTCGAGACCCAGGCGGCGACGTTCGGCCGGCGGCCCCAGCCAATCGAGCAGGGCCGCTTCGCTCATGCCCGGCGCGACCTCGGCCATGCGCTGCGGCACCAGCGCCTGGTAGATGCGCGTGACGCGACCCTCCGCACCGACGTCGACCATCCACGTCTCGCGCCCCATCGGGCCGCGCGCATAGACCAGCCGCTCGCCGCCATCGCGCTTCACCCGTTCAGTCGGCACACCCATGCGGGCGATGACCGCGGCTTCGGCGTCACCGGCCTGCAGCGGCCCGGGACCGTAGCTGGCGCATCCGGCGATGCCCGCGCAGACGACAGCCAGCGCAACGGCTAAGCTGCGCCGGTCGAACGGGACCTCGCTCCAACTTGTCATGATGAGTCGATCCACCAAAGCTTTTATTGTGCGGCTGCCAGCCCGCCCTGGGCCAGCCATGCCCACGCCAGCGTCGATCCGCCGGCCTGTCGGCCGCACCACGGCCAGCCACGCGCCTGCCGCCAGGCGGCGCCAAGAGGGCTGCGCATGACGCCGCTGACGCTGCACATCGACGGCGACGGGTCGCGCACCCTGGTGATGATCCACGGCTGGCCGGACAACCACCGGCTGTGGGATCCGCAGGTGCAGGGGCTGCGCGAGCGCTACCGCTGCGTGCGCTTCACGCTGCCGGGCTTCGACGACAGCAGCCCGGCCGGGCCCTACAGCCTGGACGACGTGGTCAACGCCATCGGGGAGGCGGTCGACCGGGCCAGCCCCGGCCAGCCGGTGACGCTGATGCTGCACGACTGGGGCTGCTTCTACGGCTACCAGTACGCCATGCGGCATCCCGAACGCGTCTGCCGCGTGATCGGCGTGGACATCGGCGACGCCGGCTCGCGCTACCACCGGCAGGAGTCGTCGCTGCGGGCCAAGCTGTACATCGTGGGCTACCAGCTGTGGCTGGCCACGGCCTGGCGCTTCGGCTCGGACCGCATGGCCCGCTGGATGGCGCGCCAGCTGCGCGCGCCCGCCGCGCCCCAGACCATCACCGCGGCCATGGGCTACCCCTACGCGGTGCAGTGGTTTGGCGTGGCCGGTGGATTCGGGCGGCTGCGGGCCTTCGCGCCGAAGGTACCCATGCTCTTCATCCACGGCGAGCGCAAGCCCATCCAGTTTCACTCGCGCTCCTGGGCGGATCGTGTGGCGGCACGGCCCGGCTGCCGTGTGCTGGGCTTGCCCACGGGCCACTGGGTCATGGTGCAGCGCCCGAAGGAATTCCTGGCCGCCGTGACGGACTGGCTGCAGCGCACCGACGACGCCGCACTGACACCGACGCACTGACACCGAGGCACGGACGCCACCGACACGCCACCGGCAGCGCGCGGCGGTCGCTTGGCGCAGGGCCCGCACGCGCCCGGCCGCGCCGGGTGTCTGGCCGTCGCGTGACGTATTGCCCGCCGCTGCGCGCGCTGCACGCGCGTGCCCCCGATCCGCAGGCGCTTGTTCAGCGGACCACGTCCCCCGCCGCACGGCGCGGCTGCCTAGCATCCGGCCCGTCATCCCCAACGACAGAGCCAGATTCATGCATGACCGCGTATTTCGCGACTGGAGCCCGCAAGAGGCCCAGCGCTGGGGCCATCAGCCCCTGCGACTGCACCACGGGTGGCACCGTTCACCGCTGTTCACCGACGACGCGCTGGCCGACCTGATCGAGCGCTATCCCGAGCAGCACTACGCGCTGGTAGCCACCAGCTCGCAGGGCGACGGCCAACGCCGCTGGCGCGAAGGCGAGATCCGCGGCAGCTCCGGCCACGACGTCATCGAGGCCATTCGCCAGGGCGGCCTGTGGCTGAACCTGCGCAACGTGCATCTCGTCGACCGGCGCTACGCGTGCCTGATGGACTCGGCCTATTCCGAACTGCAGCGCGAGATGCCGGACTTCGATCCGCGCGCCATGCGCATGGGCATCCTGATTTCCTCGCCGCGGGCGCAGGTGCACTACCACAGCGACCTGCCCGGGCAGGCGCTGTGGCAGATCCGAGGCCGCAAGCGCGTACTCGTCTACCCGCCCACGGCGCCCTACCTACCGCCGGAGGTGCTGGAAGAAGTGGCGCTGTCTGGCGTCGAGGTCAACATGCCCTACCGCCCGGACTTCGACCGGGGCGCACTGGCCGTGGACCTGGAACCCGGGCAGATGCTGCACTGGCCGCTGCACTCGCCGCACCGAGTGGACAACCACGACTGCCTCAATGTCTCGGTCACAACCGAACACTGGACCGAATCGATCCGCCGCACGCAGATGGTCAACGTCGCCAACGGCGTGCTGCGCCGGCAGTTCGGCTGGACGCCGCAAAGCCGAGCCATCGAAGGTCCGTCCTTCTGGGCCAAGGCGGCATTCCAGGCCGCCTGGCGCCGCAGCCCCTGGGCACGCCAGGCGCAACGCCTGCAGCGGCCGATCGACTTCCGCCTGGCGCCCCAGAAGCCGGAGCGGCTGCTCGACATTCCGGCCTATTTCCGATGAAGAGCGGTCGATGATCAGCACCATCCTGGCCTTTCCCGCCGCCGGCACCCAAGTCAGCAACCGCTGGGAGTTCACGCGTTCCCCCGATCTGTCGCACTTCCTTCACAGCTGCGAACGCATCCAGGGCCGTGTGCCCTCGGCGTTTCAGCACAGCAGCTGGCTGCGCAGCTGGTACGGTCAGGTGGCCAAGCTTCCGGGTGTCGAGCCGCTGCTGCTGAGCGCGCGCGCGCAGGGCGATCCCACCGAGGCGATGCTGCTGCCGATGGTGCGACGGCGCGAAGGCCGGCTGCAGGTCGCGCAGTGGGCCGACCTGGGCGTGACCGACTACAACGCACCGATCATGCGCGAGGGGCTGCAGCTCAGCCCCGAGTCGGCCAAGGCGCTGGCACGCGGCCTGTGCACCGCGCTGCGCGGCTGCGACCTGTTGCGGTTGGACAAGATGCCGCTGCAGGTAGGCGCCACATCGAACCCACTCGTCGAGGCGCTGGTCACGCAGCCCAGCGACATGTTCGGCCACCGCTTCCGCGTCGACGAGGTCTACGCCGATTGGATGCAGCAGCTCGGCAAGCATGTCCGCAAGGAATTCGAACGCCACTGGCGTGTGTTCACCCGCCATGCGGATGCGCGCTTCGTGCGTGCCACGACGGTGGACGAGGGCCTGCACCTGCTGCGCCAGCTCGCAGCCCTGCAGGACCTGCGGCGTGCCCGCACGCCCGGCTACTTCCTCGACCAGGCGCCGTATGTCGCGTTCTACGAAGACCTGGTGCGCGAGCAGTTGGTCAGCGGCCGGGCGGTCGTCACCGCACTGATGGTCGGCGAGCAGATGGTCGCGGGCCTGTTCAGCATCCACGACGGCGAGCGCTTCACCATGCTGCGCGTGTCCATGGCCGGCGAAGACTGGAAAGCCTGCGCGCCCGGCAAGCTGGTGCTGGAGCGAACGATTGCGCACATGCACGAACAGGGCTGCCGTGAATTCGATTTTGCGATCGGCGACTACCAGCACAAGCGGTCCTTTGCGACCACACCGTATCCGCTGCGCGAAACCTCCCTGGCCTTGACTCTGAACGGATTGCCGGCGCAGGCGGCCTGGCGACTCAAGCGGGCGGTCAAGGCGCACCCGCGTTTGCTGGCGCAGGCGCGGCGGGTCCAGTCGGCCTGGCAAAAGGGCCACTGAGGCCAGGCGCCAGGCACTCAGGAGCTCCAAAAAAAAGAGCCCCGCCGACTGGCGGGGCTTCTTGCTTTGACGGCGACGCGCATGCGCCCGCCGCCCGCTCGACGTCCTCTTACTTCTTGGGCGCGGAAGCAGCCTTCTCAGCGGCCTTCGCCGTCGGCTTGTCTTCCTTCTTGGCGTCCTTCTTGGCGGCTTCCTTTTCGGCCTTCGCCTTCTCGGCAGCAGCCTTCTTGTCGGCCTTTTCCTTGTCGGCGGCGGCCTTCTTGGCTTCCTTCTCGGCCTTGGCCTTCTCGGCGGCGGCCTTCTTCTCGGCGGCCTTGTCGGCCTTGGCGTCTGCCTTGGCTTCGGGCTTGGCGTCCTTCTTGGCGTCGGCCTTCTTGTCGTCTGCCTTCTTGTCGGCGGCGGCTACCGGCGCGGTAGCGGCTGCAGGCGCGGTGGCGGCAGCAGCCTTGGCAGGCGCTGCGGCCTTCTCTTCCTTCTTGGCCGGTGCCGCGGGCGCGGCAGCCATGCCCTTGAAGGTGGCGCCGTTGACCGTCAGGCCACCTTCGCTGAGCTTGGCGGCATTGCCTTCGCCGATGCCCTTGACGCGGTCGACCAGGTCGTTCCAGTCCTTGAAGCTGCCCTTCTTGCGCTCGTCGAGGATCTTGCCGGCGATGCCGGGGCCGATGCCCTTGACGCTGTCCAGCGCGGCCGCGTCGGCCTTGTTGACGTCAACGGCGGCAAAGGCAGCCGCCGCGCAGAGGGCCAGAACGGCCGCGAGCAATTTCTTGAACATGTAGGTCGACTCCTAATCGGTGTGGTGCGTGTTGCTTCGCCCGTCCGATGCCGGTGGCGACATCGGAGTCCCCACAACGCCAGCTTGGCCATGGGGGTTGACCGATTGTCGCGTCCATTGACGCGGTCGCCGCCGCCTGCGCGTCAGGACGGCGCCAGGAAGGGGCTCAAGGACGGCGCTTGCCGGCGCGGCCTCGCCCGACGTCCGCTGGCTGCCGGCCCGCAGCGGCAGGCGCGGCACGGCCCGCCGGGGCCGGCCTGAGGCCTTCGCGCGGGGGCAACCCCGTGTGCTGCGTCAGGATGCGGCCGCGCGCGGGCGTGCCGCCTATGGCAGCCGTGCCGGGCTTGGGCGGCGTCGACTGCTTGCGCCGCGCGCTCTGGTAGCCCGCATCGGTGGACGGCTGGTAGGTCGGGATGAGCTGGTGCTTGCCGTTGCCGATGAGGTCGGCGCGGCCCAGCTCGCGCAGGGCCTCGCGCAGCAGCGGCCAGTTGGCCGGGTCGTGCCAGCGCAGGAAGGCCTTGTGCAGGCGGCGGCGGCGCTCACCGCGCACGACATCCACGCGGCCCGCGCGCTTCTCGTCGCGGCTGATGCCTTCGAGCGGGTTCATGCCCGTGTGGTACATGGCCGTGGCCGTGGCCATCGGGCTGGGGTAGAAGGTCTGCACCTGGTCGGCCTTGAAGCCGTTGCGCTTGAGCCAGAGCGCCAAGTTCATCATGTCCTCGTCCAGCGTGCCCGGGTGCGCAGCGATGAAGTAAGGCACCAGATACTGCTTCTTGCCCGCCGCGGCCGAGGCGGCCTCGAACATCTGCTTGAAACGGTCGTAGGTGCCGATGCCGGGCTTCATCATCTTGGACAGCGGGCCGGACTCGGTGTGTTCCGGGGCGATCTTCAGGTAGCCGCCCACGTGGTGCGTCACCAGCTCCTGCACGTACTCGGGCGACTGCACCGCCAGGTCGTAGCGCAGGCCGGAACCGATGAGGATCTTCTTCACGCCACGCAGCTCGCGCGCGCGGCGGTACAGGCGGATCAGCGGCGCGTGGTCCGTCTTCAGGTTGGCGCAGATGCCCGGGTAGACACAACTGGGCTTGCGGCAGGCCGCCTCGATCTCGGGACTGCGGCAACCCAGGCGGTACATGTTGGCCGTTGGTCCGCCCAGGTCGCTGACCACGCCGGTGAAGCCCTTGACCTTGTCGCGGATCTCCTCGATCTCGTGAATGATCGAGTCTTCGCTGCGGCTCTGGATGATGCGGCCCTCGTGCTCGGTGATCGAGCAGAAGGTGCAGCCGCCAAAACAGCCGCGCATGATGTTCACGCTGAAGCGGATCATCTCCCAGGCGGGGATCTTGGTCGCGCCGTCGTGGCTGCCGTTGGCATCCGCATAACGCGGGTGCGGGCTGCGCGCGTAAGGCAGGCCGAAGACGGCATCCATCTCGGCCGTGCTCAGCGGAATCGGCGGCGGGTTGATCCACACGTCGCGTTCGCCGTGGCGCTGGACCAGCGCGCGCGCATTGCCCGGGTTGGTCTCGAGGTGCAAGACGCGGCTGGCATGCGCATAGAGAACGGCGTCGCTTTTCACCGTTTCGTAGGCGGGCAGGCGGATGACGGTCTTCGCGCGGTCCGGCAGCTGCAAGGCGCCGGACTTGCGGCTGGTGGGCATGGCCACGACGGCGGTGCCGGCAGCCGGCGACGGGTTCGGCACGGCCGACGTGTCGTCAGCCCGCGTGCAGGCTTCACCCTGCGAGGCCGCGGCCTCGGCCGTGGTGAGGTACGGGTTGATGCGCTCGTCCAGGCGTCCCGGGCGGTCGACTTCGGTGCTGTCCAGCTCGAAAAAACCTTGCGGCTCGAGCCCGTTGCGCACCATGAAGGCCGTGCCGCGGATGTCGGTCAGCGTCTCGACCTTCTCGCGCCGCGCCAGCCGGTGCGCGACCTCGACGATCGCGCGCTCGGCATTGCCATACAGCAGCAGGTCGGCCTTGCTGTCGACCAGCACCGAGCGGCGCACCTTGTCCTGCCAGTAGTCGTAGTGCGCGATGCGCCGCAGGCTGGCCTCGATGCCGCCAATGATCACCGGCACGTCGCTCCAGGCTTCCTTGCAGCGCTGCGTGTAGACCAGCGTCGCGCGGTCCGGGCGCTTGCCGGCCTCGCCGCCGGGGGTGTAGGCGTCGTCGCTGCGGATCTTCCGGTCGGCGGTATACCGGTTGATCATCGAATCCATGTTGCCGGCGGCCACCGCGAAACACAGGTTGGGCTTGCCCAGGGTCTGGAAGGGTTCGGCGCTTTGCCAATCGGGCTGGGCGATGATGCCCACGCGAAAGCCCTGGGCCTCCAGCACGCGGCCGATCACCGCCATGCCAAAACTCGGGTGGTCGACATAGGCATCGCCGGTGACGATGACGATGTCGCAGGAATCCCAGCCGAGCGATTCCATCTCCGCGCGGCTCATCGGCAGGAAGGGCGCGGGGCCGAAGCGCTTGGCCCAGAAGGGCTTCCAGCTGCTCAGCGGCTTGGCGGTGGGCGGGGTGATGGCGGCATGAGACACCGCGCTATTGTCCGTGGCTCCGTGCCGGCGGGGGTCCGCGGTGCGGCGCTATGCCCTCGCCGGCGTGGGGCCAAGCGACCGCCGCACCCGCACGGGCCCGCCACCGGCGCCGGTGGGTCGCGTTCAGGCCGGCAGGCTCAGGCGCACGCGCAGACCCGGTTCGGCCCGCTCGAAGACCAGCCGGCCGCCGTGGGCCTGCACGACCTGACGAGACAGGTGCAGGCCCAGGCCCACACCGCCGGTGCGACGCAGGCGCGCCGCATCCGTGCGGTAGAAGGGCTCGGCCAGCAGCGCCAGCTGCTCGGCCGTCACGCCGGGGCCGAAGTCGCGCACCTCGATGCACACCCGGTCGCCGCTGCCGCTGCGTTCGCGCCAGGCCCGCAGCTGCGGGCCGCGCCCGTCGGCCGCGGCGCCGTGCTGGCGTGCGTTGTGGACCAGGTTGCGCAGCACCATGCGCAGCCGCGCGGGATCGGCCTGCACCGTCCCCAGGTCGGCGGCGATGTCCAGCGCCACGGCCGGCTCGCCGCCCAGCGACGCCAGTTGCTCGCGGATCCAGGGCTCGAGTGCCAGCGCCTGCGGCTGCAGCGCCGCGTGGCCGACGCTCAGGCGTTCGCTTTCCAGCAGGTCCGTGATCAGGTCGCGCATCTCGGCCAGGTCCTGCAGCAAGGCCTCGCGCGTGGGGCTGTCGTCCATCAGTTCGGCATTCAGCCGGGCGCGCGTCAGGGGGCTGCGCAGCTCGTGGCTGATGGCCAGCAGCAGCGTGCGCTTGGCCTCGAGCATGCCGTGCAGGCTGGCGGCCATGTCGTTGACGCGCCGCGCCAAGTCGCCCAGTTCGTCGTCGCGCGTCACTGCGATGGGTGTGCCGAACTCGCCGCGCCCGAAGGCCTCCACACCCTTGCCGATGCCGTCCAGCGGCAGCAGCAACTGGCGCACGACGCGGTAGGCCAGCGCCGTCAGCAGCAGCAGCACCGCCAGAGACACCCAGCCGAAGATGCGCGGCCGGTGCCCCTCGGCGGGCGAGCCGGGACCGAAGATGAGCCGATGGCCATCGGCCGTCTGCCGCGTCAGGCCCCAGTTGGCCGCCGCATCGTCGGGGCTCCAGGGGTCGGCGCGGCGGTGGGTGGCGGTGCGCTGCGGGTGGGAGTCGAACTGCACCACCGGTCCTTCGATGCGGATGGACAGCGGCAGGCGCTGCGTCAGCGCACGTGCCTTGTCCAGATCGGGCGGCGAGCCGATGTCGGCGGCGAGCCGGTCGACATAGTCGGCCACCAGCGGCCGCGCATAGCCTTGCCAGGCGCCGCGAAGCAGCTGCTGCGAGCCCAGCACGAAGACACCGATGCTCAGCAGCGCCAGCGCCAGGAACAGCGTCACCAGGCGCCAGCGGATCGAGTGCCGCCAGCGGCGCCAAGGCAGCCACCCGTGCGCACCCCGGTGATGCCCGTGGTGCCGGCTCATCGGACCGCCCTGCGCGGTCCGCGGGTCTGTGCGCCTCGCCTGCTGCGGCTGCGCCTCTTCACTGCCGCACCCCGGCAAACCGGTAGCCCGCGTTGCGCAGCGTGTGGATGCAGTCCAGCGGCTCCAGCTTGCGGCGCAATCGGCTGACGAGGATATCCACCGCACGCGAGTGGATGTCTTCGGCGGCATGGCCGCGCAGCTTGTCCAGTATCTCGTCGCGGCTGAAGACACGGCCCGGCGCCGCCGCCAGCAGGCTCAGCAGCTCGAACTCGGTGCCGGTGAGGTCGACCGTTTGACCTTGGCGCATGACCGTGTGCCGGTCCAGGTCGATCTCCAGCCCGTCGAAACGCCACAGGCGCCCCGCGGCTGTCTGTGCGGCTGGCGCTGCGCGCCGCAGGATGGTCTGGATGCGGGCCAGCAGCTCACGCGGCTCGAAGGGCTTGGGCAGGTAGTCATCGGCACCCAGTTCCAGCCCGACGACGCGGTCCATCACGTCGCCGCGCGCCGTGAGCATGATGATCGGGATGTGGCTGTCGCGCCGGATCGTGCGGCACAGCTCGAAGCCGTCCATCTCAGGCAGCATGACATCCAGGATGGCGGCGTCGAAATGGCCGCTGCGCAGCATCGCCAGGCCGGCGCTGGGGCGCGTGGCCTGCGACAGGCCGATGTCGAAACGCTTGAACCAGGCCGCCAGCGGCGGGCCCAGTTGTTCGTCGTCGTCGATGAGCAGCAGTTGCGTCATGCGGATCAATGTACCAACGCGGCGCAGATCGGGCGCCCCAATCGTCGGGGCGCCCGGCCGGGATCACCCGCGCCAGTGGCGGCGGCCCTGATCCAGGTAGCCGCGCAGCTTGGCCTGCTGCTCGGGCTTGAGGCTGTCGTAGAAATCAGCCAGGGCCGTGATGACGTCGGGGCTCTTGGTCTGCACCGCGGCCGTCTTCGATTCGATCAGCGCACGCGCCTTGTCGCGGTCGAAGCTCGGTCCGGCCACCAGCGCGCGCAGTTCGGCGCGCGGGTCTGTCGTCGTGCCGATCAGGGCGTTGCGCTGCTCGCGCAGCTTGTCGGCGACGATGCCCAGTTTGGCCTTCTGCGCCTCGTCCAGATCGAGCTTGCCGGCCGCGCGTTCGACGATGCGGATCTTCATCTTCGCCGCGTCCTCCTCGCTCATCTGGTGCCAGCCGACGCTGTGGTGGCCACGGTGCGAGCAGGCGGCCAGGCCGCCGAACAGAACGCCGGCGCCGAACAGGCCGATGAGGGTGCGCTTGATCCAGGTCTTCATGATGCGGTCCTTGTCGGGGCGCTGCGGCCCCTGTGGGTTGACGGTGAAGCCATGGTGCCCAGGGGTCCGGCCGCCGTCCTTTCACCGGGGTATCGCTGCGTAACGTTTTTTGTCGCCGCGGGCCGGGGCGTGACGCGCCGCCGGGCGTAGGGACTCGAACCCATGCGCCCACAGGCCGTGCGTCATAGAGTCGCAGCGGGCCTGCGGGTCCGTCCGCCGGTCCTCACCACACCAACAAGGAGACAAGCCGATGACGACCCCTTCACCGAGCCAGGCCATCCAGCAGTGGCTGGACGACTTCGGCGCAGCCTGCACCCGCGGCGATCACGCCGCATCGGCCGCGATGTTCGGCGACGACAGCTACTGGCGCGACCTCATCTCGTTCACCTGGAACATCAAGACGGCCGAAGGGCCCGCGCAGATCCACCACATGCTCGATGCGACCATGCCGAACGCGGCGCCATCGAACTGGAAGCTGCAGGGCGAGGCCACCGAGGCCAATGGCGTGACCGAAGGCTGGTTCACCTTCGAGACGGCCACCGGCCGCGGACGCGGCCAGCTGCGGCTGATCGGCGGCAAGGCCTGGACCTGCCTGACCACGCTGCAGGAGCTCAAGGGCTTCGAGGAAGCGCGCGGGCCCAGCCGGCCCAAGGGCGTCGAACACGGCGTTCACCCTGGGCGCCAGAGCTGGCTCGAAGCGCGCCAGGAAGAAGAGCGCACCCTGGGCTTCACGAAGCAGCCGTACGTGGTGGTCCTGGGCGGCGGCCAGGCCGGCATCATCCTGGGCGCGCGGCTGAAGAAACTCGGCGTGCCGGCCATCATCATCGAGAAGAACCCCAAGCCGGGCGACAGCTGGCGCAACCGCTACAAGAGCCTGTGCCTGCACGACCCGGTCTGGTACGACCATCTGCCCTACATCCGTTTCCCGGACAACTGGCCCGTCTTCGCGCCCAAGGACAAGATCGGCGACTGGCTCGAGATGTACACCAAGGTGATGGAGCTCAACTACTGGGCCAGCACCGAATGCAAGAAGGCCCGGTTCGACGAGGTCAAGCAGGAGTGGGAAGTCACCGTCGAGCACAAGGGCGAGACCGTCACGCTGCGGCCCAAGCACCTGGTGTTCGCCACCGGCATGAGCGGCATCCCCAACCTGCCCAGCTATCCCGGCATGGACAGCTTCAAGGGCCGACAGGTGCACAGCAGCCAGTTCCGCAGCGGCGAGGACTGGAAGGGCAAGAAGGTCGTCGTCGTGGGCAGCAACAACTCCGCCCACGACATCTGCGCCGACCTGTGGGAGAACGGCGCCGATGTCACGATGGTGCAGCGCTCGACCACGCACGTCGCACGCAGCGACGCGCTGATGGACCTGGCGCTGGGCTCGCTGTACAGCGAAGAGGCGGTGAAGAACGGCGTCGACGTCGACACGGCCGACCTCATCTTCGCCAGCCTGCCCTACAAGGCCCTGCCGCCGCTGCAGGTGCCCGTGTACGACCAGATGAAGGCACGTGATGCCGATTTCTACGCCCGGCTGGAGAAAGCCGGCTTCATGCTCGATTTCGGTGAAGACGGCTCGGGCCTGTTCGTGAAGTACCTGCGCCGCGGCTCGGGCTACTACATCGACGTGGGCGCCAGCGAGCTGGTGGCCAACGGCAGCATCCACCTGAAGAACGGCGCCATCGAGCGGGTCACCGAAACGGGCCTGGCGATGGCCGACGGCACCGAGCTGGCCGCCGACATGATCGTCTGGGCCACCGGCTACGGCTCGATGAACGGCTGGGTCGCCAAGCTGATCGACCAGCCCACGGCCGACAAGCTGGGCAAGTGCTGGGGACTGGGCTCGGGCACGAAGAAGGACCCGGGCCCCTGGGAAGGCGAACTGCGCAACATGTGGAAGCCCACGCAGGTCGACCACCTGTGGATGCAGGGCGGCAACCTGCACCAGAACCGGCATTACTCGCTGTGCGTGGCGCTGCAGCTGAAAGCGCGCATGGAGGGCATCCCGACGCCGGTCTACGGCCTGGCGCCGGTCTACCACCTGTCCTGAGCGGCATCGCGTGATGGCGCCGCGGCGGAATGTGCCGCCGCGGCGTGGCACGCATGCGATCGGGCCGGGATCAGGCCTGCGCGCCGGCGGTCTCGTCGTCCAGCTCTTCGCCGAGGAAGCCGCCGCTCTGGTGCGCCCACAGCCGTGCATACAGACCGCCGCGCGACAGCAGCTGCGCGTGCGTGCCTTCTTCGACCACGCGGCCCTTGTCCATCACGATCAGCCGGTCCATCGCGGCGATGGTGCTCAGGCGGTGCGCGATGGCCACCACCGTCTTGCCCTCCATCAGCCGGTAGAGGCTCTTCTGGATCGCGGCCTCGACCTCGGAGTCCAGGGCGCTGGTGGCCTCGTCGAGCAGCAGGATGGGCGCGTCCTTCAGCATGACGCGGGCGATGGCCACGCGCTGTCGCTGGCCGCCGCTGAGCTTGACGCCGCGTTCACCCACATGGGCCTCGTAGCCCGCGCGACCCTTCGGGTCGACCAGGGTCTCGATGAAGTCGCTCGCCTCGGCGCGTTCGGCCGCGCGCCGCATCTGGTCGTCGTCGGCATCGGGGCGGCCGTAGACGATGTTGTCGCGTACGGACCGGTGCAGCAGCGAGGTGTCCTGCGTGACCATGCCGATCTGCGCGCGCAGCGAGTCCTGCGTCACGGCAGAAATGTCCTGGCCATCGATCAGGATGCGGCCCTGCTGCAGGTCATAGAAGCGCAGCAGCAGATTGACCACCGTGCTCTTGCCCGCGCCCGAGCGGCCGACCAGGCCGATCTTCTCGCCGGGGCGGATGTGCAGGTTCAGGTCGCGGATCACGGGGTCGCCCTTGCCATAGGCAAACGTCAGGTGCTCGATGCGGATGTCGCCTTGCGTCACGCGCAAGGCCTGGGCATCGGGGCGGTCGACCACCGTGGGCTGTCGCGAGAGCGTGACGATGCCGTCCTGCACCGTGCCGATGTGTTCGAAGAGCGAGGCCATCTCCCACATCACCCAGTGCGAGATGCCGTTGAGCCGCAAGGCCATCGCAGTGGAGGCGGCCAGCGCGCCGACGCCCACCTCGCCGCGGGTCCACAACCAGATGGATAGACCCACGGAGCCGCCGATCAACACCACCGACAGCACCTGGTTGACGGTCTCGAAACCGGTCACCAGCCGCATCTGGCGGTAGACCGTGCCGAGGAACTCGCGCATCGCACTGCGCGCGTAACCGGCCTCGCGCTGCGAATGCGAGAAGAGCTTGACGGTGGCGATATTCGTGTAGGCGTCGGTGATGCGCCCGGTCATCAGCGAACGCGCATCGGCCTGCGCCTGCGCCACACGCCCCAGCCGCGGCACGAAATACCAGCAGGCCACGAGATACAGCACGAGCCACAGCATGAACGGGCCCAGCATGCGCAGGTCGAAGCCACCCAGCACGGCCGACAAGGTAACGAAATAAATCGTCACGTACACCAGCATCTCCGCCAGCACCATCCACGTGTCGCGCACCGCCAGGGCGGTCTGCATCACTTTCGTGGCGATGCGACCGGCAAACTCGTCCTGGTAGAAAACCATGCTCTGCGCGAGCAGCATGCGGTGGAAATTCCAGCGCAGCCGCATGGGCAGATTGCCGGACAGCGACTGGTGCTTCATGGTCGACTGCAGGGCGGCCAACGCGATGCTGGCCACCAGCACGACCCCCAGCCAAGCGAGCGCACCACCGCGCTTCGCCAGCAACTCGCTGGGCGGCACCTCGGACAGCCAATCCACCACCCAGCCCATCATCGCGAACAAAGCACCCTCGAAGGCGCCGATGAATACCGTGAAGAGCGTCAGCCAGGCGATGTACTTGCGCGTGCCCGCCGTGCAGGCCCAGAGGAACGGAAACAGGCCCCGCGGCGGCGTCACCGGGGGTTCGTCCGGGTAGGGATCGACGAGCCGTTCGAAGTAGCTGAACATGGCTGGACCGTCGGGGCGCCCAGAGGTCGCCCCGCCAGGGGTGATGTGCGTGTGGCGTGAAGGGGGCGAAGTGTAGTGAGGTCCGTCGCCGCACGCAGAAGGGACTACCCGCGCGCGCGCCAGCGGTGATCAGGCCCGATCACCCCGGGTTTCCGGGCACTCCGCACCGGCCCGCCTGATATGCGATGGGCTAGAATTTCATCTTCGCCCGAAAACACCCGAATCCATTCTCCGCGCCAGCCCCATAACCAACATGCACGCCCTGCTCGCCGGAGTTTACGATCGAAAAGTCGAGAGTATTGCCCATTCGCAACTCTATCCTCTTTTCAAATACCGAAAGGTATTGCAGGAAGAACTGGGCGTCACATTCGACCATTTCAATTCCTTTGACCTGGATGCCATCGAAAGGGCCTGCGAGCAGCGCAAGCACGATGTCGCGGCATTCATTGTCCGTCCGGACTGGCGCACGCCGCCGGACGACACCGTCGCCTTGTTTGCGCGCCTGCGCGAGCGGCACCCGGGTCACCGAATCGTCCTGATCGATCCCTGGGACCAGTGCACGGGCCGCCTGCTGGGTGCGTTGCCCTACATCGACAAGATGGTCAAGTACCAGCGTCTGGTCGACCCGCAGGAATATTACCGACCGCGCATCGGCGGCACCATTCCGACGGATTATTTCGCTCGGGAACACGGCTACGACATTCCCAACGACACGGGTTCGCTGGCGCCAGAGGGAACGGCCGACCGCATCATGTCCGGCTGGTACGTCAGTTGTACGCGGTGGTACCGCTGGGAACTGGCCAAGCCGCTGGTCTGGCCCTTCTATCCGCGAAGTCGGTCCATCGACCTGGTGTGCCATGTGTCCTACAGCCGGCGCGACGACCACTGCTGGTATACGCAGCATCGGCAAGAAGGCATCGCGGCGATCCAGAAACTCGGCAACAAGTTTCGAGTCGCAGCCAGTGGGGAGTATGGCGGTGAGCGCACCCTGTCGCGCCGACGCTATCTCAGCGACATGCGCAATGCCCGTATTGCCATCGGTGTATTCGGCTGGGGTGAGATCAGTACGCGCGACTACGAGGCGGCATGTTTTGGCAATCTGCTGATGCGCCCGTCCATCGAGCACGTGGCGGTATTGCCCAACATATTCATACCGAACCAGACCTACGTGCCTCTGGCCTGGGATTTTTCCGACCTCGAAGAGAAGTGCGACTACTACCTGTCCCACTGGGACGAGGCACAACGCATCATCGACAACGCGCGGCGCGCCTACCGGGCCTTCTTCTCCGAGCGCCAGTACCTGCGCGTGGTCGCCGAGGCGATGGGTCTGCCACGACCCGCCTGAGTAATGCGCGCGCCGCGCGCGCCGCGCGCGTCACGCGCGTCACGCGCGTCACGCGCGTAGCCTCCAGACCGTCCGCTGCGCCGTGCCGTCCTGACGCCCAGCGTCCGTACCTTTGCCGCGTCTTCGTCGCCAGTCGAGCGAAGCGGGGGCACGCTATGCCGCCCTGCCCTCTGCAGAGGCCCTATCAGGGACGCTCGACCCCCCCGGTTTCAGTGGCATTTGTACCCGAATTGCATCGCCAAACCCTTCTTGTGTGGGATCAACGTAAACCCCCTGGCTTGCATGGGGTGCGGAGCGGCTAAAGTCGCGAAAAGACACATCTTTTGCACATACACAGAGGGATGAGAGGACTTGACAAGTCCGCCCACCCAAGTGACTGCACTGAAATCAAATCCGATGGAGGAGTTCCCAGGCATGCCGGCCCGTGCAACTACGGAAGTGACCGCTTTCCATGACAAGGTGGCGACCCTTTGCCTGGACCGGCTGAAGGATGCCTTCAATCCTGCGACGCGGCTGTTCGATCGGCAACTGCGTGACGGCCAGTGGGGCAGCACGATCGGCACGGAAGATCTGACCAGCACCGCGATCAGCCTGCTGGGTCTTCACCGCGCAGGTATCGAGCCCGGGCGAGTCGGGCTCGACCTGGGCCCCACGGTGGATGCCATGTGTGCGGCCGTGAAGCGGCACGGCTACCCGGGCGGGATCGGCCTGGCGATCTGGGCCAATGCCGTGTGGGATGCCCTGCCGCTGGATACCTTGCTCGAGCGCAGCGGGGTTTCGCTGTCCGAGCCACGCGACCTGGTGGCGCCGTTGACCACCATGGAGACCGCCTGGCTGCTCAGCGGTCTGGTGCACGAATGCAAGCGTCCTGGCAGCCGTGCGCGCACGACGAAGGATGCCGTGCTGGCGGAATTGCTCGCCCGGTACCAGCCCGGCTCGCGCCTGTTCCTGCATGCGTCTGATCGCGCACCGGTTCGCCACCGTCTGCGCAAGTACGTCGCCAACTTTGCCGACCAGATCTATTCGGTCCAGGCGCTGGCCTTTGCCGCCATCGCCGACAACCACGGCGCCGCACGCGATGCAGCCGACCGTGCCGCGGCCCGCCTGGTCGAACTGCAAGGCCCGCTGGGCCAGTGGTGGTGGCACTACAACCCGCGCAATGGGGACGTGGCCCAAAGCTTCCCCGTCTATGCGGTGCATCAGCACGCCATGGCGCCGATGGCCTTGATGGCGGTGGCTGCGGCCGGCGGCACCGATCAGCGCGATGCCGTCACCCTGAGTCATCGCTGGATCAAACACAACGAACTCGGCGTGGATCTGCTCGATCTGCGCACCGGCACGATCTGGCGCGACATCGAGCCGCGCGAGAGCGAGCTCGGGCGCCTGGCCACGCACTCGCGCAGCCTGTTGGGCATGGCCGAGGCCGATCTGGACAAACGCCGTGCACGCCTGACGGTGAATCGCGAAACCCGCCCGTACGAGTGGGCCTGGTGTCTCTATGCCGGCGCCATCGCCGCTGGCCAGCCACGGGAATCTCATGTCGTCTGAGTTCCACAGCCACGCCGCAGCCGTCGCGTTTCCCCAGGAACGCATCCTGCGGCCCGATCCGGCCGCCGCCACGCGCGTCGACGCGCAAGGCAACCGCGTCATCGTCATGGAATGCCCGTTCGATTCCGTGACCTTCGATCAGGCGGTCGATCGTGTGATCGACTGGTGTCGCCATGCCACCTCGGCCAAGACGGTGGTGACGATGAATGCGGCGCTGCTGGTGTCCATGCGCAAGGACGCGGCGCTGGCCGCCGCCTGCCATGCGGGAGACCTGATCGTTCCGGATGGTGTGCCGGTGGTCTGGGCATCGAGCCTGGTCAGGAGGCCCTTGACGGCCCGCGTGGCGGGTTGCGACCTGATGCAGGCCCTGCTCGCTCGCGGTGGCCGCGAAGGCCTGCGCGTGTTTTTCCTGGGTGCGCGCGAAAACGTGGTGGCCGAGCTGGCGCGCCGGTGCGCGCACGACTACCCCGGTCTGCAGGTGGCCGGTTATCGCAACGGCTATTTCACCGACAGCGATGTCGCCGACGTCGTCGCGCAGGTCCGCCACAGCAGCGCGGACATCGTCTTCATCGGCATGCCCTCCCCGTTCAAGGAAATCTTTGCCGAACGGCATCGCGATGACTTCAATGCGCCCGTCATCATGGGCGTGGGTGGCAGCTTCGATGTGCTGGCGGGCTTCGTCAAGCGTGCACCGGCATCCTGGCAGAAGGTCGGGATGGAATGGTCCTGGCGCCTGCTGATGGAGCCGCGCAAACTCTGGCGCCGTTACCTGGTCACCAATACGCTGTTCCTCGCCCACGTCGCCCGCGACACGGTCAAGAGCCGCTTCTAGCGCCTGGCATCCGGGACAGGCGGCGATGAAACGCGTGGCGGTATTCATGGGGACCCGGCCTGAAGGCGTCAAGATGGCGCCGGTGGTCGCGGCCCTGCGGCAACAGGCCGCCTGGGACACACTGGTCATCGGAACGGGCCAGCACCGCGAGATGCTCAACCAGGTCGTGCGCCTGTTCGGCATCGACGTGCAGCACGACCTCGCGGTCATGCGCCCCAATCAAACGCTGGCCGGCCTGACCGCGCGGCTGATCACTGCGATCGACGAGGTCCTCGAGCGCGAACGCCCCGACCTCGCCTTGGTCCAGGGCGACACGACCACCGTGCTGGCCGCCGCGCTGGCCTGCTTCTACCGACGTATTCCGATCGGCCACGTCGAGGCGGGCTTGCGCACTGGCAATCTGGCCTCGCCTTTCCCGGAAGAAGCCAATCGCAAGCTTGCCGCGCCGCTGGTCAACCTGCACTTCGCACCCACCGAAGTGGCTCGCGAAAATCTGCTGCGGGAAGGCATTCCCGACGCCCACATCACGGTCACGGGCAACACCGTCATCGACGCGCTGTTCATGGAAGTCGCGCGCCAGGACGATCCTGCGGTGGCCGCGGACATCGACCGCCAGCTGTCGTCCGTGATCGCTCCCGACTGGAAGCAGGTGCCCTACGTACTGCTCACCGGCCACCGCCGGGAGAACTTCGGGACGGGCTTCGAGCAGATCTGCGAGGCCATCGCACAGTTGGCCGCCCGCTTTCCGGGCTTCCGCTTCGTCTACCCTGTCCACCTCAACCCGCATGTACGCGGACCGGTGCACGAACGCCTGGCAGGGCTGGCCAACGTGGTGCTGATCCCGCCGCAGGACTACCAACTGTTCGTCGCGCTGATGCGCCACAGCCGGCTGCTGCTGACAGACTCCGGCGGCGTGCAGGAAGAGGCGCCGTCGCTGGCCAAGCCCGTGCTCGTGATGCGAGACACCACCGAGCGGCCCGAGGGGCTCGCCGCGGGTACCGTGAAGCTGGTGGGCGCAGACGCCCAGCGCATCGTCGACGAGGTCTCGCTGCTCCTGACCGACGACGAGGCCTACCGCCGCATGTCACAGGCGCGCAATCCGTATGGAGACGGCCAGGCCGCCCGGCGCATCGTCGAACGCATTGCGGCGTTTTTCGACGCGCAGCACAGCGGCTGAGCCTGCCGATCGACGAGCAGCGCGCGTGGCTGCGTGGTCCTCTCGGGCCTGAGCGCCACGGCAGGTCCCCGACCCGCGGCAAGCCTGCGCACCGGGGCGGCACTCAAATCGAGCGGCGCCCCAATTCGAGCAAGACTGACGCGGTCGTCACGACAGCGACCATGCCGAGGTAGCGCACTTCACGCCGCCAGTCGAGCAGCCCGATACGACGCAGTGCCCACCATGCAAAAACGGCCCCCACCAGCGCCGACAGCGTGAGCGCATGCACGCCGCCGATGATGCCCATGCGTGGTACGAAGATGAACAGGCCTGCACCCAGGCCTGCCAGCTTGGCGGCATTCACGATGGTCAGCGTCTTGTTGCGCCCCAGCGCGAGCAAGGCTTCGGACATCGGCAGGTAGGCCATCAGCAGCGCCAGGAGGCCAAAGGCGCGTAGCAAGGGGCCGGCAGCGTGGTAGCGCGGGTCGTACAGCACGCGGATGACGTCGCTGCCAAGCGCCAGCAGCACGAAGCTTGTGGCCACGGAGAAGAATTCGATGCCCCGGCGCGCCGCGTAGTAGTCCGCCTTCAAGGTAGCGGGCGATTCGCGATGTCGCGCGCTCAGCAACGGGAACAGCACGATGCCGTTGATCCGATGGACCAGCTCCTGGCCCAGCAGACCCAGCGTCGCCGCAATGCCGTACAGGCCCAGGGCGCTGGCATCGAAGCGCGAAGCGAGATAGACCTTGTCGAAGGCCGAGACCAGAAAGGTCAGCACCGAACTCACCAGCAGCCACTTGCCCGCGGTGGCCACGGCCAACATGTCGGCAGGACGCCACGTCAGGCGCATGCGACCCTTGGTGAGCCAGCCGTAGGACAGCAGGACCACCACCAGGTTTCCCGTCAGCGGGCCCGCGCACAGCGACAGCACGCCGGGATCGAGCCAAGCCCAGACGATGGTGGCCGTCGTGCCGGTCACCTGGCGAACCACCTGCGCCGTCACGACGGTGCGGAAGTTCATCAAACGCTCGGCACGCAGCAGCTCGATCGACTCCGTGCCTTTGATCAGCTCGGCCAGCCCGAGCAGGGGAATCACGATCAGCAGGCGTGGGTCGGAGTAGGCCGACTGCGAGTCGAAGGCCTGGTTCAGCTGCATCAGCCAGACGATGCCGGTGGCGGTAAGGGCCAGCAGCGCCACCACAACGCCTCGCAGCACCGTCACCATCCACACGGTGTCGCGGTAGTCCTGATCGTCGCCACGCGGGTTCTGAATGATGGCGCTGCGCAGGCCGACGTCAGAGAACAGGATCAGCGCATAGTTGATCGCGCCGCCCACGGTCATCAAGCCCATGAGGTCGGGCGCCAACAGGCGCGTGAGGATCAGCGTGCTGCCGAAGCGGACGGCGTAGCTCAGCAATTGCCCCAGAGCGGTGTAACTCGCCCCGTGCAACAAGCGTTCCTTCAAAGACACTGGAAACCCAACTCTTGCGCCTGAAGCGCTCGATAGACGGACAGTCCCGCCGCGGCGGCGTCCCACGAATATTGATCATCAGCGGCCGGTATCCAACGTTTCACCGCAGGATACAAGTCGATCCGCCGCCGGAAATTCACAGGCCGCTCAGCTTGGCGCGCATGGTCTCGGGCAGCGCGGCAAGCAGTTCGCCAACAAAGGCCTGCTGCTGCGCGAATGCCGATTCGCTGGCTGCATCGATGGACGACACCCTGACCAGATAGCCGTCAGGGATCTTGCCCACGAATGCCAGGCTCACCTCCGCCATGCGCCGCTGGAAGTTGTTCGACACCGCCTTGCCGCCCAGGCTGAACCAATAGGTGACGGGCTCCACGCGGTTGCCCTGGCGTGTCTCGAGCCGCTTGGCCGCGATGCCCCCACCGGGTGTGGACAGCGTCGCGGCGCGTTCGGACACCAGTTCGAATCCTTGCGCGGGATAGCACACCTCGGGGCGGTGTGCCTGCAGACCGCCCCGCTGGTCCTCGCCGTAGACGATGGACATCATGATGCGGTAGCCCTTGTCGTTGACGTAGGTCCGCACCAGGATCTGGCTGTACAGCTTGTCGAGCAGCGCCTGGGTCTCGGGGTTGGCGACGATGCCGATGGCATCGGGCACGATCTGCCAGGAGCCGAAGGCCTTCGGCACGGTGCGCTCCAGGTCCACGGACGGGTCTAGGCTGCGCTTCTGGATGTCCTGCGGGCGGATCAGGAAGCCCAGTGCGCTGACGGCCAGCATCAGCAGAAAGATGCCCAACGGCAGCGCGATGGGACGCGCGATGGCCGTCATGCGGCGCCCCCGCGCGTGGCGTCCGGATGTGGCCGCGGCGACAGGCGCTCGAGAAGGCTGTCCGCACCGAAGAGGATGGCCAGCGAGACCACCAGAAGCACCATGCCGGCGAATCCGTGCAGGAACCCGCGCCCCGCCTCTTCACCGTACTGGTACGTGATGTAGATGAGGATCGCCACCCGGACGATGTTGGCCACGAAGGCCGTGGGAATGATCAACAGCAGCATCGCCATGTTGTGGAACAAGCTGGGCCGACGCATGATGTACATGTACAGCGTGCCCAGCGCCGACAGGCTGTAGATGGAGTGCAGGCCCGAACACGCATCCGCCACCAGCAACTGGTACTGACCCACCGAAATGGTCACACCGGTGCGCGATATGGGAAAGCCCAGCGCATGGAAGAGCTCGGTAACGATGATCGAGATCCACTGCTTGAGCGACTGCGTACTGGCATCGATCAGCATGCCGGGCAGCGGCACCATGAACAGCAGGAAGACCACAGGGAACCACGCCGTGCGCAATGCAGGCCAGCCCTTGTAGAGCAGCAGGACACCCGCGAGCACAAACACCTGGGACAGGAACTGGAAGATCGGAAATTCCAGCGCCTGACCCAGCAGGTAGAGCGCACAGCCCGACGCCATCACGGGCCAACCGGCCAGCAGGTTCGGCGCACTCTTCAACTCGTCCAACGACTCGCGCAGATGCCAGACCAGCCACACGGCCACCGCCAGGATCAGCGGGCCGTGTCCCTGGTCTTCGAGCGTCCAGGTACGATGCGCAGCAGTCCAGTAGACCGGCCCAAAAAGGGCGATCCAGCCCGCCAGCAGGAGGCCAGGGACTAGGAACCGCTGGACCGAATCTCGAGCGCCGAAGACCAGCTCCCGGGGCACTGCGTCAAGCGGCCCGGGCCCGGCGACGGCGGTTCGGGTCCACATCCACCAGGACCGATCCGACCAGGCGCGCACCGATGTCGGACACCAGGGCCGCGGCCTCCAGGAACGAAGCCGTGCGTGTCAGGTTCGTCCTTGCGACAGCAATGGCGCCACGTGCGGCACGCGCCAGCAAGGTGGCATCGATGCCCTCTTCCATGGCCGGCGTGTCGACGATGACCACGCTGAACGTGGAGGCGCTTTGCTCGAGGATCCGTTGAAACACCGGACGCGCCAGGAGTTCCTGCGGGTTCGGCGGCAGGGGCCCGGAGGGCAACACGGCCAGGCCGGGAATGCCTGTAATGAACTGCACCATGCCGTCCTGCAGGTGGCCTGCCAGAAGGTTGGACAGGCCCGCGGAATTCTCCAGCTTGAAGTAGCGGTGCTGCGAGGCGTTGTGCAGATCGGCGTCGATCAGCAGCGTGCGCTCGCCCGCCTGGGCAAACGAAACGGCCAGATTGGCAGCCAGGTAGCTGCGGCCTTCACCCCGGTGCGGCCCGATGACGGCCAGGCTGGAGTTCTTGCCGGATTCGTCGAACCAGCGCAGCTGGAGCTGGCTGCGCAGCGAGCGCACTCGCTCGCCTTCGACGCCAAAAGGCCGGTAGGCCACGACGACTTCTTCGCTCACAGGCCGCGACGGACCGCTGAGGAAGGGGTAATCGAATTGCAGCGACAGCGCAAACAGGATGTCCGCTTCAGTCAGCAGACCCAGCTTGATGCCAGCTTCGCCAAAGCGCAGACCGGCTTCCTTCTGGAATTTCAGTACCCGCTCGGTGTCATCCGGCGAAAGGCGGCCACTGTCGATGAGGATCGCACCGATCGTGCGGTCCACGTTGCGGGCGTTGAAGTTGGGATTGGTCTTGGCCATTCGATCAGCCCTCGTTCATCGTCAAACGGGGCGTGCCCGGCTGGGACGGCGGCGGTGGCAGCAGCCCCGTGCCCAAGCGCTCCGGCATCTTGCTTCCCGGCTTGGAAGACAGCACCGCCAGCAGCGGCACACCCTGGGCAGCCGCCAGATCTTCGGCCGAACGCACACGCCGGTCCATGATCTCCCAGGCAATCGCACCACCCACACCCATCAGCAGCCCCAGCACGACTGCACCGACGATCACGAGCACCGGGCGGGGGCTCGTCGGCTCCAGCGGCGCGACGGCAGGCGTCAGCACACGTGCCGTGGCCGTATCGGCCTTGGCCTCGAGGTTGACCTGGCTGCGGCGCATGCTGACCGCATCGAAGGCGCGTTGCGAAGCTTCGAGTTCCTTCAGCAGCAGCGAGCCTTCGTCGCGCACGGCGCGCATGTTGACGATGGTGCGCTTCTGCGCCTCGACCAGGCTGCGGAGTTCTGCCAGCTTGGACGATGCCACGCGATCGACGCTGGCCGAACTGCCGGAGGCCAGGCGTGTCTCGCGAGCGAGCTGCTCGCGCAACTCGCGCAGCTGCGTCTCGAGCTGGATGCGCAGCGGGTGGCTGGCGCCCAGCGTCAGGCTGGCCTCGGCCAGCCGTGCCTGGGCCGCGGAGATCTGGCCCCGCAGCGACACCACCGACGGGTTCTGCGACACGTCCGCCGATTCCGAACCACTGTTGCGTGCCACGCTGCTGGTGGAGGCCTGGTCGGCCAACGCAGCGGCGTACGAAGTCTCCAGCGCAGCCAGACGGGATATCTCCTGGTCGTAGCGTTCGTTGGAGATCACCACGCCGCGTGCACGCTGGAAGGCTGCAACCTTGTTCTGCGCAGCTTCCAGTTCACCGCGCAGCGCCTTGACGCGCTCCTCGTAGAAGGCCTGGTTTTCCTGGGCCGGGCCTGCACGCAGCTCCACACCGAGCTCGATGTAGGACTTGGCGAAGGTGTTGACGGCCGCCGCAGCAAAACCCGCGTCTTCGGCGGCAAAGGACAGGCTCAGGATCTGGCTGCCGCGGTTGGACGCCTCGACCTTCAGGCCCTTTTGCAGGATGTCGGCATAGAAATTTTCCAGCGGGATGCGCCCGTCGGTCACTTCACGCCACTTGTTGACCGCTGCGGGGCTTTGCGACAAGCCCATCATGCGCACCACGCGTCCGGCCAGCCGGTCGCTCTGCAGGATTTCCACCTGGGTGGCCAGGTGACCCGCCGCACCGAGCGCGGGCGCCAGCTGGGACAGCAGGGGATCCACGCGCAGGTCGACGATGATCGACGTCTTGGCAACGTAGGTCCACTTCGCTTTCCAGAGGTACAAGCCCGCCAGCAGCCCGGTCAACGCGAGCATGCCGACGATCAGCCACCATCGCAGCCGAAGGACAATGAAGATCTGACGCAGCGTCATGTTGATTACCGTTTAGAACAGGGACTCGCGAATGAAGACCACGTCGTTTGCCTGAACGAGGTCGGTCATCTTCGGTTCAATGGTCCGCACGACGCCATCGCGGTCCTTGCGGGTGATGCGAAGGCCCTTTTCGGTGCCGCGCTGGGTCAGGCCCCCAGCCGTCGCCAGGGCCTGCATCACGGTCATGTCACGCTCGAGCCGGAACGGGCCCGGACGCTGGACTTCACCGTACAGGTAGATTTGCGGCAGGCGGTCGACCCACACGACGTCGCCGTCGCGCAGCTGGATGTCGTCGCCGCGGCGGCCAGGGCTGAAAACGCCCGGCAGGTCGATGACGGTACGGTAGGCCGTGCCATTGCGCGTACCCACCACGGTGATCGAATCCGCACCGGTCGGAGCGACGCCGCCGGCGGTGGCGATCATGTCCGTCAGGCGCACCTCACCGGTCTCCAGCGGGTAGCGACCCGGGCGGCCGACCTGGCCCAGCACCGAAACCTGATTGCCACGAACCATCAGCACCGTGACGGTCACCTGGGGCCGGTTCACGAACTTCCCGTCACGCAGCCCATCGGCGATGCGCGACTCGGCCTGGTTGACGGTCATTCCCGCCAGCGAGATCGAGCCCAGCAAGGGATAGGACACCGTGCCGCCCTCGGTCAATCGCAGTTCGAGCGACAGATCGGGGTTCTGGTAGACGAAGACGCGGATGGCATCGCCGGGCGCCAGGCGGTACTGGGCAGACGCCGAGGTCGTCGAAGCGGACTGGTTGGCGGTTTGAGCCTGGACCGCGGTGACGGACATGAGGCCCGCCACCAGCAACGCACACACCCGCATGAAGCGACCGACAAACTGTTGATAAGCCATGTTCAAACTCATTTCAGACCCAATCCCTTGCTGATCGTGGAGGCATCCAGCGCACTGGCTGCCGGAGCTGCTGCCCGGGCGGCCGGCTGCGGTGCCGGAGGTTCGACTTTGGCGGCTGCGTCACCCAATGGCGCTGCAGCAGAGGCAGCCACATCGGCAGCCGTCGGGGCCGGCGCCAAGGCGGGCGCCCCCTTCGGCGCATCGGCGAACTTGCCCAGATACGTGATCTGCGCGGCGGCGCGCATGGCCTTCAGATCGTCGGCCACGAGCTTGCGCTTGCGGTCGTTGATCAGAAACTGTTCGATGGCGCCCTTGGCGGCCGTCAGCTCAACCGGCTGCGGGCGCGTACTCACCAGCAACAGGACACTGGCGCCAGCGGGCGCCGCGTTGAAGATGGATTCGCCGTCCTTCATCTTGCTCAGCGTGGCCAGCAGGTTCATGGGCACCTGCTCCGCCCCGCGGACCACCTGATTACCGGAAAACTTGACGTTGCCGGCCTTGAGCGTCTGAACGAAGTCGTTGAAGTTCTTCGCCGACTTCAGGCTGTCGCGCAGCGCCGGCACCTTGTCGGCCGGGGCCTCGATCGCCAACTCCTGCAGCTGGAAGATCTTGCGATCTGCGAACAGCGCGGGATTGTCGTCGTAGTACTTCTTGATTTCTTCCGCAGCGGGCCGCGAAGCGCCGTCACCCACGCGCTCGAAGTAGGCGCGCGAAATGATCTCCCGTCGCGCGGCTTCGATCTGTGCCACGACACGGGCGTCACGATCGAGCTTCTGGTCGGCCGCCTTCTGGATGGCCAGTTCCTGATCGATCAGCCGTTCGAGCACCTGGCGGCTGGCCGCGTCCATCTGCTCGGGCTTGAGGCCGCGCTGCTGTGCCAGCAGGAAGTTGATCTGATGGACCGTCAGCTCTTCCTTGTTGACCCGTGCCACGGTCTGGCCGGCGGCCCGCTTCTCGTCCTTGCCGCTGCCGCAGGCGGACAGCGTCAGGACCAGCGCAGCCACAGCCGCGACAGTCACCGATCTACGCACGTCCAGCCCCAGCACAAATCCACGCATACGAATACTCCGACTCCCACGGCAGGCGACGCATACAAGACATCGCCGCCGCTCGCTTTCGAGATGTGAAAACAGACAGTGAGTGTACCGACTGGCCAGCGTTCGACACTCCTGCCATTGAAGGGGGTCGAGTGGGCGTAGCGGCGACGGATCCTGAATAACAGGGGATGGACAAGCCTGGGCGGCCGGAATTTCTCAGCACCGAATGCCGGCGTGCAAGGCGACGACACCCGCAGACAGGTTGTGCACGTCGACATGCCCGAAACCGGCCGACTTCATCATGTCGCGCAGGGTGGCCTGATCCGGATGCATGCGGATGGACTCGGCCAGGTAGCGGTAGCTGCCCTCGTCACCGGCGACCCAGCGGCCGATGCGCGGCAGCAGGTTGAACGAATACCAGTCGTACACCGGCCGCAAGGGTTCGGCCACCTTGGAGAACTCCAGGACCAGCAGCCGCCCCCCCGGTCTGAGCACCCGGTTCATCTCCTTCAGCGCCAGATCCTTGTGCGTCATGTTGCGCAGGCCGAAGGCGACGCTGACGACATCGAACTGGTTGTCGGCAAAAGGCAGGTGCTCGGCGTCGCAGGCCACCGTGGGCAGGACGAGGCCGTCATCGAGCATGCGGTCGCGGCCCACGCGCAGCATCGACTGGTTGATGTCGGTGTGCACGACCGTACCCGTGGGACCGGCACGCTTGGCGAATGCACGCGTGAGGTCGCCGGTTCCGGCGGCGATGTCCAGCACCCGCTGTCCCGGCTTGATGTCGGCCACGGCGACGGTATAGGCCTTCCAGGCGCGGTGCAGGCCCATCGACATCAGGTCGTTCATGATGTCGTAGCGCGAGGCAACCGAATCGAAGACCTGGCGCACCCGGCCGGCCTTTTCGGCCTCGTCGACGCGCTCGTATCCGAAGTGGGTCTGGGTCATGGGCGATGTCTCCGCGAGGACCGGCGAACGTGGATCAGTGCGAGCAGCTGCCGCCGGCGGACGCAGCGGCCATCGGCGCATCACGGTCCACACCGGCCTGCTCCAGGCGGGCCAGGTAATCGGCCCAGCGCCGGTCCTGCGTGGCGCCGAGTTCGTACAGATACCCCCACGAGAAGATGCCGGTGTCGTGACCGTCGCTGAAGGTGGGCTGCACCGCATAGTGGCCGACCGACTCCAGCGACACGATGTCCACGTGGCGCTTGCCGGTCTGCAGCACTTCCTGGCCCGGGCCGTGGCCCTGGACTTCCGCGGAGGGCGAATACACGCGCAGCAGCTCGAAAGGGATGCGGAAGTTCGCGCCGTCGTCGAAACCGATCTCCAGCACCTTGGAGGACTGGTGGACGGTCAGCGCGACGGGATGCGGCTGGGTGGTGGTCGGGGTCATCTGGTGGTGTCTCCTTTGGTCTTCGGCGCAGGCTACACGAGCACGCGCTCGATGCCGCCCTTGTTGGCCAGGGCGACATAGTCCTGCAGCCAGCCCTCGCCGAGGATACGTCGGGCCATCTCGACGACGATGTAGTCCGCTTCCAGCAGCCCGGTGGCCAGGTCCTTGCCGTAGCGCGTCAGACCCTGCAGGCAGCTCGGGCAGCTGGTCAGGATCTTGATGTCCGCCCCCGTCTGCACGCCGCCCAAGGCGCGCAGCGCGGCCTCGTCCTTCAGCAGTTCCTGCTGCTTGCGAAAGCGCACCTGCGTGGCGATGTCGGGACGCGTGACGCCCAGCGTGCCGCTCTCGCCGCAGCAGCGCTCGCTCTTGATCACGTTCGGTCCCATGAGTGCCTTGACCGTCTTCATCGGCTCCTGGCGCTTCATCGGGCTGTGGCACGGGTCGTGGAAGAGGTAGCCCGCGGAGCCGCCGGCCTGCGGCAGCGTGATGCCCTTGTCCAGCAGGAATTCGTGGATGTCGACGATGCGGCAGCCCGGAAAGATGTCCTCGAACTGGTAGCCCTGCAGCTGGTCGTAGCAGGTGCCGCAGGACACCACCACCGTCTGGATGTCCAGGTAGTTCAGCGTGTTGGCCACCCGGTGGAACAGCACCCGGTTGTCGGTGATCATCTGCTCGGCCTTGTCGAACTGGCCGCTGCCCCGCTGCGGATAGCCGCAGCACAGATAACCCGGCGGCAGCACGGTCTGCACGCCCGCGTGCCACAGCATGGCCTGCGTGGCCAGGCCGACCTGGCTGAACAGCCGCTCCGAGCCGCAGCCCGGGAAGTAGAAGACCGCCTCCGTCTCCGAAGAGGTGCGCGCCGGGTCGCGGATGATCGGCACGTAGTCGCGGTCCTCGATGTCCAGCAGCGCGCGCGCCGTGCGCGTGGGCAGACCACCCGGCAACTTCTTGTTGACGAAGTGGATCACCTGCTCCTTCAGCGGCGCCGTGCCCAGCGTGGCGGGCGGCGCGGCCATTTGACGACGCGCAGCAGGCTCGAGCAGGTCGCTGGCCAGGCGCTGGACCTTGAAGCCCACGCCCACCATCGCCGCGCGTGCCAGCTTGATGGTCTGCGGATTGGTGGCGTTGAGCATGAACATCGCCGCGGCCTGCCCGGGGCGGAAGCTCTTCTTGCCCATCTTGCGCAGCAGGTTGCGCATGTTCATCGTCACGTCGCCGAAGTCGATGTTCACCGGGCACGGCGTGGCGCACTTGTGGCACACGGTGCAGTGATCAGCGACGTCCTCGAAATCTTCCCAGTGCTGCACGCTGATGCCGCGGCGCGTCTGCTCTTCGTAGAGGAAAGCTTCGACCAGCAGCGAGGTCGCGAGGATCTTGTTGCGCGGGCTGTACAGCAGGTTGGCGCGCGGCACGTGCGTGGCGCATACCGGCTTGCACTTGCCGCAGCGCAGGCAGTCCTTGATGCTGTCGGCGATGGAGCCGATGTCGCTGCGCTGCATGATCAGCGATTCGTGCCCCATCAGCCCGAAGCTGGGCGTGTAGGCGGCGCTGAGGTCGCTGGCCAGATGGTCGGGCGCCGTGGCGCGCAGCAGCTTGCCCTTGTTGAAACGGCCCTCGGGGTCGACACGTGACTTGTAATCGGCGAAATCGGCGAGTTCGTCGTCGGTCAGGAATTCGAGCTTGGTGATGCCGATGCCGTGCTCGCCAGAGATCACGCCGCCCAGCTGGCGCGCCAGAGCCATGATGCGGGCCACGGCCTCATGGGCCGTCTGCAGCATCGCGTAGTTGTCGCTGTTGACGGGAATGTTGGTGTGCACATTGCCGTCGCCGGCGTGCATGTGCAGCGCGACCCATACCCGCGAGCGCAGGATCTCACCGTGGATGCGCCGGCACTCCTCGAGGATCGGCAGGAAGGCCGATCCGGCAAACAGCGTCTGCAGCGGCTGCAGGATCTGCGTCTTCCACGACGCGCGCAGGCGCCAATCCTGCAGCAACGCGAAGAAGGTTTCGCCGCGTTCGGGCTGCACGACATCGAGCCCCACGCGCCAGGATTCCCACAGCGCACGCACATCCGCGAGCAAGGCCTGCGCCTGCGCCACGCGGTCTTCCAGCAGCTCCGCGCTCGAAATCTCGCCGGCGTCGTCGCTCTTGCCCAGCGGCAGATCGCCGCGCGCGAAGAAGGCTTCCAGCGCGCGCACCAGCTCCAGCTTGTTGCGCAGCGACAGCTCGATGTTGATGCGCTCGATGCCCTCGGTGTACTCGCCCATGCGCTCGAGCGGAATCACCACGTCTTCGTTGATCTTGAAGGCGTTGGTGTGCCGCGCGATGGCGGCCGTGCGCTTGCGGTCCAGCCAGAACTTCTTGCGCGCATCGGCGCTCACGGCAATGAAGCCTTCGCCGCTGCGCGAATTGGCGATGCGCACGACCTCGCTGGTGGCGCGCGCCACGGCATCCGCATCGTCGCCGACGATGTCGCCGATCAACACCATCTTGGGCAGCCCGTTGCCGCCCACCACGCGCTTGCTCTTGGTCGCGTAGCCCACGGCCTTGAGGTAGCGGTCGTCCAGGTGTTCCAGCCCCGCGAGGATCGCGCCGCCGGGCTTGCGCGCCTCGGCAAACATGAAATCCTTGATCTCGACGATGCTGGGCACCGCGACCTTCGGGTTGCCGAAGAATTCGAGGCACACCGTGCGCACATGGGCCGGCATGCGGTGCACCACCCAGCGCGCGCTGGTGATGATGCCGTCGCAGCCTTCCTTCTGCACGCCGGGCAGCCCGGCGAGGAACTTGTCGGTGACGTCCTTGCCCAGGCCTTCCTTGCGGAAGACGCGGCCGGGAATGTCCAGGCGCTCGGTGCGCTCGACCTTGCGCCCGCTGGCGTCGAAATGGCGCAGCTCGAAGCTGGCGACCTCGACGTCGTGGATCTTGCCCAGGTTGTGGTTCAGGCGCACGACCTCGAGCCAGCGCGCCTGCGGTGTCACCATCTTCCAGCTGGCCAGGTTGTCCAGCGCGGTGCCCCACAGCACGGCCTTCTTGCCGCCGGCATTCATCGCGATGTTGCCGCCGATGCAGCTGGCCTCGGCCGATGTCGGGTCGACCGCAAACACATGGCCCGCACGTTCGGCCGCATCGGCCACGCGCTGCGTGACCACGCCGGCTTCGCTGAAGACCGTGGCCACGGGCCGGTCCACACCCGGCAGCGAGACCATCTCGAGCTCGGTCATCGCCTCGAGCTTCTCGGTATTGATCACCGCGCTGCGCCAGGTCAGCGGGATGGCGCCGCCCGTGTAGCCGGTGCCGCCGCCGCGCGGCACGATGGTCAGGCCCAGGTCGATGCAGCCCTGCACGAGGCCGGTCATCTCGGCCTCGGAATCCGGGGTCAGCACGACAAAGGGAAACTCGACGCGCCAGTCGGTGGCGTCGGTCACGTGCGAGACGCGGCTGAGGCCATCGAACTTCAGGTTGTCCTTGGCCGTGTGGCGCCCCAGCGTCTTGCGCGCGGCCTTGCGCAGGTCCCACACCGTGCGGAAGTGTTCGGCAAAGCCCTCGACCGCGGCGCGCGCGGCCTGCAGCAGTTCGCCCACCCACGCGTCGCGCTGCGGGTCGTCGTGGGGCGTGCGGCGCTTTTCGACCTCGCTCAGGCGGTGGTGCAGCGCGTCGACCAGCATCTGGCGGCGCTTGGGATTGGCCAGCAGGTCGTCTTCGAGATACGGATTGCGCTGGACGACCCAGATGTCACCCAGCACTTCGTACAACATGCGTGCCGAGCGGCCCGTGTGGCGCTCCGCGCGCAATTGCTGCAGCAACTCCCACGAGCGCGCGCCGAGCAGGCGCAGCACGATCTCGCGATCGGAGAACGAGGTGTAGTTGTAGGGGATCTCGCGCAGACGGGGCGCAGCCTCGTTGGCAGCGTCGGCATCCGACGGCGCGGTCTGCAGCGGCAAGGGTGCGTTCATGGGGTCTGGTCGCCGGCGGCACGACGCCACCGTACGCGCCGCAAGCCGCCGATGCGGAACCCGTAATCCTACCGCAGCGCAGCATTTCCCCAGCAACTTCAGGGTGCGCCGGGAAACTCCCGTTTCATCGGCACGCAAAGCATGCCAGAAACGCGCCTGTCATTCGCTGCGGCGACACTGCGGCCATGCAGTGCGCCTGCGCAACTTAGGAGTAGACATGCAACGCAAGAAGATCGCCATCCTGACCCTCGTCGCCGCCGCGTGCTCGCCGGCCTTCGCGCAGACCGAGATCCAATGGTGGCACTCGATGAGCGGCCAGCTCGGCGAGTGGGTCAACGGCCTGGCCAAGGGCTTCAACGACAGCCAGAAGGAATTCAAGGTCGTACCGGTCTTCAAGGGCACCTACCCCGAGAGCTTTGCCGCGGCCATCGCCGCCTTCCGCGCGGGCAACGCGCCGCACGTCCTGCAGGTCTTCGAGGTCGGCACGGCCAGCATGATGGCCAGCAAGGGTGCGATCGTGCCGGTGGACCAGGTCATGAAGACGGCCGGTCAGAAGTTCGATTCGTCGGTCTACGTGCCCGCGGTGTCCGGCTACTACACGGCGCCCAACGGCCAGATGCTGAGCTTCCCGTTCAACAGCAGCACCACCGTCCTGCACTACAACAAGGATGCCTTCAAGGCCGCGGGCCTGAACCCCGAAGCGCCGCCCAAGACCTGGCCCGAGCTGACCCTGGCCGCCGCCAAGCTCAAGGCCAGCGGTCACAAGTGTCCCTTCACCACGGCCTGGCAGAGCTGGACGCAGCTCGAGAGCTTCAGCGCCTGGCACAACGTCGAATTCGCCACCAAGCGCAACGGCTTCAACGGCCTGGACACGCGCCTGAACATCACCACGCCGCTGCACGTGCGCCACATCGAGAACCTGGCCAACATGGCCCAGCAAGGCCTGTTCGTCTACCGCGGCCGCAACAACTCGGCCGACGCCGCTTTCCAATCGGGCGAATGCGCGATGTACACCGGCTCCTCGGCGGCCTATGGCGGCATCAAGCGCAACCTGAAGGCCCAGGCCGGCATCAGCACCCTGCCCTACTACCCCGATGTGCCCGGCGCGCCGCAGAACACCGTGATCGGCGGGGCCAGCCTGTGGGCCATGTCCGGCAAGAAGCCCGATGAGTACAAGGGCGTGGCCCTGTTCTACAAGTACCTGTCGGAGCCGCAGATCCAGGCCAAGAGCCACCAGGAGACCGGCTACCTGCCCATCACCACGGCCGCGTTCGAGATGACCGAGAAGAGCGGCTTCTACAAGACCAACCCGGGCACGGACGTCAGCGTCACGCAGATGATCCGCAAGACCACGGACAAGTCGCGCGGCATCCGCCTGGGCAACTTCGTGCAGATCCGCACCATCCTGGACGAAGAGCTGGAACAAGTCTGGGCAGGCAAGAAGTCCCCCAAGCAGGGCCTGGAGGACGCCAAGAAGCGCTCCGACGTCGAACTGGAAAAGTTCGAAAAAGCCAACAAGGGCTGATGGCGGGCTGAAGCACCTTGGCTGTCGAAAAACGCGTCCGCTTCAAGAGCTGGTGGCTGCCCTGGGCGCTGATTGCGCCCCAGATGGCCATCATCCTGATCTTCTTCTTCTGGCCCGCGGGCCAGGCGCTCTACCAGAGCGTGCTGCAACAGGACGCCTTCGGCACCAGTACGCAGTTCGTCGGCCTGGAGAATTTCAAGGCACTCTTCCGCGACGACACCTACCTGTCGTCGTTCAAGACCACGGCCGTCTTCTCGGTGGCCGTGGCGGGGCTGGGGCTGTCGCTGTCGATGTTGCTGGCGGTGATGGCCGACCGCGTGGTGCAGGGCGCGTCGTTCTACAAGACGCTGCTGATCTGGCCCTACGCCGTGGCGCCGGCCGTGGCCGGCGTGCTGTGGCTGTTCATGTTCGCGCCGTCCATCGGCGTCGTGAGCTACGCCTTGCGCGAGATGGGCTTCGACTGGAACCACCTGCTCAACGGCACGCACGCGATGATCCTGATCGTCCTGGCGGCCGTCTGGAAGCAGATCTCCTACAACTTCCTGTTTTTCCTGGCCGGCCTGCAGAGCATTCCGAAGAGCCTGCTCGAAGCCGCGGCCATGGACGGCGCCGGTCCGTGGCGGCGCTTCTGGACCGTGCAGTTCCCACTGTTGACACCGACCACGTTCTTCCTGCTGGTCATCAACATCATCTACGTCTTCATCGACACCTTTGCCATCGTCGACGCGGCCACGTCGGGCGGTCCGGGCAAGGAAACCGCCATCCTGGTCTACAAGGTCTACTTCGACGGCTTCAAGGCGCTGGATCTGGGCGGCTCGGCGGCGCAGTCCGTGGTGCTGATGGTCATCCTCGTGGGCCTGACGGTGGTCCAGTTCCGCTATGTCGAAAAGCGCGTGCACTACTGACCGACGGATTCACCTGCCCACATGATCGAAAACCGTCCGCTGGCCACCTTCCTGGCGCATCTCACGCTGATCATCGGCGTGCTGACCGTGGCATTTCCGGTCTACATCACCTTCGTGGCGAGCACGCAGACGGCCGAGCAGATCGTGCAGAACGTGCCGATGTCGCTGCTGCCGGGCAGCAACTTTCTCAACAGCTACCGCTTCGCGCTCTTCGGCGGCGTCACCGAATACGGCACCTCGGTTCCGCCCGTCGCGCCGATGCTGTGGGTCAGCCTGGTCACCGCGCTCGTCATTGCGATCGGCAAGATCGCCATCTCGCTGCTCTCGGCCTTCGCGGTGGTCTATTTCCGGTTTCCGGGGCGCGGCCTGGTGTTCTGGATGATCTTCGTGACACTGATGCTGCCCGTCGAGGTCCGCATCCTGCCCACCTACAAGGTCGTCAGCGACTTCGGGATGCTCAACACCTATGCGGGCCTGACCATCCCGTTGATTGCCAGCGCCACGGCCACGTTTCTCTTCCGCCAGTTTTTCCTGACCGTGCCCGACGAGCTGGTCGAGGCCGCACGCATCGACGGTGCGGGGCCGCTGCGCTTCTTCAAGGACGTGCTGCTGCCGCTGTCGACCACATCGATCGCCGCGCTGTTTGTCATCCAGTTCATCTATGGCTGGAACCAGTACCTGTGGCCGCTGCTGATGACCACCGAAGAGAGCATGTACCCGGTGGTCATGGGCATCAAGCGCATGATCAGCGGCGGCGACGGCGCCACGGAATGGAACGCCGTGATGGCCACCGCGATGCTGGCGATGATTCCGCCGGCGCTGGTGGTCATGCTGATGCAGAAGTGGTTCGTCAAGGGCCTGGTCGATTCCGAGAAATAAGCAGAAGTCACGAGGGACACCCACCATGGGCGGCATCAGCCTGCGCAACGTCGAAAAAACCTACGCGCCGGGCTCCCGGGCGGCGGTCAAGGTCATCCACGGCGTCAACGCCGAGATCGGCAACGGCGAGTTCGTCGTCATCGTCGGGCCCAGCGGCTGCGGCAAGAGCACGCTGCTGCGCATGGTGGCGGGCCTGGAAGAGATCACCGGCGGCGAGATCTCCATCGGCGGCCGCGTGGTCAACGAGCTCGAGCCGGCCGAACGCGACATCGCGATGGTCTTCCAGAACTACGCGCTCTATCCACACATGAGCGTGTACGACAACATGGCCTACGGCCTGAAGATCGCCAAGGTGCCCAAGCCGCAGATCGACGAGCGGGTGCAGAAGGCCGCACGCATCCTGGAACTCAGCACGCTGCTCGACCGCAAGCCCCGGCAGTTGTCGGGCGGCCAGCGCCAGCGTGTGGCCATGGGCCGCGCCATCGTGCGGCAGCCGGCGGTCTTCCTGTTCGACGAGCCGCTGTCCAACCTGGACGCCAAACTGCGTGCGCAGACGCGTCTTGAAATCCAGAAGCTGCACCGCGAACTGAACATCACCTCGCTGTTCGTCACGCACGACCAGGTCGAGGCGATGACGCTGGCGCAGCGCATGATCGTGCTGAATGGGGGCCGCATGGAGCAGTTCGGCACGCCCGAAGAGGTCTATGCCCGTCCGGCCACCACCTTCGTCGCGGGCTTCATCGGTGCACCGCCGATGAACCTGCTGGCTGGCAGTTCCGACGGCAACCATTTCATCGTCGACGGTGCGCGGCTGCCGCTGGCGCAACCCGCGCCGCGTACGGGCGCGCTGACGCTGGGCCTGCGGCCGGAACACGCCGAGATGCGGACCTCGCCCGACGGCGGATGGCCGCTGGTGGTGGAAGTGGTCGAAACCCTGGGCGCGGAGCGCCTGGTCTACGGCCGGCTCGGGGCCTCGCTCTTCACCTTGCGCATCGACGGCATGCTGCCTGCGCCGGCGCACGGCACGACCATCTGGATGCGGCCCGCGCCTGAACGGCTGCACTGGTTCGACAGCGAGGGCCGCCGTGTCGTCTGAAGCCAAGCCGGCGCGCTGGCCCGGCCCGTTCTGGGTCGCGCACCGCGGGGCCGGCAAGCTCGCGCCCGAAAATACGCTGGCCGCCTTCCGGCTGGGCGCAGCCCACGGCTACCGGGCCTTCGAGTGCGACGTGAAGCTCAGCGCCGACGGCAAGCCCTTCCTGCTGCACGACTCTACGCTGGACCGCACCACCGCCGCACGCGGCCGGGCCGCGGACCGCACCTGGGACGAACTCTCGCGCCTGGATGCGGGCGGCTGGCACAGCCGCGCCTACGCGGGCGAGCCCCTGCCCAGCCTGGAGGCCTTGGCCGCCTTCGTGCAGGCCAACGCCTTCGACCTGAACATCGAGATCAAGCCCACACCCGGCCAGGAAGCCGAGACCGGCCGGGTCGTCGGCGAACAGGTCCTGCGCCTGTGGCGCGATGCCCCGGCCTGGCCGCTGTTCAGCTCGTTCCGGCCGGAATCGCTGGCCGGCGCCGCCGAGGCCGCCCCCGACATCCCGCGCGCGCTGCTGCTGGATACCCTGTGGCCCGGCTGGTTCGACATCGTGCGCCAGCTCGGCTGCCGCGGCATCGTCACGAACTACCAGGTGATGAGCGCCGAGCTGCTGGCGCAGGTGCATGGCGCCGGCCTGTTTGCCATGGTCTACACGGTCAACGATCCGTCCCCCGCGGCATGGCTGCGGGCGATCGGCATCGACGGGATCATCACCGACGCCGTCGACCGCTTCGCGCCTGCGGGCTGACGCCGCGGACGGGTTTTTCAGCGCACCGGCTCCGCATCCGGCAGATCCGCCAGGGCTTCGGCTGGCACGGCAGCTCGGGCGGCCCCGCCCGTCTCGTCAGCCGGCGACGGCAGCTGGTGCACGTGCCGGATCACCGAGGCACGCCAGGCCACCGCGGCGACCAGGATCGCGCCGAAGCCCGCAAAGCCCAGAGACGCGCGCAGGTCGACGTGCTCGCCCAGCCAGCCGCCGATCAAGGCCCCGGGCCCCGCCGGCAACAGCATCAGCCAGCGCATGGTCGCGGTCATGCGGCCCAGCATCGGCGCCGGCGTCACGGCCTGTCGCAGCGACAGGAAGTTGATGAAGGTGAGCACGGCGCCAAAGCCGAAGCACACCAGCATCGCCGAGAAGGCCGCCACGCCCCAGAAGCCGACCGGTGCCACGCTGCACAAGGTCCAGCCCACGCCCGCCACGCCCAGCCCGCCGAGCATCGACGGCCCGGTGCCGTACTTGTGCGCGATGCGCTTGCCGTAGACGCTGGCCGCGACCGTGCCGACGCCCAGCCCGACGAAGCTCAGGCCGACATCGGACTCGTTCATGCCCAGCGTCCGCGTGGCAAACAGGATCTGCACGACCACGGCCGCGTAGTGGCACATCTGCCAGAAGCCCATCGTCAGCGCCATCGCCACCAGCAGCGGCGTGCGGCGCACGAAGCGGAATCCCGCCTTCAATTCCTCCATGAAGTGAGTGTCTACTGCGGATCTGGCTTCTTCGACGACTCGAACCCCGCGCAGGATCCACACCGACACCAGCAGCGCCAGCGCGTCGATCAGCAAGGCCACGGGCGCGCTGACGAGTTTGATCAGCGCGCCGGCCAAGCCGGGCCCGACCACTTCCGAGCCCGAGCTGGCCAGGGCATTCTTCGCGTGCGCCTCGACCAGCCGTGTGCGCGGCACGACCTGCGTCAGCACGATCTGCGCGGCGGCGCCGGCCACCACGTGCACGCAGCCCAGCACGAAGCCCACCGCATACAGCCATGGCATGGCCAGCCAGCCCAGCCACCAGGCGATGGGCACGCTGACCAGCGCTACGGCCAGCAGCGCCTCGCCGGCGATGTAGACCGGCAGCTTGCGCACCCGGTCCAGCCACACGCCGGCGGGCAGCGACAGCAGCACGAAGGGCAGCAACTCGAAAGCCGTCAGCAACCCCATCTGGGTCGGCGACGCCTTCAGCAGCACGGCGGCCGTCAGCGGCAACGCCAGCATGCTCACCTGACCGCCCAGCGAGCTGATCAGGATCGAGGTGAACAGGCGTCGGTAGGCGAGGTTGCGCAGCAGATCGTCTGCCGGCAACTGCCAGATCCAGGCCCAGGGCGGGCGCCAACGAGGGCGCGCGGCGGGTGGTGTACTCATCACCTGACTCCAACAAATGCAGGTCGGGTCAACGACCTGCCGACGGGACGGCGGCTACACGGGATGACCGGATATACCGCCGAGGAGACTCAGCGGATCCGGTGGGACTGACGCTGAGCGTGAACTACAGGACTGCTGCCAGGACCAGGGGCCGCACGCTGCAAATGGTGTGGATCGAAAACGCGATCACGGTTTGCAGATGAGGGCCTTCGCCCGCGGGGACGACGTCGGCAGCGGCGGCAAGGCCCGATAGCCCGGCCACGCACGCCAACACCCGGCCGTTCGGCAGGTGTGGGAGGGAGCGTGGGGATCGGCGCATCGGACTTGCTCGAAAGAAGTGACGGCGATGCTAGCAGCGGCCCACGGGGCGCATCAAGGCCGCGGCATCCCCAGTGTGTCGGATGCGCGTCGGCCGAAAACCACAGGCCAGCCTGCGGCGGCGCGTCAGCTGCGGTAGTCGGCGTTGATGCTGACGTAGTCGTGCGAGAGGTCGCAGGTCCACACCAGCGCGCTGGCCGCGCCGCGGTGCAGGGTCACGCGCACGGTGATCTCGGCCTGCTTCATCACGCGCTGGCCGTCTTCCTCGCGGTAGGCCGCATGGCGGCCGCCGCGCGAGGCCACGAGCACATCGTCCAGGTGCAGGTCGATGAGCGTCTGGTCGAGATCGTCGATGCCCGCATAGCCCACGGCCGCCAGGATGCGGCCCAGGTTGGGGTCACTGGCAAAGAAGGCGGTCTTGACCAGCGGCGAGTGGGCGATGGCATACGCCACCTGCTTGCACTCGGCCGTGGTGCGGCCGCCATCGACCTGGATGGTGATGAACTTGGTCGCGCCTTCGCCGTCACGCACGATGGCCTGCGCGAGTTCCTGCGACACGGCGATGACCGCGTCGCGCAGCGCCTGGCCTTCGGGCGAGTCCAGCGAATCGATGCGCGCGTGCCCGGCCTGGCCGGTGGCCATCAGCACGAAGGAATCGTTGGTCGAGGTGTCGCCGTCGATGGTGATGCGGTTGAAGCTCGCATCCGCAGCTTCACGAACCAGGGCCTGTGCCAGGCCCGGCGCCAGATGGGCATCCGTGCCCACGAAACCGAGCATCGTGGCCATATTCGGCCGGATCATGCCCGCGCCCTTGGCGATGCCGGTGACGTGCACGTCCGCCCCGCCGATGCGCACGCGGCGCGAGGCTGCCTTGGGCAGCGTGTCGGTGGTCATGATGCCCTGCGCCGCTTCGAGCCAGCGGTTGTCGGCCAGGCCCGCCACGGCGGCCGGCAGGCCGGCCACGATGCGGTCGACCGGCAGCGTCTCCATGATCACGCCGGTGGAAAACGGCAGGATCTGCGCCGGCGTCACGCCCAGCTGCTGCGCCAGTGCGTCGCAGGTCTGGCGCGCGCGCGCCAGGCCATCGGCGCCGGTGCCGGCGTTGGCATTGCCGGTGTTGATGACGATGCCGCGCACGCCGCCGGCTTGCGCCAGATGCTCGCGGCAGATCTGCACCGGCGCGGCGCAGAAGCGGTTCAGCGTGAAGACACCCGCCACCTGGCTGCCAGGTGCCAGTTCGAAGACCACGAGGTCCTTGCGGTTGGCCTTGCGGACACCGGCCTCGGTCACGCCGATGCGCAGGCCGCGCACCGGATGCAGCGACTGCGCCGAAGGGACGTTCAGGTGGACCGGCATCTTTTTCTCCTCAGGAGCCGGCGGGCGCTCGTGTCCCGCCAGCGCGATCACTCAGGCCAGCTTGCCGTGGCACTGCTTGTACTTCTTGCCGCTGCCGCAAGGGCAGGGATCGTTGCGCCCCACACGCGGCACCTCGGCGACCACCGTGGCGGGGTCGGCAACGGCGGAGACGCTGCCGTCTTCGTTCGGGTGCGTGTAGGTCACGTTGGAGACCTGGGTGACGCGCTCCTCGATGGCCTCGGCGGCTTCGGCCACCTGCTCCTGCGACTGGATGCGCACCGTCATCAGCACACGCGTGACTTCCATCTTCACGGTGTCGAGCAACTGGCCGAACAGCTCGAAGGCCTCGCGCTTGTATTCCTGCTTCGGGTTCTTCTGCGCATAGCCGCGCAGGTGGATGCCCTGGCGCAGGTAATCCAGCGCGGCCAGGTGGTCGCGCCAGTGGGTGTCGATGCTCTGCAGCAGCACCATGCGCATGAAGGGTGTGAACTGCTCGACGCCGACGATGTCCAGCTTGGCCTGGAAGTGCGCGTCGCCCGCGGCCACGACCTTCTGGACGATGTCCTCGTCGGTCATCGACTCGCTGCCTTCGACCGTCTGGCGCAGCGGCACCTGCAGCTGCCACTCCTCGGCCAGCACCTTCTCGAGGCCGGGCAGGTCCCACTGCTCTTCCAGGCTGTCGGCGGGCACGTAGGTGCGCACCACCTCGGTCAGCGTGCTCTGGCGCAGGTTGGTGATCTGGGCCTCGAGGCTGCTGGCTTCGAGGATGTCGTTGCGCTGCTGGTAGATGACCTTGCGCTGGTCGTTGGCGACGTCGTCGTATTCGAGCAGCTGCTTGCGCACGTCGAAGTTGCGCGCTTCGACCTTGCGCTGCGCGCCTTCGATGCTGCGCGTGACGATGCCAGCCTCGATGGCTTCGCCTTCGGGCATCTTCAGCCGGTCCATGATCGCGCGCACGCGGTCGCCGGCGAAGATGCGCATCAGCGAGTCGTCCAGCGACAGGTAGAAGCGCGAAGAACCCGGGTCGCCCTGGCGGCCCGAACGCCCGCGCAGCTGGTTGTCGATGCGCCGGCTTTCGTGGCGTTCCGTGGCGATGATGCGCAGGCCGCCCAGTGAGGTGACCTTGTCGTGCAGGCCTTGCCACTCGTCTTCGAGCTGCTTGGCGCGCGCGGCCCGGTCAGCGTCCGTGAGGCTTTCGTCGGCTTGCAGGAACTGGATCTGCTTCTCGACATTGCCGCCCAGCACGATGTCCGTGCCGCGGCCGGCCATGTTGGTGGCGATCGTGATCATGCCCGGCCGCCCGGCCTGCGCGACGATCTCGGCTTCCTTGGCGTGCTGCTTGGCGTTGAGCACCTGGTGCGGCAGCTTGGCCTGCGTCAGCAGCTGCGACACGATCTCGGAATTTTCGATCGAGGTCGTGCCCACGAGCACCGGCTGGCCGCGCTCGTGGCAGCTGCGGATGTCGGCGGTGACCGCGTCGTACTTTTCCTTCGTGGTCTTGTAGATGAGATCCAGCTCGTCCTTGCGGATCGTCGGCTTGTTCGGCGGGATGACCACCGTTTCCAGGCCGTAGATCTCCTGGAACTCATAGGCCTCGGTATCGGCCGTGCCGGTCATGCCGGCCAGCTTGCCGTACAGGCGGAAGTAGTTCTGGAACGTCACCGAGGCCATGGTCTGGTTCTCGGACTGGATCTGCACGCGCTCCTTGGCCTCGACGGCCTGGTGCAGGCCATCGCTCCAGCGGCGACCCGTCATCAGGCGGCCGGTGAATTCGTCGACGATGATGACTTCACCGTTCTGCACCACGTAGTGCTGGTCGCGGTGGTAGAGGTTGCGTGCACGCAGCGCGGCGTACACGTGGTGCATCAGCGTGATGTTCGACGGGTCGTACAGGCTCGCGCCGTCGGCCAGCAGGCCGTTGGCGGCCAGCAGCTTCTCGGCGTTCTCGTGGCCGTCTTCGGTGAGGAAGATCTGGTGCTGTTTTTCGTCGACCGTGAAGTCGCCCGGTTCGATGACACCTTCGCCGGTGCGCGGATCGGCCTCGCCGATCTGCTTCTTCAGCTGCGGGACGATGGCATCGATCTTGACGTAGAGCTCGGTGTGGTCCTCGGCCTGTCCGCTGATGATCAGCGGCGTACGGGCTTCGTCGATCAGGATGGAATCCACCTCGTCGACGATGGCGTAGTGCTGGCCGCGCGCCATCACACGGTCGGCCACCTCGTAGACCATGTTGTCGCGCAGGTAGTCGAAGCCGAACTCGTTATTCGTGCCGTAGGTGACGTCGGACCGGAAGGCGGCCTGCTTTTCTTCGCGCTCCATGCCGGGCACGTTGACCCCGACCGTCAGCCCCATGAAGCCGTACAGGCGACCCATCCATTCGGCGTCGCGCCGGGCCAGGTAGTCGTTGACGGTGACCACGTGCACGCCCTTGCCGGCCAGCGCATTCAGGTAGACCGGCAAGGTGGCCATCAGCGTCTTGCCCTCGCCGGTGCGCATCTCGGCGATCTTGCCCTGGTGCAGCGCAATGCCGCCGATGAGCTGCACGTCGAAGTGCCGCATCTTCAGTGACCGCTTGCCGGCTTCGCGCACGGCCGCGAAGGCTTCGGGCAGCAACTCATCCAGCGTCTCGCCCTTGGCGATGCGCGCCTTGAATTCGTCCGTCTTGGCACGCAGGGCCCCGTCGTCGAGCCGCTCGAAATCGGCCTCCAGCGCATTGATCTGGGCCACCGTGCGGCGGTACGTCTTCAGCAGTCGGTCATTGCGGCTGCCGAAGATCTGGGTCAGGAATTTGGGCAACATGCGGGCTCGGGGTTCGGTTGGTCGAGGCGCGCGCAGCCGCCTGGCGACGAGTGACAGATGGGGCGAAACGCGTGGCCGTCAAGTCGGCTCATGCACGCCTGCCGCGGCCCCTGCACGGAAGGCCCGCCTCAGATGCACGTGCCCCGCGCGCCCCTTGCCTGTCGGGGCCTGTGCGGTCAGGCCGCGGATCACCCGCGGTCCGGCCAACCGTGAAGTTTACCGCGCGGCGCGGCTAGCGCCGCCGGGAGCGTCCAGCAGGCGGCAGTTGGGCTGTCGGGCCCGCGTCGGCATTGCCGGCGAGGAACCGCGCCGGGTCCTGCGGCACGCCTTCGACCAGCACCTCGAAGTGCAGGTGCGGACCCGTGGAGCGGCCTGTGCTGCCCACGTCGGCGATCAGTTGGCCGCGTTTGACGATGTCGCCTTCCTTGACGTGGAAGCGCGAAGTGTGGGCGTAGCGTGTGAGCAGCTTGTTGCCGTGGTCGATCTCGATCACGTTGCCGTACTGCGAATGGCTGTCCACCGCGACGACCACTCCGCCGGCGGCCGCGTAGATGGGTGTGCCGGTGTCGGCCGGGAAATCAAGGCCCGCGTGCAGTGCGGGCCGTCCCGTGAAGGGGTCCGAACGGAAGCCGAAACCGGAGCCCACATGGGTCTGCACCGGCTTGGTACTGGGAATCATCAGCGAGCGCATGCGCGCCTCGAAAAGCCGCGATTCCACGAGCGTGAAGATGTCGGCCGTGCGGTCGGCCGTTTCGTCCATGACCGCCACGCTGGACTGCAGTTGCTCCAGGCTGGGTTTGTCCAGTGGGATATAGGGTCCGCCCTGCGCACCCGAGGCCGCCGCTGCCGGCTGGGTGGCCTTGCGGATCATTTCGAGGTCACTGGGCTTGACGCCGGCCACGGTGGACACCCGATCACTGACGGCATCCAGCCGCACGAGCTTGGCCTGGATTTCGCCCAGCCGCTGCGCCATCGCATCGAGGTTTTCGCGCATGAAGCGGTCACGCTGGGCGAATTCGTCCTTCACCACGAGCTTGACGATGTGGCTGACGACCGGCCAGCCTTCGCGCGCGGCCTTCTGGAACAGCACGTGATAGATCGTCCCCGACAACAGCATCAGAACGACGATCAGGAACGTGACCGCCAGCGTCAGCTGCAGCGCGCTGAGCTGGAATGCCCGGCTCCTGGCAGCGGAGCCATGGGTGATCAGGATTTGCATAAATACCTTTCCTCACGGCCAACACGGCAGTGGTGCCGACTATCCGAATCGAACGGATGACCTCCCGCTTACAAGGCGGATGCTCTACCAGCTGAGCTAAGTCGGCGACTGGAACTTGCGGTCCGGCTATTTCACCCGTTTCAGCATGGGCCGCGGCCCTGCAGGCGGGGGTGGATCATCACCAGCCGGGGGCCGCTCGTCCGCGGGGGCTGGGTCTTCGACGACCGCCAGGTGAGGCCCGTGAGGAACGGAACTGCCTGCGGCGGGCTCCGGCGCCGATCCTACCGCGGCGGGTGTGGGTACCGGAAATGCCATGCCCTGGCCATTTTCTCGGGCATAAATGGCCACCACATGGTCGACGGGCACCACGATGTCCCGCGCCACGCCGCCGAAGCGGGCCTTGAATTCGATGAACTCGTTGCCCAGCTTCAGACCGCTGGTGGCCTCGAAACCGACGTTCAGGACGATTTCGCTGTTCTTGACGTACTCGGTCGGCACCTGCACGCGGTCGTCGACATGCACGGCCACATACGGCGTGAATCCGTTGTCCGTGCACCATTCGTGCAAGGCACGGATCAGGTACGGGCGGGTGGAGGTGCCGGTCGGGTCTTGGCTGCTGGTCGACATGGCGTCCGCGGCCGCTTACTTGCGCATCACCTTTTCGGACGGCGTCAGCGCCTCGATGTAGGCGGGGCGCGAGAAGATGCGCTCGGCATACTTCAGCAGCGGCGCCGCATTCTTCGACAGCTCGATGCCGTAGTAATCCAGGCGCCACAGCAGCGGCGCGATGGCGACATCGAGCATCGAAAAATCGTCGCCCAGCATGTACTTGTTCTTCAGGAAGATCGGCGCGAGCTGCGTCAGGCGGTCGCGAATCTGCTCGCGGCCCTTCTCCAGCTGGCGCTCGGTCGCCTTGACGCCGCGGCTCTCGAGCAGATTGACGTGCGCGAACAGTTCCTTCTCGAAATTGAAGAGGAACAGGCGCACGCGCGCACGCGCCACGGGATCGCCGGGCATCAGCTGCGGGTGCGGGAAGCGCTCATCGATGTACTCGTTGATGATGTGCGATTCGTACAGGATGAGGTCGCGTTCGACAAGGATCGGCACCTCGTTGTACGGATTCATCAGCGCGATGTCTTCGGGCTTGGCGAACAGGTCGACGTCGCGAATCTCGAAGTCCATGCCCTTTTCGAACAGCACGAAGCGGCAACGGTGCGAATAGGGGCAGGTGGTGCCTGAATAGAGAACCATCATGGCGGAAGTATGTCCTGTCGATCAGCGAGCCGCGCAAGGGCCCATTCAAAGGGCAAACGCAGTGGGCGCTGTCGCACCCACTGCGTGGCGATAGGTCCCGGCCACCAGGGCCGGGATCGTCAGAGTCACTTCACGTCTTTCCAGAAAGACGCATTCAGCTGCCAGGCGATGACAAAGAAGACGGCCAGGAACAGCATGACCCATGCGCCCAGGCGCACGCGCTGGGTCTGCATCGGCTCGGCCATCCAGCTCAGGTAGGCTACCAGGTCGGCCACCGACTCCCGGTATTCGGTTTCGCTCATCTTGCCAGGGGCCATCGGCTCGACACCCTTGAAGATGTGCTGGACCTTGCTGGGATCGTGTGCATCCTTCACCTCGGCAAACACCGGGCGCTGGGGGCCTTGCAGTTCCCACAGCGGATGGGGCATGCCCACACTGGGGAAGGCGCCGTTGTTCCAGCCCGTGGCCTTGGTGTCGTCGCGATAGTAGGTCCGCAGGAACGTGTAGATGTAGTCCGCCCCCGAGCCCATGCCGGCGGCCGAGCGCGAGCGGGCAATCACGGTCAGGTCGGGCGGCACTGCGCCAAACCATTCCTTGGCCTGACGCGGGTCCAGCGAGACCTTCATCAGATCACCGACCTTGGCTTCCGTGAAGACCAGGTTGTTCTTGATCTGCTCTTCGGTCAGGCCGATGTCGCGCAGCCGGTTGTAGCGCATGAACGCCGCGTTGTGGCAGTTCAGGCAGTAGTTGACGAACAGCTTGGCGCCGTTCTGAAGTGCAGCCTGATCGGTCACCCGCTGCGCCGGGAACGTGTCCCAGGCAAGGCCGCCGGTGGAGGCCTGAACCGAGCCCGCACCCAGGCTCAGGACTGCGAGAAGCGTGAGAAGGATCTTTTTCATGTCGAACGTCTCGCCAATCTCGTCAATGCGGCTGGAAGGTGACGCGCTCGGGCACCGGCTTGAACTCGCCGATCCGGCTCCACCACGGCATGAGGACGAAGAAGCCGAAGTAGAACAAGGTGCCTGCCTGTGCGATCAAGGTGCCCGAGTCCGACGGCGGCTGCGTGCCCAGATAGCCCAGCCAGACCATGATGACCGCGAACACGCCATAGATGACCTTGTGCCAGGCCGGACGGTAGCGGATCGACTTGACCGGGCTGTAATCCAGCCAAGGCAGGAAGAACATGATGACGACGGCACCGCCCATGACGACGACACCCCAGAACTTGGCGTCGAAGGTCTTCAGCAGCGCGATGGCCACCAGGCCGGCGACGACCACGCCAATCTTCATGCTGCTCTTGAGTCGACCCAGCAGCAGGGCCGCCACGACACCGAGGGCCACCACGACGGCAAAGACGTTGACCATCGGGTCGGTGGTCGCACGCAGCATCGAGTAGTACGGCGTGAAGTACCAGACCGGCGCGATGTGCGCGGGCGTCTTCAGCGGGTCGGCCGGAATGAAGTTGTTGTACTCGAGGAAGTAGCCGCCCATCTCAGGCGCGAAGAAGATGATCGCGCTGAAGACGATGAGGAAGCCCACCACGCCCACGATGTCGTGCACCGTGTAGTACGGGTGGAACGGGATGCCGTCCAGCGGAATGCCGTTGGCATCCTTCTTGGCCTTGATCTCGATGCCGTCCGGGTTGTTCGAGCCCACGTCGTGCAGCGCCAGCAGGTGCGCCACCACCAGACCCACCAGCACGAACGGAATCGCGATGACGTGGAAGCTGAAGAAGCGGTTGAGCGTGGCGTCGCTGACCACGTAGTCGCCGCGGATCAGAAGGGCCAGATCGTTGCCGACGAAGGGCACGGCGGCAAACAGGTTCACGATCACCTGCGCGCCCCAGTAGCTCATCTGGCCCCACGGAAGCAGGTAGCCGAAGAAGGCCTCGCCCATCAGGCACAGGAAGATGGCGCAGCCGAAGATCCACACCAGTTCGCGCGGCTTGCGGTAGCTGCCATACAGCATGCCGCGGAACATGTGCAGGTACACGACGATGAAGAATGCACTGGCGCCGGTGGAGTGCATGTAGCGCACCAGCCAGCCCCAGGGCACATCACGCATGATGTACTCGACCGAGGCAAAAGCCAGATTCGCATCCGGCTTGTAGTGCATCACCAGGAAGATGCCCGTGACGATCTGGATCACCAGCACCAGGATGGCCAGCGATCCGAAGAAGTACATCCAGTTGAAGTTCTTCGGCGCGTAGTACTCCGACAGGTGCTTCTTGTACTCGGCGAAGGCCGTCGGAAAACGGTTCTCGAACCAGACGGTGACCTTCTCGGTCACTGGTGCGCTCGCGGGCACTTCCTTGAAATCAGCCATAGGGGTCCTCGGTCTCTTGTCTTGTGCGTCAGCGGCAGCAGGCCGCAAGCGGCGCCGTCAGGCCTTCTTGTCTTCCCCGATGATCAGCACCGTGTCGGACAGGTACATGTGCGGCGGCACCTCGAGGTTGTCCGGCGCGGGCTTGCTCTTGAAGACGCGACCGGCCAGGTCGAAGGTGGAACCGTGGCACGGGCACAGGAAGCCGCCGGCCCAGTCGTCGGGCAGCGACGGCTGCGAGCCGGTCTGGAAACGGTCCGAAGGCGAGCAGCCCAGGTGCGAGCAGATGCCCACGCCGACAAAGACCTCGGGCTTGATCGACCGGTGCTGGTTCTTCGCGTAGTCCGGCGTCGGGTACTGCTTGCGGTCGCTGTTGGGATCGGCCACCTGGGCATCGGTCTTCTTCAGCGATTCCAGCTGCTCCGGCGTGCGGCGCACGATCCATACCGGCTTGCCGCGCCATTCCACCGTGAGCTTCTCGCCCGGCTTGACAGCGGAAATGTCAACCTGCACGGGCGCACCGGCAGCCTTGGCGCGCTCGGACGGCGTAAAGGTGCTGACGAACGGCACCGCGACCGCAGCGCCGCCAATGGCACCGGCTCCGCAGGTGATGGCGATCCAGGTTCGGCGGCTCGGATCCGCGACGGTCTCACTCATGGGCATCCTCTGGAAAGGAAGGGGCTGTGCAAACAAACGCACATTCTACTGGACGGGATCGACGCCCCGCGGCGGGCTTGACGCGGGACTTACAGGCGCCTACCGTGCGCCCTGCGATGCACGCAAACGGTGCGAATCGCGAGTTCATTTGATCAACAAAAGACCGGCCCGTTGGGTCATGGCAAGGAAGAGGGATTCACCATGAGTTTCAGTTCAGAGTTCAAGGAGTTCGCGCTCAAAGGCAACGTCATGGATCTCGCCGTCGGCGTGATCATTGGCGGGGCGTTCGGGAAGATCGTCGATTCGTTCGTCGGCGACCTGATCATGCCAATCGTTGGAAAGATCTTCGGGGGTCTGGACTTCAACAACTACTTCATCCCGCTGGCCGGCCAGACTGCGACCACACTCGTCGAGGCCAAGAAGGCTGGCGCCGTGTTCGCGTACGGCAGCTTCGTGACCATACTGATCAATTTCATCATCCTGGCCTTCGTCATCTTCATGATGGTCAAGCAGATGAACCGCATGAAGCGCGAAGAGCCCGCCGCCCCGCCGCCCCCCACGCCCGAAGACGTGGTGCTGTTGCGCGAGATCCGCGACTCCCTGAAGAAGTAACAATCGCACACTTCGGCGCGCTGGGCGCGTGCCGATAACGGGCGCAGGACCCCGGATTCCCCGGAGTCCTGCGCCCATGTCCGACGAGCCCCGCGACCCGTTACCCCCCGCATTGCTGGCTGCCGTGGCCCGGTTGGAGGCTGCGCATGCAGCCATCTGCGAACGCACGGCCGAGTGCCTGAACCTGGGCGCCATGTCCAGCAGCACTGCCAGCCAGCGCGAGTTGCTCGGTGCGGCCTATTCCGAGCTCATTCGCCAGCGGCAGCGTTTCGACACGGTGTTCCGACAGGCGTTCGCCACCTGTGTCGCCGGCGATTGGCGACCACCCCCAGCGCAGGCGCCGCGAGCCGCAGCCGATTGCCAGTGGGACGCACTGTCCCTGGTCGACGACCAAACCCTCGACGCGCAGCTCATCGCCGACCGGTTCGGCATGGCCATAAGCACCGGATGCGAATGGGAGTTGCGTGAGCTGGACGGTTATGTCCGCGCCATCTACGAGGCCGATAGCCTGCCGCGTCGCAAAGACTGCCGCAATCCACTGCGACCGGAACTCATCGGGCAAGCGGTCATTCGCGCCTTGCACAGCCTGCAGGCCGAGGAAGACACCCGCCGGGTGCTCGAGACCGAGCTGGCCCGATCCTGGAAGGCGGACCTGCCCGCGGCCTACACGACCATCAAGACCGCGATGCGAGCGGCCGGTATCGCGCCCGTGATGCGGCCGATGGCCTCGCGGCCCGCGCACCCGGGCGTCAGCGCGGCGCTCGCAGCCGCCAGGCCGTTGTCCGCCGCCTCCAGCATGCGTGGGGCGCAGCCTGCCGCCGGGGGTCCAGCGGCTGCGGCAGCCGCCGAGCAGCGCACCGTGGCGTCGCCGGAGGCGCCCGAAGCGGCATCCGCGAACGATGCCGATGCGCCGTTCGGGCAGGTGTCGGGGAGCACAGACGGTTCGCGTGCCCGGGAGCCGATCTCCATGCCCCTGCTGCGTCGGCTGGCGGCCGCGCCGGTGCTGGATTCGGAGCCCGTCGACATCGACCTGAGCGAGCCGGCCGGGACCGCGTCACCGTCGGGTGCCGATCCGATCTTCGCCCCAGCGGCGCCCCTGCGAAATCTCATCCAGACCCACCGCGCCGAACTGGTCCAGGCCACGCACAGCGCGATGGACCACCGTGTCATCGACGTCGTGGGCAGTCTGTTCGAGCAGATCCTGGCCGATCCGAAGGTGCCGCCGCAGATCGCGCGACAGATCGCGCGCCTGCAACTGCCGGTGCTGCGCACGGCCCTGGGCGACCCGACCTTCTTTGCCTCACGCCGCCATCCCGTGCGCCGCCTGGTCAACCGCATCGCCTCGCTGGGCACCGCGCTGGACGACCTGGCGCCCGCCGCGGCCGAAGCGCTCGTCGGCCAGATCGGCGATCTCGTGCAGCGCATCGTCGGCGGCGACTTCGATCAGGTCGACCTCTACGAGGCGCAGCTGCGCCAGCTCGAGTCCTATCTGGCCGATCAGGGACGACGCGGGATCGAAGAACAGGGCACCGCACGCCTGCTGGCCGATCGCGAAGCCGAGTTGCGCATGCACCGCCGCCGGATGCGCCAGCTGGAGACCGAGTTGCAGCCGCTGGCCGCACCGGACTTCGTTCGCCACTTCCTGGCCGACACCTGGTGCCGCGTGCTGCTGCGTGCCGCCCGCTTGCACGGACCGCACGGTGAGCTGGTGCGGACCCTGTGCGTCGCCGGACGTGACCTGTTCTTGAGCGTGCAGCCCAAGGGCACGCCGGCGCAGCGCCAAGAGTTCGTCGCGCAGTTGCCGCGTCTGATGCAGGTCCTGCACCGCGGCATCGACATGATCGGCTGGCCCGACGACGCGCGGCACGAGTTCTTCGGGCGCCTGCTGCCGGCCCACGCGCAGTCGCTCAAGGGCGACGGCCTGAGCACACTCGACTACAACCTGCTCACCCGCCAATTGGACGCCGCGCTGGAGCGCGTGATCCCGGCATCGGACGAACTCAGCGCCGCGGCCAGCGGCCCCATCCCGCTCGAGTCCGGATACGCCCCGCTGCTCACGCCGGGCGAGGCCGCAACCGTCGGCCTGCTCACGGACGACGCGGTCGACTGGAACGGCAGGCCCGATGCGGACCGCGGCGAGGACCAGCCGCTCGCGTCGTCCGACCTGCTCATTCAGGGCCTGCCCGAACCCGAAGCACCCGAGCCTACACGCGGCGCCGCGCTGCCCAACTACCTGCAGATCGGCATCGCCTACCAGATGCATCTGGACGGCAAATGGCAGAAGGTGCGGCTGAACCACATCAGCCCGGGCCGTTCCTTCTTCGTGTTTTCGCGCGGACAGCGCCACCGCCAGGCCATCTCGCTGACGCACCGCATGGTGGTGCGGCTGTGCGAAACCGACCGGCTGCGGGCCTTCGAGGCGGCCTACTTGCTGGAGCGCGCGACCGCGCGCGCGCGGCGCCAGCTCGCCGCCCTGCGCCCGACCGCTGCCGCTGCGTGATCAGGGCGTCGTGACGGCGCGCCGTGCCCAGCGCACGGCGGCTTCCAGGCTGCGCGGATCGGCCCTGCCTTGGCCAGCGATGTCGAAAGCCGTACCGTGGTCCGGGCTGGTCCGCACGAAGGGCAAGCCCAGCGTGACATTGACACCGTGCTCGACGCCCAGGTACTTCACCGGGATGAGGCCGTGGTCGTGTGTCATGGCCACCACGAGATCGAAGGCGCCCGCATGCCCCGGCACATCACGCGCCCGCATGAACACGGTATCGGGCGGATACGGGCCCTGCGCATCGATGCCCTCGCGGCGAGCGGCTTCGATCGCCGGGGCGATGATGCGGATCTCCTCGTCACCGAACAGCCCGTCCTCGCCGGCATGCGGATTCAGGCCGGCCACGGCCACGCGCGGCGCCGGCTGACCCCAGGACGCGGCAGCCCGATGGGCGATGCGCAGGGTCTGCAGCACGGCCTCGAATGTCACGGCGTCGATGGCCGAGCGCAGTGACTGGTGGATGGTCACCAGCACGACCTTCAACTCGTCGTTGGCGAGCATCATGCGCACCGGCGGCAAGGGCGCGCCTGGCGACACCGACAGCGCCTGCAGCATCTCGGTGTGGCCGGGAAAGCCAATCCCCGCGGCCGCCAGAGCCGCCTTGTGGATCGGCGCCGTGACCAGCGCATCGGCCAGCCCGCCACGGATCGCCGCAACGGCCTGTTCGATGCAGCAGGCAGCCGCTGCGCCAGCGCGCGCGTCGGCGCGCCCCAGCGGCAGGCGGTCCAGTCCCTCGGCCAGGCCAGGCGGCGTCCACACCGCCAGGCAGCCCGGCGGCGCGGTGTCGACATCGGTGGGCGACTCGAGCCTGGCCAGCATCGGGCGCGCCGGCAGCGCGTCCGATGCCCGGCGCATCACGCCCAGATCGCCCACCACCACCGCGCCTTGGAGGTGCCCACGCAGGAACGCCTGCACGATGCACTCCGGGCCTACACCCGCCGCATCACCCATCGTGACCAGAAGCCGCGGCGATCGGCCCGTGTCGTGCGTGGTACCGCTGTTCGGATTCATGCGGGATTGGGGATGTCGATGAAGCGGCTGTGCAGACCGAAGCGCCTGGCCACATCGTCGGCCACGGCCTGGATGCCGAAGCGCTCCGACGCGTGGTGGCCGCAGGCCAGGAAGGCTACGCCGGTTTCCTTGGCCAGGTGCGCCTGGGGCTCGGAAATCTCACCCGTCAGGTAGGCATCGGCGCCGGCCGCGATGGCGTCTTCGAAGTGGCCCTGGGCACCACCGGAGCACCAGGCGACCCGGCGCAAAGGTCGACCGTCGCCTGCCAGCACCAAGGGCTCCCGACCCAGCGCCTGGCCGACCCGTTGCGTCAGTTCGTCCAGGCTCGTCGGCAGCGCCGGTGAGCCGACAAAAACCAGGTCCTGGTCGCCCGTGCTGGCTTCGTGACGCAGACCGAGCCGCTGCCCCCACTGGGCGTTGTTACCCAGCAGCGGGTGGGCATCCAGAGGGAGGTGGAAAGCGAACAGGTTGATGTCTGCCGCGATCAGGCGCGCCACGCGCGCACGCAGCCAGCCGGTCAGGCGCCCGTCCTGGCCGCGCCAGAACAGGCCGTGATGGACCAGCAGCGCGTCGGCGCCAAGGTCCGCCGCCGCCTCGATCAGGGCCAGGCTCGCCGTCACGCCGCACACGATGGTGCGCACCTCGGCTTTGCCCTCGACCTGCAGACCGTTCGGCCCATAATCCTTGAACCGGTCCGGCGCCAGCAACTCGCGCAAGTAGCGATCGACTTCCTGACGCTGAACCATCGGCACGCCCCCGTGATGCACAAGACCTGGCTGATTTTCTCGCAGACCGTCACGGTCGCCGTGGCGGTGCTGTTCGTGATCGCCACGCTCAAGCCGGACTGGCTGGGGCGCCGTACCGCCCTGCTGCCGACGCCCACCGTCATCCAGGCACCAGCCGCTGCGCCGCCTTCCAACGCGACGGCCATGGCCACTGCGATTCCCTCGACACCCGCGGCAGCCGCCGTCGCGGGCAGCTTCTCCGTGGCGGCGCGAGCGGCGGGCCCGGCGGTCGTCTCTGTCACGGCGCAGAAAGCCACGGCGCGCAGTCCACACCTGGACGACCCGGCGTTCCGCTTCTTCTTCGGCGAGCGCGGCGGCGCGCCGCAACCCCAGGTGGGCCTGGGGTCCGGCGTGATCGTGTCTCCCGAGGGCTATCTGCTGACCAACCAGCACGTCGTGGCCGGCGCCGACGACATCGAGGTTCAGCTGGCCGATGGCCGACAGGCGCGCGCCAAGCTGATCGGCGCGGATGCCGAGACCGACATCGCGGTGCTGAAGATCGATCTGTCGCCGCTTCCGGTCGTGCTGATCGGCGACCCCGCGCGGCTTCAGGTGGGCGACGCAGTGCTGGCCATCGGCAATCCGTTCAACGTCGGCCAGACCGTCACTGCGGGCATCGTCAGCGCCTTGGGTCGCAACCGCCTGGGGCTGTCGACCTTCGAGAACTTCATCCAGACCGACGCGGCGATCAACCCCGGCAATTCGGGCGGCGCGCTGGTTGACGCACAAGGCGCGCTGGTAGGCATCAACACGGCCATCTTCTCGCAAAGCGGCGGCAGCCAGGGCATCGGTTTTGCGGTGCCGGTGGATCTCGCCCGCGAGGTCATGGAAGCCCTCGTGCGCGAGGGACGCGTCGTGCGGGGCTGGATCGGCGTGGTACCGCGTGAGCTCACGGCAGAGGTGGCGGAGTCGCTGGGGCTGTCGGTGCGCGAAGGCGTGCTGATCCGCGGCGTGTTGCAGGATGGGCCCGCCAGCGCGGCCGGCATGCGGCCGGGCGATGTCGTGCTGCGCATCGGCGACAAGCCCGTCAAGAACGAGGCTGAACTGCTCAAGGCCGTCGCCGCACTCAAGCCGCAATCACGCGTGCGGGTGGCCGTGCAGCGCAACGAGCAGCGCCTCGATCTGGATGTCGTCGTGGCCCAGCGGCCGCAGACGGTGGCCGCGCGCTGAGCGCAGCAGGCGGCGCTCAGGTGGCGCTGTCCGGCGGCGCCTGCGTGTGCCGGATGAACAACCGAGCTGCAAAGATGCCGACCTCGTACAGGATGCACATCGGCACCGCCAGCGCCAGCTGCGAGATCACGTCGGGCGGCGTCACGACCGCCGCGATGATGAAGGACGCGACCACGAAGTAGCCGCGCGCCTGCTTGAGCTGGTCGATGGTGACCACGCCGATGCGCGCCAGCACGATCACCGCAATCGGCACCTCGAACGCGATGCCGAAGACAAAGAACAGCGTGAGCACGAAGCCGAAGTACTGCTCGATGTCTGGTGCGGCCGTGATGGCCGATGGAGCAAAGGCCTGGATGAAGCGCGACATCCCCGGGATCACCAGGAAATAGCAGAAAGCCACGCCCACGATGAACAGGATGGTGCTGGAGATGACCAGCGGCAGCACCATCTTCTTCTCGTACGAATACAGGCCCGGCGCGACGAAGGCCCACACCTGGTACAGCACGAACGGCAGCGCCAGCATGAAGGCCGCCATCAGCGTGATCTTCAGCGGCACCAGCACGGGCGAGATGACGTTCGTGGCGATCAGCTTGGTGCCCTGGGGCAGGTGCGCCACCATGGGCTGCGCCAGAAGGTCGTACAGCGCCCCGGGCCCGGGGAAGAAGGCCAGGATGCCGAAGGCGATGCCCACGGCAATGAGCGCCCGGATCAGCCGATCACGCAGTTCGACGAGGTGAGAGACGAACGGCGCTTCGGTGCCGGCAAGTTCATCCTCCTTGGGGTCCGTGGCGCTCATGTCGGCGTTTTCATTCCCGGCGGCCGAAAGCGGGCCACGCGCGCGGCACCGGATTGGGCCTTGGTGCGGATGCCCTGCCGCTGCTTGTACCACTGGGGCATGGCGCCGCGCTTGAGGCGCCACTTCTTGCCCGGATGCTTGTACGAGGGCACGGAATCCGGGAATGCGTCGTGCGGCTCCTGCAGCGGCGTCGAGCTCAGGCCGGCCGTCGTCTGCGCCCAGTCCTTCTCGAACTCGGCCGAGGCGGAATTGAGCTCACTCTGCACGGTCTTCTCGACGCTGCGCGCCGCGTCCTCAAACTCGGTCTTCATCTTCTTGAGGTCTTCGAGTTCGATCGAGCGGTTCACTTCCGCCTTCACGTCGGCGACATAGCGCTGCGCCTTGCCGAACAGATGACCCACCGTGCGGGCCACCTTGGGCAACTTTTCGGGCCCTATGACGATCAGGGCCACTGCGCCGATGAGGGCGATCTTGTCGAAACCGAAATCGATCATGAAGTGGGCGTTGGACCGCAGTCGGCAAGCCGCTCAGGCCGCATGCCCGAGCAGAACCGGCCAGTGGTCAGACCTTGGTCTTGGCTTCGACGTCGACCGTCTGGCCTTCGGTCGCCTTGCGCGCCGTGACCTGCTGGGGCGGTTCCGCCGCCGCGTCGTCGGCAGCGTCATTGGCGCCCTTGACGCCATCCTTGAAGCCCTTGACTGCGCCGCCGAGATCGGCGCCGATGTTCTTGAGTTTCTTGGTGCCGAAGATCAGCACCACGACCAGCAGCACGATGAGCCAATGCCAGATGCTGAACGATCCCATGGTTTTCTCCTGAACACAAACAGCGGATTCTAGGTGCCCGGCGCTTTCAGCCGCGCGCCCAGGGTCGAGGACCACCCATCACATGCATGTGGAGGTGGTAGACCTCCTGGCCTCCATCCTTGCCGGTATTGACCAGTGTTCGAAACCCATTGGTCACGCCGAGTTCCCTCATCAGCCGCGGCGCCAGGCCCAGCATGCGGCCCAGCAAGGCCTCGTGTTCGGGCCCGGCGTCGGACAAGGTGGCGATATGCAGCTTCGGAATCACCAGCACGTGGACTGGCGCCCACGGATGGATGTCGTGAAACGCAATCAAGTCCTCGTCTTCGTGCACCTTTCGGGCCGGTATCTGTCCGGCCACGATCTTGCAGAAGATGCAGTTGGGGTCGCTCGACATCGCTACAAGTCCCTTCGATTCGAATCAGGCCGGCAGCACCGGCTTGCCTTCGGTCAGCCGCAGCCAGCCCTTGACCACGCGGTAGACCATCCAGATCCACGCGATGAACATCACCAGGAAGCCCACGAGGACCACCGCCAGCACCATGCCGATGGCGCTCCACAGCAGACCCCACCAGAAGCTGCGGATCTGCCAGTCGAAATGGCTCTCGTACAGCGTGCCGCGGGCTTCGTCGCGCTTGATGTAGTTGATGATGACGGCCACCAGCGCCGGCACGCCCCAGAAGAAGCTCAGCGCCTGCAGCGCGTAGACCACCTGCGTGATGTTCTTCAGCGCCTGGAGTTCCTCCGGCGTGCGCGCCGCCGGGCGCGGCAGATCCTGCGACGGGCTCATGGCGGCGGCGGTGCCTGCTCGCGCGCCTGGGCCTTGCGCAGGGCAAATTCCTCGAGCCCGGACAGGCCCTCGCGGCGCCGCAATTCCTGCAGGACATCGGCCGGCGTGAGCCCCTGCGCCGCGAGCACCACCATGCAGTGGAACCACAGGTCGGCCACTTCGGCCGTCACGCGTGCGGGGTCGCCATCCTTGGCCGCCATGACCACTTCGGTGGCTTCTTCGCCCACCTTCTTGAGCATGCTGTCCAGGCCCTTGGCGAACAGGCGCGCGACATAGCTCTTGTCGGGGTCGCCGCCGCGGCGGGATTCGATGACGGCGGCCAGGCGCGCCAGGGTGTCGTCGCTCGTGGGCATCTCAGCTCGGCCGGTGGTAGATCTGCTCGGGGGCCTTCAGCACCGGATCGACGTCGGTCCAGCGTCCGTCGTCGAGCCGCTTGAAGAAGCAGGAATGGCGGCCGGTGTGGCACGCGATGCCGGGCTCGTGCCCGTGCTGGGTGATCTTCAGCAGCACCACGTCGCCATCGCAATCCAGCCGCACCTCGTGGACGGTCTGGAAATGCCCGGACTCCTCGCCCTTGTGCCACAGGCGTCCGCGCGAGCGACTGAAATAGACGGCCTGCCCGCGTGCCACCGTCTGGGCCAAAGCCTCGCGGTTCATGTAGGCGAACATCACCACGTCCTGGCTGTCGCGCTCCTGGGCGATGACGGGCACGAGCCCATCGCGATCCCACAGGATCTCGTCCAGCCACGACGTCGTTTTGCTCTCCATGGCGGCAGTCTACGCGCTGGCGCCGACACCCGCCGCCCGCTCCTGGGCCAGCCACTCCAGCACCGGGACCGTACCGGGCAGCACGGGTGCCACCTGCACGGGCAGCGTCTCCCAGGACATGCGCTGGTTCTCGCGCATGTGCAACTCGCCGCTCCACACGCTGACCTTGCAGAAGTGCAGGCGCACACGGGCATGCGGATAGTCGAATTCCTTGATCTTCCAGGGTGTGACCGCGCCGATGGTCACGCCGATTTCCTCGTGCAACTCGCGCCGCAAGGCTTCTTCGACCGATTCGCCCGCTTCGAGCTTGCCACCCGGAAACTCCCAATAACCGGCATAGACCTTGCCCTCGGGCCGGCTGGTGAGCAGGAAGCTGCCGTCCGCGCGGATCAGCACGCCCACCGCCACATCGACAGGCACCCGCTCGACCGGGCCGGATGCCGCCGTCATGCGCGTGCGTCCTGGGCCTGCGCCGCGTAATCGCGCGCAAACTGCTGCGCCACGCGGCCGGAACGCGAGCCGCGCTCCAGCGCCCAGAGCAAGGCGTGCGGCCGCGCCGCCTCGATGTCGGCCGCCGGCAGGCCGTGGTGCAGCAGCCACTGGCGCACGATGGCCAGGTATTCGTCCTGGCTGAAGGGATAGAAGCTGATCCACAGCCCGAAGCGCTCGGACAGCGAGATCTTCTCTTCCACGACCTCGCCCGGATGGACCTCGCCGTCCTCGGTGTGCTGGTAGCTGAGGTTTTCCTTCATGTACTCCGGCAGCAGGTGGCGCCGGTTGCTCGTGGCGTAGATCAGCACGTTGTCGCTGCTCTGCGCGACGGAGCCGTCGAGGATGGATTTCAGCGCCTTGTAGCCCGGTTCGCCCTCGTCGAAGCTGAGGTCGTCGCAGTACACGATGAAGCGCTCGGGTCGGCTGGCCACCAGGTCGACCAGGTCCGGCAGGTCGATCAGGTCGGCTTTGTCGACCTCGATCAGGCGCAGGCCGCGTGGCGCATAGGCGTTCAGGCAAGCCTTGATCAAGGAGCTCTTGCCGGTGCCGCGGGCGCCGGTGAGCAACACGTTGTTGGCGCCGCGCCCGGCCAGGAATTGCTCGGTATTGCGCACCAGGCGTTCCTTCTGCGCGTCGATCTCCTTCAGATCGGGCAGCGCGATGGACGCCACATGGCGCACCGGCTCGAGACGCGCGCTGGCGCCGCGGCGGCGGTAGCGAAAGGCGACCGAGGCGGCCCAGTCGGGCGGACGCGGGGGCTGCGGGATCAGGTGTTCGAGCCGTTGCAGCAACTGGTCGGCGCGGGTCAGGAGGGCATCGAGCGAATTCATCGGCGACAGTGTATTCAGCCCGTGGCCGCGGCAGCCCGCCGCGCCTGCAGCGGCGTGGGCACGCGGCGCACCTGGCCGTCGGCGACGGCTGCCACGCAGTCGCCGGGTCGTGGGTGGATGGCGTGCATGCCGGTGAAGCCGCCAAAGGCCGGCAGGACACCGACCTCGGCGCCAAAGTGGAAACACGGCAGCCGCAGGCGGTCGGCGCTACGGCCCACCGTCACGCAGGGATGCAGGTGGCCGCACAGCGCATAGGCCGCGGTGACGGCCTGTGGGTGGTGGCACAGCGCCCAGCCGCCGATGCGGTGGGGTTCATCGACCGGCTCCACGCCCCAGGCCAGGAAGTCCAGCTGCGGCGCATCGTGGTTGCCGCGCACCAATGCCATGTCGACCCGGGCATGGGCTTCGCGCCATCTGCGAATGGCGTCGACGATCTCCGCCGAGCAGCCGCGGGCGGCATGGACCATGTCGCCCAGGAAGATCAGCCTGCGCGCGCCGGTGTCCTGCAGCAGAGCGGACAGGCACTGCAGGTTGGCGCGCGTCGTGCCCGAGGGCACCGGCACACCCAGGCGCCGAAAGGATTGGGCCTTGCCCAGGTGCGCGTCGGCCACCAGCAGCGTCTGGTGCTGCGGCAGGTAGGCCGCGCGCTGCGCCAGCAGGACGATCTCGCCTGCGCTGCAGGTCAGACTCAGCGAGCCCGGCGGCACGGCGCTCGGCTCAGTGTGTCAGACGGTCCAGCGCAAGATCCAGGTGTTCGATCGGCGAGCGCTTGAAGCCCGATCGCGCATAGCGGTGCAGGCGGCCGGCGATCAGCGACACCAGGGCCGAGGCCAGCGACGTGGCGTCGACGGTGGGCGTGGGCGAACCGGCGCTTTCCGCGGCCTGCCGCAGGCTCTGGCGCAGCTGCGACTCGATCCGGTCGAAAAACTGGTTCATGCGGGTAGAGAGACGCTCGTTCTCGAGCACCAGCGCGTCGCCCACCATCACGCGGGTCATGCCGGGGTTCTTCTCACCGAACTGCAGCACCACCGTGGCGATGCGACGCGCCTGCGCCGCACCGGACGCTTCGCGTTCGACGATCTGGTTGATCAGGCTGAAGAGGCTGGATTCGATGAATTCGATCAGTCCCTCGAACATCTGGGCCTTGCTGGCGAAATGGCGGTACAGGGCGGCTTCCGACACCTGCAGCCGAGCGGCCAGCGCGGCCGTGGTGATGCGATCGGCACCGGGCTGCTCCAGCATCGTGGCCAGCGTCTCCAGGATCTGGACGCGCCGCTCCCCCGGGCGTGGTCGCTTGCGTGCGGGGCTGGCCGGGGCGCTGCTCTCCGCACCGTCAGGCATTTCGGCGGGGGCTTGGGTATCGGGCATCTCGTTCTCGTGTCGCAATGGGCCTTGCTGTCTGTCCAGCGTGTCAGCCGGCTTTGGAGTCGTTCCGCAGGGGCACCCAGGAAGCAGAAATATCCCTTGCGGAAGATTCTTGCATGGCACCTGCACCTGCCCCAGGGCAGGTAAACACTGACTTCTACCCCGTAACCAAAGGTCTCAAAGGTCACGCAGCCGGGTGACTCGCCGATCGACGTAGGCGGGAAGCCGCCAGTGTGCCACCCTGCTGGCCGCGGGTGCCGCCGGGTCCTTGCGCAGGTAATGCTGCATCCACACCGTCCGCATGCCCAGGCGCCGCGCCGCCTTCTGGTGCTCCAGCGTGTCTTCGACCAGCACGCAGCGCGCGGCCGTCACGCCCAGCCGCGCCAGCAGCGTCCGAAACATCCGCCCATCTGGTTTTGGCCGCAGATGGCCGAACATGGCCATGTCTTCGATCGAGAAGACCGCATGAAACAGGCGGTCGAGGCGCAACTCACGCAGTACACGCAGGGCATAGGCGCGTGGCGCATTGGTCAACACCACGCGCAGACCCGGCAATCGACGCAGGGCTTCACGATCGGCGCGAGGCGCGCTCAGCCGCGACTCCAGGGCCGGCAGACGGTGCGTGACGTCCAGAAAATGGGTTGCCGACACGCCGTGGTGTCGCACCAGCCCCAGCAGCGTCGCGCCGTAACGCCGCCAGTAGCGGATTCGCAACAGGTGAGCATCCTCGCGGCTCACCCCGAGCTCGTCCTCGATGTACTGCGTCATGCTCTCGCGCAGATGCGGAAACGACGCGGCGCTGGCGTCGTGCAGCGTGTTGTCGAGGTCGAACAGCCACACGGTCGAACGCCGTCCGACCCGCCCGCCGCCGTCCGATTCGCCTTCGGCATGGGCCGACCCGGAATGGCCCGATCGACGTCGCAGCGGTGTTCTGCGCACCGTCAGTGCGACCGGATCATCGTGCCGTAGGCCTGATCGGTCAGGATCTCCAGCAGCATCGCGTGCGGCACGCGCCCATCGACCCCGTGCACGGCATTGACCCCGCTCTGGGCCGCATCGATGGCGCCGGCCAGCTTGGGCAGCATGCCGCCGCCGATCGTGCCGTCGGCCACCAGTTCGTCGATCTGGCGCGGCGTGAGTTCGGTGATCAGCTCGCCGGCCTTGTTCAGCACGCCGCGGATGTTGGTCAGCATGATCAGCTTCTCGGCCTTCAGCACCGACGCGAGTTTCGCGGCCACCAGGTCGGCATTGATGTTGTAGCTCTCGTTGCGCTCGCCGAAGCCGATCGGGCTGATGACCGGGATGAACTGGTCGTCCTGCAGGGCCTTGACCACGCTGGGGTCGATCGCCGTGATCTCGCCGACCTGGCCGATGTCGTGTTCCTTGCTGGGGTCATCCTTGTCGGCCAGCTTCATCTGGCGCGCACGGATCAGGCCGCCGTCACGCCCGGTCAGGCCCACGGCCTTGCCGCCGGCCGCATTGATCAGGCCGACGATGTCCTGCTGCACCTCGCCGGCCAGCACCCATTCGACGACGCCCATGGTCTCTTCGTCGGTGACGCGCATGCCCTGGATGAAGGTGCCCTTCTTGCCGACCTTGGCCAGCGCTTCGTCGATCTGCGGCCCTCCGCCGTGCACGACGATGGGGTTCATGCCGACCAGCTTCAGCAGCACGATGTCCTCGGCGAAATCCTGCTGCAGCGCGGGGTCCGTCATGGCGTTGCCGCCGTACTTGATCACCAGCGTCTTGCCGTGAAACTTGCGGATATACGGCAGCGCCTGTGCCAGGATTTCGGCCTGGTCGCGCGGCGTGATGTGGTCCAGGGAATGGTCGGTGGGCGTGGCGGTGCTCATGATGGGCAGGCTGGCGGCAGTGAAGCCCCATTGTAGGAATGCCCCGCAGCCGTTTGGCAGCCGACCCAGCCGGCGCAGATGCGCGGCTTGGGGCCTGCGGCGCTGCGGTATGCTGCGCCGCATGTGGGTGCGCAAGTCCCGTTTCTGGACCCTGTGGTTGTGGGCCGCTCTGGCCTTGATGCCGCTGCGTGGGCTGACCGCCGGCGTCATGGGCATCACCATGGGCCCGGCGGGCGCACCGATGGCGGCTACACCTTGCCACGGAGCCGCGCACGCCGAAGGATCCGGCTCGGAAGTCGGCACAGAAGCTGAGGCTGAAGCCGCACACCCCTCGGCCGCGAATGCGGACATCAACCACGCCAACGGTGGCTGCACCTGGTGTGACGTCTGCCATGTCGCCGCCCATGCGTTTCCCAGCGTGTCTCAGGTCGTGATCGCCTTCGCCCCGCCTCGCGTGGCGCGTGAGCCCGAGAGCTGGCAGACCTGCGCGCTGCCGCTCGACCAGCGTCCCCCGAGTCTCTGACGCTCCGACAAGCCCGCCGCGTGCGGGCAGGCCGAGGCTGCGCGCACGCGGCCCCGGCGTCCCGGCCCATCGTGGGGCCGCACTCGGGAGACTCTGGATGATTCCTGCGATCTTGCTCACCACCCTGGCTGTGGCCGGGGCCCATGGAACCGGCGCGCCGGCCCGCGTCGAGCCACAGCGGTTGACCGCCGGCCAGCTGCCGTACACGTCCAGCTTTCGCGCCGCGCCGCTGGGCTCATTGGACGTCCAGGCGATCCCCTGGAAAACCGCGAACGAGACCGTGCGCGCGCTTGGCGGTCATGCCGGCATGCTGCGAGCGAAGCCGGGGGCTCGGCCGTGACGGCCGTGCGTATGGGCCGGCGCGAGGCCGCGCGCCTGGGGCTGCCGTGCCTGGTCTTGGCCGCACTGCTGGGCGGCTGCGCCACGGTCGAATCCGACCGGACGCTCGACGCCGGCGCACCGTGGTTGACACTCGATGGCCGTGACTTGCCATCGTTGGCCCTCGATCAGACCCAGCGGCAGCGGATGAACGACAGGCGAGCCCGCCTGTTGGCTGATCCGCTCGATGAACGCGGCGCTGTCGAGCTGGCCTGGCAGACCAGTCCCGCCGCGCAAGCCCTGTTGGCCGAAGGCTGGGCCGCACAGGCGCAGACGATGCAAGGCGTCTCGTTGCCGCGGCTGGGCATCGCCCTCGAGCGCATCGTGCACGGCGACGAGATCGCTCTGGCACGCACGCTCAGCCTGGGCTTGACCGAATGGCTCACGCTGCCAGCCCGGCGCGAGGCCGCACAGCAGCAGATTCGCGTGCAGAGCCTGCAGGTGGCGCGCGATCTGCTCGCACTGGAGCAGATCGCACGCCGGCAGTGGGTGCGGGCGGTGGCTGCCGCGCAGTCGATGGCCTACCAGGAGCAGGTTCGCGATGCCGCCGAAGCGGGCGCGGAGCTGGCGCGGCGCATGCAGGCGGTGGGCAATTTCAGCCGCTTGCAGCGCGCGCGGGAACAGGCCGTGTTGACCGACGCGCAGGCGCAGCTGGCGCGCGCGGCGCTGCAGGCCCGGGTGGAACGCGAGGCGCTGATCCGCGTGCTGGGCCTGCCGCCCGAATTGGCTGAGCGGCTTCGGCTCCCCAGCCGCCTGCCGGACGTGCCCGCTCGAGCCCTGTCGGCCGAACAGGTGGCCGCCGCCGCACAGCGCGACCGTATCGATGTCGCGTTGGCCACCGCCCAGTGGCGGGCCGCAGGCGGCGATCGAGAGCGACTTTGGACGGGCTTTCTCGACGCCGAGTTGAAGTTGTCCCGCGAACGCGAGGGCGTCTCGCGTTCGCGCGGGACCGAGGTGGACCTGATGCTGCCGAGCCCGGACGGTCTTGTGTCGGAATCGCAGCACCTGTCGGCCCGCGCGCTGGCGGCGGAGAAGCGCCTGGAGCAGACACAGGCCGAGGCGGCTTCTGTCTTGCGCGAGCGATACGCGGTGTATCGAACAGCGCATGAACTCGCCCGTCAGGCACACGACGAGTGGGTGCCGCTGCACAAGGCCATCACCGACGAGACCCTGCTGCGCTACAACGGCATGCTGGTGGGCGTCTTCGAACTTCTGGCGCAGGCGCGGCAGCAGGTGTCGGCGGTGGCCGCCGCCATGGAGGCCCAGCGCGACTTCTGGCTGGCGCAGATCGCTCTGGACGGGGCCATCGTCGGCGCGCCCGGCGACGTGACCATGCCGCAGCGCAGTTCCTCGCCAAGCGCCGCATCGGCCGGGGGCCATTGATGAACGGCACCCATGACTGTCGCGCCGTACGCGGCAACACCCCCCCCCGGCTGATCTCTTCAGGATGGATGGCATGACCTCCGATCGCAGAAAGTTTCTCGGCGGCGTGGCCGCACTGAGTGCCGCCGCTGTGAGCCAGGCCGCCATGGGCGCGTTGCCCGAAGCGCCCACGGCCCCCGCGCCCACGACCGCGCCACCGTTGATGCCGTCCAGCGGGCGCCCGTATCAACCCGTCGTCACCTTGAACGGGTGGACCTTGCCTTGGCGCATGCGCAACGGCTGGAAGGAATTCCACTTGGTCGCCGAGCCGGTGCTGCGCGAACTGGCGCCAGGCATGACCGCGCAACTGTGGGGCTACAACGGCAGTTCACCCGGCCCGACCATCGAAGTCGTCGAAGGCGACCGGGTCCGGCTGTTCGTCACCAACAAGCTGCCCGAACACACGGCGGTGCATTGGCATGGTCAACGGCTGCCCGCGGGCATGGACGGCGTCGGTGGACTGACGCAGCCGCAGATCAAGCCGGGCAAGACCTTCGTCTACGAATTCGAGGCACGACGCAGCGGCACCTTCATGTACCACCCGCACGCCGACGAGATGGTGCAGATGGCGATGGGCATGATGGGGCTGTGGATCACACATCCACGCGACCCCGCCCGCACGCCGGGCTACACACCGGCCGATCGCGACTTCTGCTTCCTGCTGAACGCGTTCGACATCGAGCCGGGCAGCGCCACGCCGAAGGTGATGACCATGTCGGACTTCAACCTGTGGTGCTGGAACAGCCGTGTCTTTCCGGGCATCGATGCCTTGCCGGTACGTCTGGGTGACCGCGTGCGCATCCGCGTGGGCAACCTGACCATGACCAACCATCCGATCCACATGCACGGCCACGAGTTCGTGGTGGCCGGCACCGATGGTGGCTGGGTCCCGCCGGCGGCCCGCTGGCCCGAAGTGACGGTCGACATCGGCGTGGGCCAGATGCGCGCCGTGGAGTTTCTTGCCACCGAGCCCGGCGACTGGGCCTTCCACTGCCACAAGAGCCATCACACGATGAACGCCATGGGTCACGCCGTTCCGACCATGATCGGCGTCGACCATCGCGACGTGGTGCAGAAGATCCAGAAACTGGTGCCGGATTACATGGTGATGGGCGAGCGCGGCATGGCAGACATGGGCGAGATGGAAATGCCACTGCCGGACAACACCTTGCCCATGATGACGGGACAAGGCCCCATGGGCGCGCTGGAGATGGGCGGCATGTTTTCCGTCATCAAGGTCCGCAAGGATCTCGCACGGCACGATTACCGCGATCCCGGCTGGTACGCCCATCCGCCGGGTACGGTTGCGCGCGAGTGGAACGGCGAGGAAACGGCGCCGCCCGCACAGGCACCCGCTTCGACCACGCGCACCGCACACCCGGGGCATCCGGGCCCGAACCCATGGCGGGCCGTGAAGCCCGGACACGGAGGCACACATTGATGAACCATCGATCAACGCTGGCCATGCTGGCGGCGGCGCTTTGGGCTGTTGCGCCAGGCGCCCAGGCTCACACATCCGCGGCGTCGGCCGCCCAAGCGCCGCGTGCGCCGTCGGCCGACAGTCACCCCTGGGGTGTTCAAGGCGATCCGGCAAAGGCGACACGAGTGGTCCATGTCAGGATGCTGGACACCATGCGGTTTCGGCCCGATCGCATCGACATCCGGCAAGGCGAGACGGTCAATTTCCTGATCGAGAACGCCGGCAAGGCGCTTCACGAATTCGTCATCGGCACGCCCGTCGAACTGTCCCGACATGCCGAGCTGATGAAGAAGAATCCCGGCATGGAACATGCCGAACCCTACATGGCGCACGTGCGGCCGGGCGGGCGCGAGCGATTGAGCTGGCGCTTCACGGAGCCCGGCGAATTTCAGATCGGCTGTCTCCTTCCGGGCCATTACGAATCGGGCATGAAGGCCACCATCCGGGTGCGCAAGAACACCACCCGGCGGGCCCCGTGATGCGCCTGGCCCGACTCGGCCATTCGCCGCCGCTGCCTCCCAGCGGCCGAAGCCTCGCTTCGACAGGCTCGCGCCTTGTCATCGCACCTGTCTGACGTTGCGCCGCGCTGCGGTGCACCGCCATCCGATTGCAGCGTTAAGTACCTTGGAAGACTGGAGAAACCTCATGCGAATCACATCGATCCTTCTGGCTGTGTTGCTGGCAGCCACAACCGCGCAGGCCCAAAACACCGAAGCCGAAGTACGAAAGATCGACAAGAGCCAAGGAAAGATCACGCTCAAACATGGCGAGATCAAGAACTTGGACATGCCTGCGATGACCATGGTCTTCCGGGTCAAGGATGCCAAGATGCTGGACGCCGTGGAGGTCGGTGACAAGGTCAAAGTGAATGTCGAGAAGATCGACGGCCAATACACCTTGACACAGTTGGTCAAGACCCCCTGACTGTCGAATTCAACGCCTGCGGCACGGCGGCGTTGACGGCCCGCCTCTGCAGGCCCCATGGCGGGCCGACGCCCGGGAGCCGGGCGTCTTCGATGCCGCACCTATCGGCGCATCGGCTTCGATAGGACGCAGTGCCAACGGTCAACTCCACGCGCTGCAGCCCCATACAGCGACTTCTGGATGAACCAGACGATGGCAGACCGGTGTCCGTCAGAAGCTCAATGGCAGCGGCGGCATGAGCGTTCTGGTCAGACATGGTCGGAGGCGGAGGCCATCCGTATCCATGGCCATGCGCGACCGATCGTGAGGTTTGGTGGCGGATGCGACGCCGCGGTGAAAACACCGCAGGGGGACGTCAGCAGGTCATGCGGTCTTCGCCGTGGATGCCTTCGACAGCAGCCTGGGGAAAGTCGTGCAGCGCCGATCTGGGCATCGCCAAGAGCTGCGCGATGCCGCTGTCCTGCACGTCGGCACAGGGCTGCGTGCTGGTAGGCCGCGGCCTTCTGCCCAGTCCGGTGGCCGGCATCGTGGCCATCGAACGGCCGGACGGCACATCCGCCCAGTGCTGTAAGTCATCGGCACGCCCGATGCGCGCGGCTCCGGTATCGAGGGATCGCGGGTCCGACTGACCGTGGATGCACTGCGCAAACGGCGCTATGGCTATCACGCGACCCGCCGCTGACCGTCCAGCGGCTGCATGCACGGGAGCGCAGGCGTGCGTAGAGGGACACCTCTAGGCTTTTAGGTTCACGACCCCAGACTTGGCGCCTAATATTCTTTGGGCGTGGCAAGCTGGGCGCCCTCGAGTGCGGGCGCTGTACCGGGCGCGTCACCAACTGCACACATAAGGACGCAAACCATGGTCAAGAAGATTCAAAAGTCCGCCGCCGGCAAGTCGGCGTCCGCGTCGGCGTCGGCGTTGCTCGACAGTCAGCTCGCTGCCAACGTCCGCGACTCGGCCCAGCAAATCTGGCTCGCCGGCATGGGCGCCTTCAGCAAGGCTCAAGCCGAAGGCGGCAAAGTCTTCGAAACCCTGATCAAGGAAGGCACGAGTCTGCAGCGCAAGACGCAGGGCCTGGCCGAGGAAAAGATTCAGGAGGTCACGGGCCGCATGACGAGCATGGCCGGCGGCGTGCAGGCGAAGGCGGGTCAACACTGGGACAAGCTGGAGTCGATCTTCGAGCAGCGCACGGCCAAGGCCATGTCCAAGCTCGGCGTGCCGACGGCCAAGGATGTCGATGCCCTGATCAAGCGTGTCGACGAACTGGCGGCCGCTGTCGCCAAGTTGTCCGGTCAGGCTCCCGCCCGAAAAGCTCCCGCCCCGCGCGCGAAAGCCGACACCAAGCCCGCCACGAAGGCCGCGGCCAAGGCGGCACCGCGCAAGGCGGCTCGGCGGGCTTGAACCCGGGCATTCGCGTGCCGGCAAGCGGCCCACGCATCGGCCTCGCGCTAGCGGGCGGAGGGCCGCTGGGCGCCGTGTACGAAATTGGCGCGCTGTGCGCGCTGGAGGAGTCCATACGCGGACTCAACCTGACCGCGCTCGATGGTTATGTGGGCGTCTCGGCGGGCGGCTTCATTGCGGCGGGCTTGGCCAACGGCATGTCCCCGAGGGCGCTGGTCTCGGCTTTCATCGATGTCGGACCGGGACGGCGCGATGCCATCGATCCCTCGATCTTCGTGAAGCCGGCGTGGCGCGAATTTGCCAGGCGCACGAGTGTCGTGCCCGAGCTGGTGGTTCAGGCGGTGTACCAGATCGCCTTCGGCCGCAATTCGATCCTCTCTGCGGTCGAGCATCTCGGCCGGGCATTGCCCACCGGGATCTTCAGCAATCAGCCCCTGGAGCACTGCATGCGGCGGCTGCTCTCGGCACCGGGGCGGACGGACGACTTTCGCAAGCTGAGCAAGCGGCTGGTCCTCGTGGCCACCGACCTGGACTCCGGCGAGGCCGCGCCCTTCGGCATGCCGGGCTGGGACGAGGTTCCGATCTCGCGTGCCATTGCGGCCAGTGCGGCCCTGCCAGGCCTGTATCCGCCCGTCTCGATCGGCGGACGCTGGTACGCGGACGGCGCCTTGAAAAAGACCTTGCACGCCAGCGTCCTGCTCGACATGCCGCTGGACCTGGTCATCTGTGTCAACCCGCTGGTGCCGTTCGATGCCAGCCATGCGACACGCCACCGCGTCCTGTCTTCCGGAGACAAGGCCATTCCGCGGCTCGTCCAGGGCGGGCTGCCGGTCGTGCTGAGCCAGACCTTCCGCTCGCTGATCCACTCCCGACTGGAGTTGGGCATCAAGGGCTACGAGTCGAGCCATCCGGAAACCGACATCGTGCTCTTCGAGCCCGACCATCGCGACCCGGAAATGTTTCTGGCCAACACCTTCGGCTATTCGCAACGCCACTGGCTGGCTGAACACGCCTATCAGCGCACGCGCGCCAACCTGCGCTCGCGCCGCACCGTGCTGCGCCAGACACTGCGCCGCCACGGCCTGGACATCAACGACGCGATGCTCGACGACGCGAATCGCACACTCATGCGGCGTCGGCCGCGGGTGCACAGTCGCTCGGCGACGGCCTTGCAGCGGCTCGACGAAGTGCTGGACGATCTCGAACGCGCACTGGCGCTGCGCGCCTGACGCGGCTTCAGTTTCTGCACCGCACGGCCGAAGTTCCCGACTGACGCACCGCCGTTCGGCGGACGTTCTGGGCGGGACACCATGAGCTCTGCGACGACCACATCGAACTCCAAGGCGCTGACCGATTCCGAGCAGTCGATGGCCCGCGCCCTCTCGACTCTGCTGAATCAGACGCGCGACGCGCGCCGCGCATGGCCTCACCTGTCGGCACTCGAGATCAGTTTGAGTCGCAACGGGCTGAACTGCGTGGAACAGGCCTCTTTGGCTGTGCTCATCAAGGTCAGCCAGCAACTGGCCAGCGTGCCTGACGGTAGAAATGATCCGAACCTGTGCGCCTTGCAGGAAGCTTTGCTGAGGTCCATGGCCCGCAAGCGGCCGGTGCCAGCCCACGCGCAACTCGAGGATCTGGGCGGAGGCGGCTTCGTCGAGGTTTCGGAGATCACGCATTCGGCCTTCATGGCCATTGCCAACGCGGCCCCGGCATTGCCCAGATCCGCGGAAGCTGCCGTGGGTTCGCCCGCCGAACATGATGGACAGAGCCCGGCCTTTCCAGTGTTCGAGGGCGATTCACCCGCAGTGCCGGGCGGAAGCCCGGTGAAGGTGGGGGCACCGGTCGCTCCGTGCGATCTCACCTGGCGCGATTCCATTGGCGAATTACCGCCGGTGGAGCCCGAGATGGCCGCCACGCCCGGAGAGCGCACGCAGCCGATGGTCGCCTGGGAGCCGACGCGCCCCATGGGTGCACCCGGCACCTGAACGACGGGCCTGCAGCGCCGACTGTTCGGGTGCGGACAGGCCGTGCGACTCAGGCGGTCAGGTCGCCGCCAGGTAGCGCGACTCCAGGTGCCGGCGGAAATGCATCGGATTCAATCGTTCCGAACTGGCCCGGCGGCTGAGATCGTCGGTGCTCCAGCGGCTGCCCTGGCTCCAGATCCTGTCGTTCAGCCAGGCGAACACCGCTGACAGGTCGCCTTCCCCGATTCGCGCATCGAGATCGGGCATCTCGCGGCGCATGGCCGCGAACCACTGCGCGGCATACATCGCGCCGAGCGAATAACACGGGAAATAGCCGAACAGGCCCTCGGGCCAGTGCACGTCCTGCAGCGGACCGTCGCGGAAGTTGCCGCGCGTATCCACGCCCAGCAGCTCGCTCATCTTCTGATCCCACAGCGCTGGTATGTCGCGTGCCTCGATCAGGCCCTCGATCAGCGGGCGCTCGATCTCGAACCGCAAGATGACGTGGGCTGGATAGGTCACCTCGTCGGCATCGACGCGGATCAGACCCGGTTTCACCCGCGTGAGCAGCTTGGCCAGGTTTCCGGGCTCGAAGGCCGGCTGGTCACCGAAGGCTTCGGCCAGAAGCGGCGCCAGCCGCCGGACGAATCCGGGATGCGCGCCGATCTGCATCTCGAAGCTCAGCGACTGGCTTTCGTGCAGACCCATCGAGCGCGCCTGCGCGACAGGTTGATCCAGCCAGTCGCGCGGCAGGTTCTGTTCGTAGCGGCCATGGCCGGTTTCGTGGATCGTCCCGGTCAATGCGGGCAGGAAATCGTCCTCGCGGAACCGCGTGGTCAGGCGCACGTCTTCGGGCACGCCGCCGCAGAACGGATGGGTGCTGACGTCCAGCCGCCCGCCGTCGAAGTCGAAACCGAGCAGGCGCATCACGCGCTCGCACAGCGCCCGCTGCCGTTCGACGGAAAAGGGGCCGACAGGCCAGATGACCGTGTCTGCGCGCTGGCGTTCCACCACCTGCCGGATCAATCCGGGAAGCCAGCTGCGCACCTCGGCAAAGATGCCCTCCAGCTGCACGGACGTCATCCCCGGTTCGAAGCGGTCCATCAAGGCGTCGTACGGACTCAACCCGCTGCGATCGGCCAGCAGCCGCGCTTCTTCCCGTGCCAGGTCGAGCACGTCGGCGAAGACCTCGAGAAAGCCGTTCCAGTCGTTCGCCGGGCGCAGGCTGCGCCAGGCATGCTCGCAGCGCGCGCGGGCCATCGTCTGGCGCTGCACCAGCGACTCGGGCAACGCGGTGACGGACTGCCAGTCGCGGCGCATCTCGCGCAGGTTGGCGCGCTCAAACTCGCTCAGCGGCTCGCCATCGGCCCGCGCCATCTGCGCGGCCAGCTCGGGCTCGGTGCGCAGTCGGTGCAACAAGGCCGCCATCTCCGACATCGCCGCCGCGCGCGCCTCGTTGGCCTTGGGCGGCATCAGCGCCGCCTGGTCCCAGCCGGCCATCGATTGCAGATGGCTCAGGCGGTACATGCGGCCATAGGACTGCGCCAGGGCCTGATAGGCCGGGGCGGAGGAAGACAGGTTCATGTCGTGAACGCTCCAGGAAAGATCCACAGCAGGGCAGCCGTCATCAGCGCATAGCGCAGAAACTTGCCGATGGCGCTGTACAGCATGCACGGCCAGAACGGCAGTTTCAGCCAGCCGGCCACCGCGCACAACGGGTCGCCAACCACGGGCAGCCAACTCAGCACGCAGGCCTTCGGGCCGAAACGCTCGAGCCACTGGAGCGCGCGCAGTTCCACGGGCTTGCGGTGGGCGACGGCCTCGTAGGCACGCTCCGCGCCGAAGCCCATCCACCAGCTGATGCCGCCGCCCAGCGTATTGCCGACGGTGGCCACCAGCATCGCCGGCCAGAACAGCTCCGGGTTCAGCTTGACCAGCCCCAGCACCGCCCACTCGCTGCCCAAGGGCAGCAGCGTCGCGGACAGGACCGACACCAGAAAGACCGTGGACAGCCCGAATTGAGGCAGCGCCAGAGCCGTCAGCAGCGATTGCAACCATGCGTCCATGAGTCGACGATGATAGGCACGGCCATCGGCCCGCGCCGCGGTCGGGGCACTGCTGCCGCGACGCTATACTTCTGCCTCCTTTTTGAGCAGCTGACCTCCCGAGATCCCATGCGCATCGGCCCGATCGAGCTGCCGAACAACCTGTTCGTCGCGCCGATGGCGGGCGTGACCGATCGGCCCTTCCGTATGCTGTGCAAGCGCCTGGGCGCGGGTTATGCGGTCAGCGAGATGGTCACGTCGCAGCGCGCGCTGTGGAAGAGCCTGAAAACCTCGCGCCGTGCCGACCATGCAGGTGAGAGCGCCCCCATCGCCGTGCAGATCGCGGGTGTCGATCCGGCGGAGATGGCCGATGCGGCGCGCTACAACATCGACCGCGGCGCGCAGATCATCGACATCAACATGGGCTGCCCAGCCAAGAAGGTGTGCCAGGTGGCCGCGGGCTCCGCACTGATGAGCAACGAGGCGCTGGCGCTGCGCATCGTCGAGGCCGTGGTCGCTGCCTGCCAGCCCAGCGGCACGCCGGTGACGCTGAAGATGCGCACCGGCCGCCGCGCTACCGAGCGCAACGCCGTCAGCCTGTCCCGCGCGGCCGAGCAGGCCGGCATCGCGATGCTCACGGTCCATGGCCGCACGCGCGAACAGCTGTACACCGGTCATGCCGAATACGACACGATCGCCGCCGTGAAGGCCGCGGTGCGCATCCCGGTGGTGGCCAATGGCGATGTCGACTCGCCGCAAAAGGCCCGACACGTGCTGGCGGCAACCGGTGCGGACGCGCTGATGATCGGCCGCGCGGCACAGGGCCGGCCGTGGATCTTCGGCGACATCGCGCACTTCCTGGCCCATGGCACCGAGCGCCCGGCGCCCGGCACGGCCGACGTGCGCCACTGGCTGAGTGCACATCTCGAGGACCACTACGGCCTGTACGGCGACGACGCCGGCGTGCGCACCGCCCGCAAGCACATCGGTTGGGCCGTTCGCCATGTCCCTGGCGGCGAGGCCTTTCGCGCCGTCATGAATACGCTGCAGACGCCCCAGGCGCAGCTGCAGGCGGTTTTGACTTTCTTCGACGAACTGGCCGAACACCACCCGACGTGGCCGGCCGCCAACGACGCCCTTGTGCAGCACGCGGCATGACCAGACAACTCATCGAGGAGAGCGTGCGAAGCACGCTGGAGCAATACTTCAAGGACCTGCGCGGTTCCGAACCGCGGGGCGTGCACGACATGATGATCGCCACGGTCGAGCGACCGATGCTCGAGGTGGTGATGCGGCACGCACAAGGCAACCAAAGCCGCGCCGCCGAGTGGCTGGGCATCAACCGCAACACGCTGCGGCGCAAGCTTCTCGAACACAAGCTGACCGATTGACTGCATCCGCGCCGCGCGCGCGAAGGACCCGCTTTCCATGACCACATTGACCGCCCTCCTCTCGGTATCCGACAAGACAGGGATCGTCGAACTCGCGCAGGCCCTGCACCGCCTGTCGGTGCGCCTGGTGTCCACTGGCGGCACGGCCAAGCTGCTGGCCGATGCCGGACTGCCCGTGACCGAAGTGGCCGCCCTCACCGGCTTTCCGGAGATGCTCGACGGCCGCGTGAAGACGCTGCACCCGAAGATCCACGGCGGCCTGCTGGCGCGCCGCGACGTGCCCGCGCACATGCAGGCGCTGAAGGATCACGACATCGGCACGATCGACCTGCTGGTCGTCAACCTCTATCCCTTCGAGCAGACCGTGGCGCGGCCCGGCTGCACGCTGGAAGACGCCATCGAGAACATCGACATCGGCGGGCCTGCCATGGTGCGCAGCGCCGCGAAGAACTGGACCGACGTCGCGGTGCTGACCGATGCCGCCCAGTACGCCGGCGTCATCGCGGAAGTCAGCTCATCGGGCAGCGTCACCAAGGCCACGCGCTTTGCATTGGCGGTGGCGGCTTTCAACCGCATCGCGCGCTACGACGCAGCAATCAGCGACTACCTCTCCTCGCTGCAGGCCGACGGCTCGCGCAGCCTCTTCCCGGCGCAGGTCAACCCCAGCTTCGTCAAGGTGCAGGACCTGCGCTACGGCGAGAACCCGCACCAGCAGGCCGCGTTCTACCGTGAGGCGCAACCGGCACCCGGCTCGCTGGCCACCGCGCGGCAGCTGCACGGCAAGGAGCTCAGCTACAACAACATCGCCGATGCCGACGCGGCCTGGGAGTGCGTCAAGAGCTTCGAGACGCCGGCCTGCGTGATCGTCAAGCACGCCAACCCCTGCGGTGTGGCGGTAGGTGCCGATCCGGCCGAGGCCTATGCCAAAGCCTTCAAGACCGATCCGACATCGGCCTTCGGCGGCATCATCGCCTTCAACCGCACGGTGGACGGCGCTGCCGCGGCGCTCGTGGCCAAGCAGTTCGTCGAGGTGCTGATGGCTCCCGGCTTCACCGACGAGGCACGCGCCGCTTTCGCATCCAAGGCCAATGTGCGTCTGTTGCAGATCGATCTGCCGGCGGCTGGCGATGCGGGTCGCAACCTCATGGACAGCAAGCGTGTGGGTTCGGGCCTGCTGATGCAGACCGCCGACAACCACGTGCTGACGCGTGACGCCCTGAAGTTCCCCACGCGGCTGAAGCCCAGTGCCACGCAACTCGACGACCTGATGTTCGCCTGGACCGTCGGCCAGTTCGTCAAGAGCAACGCCATCGTCTTCTGCGGCGGCGGCATGACGCTGGGCGTGGGTGCCGGGCAGATGAGCCGCGTGGATTCCGCGCGCATCGCCTCGATCAAGGCCGCCAACGCCGGCTTGTCGCTGCAGGGCTCTGCCGTGGCCAGCGACGCATTCTTCCCATTCCGCGATGGCCTGGATGTCCTGGCCGATGCGGGCGCGGCCTGCGTGATCCAGCCCGGCGGCTCGATGCGCGACGAGGAAGTCATCGCCGCGGCCGACGAGCGCGGCATCGCGATGGTGCTGACCGGCGTGCGCCACTTCCGTCATTGAACGCAGCGCCATGACGCGGCCGTCACCACCCGCCAGCGACCCTGCGGCCAGTCGATGAGCCGCGCCGAGCTGATGGGCCTGCTGCTGGCCTTCATCGCACGGGTCATCACCGGGGCGCAGGGCCACTGGAAAGGCAGCCCACCCAAGGCCGAGCAGCGCATCTATTTCGCGAATCACCAGAGCCACCTGGACTGGGTGCTGATCTGGGCAGCCCTGCCGCGTGAGCTGCGCGCCACCACGCGACCGATCGCGGCCAAGGACTACTGGACCAGCAGCCCCTTCAAGCACTGGATCACGCGCGAGGTGTTCAACGCGGTCTACGTCAACCGCCAGCGCACCGACGACCAGGATCCGCTCGAGCCGCTGCTCGAGGCCCTGAAGAACGGCGATTCGCTGGTCATCTTCCCGGAAGGCACGCGCAGCAACAAGGGCGATCCGCAGCCCTTCAAGAGCGGGCTCTACCACCTGGCCGAGCAGTTTCCACAGGTGTCGCTGATCCCGGTGTGGATCTCCAACGTGCAGCGCGTGATGCCCAAGGGCGAGGTCGTTCCCGTGCCCATCCTGTGCACGGCCACTTTCGGGGCGCCGCTGGCCTTGGGGCCGGGCGAAGACAAGCGGGCCTTCCTCGAACGCGCACGCGCCGCGGTGCTCGATCTCAAACCGGCAGGATCATGATCGACCCCTCCAGCTGGGACGTCAACGAACAAGTCAGCGCGCTGTTCATCGCGCTGTTCGGGGTGCTGGTCGTCGTGACCGCCGGCGCGGTGCTGTGGTCGCTGCGAGACCGCGACCACAGCCACAACGACCAGCGCGATCGCCTGCGGCGCGACCTGCGCGCGCTGTGGGTCGGCGCCATCGTGTTCTGGCTGGCCTGGATGTCGGGCGCGGTGGGCGCGACCCTCGTGGTGGCCTTCTTTTCGTTCTTTGTGCTGCGCGAGTTCATCACGCTGGTGCACACCCGACGCGGCGACCACCGCAGCCTGTTGCTGGCCTTCTTCGTCGTGCTGCCCTTGCAGTTCGTCTTCGTGGGCACACGCAGCTTCGACCTGTTCTCGGTCTTCATCCCGGTCTATGTCTTCCTGGCGATTCCAGTGGTCAGCGCGATGGCCGGGGATCCCGAGCGATTCCTTGAGCGCAATGCCGTCATCCAGTGGGGCATCATGGTCTGCGTCTACGGCTTCAGCCACCTGCCGGCGCTGCTGCTGCTGGAGCTGCCGAACTACGAGGGCCGCGGCGCTTTCCTGCTGTTCTTCATGGTCGTCGTCACCGCAGCCGCGCAGATCGCGCAAGAGCTCGCCAGCCGCTGGCTGCGGCGGCGCCCGCTGGCGCGGCACATCGACCGCTCGTTCTCCTGGCGCAGCTGGGGCGCGGGCATCGCGGCGGCGGGTCTGCTGGGTGCGGCGCTGTGGTGGATCACGCCCTTCGACCCGCTGCGCGCAATGGCCATGGCCGCGCTGGCCGGCGGCAGCGGCAATCTGGGTGACTTCGTGATGCGCGCCCTGAAGAAGGACGCCGGCGTGGCCTACTGGGGCAACCGCAGCTCCGTCACCGGCGCCGTCGGCCTGCTGGACCGTGTGGCGCCGCTGTGCTTTGCAGCACCCGTCTTCTTCCACTCCGTGCGCTGGTTCTTCCGCGCCGCGGCCTGAGCCGCGTCGACAGCCCGCCATGCGCATCCTCGGCATCGACCCCGGCCTGCAATCCACCGGCTTCGGCCTGCTCGACGTGGACGGCTCGACGCTGCACTACGTCGCCAGCGGCACGGTGCGCACGACCGAAGCGCCGCGCGGCGACCTGCCGGGGCGCATCAAGATCATCGTGGACGGCGTGCGCGAAGTCATCGAGCGCTGGAAGCCCGATTGCGCCTCGGTGGAAATCGTCTTCGTCAACGTCAACCCGCAGAGCACGCTGCTGCTGGGCCAAGCGCGTGGCGCGGCCCTCGGCACCCTCGTCAGCCACGGCCTGCCGGTGGCCGAATACACCGCGCTGCAGATGAAGAAGGCCATCGTCGGCCACGGCCTGGCCAACAAGAACCAGGTCCAGGAGATGGTGGCGCGGCTGCTGAAACTGCCGGGCCTGCCCGGCAAGGACGCGGCCGATGCGCTGGGCGTGGCCATCACGCACGCCCATGCCGCACGCGCCTTCGAGGCCCTGTCCCGCCACGCCGTGCTGGACCGTCGCCAGCACGCGCAATATCGCAAGGGCCGCGCCTACTGACCGCGGTCAGCCCGCCACGCCCCTGCCCCTCACGCCACGGAGAGTCCGCCATGAACCTGCCCGTCAACACCCAGTGGATCGACATCCCCGGCGCCGGTGCCGGATACCTGGCCCTGCCGCCTGCCGGCCGCGGACCGGGGCTGGTGTTGTTCCAGGAGATCTTCGGCGTCAATGACCACATCCGCGCGGTCGCCGAACAGTACGCCGCCGACGGCTTCGTCGTCCTGGCGCCCGACACCTTCTGGCGCGAGGCCCCGAAGGTCGACCTGGGCTACGAGGGCGAGGACCGCCAGCGCGCACTGGCGCTGATGGGCCGCTACGGTGCCGGTGCGGCGATCGACGACATCCGCGCCGGCGTGCAGGCGCTTCGCGCACGGCCGGAGCTGGCCGGCGGCCGTGTCGGCACGATCGGCTACTGCATGGGCGGCCGCCTGGCCTATCTGGCCGCGGCCGAGGCCGGCGTGGATGCGGCCGTGGCGTATTACGGCGGCGGCATCCACCTGCAGCTCGAGCGCGCCGCGCGCATCGCGTGCCCGATCCAGTTCCACTACGCCGAACGCGACGACCACATTCCGCCGGCGGCGGTGCAAGCCGTGCGCGACGCCATGGCCGGCAAGCCGGCCGAGGTGCACGTCTACCCCGGCTCGATGCACGGATTCAATTGCTGGGCCCGTGCGTCGTACCACGCACCCAGCGCGGCGCTGGCCCACGGGCGTGCGCTGTCGTTCCTGGCACAGCACCTCTGGGCCTGACGGCGCCGCCCGCCGACCGCTGCGGCGCCCACCTTCAAGGGGGGTGAGCGCCCGTGGCGCCCTGCGTCCCCCCGATTCGGACGGGGTGTTGCGGTTTTGCAGCGATTGCTGCAACGAATTGAAACCGTAGCATGCAGACATCCGTCCGATCGGGCGGCTGTCCCCTGGCGAGTTGGCGCCTCAGACCCGGCCGCACGAACGGCCGGTTACCCGGCTCCGGCACGGCATGGGACAAACCGCGGCCTGGGTTTTCTCATGAAGATGTCGGCGTTCGAAACCACCGCATTGCCGCCCGGCAGCACCGTCGGGCAGGCCACGATCGTCGACAGCCTCGGCTTCGATCACCAGACCTGCGTCTATCGCGCGGACGTGACCGGCACCGGCACGTCCATCGTGCTGTACGAATACCTGCCCACGGGGCTGGCGATCCGCGGTCCGCGCGGCATCGAGGCGGTCGACGGCAAGGCCGAGGTCTTTGCGCGTGCGCAGGCGGCCTACACCACGCGGCTGCGCGCGGCGTCGCTGGTCGGCCATCCGGCACTGCCCACCATCGACGACATCTGGCAGGAGCAGGGCACCGTCTATGCCTCCGGTCCCTGGCGCCCCGGACGCAGCCTGCAGGCGGAAGTCTCCTCGCGCAACGGCCCGATCGACAGCGCGACGCTGGGCGCCTGGGTGCGTGCCTTGTGCGATGCGCTGGCCTCGCTGCACCAGCACGAGCTGGTGCACGGCAACCTGTCGCTGGGCATGATCCGGGTCCTGGATACCGGTGAGCTGCTGCTGCCGCCGGTGGGCAACGGCATGTACGCCGACGACGTGCCGCACTGGATCGCACCCGAACAGCATCCGCTGAACCAGAAGCCGGCACCCGTTGGCCCCTGGACCGACATCTACCAGCTCAGCGCTGTGCTGCTGCAGGTCCTCACGGGCCAGCCGCCGCCCACGGTGGTGCGGCGCTGGCGCGGTGAAGCGCCCTTCGACCGGCTCGCCGAGTTGAGCGGGCGCTACCCGGACGACCTGTTGCTGGCCATCAAGCGCGGCCTGGCGATGCAGGTCACCACCCGTCCGCAGTCGACCTGCCAGTGGCTGGCCGAAGCCGGGTTTCCGGATCGCCGGGAGCATGCGCGCTACGACCCGCACGAGCCGCAGCCCACACTGCCCGAGATGGCACGCGAAGGCCATTCGCCGACCAGCCGCCCGGCCGATCTGGGCGACGTGCCCTTCAAGGCTTCCGCGCCCTTGCCGCTGACGCCCAACAGCGGCCATCTGCCGATGCGGCAGTCGGTGGAAGAGCGTCTGGAGCGTGCTGAGCTTCAGCGGCCCCGTCGAGGCACACCCGGCTGGGTGTGGGCGGCCTCTCTGGTCGCGCTGGCTGCCGTCGTGGGCATCGTCGTGCTGGCCTGATCGGGCGGGCGACGCGCGCTGCGCGCCGTCAAAGCATCGGCACCAGCCGTTCGAGTATCAACACGGCGAAGAAGCCCAGCGCCGCGATCACCGTCCACTTGATGATGATGAGCCCGCGGTGGCGCCAGACCGTCTGGCCCGTGCCGACATAGAGCGCGAAACACACGATGCCAGCCACGAGCAGCAGGCCGAAGACGAGGCGAAAGGCCACCATGACGTCGTCGCCCCGCTCACCATGAGGGCGCGAGCTGCGCCAGTCCGGCCGGCGCGCGCGTTTCGTCTTCGAACGTGACGATCTCGTAGGCCGCCTGATCGGCCAGCAGCGCGCGCAGCAGCTTGTTGTTCAGCGCGTGCCCGCTCTTGAAGGCCTGGTAGTGGGCCAGCATCGGGTGCCCGGCCACGTGCAGATCGCCGATTGCGTCCAGGATCTTGTGCTTGGCAAATTCGTCGTCGTAGCGCAGGCCGTCGGCATTCAGCACGCGCAGATCGTCGACCACGATGACGTTGTCCATGCTGCCGCCCAGGCCCAGGCCGCGCGCGCGCATCATCTCGACATCCTTCGTGAAGCCGAAGGTCCGCGCGCGGGCGATGTCGCGCTTGTAGTGGCCCGCGCCCATGTCGAACTCCACGCGCTGACCGGTGGCATTGACGGCCGGGTGCGCAAATTCGATCTCGAAGCTGAGCTTGTAGCCCTCGTACGGTGACAGCCGGGCCCACTTCAGCGAAGCCCCCTCGCCTTCGCGGATCTCCACCGGCCGCTTCACGCGCAGGAAGCGCTTGGGGGCCTTCTGCACCTCGATGCCGGCGCTTTGCAGCAGGAACACAAAGCTGGCGGCGGATCCGTCGAGGATGGGCACCTCTTCAGCCGTGATGTCGACCGTCAGGTTGTCCAGTCCCAGGCCGGCGCAGGCCGACAGCAGGTGCTCGATGGTCTGGACCTTGGGCGCACCGGGGTCGCCGCCGGCGCTGATGGTCGTGGCCATGCGCGTATCGCTGACGGTATCCGGCCGAACGGGAATCTCCACAGGCACCGGCAGGTCGACACGGCGGAAGACGATGCCCTGGTCGACCGGCGCCGGGCGCAGCGTCAGTTCCACGCGCTGCCCGCTGTGGACCCCCACGCCGACGGCGCGGGTCAGGGACTTCAGGGTTCTCTGGCACAGCATGCTGCCGATTGTCCTGCAAGGGCTGCAGGTCGTCGGATTTCCGGCGACTCGTCCCCGCGCGAACCCGGATACTTCCTCACCTCGAGACTCCGGCGCTCGTGCGCCCGCTTCATCATGTCCGTCAAGTCACAGCCCCTGGCCAGCCTGGTGCTGGCAGCCGCGCTCGCCGCTTCGCCTGCCCATGCGCAGCGCCCCGAGACCCGCGTGCGCAGCGAGATTCCTTCGGAGTTCCGCTGGGATTTCACGCCGATCTACCCGAGCTGGGACGCCTGGGAAACCGGCCTGCGCACGATGAGTGACCGCATGGCGGCGTTTGCGAAGCTGCAGGGCAGCCTCGCGTCGGGTCCGCAGGCCCTGCTGAAGGCCTACTTGGCGTACGACGAGATCGGCAAGCTGCAGTACCTGACCTACAGCTATGCCAACCTGCAGCGCGATGTGGATACGCGCGACCAGGCCGTGGCGGGCCGTGCCCAGCGTGTCAGCGCCGCCTTTGCTCAGTTCGAGTCGGCCACGGCCTGGTTCGCGCCGGAACTGCTGAAGATTCCCGAGGCGACGGTGCGTCAGTGGATCGACCAGACGCCCGCGCTGGCGCCGTACCGCTTCACCATCCTCGAAAACTTCCGCAAGCAGGCACACGTGCTGGACGAGAAGGGCGAGCGCCTGCTGGCCTTGGGATCACAGTTCCGCGACAGCCCCGAAGGCGTCTATTCGGAACTGTCGACCTCGGACATCGACTTCCCCAGCATCACCACGCAGGATGGCAAGACGGTCAAGCTGACACCGGGCAACTACCGCGAACTGCTGGAAACCAACCCCCACCAGGTCGATCGCGCCAAGGCCGCGGCGGCCCACGTGGGCACCTACGGGAAGACCGCAAACACCTACGGCGCCATCTACAAGAGCATCCTGCAGCGCGATTGGTCGATGGCGCAGGCGCGCAACTTCGGCAGCACGCTGGACGCGGCGCTGGACGGCAACGCGATTCCGCGCCAGGTCGTGGAGACCCTGCTGGAGACCACACGCGCCGGCACCGCGCCGCTGCGCCGCTATGCGCAGTTGCGCAAGCGGCTGCTCGGGCTGAAGGACTACCACCTGTACGACAGCTCCGTGCCCATCTTCCGCAGTGCGCACAAGTATCCCTACGCTCAAGCCAAGCAGGTGGTGCTGGAGTCGGTCTCTCCGCTGGGCGCGGCCTACACCGCCGGCTTCAAGAAGTTCGTCTCGGGCGGGCGCATCGACGTCTACGAAAACGAAGGCAAGCGCAGCGGTGCCTACCAGTTGGGTGTGTACGGCGTGGGCCCGTATCTGCTGCTGAACTACAACGACACGATGGACTCGATGTTCACGTTCGCGCACGAGGCCGGCCACGCGATGCACTCCGTGCTGGCCTTCGACAAGCAGCCCTTCGCGACCTCGGATTACACGATCTTCGTTGCGGAAGTGGCCTCGACGATGAACGAGCGCCTGCTGTTGGAGCACCTGCTGAAGCAGACCACCGATCCGAAAGAGCGCTTCCTGCTGCTGGAACACGCGGTGGGCCAGATCGTCGGCACCTTCTACACCCAGGTGATGTTTGCCGATTTCGAACTGCGCGCGCACCGCCTGGTCGAACAAGGCCAGCCCGTGACGACCGAGGTGCTCAACAAGCTCTACAAGAGCCTGCTGAAGGACTACTACGGCGACGCGCTGACGGTGGACGACTTCTACCAGTGGACCTGGGCGCGCATCGGACACTTCTTCCGCTCGCCCTACTACGTCTACCAGTACGCCACCTGTTTCGCCTCATCGGCGCAGCTGTTCAAGGCGATGACCACCGGCACGCCCGAGTCGCAGAAAGCCGCCACGGCGCGCTACCTCGATCTGCTGGCCTCGGGCGGCAACGACCACCCGATGACGCAGCTGAAGAAGGCCGGCGTCGACCTGACGCAAAAGGCCACCGTGCAGGCCGTCGTCGATCAGCTCGACGAACTGGTCACCCGCATGGAGGCTGAAGCCAGAAAGATGTGAGCCCCGGCCGCCAGGCGGCCGGGGGCTCAAGCTCAATCGGCTTGCTTGCGCAGGAAGGCCGGGATCTCGATCTCTTCCATGCCGCTGCTGGCCAGCGTCTCGACCTTGCTGCGGGCGCTGCGCCACACGCTGGGTGTGTTCAGGCCGGCGTAGTCGGTCGTGATGGTCGGCGCCACGCCCACACCCGAGCCGCCCGGGCCGCTGATGGCCTGGTTGAGCATCGGGATGTTGTCGGTGCCGGTGCGCAGGTGCTGCGTCGGGATGCCGGCGTCGGGTGACTTGATCACCGTCAGCGGCGGCTGCTGACGTCGGGCGTTGGAGGACAGGCCCGTGGCGATGACTGTCACGCGCAGCTGGTCGCCCAGGCTCTCGTCGTAGGCGGCGCCGTAGATCACGTGCGCATCGTCCGCGGCGTACATGCGGATGGTGTTCATCGCGGTCTTGGACTCCATCAGCTTGAAGGTGCCCTTGGCCGCCGCGATCAGCACCAGCACACCACGCGCGCCGGACAGGTCGATGCCTTCCAGCAGCGGGCAGGCCACGGCCGCCTCGGCCGCCTTGCGCGCGCGGTCCGGGCCCGCGGCCATGGCCGTGCCCATCATCGCCTTGCCGGGCTCGCTCATCACGGTGCGCACGTCTTCGAAGTCGACGTTGACCAGCGCGTCCATGTGGATGATGTCGCTGATGCCGCCCACGGCGTTCTTCAGCACGTCGTTGGCGTGCGCGAAGGCCTCTTCCTGGGTGATGTCGTCACCCATGACCTCGAGCAGCTTCTCGTTGAGCACAACGATCAGCGAGTCCACGTTCATCTCGAGCTCGGCCACGCCGGCGTCGGCCTGCTTGGCACGGCGCGGGCCTTCGAACTCGAAAGGCTTGGTGACCACGCCCACCGTCAGGATGCCCATCTCCTTGGCCACACGTGCGATGACGCTGGCCGCACCCGTGCCGGTGCCGCCGCCCATGCCCGCGGTGATGAAGAGCATGTGCGCACCCTGGATCGCGCCGCGGATGCTGTCCACCGCGCTCTCGGCCGCCGTGCGGCCGGCTTCGGGCTTGGAACCCGCGCCCAGGCCCGTCGTGCCCAGTTGCACCAGCGAGCCGGCGGAGCTGCGGTTCAAGGCCTGTGCATCGGTATTGGCGGCGATGAAATCGACACCCTGCACGCCCTGCCGGATCATGTGTTCGACGGCATTGCCGCCGCCCCCCCCCACGCCGATCACCTTGATTTGGGTACCTTGGTCGAATTCCTCGATCATCTCGATTGCCATGATGTCACTCCTTGACCATGAAGCAGTTGCCGTTGCTTGAAGAAAAATCGGTGCATGCGGCTCATATGGCCCAGTCCGCTTTGCACCACCGTCGAGAGCTCACCCCGCCACTCGTTTTGCACGCGCGCTAGAAATTGCCCAGGAACCAGTCCTTGGCCCGCCCCAGAACGCCCTTGACCGAACCGGCTTGCGCCGCAGCCTTCAGGCCACGTCCGCGCGCCAGTCGCGCCTCTTCGAGCAGACCCATCACGCACGCGGCGCGCGGGTTTGCCACCATGTCCGACAAGGGCCCCGCATACAGCGGCAGGCCCTTGCGCACGGGCTTGAGGAAGATGTCCTCGCCCAGTTCCACCATGCCCGGCATCACCGCCGAGCCGCCCGTCAGCACGATCCCCGAGGACAACAGTTCCTCGTGTCCGCTCTCGCGGATGACCTGGTGCACGAGCGAGAAGATTTCTTCCACACGCGGCTCGATCACGCCAGCCAGTGCCTGGCGGCTGAGCAGCCGCGGCGCGCGGTCGCCCAGACCCGGCACCTCGACCTGCTCGGACGGATCGGCCAGCAGCTGCTTGGCCACGCCATGCGCCACCTTGATCTCTTCCGCGTCCTTGGTCGGCGTGCGCAAGGCCATCGCGATGTCGCTGGTGATCAGGTCGCCTGCGATCGGGATCACGGCGGTGTGGCGCACGCTGCCTTCGGTGTAGATCTGCACGTCGGTCGTGCCGGCGCCGATGTCCACCAGCGCCACGCCCAGGTCCTTCTCGTCGTCGGTGAGCACGCCGGCGGAGGCCGCGCTGGGGTTCAGCACGAGGCGCTCGACCTCCAGCCCGCAGCGGCGCACGCACTTCAGGATGTTCTCGGCCGCGCTCTGCGCGCCGGTGACGATGTGCACCTTCACCTCGAGGCGGCTGCCGCTCATGCCGATGGGCTCTTTCACCTCGTGGCCGTCGATGATGAATTCCTGCGGCTCGACCAGCAGCACGCGCTGGTCGTTGGGGATGCTCACGGCCTTGGCGGTGTCCACCACGCGCGCCACGTCGGTGGGCGTGACCTCGCGGTTGTCGCGCACGATGACCATGCCCGTGGAGTTCAGCCCGCGGATGTGGCTGCCGGTGATGCCGGTGTAGACGCTGGTGATCTTGCAGGCGGCCATCATCTCGGCCTCTTTCAGCGCCTGCTGGATGCTCTGCACCGTGGCGTCGATGTTCACCACCACGCCGCGCTTGAGGCCGTGCGTGGTGGCCACCCCGAGTCCTGCCACACGAAGTTCGCCTTCGGGCAGCACCTCGGCAACAACGACCATCACCTTGGCGGTGCCGATGTCCAGGCCCACGACGATATCTTTGAATTCTTTAGCCATGGCAGGCCTCCGGTCTGCCATCCGCCGTGCGCGCGCAGGGCGGGCGCGAGCGTCGGATGTCCAACGAATAGATTGAGTGGATCATGGCGTCCCTCCCTTCGCACCGGCCGGGCCCTCGGCAACCGTCACCCCGCGCAGGCGCACGGCGTAGCCGCCGGCATGCCGCAGGTCGGCACGCAGCAGCGGGGCGTGGTAATGCCCGGTCACCTGCGACACCGTGGCCACGAAGCGCTCGGTGCGGGCCAGCACTTCGCCCGGCTCGCCGCGCCCCATTTCCACGATGGCACCGTCCTCGAGTTCCACACGGTACGAGCCGCGTCCCGACAGGCTCAGGCCCGCCACGCTGCGCTCCAGCCGCTGGAATAGCGCCTGCGTGCGCCGGTACATGTCGAGCATCGCAGCCGCGCTGCCCTCGGGGCCGGTGAGCAGCGGCAGCCCGTCGCTTTCGACGTCGCCCAGATTGGCCTCGAAGACCTCGCCTTGCTGGTTGACCAGGCGCTCGCTGCCGTCCTCTGCCGTCCAGCGAGCCGCGGGCTGGTGCTCGTGCAGCTCGACGGCCAGGCGGTCGGGCCACACACGGCGCACCACGGCCTGGCGCACCCAGGGCACGGACTCGAAGACCTTCTTGGCCGCCGCCAAGTCGAGGCTGTAGAAATTGCCGGCCAGGCGCGGCACGGTATTGGCGCGGATCGTCGCCGCGCTGTTGCGCGTGAGGTCGCCGTGCAGCTCGATCGCCCGCACGGCAAAGCGCGGCGCCCGCCACAGCGCGAGCACCCCGGCCGTGAGCAGCACGACGATGGCCAGCGCGAAGATGGCCATCGACACGCCGTTCATCAGCCGGATGTCGCGGGGCAGCGGACGCGCGAGCCTGGCCATCAGCGGCGGGCCTCCGTCGTTGTCGCCGGCGGGTTGTCCAGCGCCGCGTCGGCCAGCAGACGCACGCACAACTCCTCATAGGGCATGCCGGCGGCTCGCGCCGACATCGGCACCAGCGAGTGCCCCGTCATGCCCGGCGAGGTGTTCATCTCCAGCAGGAAGGGCTTGCGGTCGCTGGCGCGGATCATCAGATCGGCGCGACCCCAGCCGCGGCAGCCCAGCGTGCGGTAGGCCGCCAGCACCACGCGCTGGATCTCGGCCTCTTCCGCGGCCGGCAGGCCGCTGGGGCAGTGGTACTGCGTGACGTCGGTGAAGTACTTGTTCTGGTAGTCGTAGGCGCCTTCGGGCGCCACGATGCGCACCACGGGCAGCGCGCGGGCCTGCTCGTCGGAGCCCAGCACCGGGCAGGTCACTTCGTCGCCGTCGATGAATTCCTCGCACAGCACGTCGCGGTCGTAGCGCGCGGCCAGCTGCACGGCATCCTGCATCTGCGAATAACCTTCGACCTTGCTCACGCCGATGGACGAGCCTTCGCGCGGCGGCTTGACGATCAAGGGCAGGCCCAGCGTGTCGGGCACGGCGATCACGTCTTCGCGCACCTGGCGCTCCGGCGACAGCCACACCCAGCGGGGCGTGGGCAGGCCCTCGGCCATCCACACGCGCTTGGTCATGACCTTGTCCATCGCGATGGCGCTGGCCATCACGCCCGATCCCGTATACGGCAGGCCCAGCAGCTCCAGCGCGCCTTGCACCGAGCCGTCTTCGCCCTGGCGGCCGTGAAGCGCGATGAAGACCCGCTGGAAGCCCAGGCGCTTGAGCTCCACCAGGTCCTGCGCGGCGGGGTCGAAGGCATGCGCATCCACGCCGCGCGAGCGCAGGGCCTGCAGCACGCCGCCGCCCGACATCAACGACACCTCGCGTTCGGCGCTGCGTCCGCCCATCAGGACGGCGACCTTGCCCAATGTCTTCACGTCCACGTTCATGCCCGGTCTCCGCTGGCTGCGGCGCTGCGCTCGACCAGCTGTTGCGGCACGCCGCCGATCGAACCTGCGCCCATGGTGATCACCACGTCGCCGTCGCGCGCGAATCCGGCGATGGCGGCTGGCAGCTCGCCGATCGCGTCGACAAACAGCGGGTCGATGCGTCCGGCCACGCGCAGCGCGCGTGCCAGCGAGCGTGCGTCCGCGGCGACGATGGGGGCCTCGCCAGCGGCGTACACCTCGGTCAGCAGCACCGCGTCGGCCTGACCCATGACCTTCACGAAGTCCTCGAAGCAGTCGCGCGTGCGGGTGTAGCGGTGCGGCTGGAAGGCCAGCACCAGCCGTCGGCCGGGGAAGGCCCCGCGCGCCGCGGCGATGACGGCGGCCATCTCCACGGGGTGGTGGCCGTAGTCGTCGATCAGCGTGTAGCGGCCGCCACCATTCGCGGCCATCGCCGGCAGTTCGCCATACCGCTGGAAGCGCCGGCCCACACCGCTGAAGGCGGCCAGGGCGCGCTGCATGGCCTCGTCCGGCAATTCGAGTTCAGTGGCCACGGCGATGGCGGCCAACGCGTTGAGCACGTTGTGCTGGCCGGCCAGGTTCAGCGTCACGGCCAGATCGGGCATGGTCTCGGTGTCGCGACGCTGGCAGGTGAACTGCATGCGGCCGCCGGGCAGCGCCTGCACGTCCACGGCACGCACCTGCGCCTGGTCGCTCAGCCCGTAGCTGATGACCGGACGCGACAGCAGCGGCACGATGTCGCGCACGCCGGGGTCGTCGATGCAGACCACGGCCGCGCCGTAGAACGGCATGCGGTGCAGGAAGTCGACAAAGGCCTGTTTCAGGCGGCCAAAGTCGTGCCCGTAGGTGTCCATGTGGTCGGCGTCGATATTCGTCACGACGCTGAGCACGGGCAGCAGGTTCAGGAATGAGGCGTCGCTCTCGTCGGCCTCGACCACGATGTAGTCGCCCGAGCCCAGACGCGAATTCGTGCCGGCGCTCTCGAGCTTGCCGCCAATGACGAAGGTCGGGTCCACGCCGGCCTCGGCCAGCACGCTGGTGACCAGCGAGGTCGTCGTCGTCTTGCCGTGCGTGCCGGCGATCGCGATGCCCTGCTTCATGCGCATCAGCTCGGCCAGCATCACGGCGCGCGGCACCACGGGAATGCGCCGCGCGCGGGCAGCGATCACCTCGGGGTTGTCGGCCTTCACGGCGGTGGAGGTCACCACCGCCTGCGCCGTGCCCAGGTGCGCCGCATCGTGCCCGATGTGCACGCGCAGGCCCAGCGCGGCGAGCCGGCGCGTGGTGGTGCTGTCGCTGGCGTCCGAACCCGAGACCACATAGCCCAGGTTGTGCAGGATCTCCGCGATGCCGCTCATGCCGGCGCCGCCGATCCCGACGAAATGGATGTGCTGGATGGCGTGTTTCATGCCGCAGCCACCAGCTTCTCGATTTCATCGGCCACGCGCTGCGCAGCCTGCGGACGCGCCAGATGGCGCGCGCGGATGGCCATGGCCAGCAAGCCGACGCGGTGCACGCTGCGCAGCACATCGGCCAGGGTCTGCGGGCTCAGTTCGGTCTGCGGCAGGTGGATCGCCGCCTGGTGATCGACCATCCAGCGCGCGTTGTCGCGCTGGTGCGAGGTCGTGCGGATGACCAGCGGCACCAGCACCGAGGCCACGCCCGCGGCGCACAGTTCGCTCACGGTGATCGCGCCGGCACGGCACACCACCAGGTCGCAGGCGGCCAGGCGCGCAGGCATGTCGTCGATGAAAGGCAGCAGTTCGGCGTCGACACCGGCGCTCGCATAGGCGGCGCGCACGCTGTCCAGGTGCGCCTGGCCGGTCTGGTGCGTGACCAGCGGGCGCTGCGCAGGGTCGATCAAGGCCAGCGCCTGCGGCACGGTCTCGTTGAGCACCTTCGCGCCCAGGCTGCCGCCGACCACCAGCACGCGCAAGGGGCCGCTGCGCCCGGCATACCGTTCGGCCGGCACCGCGATGGATTCGATCTCCGCACGCACCGGGTTGCCTGTGACCACGGCGTTCTTGACCGCGTGCGCGGGCGCGCCGTCGAAACCGAAGGCCACACGATCGGCCACCGGCAGCAGACTGCGGTTGGACAGCAGCAGCGCCGCATCGGCATTCACCAGCACCAGCGGTCGGCCCAGCAGCGAGGCCATCAGGCCGCCCGGAAAACACACGTAGCCGCCCATGCCCAGCACCGCATCGGCACCACGCCGGCGCAACACGCGCATCGAGTCCCACATGGCCTTGAGCAGGCGGAAGCCACCGGTGGCCGTGTGCCACAGGTTCTTGCCACGCACGCCGTCGAAGGCGATGGTGTCCAGCGGGATGCCGCTGGGCGGCACGAGCCGGTTTTCCATGCCCTTGGCCGTGCCGAGCCAGCTGACCTTCCAGCCGCGCTTTTGCATTTCGCGCGCCACGGCCAGGCCCGGCATGATGTGCCCGCCCGTGCCCGCGGCCATGACCACCAGGTGGCTCATGCGCGGCCTCCGCGCATGAGCTTTCTGTTTTCGATATCCACCCTCAGCACGATCGCCAGCGCCACGAAGTTCATCAACATCGCCGAGCCGCCGTAGCTCATCAGCGGCAGCGTCAGGCCCTTGGTGGGCAGCAGGCCCAGGTTGACGCCCATGTTGATGAAGGACTGGAAGCCGAACCAGATCGCGATGCCCTGCGTCATCAGCCCGGCGAAGACGCGGTCCAGGGCAATGGCCTGTCGGCCGATGGCCACGACGCGGCGCGTGATGAAGAAGAAGGCCAGGATGACCGACGTGACGCCGATGAAACCGAGCTCTTCGCCGATCACCGCCAACAGGAAGTCGGTGTGCGCCTCGGGCAGGTAATGCAGTTTCTCCACCGAACTGCCCAGGCCCTGGCCCAGGATGGACCCGCGACCGAAGGCGATCAGCGAATGCGTCAGCTGGTAGGCCTTGCCCTGTGCATACAGCGGGTTCCAGGGATCGAGGTAAGCCAAGATGCGCGCGCGCCGCAGTTCGTCGAAGGCCAGGATGCCGCCCAGCACCGCCAGCATGATGGCCGCGATCAGGAAGAACATGCGGGCGTTGACGCCGCCCAGGAACAGGATGCCCATCGCGATGGTGGCGATGACGATAAAGGCACCCATGTCTGGCTGGCGCAGCAGCAGCAGGCCGATGAAGCCGGTGGCCAGCGCCATCGGCCACACGGCCTTGAAGAAGCGCTCCTTCACGTCCATCTTGCGCACCATGTAGCTGGCGGCGTAGAGCACCATGGCCAGCTTGGCCAGTTCCGAGGGCTGGAAATTCAGCAGTCCCAGCGGCAGCCAGCGGCGCGACTTGTTGACGACCTTGCCGACGCCCGGGATCAGCACGACCACCAGCAGCACCAACGCGATGACGAAGATCTTCGAGGCGTGTTTTTCCCAGAACGCGATCGGGATCTGCAGCGTGGCCAGTGCCATCACGAAGGCGATGGCGACGAAGGCGGCGTGGCGCGACAGGAAGTAGGTCTGCGAGTAGTCCGCGAACTTCGGACTGTCGGGCAGCGCCACGGACGCGGAATAGACCATGACCAGGCCCAGGGTCACGATGGCCGCGGTCACGGCCACCAGCGCCTGGTCGAAACCGGCCAGCACCGTGATGCCCCGGTCGCGCCGGCTCGGGTCGAAGCTGTCCCGCACGGGCAGCCCGCGGCCTTCGGCGCGCGATTCGCGCCACTGCGCCCACGCGGCGCGCAGGCGCTGCAGCTGCTGGAAGCGGGCGAACACGGCGGCGTTCATGCGCCCATCTCCCCGTGTTCGGCCGCCAGTGCCTGGACGGTCTGGACAAAGACTTCACCGCGGTGCACGTAGTTGCGGAACATGTCGAAGCTGGCACAGGCCGGGCTCAGCAGCACGGCATCACCCGGCCGGGCCTGGTCGAAGCACCACTGCGTGGCGGCCTCGAGCGTGGCGTGGTGCTGCATCACGAGGCCGCAGCCGGCCAGCGCGCTTTCGATGGCCGGCGCGTCGCGGCCGATCAGCGCCACGGCCCGAACGTGCGCGGCCGCGGGCGCGGCCAGCGGCGTGAAGTCCTGGCCCTTGCCGTCACCGCCCAGGATGACCACCAGGCGTGCAGGTGCGCGCTCGGCGCCCAGTCCCGTGATCGCGGCCACGGTGGCGCCCACGTTCGTGCCCTTGGTGTCGTCGAAGGCCTCGACCTCGCCGATGCGGCCGACAAATTCCACACGGTGCGGCTCGCCGCGGTACTCGCGCAGGCCGTGCAGCATCGGCGCCAACGGGCAGCCGATGGCCGTGGCCAGCGCCAGCGCGGCCAGCGCGTTGGACGCGTTGTGGCGCCCGCGCAGGCGCAGTGCATCCGCGGGCATCAGGCGTTGGAGGTGGATCTCTTCTTCGCTGTCGTCGCCGCGCTTGCGCTTGATCGTTTCGTCCGCCGGCAGCGCGCGCACCAGCCAGGCCATGCCGTTTTCGGTGACCAGGCCAAAATCGCCCGGGCGCTGTGGCGCGTCCAGCCCAAAGCGCAATACCTCGCGCGGCACCGGCTTGGGCGTGCCCTTGGGCAGCTTGGTGCCCGGGCGCGGCAGCTGAGGCTCCATCGCCACGACCAGCGGGTCGTCGCGGTTGATCACCATCGTGGCCTGGCTACCGAAGATGCGCGCCTTGGCCGCGCCATAGGCCGCCATGTCGCCGTGCCAGTCAAGATGGTCCTGCGTGACATTGAGCACCGTCGCTGCGGCCGGCTCGAAGGCGGTTTGCGGCGCGAGGTCGGCCAGCTGGAAGCTCGACAGCTCCAGCACCCAGACTTCGGGCAAGGCCGCTGCGTCGTCCGGTTCTGCGGCCGGCGGTTTGTCCGTTGACTCGGGTCCGGCGTTAGCGTCTTGAGCCAGCGCGGATGTCACCTCGGCATCGGGCGCAGCTGCCGGGCTGTTGGGCCCCGCATCCGGCTCGCCGGCGGCATCAGCCGCATCAGCCGCCGCGGCCGCCTGTGCTGCCTGTGCCGCCGCGCGCGCATCCAGCCGTTCAGCCAGCGTGTCCAGCAACGTCGGGCCGATGTTGCCCGCGGCCACCACGCGGCGGCCCGCACGCTCGACCAGAAGCGCCGTCAGCGCCGTGGTCGTGGTCTTGCCATTGGTGCCGGTGATGGCCAGCAGCTTCGGCGCGTAACCGGTGTCAGCCTGCAAGTCCTGCAGCGCCAGCACGAACAGATCCAGTTCGCCGCCCGTGCGCAGGCCGGTGTCGCGCGCGGCCTGCAGCACCGCGGCAATACGCAGGTCGTGCGGCGCGAGGCCTGGCCCCTTGAGCACGCCATGCACGCCTTGCAGCACCTCGGGGCCGATGTCGCCGCTGAACAGCCGCGCCTGCGGGCAATGCTGGTGCAGCGTGGCGGCCAGCGGCGGCTCTTCGCGCGAATCCCAGACGCTGACCTGCGCGCCGTGGCGTGTGCACCAGCGCGCCATGGCCAGGCTCTGCTGGCCCAGGCCCAGGATCAGGAAGTGACGGTCGGCGAGGCTCTTCATCGCGCGCTCACCGCAGCTTCAGGCTGGCCAGGCCGATCAGGCACAGCATCAGCGTGATGATCCAGAAACGCACCACGACCTGGGTTTCGGCCCAGCCCTTTTTCTCGAAGTGGTGGTGCAGCGGCGCCATCAGGAAGATGCGCCGGCCTTCGCCGTAGCGGCGCTTGGTGTACTTGAACCAGACCACCTGGATCACGACGCTCAGTGCTTCGGCCACGAAGACGCCACCCATGATGCCCAGGACGATTTCCTGGCGCGTGATGACGGCGATGGTTCCCAGCGCGCCACCCAGTGACAGCGCGCCCACGTCGCCCATGAACACCTGTGCCGGATTGGCGTTGAACCACAGGAAGGCCAACCCCGCTCCGCCCATGGCCGCGCAGAAGATCAGCAGTTCGCCCGAGCCCGGGATGTACGGGAACAGCAGGTACTTCGAATACACCGCATTGCCGGTGACGTACGCAAAGATGCCCAGCGCCGCGCCCACTAGCACCACCGGCATGATCGCCAGGCCGTCCAGGCCGTCGGTGAAGTTCACGGCATTGCTGGCGCCCACGATGACAAACCAGCTCAGCGCGATGAAGCCAAATACACCCAGCGGATAGCTCACCGTCTTGAAGAACGGCACCATCAGGTCGGCCTTGGGCGGCAGGTCGTTGGAGAAGCCGCTGGTCACCCAGCGCAGGAACAGCTCCAGCACCCGCAGGTTCGAGGTTTCGGACACGCTGAAGGCCAGGTACAGCGCCGCCACCAGGCCGAGCATCGACTGCCAGAAGAACTTCTCCCGCGACCGCATGCCCTCGGGGTCCTTGCGCACGACCTTGCGGTAGTCGTCGGTCCAGCCGATCAGGCCGAAGCCGAAGGTCACCAGCATCACCACCCACACGAAGCGGTTGGTCCAGTCGAACCACAGCACCGTGGACACGGCGATGCCGATCAGCACCAGCACACCGCCCATCGTCGGCGTGCCGCGCTTGCCCAGGTGGGATTGCATGCCGTATTCGCGGATGGGCTGCCCGACCTTCATCTCGGTCAGGTGGCGGATCACCCAGGGGCCGAAGGCCAGACCGATGAGCAAGGCGGTCATGGCCGCCAGCACCGCACGGAAGGTGAGGTACTGGAAGACGCGCAGGAATCCCAGCTGCTCGGGATACAGCGTCATCAGCCACTGGCTCAGGCTCAGGAGCATGCCGCCCCTCCTGTCGCGCCCTGGGTCAGGGTTTGCAGCGCTTGCACGACCCGCTCCATGGCCATGAAACGCGAGCCCTTGACGAGGATGGCGCCCGCCGCCGGCAGGCTGTTGCCCGGGCCGAACTGTTCGATCAGCGAATCGACCGTCACGAAGTGCCGCGCACCGGGGCCGAAGGCGCGCGCGGCCTCGATGCACTGGATGCCGGCACACCAGACATGGGCGATGCCGCATTGGCGCGCATGTTTGCCCACCTCGGCGTGGAAGGCCGGCCCCTGCTGGCCGACCTCGCCCATGTCGCCCAGGATCAGCCACTGCGGCGCCGGCAGGCTGGCCAGCACTTCGATGGCCGCGATGACGGAATCGGGGTTGGCGTTGTAGCTGTCGTCGATCAGTGTGGCGTCGCGGCCGTTCCAGCGCAGCGTGGTCAGCTGTGAGCGGCCCTTGACCGGCCGGAAGGCGGCCAGACCCGCGGCCACGGCTTCCAGCGGCAGGCCCGCGGCCAGCGCCGCCGAACAGGCCGCCAGCGCGTTTTTCAGGTTGTGCCGGCCGGCGACCTGCAGGTGGATGGCCACGGTGCCCTGCGGCGTGCGCAGGTCGGTGCGCCAGCCGCCGGCTTCGAGCGGCTGCGCCTGGCAAGTCACGTCCGCCGGCGCGTCCAGACCGAAGGTCATCACGCGCCGCCCGCGCGAGAGCTGCCGCCAGAGCAGCGCCTGCGGGTCGTCCGAAGGAAAGACCGCCACGCCGTCCGCGGCCAGCGAGCTGATGACCGCGCCGTTCTCGGCCGCCACGGCCTCGACGCTGGCCATGAACTCCTGATGCTCACGTTGGGCGTTATTCACCAGCGCCACGGTCGGCTGCGCCAGGGCCGCCAGCACCGCGATCTCGCCGGGGTGGTTCATGCCCAGTTCGAGAACCGCCGCGCGGTGGTTGGCGCGCAGCCGCAGCAAGGTCAGCGGCACGCCGATGTGGTTGTTCAGGTTGCCTTGCGTGGCCAGCGCGTCGTCGCCGTGCGCGGCGTGCAGGATGGAGGCCAGCATCTGCGTGACCGTGGTCTTGCCGTTGCTGCCCGTCACCGCGATCAGCGGCACCGGGTGCCGGGCACGCCAGCCGCGGGCCAACGCCTGCAGGCCTGCCAGGCTGTCGCTCACCTGCAGACCCGGCATACCCGCCAGGCCGAGCCCGCGCTCGGCCATTGCCGCCGACGCACCCGCCAGCCGGGCCTGCGCGAGGAACGTATGGCCGTCGAAGTTTTCGCCCTTGAGCGCCACGAAGAAATCGCCGGGGCGCAGGCTGCGTGTATCGGTGTGCACGCGGGAGAGCGCCAGGTCGCCATCGCCGACGCGGACCGCGCCAGGGACCAGTTCGAGCGCCTCGTTCAGCGTCATCATCATGATCGCGCCTCCAGTGCCTTTGCGGCCTCGTGCACATCGGAGAACGGCAGGCGCTGACCGGCGATCTCCTGATAGTCCTCGTGCCCCTTGCCGGCGATCAGCACGACATCGTCGGGTGCGGCCTCGCGCACGGCGCGGGCGATGGCCGAGCGGCGATCCACCTCCAGGCGCCCGCGGCCACGCGGCAGGCCGCGCGCGACCTGCTGCAGGATCGCCTGCGGGTCTTCGCTGCGCGGGTTGTCGCTGGTGACCACGACCTCGTCGGCGCCGCGTGCGGCGGCCTCCGCCATCAAGGGCCGCTTGGTCGCATCGCGGTCGCCGCCGCAGCCAAAGACGCACCACAGCCGGCCGCCGCGCACCTGCGCCAGCGGGCGCAGCGATTGCAGCACCTTGTCCAGTGCGTCGGGGGTGTGTGCGTAATCGACCACCACGTCCGGCGCCGCGACCGAGGCCGCAGCCGGCACGCGCTGCATGCGCCCCGGTACCGGCGTCAGTGCGGGAACAGTGGCGGCCGCTGCGGCCAGCGGCACGCCCATCGCGCGCAGGCCGCCCAGCACGACCAGCAGGTTGTCGACGTTGTAGTCGCCGATCAGGCGCGAGCGCACGGCAGCGCGGGCATCACCCTCGACCACGTCGAAGCACAGGCCGCCGTCGACATAGCGCACGGCCTGGGCACACAGCCGCGCCGGCCCGCGCGAAGAGACCGTCCAGACCGCGGCGGCCGCGTCGCCGCGTGCCGCCCATTCGCGCGCCAGGGCCTCGCCCTTGGCATCGTCGATGTGGATCACGGCAGCCTGCAGGTCGGGCCCGTCGAACAGGCGCCGCTTGGCCTGCCAGTAGCTCGCCATGTCTCCGTGGTAGTCCAGGTGGTCGCGCGTGAAATTGGTGAACAGCGCCACGCGCACCCGCGTGCCCGCCAGTCGCTGCTCGACGATGCCGATGGACGAGGCTTCGATGGCGCAGGCACCAAAACCGCGGTCACGGAAATCCGCGAATGCCGCCTGCAGCGTGACCGGATCTGGCGTGGTCAGGCCCGTGGACACCAGTTGCGGCGGTTGGCCCACGCCCAGCGTGCCGACCACGCCGCAGGGCCGGCCGCCGGCCGACAGGGCCTGCGCCAGCCACCAGGCCGTCGACGTCTTGCCGTTGGTGCCGGTCACCGCCAGTATGGGCAGCTGTTCGCTGGGCTGGCCATACCAGGCCGCGGCAATCTCGCCTGCCAGCGCCTTCAGGCCGGACACCGCTCCCACGCGGGCGTCGGCGAAGCCGAAGCGCTCGGCGCCCTCGGCCTCCACCAGACAGGCCGTGGCGCCTGCGGCCAGCGCGGCGCCGACATAGGCCCGGCCGTCCGTGGCCGCGCCAGGCCAGGCGATGAAGGCGTCACCCGGCTGCACGCGGCGGCTGTCGCTGCGCAGTGCCGCCGCTGGCGAGGCTGCGCACGCGCGCAGCCAGGCGGCGGCTTGCGCGGGTGTGTGCAGCGGGGCGGGTGCGGTCACAGCGTCTCCGGCGCCGCGGCTTCGGGTTTGAACTGGATGCGCGGTCGCACCTCGATGTCCGGCTCCACGCCCAGCGTGCGCAGCGTGTGCTGCACGACCTCGCTGAAGACCGGCGCAGCCACCAGACCGCCGTAGTAGACGTTGTCCTTGGTTGGCTCGTCGATCATCACGGCCACGACAACGCGCGGCTTGCTGATCGGCGACAAGCCGACGAACCACGCGCGGTACTTGCCCTCGGCGTACTCGCCCTTGCCTTCGATCATCTTTCGCGCCGTGCCGGTCTTGCCACCGACCGAAAACCCTTCCACATAGGCCGCCGGCGCGGTGCCGCCCTTGGCCGTCACCAGCGCCAGCATCTCGCGCATCTGCGCCGCAGTCTTGGGCGAATAGACATGCATGCCCGGCGTGGGCGCCTGCTGCTTGCGGATCGTCAGGCTGGCCACCTCGCCGTCGCGGGCAAACACGGTGTAGGCGCGCGCCAGCTGCAAGAGCGAGGTCGACACGCCGTAGCCGTAGCTCATGGTGGCCTGGTCGATCGGCTGCCAGCTCTTCCACGGGCGCAGCCGCCCGGTGACCGCGCCCGGGAAGTCGATCTGCGGCTTCTGGCCGAAGCCGACCTGCGCAAGCAGCTCGTGCATCTCGCGGCGCTCCATCTGCATGGCCAGCTTCGCCGTGCCCACGTTGCTCGACTTCTGGATGATGCCGGCCAGCGACAGCTGCGGGTACACGTGCGTGTCCCGGATCGGGATACCGCTGACGCTGTACGAACCCGTGTTGATCACCGTGTCCGGTTGCCACTTGCCGGTCTCGAGTGCCCAGCTGATGATGAAGGGCTTCATCGTCGAACCCGGCTCGAAGACGTCGGTCAGTGCGCGGTTGCGCTGCTGGTCGCCGCTGCGGGACCTGCGTTGCGCGGGATCGAATCCCGGGTAGTTTGCCAATGCCAGGATCTCGCCGGAAATGCCGTCCAGCACAACCACGCTGCCCGACTTGGCATTGCGTTCGCGCACGGTGTCGCGCAGCTTCTGCCAGGCGAAGAACTGCACCTTGCTGTCGATGGACAGCTGCACGTCCTGGCCGTTGATCGGCTCGACGCGCTCGCCCAGGTCGTCCACCACCTTGCCCAGACGGTCGCGCACGACACCGCGCGAGCCGGCGCGGCCCTGCAGCTGCTTCTGGAAGGCCAGCTCGATGCCTTCCTGGCCGGCTTCTTCGATGTTGGTGAAGCCGACCACGTGCGAGGCGGCTTCGCCCTCGGGGTACTTGCGCTTGTACTCCGGCACCTGGTGCACGCCCTTGATGCCCAGCGCCTTCACGCGCTCCCAGACCTCCGGGTCGACCTGGCGGCGCAGCCAGGCAAATTCGCCTTCGCCTTCGGTGCGTTCGCGCAGTTCGGACAGCGGCACGTTCAACAGCTTCGAGAGCTCGCGGCGCTGCTTGTCGGTGGCGGAGAAGTCCTTCGGGATCACCCACACCGAAGGCACGGACACGCTGGTGGCCAGCACCTGCCCGTTGCGGTCGAGGATGCGGCCGCGGCTGGCCGGCAGGGTCAGCTTGCGGGCATAACGCGCCTCGCCCTGCTTCACGTAGAAGTCGGTCTCCAGGATCTGCACGTAGACGGCGCGGCCCAGCAGCGCGGCAAAGCCCAGCGCCACCATCACCACCACGAAGCGCGAGCGCCAGGGCGGGGTCTTGCTCGCCAGCAGCGGGCTGGTGGCGTAATTGACGCGGCGCGCGGCCGGCGGACGCGCGCTCACGGCTCGCTCCTGGACGCGACGCACAGCGGGAAGCGGCACCACTTCGTCATCGGGCGGCCTCCGTCGCCATCTCGACGACATAGTGTTTGTGGGCCGGCTGCGCCGGGTGCATACGCATGCGCGTCTTGGCCTCGCGCTCCACGCGCTGGTTGGTGGCCTGCAGCTGGCGCTCGGCCTCCTGGCGCTTGAATTCCTGGTCGATGCGCGCGCCCTCGACCTGTGCGCCCTCGACGGCGGAAAACAGCCGCCGCGCCTCGTAAGAGGTCTTCACGAGAAACAGCGAACTGGCCACCAGGGCGGCCAGCAGCAGCAATTGCACGCGCGTCATGCGACCGCCCCTTCAGGCGCGCGGCGTTCGGCCACGCGCAGGATCGCCGAGCGTGCGCGCGGGTTGGCCGCCAGTTCGGCCGCACCCGGGCGCACGCGGCCCAGCAGCCGCAGCCGCGTGGGTGCCGGCGCCGCAAAGGGCGCGCGGCGGTCGAAGACCGCGCGGCTCTCGCGCGCCATGAACTGCTTGACGATGCGGTCTTCCAGCGAGTGAAAGGCGATCACGGCCAGATGCCCACCCGGCGCCAGGAGCTCCAGCGCGGCGCTCAGCCCCTGCTCGAGCTCCTCGAGCTCGGCGTTGACGAAAATCCGAAGAGCCTGAAAGGTGCGCGTGGCGGGGTCCTGGCCGGGCTCGCGGGTCTTGACCGCACGAGCCACGATGTCGGACAGCTCGCGCGTCGTTCGCACCGGCTGCCCGCCTTCGCGGCGAGCGACAAGCGCCTTTGCAATCGAAACAGCAAACCGTTCTTCGCCGTATTCACGGATCACCTCTGCAATCTGGCGCTCATCGGCGCGTTCCAGGAAGTCCGCAGCGGTTTCGCCACGGGTCGTGTCCATGCGCATGTCCAACGGTGCATCGAAGCGGAAGCTGAAGCCCCGCCCCGGCGTGTCGATCTGCGGGCTGCTGATGCCCAGGTCCAGCAGTACGCCATCCACGGCCTGGATGCCCATGGCGGCGAGCTCTTCGCGCATGGCCGAAAAGCCGGCATGACGGATGACGAAGCGCGTGTCGGCGATGGCGCCAGCCGCGGCGATGGCCTCGGGGTCCTTGTCGAAGGCCACCAGGCGGCCGGCAGGCGCCAGCAGCGCCAGCACGGCACGCGCGTGCCCCCCGCGGCCGAAAGTGCCATCCACGTAGATGCCGTCGGGACGCGTGACCACGGCCTGCACGGCCTCGGTCAGCAGGACCGGGATGTGTGCGACTGCCATATCAGGCTCAATCCACCGAGAGGCCGGCCTGTTGGGCCCGCAGCGTCGCTTCTTCGGATTCGGCCTCGTGGGCGTCGAGTTTGGCCTTGTCCCACAATTCGAACCGGCTTCCCATGCCCATGAAGATGACATCGCGCTCCAGACCAGCCCACTCCCGCAGCTCCGGCGGAATGAGGATGCGCGAGCCGTTGTCGATTGCCAGCTCGTTGGCGCTGCCGATGAAACGACGCTTGACCGCCGCGTGCGAGTCGTCCAGCGCGCGCAGCTTGGCTTCGTACCGCGCCCAGACGCTGGCCGGAAACAGCTGCAGACTGCGCTCGATGTTCTTGCAGACCACCAGCTTGCCCTGCTCCGCGGTAACGAGGATGTCCTTGAACTGCGCAGGCACGGTCAGACGGCCCTTGCTGTCCAGGGTCATCACGGGGCCGCCTTTGAAGCCGAACGCAGTCACAAATATCCACTTTTCTCCACGAATACGCACTGTACCCCATGGTCATGGGGCGGAGCAATGCGCCACAGGCCTGAAAAATCAATGAAATCAAGACCTTAGCGCAGGTTTGCAGAAATCACGGAGACCCAAAAGATGTGCAAAATTAAGCACTTGCGCCTTCATTTGAAAGAGCTTTCGAATTTCCCGGGCCAGGGTCATCGTTCTCCCCAGTTCTCAGGACTTACATCTCGTAGGGGTGGTTCTAGGGGGATGACAGGGCCGTTGGGCGCGGTAGGCGCCCGGTGACGCCGGGCGAAAACGACCCCCTGTGGCGCTTGCGCCATGCCCTGGCGGGCGTGGGCCTGGCCCTGCTGGGCTCGGTCCTGCTGGCCGCGCTGCTGGGTCGCTGGATCGGTGACGCGCTGGGCGGGCCGTACGGCACGCGCGTGGCGATCTACCTGCTGCTGGTGGTGTACGTGCTGGTCGGCGCCAGCGTGCTGTTCGTCAAGGTGGCGCAGCACGAGACCGCCGCGCTGACGGCGCGGCGTGTCGGTCTGTGGTTCATGAGCCTGTGGCTCTGGCCGGCGCTGCTGGCCACGCGCCGGCGGAAGTGACGGGGCGAGGCGCCGGCGCAAGCGGCGCGGCCCGGGTGGGCCGGGCGCGAGAGACCCGCTCGCGCACGGGCTGTGCGGGTGGCCAGGAACTGCCAGGACGCCGACGTGGCGCCGGCGCGCTCGGGCGGTGGGTCAGTTCGACTGCTTGATCACACGCCCCGACGCCGACTGGATCGGCCGGGCGTTCATCGGATACAGCCGCGAGAACAGCGCGATCTGCTCGTGCGAGACCGTCACCGGCTGCTGCATCACCATCCACAGCACACCTTCGGTGCAGGGCGGGGTGGTCAGCGAACCCATGTACTGGAAATAGCGGCGGTCGGCGGGCAGCAGTTCGTTGAGGTCGATGGTGGCGCTGGCCGGCAGGGCTTCGCCCTTTTCCAGCGGCAGGTTGTTCCACACCGACTGCACCACGGCATGGGCCGAGCCGCGATCCAGCAGCACGGCCACGACGGCCAGCCGGCCCTCGAGGTCCTTGTGCACCAGGTGCACGACCATGTCGAAGGCGCGCCCGTTGATGCGTTCCTCGGACGGGCGGTGGAAGTGGAACTGCACCAGCTCGTAGCGCCGGCCCAGGGCTTCGATGAACTGGCCGGACGGCAGGTTGACCTGCACGGTGTGGCCGTTGTCGATGACCGAGAAGCCGGTGGGCCGGTAGCTGAAGCGCACGGGATCCAGATCCAGCGTGAAGCCGTCGCGGATGTCGATGGGGCTCTGGCGCGTGCCGGTGGAGCAGGCCACGAATTCCGGACGCAGCGAGCCCCAGGATTGCGGTCCGGTCTCGCCCTGGTAGGTCCAGTGTGCGTGACCAGCGGCATGCCCGCCGCCCTGCGCGCCGTGGACGGCGGCCGCACCGTGTGTGTTGCCGGCGCCGTGGCCGGTCTCGTGGCGTGCCGACGCCGCCTTGCGCGGCGCGTGCGAACCGGCCGCGACCTGCATCTCGCCCGGTGCGCGCGAGGCGACCTGAAGCACGTTGGGATGCCGGGCATCAGCCGGGCGGCGCGCGCCCAGGCGTTCGACCAGGCGTTCGCGCAAGCGGTCCAGCGGATCTTCGGCAGCCGCCGGCTCGGCCTTGGCTGCGGCGCCGTGTGGGGCAGCGGCTTCGCCCTTCGGGGCGCGCGCGCCATGGCCCGCAGCGTCGGATGCGTGCGCGGCCGCCGCGTGGGGCGCGGCCGATGCGGCGGGCGCCTCGGCGCGTGCCACCGGCGTCGCCGGCTTGGCCGGCGCGTGGGCGTCGGCGGCGCGTGCGGCCGTCGCGGGCCAGGCGACCAGGAAGGCGGCCGCCAGCAGGGCGGTCAGCAGGTTCTGGCGGTGCGGCAGGGGATTCGAAGGCATGGCAGGGCAACTCCTGCCTCGCTTTCGGTCGACCCAGGTCCGACTTGATATGGACTGAAGGTCAGCCCTTGTTCGCGCGATCAGGCCGCCACGCGGCGCTTGACCCAGGTCCAGGACACGAGACCCACCAGCATCAGGGCCGCCGAGGCCACCGCCAGCGCCATCGGCGAGTGCATGACCAGCGGGACCAGCACGCCGGCTACCGCCGCGTTGCCGACCGCGCCGACGAAGGCCTGGATCGACGAGGCCATGCCCCGGCGGTCCGGCGCCTGATCCAGCACGAGCAAGGTGACGGCCGGCGTCATCATGGACCAGCCGAAAGAGAACATGGCCACCGGCAGCATCGCCCAGCTCGCACGCGGCTCGAACAGGCTGTTCAGGACCAGGTTGGCCACCGTGGTGGCCCCCATGATCAACAGGCCCCAGCGGATCTGACGCCGCGGCGTGACCCGGCCCGCCAGGCGCCCGCTGCACCAGGCCCCGCCCATGATGCCGCCAATGCTCAGCAGGAAGAACCAGAAGAACTGCGTGGGTGCCAGTTGCAGGTGCTCGCCCAGCCACGCGGGCGAGGCCAGGATGTAGATGAACATGCCGTTGAACGGCACGCCGCTGGCCAGCACCAGCGCGATGAAGCGCGGGTTGGTGCCCATCTGCCAGTAGCCGCGCAGCAGGTTCAGCGGGTGGAATTCCTGGCGCTGGTCGGGGTGCAGCGACTCGGGCAGCTGCCGGGCGATCAGCACACCCAGCAAGACACCCAGCACGGCCAGCAGCCAGAAGATCGAATGCCAGCCCACGTGTGCAAACAGCCAGCCGCCGATCATCGGCGCGATGGCCGGGGCCAGGCCGAAGAAGATGGTGACCTGGCTCATCACGCGCTGCGCATCCGACGGCGCATAGAGGTCGCGAATGATGGCGCGCGAGACCACCATGCCCGCGCCGGCGGCCAGGCCCTGCAGCCCGCGGAAGAAAACCAGCCCACCGATGGTCTGGCTCCACGCACAACCCGCGGAGGCGAGCGTGAAGACCGCGATCGCCACCAGCACCACGGGCCGGCGCCCCAGCGAATCGGACAGCGCGCCGTGGAACAGGTTCATCACGGCGAAGGTCAGCAGGTAGACCGAGAGCGTCTGCTGCATCTGCACGGGCGAGGCCTGCAGGTCGCGTGCGATGCCCATGAACGCCGGCAGGTAGCTGTCGATCGCAAACGGACCGAGCATGCCCAGGCATGCCAGCAGCAAGGACAGGGTCCAGCGCGGGCCGCGCCACAGCGTGCGGGCATCGGGGTGCATCGTTTCAGTGTATCGAGATGACCCCGCGGGCCTGCGGGTCGTGGCGAGATGCTCGAATGCGGGATGCCGGCCACCGTCCGGCACGACACCAAGGAGTTCGCCATGCCTTGCGATGCGCGCCTGCGTCGACAACTGCTGCTGGCAACGGCCGGCGGCGGCACGCTGTGGGGTCTGGGCCTGCCCGCGCAGGGTCAGGCCGAGCGGCCCGTGCTGCCGTCGATGACCGACGGCCCGTTCTACCCGCCGCGCCGCTGGCGCGAGCGCGAAACCGATTGGGACGCGGATCTGACGCAGGTCCGCCGTGGCGCGCAGACGCTCGTGGCACGTGGTGAGCATCTGGCCTTGCTGCTCGCGGTAATCGATACGCGCGGGCGCTTGATCGATGGCGCCGAGGTGGAGATCTGGCAGTGCGACGCGGCCGCGGTCTACCACCACCCCGACGTGCGACCGGCATCCGGCCAGGCGGACGACGGTTTCCAGGGCTTCGGTCAGGCTCGCAGCGGCAAGGACGGGGGCGTGCGCTTTCGCACCATAAGACCCGTGCCCTACCCCGGCCGCACGCCCCACATCCACATCAAGCTGCGGCACGCCAGCTTCGGCGAGTGGACTTCGCAGCTGTTCGTGGCCGGCGAGGCCGGCAACGATCGCGATTTCCTGTGGCGCTCGCTGCGACCGGCGGCGCGCGAGGCCGCCACGATGCGCCTGGCGCGCGTCGCTGGCGAAGACGGGCTCGTCTGGTCCAGCCGTGTGGACCTGGTGCTGCCTGCCTGACGCCCGACTTCAGCGGCAGCATGGCCTGCGTGGGCAGGCCTTCCGTGTAATGTGTGAAGCAGGCCGATAGGCCGGATTCTGTGCGGCGCGCGGGTCTTTCGACCCTTGCGCCGTGACCGCCATTCCTCTGGGCCCCGGGTCACCCCGAGGGCTCGGTGCCACCTACCCGCCGGCTCCGCGGGCCGCATCATCGCCGGCCTACTTGGTGTTGCTGCGCGCAGAGATTGCCCGTTTCACCTTCCGCGGGGCGTGAGCCCCGCGGAAGGTGGCTGCTGGTCACCGGCTTGCGCCGATGCCGGCCGGCTTGCGCCGTCCGGGCGCCAGCAAGCTGGCGCGCCGCAGAACACCCCTCTTCGGGACACCCCACGAAAACTCGTCTCTGTTGCTCTGATCCTCACCTCGCGGTGGAGAGCCGTTAGCTCCTGCGCTGCCCTGTGCAGTCCGGACCTTCCTCCAGTGCCGTGTTTCCACGCTCGCACCAGCGGCGGTCTGGCCTGCTTCACGGGGTGGATTGTCCCATCGATCCCGGAATGACAAACGGGGCCCGCGGGCCCCGTTCGTTCGTGCGTGCGCCGACGGCGGCCGCAGCCGCCTGCGCGTTCAGGCGACCTGCGACTGCTGCAGCGCGCGGATGCGGTCTTCGATCGGCGGGTGGCTGCTCATCAGCGCCATGAATCCACCGGGCTTGCCGCTGATGCCCATGGCCTGCACCGTCTTGGGCAGTTCGCCGGAATCCACGCCACCCAGCCGCGCCAGCGCATTGATCATCGGCTGCTTGCGGCCCATCAGTTGTGCAGCACCCGCGTCGGCACGGTATTCGCGTTGACGCGAGAACCAGGCCACGACCACCGCGGCCAGCAGGCCCAGCACGATGTCCAGGACCATCGTGGTCACGTAGTAGCCGATGCCCACGCCGTCGCGGTCGTTGCGCAGGATGACCTTGTCGACCACATAGCCGATCACGCGCGAGAGGAACACCACGAAGGTATTCATCACGCCCTGGATCAGCGTCATGGTGACCATGTCGCCGTTGGACACGTGCGCGACTTCGTGGCCGATCACGGCCTCGACCTCTTCGCGCGTCATGTTCTGCAGCAGCCCGGTGGACACCGCCACGAGCGCGGAGTTCTTGAAGGCGCCCGTGGCGAAGGCATTCGGCTCGCCTTCGAAGATGGCGACCTCGGGCATCTGGATGCCGGCCTTCTGCGCAAAGCCCGCCACCGTGCCCACGATCCAGCGGTGCGTGGGATCGGACGAGTCGTTGATGATGTGCGCGCCGGTGGACCACTTGGCCATGGGCTTGCTCATCAGCAGCGAGATGATCGCGCCGCCGAAACCCATCAGCGCGGCAAAGCCCAGCAACTGCCCCAGATGCAGGCCGTTGGACGTCAGATACCGGTTGACGCCGAGCAGGCTGGCCGAGATGCCCAGAACCAGCATGACGGCCAGGTTGGTCAGCACGAACAGGATGATGCGTTTCATGGAAGTGCCGCCGGGAGGGCGGTCATCGGCAGTGGCGACGTCCGGGATGTTAGGGCTTCGGGCCCGACTTCAAGACTTGGGGCTTTTGTCCCTTGCCGCCGCGGCCGCGGCCGCGCGAGTTGCGCTTCTTGGCGGGCACCGCCGCGTTCGGCGCTTCCACCGGCAACTTGTCGATGAGGTCGACAAACTGCTCGAACAGCTTGGCCGTGGGCAGGCTCGGCGCGAGCGTCGGCGACGCGCCTGCCTCGGCGGCGGTGGTCGATGCAACCGACGCCGCGGACGCGCGGCGGCCGCCACGGCCGCGGCCGGATCGGGTGCTGCCCGTACCCGCGCCCAGCGCCGCAGCGGGCTCGATCGCCGCCACGAGCGCGTCGGCGCGGCTGGCTTGCGCACCGCGTGCCGCTGCGCGGCCACTGTCTGCCCGACCCGAGGCCGCGCGGCCACCTTCGGCCCGGCCCGCCTCTGAACGATCGGCCTCGGAGCGGTCGGCCTCCGTGCGGCCGGCAGCGCCTCGGGCCGACTGGCGCGTGCCCGTGGACCGCGTGCCCGCGCGCCCGCCGGCGCGGTGGCTCAGCACCTCGAACTCGTCATACAGCGCCTGCGTCTCGTCGCCCGTCTTGCCCTTCTGGCCGACGCCGATGACGCGGCAGCCCTTTTCGCGCAGCCGGCTGACCAGCGGCGCAAAGTCGGAATCCGAGGATGCGATGACCACCGTGGCGGGCCGCTCCGACACCACCAGGTCGATGGCATCGACGGCCAGCGCGATGTCGGTGGAGTTCTTGCCCGCTGCCAGGTTGACCATGGGACGGATCGACAAGCGCTTGAACAGCTCCTGGTGCTTCACCGCCATCTCGGCCGTGCAGTACGCGCGCCGCACGTGGGGCCCGCCCCAGCGCTGGGCGATCCACGTCACGGCCTGTTCGATGACGTCGACCGACACGTTGTCCGCGTCGATCAGCAATGCCACACGTTCGCTTGTCATGCCGACAGCCTCCAGGACAGGGTTTCGCCCGCACGCAGCGGCTTGATCGTGGCATCGCCAAAGGACAGGCTTTCCGGCAGCGTCCAGTCCTGGCGCTGCAGCACCACGTGGTCGCGGTTGCGCGGCAGGCCGTAGAAGTCAGGGCCGTGGTGGCTGGCAAAGCCCTCCAGGCGATCGAGCCGGCCGACGCGCTCGAAGGCCTCGGCATACAGCTCCAGCGCTGCCGGCGCCGTGAAGCAGCCGGCCCCGCAGACCGATTGCTCCTTCATCGCCGCGGCGTGCGGCGCGCTGTCGGTGCCCAGGAAGAACTTGGGGCTGCCCGACGTGGCCGCGTCGACCAGCGCCAGCCGGTGCTGCTCGCGCTTGAGCACCGGCAGGCAGTAGTAGTGCGGACGCAGGCCGCCGGTGAAGATGGCATTGCGGTTGTACAGCAGGTGGTGCGCCGTGATCGTGGCGGCCGTGACCGGCTCGCTGTCGGCCACGTACTGCGCTGCCTCGCGCGTGGTGATGTGTTCGAACACCACTTTCAGCGCCGGAAAATCGCGCCGCAGCGGCTGCATCACGCGGTCGATGAAAACGGCTTCGCGGTCGAATATGTCGATCTCGGTGTCGGTGACTTCGCCGTGCACCAGCAGCAGCAGGCCCTCGCGCTGCATGGCCTCGAGCACCGCTCGGCACTTGGCCAGGTCGGTCACGCCCGCATCGCTGTTGGTCGTGGCACCCGCCGGGTAGAGCTTGAAGGCCACCACGCCGGCCTCGCGGGCGCGCTTGACCTCGTCGACGGGAGTGTTGTCGGTCAGGTACAGCGACATCAGGGGCTGGAAACGCGCGTCGGGCGGCAGCGCCGCCAGGATGCGGTCGCGGTAGGCAACGGCCTGCGCCGCGGTGGTGACGGGCGGGCGCAGGTTCGGCATGACGAGCGCGCGCCCGAACTGCGCGGCGGTAAAGGGCAGCACGGTGTGCATGGCCGCGCCGTCGCGCAGGTGCACGTGCCAATCGTCCGGTCGGGTCAGGGTCAGTCGGGAAGGGTTGTCGGTCATCGGTGAGACGGGTCAGGCCCGCGAAGGGGCGGTATCGGCGTGGCGGGCATCGGCCAGCAGGAAGTTCCAGAGTTCCTGCGCGGCCGGCTTGACGTGGCGTGCCTGGTCGGAGCGCTCGCGGTAGATGCGCACCTCCATCGTCAGTTCGTAGTCACCCGGCGGCGCCGCGCGCACCAGGCGGCGCGCAGCCAGGTCCTTGCGCACGGCGCTGGCAGGCAGGAAGGCCAGGCCGTGGCCTTCGATGGCCATGGCCTTGAGGCCCTCGGCCATGTCGGTTTCGTAGATGGCCTCCAGCAGCAGCGGCTCCGGCGCTGTCTTGGCGATCCATTCGACCATGCGCGCCATGTAGGCGCCTGCGCCATAGCTCAGGAAGGGCACGGTGCGGTGGCTGGGCCCCGGCAAGGGGAACGCCGGCCGGCCGTCGGCCGAAGGCTTGGCATAGGGCGCCAATGTCTCGCGGCCCAGGCTCAGCATCTCGTAGCGGTCGGGGCTGAGTTGCAGCGGCTGCGAGGCGTGGTGGTAGGCGATCAGCAGGTCGCAGCCGCCTTCGGTCAGCCGCATCACCGCGTCGTGGACGTTCAAGGTGATCAGCCGGCTCTTCACCGCACCAAAGCGCGCACGAAGCTCCATCATCCAGTGCGGAAAGAATGTGAACGCCAGCGTGTGCGGAATCGCAAATTCGATCATGTCCTGGCCGCCACCCACATGACTGCGCAGGGTGTTGCGCGCCGCCTGCAGCGCGGCCAGCACATCCAGCGCCTGGGCGTGGAAGGTTTCGCCGGCGGGGGTCAGGCGGGTCGGGTAGGACGAGCGGTCGACCAGATCGATACCCGCCCAGGCCTCCAGCGCCTGGATGCGGCGCGAAAAGGCGGGCTGGGTGACGTGGCGCAATTGCGCCGAACGCGAAAAACTGCGCGTTTCAGCCAGACTGACGAAGTCCTCGAGCCACTTGGTCTCCACGCGAGCCAGTGTAGCGGCGGCGGCACAGCGCCCAGGGGCCAGCCCCCCCTTGCGGTGGCAACTTGTAACATTGCGTGTCGATACACGGGTTAATACGTATCAAGTTCATACTGAACGTATCCCCCAAGCTAGGGGCATTCGCTAAAGTCTCACGGAAATCACGGGCAGTTTCGCCGTTCGGGCTTTATTGATCAATTGGTGGCACAGAACATGCTTTGGCAACGACATCTCGGTTTGGCAGTGGTCCTCGCGGCCCACGGCACCGCCTTTTCCGCGACGGCGACGACCACGCGCATCGATTTCGAGGGTCTGACGCCCCTGGTTGGCGACCTGCGTGCGGATGTGTCGGTGAATGAGTTCTACAACGGCGGCAGCTCGACCTTCAAGTCCAACAACGCGCCAGCGGCCCAGGGCCCGGTGCCCGGCCCGGGCGTGAGTTTCTCGCCCGACACCTGGGTGACGGAAACTGCAGCCGGTGGCAACGGCGGCAGTTCCAGCGTCTTCGGTCTGACCCGCAACCTGTTGCTGGAAGACGGCAGCCGCGTCAATGGCAGCAGCGCGCTGGGCGAGGGCATCGCGATCAGCGACGCCAACGTCGTCACGGTGTCCTTCGCCGCAGGGTTCAACAACGCCCTGTCGTTCTTCTTCAATTCCAGCAGCGACATGACGGTCTCCGTGCTGCGCAACGACGGCAGCGCGCTGGCCGCGGACGACTTCAGCTTTTCCGGCACCGTGCTGTGTGCCGACAAGCAGACGCGCTGCGAATGGAGCGCCGCCTCGCTGGCCTTCGTGGGCACGGCTTATGTCGTCAAGTTTGCCGGCGTCGCGGGTGACTTCGCGCTGGACAACCTGACCTTCGGCAGCCTCGACCCCTTCAGCCCCCTGCCGGTGGACGGCGGCACGGGCGGCGGCGGTGGCACGGGTGGCGGCGGCTCCGGCGGTGGCAGCTCCGGTGGCGGTGGAACCGGCGGCGGCGGCACCGTGTCGCCAATCCCGGAGCCCAGCACCTACGCGCTGATGGGCCTGGGCCTGCTGCTCGTGGGCGCGATGGCACGCCGTCGCCAGGCTGCGCTCTCCACGGCCTTCTGAAGTCCTGCAACGGCACCGGCGATGTGCAGCTGACGCCGGTCGGCCACCGCGCATGCAGCGCGGCTCGGCCGGCACCGCAGCCGCATCGCAGGCTTCAAGCCGGCGCGTCAGCCCCCTGCCGCTGCAGGAACCACATGCGCGCGTAGCGCCCATCGGCCGCCAGCAGCCGGTCGTGTGTGCCGCGCTCGACGATCTGCCCCTGCTCCAGCACGACGATCTCGTGCGCGTCGACCACCGTGCTGAGCCGGTGGGCAATGACCAGCGTGGTCTTGCCGCGCGCGGCGCTGCGCATTTCTGCCTGGATGGCGCGCTCGTTGGCCGAATCCAGCGCCGAGGTGGCTTCGTCGAAGATCAGGATGGGCGGGTTCTTCAGCAGCGTGCGCGCGATGGCCACGCGCTGCTTCTCGCCGCCCGACAGCTTCAGGCCGCGTTCACCCACGATGGTCTCGTAGCCCTTGGGTGTGCTCGCGATGAAATCGTGGATGTGCGCGGCCCGCGCGGCGGCCACCACCTCGACCTGCGTGGCACCCGGTCGCCCGTAGGCGATGTTGTAGGCCACGGTGTCGTTGAACAGCACCGTGTCCTGCGGAACGATGCCGATGGCCGCCCGCAGTGATGCCTGCGTGACCTCACGGATGTCCTGTCCGTCGATGGTGATGCGCCCGCCGGTCGCGTCGTAGAAGCGGTAGAGCAGCCGCGCCAGCGTCGACTTGCCCGCACCGGAGGGCCCGACCACCGCCACCGTGCGCCCCGGCGGAATCTCGAAGCTCACGCCCTTCAGAATGGGTCGGTCGGCCTCGTAGGCGAAATGCACATCCTCGAAGCGCACCGCCCCGGCCTGCACCTGCACGGGCTGTGCACCTGCGCTGTCGTCCACTTCGCGGTTGCGTTCGAGCAGGCCGAACATCTTGTCCAGGTCGGTCAGCGCCTGCTTGATCTCGCGGTACATCACGCCCAGGAAATTCAGCGGGATATACAGCTGGATCATGAAGGCATTGACCATCACCAAGTCGCCCAGGGTCAGCCGGCCGTCCACCACACCGCTGGTGGCGCGCCACAAGATGGCCACCAGCGCCACCGCGATGATCAACTGCTGCCCCGCGTTGAGCAGGCTCAGCGTGCTCTGCGACTTCAGCGCGACACGCCGCAGGTTTTCCAGGCTCTCGTCGTAGCGGCCCGCCTCGAAATTTTCGTTGTTGAAATATTTGACCGTCTCGTAGTTCAGCAGCGAATCGATGGCCCGCGAATGCGCGCGCGAGTCGAGCTCGTTCATCTCGCGGCGGAATTTCGTGCGCCACTCGGTCACCGAAATCGTGAACGTCACGTAGAACACCAGCGCGCCCAGCGTGATCCACACGAAGCCGGCGTCGAACTTGACCGCCAGCAGCACCAGCACCAGCGTCACCTCGATCAGCGTGGGCAGGATGCTGTAGAGCGAGTACGAGATCAGCGAATGCACGGCGCGCGTACCGCGTTCGATGTCGCGTGTCATGCCGCCGGTCTGCCGCTCCAGGTGGAAGCGCAGGCTCAGCGCATGCAGGTGGCGGAAGACCTGCAGCGAGATGCTGCGCGCCGTGCCTTCGGTGGCCTTGGCGAAGATCAGCTCGCGCAGCTCGGTGAAGACCGTGGTCGACAGGCGCAGCCCGCCGTAAGCCAGCAGCAGCCCCAGCGGCACAACCAGCAAGGCCTGCGGCTGGCCGGGCTTGATGTTCAGCGCATCGACCAGTTCCTTCAGCAGCAGCGGCACGCCGATGTTGGCCAGCTTGGCCATCAGCAGGAAACTCAGCGCGATGCCCACGCGCCAGCGGTAGCGCCACAGATACGGGAACAGCTTGCGCAGCGTGCCCCAATCGGAACGGGGCTGCGACGGCTGATCGGAGGCCAGCGGCAGCGATCGGGCGTGGGCCAGAGAGCGCATCGTGTGAGAATCTTTCGCAACTTGCAGGAACCGCATCATGCCAAGCTCTGCCCAACCTCTGCCAACGCGGCTTCCCGACGACAAGGAACTGGTGCTGCGCGTCATTCCGATGCCGGCCGACGTGAACGCCAACGGCGACATCTTCGGCGGCTGGGTCATGGCCCAGGTCGACCTGGCCGGATCGGTGCTGCCGGCGCGCATCGTGCAGGGCCGCATGGCGACCGTCGCGGTCAACCAGTTCATCTTCAAGCAGCCCGTGCGCGTCGGTGACCTGCTGAGCTTCTACGCCAGCGTCGAGCGCATCGGCAATACGTCGATCACCATCCACGTCGAGGTCTATGCCGAGCGCGGCACCGGCCGCGAGCAGGTGGTCAAGGTGACCGAGGCCAACCTCACCTACGTGGCCATCGACGGTGACGGCCGCCCGCGGCCGATCGTGCGCCGCGGCGCGGCCTGAAAAGTAGCCCCCCGGCGCGTCAGCGGCTCAGCGCGCTTTCCAGCGCGGCGCCATGGCGGGCCAACCAGGCGGCCTTCAGGCGGATGCGCTCGGCGATCTGCCGCGCAGGTGTCATGCGGTCGTCGCCCGCCAGGGCCTGCTGGTCGACCAGCAAGGCGGCCGCAGCCGCCGGTCCCACGAGTGCCGCAGCCACACCCGGCAACAGCCAGGCGGGGCCGCCAAAGGTGCTGCTGGTGCGATCGGCCAGCGCTTTCCAATGCTCGCGCGTGAAGGCATAGGCCTGCGCCGCATGGCGGGGGTTGCGGGCGAGCAGCCAGGGCAGATCCGACGCCACATCCGATGGCAGCTTGTCGCCCAATGACAGGTCCAGGACACGCGTCACCAGCGCCGGTTCTTCCACGGCAGCCAGTGCGCGCACCAGTTGCGACCGCTGACCGGAGTCGCGCGCCTCGGTCGCCAGCTGGAGCAGCCGCTCGAAGCGCGCCACGTCCGCGCGACGGCCCGCGGCTTCCAGCACCGCGCTGCGGATATCCGGCGCAATGGCGGCCTGGCCGCGGCTTTCCTGCTCGAACAGGCGCTCGGCTTCGGCGATCACGTCAGCGTCGCCCCAGCGGGCCAGGCGTGCGATGAGCTCACTGCGCAGCCGCGTCTGCGCAGCCGATTCACCTGGCCGCGCAGCCCAGCCCAGGCGCGCCAGTTCCGGCGCCAGCAGCGCGCGACCGCGCGCTTCCACGGCGCGGCGCAGCGGGCCCTCGCCCACCGCCGACCGCAACCACTCCAGTCCATCCGCCGCGGATTCGAACAGGACCGGCCGGCCCGCGCCCTCGACTGCAGCGGCCTTGTCGATGAGCGCCAGCCAGGCCTCCACCGGTTGATTGCCGGCCTGGACCTGTGCAAAAAGATCGCTGAACAGCCCGACCTGGTCGACCCCATCGAGCCGCCCGAACGCCCGCGTCATGGCCGCCAGAGCCTCGGGTGCATAGCTCACGCGGTAGAAGCCGCCCCCGCCCGCATTGGCGACCCACGGTGCATCCGGCTCGCAAGGACCGGCATCGAAGCTGGCCTGCGCCGCATCCAGCAACACCATGCGTCGCTGCGCACCGCGCGCCAATGCCACGGGCACCGGCCAGACCGCCTGCGCGTCGGCTGCCGCCTGACCGTCCAGTCGAAACGGTCGCTGGCGCAGCCGCAGCTGCGTGCGGCCGTGCACGCAGGGCTGCTCGACCTCGACCAGCGGATAGCCCAGGCGATCCGTCCACGCACTGGCCACACGCGGCACGTCCTGGCCCGCGGCGCGCCCCAGGTGGTACCAGAGGTCGCCGGCCGTGGCGTTGGACAGGCGCCGCTCGCGCATGTAGGCCTGCAGGCCACGCTGCAGGACGTCCTCGCCGATCCACTGCTCCAGCATGGTCAGCACGGCGCCGCCCTTGTCGTAGGTGATGTTGTCGAAGGCCTCGAACACACGCCCTTCGCTCACGTCGCCGCTGCGGATCGCCCGTGAGGCCGAACCGGCGTCGCGTGCCAGCACCCGCTCCAGTCGCGAACGCCGCAGCAAGGGCACGTCCCAGGCCGGATTGAATGTGTGCTCGAGCTTCTCGGCGATCCACTCAGCGAAGGCTTCGTTGAGCCAGATGTCGTTCCAGCTGGCCGCCGTGACCAGATTGCCGAACCACTGGTGGGCAATCTCGTGCGCCACGATCGAGAAGATGAACTGCTGGCGTGCCTGCGGGTCGCGCGCCGCATCGAACAGCAGGGCTTCTTCGATGTACGAAATCAGGCCCCAGTCTTCCATCGCGCCCGAGCGCACCGATGGCACGGCCAGCTCGTCGAGCTTGGGCAAGGCATAGGGCACGCCGAAGTAGCGCTCGTAGAACGGCAGCACCTGCTGTGTCGCCGCCATCGCATAGGCTGCCGTCGCCGCTTTGCCCCGCTCGGTGTAGATCGCCAGCGGCGTGCGCCCCGAGCGGCCCTCGAGCCGGTCGAAGTCACCCACCGCCACCGCGACCAGATAGGCCGGCATCGACGGCGTTTGTGCGAAGCGGTGCTCGGCGCGTCCGTCCGGGCGCGGGCGCAGCGACAACCGCGGCATGTTGCTGAGCACCTGCAGCTGCGCCGGCGCTTCCACCGTCAGGCGGTAGCGCGCGCGAAACGCCGGCTCGTCGAAGGCCGGAAAGACACGCCGGGCGTGTATCGCCTCCAGTTGCGTGGCCAGCATCGGCCGTTCCTTGGCGCCGGCGCGGTAGACCCCTTCGTCAGTCGGGTTCACGCGGCCCGTCCATGTGATGGCCAGCCGGTAGGCGCCAGCGCGCAGCGGCTGCGGCGGCGTCAGTGTCCAGGTCTGCGGCAGGGCGCCGGCTTCGACGCGCAGGACCTGCTCGCGCCCGCGGCTGTCGCGCAGGCGGGCCTGCCCCGCCGTCAGCCCGTTGGCATGCAGGACCAGATCACGGCGCGGCTGCGTGACCTGCAGCCACATGTCGGCGCGGCCTTCGAACGTCGGCTGCTGGGGGTCGAGCGCCAGGTGCAGATCGACGCGCACGGGGCGCACGTCCTTGGGCAAGGCGCCCGGTGCGCGCTCGAACACGAAGCGCTCCTGCGCGTGTGCCGCGACGGCCGCTCCCAGCAGAGCCCACGCGAGCAGCGCAGCGGCGGCCCATGGACGCATCGGCGAATCCGTTTTCATGCGGGCTCCTCCCAAGTGGCCGGGCTTTCGGATGGCCCGGTGTGCCCGCGAATCTATCGCGGCGCCACGGGCCCGCGCATCCGCAGTCCTGCGGAGCGTTCAGCCGCGCGCGCTGGCTGTCGTCCGTCGGCGTCGACGCGGCAGCGGTGCTGGCGAGGACTCGACGTCGGCCGGCCCGTCCGCAGCGTCCTGTTGCGCGGCCAGCTTTGCGGCCAGATGCGCCGCCGCGGCCTTGGCGATCACGCGGTAGGCCGGCTCGCCGGGATGAAAGCCGTCGCTGGCCATCAGGCCGCGGTTCATCGGCAGTTCGAGTTCGACCAGCGAGACCGCCTCACCCTGGGACCGCACCCATTGCTGCAAGGCGCGGTTGTGTCGGCGCGCATCGGACCCGGCCACCCAGCGCAAAGGCTGCGGCAGCCCGTGGAAGGCGTGCACCGGTGGCAGCGGCAGGAAGGCCACGTGCTGCACGCCGGCGTGGTGCTGCAGCCAGGCGGCCAAACCCGCGCGCTGGCGCACGGCGTGGTGCGAGGGCACCTGGTCGATCACGTCGTTGACACCGGTGACGACCACGGCCACGTCGGCACGCACGCAGGCCTCGCGCAGCAGGCGCTGGGTCTGCGCCGTGGTCAGCCCGGTGTGCGCCATCAGGCGCCAGTGCACGCGCCGCCCCGTGGCCTGCGCCAGGCGCTCGGCCATCGGTGCCGCCAGGGCTTGTCCCTGGTGTGCCACGCCCACGCCCGCGGCCGACGAGTCGCCCGCCACCAGCAGGTGCAGCGGCTTGCCACGGCCGACAACACCTTCGCGTGCGCCCTCGGCTTCGGGCAGGCGCGGCATGCGGCGCCGCGTGCGCACCGCCTGCCAGACCAGCACGGGTGTCAGGGCAATCTTCAGGGCGATCGACATGGCCACTCCTCGCCGTGCGGTTCAGGGTCGACGTGTTCGCAAGATCGCGGTCCTGCGCGGCCTCAGAACTGGCTGAAGTCGGGCTTGCGCTTCTGGAAGAAGGCCTGGAAAGCCTCCTGGGCCTCCGGACTGCGCAGGCGCTTGCCGAAGAGCTCGCCTTCGGTGCGGATGGTCTGCAGCACGCGCTCGCGATCCGGCGCGCGCATCAGCTGCTTGGCTTCGCGCACGGCGCCGGGCGGCAGCTGGTTGAAGCGTTCGGCCACACGGCGGGCATGCGCGAGCACCTCGCCAGCCGGCAGCACGGCCGTGGCGATGCCGCATTCCACCGCCTGTTCACCCGTGAACGGATCGCCCAGCATCAGCTTCTCGGCCGCGCGGCGCTGGCCCATCAGCTGCGGCACGAGCAGGCTGGAGGCAAATTCCGGCACCAGGCCCAGCGACGTGAAGGGCATGGCCAGGCGGGCCTCGTCGGAGACGTAGACGAAGTCGCAGTGCAGCAGCATCGTCGTGCCGATGCCGATGGCCCCGCCGGTGACGGCCGCCACCACCGGCTTGTCGCACTCCAGCAGGGCGCGCATGAAGCGGAAGACCGGCGAGTCCATCGCATCGCTGCCCTGGCCGGGCGGGCGCTGCATGAAGTCTTCGAGGTCGTTGCCGCTGGTGAAGATGCCCGGCTGCCCGGTGATCAGCACCGCGCGCACGGCCTTGTCCGCCGCCGCGGCCACCAGCGCCTCGCCCATCGCCGTGTACATCGCGGTGGTCAGGGCATTTTTCTTCTCGGGGCGCGCGATCTCGATCGTGGCCACGCCGTTGAGTACGCCGGTCTTGATGCTCATGGTCGGTGTCTCCTGATTTGATTCGTTGGCTGTATCTGCCGTCAGCACCCGCGGCCGGGCCGCGGTGCGACATCCATCGCGGCGTCGCGCGGGTGACCGCCCGGCCCCGCAAACGCTCAGACGCGCTCGATGATGCCCGCCGCGCCCTGGCCCATGCCCACGCACATCGTGACCATGCCGTACTTCAGGTTGTGGCGGCGCAGCGCATGCACCACCGTCGCCGAACGGATGGCGCCCGTCGCGCCCAGCGGGTGGCCCAGCGCGATCGCGCCGCCCATCGGATTGACGCGTGCAACGTCGAGCTTGCAGGTGTCGATCACCGCCAGCGACTGCGCGGCGAAAGCTTCGTTGAGCTCGATCCAGCCCATGTCGTCCAGCGACAGACCGGCGTATTTCAGCGCGGCAGGAATGGCCTCGATCGGGCCAATGCCCATGATCTCCGGCGCCACGCCGCGCGCGGCGAAGCTGACGAAGCGCGCCAGCGGCGTCAGGCCGAAGGTCTTGCAGGCAGCGCCGCTGGCCAGGATCAGCGCGCCGGCGCCGTCGCTGGTCTGCGAGCTGTTGCCTGCCGTCACGCTGCCCTTGGCCGCAAACACCGGCTTGAGCTTGGCCAGGCCTTCCAGGCTGGTGTCGGGGCGCGGGCCCTCGTCGATCTCGACCGTGCGCGTTTTGGTCACGACCTCGCCAGTCGCCAGATTGGCGCTGCGGTCGTAGACCGTCACCGGCGTCATCTCGTCCTTGAATTCGCCCGCGGCGATGGCCTTCATCGCACGCTGGTGCGACTGCAGCGCAAAGGCGTCCTGCGCCTCGCGGCTGACCTTCCACTGCGCGGCCACGCGCTCGGCCGTCAGGCCCATGCCGTAGGCGATGCCGACGTTTTCGTCACGCGCAAAGACCTCGGGGTTGAACGAAGGCTTGTTGCCGCCCATCGGCACCAGGCTCATGCTTTCGGCACCGCCCGCGATCATCACATCGGCTTCGCCGATGCGGATGCGGTCGGCCGCCATCTGCAGCGCCGTCAGGCCGCTGGCGCAGAAGCGATTGACCGTCACGCCGCCCACCGAATGCGGCAGGCCGGCCATCACCATCGCCACACGGGCCATGTTGACGCCCTGCTCGGCCTCCGGAAAGCTGCAGCCAATGATCGCGTCCTCGATGGCCTTGGGGTCCAGCGTGGGCACCTGCGCCAGCGCGCTGCGCACGGCAGCCACCAGCAGGTCATCCGGCCGCGTGTGGCGGAAGTAGCCGCGACCGGACCTGCCGATCGGGGTGCGCGTGGCGGCGACGATGTAGGCGTCTTGAACTTGTTTGCTCATTTCACAACTCCGATGTTCGGGTCAAGCAGCCACCGCGGAACCGGCTTGGCCGGGCCGCTGGTGGCGCCCCCTCGAGGGGGAAGCGCCGCAGGCGCTTCGGGGGTGGGTCAATTCCGGACGGGCTTGCCGGTGGAGAGCATGCCCATGATCCGCTCCTGGCTCTTCGGGTGCTCCAGCAGCGCGCAGAAGTGCTTGCGCTCCAGGGTCATCAGGTACTCCTCATTGACCATCGTGCCGGCGTCGACCTCGCCACCGCAGACCACGTCGGCGATGCACATCGCGATGTGGAAGTCGTGCGCGCTGGCGTACCCGCCGTCGCGCATGTTGGTCAGCTGGCCACGGATGGTGGCGATGCCGTCACGCCCGGCCACCGGGAAGCGTGCGCGGGCCGGCGGGCGATACCCGCTGTGCAGCAGCGCCTTGGCCTGCGTGATGGCCACGTGCAGCAGTTCGTCCTTGTGCGGCACGATCACGTCGCTCCACAGCAGGTAGCCCAGCTTGCGCGATTCGATCGCGCTGGTGCCCACCTTGGCCATCGCGGCATTCGTGAAGCCGTCGGTCAGGAACTTGAAGACATCGGCATTCGCGTTGCCGGCCGCGGCCATTTCCGCCGCGCGGCGCGCGATGTAGGTCAGGCCGCCGGCGCCCGGCACCAGGCCCACGCCGACCTCGACCAGGCCCATGTAGCTTTCCATCGCGGCCACGCGCTTGCTGGAGTAGGCAGCCAGTTCGCAGCCGCCACCCAGCGCGATGCCGCGGATGGCACTGACCACCGGCACCTGCGCATAGCGCACGCGCAGCACGAAGTCCTGGAACTTCTTCAGCTCGGGCGCGATGCCCTTGGCGCCGCTCTTCATGAAGACCGGCATCAGCGCCTCGAGGTTGGCGCCGGCCGAGAAGACATCGTCCGGCGACCAGACCACCAGGCCCATGCCGTTGTGCTCGGCGAGGTCCAGCGCCTTCTGCAGGCCTTCGGCCACGGTCGGGCTGATCAGGTGCAGCTTGGCGGTGATGCTGGCGATGACCACCTCGCCGTCCAGCGACCAGACGCGGATTTCGTCGTTCTTGAACAGCTCCGTGCCACTCTTCAGCGGCGACACCGCACCGGCGCCATTGACGCTTTCGGGGAAGTGCTGACGCTGGTAGACCGGCAGGCTGCTGCGCGCCACGTAGGCCTTGCGCGAAGGGCTCCACGAGCCTTCGGGCGTGTGCACGCCCGTGCGGCCGTCGAACACCCAGGCGGGCAGCGGCGCGCTGCTCAGCGCCTTGCCGGCATCGATGTCGGCCTTGACCCAGCCGGCCACCTGCTGCCAGCCGGCTTCCTGCCAGAGCTCGAACGGGCCCTGCTGCATGCCGAAGCCCCAGCGCATCGCGAAGTCCACGTCGCGGGCGTTGTCGGCGATGTCCTCCAGGTGCACGGCGGCGTAATGGAAGGCGTCTCGCAGGATGGCCCACAGGAACTGCGCCTGCGGGTTGCTGGATTCGCGCAGCAGCTTCAGACGATCCGCCGGTGCCTTCTTCAGCATGCGCGCGACGATCTCCTCGGCCTTGCCGCCCGAAGGCACGTACTCGCCCTTGGCCGGGTCCAGCCGCAGGATGTCCTTGCCGACCTTCTTGAAGAAGCCCGCGCCGGTCTTCTGGCCCAGCGCGCCTTGCTCGATCAGCTTGGCCAGCACCGGCGGCGTGGCGTACAGCGGGAAGAAGGGGTCGCCGGCCAGGTTGTCCTGCATCGTCTTGACGACGTGCGCCATGGTGTCCAGGCCCACGACATCGGCGGTGCGGAAGGTGCCGGACGAGGCGCGGCCGAGCTTCTTGCCCGTGAGGTCGTCGACGACGTCGTAGCCGAGGCCGAAGTTCTCGGCTTCCTTCATCGTGGCCATCATGCCGGCGATACCCACGCGGTTGGCGATGAAGTTCGGCGTGTCCTTGGCGCGCACGACGCTCTTGCCCAGCGCGGTTGTCACGAAGGCCTCGAGTTCATCCAGCACCGCCGGCTGCGTGGCCGGCGTGGGGATCAACTCGACCAGGCTCATGTAACGCGGCGGGTTGAAGAAGTGGATGCCGCAGAAGCGCGGGCGGATGGCCTCGGGCAGCACTTCCGACAGCTTGGTGATCGACAGGCCCGAGGTGTTGCTGGCCACCAGCGCGTGCGGCGCGACGGCCGGCGCGATGCGCTCGTACAGCGCCAGCTTCCAGTCCATGCGCTCGGCGATGGCCTCGATGATCAGGTCGCACTCGCCCAGCTTGGCCAGGTGGTCCTCGTAGTTCGCCTGCTCGATCTGCGCGGCGTCCTCGGGAATGCCCAGCGGCGACGGCTTGAGCTTCTTCAGGTTCTCCACCGCACGGGTCACGATGCCGTTCTTCGGCCCCTCCTTGGCGGGCAGATCGAACAGCACCACCGGCACGCGGCAGTTGACCAGATGGGCGGCGATCTGCGCGCCCATCACGCCGGCGCCCAGAACGGCGACCTTGCGAACCTGGAATTGACTCACTGTCTTGCTCCTGATGTGTGAGGTTGGGCATGCGGCCCCGTGGCCACGTGCCGGGCCGGATCCGCCGGGTGGCGGCGCCGGCCGGGGCCGCGTGTCTACTCGACGCGCTGCCAGGTCTGGTTGCGGTAGAACGGGCCGATGAAGCCGCGCACCTCGAGTGTCTTGCCACCGTCCTTCGGTGTCATGCGGACCTTGTAGACCTTGCCGTTGTTGGGGTCGAGGATCTCGCCGCCTTCGAAGTAGGCGTCGTTCTCGGCCTTCTTGACGCCGCTCACGATGGTCATGCCCAGGACCTTCTTGTCCTTTCGCGCGTCGGTGCACTTGTCGCAGGTGCTGTCCTGCTTGGTTGCGTCGGCGATCTTCTCGACCTTGCCGCTGTAGACGCCGCCAGATTCGGTGATGCGCACCAGCGATTTTTCGGTCTTGGTTTCGTCGTCGATGGTGCGCCACAGGCCCGCGGGCGTGGCCTGGGCCATGGCGAGGGACGACAGCAGCGACAGCGTCGCAGCGGCGAGGAATGTCTTCATGGGGGTCTCCAGGTGGTTTTTCGAAGGATGGCCCGCGCAGGGCCGATCGACTCTACGCCGCCGGCCTGCCCGGTCGGCGCGTCGCTCAGAACATCGATTCTTCCATCGCCATCAGCGGCGCCGCACCGGCACGCGCCGTGCGGATCAGGCCCGCCGTTTCCGGCAACAGCTTGGCGAAGTAGAAGCGGGCCGTGTGCAGCTTGGCGGTGTAGAACGGGTCGCCGCCAGACTGCTTCTCGAGCGCGACCTTGGCCATGCGGGCGACGAAGTAGGCAAAGACCAAGTGGCCCACGACGCGCAGGTAGTCGACCGCGGCGCCGCCCACTTCGTCGGCATTGCCCATGGCCTTCATGCCCAGTTCGGTGGTCAGCTTCGTCACCTTGTCGCCGAGGTCCGCCAGCGGGTTGACGAACTCCTGCATCGCCTCGTTGACGCCTTCCTCCTCGATGAAGTCGGCGACCAGCTTGCCGAACTTCTTCAGCTTGGCGCCGTTGTCGCCCAACACCTTGCGGCCCAGCAGGTCCAGGCTCTGGATGGTGTTGGTGCCCTCGTAGATCATGTTGATGCGGGCATCGCGCACGTACTGCTCCATGCCAGAGGCCTGGATGTAGCCGTGGCCGCCGAAGACCTGCATGCAGTGCGAGGTGGCGATCCAGCCGTTGTCAGTCATGAAGGCCTTGCAGATCGGCGTGAGCACGGCCACCATGTCGGCCGATGCCTTGCGCTCGTCCTCGTCGTCGCTGCAGAGTTCCTTGTCGATGAGCAGCGCGACGAAGATGGCCAGCGCGCGCGCGCCTTCGGCGTAGGCCCTCGCTGTCAGCAGCATCTTGCGCACGTCCGGGTGCACGATGATCGTGTCGGCGGGCTTGTCGGGCTGCTTCACGCCGCTGAGCGAACGCATCTGGATGCGGTCCTTCGCGTAGGCGGCTGCGCTCTGGTAGGCCACCTCGGTCAGGCCCAGCGACTGGTTGCCCACGCCCAGGCGGGCGGCGTTCATCATCACGAACATCGCGGCCAGGCCCTTGTGCGGCGCGCCCACCAGCGTACCGACGGCGCCGTCGAGGTCCAGCTGGCAGGTGGCGTTGCCGTGGATGCCCATCTTGTGCTCGATCGCGCTGCAGGCGATGCCGTTGCGCGCGCCCAGGCTGCCGTCGGCATTCACCTGGTACTTGGGCACGACGAACAGCGAGATGCCCTTGCTGCCGGCGGGCGCGTCCGGCAGGCGCGCCAGGACGAGGTGGATGATGTTGGGCGCCAGATCGTGTTCGCCGGCCGAGATGAAGATCTTCTGGCCGGTGATGCGGTAGCTGCCATCGGGCTGCGGCTCGGCCTTGGTCCGCAGCATGCCCAGGTCGGTGCCGCAATGCGGCTCGGTCAGGCACATCGTGCCGGTCCACACGCCTCCGGTCAGCTTGGGCAGGTACAGGGCCTTCTGCTCGGGTGTGCCGTGGGCGTGCAGGCACTCATAGGCGCCATGCGACAGGCCCGGGTACATCGTCCACGCCTGGTTGGCGGAATTCAGCATCTCGTACAGGCACTGGTTGAGCACCAGGGGCAGGCCCTGGCCGCCGTATTCGGGGTCGCAGCTCAGGCTGGGCCAGCCGCCTTCGACGTACTTGTCGTACGCGGCCTTGAAGCCGTCAGGCGCCTTGACTTCGTGGGTCGCCAGGTCCAGTGCGCAGCCTTGGCGGTCACCGGTCTGGTTGAGCGGAAAGACCACTTCGGCCGCAAACTTTCCGGCCTCTTCGAGCACGGCGTTGATCGTGTCCTTGTCGACGTCCGCGTGGCGCGGCAGCAGCTTCAGCGTTTCCGAAGCGTTCAGTACCTCGTGCAGCACGAACTGCATGTCGCGCAAGGGGGGCGTATAGGTCGGCATGGGGGTTCCCTGTCGTGTGAGGTCGTGATTCAGGCGGATCCGGGTGGGGTCGCCATGGCGGCATCGGGCTGGGCGTAGTGCTGCAGCAGGCGATCGAAACCCAGGCGGGCACGGTCCAGCGCACCCGGAATCTTGAGAAATCGTGCGTCGTGGTGCAGCGCCAGGATCAGGCCGTGCATTTCAAAGAGCATCTGTACCGGGTCGGTCCCGGGTTTGAGGTGGCCGGTTTCGACGGCCAGCCGTATCGCTTTGCGCAAGGCCTGGTGCCAGGACACCACCATCTGGGCCAGCGCGTCGCGCACGGGGCCGGGCCGGTCGTCGAACTCCACCGCGCCGCTGATGTAGATGCAGCCCGAGTCGACTTCCATCGAGACGCGGCGCACCCAGCGTTCGAAAAGCGCCCGCAGACGCGGCAGCCCGCGGGCTTCGGCGATCGAGGGAAAGAAGATCTCTTCCTCGAAGCGGTGGTGGTATTCGCGGATGACGGAGATCTGCAATTCCTCGCGAGAGCCGAAGTGGGCGAAAACGCCGGACTTGCTCATCTGCGTCACCTCGGCCAAGGCGCCGATCGACAGACCTTCCAGACCCATCTGCGAGGCCAGACCCAAGGCAGCGTCGAGGATCGCGGCGCGCGTCTGCTGACCCTTGTGCAGGCCGCGCGTGGCGTGGGGGAACTCGGCTCTCGTGGTCATTGGGGTTCGGCGTGGCTTGGCGGTCTTTGGGCTGTGGCCGTGACGTGGCTCGGATTGGGTGCGGCGTCGCACACCGGAATTGGTACGAACGGTCGTGCTATTTTGAGGACACCTGGGGCACTGCGGTACCGGGAAGACGCGGTTTTTCTAGGTGCATGACCCTAGCTCTCGCCGCCGGCATACCCCGGGTCCGGGATGTCAAGTTCGGCCCGGCCTCGCGTAGGAGGTCCGAAACTTGCTATGCTCGAAATTCCACACGCGATGAGGGCCCCTCATGGATGTGTTGCAGCTCGATGTGTCCGGAAGGCCGCAGGCCTGGATCACCGCCCGCGAGGCGGCGACCCTGTATGCCAGCGACGCGGTCGCGTGGACGCTCGGCGTCACCTGCCAGATCTTGCGTGGCGGCATCCAGCGGACTACGGGCCTGCAGTCCCGCATCGAGGTCCACCCCATCGTGGCGGTGCGCGGCGCGATTCCCTCCCGGGCCTGGCGCCTCACCCCGGCACTCAGCAACCCCAAGCTTTTCGTGCGTGATCGCTATGTGTGCGCCTACTGCGGTGGCCATTTCGCCTTCGATGACCTGACGCGCGAACACATCGTGCCGGTGTCGCGCGGCGGGGTCGATTCCTGGATGAACTGCATCACGGCCTGCCGCTCGTGCAATGGCCAGAAGGGCAACCGCATGCCGGAGGAGGCGCACATGTCGCTGCTCTTCCTGCCCTATGTGCCGAGCCTGCACGAGGACATGATCCTGCGCGGGCGTCGCATCCTGGCCGACCAGATGGAGTTCCTGCTGGCCAGCGTTCCGCGCAGCTCACGCCTGCACGCCTAGGCGCTCTCGCCTGCGTCAACGCGCTCGCGCGTCCGGCGCGGACACACTTCTTTGCCGTCCGAAAGCCTGCGCGGCGGGACGCGGTGCGCACCTGCGCGCCATACTGACCGCCGCCGCCGTCAACGGGCGCATTTCAGCGCGCGTTGGTGGCACAGGAGAACTGCATGAACCGAACTGTCATCGCTGCCGTGCTGGCCGCACTCGTATCCGCTTGCACCACGACGAGCCCTGATGTCATCAGCCGCGACGACGCCAACCGGATGTCATCGGTGGTGGACGCCACCGTGCTGTCGACGCGCGCCGTCACGGTCGACGGCAAACAGAGTGGCCTGGGCGCCACCGCCGGCGGTGTGGTCGGTGGCATCGCCGGCAGCTCGGTCGGCGGGCGGCGCGAGTCGGTGGTTGTCGGGGTGCTCGGCGCCGTGGCCGGCGCCGTCATCGGCAACGCCGTGGAGCGCAGCTCCACGCACGAAAGCGCCCAGGAGATCCTGGTTCAGCTGCGCAACGGCGAGCGGCGCGCCATCGTCCAGGCCACCGGCCAGGAAGTGCTCAAGGCGGGCGACCCCGTGATCATCGTGACCACCGGGGGCAAGGTGCGCGTCACCAAGGCGCCCGCGGGCACGGCTGCCGCGCCTGCGGCGCCGCGCAACTGATACCTGCGCGGGACTGACGGCGGCACCCGGCCGCCCTGCGGCGCCGGGCAGTCAATGCCTGTACCTACTGGGCGGTCCAGCCGCCATCCATCGCCCAGGCCACGCCGCGCACGTTGTTCGCGGCCGGCGAGCAGAAGAACAAAGCCAACTCGGCCAGTTCTTCGGGCGTCGTGAACTGCATCGAAGGCTCTTTCTCGGCCAGCAGCGCACGCTTGGCGGCTTCGTTGTCGATGCCGTCGCGCTGCGCGCGCGCATCCACCTGCTTCTGAACCAGCGGAGTCAGCACCCAGCCCGGGCAGATGGCGTTGACGGTCACGCCGGTCGTGGCCGTCTCGAGCGCGGCCACCTTGGTCAGGCCGACGATTCCGTGCTTGGCCGCCACATAGGCGGACTTGGCTGTCGACGCCACCAGGCCGTGGACAGAGGCCACGTTGATGATGCGTCCCCAGCCACGCGACTTCATGGTCGGCAGGGCCAGGCGCATCGTGTGAAAGGCCGAGCTGAGATTGATCGAGATGATCGCGTCCCAGCGCTCGACCGGGAACTGGTCGATCTCCGCCACGTGCTGGATGCCCGCGTTGTTCACCAGCACATCCACACCACCGAACTCGCTGGCCGCGTAGGCCATCATGGCTTCGATCTGGTCGGGTTTGCTCATGTCCGCACCGTGGTAGCCCACGCGCACGCCGAGCGCCGCGACCTGCGCCCGGGCGGCCTCGATGTCACCGAAACCGTTCAGCACGATGTTCGCGCCCTGGCGCGCCATCGCCATCGCCATGCCCAGGCCGATCCCGCTGGTCGACCCGGTCACCAATGCCGTCTTGCCTTTCAGCATGTTGCTCATCCCATTCGAGAGTCAAAAGCACAAAGGTCGCCCATGGGCGACCTTTGTTGGTTGAGAGTCTCCGACCTTTCAGCCGGAGACATCAAGCAGCCCTATCAGAAGGCGTGACGGACACCCACGTCGAAGCCGCGAGCGCTGTGGCCCAGCGTGTTGGCAGCGCCGCTACCCACCGAGTAGTTGGCACCCGCGCTGTTCGAGATGCGCGAGAAATCGGTGTACAGAGCCGTACGCTTGGACAGGTCATAGACCAGGCCGATGGCGAATTGCTTCGCATCGCGGGCGTCAAAACCACCACCGCTGGTGTTGTTCTGCGTGTAACCGGCACGCAGCGTCGTGGCACCGAACGGAGCCGTCAGGCCCAGGTGCGTCAGACGCTCCTTGACCGCGCCGAACTTCGAGTTGTTGATGTAGCCCATGACCTTGGCAGCGCCGAAGTCATAAGAGGCACCAATGTTGCTCATCTTGAAGTCGTTGACGCCGGTCTCGGTCTTGCTGGTGGCGACAGACACGTTCAGCGGACCCGCGGCGTAGCCCAGGCGGAAGCTGGTGTGCTTGTTGCCGATGGCGTTTTCGCCAGCGGAAACCTGGACTTGGCCATACAGGCCGCCCAGGCCGCCCGGCAGGAAGTAGCCGATGCTGTTGTTGGCGCGCACGAAGGTCGTGGCACCAGAACCGAGGCCAGAAGCGCCGGTCGACAGGTTCAGCGAGCTGCCGGGGCCGTTGGTGCCGAAGGCATCGAACACCGTGGTGTTCCAGAACTGCGGCGTGTAGTCGCGGCCGAGGCGGATCTCGCCGAAGCCACCCGTCAGACCCAGGGTCGAACGACGGTTGAACATCTGGGAGCTCGCCGTGGTCAGCGAGCCACCGCCCACCGTGCCGACGTCGTTGCCCATGCCGGCTTCCAGCCAGAACTGAGCCGTCATGCCACCGCCGAGGTCTTCCACACCGCGGAAGCCCAGACGATTGCTGTTGTAGCTGTTGCTGTTCATGACTCTCTGCGTGCCGCCGCCGTTGCTGACGTGCGCTGCAGACAGGTCAACGACGCCGAACAGCGTGACCGACGATTGGGCCGATGCGGCACCCGCGAACGCGGCCAGCGTGGCGAGAGCGATCAGAGATTTTTTCATTGCAACTATCTCCATGGTTGAAACAAGACGTCCCGATCAAGGTGTCACCCGGGACATCCATGTGGATGCCGATCAGGCCTACCTCCGCTAGGGAAGTTGACGCTATTCCACCAGACCGGCCGAGCGCTTGCAAAGCTTTGGGCCAGAAAACTTCCGGGGATGTTGTCTCGTCACAACGCGACCGGACGGGGCAGGGACGCCGCGCGAGGCGCTTCACGTGAGGGCGCCATACGGGTGCCGAGCGATGCCCACGCCCGGTGCGAGCGGCGGACCTGGCAAGCTTCGCGCGCACCCAGGCGCCGGCCGGCGCCGCATCGCACCGGCACATCCGCTTACCGGTCAGGCGTCGTGGTATCGACCAGGTCGAAGCTTGTAGTCACTTCGGCCGTGCGGCTGAGCATGATCGTCGCGGAGCAATACTTTTCGTGCGACAGGGCGATCGCGCGCTCGACGGCCGCCGCGGGCACACCGCGCCCGGTGACCACGAAGTGCAGATGGATACGGGTGAAGACCTTCGGGTCCGTGTCGGCACGTTCGGCTTTCACGCGCACCTCACAGCCCGTGACGGCATGGCGGCCCCGCTTGAGGATCAGCACGACGTCGTAGGCGGTACAGCCGCCGGCACCTGCCAGAAGGGTCTCCATGGGCCGCGGGGCCAGATTGCGCCCGCCGCCATCGGGGGCGCCATCCATGGTCAGCAGGTGGCCGCTGCCGGTTTCGGCCGCGAAGGCCATGCCGGCGCCGGAGATCCAGTGAACAGTGCAATCCATCGTGGTGCGCGCGCCCGCGTCCGGGGCGTCCTGAGCAGATGCCGATGGCATGGGATTGTGACCTGCACCTGCTGCTGGAGGGGTCTCCCTAATCCGCACCGGCAATTCCGGCGGGGGATGTTGCAACGCAGCATGGCGATGCTAGACTGTGTCCATCGATGTGACCAACGGTCCATCTCATCGGTTGTCTCCTCCACCTCCTCAACTGGTGGATTCGGCCCGGAGCCACAAGCTCCGGGCCTTTTTTCTGGTGTCGCCGCGTATCATCGCGCCCCTTCCAAGAGGCCACGCCGCACCCGATGTCCACCCCACTCGATCGCCCCGCGCCGCGCTCTGCCGAGGACTATCTCAAGAAGATCCTCACGGCACGTGTTTACGACGTCGCCATCGAGTCCGCGCTCGAGCCCGCCCGCAACCTCTCGCGGCGCCTGGGGAACCACGTTTTGCTCAAGCGCGAAGACCAGCAGCCGGTCTTCAGCTTCAAGCTGCGCGGGGCCTACAACAAGATGGCCCATCTGAGCCCCGAACAGCGCGACCGCGGCGTGATCTGCGCCTCCGCTGGCAACCACGCGCAGGGTGTGGCGCTGTCGGCGCGCAAGCTGGGCTGCAAGGCCACCATCGTGATGCCGGTGACCACGCCGCGCGTGAAGGTCGACGCCGTGGCCGCGCTGGGCGGCGATGTCGTGCTGCACGGCGACAGCTACTCCGACGCCGCGCTGCACGCCATCGAGCTGCAGCAGCAGCGCGGGATGACCTTCGTGCATCCCTTCGACGACCCCGACGTGATCGCCGGCCAGGGCACGGTGGCGATGGAAATCCTGCGCCAGCACCAGGGGCCGCTCGATGCGGTCTTCGTGGCCATCGGTGGCGGCGGGCTGATCAGCGGCGTGGCGGCCTATATCAAGTCGGTACGGCCGGAGATCCGCGTGATCGGCGTGCAGACGGCCGATTCGGATGCCATGGTCCGCTCGGTGCGGGCCGGCCATCGCGTGCAGCTGGCCGACGTGGGCCTGTTCTCCGACGGCACGGCCGTGAAGCTGGTGGGCGAAGAAACCCTGCGGCTGGTGACCGAGCTGGTCGACGACTTCGTGGTGGTCGACACCGACGCCGTGTGCGCCGCGATCAAGGACGTCTTCCAGGACACGCGCAGCATCCTCGAGCCCGCCGGCGCGCTGGGCGTGGCGGCCGTCAAGCAGTACGTCGAGACGCACAAGCTCAAGGGCAAGACCTTCGTGGCGATCACCTGCGGCGCCAACATGAATTTCGACCGCCTGCGATTCGTCGCCGAGCGCGCGGAATTCGGGGAGAAGCGCGAGGCGCTGTATGCCGTCACCATCCCCGAGGAACGCGGCTCCTTCAAACGCTTTTGCGAACAGATCGCGGGGTCGGGCACCCGCCAGGTCACGGAATTCAACTACCGCATTTCCGACCAGCGCGTGGCGCATGTATTCGTGGGCCTGTCCATCGCCAAGCGGGACGAGGCCGAACGCATCGCGCGCAACTTCGAACGCCACGGCTTCGCCACGGTCGACCTCACCGACGACGAACTCGCCAAGGAACACGTGCGGCACATGGTCGGCGGCCGCAGCGAACTGGCCCGCCACGAGCGGCTGTTCCGCTTCGTCTTCCCGGAGCGCCCGGGCGCCTTGCTGCGCTTTCTCTCGTCCATGCATCCGGGCTGGAACATCAGCCTCTTCCACTACCGCAACCAGGGCGCGGACTACGGCCGCATCCTCGTGGGTCTGCAGGTTCCGCCGTCGGATGACGAAGCCTTGCGCGGCTTTCTGACCTCGTTGGACTACCCCTGGGTCGAAGAGACGGACAACCCGGTCTACAAGCTGTTCCTGGGCTGACGGGCGAATCGATGATCTGCGCGTGACACTGCGTACACTCCGACGCCACATGACAACGCCGCCCGGTCGATTCCTGATCGCCCCCACCTCGAACCCACGGCTCGAGCGCGCATTGCTCGAGAAACTCGCGCAGCGGGCCGAGCGTGTGGGCAGCCTCGGCGAGCTCGAGCCGCTGGCCGTGCGCATCGGCCTGATGCAGAACTCGCTCAAGCCGCGACTGCATACGCCGCAGATGGTCATCGCCGCTGCAGACCACGGCCTGGCAGTGGAAGGCCTGGCTGCGCCGCAGCGGCACCAGACCCACGATCTCGTCCAGCAGATCCTGCATCGCCGGCTGCCGCTGAATGTGCTCACGCGCATGCAGCAGGTCGCGCTGACGGTGGTCGACGCCGGCATCGCCGAGAACCTGACCGCGCACGAAACCCTGCTGGTGCGCAAGATCGCCCACGGCACGCGCAATTCACGCGTGAGCGCGGCGATGTCGGCGGATCAAGCCCATGCCGCCATCCGCGCCGGCATGGAATTCGCCGAGACCCTGCCAGGCAACGTGCTGATGTGTGCCGGCGTCGGTGTGGGCTCGCGTGAGAGCGCAGCACTTGTGCTCTCGCGCCTGACCGACACCTCGGTGCGCGACCTGCTGGTGTCCGGCCCGCACATGGACAACGAACAGCTGTCGCGGCTGATGGGCATCGTCCAGGGTGCGCAAGCGCGGCATCGGGACGTCACCGACCCCGTGGATGTGCTGGCCGCACTCGGCGGCTTCGAGATCGCGCTGCTGGCCGGTGTGATGCTGGCTGGCGCGGGCCGTCGGAGCCTGTTGATGATCGACGGCGTGCCGGCCTTGGCGGCCTTGATGGTCGCGTCGCGACTGGCGCCACCCGTCACCGATTACTGCGTGTTCTGCCGCAGTCACCCGCAGCCGGGGCTGGATCAAGCCCTGTCGCTGTTCCGGGCGGCACCGCTGCTCGAGCTCGGCATGGACAGTACGGATGGCACGGGAGCCGCTCTGGCCTGGCCGCTGGTCAACAACGCCGCCGCACTGCTGGCAGACGTGCCCGAGGGCGAGGAACCCGGCCCCACGCTGCCGCAAGACCTGGACCGGTGACCGGCGTGCCGGCCCGATTGAACGCGGACTGTCGCGCCAATCGTGCGGCCGGCCAGGCGCCAGCCGCCACCTTCAGCTGGTGACGGACGCCGGCGCACCGCCAGGCGCGCCGGGACCTGGCTGCTGGGGCACCACAGGCATGGGCTGCAACATCGGCGGCGCCGGCTGGGGTATCGCACCCGGCTGCTGCGACGCATCGGGGGCCTGCGGTGCGGCGTCAGCCGCGCCTGGCACGGCGGGAGCGGGTGCACCCTGCGCGCCCAGTCCGGACGCCGCAGGCAGGGTGCCGGTCGCGGCCGCGGCCAGTGGCGGCAATTCGAGCGTCACGGCCGAAGCGGCGCCGCGGGGTCCCACATCGACCGCCCGGGCATGCACCGACTGCACGACCAGGTCGCCATCCACCGACGCGCCCACCCGGTAAGCGCGCGCGGGCTTGCCGTCCACCGAAATCAGCGCCAGGCCGTTGGTTGATCCGGCCTGGACGCGCGGCGCCACCAGGCCGATGAGCTTGAGGCGGGAAGCCAGAGGGGAAATTGCGGCCTCGACCTTGGCCGCTTCGGGCGCGGGCGCGCCGAACAGCCGCGTCCAGTCCTTGCGGAAGGATCCCGCGTTGTCCACCGACACGGCAGTGGCCGGCACCGCTTGCGGCGACACGGACAGACGAAGCAGCCAGGCCACGGCCGTGGCCGCCACCAAGGCCCAGATCAGGAAAGCCAGCCAACGCGACAGCATGCGGGGATTATCATGCAGTCATCCCGAGCCCATAGTGTCGAAATGATCCCCCAAACTCACCGCCGATCTGCCCTGGCCCGTGGCTTCACCCTCATCGAAATCCTCGTGGTTCTGGTCATCATCGGGGTGCTGGCGGCCTTGATCGCGCCCAATGTGCTCGATCGCGCCTCCGAGGCCAAGGTGACGGCGGCGCGTACCGACGTGAACAACCTGGTGCAGGCGCTCAAGCTCTACAAGCTGGACAACGGTCGTTATCCCAGCACCGACCAGGGCCTCGAAGCCCTGGCGCGCAAACCCACCACGGGCAGCATCCCCACCAACTGGAAGCCGTACCTCGACAAGATGCCCAAGGACCCCTGGGGCCAGCCGTACCAATATGCCAACCCGGGTCTGCATGGCGAAATCGATGTCTTCAGCTTCGGGGCCGACGGCAAGGCCGGCGGCGAAGGCAACGACGCCGATGTCGGCTCGTGGCAATAAGCTGAGGCGCCACGCCCCGAAGCGGCCGGGCTGGCTGGCGGCGGGCTTCACGCTCGTCGAGGTGCTGGTCGTCCTGGCCATCGTGGGTCTGGCCACGGGTCTCGTCACACTGGCCATCCGTGACCCGGCCGCCGCCCGCCTCGACCAGGAAGCCATGCGTCTGGCGGCGCTGCTCGAGTCGGCACGCGCGGAATCCCGGGTATCCGGCGTGGCGGTGCTGTGGCGTCCGACGCGCAGCACCGATGACGTGCGCTCGGGCGAGACCCCCGACTTCCGCTTCATCGGCCTCCCCGAGCGCGCCGGCCTGCCCTCGCGCTGGCTCGATCCGGAAACCACGGCTGAAATTGCCGGCACGCCCGCACTGGTGCTCGGCCCGGAGCCCATCATCGGCGCCCAGCGGGTGGTCCTGCACCTGGGCGACAGGCGACTGGCGCTGGCCACCGACGGGTTCGGCCCGTTCAGCGTGGTCGAGACAGTTGATGACGATTCCCGCCGCCGCTGACGCGCGTCGGCCGACCCGATGAAGAAGTCCGCCGGCTTTACGCTGATCGAGGTGCTGGTCGCGCTGGCCATCGTCGCGGTCAGCCTGGCGGCCGGCATGCGCGCGGCCAGCTCCGTCAGCGACAACGCGCAGCGGCTGGCCGATGTCATGGCCGCGCAATGGTGTGCCGACAACCAGTTGGTGGCCTTGCGGCTGTCGCGCCAGTTTCCCGGCGTCGGCGACAACACCTTCGTGTGCGAGCAGCTCGGGCACGAATACAAGGGCTCCATGATCACGCGCCCCACACCGAACCCGAACTTCAGGCGCGTCGAGGCCGTGATCGCGGACGACAGCGGTCACGCGCTGATCACCGTGTCGACGGTCCTCGGGCGGTATTGATGCGTATCCGGTGGACGAGCGCGCGCGACGCGAGACACGGGCCCGCTCGCCGGCCCCAACGGCGCGGGCACGGCTTCACGCTGGTGGAGGTGCTGGTGGCCCTGTCCATCATGGCCGTGGTGGCCACGCTCACCTGGCGCGGCATCGACGGCATGACCCGCGCGCGTGAAGTCAGCCAGGCCTCGCTCGACCGCAGCCTGCGCCTGGGAACCGTGCTGGCGCAGTGGGAACGCGACCTGCAGGCTGTCCAGAACGGCATGGGCGTGCCGGCCTTGTCCTTCGACGGGGCGAGCCTGCGCCTGGCCCGGGACGCCGACGGCGGGGTGCAGCTCGTCGTCTGGACCTTGCGCGACGGCGCGCTCTTCCGCTGGGCCGGCGCGCCGCTGAAGCAAGCCAGCGAACTGAACGAGACCTGGCTGCGCAGCCAGCAATTGATGGGCGACGAGCCCGGCACGCTGAAGGTGCTGGAAAACGTCACAGCTTGGCAGGTGTACTTCTACCGCGGCAATGGCTGGAGCAATGCCCAGAGCACGGGCGACCGCGCCACCACGCCGGGCGCACCGCCCACGCCACAGGGTGGCACGCCGCCTCCCGCCGATGCCGGCGAACAGATTCCAGCGGGCGTGCGCCTGCTGGTCACGCTGCCCGCAGGCACGCTGACGCGCGACGTGCTGATGAACGGGCCGGGCTACTGAACGGGCGATGGACATGACCAACCACCCTTTCCGAGCCCACCCGTCGCCACCGCCGGCCACCCAGCGCGGTGCCGCCTTGCTGATGGCGATGCTGGCGGTGACGCTCATCGCCACGCTGGCCGGCGGCATGGTCTGGCAGCAATTCCGCGCAATCCAGGTCGAGTCGGCCGAACGGGCCCGCTCGCAGGCGGGATGGATCCTGCTGGGCGCGCTGGACTGGTCGCGGCTGATCCTGCGCGAAGATGCACGCACCGGCACGGTCGATCACGCTGGCGAGCCCTGGGCCACACCCCTGGCCGAAGCGCGTCTGTCGACCTTCCTGGCGGCCGACAAGACCACGGCGAGCGTGGACGACGGGCCCGAGGCCTTCCTGTCGGGCACGATCGTGGACGCACAGGCGCGCTACAACCTGCGCAACCTCGCCGGCGCCGACGGCAAAACCGCCAAGGCGGAACTGGACACGCTGATCCGGCTGTGCGCCGCCGCCGGCCTGCCCAGCGACGCTGCTACCCGCCTGAGCGCCGCGTTGGCGTCGGCCTGGGCACAGGCCGCACCGGGCACCCGCCCCGAAGGCGAGGCGCAGCAGCTGCCGATTCGGCGCTTCGAGCAGCTCACCTGGTTGGGCATCGAAGCGTCCACCGTCGCTGCCCTGCGGCCGCACGCGGACATCCTGCCCACCGCCAGCCCCATCAATGTCAATACCGCGTCGCGCGACGTCCTGGCCGCCGTGCTGGATATCGATGGCGGTGCGGCCGAGCGCATCGTGCAGCGCCGCCAGCGCACGCCTTTCGAGTCGTTGGACGCCCTCAAGGCGCTGCTTCCGGAGGGCGCCAAAGTGGATCCGCAGCGCGTCGCCGTATCCACGAGCTACTTCGACGTCAGTGGTCGCCTGCGCCTGGACGAGCGTGTCCTTGAAGAACGTTCGCTGGTGATGCGGCGCGGCAGCGGCAATGGCACGCAGGTCATCACGCTGTTCCGCGAGCGGCGCAGCATGGAGCTTCCGCCGAGCTGAAACAGGCTGTTCGGGGGAGAGATCCGCCGCAGGCCTGGTGCTACGATGAGCCGTCAGCAATCGCCGCAAGTCGTTGATTTGCCGCAGATTTACGGGGCCATGATGTGACACGGCCCCCCGTGCCCAGGTTCCGATGTCCGTTCTCGTCGTTCAGATTCCACCGCGCCTGCGCGCGGGCTCCTCGCCCGCGGGCGCGGCTGCGGACGCCCGCACCGAGGCCGGCGCCACACCGAACGGCCCCGCATGGCTGTGGGTACGCACCGAATCCGGCGTGGCAGTCCAGGCGCATGGCCACGCGCCGGTGGCGGAGTTGCCGAACGCCGAAGCGGTTGTCGCCGTGCTTCCCGAGCAGGATGTCAGCTGGCATTTCGTCGCCATTCCCCGCGCGCCAGCCGCCAAGCTGCGTGCGGCGCTGCTCGGCATGCTGGAAGACAACCTGCTGACCGAGCCGGAACAGCTGCACGTGGCCCTGGCACCCGATGCCCAGGCGGGTTCCAAGGGCTGGGTCGCAGTGATGGACAAAGCCTGGCTGGCCGAGGCGATCGGCCAGCTGGAGCGGCGCGGACTCCTGGTCGACCGTGTCGTGCCGTCGCTGTGGCCCGGCGATGTCCCGCACGGCCACTTTTACGACGCATCCGCCTACCATCACAACGCGGAGCCCGCCATTGCCATGGCCGACGCCAATGGCATCGTCTGCCTGCCGCTGGCCGGTACGCTGGCGCGCGCCCTGCTGCCGGCCGCGGCCATCGAATCGGTCCGCTGGACGGCCACGCCCGCCGTCTCCACCATGGCCGAGCGCTGGCTGGGCGCGCCTGTGGGCGTGCAAAGTGTTGCCGACCGTCTGCTGACGTCCGGCCGTTCGACCTGGAATCTGCGCCAGTTCGATCTGGTTGCCCGTCGCCGCGGATCGATGGCTCTGCGCGACGCCCTCCGTCGCTTCCTGCGCCCCACCTGGAAGCCGGTGCGCATCGGCCTGGCCGCGCTGCTGGCGCTGCAGCTGGTGGGCATCAACGTCTGGGCCTGGGCACAGCGCAAGGCCCTGGACGACAAGCGCGAACAGCAGGTGGCCTTGCTCACCACCGCGCACCCGCAGGTGCGGGTCGTGCGCGACCCCGCCGCGCAAATGGAGCGTGAGTCCGACGTGTTGCGTGCGGCGGCCGGCCAGCCTGGTCCGGCAGACTTCGAAACCATGCTGTCCGCCGCGGCGTCGGCCTGGCCCGAAAACCAGGGCCCGATGCAGAGCCTGCGCTTCCAGACCGGTCAACTCACCCTGGCCGCGCCGGGCTGGACCGCAGCGGAGAGCCGCCAGTTCGGCGAGCGTCTGCGCAGCAGCGGCTACGTGTCGGACACCCAGAACGGCCGCGTGACGATCACGCGCACGCCCACGCCATGAGTACCTCCGACCTCTACCCGCGCGGCACCCGGCGCAGCGGGGCAGCGCCGCAGCCCAACCCCATGCTGGCCTCCGCGCTGGCCTGGTGGAACGGACTGGGCGACCGCGAACGCCGGCTGGTGGCCATCTGCGCGGTACTGGTCGGCGCTGCCTTGCTGTGGCTGGTCGGCCTGAAGCCTGCGCTGACACAACTCCAGCAGGCGCCGGCAAAGCTGGACGCCGCCGACGCCCAGACGCTTGCGATGCAACGGCTGGCCGTCGAATCCCGTGATCTGCGCGGCGCGACCCTGGTGACGATGGCGCAATCCGTCGCGGCGCTGAAGTCCGCCAGCGCACGGTTGGGACCCACGGCCAAACTGACGGTCCAGGGTGACCGGGCCGTACTGACGGTCGAGAATCTGGACGTCGATGCCATCCGCAGCTGGCTGGCCGAAGTGCGCAGCGGCGCGCGTGCGCGCACGGTCGAAGCCCAGCTCTCCCGGGGGCCCAAGGGCTTTTCGGGCACCGTGACGCTGTCGCTGGGAGCCGCCTCGTGAGCTGGATCAAACGCCTGACGAGCATACGCTCGCGACGGCCCCGCGCGGCCGTCGCGACGAGTGTCTTTGCCGACACCATGCAGGCCGGCGAGATCTGGGAGAAGCGCCGCCGTTCGGCCGCACGCTATGCCATCTGGGGCGCCGCCGTCGGTGTCTTCGTCGGTGCGGTGATGTTCGCGCCGGCCACCTGGATGGCCGCTGCGGTGGCCTCGGCCACCGGCCAGCGCGTGCAGCTGGCCGAGGCCCGCGGCACGATCTGGTCAGGCAGCGCCGTCGTGGTGCTGACGGGCGGCGTCGGCAGTCGCGACGCGGCCGCGCTGCCCGGTCGCATGGACTGGAAGCTGCGTCCGCGCGGTGCCGGCCTGGACCTCGTGGCCACGCATGCCTGCTGCCTGTTCGGGCCGACCACACTGCGATTCGAGCCGGGCTTCGGTCGCCAGACCGTCATCCTGCCGGTGGCGCCGTCGGGCATCGGCCAGTGGCCGGCCGCGTGGCTCAGCGGCCTGGGCACACCCTGGAACACGCTGCAGATGGGCGGCAACCTGCGACTGTCCAGCCCGGGCGCACGTGTCGAACTGCTGCAAGGGCGCTGGCGCCTGGAAGGCCAGCTGACGCTGGATCTGGCGGGCATTTCCTCGCGGGTGTCGACGTTGGATGAACTCGGCAGTTATCGCGTGCAGATCACCGGGCAGAGCACCGGCAGCGAAAACGCTTCGCTGCAGGTGCAGACGCTGTCGGGCCCGCTGCAGATCAACGGGCAGGGACAATGGGTCGGCAGCAGCCTGCGCTTCCGCGGCGAAGCCTCTGCCGCCCAGGGCGCCGAGCCGGCATTGAACAACCTGCTGAACATCATCGGGCGGCGGCAAGGGCCGCGCTCCGTCATTTCGATCGGATGAGCATGAACCACCTCCCGCGTCGACTCCAGGGTGCCGTCGCGCTGGCCGTGGCCGCCACGCTCGTGCTGCCCGCACCGCTGTGGGCACAAGCCACGCGCGCGACCGGCGATGCCGCGGCGGGCCAGAAGTCCCGCTCCCAGGTCACACTGAATTTCGTGAATGCGGACATCGAGGCCGTCACTCGCGCATTCGCCGCGATGATCAACCGCCAGATCATCGTCGACCCGCGCGTCAAGGGCACGATCACGGTCTACAGCGAGCAACCCCTGACCGTGCGCGAGGCCTACCTGAACTATCTGGCCGCTCTGCGTGGCCTGGGCTTCGCGATGGTCGAGAACTCGGGGCTGCTGAAGGTCGTACCCGAGGCCGATGCGCGGCTGCAGTCGGGGACGGTCCAGGTCGGCACCGGCAGCGCCCGTACCGGACAGGTGCTGACGCAGATCTTCACGCTCAAGCACGAGAACCCGAACAACCTCGTGCCCATCCTGCGCCCGCTGATCACGGCCAACAACACGATCAACGTCAACCCCGGCACGAGCGCGCTGGTCATCACCGACTATGCGGAGAACCTGCAGCGCCTGGCGACCATCATCGCGGCGCTGGACCAGCCCTCGTCGACCGATTTCGAGATCATCCCGCTGGAGCACGCGGTCGCTGCCGACGTGGCGGTTCTGGTGCAACGGCTGGCCGATGGCGGTTCGGCGGCCACGCCGGGCGCACCCGCCGTGGGCGGCGCCGCGTCGGTGATCCCCGACAACCGCAGCAATTCGCTGATCATCCGCGCGCCCAACCAGGCGCGACTGCAGAGTCTGCGTGCCGCGATCGCCCGACTGGACCGTCCGTCGCAAGGCGGGCCCGGCGGCAACATCTGGGTCGTGCACCTGAAAAACGCGGATGCCGCCAAGCTGGCCACGGTGCTGCGCGCGGCCTTCGGCGGCCAAGGTGGCGGCTCGAGCAGCAGCACGGGCTCGACGACCTCCCGCCCGCAGCAGTCCACGCCGTCGGCCACCGGCGCCGCGGGTGGCACACAAGCCACCAGTGCCGCAGCGACCACGCCGATCGCGGCATCGGCCGAACCGTCCACCGGCGGCTTCGTGCAGGCCGACCCGGCAACGAACTCGCTGATCATCACCGCCCCCGAGCCGCTGTACCGCCAGGTGCGCGCAATGATCGACCAGCTCGATACGCGCCGCGCACAGGTCTACATCGAAAGCCTGATCGTCGAAGTCAGTGGCGACAACGCCGCGGACTTCGGTTTCCAGTGGCAGGGTCTGATCGGCAAGTCCGGCGACAAGACCGGCCTGGTGGCCGGCACCAACTTCAATGCAGGCGGCTCGAGCAACAACAACCTGCTGACGATCACCGCGGCCGGTGCCGCGGGCTCGGCCGTGCAGGTTGGCGAAGGCCTCAACATCGGCCTGATCCGCAATTTCGGCGGGACGTATGCACTGGCGTCGATCGCCCGGCTGCTGCAGACCCAGTCGGCCGCCAACATCATGTCCACGCCCAATCTGGTCACACTCGACAACGAGGAAGCCAAGATCGTCGTGGGCCGCAATGTGCCCTTCATCACCGGCCAGTTCACCAACACCGGTACCGCCACCACCAGCCCCTTCCAGACGATCGAACGAAAGGATGTGGGCCTGACGCTGCGCATCAAGCCGCAGATCGGCGAAGGCGGCACGGTGCGCATGACGATCTTCCAGGAGAGTTCCGACGTGCTGGCCCAGGCTGCCGGTACATCAGGCACCGGCCCGACCACCAGCAAGCGCTCGATCGAGTCGAACGTCGTGGTCGATGACGGCGCCATCCTCGTGCTCGGCGGACTGATCGAAGACCGCTACGAGGACAGCAAATCCAAGGTGCCGCTTCTGGGCGACCTGCCCTATGTCGGCGGCCTGTTCCGCAGCGAATCGCGCACGAAGAAGCGCACGAACCTGATGGTCTTCCTGCGGCCTGTGGTGCTGCGTGACGCGGCCAGCGCGCAGAACCTCTCGCTGGACCGCTACGACTTGATCCGCGGTCAGCAGAAGGACACGCAGCCGGCCTCGAACATCGTGCTGCCGATCCGCGACACGCCCGTGTTGCCGCCACTGCGCCCGGAAACCCGCATCGACGGCCAGCCGAATCCGGCGCTGCCGCCGGCTTCCGCGCCGACGCGCTGAACGACCCGCAGCCGCGAACGGACGCACGCCGACGCCATGGGAGCCCGCCACCCCCTGCCCTATGCCTTCGCCAAGGCCCACACGATGCTGCTGGAAGACGACGGCCAGCAAATGCTGTTGTGGGCCTGCGAAACCACGCCGCCCAGCGCGCTGACCGAGGTGCTGCGGCAGTACGCGGTACGCGCGCTCGAGCGCGAGCCGTCCACCACGCTGGCCCAGCGCATCGCCAATGCTTATGCGGGCGGCGAGTCCAGCGCTGCGGCCGTGGTCGGCGAAGTGGAAAGCGCGGTCGACCTGTCGCGTCTGATGCAGGATCTGCCGGCGGTGGAAGACCTGCTGGAAGCGGCCGACGACGCGCCCATCATCCGCATGCTCAACGCGCTGCTGACGCAGGCGGCCAACGACGGCGCGAGCGACATCCACATCGAACCCTACGAACGTGCGAGTTCGGTGCGCTTCCGCGTCGACGGCACGCTGCGCGAGGTCGTGCAGCCTAACAAGGCACTTCATGCGGCGCTGATCAGCCGCCTGAAGATCATGGCCGAGCTGGACATCGCCGAGAAGCGTCTGCCGCAGGACGGTCGCATCTCGCTGCGCATCGGCGGCAAGGCCATCGACGTGCGCGTGTCCACGCTGCCCAGCGCCCACGGCGAGCGCGCGGTGCTGCGTCTGCTGGACAAGACCGACGCCAAGTTCAGCCTGCAGAGCCTTGGCATGAGCGGCGACGTGCTCAACCGCTTCCAGGACCTGATCCGCCAGCCGCACGGCATCGTGCTGGTTACCGGCCCCACGGGTTCCGGCAAGACGACCACGCTCTATTCCGCGCTCGCGCGCATGGACACCAGCACCGCCAACGTGCTGACCGTCGAGGACCCGATCGAGTACGAACTGCCCGGCATCGGCCAGACGCAGGTCAATCCGAAGATCGACCTGACTTTCGCCAAGGCCCTGCGCGCCATCCTGCGCCAGGACCCGGACGTCATCATGATCGGCGAAATCCGCGATTTCGAAACCGCGCAGATCGCCATCCAGGCCTCGCTGACCGGCCACCTGGTGCTGGCCACCGTGCATACGAACGACGCGCCCTCGTCCATCACGCGACTGGTGGACATGGGTGTGGAGCCCTTCCTGTTGAGCTCGTCCATCCTCGGCGTGCTGGCGCAGCGCCTGGTGCGCAAGCTGTGCCCGGCCTGCCGTCGCGTGGACGATCGCGGCCAGTGGCATCCGGTGGGTTGCTCGGCCTGCGGCGGCAGCGGCTACAAGGGTCGCACGGGCGTGTATGAGCTGATGGTGGCCGACGACGCCGTGCGCAACCTGATCCACGAACGCGCCGCCGAGTCGCTGCTGGTCACCGCCGCGCAGCAGGCCGGCCTGCGTTCGATGCGCGAAGACGGCGAGCGGCTGGTGGCGCAAGGCGTGACCTCGCTGGAAGAAGTCCTGCGCGTGACGCGAGACTGACGCCGCGCCATGCCCGCCTTCAAGTACGACGCGCTCGACGCCGCGGGGCAGTCCGTCACCGGGCTGATCGAGGCCGACAACGCCAAGGCGGCTCGGGCGCAATTGCGCGCGCGCGGGCTCCTGCCGGTGGAACTCATCGCCGGCATGCAGCCCTTGCCGGCCCGCACCGGGCTGCAGTTCGGCGGCCGCGCCTTCAAATCCACCGGATTGACCGTCTGGACGCGACAGCTCGCCGGCCTGGTGGCCTCGGGCCTGCCGCTGGAGCGCGCGCTCTCGGCACTGGCCGAAGAGTCGGAAGACATGCGCCAGCGCCAGCTGATCTCGCACCTGAAGAGCGAGGTGAACGCAGGCAGCACCTTTGCCCGCGCGCTGAGCACGGCGCCGCGTGAGTTCGACGAGGTGTACTGCGCCGTGGTGTCCGCGGGCGAGCAAAGCGGCGCGCTCGGGCAGGTCCTGGAAAGCCTGGCCGACGACCTGGAAGAGCGCCAAGCCTTGCGCGCCAAGCTCATTGGCGCGGCGCTGTATCCCGCCATCGTCTCGGTCATCGCGATCGTGATCGTGGTCTTCATGGTGACCTACGTGGTGCCGCAGGTGGCCGGCGTGTTCACCAGTTCCAAGCGCGCGCTGCCGGTGCTGACGGTCGTGATGCTGCAGATCAGCGCCTTCGTGCGCCACTGGGGCTGGTTGGCCGCGCTGGTGATCGCTGCTGCCGTGATGGGGCTGATACTGGCCCGCCGCCGGGAAGCCTTCCGGCGCCGTTTCGACGCGGCCTGGCTGCGTCTGCCCTTGATCGGACGCCTTGCACGCGGCTACAACGCGGCCCGCTTCTCCGGCACGCTGGCCATGCTGGCGGCGGCTGGCGTACCCATCCTGAAGGCCCTGCAGGCCGCCGCCGAGACACTGGGCAACCGCGCGATGCGCGAGGACGCACTGGATGCGCTCATCCAGGTGCGCGAAGGCGCGCCACTGGCGTCGGCGCTGGCGGCCAAGAAACGTTTCCCCGGCCTGCTGGCGATGTTTGCGCGCCTGGGCGAGCAGACCGGCCAGTTGCCGGTCATGCTGGGCCGCGCGGCGCGCCAGCTCTCTACCGAAGTGCAACGGCGCTCCGTGGCGCTGGCCACGATCCTCGAGCCGCTGCTGATCGTGGCGATGGGAGGCGTCGTGATGCTGATCGTGCTGTCGGTGCTGCTGCCCATCATCCAGCTCAACACCTGGGTCAAGTAGGCGACGCTGCCGGCTGCGCCCGCTGCGAGCGGAACTGCGTCAGCACTCGCCACTCCATGCTGCTGCGGATCGCCACCTGTGAAGGGGGTCGGTTCCAGGTTTTTCCTGATCTGATGCGGGCCCGCCATTTGCTTGAATGGCTTCGGAACTCCCGGAGCACGCACCATGCAAGCACGCGGCGAACTTGTCACCGTCCCCCAGCCGACAACGGCCATCCCGATCGCCCAGATGCGGGCGGTCTATCGACAGGCGGATGTCGAACGCCGCCTGGCCAAGCTGCCGCCCAAGGAGCATGAGCACCTGCGCAGCACCTACGAACGCATGCTCGAAAAGGGGCCGGAGCGATTCCAGGTCAAGCCTGCCGGGATACCGGCGATGGACCACCTCTACGAAGAACTGCCCAACTTCCACGAGGTGCTGGACGACCTGAGACGCCAGCTTGCCCTGTGCCAGGACAGCCAGGACGGCCTGGAGATCACGCCCATGCTGCTGCTGGGACCACCCGGTGTGGGCAAGACGCACTTCGCCCGTGAAGTGGCGCAATTGCTGGGCACCGGCATGGGCTTCGTCAGCATGTGCAGCCTGACCGCGGGCTGGGTCCTCAGCGGCGCCAGCAGCCAATGGAAGGGTGCACGCCCGGGCAAGATCTTCGAGACCCTGGTCGATGGCGCCTACGCCAACCCGGTGATGGTCATCGACGAGATCGACAAGGCGCGTGCCGAGCAGGCCTACGACCCGCTGGGTGCCTTGTACGGTCTTCTGGAGCACGACACGGCACACGCCTTCACCGACGAGTTTGCCGAGGTGCCCATCGATGCGAGCCAGGTGATCTGGCTGGCCACCGCCAATGACGAACGCAACATTCCCGAACCCATCCTGAACCGGGTCAATGTCTACGAGGTGCGCGCGCCTGACCGCGATGCGGCCCGCCAGATCGCCCGGCGCCTGTACGACCGCCTGCGGCGCGCACACGACTGGGGCTCGCGCTTTGCCGAGGAACCGTCGGACGCCGTTCTCGAACGCCTGGCAGAAGTCGCGCCACGCGAGATGCGGCGCGCATGGATGACCGCCTTCGGCAATGCCCGGCTGGATGGCCGCGCGCAGATCGAGCCGAACGACCTGCCGCCGACGGGGCCGCGCCGCAACCCACTGGGTTTTGTCCAGTAGCGGCGCAGCCGACACCGCTGCCCACGCACCACAACCGCGCGCAACTGCACCGCGAGCGTCGCGCCTGGCACCGCACGGTGCCGGGGTGCTTCAGGCCGGCACGCCTTGGTTCTCGGCCGCGATGCGGCGCAGGCGCTGCTTGCCGGCCTGCTTGCCGCCATACATCGCCGCATCGGCCAGTGCCAGCAGTTGCAGGGCGTCGGCGGCATCCTGCGGCGCCAGTGCGTAGCCGATGGTGCCCCCGACGCGACAGCTGCGCGACTGCACGGTGAATGGCTCGGCGAAGGCCTGGAGCAGCTTGTCGCCCAGCATCGCGGCGGCGGCGGGCGTCGACAAGTCGTGGGCCAGCACGACAAATTCATCGCCGCCCAGGCGGGCCACCACGTCGCCCGCACGCACATGTGCGCTGAGGCGACGCGCGACGGCCGCCAGGAGTTCGTCGCCCACCCCGTGACCCATGCGGTCGTTGACGGCCTTGAAACCGTCGAGATCGAGCACGAAGAGCGCCAGCGGCTTGTCGGCCGTGCAGCGGCGCAAGGCAAATTCCAGCTCACGCAAAAGGCCGCGGCGGTTGGGCAGGCCCGTCAGCGCATCCGTGTGCGCCAGATTCATCAAGGACTCGCGCTCTCGATCCGCACGCTCGGCGCGGCGCCGCATGTCGCTGGCCCGCAGACCCAGCACCAACAGCCACATCGCCATTTCCACCAAGGCACCGGCCTGGAACGCGTGCTCGGCCCATGGATTGACGGGCACGTAGCCGCGCAAGAAGGCGGCCATCGTGAAGATCCCTGCGCCGTACACGCCCCAGCCCAGCAGGATCAGAATGGCCGCCCGATCGCCCTGGCGGGCACGCATGTAGGCCACTGGCAGGCCCAGCACGACGGGCAGCGGGCCCAGCACGGTCGACACCACATGCATGGTCTCGTAGCTGAACAGATCCAGCGCAAACGCCAGTCCGCTCACCATGGCCAGTGCAGCCGTGGCCCGCCATGCGCGCGACAGGCGCGCATGGAACGCCGGTACATCCAACACCTCGTCCAGAAACAGCAGTCCGCCGGCCACGGCGGGCATCACCGACAGCGGCGACAGGTTGCGCGTCAGCCATTCGCTGCCACCCCACAGGTGCTGCGGCCCGAGCCCGTGGTACGACAGAAAGAACAGTGTGATGCCCGCGATCGACAAGCCGTAGTAGAGGAAGCTCGGATCGCGCGTCTGCACACCGTGCGCGAAGCTGTAGGCCAGCAGGCACAGGCACAGGCCCATGGCGATGCCCTGGACCCATTGGAATCGCGCCTCTGATAGCGACAGCGCCTCCTGCTTGATCAGGCGCAGCGGCACGATCATGCTGCTGGTGGTCTGCACGCGCAGCAACAGTTCGTGCTCCATGCCCGGCTCCAGCACCAGCGACACGACGTGCGGGCGGACCTTGACCGGCCGCTGCGCAAACGGCAGATGGTCCCCCAGCCTGACCTCGCGAACGATGCGTCCGTCGCTGACGACATGGACATCCACCCGATCCAGCGAGGGGTAGTCGATTTCCAGCAGCCAGCGGCCAGACTCCGTAACCGGCACGTTCAGCGGCACCTGCAACCAGACTGCGCCATGTCGCAAGCCCAGATTGGCGTGAGGAACCGAGGGAATCGCAAATTCGGCCAGACGCCGCATGATGTCGTTCGCCGACAGCCGGGCGGCCGGGTCTTCGAGCACGCGCACGAACGGCCAGGCGTCGATCTCCGAGCGGGCATCGCGAAGTTCGAGAGTCGTCGACGCAGACGCCAGCGACGCCATGCCCAGCACAAGCATGGTCAGCAGCCCGCGCATCGGACCTGCCGCGCGCGCGGCCAGACGCAGCACGAACACGAACGGGCGAAAGGCGGGATGTGTCACAGAAGGCGTTGGGGTACGGATCACGCCCGAAGTGAGCGGCGGTCGAGCGGACACGGCAAATGACCCGGTCCCACACAGGGACATCGGCTGTGGCGCGCCGCGCTTGAGCGGGCGCCCGGGGCCACGCCCCCGTGCTGCGTATCATGGCTACATGCCCACGAGCCTTCAGGATCAGCTGGTCGTCGCGCTTTCGTCGCGCGCCCTCTTCGACTTCGAGGAAGAGAACCAGGTGTTCGAGGCGTCGGACGATCGGGCCTACATGCAGCTGCAACTGCAGCGACTGGACCGCCCCGCGCGCCCGGGCGTGGCGTTCTCGCTGGTGCACAAGCTGCTGGCATTCAACACCGCCGATACGCTGCGTGTGCAGGTGGTGATCCTGTCACGCAACGATCCGGTCTCCGGCATGCGAGTCTTCCGCTCCTGCCAGCACTACGGGCTCCCGATCGAACGCGGCGTCTTCACACGTGGGCAGAGCCCCTGGCGCTATCTCAAGCCGTTGGATGCGCAGCTGTTCCTCAGCACCAACGAAGCCGATGTCCGTAGCGCCCTGGCCGCGGGCGTGCCGGCCGCACGCGTGTTTCCGCACAGCGCGCGCGCCTCGGACGCGCATCCCCACGAAATGCGCATCGCCTTCGACGGCGACGCGGTGCTGTTCTCGGACGAGGCCGAGGCCATCTACCAGCGCGACGGCCTGATGGCTTTCCAGAGCCACGAACAGGCCCATTCCGCGACGCCGTTGGCAGCCGGCCCCTTCAAGCCATTGCTGCAGGCCCTGCAGCGCCTGCAAAGCCGGCCGGCCGGACTCATGCGCCTGCGCACGGCCCTGGTGACGGCGCGCAGCGCCCCGGCCCACGAGCGCGCCATCCGCACGCTGATGGACTGGCAGATCGAGGTCGACGAGGCCATGTTCCTCGGCGGGCTGCCCAAGGGCGAATTCCTCAAGGAATTCGAGCCCGATTTCTTCTTCGACGACCAGACCGGCCACGTGCAGTCGGCCGCCGCGCATGTGCCGGCCGGTCACGTGGCCGCCGGCGTGCGCAACGGCTAACGTTTCACCGTAACTGCTGCGCGCAGCGCGCAGGGACTCAGGGCTGGAACCGATCGGCCAGCGGCACGATCACATCGGCCCAGGCCCGCGCGGCGGCTTCCCGGCCGCGCGCATCGAAGTGGCAGCGGTCGTAGCGGTAATCGTCTCCCAGCCGGTCGGTGTCCGGTCCCGGCCAGACGCGGTCGATCGGCTCGCGCACGAAGCGGCGGTCGATGGCCCGGCCGATCGCGCCGCTGCCCGCCATACGGCAATAGGTGGAGCGCGCCACCAGCAAGGGCGCGCGAATGCCGGCGGCGTCGAGGTCGCGTCGCAACACTGCCAGACCCGCCTGGTAGTGGCGGGCTTCGGTGCCTTCGCGCATGTCCGCCTCACCCTGCTGCCAGGCCACGACTTGCGGCAGCAATCCGCCCGCCCGAATGGCACGCAGGTGCTGCAGGAAGGCCTCGCGCATGGGCCCCGGCTCGGTCCATTGGCGCATCGACGTGGCGCCCACGGCCAGCGGCGCAAAAACGGGCGTGCGTTGCGGCAGACGGGTCGTCAGCTCGGCGGACAGGGCTGTCCAGATGCTGGCCGAGCCGCCGCTCGTGCCGGGCAAGGGGTCGGCCGCCAGCCAGCAGCGCCCGTCCTGCACGATGCGAACCGCCGCCGAAGGCGTATCGGCCCGCGTGCGGCTGGCGGCATTGGACTGCCCCAGCACCATCACCACCAGCGGCGGCCGCTCGTCCGCGCCGCAATCCGCGCCTGCGCGTGGAGCCGCCAGGGCATTCACAGGCTCCAGCGTGGCGTCGTCGCGTGCACGCGCGATGCGTTCCGCGCTCAGTGCACGGTGCGACACCCCCGTGAAGGTCGCCAGCAGAAGCACCATGGCCAAGGCGGTACGCGGCCAGCGCAGGCCCATCGCCGGCGCGCGAACCTGGTTCGGCGCCTCACCGGCCGGCAGCGCCAGGCGCCGTCGCTTCCAAGCCCCACGCAAGGCCTGCATGACCGGCAGCTCCACACCGTGGTGGAGCGCGGTCGCCAGCCCCAGGGCCACCAGGAAGGCCACGGCGATGGACAGCGTGGGCGCCATGCCCGCACGCTGCAGCAGGACCATGCTCACCATCCCGACTTCCTGGTGCACGAGATACAGCGGGTACGACAGCGCGCCCAACCACAGCAGCACGCGCGCATCGACACCACGCAGGCGGCCCAGGCCGGCTGCCGCCACGGCCGCAAAGCAGCCCAGCGCGAACAGCGCCATGCCCGGCCCCATCTGCGCGCCGATGGCCGCCAGCGCCAGCACCAGGGTGATGACGGATGCACGGCCTGGCCGCCCGTCGCGTTTCCACAGGTAGGCCAGCATGCCCAAGGCAAACCAGCCGATCCAGGTCATCAGGCTGACGTGATGGACGATGTAGGGCAGCTTCGGTCCGCCCAGGCGTGCCGACAGGCCGCTGGCCACGGATCCTGCCAGCCAGAGCTGCAGCCACAGCTGACCGCGCTGGGGCAGGCCGAATGCCGCCACGAGCAGCATCCAGGCGTAGAAGAACAGTTCGATTTCCAGCGACCAGTAGGCGCCATCGATCGGGCGTGCGCCCAGAGAGCCGCCCAGCATGCTGATGTTCCACAGCAGGTCGCGCACGGTGCGCGTGGTGCCCGGCACATCGGCCAGTGTGATCACGCACCAGGTGATCAGCATGGCCGCCCAGTAGGTCGGGAACAAGCGGGAGAAGCGCGAGACCGCAAAATCGCCCGGCGTGCGCGAGCGGTCCAGCGTCATGAAGATGACGAAGCCGCTGATCACGAAAAACAGCTCCACGCCGAGGCTGCCCCAGGACAGCTCGAACGGCAGGACCTGCGTGTGGGCGAAGCGCTCGTCGAAGCGCGTCGTGTAGTGATAGGCCACGACCACCAGCGCGGCAATGCCGCGCAAGCCGTCGAGCTGGCCGAGCCGCGTCGACATGTTCCCAAGACCGCTTTATTGTGATTTAAGGGGCGATTAGAACCCGATCACGCGGCAGGGTCATCCGGTGCCACCGGGACAGGGGTGCGCGCACACGCCCATCGCCGTCGTCGTCGCGTGATGCGCAGCGGCACAATTTGCGTCATGGACTCATCGCTTCTCTTGCGCGCCGCCACGGGCTCCACATCGTGGGGCCGGCGCAGGCTCCTGCTGTGCGCGGCCGGCGCCGCGATCATCCTGGCACTGCCGCCGCTGGCGCAGGCCCAGTCCTGCGCACTCACGGTTGCCGGACCAGCAGGCGGCCTCGCGCCGGGCAGTCGGCTGCAGGTGCTTTGGATCGGAAACTCGCTCACCGGTACGGCGCCCGACATTCCCGGCTCCAGCGCCGGCCCGATGCCGGCCCGCTTGGCGCCGATGCTCACCGAGCGCGGCATCCAGCTGAAGTTCGACGTGCGCATCCAGGGCGGCGCCAACTTTTCGGATCATGCGCGCAATCCGCAGACACTGGCGGTGGCGGCCGATCCACGCTTCGATGCCGTCAACCTGCAAGGCTACTACGAGGGCTACGAATCGCCCACGGCCTTCCTCGCCGCGGTGCGCCCGCTGGTGGAGTACATCCGGCGCGGCGGCGCCACGCCGCTGTTCCAGCAGGTCTGGAGCTTCCAGGGCGATCCGGGCGGGCCGCAATTCCCCGGCGCGGCCGTCGCCGTCGAGGAGGCTGCCCGCCAGGTGCCGGGTGCACTACCCGTTCAGGTGATGCGCGCCTGGCACGCCGTGCGCACGCAAGACCCGGCATTGGGTGCGAAGCTCTTTGCCGACGGCACACACCAGAGCGCCGTGGGCGAACACCTCAATGCATTGGTCTACACCCGCTTCTTCTCCGGCCGCTCGGTGCACGGGATCCAGGCCATCCACGCCAAGGCGGCCTCGCGCCTGGACGCCCGCGAACGCCGCCTGCTGGAAGACGCGGTCGACGCGCAGGTGACGGTCTTCTTCAAGCCCCTGCGCACGCGCTGCTGAAGGCGGCGGACCGGGTCGACCCGTGCCAGCCGGCCGGGGTCAGTGCCCGTAGGCGCGCAGGGTCTCGAGGTCCAGCACGCGCAAGCCCCCGTACTCGATGCGGATCAAGCCCTCGGCCTGCAGCGCGCTCAGCGCGACGTTCACCCGCTGGCGCGACAGGCCGACCAGGTAGCCCAGTTCCTGCTGCGTGATGCGCAGCAGCGTGCCCACGCCCGGATAGAGCGTCGGGTGGAACAGCGCGGCCAGTGAGCGAGCCACACGCTGATCGGGCTGCGTCATGCGGTCGATCTCGCGCGCGCCGATGAACTGGCCCAGCCGCTCGTTGAGCTGCAGCATCACGAACCGGTTGAAGCTGATGCTGCGCGCCAGCAGCGCGTCGAAGGTCTGCACCGTGATGCCGGCGATCAGGCCCCGACGCAGCGACTGGATGTTGTAGCGATAAGGCTCGTGCTTGAGCAGCGTGCCTTCACCGAACCAGCCGCCGGGCGGGATGCCTGTGAAGGTCATCGGGATGCCTTGCGCCGTGTCGTTGCTCATCTTCAGCAGCCCGTCGATGACACCGAACCAGAACGCCGGCTCTCGTCCCACGCGGCACACGTGTTCGCCCGCGTCGACCTCGACCACGCGCAGGTCCGCCATCGCCTGTGCCCGCTCCTGCGGTTGCAGCACATCGAGCCAGGGAACCGCGGACAACTCGTCGCGCGTCGGCGCACGCGAGCGCGACAGCAAGGCCATGGAGGCGGGTGTATGCGGGGCGGGGTTCATCGTCTGGGGTAAGACCGATCAGTGGTAACCCGTAGATTGTCTTTACAACGACAAGTTGGCGTCAAACTCATCCGCAGAATTCCCGACCAATGAGAAGAGCGGCACGACCCGGTGGCCGCCCGCGAGGAGACACGCAGTGACGTCGACATTTCCCCGGCTGATGCTCGACCACGCCACCCGGCGCCCGACGGCGCCGGCGTTGCGTGTCAAGGAATACGGCATCTGGCAAACCACCACATGGGCCGACCTGGCCGATCTGGTCCGGCGCATGGCCTGCGGCTTTTCGCAGGCCGGCATGGCGCGCGACGACCACGTGGTCGTCGTTGGCGACAACCGCCCTCGCCTGTATGCCGCGATGCTGGCCGTGCAGTCGCTGGGCGCCGTGCCCGTGCCGCTGTACCAGGATGCGGTAAGCGCGGAGTTCGTCTTCCCGATCAACAACGCCGACGTGCGCTTCGCCGTCGTGGAGGACCAGGAGCAGGTCGACAAGATGCTCGAGATCCGCGAGAAGTGCCCGCAGATCGCCCGCATCTGGTACGACGACCCTCGCGGCCTGCGCAGCTACGCCGAAGCCGGCCTCGAACCGCTGGACACGCTGCTGGCCACCGGCCAGGCCGCACACGCCGCTCGCCCCGGCTTCTTCGACGAGCAGGTCGCCCAGGTCCAGCCGCGCGATGTGGCGGCGATGTTCTTCACCTCCGGCACCACGGGCAACCCGAAGGGTGTCGTGCACACGCACTTCACGCTGCTGGACCGCGCCACCGCTGGCGCACGCTTCGACAAGCTGACCGAGAAGGAAGAGGTGCTGGCCTACCTGCCGCCCGCCTGGATCGGCCAGAACATCTTCAGCTATGCGCAGTGGCTGTCCTGCGGCTACGTGGTGAATTGCCCCGAGTCGGCGGCCACGGTGACTATCGACCTGAAGGAAATCGGCCCGACCTATTACTTCGCGCCGCCGCGCATCTTCGAGGGCCTGCTGACCAGCGTGATGATCCGCATGGAGGACGCCAGCACGATCAAGAAGTGGCTGTTCCAGCGCTTCATGGACGTGGCGCGGCGCGTGGGACCTGCGCGCATGGACGGCAAGCCGCTGGGACTCGTCGACTCGGTGACCTACGCGCTGGGCAACCTGTGCATCTACGGGCCGCTGCGCAACACGCTGGGCTTTTCGCGCGTGCGGGTGGCCTACACGGCCGGTGAGGCCATCGGCCCGGACCTGTTCACCTTCTACCGCTCCATTGGCGTCAACCTCAAGCAGCTCTACGGCTCCACCGAGACGGCCGTCTTCGTGTGCCTGCAGCCCGACAACGAGGCCAAGGCGGACACCGTGGGCGTGCCGATCGACGGCGTGGAAATCAAGCTCGCACCGAACGGCGAACTGCTGGTGAAGTCGCCGGGCCTGCTCAAGGAGTACTACAAGAATCCCGCGGCCACGGCCGAGGTGCTGACCGAGGACGGCTGGTACCACACGGGCGATGCCGGCTTCCTGGACGCCGGCGGCCACCTGAAAATCATCGATCGCGCCAAGGACGTGGGCCGCATCGTCGGCGGCCCGAACGACGGTGCGATGTTCGCGCCCAAGTATGTCGAGAACAAGCTGAAGTTCTTCCCCTTCATCAAGGAGGCCGTCGCCTTCGGCGACAAGCGCGAGAAGGTCTGCGCCTTCGTCAACATCGACTTCGAGGCCGTGGGCAACTGGGCCGAGCGGCGCAACCTGCCCTACGCCGGCTACACCGACCTGGCGGCCAAGCCGGAGGTGCTGGCGATGATCAAGGAGTGCGTCGAGAAGGTGAATGCCGACCTCGCGCAGGACAAGCTGCTCACCGGCAGCCAGATCAGCCGCTTCCTGGTGCTGCACAAGGAGCTCGACGCCGACGATGGCGAGATGACACGCACACGCAAGGTCAAGCGCGGCTTCATCAACGACAAGTACCAGGTGCTGGTCGACGCCATGTACGGCGGCAAGACCGAGCAGTTCATCGAGACGGCCGTGAAGTTCGAGGACGGCCGCTCGGGCAGCGTCTCGGCCACGCTGTCGATCATCGACGCCAAGACGTTCGCCTCCGTGCAGAAGGCGGCCTGACCATGAGCGAAAAGAAGATCGGCGACGTCATCCTGGACGTCAAGAACATCTCCCTGAGTTTCGGCGGCGTCAAGGCGCTCACCGACATCAGCTTCAACGTGCGCGAGCACGAGGTGCGGGCCATCATCGGCCCGAACGGCGCGGGCAAGAGCTCGATGCTCAACTGCATCAACGGCGTCTACGCGCCGCAGCAGGGCTCGATCACCTTCCGCGGCAAGACCTTCAGCCACATGAGCAGCCGGCAGGTGGCGGAGATGGGCGTGGCCCGCACGTTCCAGAACCTGGCGCTGTTCAAGGGCATGAACGTCATCGACAACCTGATGTCCGGACGCAACCTGAAGATGAAGACCAACATCTTCCAGCAGGCGCTGCACATCGGCGCGGCCGCGCGCGAAGAGGCGCAGCACCGCGAATTCGTCGAGCACATCATCGATTTCCTCGAGATCCAGGCCTACCGCAAGACACCCGTGGGCCGCCTGCCCTACGGCCTGCAAAAGCGCGTCGACCTGGGCCGCGCGCTGGCGATGGAGCCGCAGGTGCTGCTGCTGGACGAACCGATGGCGGGCATGAACGTCGAGGAGAAGCAGGACATGTGCCGCTTCGTGCTCGACGTCAACGAAGAGTTCGGCACGACCATCGTGCTGATCGAACACGACATGGGCGTGGTGATGGACATCTCCGACCGCGTCGTGGTGCTGGACTACGGCAAGAAGATCGGCGACGGCACGCCCGACGAGGTGCGCGCCAACCCGGATGTGATCAGCGCCTACCTGGGCACGTCCCACTGAGCCCGGAGACACACGACATGGGACCGTTTCTCGAAACCCTCATCGGCGGCCTGATGACGGGCATGCTGTATTCGCTGGTGGCGCTGGGCTTCGTGCTCATCTTCAAGGCCAGCGGCGTCTTCAACTTCGCCCAAGGGGCGATGGTGCTGTTCGCGGCCTTGGCCATGGCGCGCTTCTCCGAATGGATTCCGAAGCTCACCGGCATGGACAGCAAGGTCGGCGTCAACCTGCTGGCCTTCGTGGGGGCCATGCTGGTCATGGTTGCCGTGGCCTGGCTGATCGAGCGCCTGGTGCTGGGCAAGCTGGTCAACCAGGAAGGCATCACGCTGCTGATGGCCACACTGGGCATTACCTACTTCATGGACGGTTTCGGGCAGACCATCTTCGGCTCTGACATCTACAAGATCGACATCGGTCTGCCCAAGGAGCCGATGTTCCTGTTCGAAAACGTCTTCCAGGGCGGCATCCTCGTCAACCAGGAAGACCTCTTTGCGGCAGTCATCGCGGCGGCCCTCGTGGGCTTGCTGGCGGCCTTCTTCCAGTACACCAGCACGGGCCGCGCACTGCGCGCGGTGGCCGACGATCACCAGGCGGCGCAGAGCATCGGCATTCCGCTCAAGCGCATCTGGGTCATCGTCTGGAGCGTAGCCGGCTTCGCTGCGCTGGTGGCCGGGATCATCTGGGGCAGCAAGCTGGGCGTGCAGTTCTCGCTGTCGCAGGTGGCGCTGAAGGCCCTGCCGGTGGTGATCCTGGGCGGCCTGACCAGCGTGCCCGGCGCCATCATCGGCGGGCTGATCATCGGCGTGGGCGAAAAGCTCTCCGAGGTCTACATCGGCCCGATGTTCGGCGGCGGCATCGAGATCTGGTTTGCCTATGTCCTGGCACTGGGCTTCCTGCTGATCCGTCCGCAAGGCCTGTTCGGCGAAAAAATCATTGATCGCGTATGAACGCGAGCAATGATTTTTCAGTGAAGGCTCACATGCGCCATGCGCATGTGAAGGGCCGCAGGCCCGGCCGAAACTAAAAGATCATTCGAAGGCAAAAAATGCTCTACCGCGAAAACGGCCAGTTCAAGACGAGCTACGCCAGCGATCAGCAGATCTTTCCCATCACCCAGGACCGTGTACTGATCCTGGCCTTGTTGGCCGTCGCATTCCTGGTCGTGCCGTTCCTGGCCAGCGAGTACCTGTTCCGGGCGATCCTGATTCCCTTCCTGATCCTGTCGCTGGCCGCGCTCGGGCTGAACATCCTGGTGGGCTACTGCGGCCAGATCTCTCTGGGCACGGGCGGCTTCATGGCGGTGGGTGCCTACGCGGCCTTCAACCTGCTGGTGCGCATCGACGGCATGCCCGCGGTGCTGGCCATCTTGCTGGGCGGCGTGTTCTCGATGGCAGTCGGCGTGCTGTTCGGCATTCCGTCCCTGCGCATCAAGGGCCTGTACCTGGCGGTGGCGACACTGGCGGCGCAGTTCTTCTGCGACTGGGCCTTCCTGCGCATCAAGTGGCTGACCAACGATTCGTCGTCCGGCTCCGTGAGTGTCTCGGGGCTGAGCCTGCTGGGCTGGAAGATCGAGACGCCGCTGGACAAGTACCTGTTCTGTCTGGGCTTCCTGGTGATGTTCGGTCTGATCGCCAAGAACCTCGTGCGCAGTCACATCGGACGCGAGTGGATGGCCATCCGCGACATGGACGTCGCCGCGTCCGTCATCGGCATCCGCCCGGTCTACGCCAAACTCACGGCCTTCGCCGTCAGCAGCTTCATCGTGGGCGTGGCGGGTGCGCTGTGGGCCTTTGTCTACCTGGGTTCCTGGGAGCCGGCCGCCTTCAATCTGAACCGCTCCTTCGACCTGCTGTTCATGGTCATCATCGGCGGGCTGGGTTCGATCATGGGCAGCTTCTTCGGCGCGGCCTTCATCGTCATCCTGCCCATCGTGCTGGACATCCTGGGCACCAAGGTGGGCTTCGACACCGCCTTTGCCTCGCACCTGACCTTCATGGTCTTCGGCGCGCTGATCGTCTTCTTCCTCATCGTCGAACCACACGGCCTGGCACGGCTGTGGTCGGTGGGCAAGGAGAAGCTGCGCCTGTGGCCCTTCCCGCATTGAGCGGGTAGTCCCGATCAACCGTTTCGGAACTGCGGCGTTTCAGAGCCTACGTTCATATCCTGCACTGACGAGTGCCCACACCTCCCACGGAGACCTGTCCATGAAATTCAAGTCGCTCACCCTGGCGCTGGCGGCCTGCACCGCAGCCAGCTTCTTTGCCGCCCCGGCCGCGATGGCACAGGCCAAGGAGCAGTTTTTCCCCGTGCTGGTGTATCGCACGGGTGCCTACGCCCCCAACGGCGTGCCCTTCGCCAATGGCTATGTCGACTACCTGAAGTACGTCAATGCCAAGGGCGGCATCAACGGCGTGAAGCTCACGTTCGAAGAGTGCGAAACCGGTTACGCCACCGACAAGGGCGTGGAATGCTACGAACGCCTCAAGGGCAAGGGCGCCACGGTGTTCCAGCCGCTGTCCACGGGCATCACGTTCGCGTTGACCGACAAGGCCCCTGGCGACAAGATTCCGCTGATCACCGCCGGCTATGGCCGTGCGGACACCGCCGACGGCATGGCCTTCAAGTGGAACTTCCCGCTGCTGGGCACCTACTGGACCGCCGCCGACGTGCTGGTGCAACACATTGCCAAGAAGGAAGGCGGCGCCGACAAGCTCAAGGGCAAGAAGATCGCGCTGGTCTACCACGACAGCCCGTACGGCAAGGAGCCGATCTCCGCGCTGCAGGCACGCGCCTCGATGCATGGCTTCGAGCTGCAACTGCTGCCGGTCACCGCGCCTGGCGTGGAGCAGAAGGCCACCTGGCTGCAAGTGCGTCAGAGCCGTCCTGACTACGTCTTCCTGTGGGGCTGGGGCGTGATGAACTCCGCCGCCCTGAAGGAGGCCGTCGCCACGGGCTACCCGCGCGAGAAGATGTACGGCGTGTGGTGGTCCGGTGCCGAGCCGGACGTCAAGGACGTGGGCGCCAACGCCAAGGGCTACAACGCCCTGGCCATGCAGCACGGCGCCGAGCCCGGCTCCAAGATCATCCAGGACCTGCTGAAGGAAGTGCACGGCAAGGGCCAGGGCACGGGCCCGAAGGAAGAAGTCGGTCAGGTGCTCTACATGCGCGGCCTGATCTCGTCGATGCTCGGCGTCGAAGGTGTCAAGCGCGCCCAGGAACGTTTTGGCAAGGGCAAGGTCATGACCGGCGAGCAGGTCCGCTGGGGCCTGGAAAACCTGGCGCTGGACCAGAAGAAGCTGGATGCACTGGGCTTTGCCGGCGTGATGCGTCCGGTGTCCACCTCGTGTGCCGACCACCTGGGTTCGTCCTTCGCACGTCTGCACACCTGGGACGGCGCCAAGTGGAACTTCTCGTCGGATTGGTACGAGGCGGACAGCTCGATCCTCAAGCCCCTGGTGAAAGCCTCGGCCGAGAAGTACATGGGTGAAAAGAAGATGCAGCGCCGCGAGTCGGCGGACTGCCAGTCCTGATCCGCAGCGGCGGGGCGGCGCCGTGCCGCCCCGCACGCCAACGGATCCACCCCGGGGCCGACGCAAACGGCCCTGGGCGCACCTGCGAATCCTGTCGAGGCATTTCACATGTCCACCATCCTTCTGAACGTCAACGGCATCGAGGTCATCTACAACCACGTCATCCTCGTGCTCAAGGGCGTATCGTTGAACGTCCCGGAAGGCAAGGTCGTGGCACTGCTGGGCGGCAACGGCGCGGGCAAGACAACCACGCTGCGCGCGGTGAGCAACCTGCTGGCCGGTGAGCGCGGCGATGTCACCAAGGGCAGCATCGAGCTGCGCGGCGAGCGCATCGAGCGGCTCAGCCCGGCGCAGATGGTCGACCGCGGCGTGATCCAGGTGATGGAAGGGCGGCATTGCTTTGCCCACCTCACGATCGAAGAAAACCTGATGACCGGTGCCTACACGCGCAAGGACGGCAAGGCCGCCGTGGCGCAGACACTGGAGAAGGTCTACAACTACTTTCCGCGCCTGAAGACGCGCCGCACCTCGCAGGCGGCCTATACCTCGGGCGGCGAGCAGCAGATGTGCGCGATCGGCCGCGCGCTGATGGCCAACCCGAAGATGGTGCTGCTGGACGAACCCAGCATGGGCCTGGCGCCGCAGATCGTCGAAGAGGTCTTCGAGATCGTCAAGGACCTCAACACCAAGGAGAAGGTCACCTTCCTCCTGGCCGAGCAGAACACCAATATCGCGCTGCGCTACTCCGACTACGGCTACATCCTCGAAAACGGCCGCGTGGTCATGGATGGCGAGGCCAAGGCCCTGCGCGAGAACGAAGACGTCAAGGAGTTCTACCTGGGCGTGGGCGGCGGCGACCGCAAGAGTTTCAAGGACGTCAAGAGCTACAAGCGCCGCAAGCGCTGGCTGGCCTGATCCGCTTGCAGCGGTGCGCCTGCGGGCCGCATCACGCGCCGATCACAAACAGTCCACCTGACGGGAGCACCGAGCGTGAGTGACGAAGCCTGGGGCTTTGCGCCGCCCCCCTTCAAGCCCGACGACGCTCTGCAGCGCCTCAAGCGCGACCTGCGCGAGGCCGGCCTGCAGGAGCGGGAAGGCCGGTTCGAGCGCAAGGGCGTGGCCCTGGCGCGGGCGGCGGTCGATGGCGACACCCTGGCGGTGGCCGTCGTGAAGCGCCCGTCGAGAAACAGCCCCGATTGGCAACACAAGACCCTGAAGTCCGGTGCCGACGTGCGCGACTTCGTGGTCGACATCAAACGCAGGCTCGCCGCCTGGAGCGACAGCGATGACTGAACCCTACGACACCCTCGAAACCCGTGACCCCGCCGCGCGTGAAGCGGCCCTGATGGCCGCCCTGCCCGCGCAGGTACGCGCGGCGCAGCAGGTGCCCGCCTTCGCCGCGATGCTGGCCGGCGTGGACGCCGCGACCGTCGATTCGCGTGCGGCACTGGCGCGCCTGCCTGTCACGCGCAAGTCCGAACTGCTCGAGCGCCAGAAGGCCGCACGCGCGTCGACCGAAGCCTGGGATCCCTTCGGCGGCTTCTCGGCCATCGGCTGGCGCGCGCTGCGCGGGCTGGGCGGCGCCCGCCGCGTCTTCCAGTCGCCCGGCCCGATCTACGAACCCGAAGGCGGCGCGGGCGACTACTGGCGGCTGGCCCGTGCGATGCACGCGGCGGGCTTTCGCCGCGGTGACCTGATCCACAACAGCTTCAGCTACCACCTCACGCCGGCCGGTTCGAGGATGGAAACCGGCGCGCACGCCATCGGCTGCACCGTGTTCCCGGGCGGCGTGGGCAATACCGAACTGCAGTTGCAGGCCATGGCGGAACTGCGGGCCGACGGTTATGCCGGTACGCCCAGCTTCCTGCGCATCGCACTGGAGAAGGCCGCCGAGACCGGCGTCGCCCTGCCCTCGTTGAAGAAGGCCATGGTCAGCGGCGAGGCCTTCCCGCCCAGCCTGCGCGACTGGCTGGCCGAGCGCGGCGTGCAGGCCTACCAGTGCTACGCGACGGCCGACGTGGGCCTGGTGGCCTACGAGACATCCGCGCGCGAAGGCCTGGTCCTGGACGAAGGCGTGATCGTCGAGATCGTGCGCCCCGGAACCGGCGACCCCGTGCCCGAGGGCGAGGTCGGCGAACTCGTGATCACCGTGCTCAACCCGGACTACCCGCTGCTGCGCTTCGGCACCGGCGACCTCTCGGCCGTGCTGCCGGGCCGCTGCCCGACGGGGCGCACGCACACGCGGATCAAGGGCTGGATGGGTCGCGCCGACCAGACGGCCAAGGTGCGCGGCATGTTCGTGCACCCCAGCCAGGTGGCCGAGGTGGTCAAGCGCCATCCCGAGGTGCTGCGTGCGCGCCTGGTGGTCGATGGCGAAATGGCCAACGACCGCATGACGCTGCGCGCCGAAACCGCTGCGCGCACGGACGCGCTGGCAGCCGCCCTCGCCCAGACGGTGCGTGACGTGACCAAGCTGCGTGCCGACATCGAAATCTGCGCGCCCGGCTCCCTGCCCAATGACGGCAAGGTCATCGAGGACGCCCGGACCTATCGTTGACCTGCCGCAAACCCGGTACGTAATTCCCGATCACGCTGAGGCCGGGGCGCGCCCTAGCATTCGAGTCCTCAGAATTTCCACCAACGGAGACCCTGCCCATGAAGAAGCTGTTGACCGCGATCGCAGGTGCCGTGCTGGCCGCCGGCGCGATGGCCGCCTATCCGGACAAGCCGATCACCATCGTTGTGCCCTTCGCGGCGGGCGGGCCGACCGACAAGGTGGCCCGTGATCTCGCCGTGGCACTGGCCAAGCCGCTGAACAACGCCACGGTCATCATCGAAAACGTGGGTGGCGCCGGCGGCACGCTGGGCGCGGCCAAGGTATCCAAGGCCTCGCCAGACGGCTACACGCTGCTGCTGCACCACATCGGCATGGCGACCTCGCCCGCCCTGTATCGCAAGATGCCGTACGACACGCTGACCGATTTCGAATACCTCGGCATGGTCAACGACGTGCCCATGACGCTGGTGGGCCGCTCGACGCTGCCGGCCAACAACATGGCCGAACTGCGCACCTGGGTGAATGCCAACAAGGGCAAGATCAACCTGGCCAACGCCGGCCTGGGCGCGGCCTCGCACCTGTGCGGTCTGCTTTTCCAGCAAGCCATGGCGGTGGACATGACCACCGTGCCATACAAGGGCACTGCGCCGGCCATGACCGATCTGCTCGGCGGCCAGGTCGACCTGATGTGCGACCAGACCACCAACACCACGGGTCAGATCGAATCGAAGAAGATCAAGGCCTTCGCGGTGACCACGACCAAGCGCCTGAGCACGCCAGCCCTGAAGGACCTGCCCACGCTGGACGAGTCGGGCATCAAGGGCTTCAACGTCACGATCTGGCACGGCCTGTATGCACCCAAGGGCACGCCCAAGGCGGTGCAGGAGCAGCTCAACCAGGCGCTGCGCACCGCACTGAAGGACGCCGACCTGAACAAGAAGTTCGAGAACCTGGGCGCCGTCACCGTGACCGACAGCCGCCTGAACCAGGCCGACCACAAGAAGTTCGTCGAAACCGAAATCGGCAAGTGGGGCCCCGTCATCAAGGCCGCCGGCCAGTACGCCGACTGACCGACATCTGCGGGCTGCACCTGGCCTTGCGCGCAGGTGCCTCCAGAAGGCCACCTGCGGGTGGCCTTCGCCGTTTGCGGCCCCTTCAGCGGCCTTTCAGCGACCCCTTCAGCGGATCGTCATCGGGATCGTCACCGGCCCGTCGTTGATCAGTTCGATCTGCATGTCCGCGCCGAACCGTCCGGCCTGCACGAGCGGATGGCGTTCACGCGCCACACGCAGGACCGTCTCGTACAGCGCCTGACCCTGCGCAGCAGGCGCCGCACCGGTGAAGCTCGGGCGGTTGCCGCCCGAGACATCGGCCGCCAGCGTGAACTGGGAAACGATCAAAAGTCCACCGCCCACATCCTGCACGCTGCGGTTCATCTTGCCGGCGTCGTCGCCGAAGATGCGCAGCTTCAGCAGCTTGTCGACCAGCCGCTGGGCCTGCGCCTCGGTATCCGCCGGCTCGGCGCACACCAGCACCAGCAGGCCGTGGCCGATCTCGCCGATCGCCTCGCCCTGCACGCTCACGCGGGCACGCCTGACCCGCTGGACCAGCGCAATCACATCAGGTCCCGCTCATCGCCGAAGTGGGCCTCGACATCCTTGGGCAGCAGCTGGATCGTCGCGCGCAGGCCGGGCACGGCGCTCATCAGCGCCTGCTCCACCGACGTGCGCACCGCCGCGGCGCGGCCCAGCGTCCAGCCCGCGGGCATGTGCATGTGCAGATCGACAAAACGCCGCTGCCCGGCGCGGCGCGTGGTGACGTGGTCGAAGCGGATGGTCTCGTGCGCGAAGTCGGCCAGCACCTGGTCGATGGACGCGCGCGTCTCCGCGTCGACGGCATGGTCCATGAGCCCGGAGGCCGACCGCCACACGAGCGAGGCACCTTCGCGCAGGATGTTCAAGGCCACGGCGATGGCGATCACCGGGTCGAGCCACAGCCAGCCCGTGGCGACCACCGCGCCGATGCCGGCGACCACGCCGACCGTCGTCCACACATCGGTGAACAGGTGGCGCGCATCGGCCTCCAGCGCCATCGAGCGGTGCTGGCGTGACTTGCGCAGCATCGCCCAGGCCAGCGCGCCGTTCATCGCCGTGCTGACCACGGAGAGCACCAGGCCCAGGCCGACCTGTTCCAGCGGCTGCGGGTGGAGCAGCCGCTGCACCGCCGTCCACACGATGGCCAGCGCGGCCACGAAGATCAGCACGCCTTCGAAGCCGCTGGAAAAATATTCGGCCTTGTGGTGGCCGTAAGGGTGGTCTTCGTCCGCCGGCTGTGCGGCCAGCGTGACCATGGCCAGCGCAAACATCGCGCCGGCCAGGTTGACCAGGGACTCCATCGCATCGGACAGCAGGCTGACCGACTGCGTCAGCCACCAGGCGCCCGTTTTCAGCACGATGGTGGCCACGGCCACAGCCACCGAGAGCTTCAGGTAGGACTGGACATTCATGGCGTCGACAACACGCAAAGGGGCGGCAGGGGCCGGCGCGCGACGTTCGATGCGCGCGCCTTCAAGCCAGCGTCACGCGGGCGAACTTGCGTTTGCCCACCTGCAGGACATAGACGCCTGCGCCGAGCTTCAGGCCGCGGTCGCCGACCACCGCCCCATCCACCCGTACGCCGCCCTGGTCGACCAGGCGCAGCGCCTCGCTGGTGGATGCCGCCAGGTTGGCCTGCTTGACCAGCGCCCCGATGCCCAGCGGCGCGCCACTGAGCGTCACCTCGGGCAGTTCGTCCGGCACGCCACCGGCGGCGCGGTTGCGGAAATCCGTCTCCGCGGTCTGCGAGGCGGCGGCGCCATGGAAGCGGGTGGTGATCTCGTGCGCCAGCGCCAGCTTGGCTTCCATCGGGTTGCGTCCGCCGTCGACCTCGGCCTTCAGGCGGGCGATCTCGTCCTGTGGCCGGAAGGACAGCAGCGTGAACCAGCGCCACATCAGCGTGTCGCTGATCGACAGGACCTTGGCAAACATCGTGTTGGCCGGCTCGCTGATGCCCACGTAGTTGTTCTTGCTCTTGGACATCTTCTCGACGCCGTCCAGGCCTTCGAGCAGCGGCATGGTCAGGATGCACTGGGGCTCCTGCCCGTATTCCTGCTGCAGGTGGCGGCCCATCAGCAGGTTGAATTTCTGGTCCGTGCCGCCGAGCTCGAGGTCGCTCTTCAGCGCCACGGAGTCGTAGCCCTGCATCAGCGGGTACAGGAACTCGTGCACCGAGATCGGCGTGCCGCTGCCAAAGCGCTTGGCGAAATCGTCGCGCTCCATCATGCGCGCCACCGTGTAGCGCGCCGCGAGCTGGATCATGCCGCGCGCGCCCAGCGGGTCGCTCCATTCGCTGTTGTAACGGACCTCGGCCTTGCCGATGTCCAGCACCAGGCCCACCTGCTCGAAGTAGGTCCTGGCGTTGGCCTCGATCTGCTCCTTGGTCAGCGGTGGGCGGGTGGAATTGCGGCCCGAGGGATCGCCGATCAGCGAGGTGAAGTCGCCGATCAGCGGAATGACCACGTGGCCCAGGTCCTGCAGCTGGCGCATCTTGTTGAAGACCACCGTGTGCCCCAGGTGCAGGTCGGGGGCGGTCGGGTCCAGCCCGAACTTGATGCGCAGCGGCCGGCCCGTGGCCTTCGACCGCTTCAGCTTGGCGATCCAGTCGGCCCGGGGCAGCAGTTCTTCGCAGCCGCGCAGCGTGATGGCCAGCGCGTCACGGACGTCGTCGTCCATCGGTTCGGCCGCGGCCTCGCCGGTTACAGCATGTGTCATGGGCGGGTGGGATCCTGGGAGATTCGCGAACTTCGTCGCATCCGATGGCATACTGCGTTGGTTTTTCGCATCGCCCGATCGATCAGGGCCTTTACGCCACGAGTCGACGGATTCTAGGCGAGCACCATGGATGTCTCGCCCGTACGCGACCCCGCCCGATGCTTCATGGGTGCGGTCCGAACACCTGCACGCATCCATGCCCGTTCGTTCGCTCCTGGCCTTGCTCTCCCGCCCGTTCTCCGATCTCACCCGCATCAAGCATGAGCACACGCTCATGGTGGGTGGCAGCGTGGCCGTGCTGCTGGGCGGCCTCAGCGCGCTGGCCATGGCCGTGGCGCCCATGGCGCCGGACATCGAACTGATGCCCCAGCGCGTGGTCTCCGAGACCGTGCAGCCGCTGAATATCGGCCAACAGCTCGAAGACCTCGCGGGCCGCCCGGCCACGCTGTCGCGCACGCTGCTGCTGCGCGGTCCCGATGGCGTGGCCGCCGTGCTGCGCCGCGCCGGCGTGTGGGACGCCACGGCAGCCGCCCAGCTGCCACAGGACGACGCCCTGCGGGCGGCTTTCGGCGCCAAGGGCGTGCGGGCGGTGGAGTTGCGCTTTTCCGCGGCCGGGCCGTTGCAGGAACTGGTGGTGCGCCTGGTGCCGACCGAGCCCGAGCTGGCCTCCACGCATTTCCAGCGTTTGACATCGCGCCTGGTCGACGGGCGCTGGACCACCACGGCCGAGACCGCCCCACTGGACGTGAGCTTGCGCATGGCCAGCGGCATGATCCGCAGTTCGCTGTTCGCCGCCACCGACGACGCCGGCCTGCCCGACGCCGTGGCCATCCAGATGGCCGAGATCTTCGGCAGCGACATCGATTTCCACCGCGAATTGCGCAAAGGCGACACCTTTTCCGTCGTCTACGAATCGCTGATGGCCGACGGTCAGCCCGTGGCCTGGGGCCAGGGCGCCGGCCGCGTGATGGCCGCCGAATTTGTCAATGCGGGCCGCTCGCACCAGGCCATCTGGTTCATGGCGCAGGCCAATCGCCCGGGCGGCTACTACGATTTCCAGGGGCGCAGCCGCAAGCGCGCCTTCCTGGCCAGCCCGCTGGAGTTCTCCCGCGTGACGTCCGGCTTTGCCATGCGCACCCACCCGATCTGGGGCGACCGCCGCCCGCACCGCGGGGTCGATTACGGCGCGCCCACCGGCACGGCGGTGCGCAGCGTGGGTGACGGCGTGGTCGAGTTCGCCGGCACGCAAGGCGGCTACGGCCAGGTCGTCGAAGTCCGGCATTCGGACGACCGCAGCACGGTCTACGCGCACCTCAGCCGCATCGACGTGCGCAAGGGCCAGAAGATCGAACAAGGGCAGGCCGTCGGCGCCGTGGGCGCTACGGGCTGGGCGACCGGCCCGCATCTGCACTTCGAATTCCGCGTGGCCGGTGCCCACCACGACCCGCTGGAGATCGCGCGGCAGGCCGACACGGCCACGCTCGATGCCGCCGCGCGCGACATCTTCGGCAGCGTGGCCGGCGCGATGAAAGGCCGCCTGGAACTGGCCCAGGCGACGGCCACATCGGGTCGCGCGCGCTTCGAATAGCGCGGCTTCATGGCGCGGTATATCGGCCTGATGTCCGGGACGTCGGCCGACGGGGTCGACGGCGTCCTGGCGGACTGGGACACCACAGGCCGCCTGCAGATCCTCGGCCACGTCCACCAGCCCTTTGACGCCGCCCTGCGCGAGTCGGCGCTCGCGCTCAACCGCAGCGGCGCCGACGAACTCCATCGGGCCGCGCTCGTGGCCAATGGCGTGGCGCGCGCCTATGCCGCCGTCGTGCAGGCGCTGCTCGCGCAGTGCGGCTGTGCGGCGTCGGAGGTTCTGGCCCTGGGCGCGCATGGCCAGACCGTGCGGCACCAGCCGGGCCTGCATGACGGCAGCGGCTACACGCTGCAGCTGCTGAACGCGGCGCTGCTGGCCGAGAAGACCGGCATCGACGTGATCGCCGACCTGCGCAGCCGCGATGTCGCCGCCGGCGGCCAGGGCGCGCCGCTGGTGCCGGCCCTGCACGCGGCACTGTTCACCGAAGCCGCACGCGATGTCGCGGTACTCAACATCGGCGGCATCGCCAACCTCAGCCTGCTGCCAGCCCGGCAGCGCGGCGCAGATGCGGCCGTTCGCGGCTTCGATTGCGGGCCCGGCAACGCCTTGATTGATCTCTGGTGCGAGCGCCACACGGGCCGCCCCTATGACGCCGACGGCGCCTGGGCGGCACAGGGCCGCATCGACCCGGCACTTCTGGCACGCCTGCTGGGGGAGCCCTACTTCGCCATACCCCCGCCCAAGAGCACGGGCCGGGATCTCTTCGATGCGGCCTGGCTGGACGCCATGCTGGCGCGCCAGGTGATGCCGCTGCCGCCGCAGGACGTTCAGGCCACCTTGACGGAGCTGACGGCCGTCGCGGCCGCACAGGCCCTACGCGGCTGCGCACCCGCCACGCAGGCGCTGCGCGTGTGCGGCGGTGGGACACGCAATGGGCAGCTGATGCGGCGACTGGCGGCGCAGCTGCCAGACCTCGAGATCACCGACACCGCCGCAGCGGGCGTGCCGCCGGAGCAGGTCGAGGCCGTGGCCTTCGCCTGGCTGGCGCGGGCGCACCTTCAGCGCGAGCCCGGCAACTTGCCTGAGGTCACGGGCGCCTGCGGCTGGCGGGTGCTGGGCGCGCGGTATCCCGGACGCTGAGGCAGGTTCGAGCCGCCCGCAGCCGTGCGCCCGGCATGCGCGTGGCGGGAGGCATGGCTGGCGTGTTGCCAGGCCAGTTGCTGCGCTGCCCGCTGAGCCGCGGTCACTTCGCGTTCGTGCTGGAGCCGCTTCGCGCGTTCGCCCTGCTTCATGACCAGCAGACGCGCGGTCAGGCCGGCCAGGATCCAGTAGTTGCCCATCACGTCACCGTCGAGGAAACGGCTGCCGTAGATGTTGCCCAGCATCACCGCCAGCGTCGCCAGGGTAAAGGCGATGCTCAGGGTGCGGGCCTCGTTGTCCTTGCGGTAGCCGTGCAGCCGAAAGCCCAAGGACAGCAGGCTGCCCAGGAGGATCAGCATCACCACCGGCGCGATCAGGCCGGCCTCGGCCGCCGACAGCACGTAGAAGTTGTGCGCGTCCTTGCCCGCGACCGAGCGCGGCGCGTAGTTGCCGATCTGCCGCTGAAAGCGGTTCAGGCCAATGCCCAGCGGATGCTCCTGGATCATGGCCCAGGCGCCGGTCCACAGGATCAGCCGGCTCTCGGTGCTGGTGTCCAGGTTCAGGTCGTCGACGGCCTCCTCGGACGACTGGCCCACAAGGCCGCCGGGCTTCCAGGGATCCCGGCTGTCGTACAGCGCACCGGGGTTGTAGATCGGTGAATTGACCACCGGGTTGTCGAAAGTCGGCCGCAGGATCGGATTGCGCGGCGGGTGCTGGGTGTCGTCGACCGTGGTCATCACGATCCGCTGGATCACGCTCTCCGGCACCCACCATTCATAGTTGAGCAAGGCCACGCAGACCACTGCGCTGACCAGCAGGTGGCGGCGCAGAGCCAGCACCACCAGCAGCACCGCCATGATGAAGTACGACTGCCGCGAGTAGGTGTGGAAGACCACGAACACCCCCAGCGCAAAGGTGATCGCGCAGGCCACGCGTATCCAGCGCGACCCCTTGTAGAACAGCGCCACCGCACCCGCGATCTGCAGGTAGATGCAGTAGAAGATCGCCGCGCGGTTGGCGTCGTAGATCGCCCAGCCGAAAGGTGCCGCCACACGCTTGGCTTCGTTGTAGTTGCCCAGGCCGTAGTCCAGCGCCTGGCGCGTGCCGAGCACAGACGAGGTGAAGGTGACGAACACCATCATCAGGATCACCTGCCGCATCGAGCCCTTGTCCTGCACGGCATGGAAGAACAGCACCGCGAGCATCGGATAGAAGATCGCGTTCTTGATATAGGTGACGTCTTCGACCCAGGCGGTGGAGTCACCGACCAAGGCCACGAAGCCGCCCCACAGGATCATCAGCACCAGCAGGATGAGCGGCTTCTTGAACGGCAAGGGTTCGTGGCTGAATCGATCGAGCTGCCACATGGCATACAGGCTGGCGGCAAACAGCAGGTTCAGCACGTTGACGCCGCGAATGCCGGTCTGCAGCGGGATCTGCGCATCGTTGGGCAGGTAGAAGACGATGAACAGCAGCGTGCCCAGGAGCAGCCGCGACCAGAACAGGCGTGCGCCGGCGTGCGGCGTGTCCGCGGCAGGCGCCGTTTGCGCGGCCGGCGTGGCCGCCGGCGGGCGGGCATAGGCCGGACTGCTGCCCAGGGGAGGCATGGCGCGCGGCGCAGAACGGTTCACGCAGAGGTTCCTAGAAACGCAGGTTGCTGGCCGACAGGCCGCGGATCAGCGCGGCACTTATGGCCCGGCGGAAGTCAGGAAGCTCGGCATCGGGCATGCCGATGCGTCGCAGCCGCGTGGGCTCGTACTCGGGTGTATTCACGCCGGGAATGGTGCTCAGCGCGTAGGCGAAGCCGACCTCGCGGGCCATGCCCTGCGCCACACGGTCCATGCGGCCACCGGGGTAGGCAAAACCGGTGACCGGCTCCTGCAGCAGCTCCTCCAGCGTGCGGCGCGACCCGAGCATCTCCGCTCGCGTGGTCGCCTCGTCAGCCAACTCCAGGTTGGGATGGGACACCGAATGCGCGCCGATCTCCACACCTTCACGCCGCATGTCGCGCACCTGATCGGCGCTCAGGCGGCGCGCGTCCAGCGCCAGATCGCGCGCCGGGCCGAGCACGCGGGCGAGTTCGGCGATGCCGCGCTCGCAGTCGGCCGGGCGCTTGGACCACAGCAGATCCAGCACACGCTCGGCCGATTCCGGCGCCGTGACGCCCTTGAGCGCCACAACTTCCGATCGCTCGGTCAGGCCCACATCCATGAGGTCGAGTTCGGATCGCGACGTGGCGGCGAGGATCGCGATGGCGCGGTCCCACCACAGCATGCGGCCCTCGTCCATGTCGCCGGTGGGCACATACACCGAGAACGGCACCCCGTAGCGTTGCATGACCGGCAACGCCCGCGTCAGGTTGTCCAGGTAGCCGTCGTCGAAACTGATCGACAGCGCGCGTGCCGGCAAGGGCTGGCCCTCGCGCAGACGGCGCATGGCCTCACCGACCTGGATGATCTCGAAACGCTGGCTGAGGTAGCGGATCTGACGTTCGAAACGATCCCGCATCACGCACATGCCGAGCTGGAACGGGTCCATCAAAGGGTCGTCGATCACGCGGTGGTACATGGCGATCGTCCATGCACCTGGCGCCGAACTGGCCCGACCGATACGGGCGCCATACAGGCCCGTCGAGTCCAGCAGCGGCGAGACGACGGCCTTGACCAGTCCCTTGAGTGGCTTGGGCAGCACGAACGATCGACCTCAGGCCGCGCGCGCCGCGGGGATGTCGGCGCGCGAGAAGCCACGGCCGTCGACATCGCGACGGGCCCAGGCCTCGTAGTTCAGAACCAGCCACAGCATCTCGCCGTGGTCCCGCGTGCCGGCCAGGTGTTCGTCGAGCATGCGCTGCAGGCCGCGGATATTGAACAGGCCGCGCTGGCGGAAGCTGTTCGACGCCAGTGTGTCCTGCAACCGCTCACGCAATTCCACGCGCAGCCACTGGGCCACGGGAATCGCGAAACCCTGCTTGGGCTTGTCCAGCCAGTCGGCCGGGAACAGGCGCTTGGCCACCTGCTTGAACAGGTACTTGCCGGTCGAGCCGCGCAGCTTCATGTCGAAAGGCAGACGCGCGGCGAAGTCGAGCAATTCGTGATCGAGCAGCGGCGAGCGCGACTCCAGCGAATTGGCCATCGTCATGCGGTCGACCTTGACGAGGATGTCGCCGGCCAGATAGGTCGCCAGGTCGCCGCTGAGGACGTGGTCCAGGGGTTCGCCGCCAAACGAACGGGTGAAGAAGCGGCGCACGCTGGCGAAGGGATCCAGCTCGGATGCATCCATGGCAAGCACCTCGCCCAGATCCTCGCGCGTGGCCAGCGCGACACCCGAGAGATAGTCGTCCGGATAGCCTTGCGACAGCCGCGCACCGATGCGGTTCAGGCGCGCGCCACGCGCACCCGGAATCAGCGCCGAGACCGCCGACAGGCCCGGTCCGGCCAGGCCGAAACTGGTGTCGCGCAGGTCCAGCAAGCGGCGGTAGCGGCGGTAGCGCTCATAGCCTGCAAAGAGCTCGTCGCCGCCGTCGCCTGACAGCACCATCTTCACGTGACCAGCCGCCAGGCGGGACACCAGGTAGGTGGGAATGGCGGAGGAGTCACCGAAGGGTTCGTCGAAATACCCGATCAGGTCGTCGATCATCGACAGCGCGTCGGCATCGACCACCAGCTCGTGGTGCTCGGCACCGATGTGCTGCGCGACGCGCCGCGCATCGGGCAATTCGTTGAAGGCCGCTTCGCGAAAGCCGATCGAGAAGGTCTTGACCGGCTGGTCCATGTGCCGCGCCATGAGCGCGGCCACCACGCTGGAGTCGGTGCCGCCACTGAGGAAGGCGCCGAAGGGCACGTCGCTGACCAGGCGCACGCGCACGGCATCGTCCACGTGTGCCATGAGCTGATCCGTCAGCGTGGCCTCGTCGGCCGTCCACTTCGGGCCGAAGACCGGCGCCCAGTAGCGCGTCATCCGCTGGCCGGATTCGTCGATGACCAGCGAGTGACCCGGCGGCACCTTTTGCACGTTCTCGTAGATGCTCGCGGGCTCGGGCACATAGCCCATGGCGAAGTAGTCGCGCGTGGACGCCGATGAGATGCGCGGCGAGAAGCCCGGCACCTCGAACAGGCACTTCAATTCGGAGGCAAACGCAAAGGCGCCGCCGGGGATCTGGGTGATGTACAGCGGCTTCTTGCCCAGGCGGTCGCGGCCCAGCACCAAGCGACGCTGGCGCAGGTCGAGGATGGCCACCGCGAACATGCCGCGCAGGCGCTGGAAGCAGCCTTCGCCCCAGGCTTCGTAGGCATGCACGATGCACTCGGTGTCACTGCGCGTGTAGAAACGGTGACCCAGGGCTTCGAGTTCGGCGCGCAGCGTCTTGAAGTTGTAGATCTCGCCGTTGAAGACGATCCAGACGCTGCGGTCTTCGTTGTGCACGGGCTGATGGCCGCTGTGCAGGTCGATGATGGCCAGGCGGCGCATGCCGATGTGGCCGAGTTCGTTGGAGAAGATGCCCTGGTCGTCGGGCCCGCGGTGGAGGATGCGCTGGCACATCGCGTGCACCGTGTCCGCCCCGGCGGGCGACAGACCTTGCGGGCTGAAGATTCCTGCAATGCCACACATCTCAAGCTCTCCTGCTGCTGGCTTCGCGGTGTGCGCCGGAACGCTCGGCATCCAGCCGGCGGTAAGTCGCCTGCAGCACGTCGACGACGGCCGGAATCGACGCCTTGTCGATGACCAGTTGCTGCGCGGTGGCGCCGTGCGCCCGCAGCGTCTGCGTATCCAGGTCGCCCACGCGCGCCAGCGCGGTCGTGAAGGCTTCGAGATTGCCCGGCGGAAAGAGCCACCCGGTGCGGCCATCGATGACCCAGTCCTCGGTGCCACTGACACGCGAGCCCACCACCGGAAGACCGGCCGCCATGTATTCGAGCAAGGAGTTGGACAAGCCTTCGTAGAGGGAGGTCAGCACGCCGAAATCTGCCAGGGCGAGGTAGCGCTCGACCTGTTCTGTGGATCCAACGAAGATGATCTGCGAATCGATGTCCAGCTCGCGTGCGCCATTGCGCAGACTGTCGAAGAGACTGCCGTCACCCACCAGCATGAGTGCCACGTCAGTGCGGTGCCGGAAGACCCGCGCCCACCCCTGAATGAGCAGTTCCAGGCCCTTTTCGGGCTCGAGACGGCCGACATACACGCCGATGAGCTGGCGATCACCGCAGACGGCACGGCGCCGTGCCGCATCGCGCGGCACGCTGGAAAAGCGCTGCACGTCAACGGCGTTGGGCACCTGCAGGATGCGCTCACGCGCGAAGCCTCGCACCGCCAGCAGGTCGGCAATGCGCTGGCTCGTGGCTTGGTAGCCGCTGGCCAGGTGCATGACGGCCTTGCGCAGGCGTGCGCCCAGGCGCGGCATCGGATCGAGGATGCCGCCCTTCATCTCGGTCATGCCGGTGAGCTTGACCACCACCGGCTTGCCCAGCAAGCGGCCGATGAGGCTGCTGATCGCGGCCATGTTGCCGGCGATGTGCACGTGGATCACGTCATAGCTGCTGCGGCGCTTCAGCAGCAGCAAGGACAGGCGCACCAGCATCAGGAAAGCGCCGATCCACGGCACCTTCGGGTACGGGATGCGCGTGACCGGAATGCCGTCGACCAGTTCGTACCGGCGTTGCGGCCCGCCGGCCACCATCGGGACGACAACCTCGAGCGCCTGGTGTCGACGCAGGAATTCCAGGCCGAGCGTGCGGACCTGTGACTCCGCGCCACCACCAGCCGGCGACGGAAAGATGCTCTCCAGAACGAGCAGGATGGCCTGCGAGGCTTCAGTGATGGGCATCGACCACCTCCCGGTGCCACAGCTCGAGCATCAACATCATGTGCAATTCCGGCGAATGGTCCCATGTACCCCGTTCGTGTCGATCCAGCAGTTGCTGCACGAACCCGTCCTGAAAGTAGCCGCGCGAGGTGGTGCGGGGCGCCAGCAGCACGTCCTGCAGCATGTCGCGGTAGGCGCCGCCATGACGCAGCCAGACGCTCGCCGGCAGACCGAAACCCTGCTTGCGCTTGTTGCGGATGGCTGCCGGCAAGATGTCGTCTGCTGCTCGTTTGAACAGGTAGCGCTTCTGCGAACCGCGCAACTTGTCCTTGCCCGGCAGGCGGCCGGCGAAGTCGACCAGGCCGCGATCCAGGTAGGGGAAGGCCACGTCCACGCCGGCCAGACGTGCGCCGCGCACGACCTTGACGACGTCGTTGTCGGCGATGGTCATCTTCAGGTCCAGGTACATCAGCCGGTGCAGCGGATCACGGGCCTGGGCCTGCGCATACAGGCGTCGCTGCACGTCCAGGGCATCGTCGACGCCGACGGCCGCGCGAAAACGCGGGCTGAGCAGTTCGGCATAGTGCTCGGAAGCGAAGGAGTCGTCGCTGTAGAAGCGGTCCGGGTTGGGCAGCGTGCCGCGGTGGATGAAGTTCTTCACCCGGTTGACCAGCCGCTGGTCGACACCCGACAGCGCCTTGGCCAGGCCCTCGCCGAGCCAGTGCACCGGCGCCGGTGCGCGGTGGTACATCTCGAAGATCGCGTCCTTGCGGTAGCGCTCGTTGCCGCCGAAGATCTCGTCGCCGCCGTCGCCGCCGATCAGCAGGTCCACGCCGGATTGCGCCGCGAGATGCGCACACTGGAAGGTGGGAATGGCGGACAGGTTGCCAAAGGGTTCGTCGAAGACGCGGGCCAGGGCCGGGATGCTGTCCACCGTATCGGCCTCGCCGACACGGTATTCATGGGCGTGCAGGCCGAAGGCGCTGCTGGCGATGCGCGAGTATTCGAGCTCGTCATAGCCCTCTTCGGCGAAGCCGATGGAGAAGCTGTTGACCTGGGCCGGATGGTTGCGCGAGAGGATGCCGCAGATGCTGGAGCTGTCCGTGCCGCCGCTGAGGAAGGCGCCCCAGCCCTGCGTGTCACCCGGGCGGTAATCCTCGATCGTGCCGACGATGCGCTTGCGCAACTCGGCCACGCGGGCCTCTTCGTCGATGTCGATGTCCTCCGGATAGGTCGGGTCCCAGTAGGGCTCGACCTTGACCTGCCCGTTGTCCAGCGCCAGCCGGCAGCCCGCGGGCATCTTGGACACGCCTTCCAGCGCCGCCACGGGCGCGGGCATGTACGAAAAATTGAGGTACTGGTAGATGGCGGACAGGTTCGGCTGTACCGGCAGCAGGCCCGAGCGAGCGATCAGACGCAGATCGCTGGCCAGGACCAGGCCCTGCGCCGTCTGGGCCCAGTAGATCGGGCAGGTGCGGAAGCCGTCGGTGTAGGCACTGACGTGGCGCCGCTCGTTGTCCCAGCCGATCAGCGCGAAGCGCCCGCGCAGCAGCAGCGGGTCCATCTCGCCGCCGGCGGCCCACTCGGCCAGCGGCGTGCAATCCTGTCCGCGCTGTTCAGCCCGCGTGCGGCCCAGCAAGGGCTCCAGCACGAGCGCCAGGCCGCCACGCGGACGCGGGGCGACTTGTACCGGGCCGCGCCACCAGACCTCGATGCCCGGCCCTGGCTGCGCGCGCTGCACGGGTGCGGCAGCAGCCGGGCCGATGGGCCATTGGGCGGGATCCGACAAGCGCGCGGCGTTCAGCGCACCCGCCTGCCCGATCCATATGAGAAAGTCCCCCAGAGTCCCAGTCATCTTTTCATTCCTGCTGCGGCGAATCGGCCCGTGAGCCGCCCCGCCGATGCGTATCCCGATACAGACGCGCGAACGCCCCGACCATGGCCTGCATGCCGAACTGTTCCGTGGCGCGGGCGGCGCCTGCCTGCCCGAGCCGCTCGCGCAGGTCCTCGTCACCCGCGAGCTGCTCGAGCTTCCCGGCCAGCGCCTGGTCATCGCCCACTTCGAATAAAAATCCTGTCTGTCCGTCCTCGACCAGCTCGACATTGCCGCCGGTGCGCGTGGCCAGCACGGGGCGACCGCCGCGCATGGCCTCGAGGATCACGTTGGACAGACCTTCCTGGAGCGAGGGCAGCACGAGGATGTCGGCGGCCTCGATCAGCGCAGCGACGTCGCGCCGTTCGCCGGTGAAGGCCATCACCGCGCCCAGGCCCTGCGACTGCGCCTGCTGCTCGAGCGAGCCGCGCAACGGCCCGTCGCCACACACCAGGTAGCGCAGGCTCTGCGTGCCGTCGAGCAGCCGTGCGGCCGCACGCAGCAGCGTGGCCACGTCCTTGATCTCCACCAGCCGCCCGACGAAGAGCACCAGCGTCTGCTGCGGCGAGACCTGCCACTGCGCGCGCATCGACTCGCGCGTGCCCGCCGCCACGGGCTCCACGGCCACGCCGTTGTAGATGACGTCGAAGTTGGCCGGCGGCAGCCCCATGCGCTGCGCCGCGAAATCCGCGCCCATGCGCGAATTGGCCACCACGCGGCTCGAGCGCCGCGTGACCCAGCGCTTGGCGCGCCATTGCATCGCGCCGTACCAGTCGTAGGTGCCGCGGATCGACGTGATCAGCTGCGGGCGCTCGCGCAACGGCAAGGCGGCGCAGCTCAGTGCTGTCCAGAACTCGGCGCTGAAGGCGAAGGCATGCACGATGTCGTAATGCCCGCTGCGCAATTCGCTGACCAGTGCCCGGACGAACCCCGTATCGACCTTGCGGCGCTTGGGGACCTGCACCACACGCAGACCCGCGCGCTGCAGTTCGTCGACGAAGAACGAACGCTGGCGGAAATAGGCCACCGTCACGTCGTGCTGCTGCGTATCCAGGCCCAGCGCGAGATTGACGATCTGGCGTTGCGATCCGCCGACTTCCATTTCGTCGGTGACGATCAGCACGCGCAGGCGCCGGTCTGGTGTGGACACTGCCGCCCGTTCAGACGAAGGATGCATGGAGCTTCCTCGCTTCGGTGCTGACGTCGAAATCGCGCTCGATCTTCTCGCGGGCCGCGCGCGCCATCTGCTGCGCCCGGCCGGGCGAGGCCAGCACACCCTCGATGCACCGCGCCAGTTCCCGGGCGTCGCCGGGTTCGGCCAGCAGACCGCCGACACCGTGTTCGATCAGTTCGGGGATGCCCGAGACGCGCGTCGAGACCACCGGCGTGCCGCAGGCCATCGCCTCCATCAGCGCCACCGGAATGCCATCGCGATCGCCCTGCGGCGTGACCACGCAGGCCAGCGCGAACAGGCTCGCCTCGTTCAAGGCCTCGCGCACCTGCTCCTGCTTGCAAGCGCCCAGCAACTGCACATGACCGCCCAGGCCCAAGGCATCGATGCGCGCCTGCAGCGCGGCACGCAGCGGACCTTCGCCGATGATGCGGCACTCGAAATACACGCCGCGGCGCTGCAGGATGGCGCAGGCCTCGATCAGGTGTTCGAAGCCCTTGATGGCGTCCAGCCGGCCGACGCTGACGATGCGGCCGGGGATGCGGCCTTCGGCCTGGTACGTGTAGGCGCCCGGTGCCACACCGCAGTGCACGATGCGCATGCGCTGCAGCGCGAGCGTCGACACGTGTTCGGCCAGGTAGCGCCGGTTGAAGTCGGAGATCGTCACGCCGAAGGCCGCGCGCTGCAGCTTCTGTGCGATCAGGTGGTCTTCGAGAAAGATGTCGTGCGCATGCGCGGTGAAGCTGAAGGGAATGCCACTGCGGCCGGACAGCCACATGGCCGCGGTCGACGGATAGGTCGCCCAGTGGGCATGCAGGTGCTGCGGCCGCAAGGCCTGCACCTGGGCCGCCAGGCCCAGCGTGCGCCACCACACGACCACCGACTTGGCCAGCACGACCGGGTGCCGCCACAGACCACGCGCCAGACCGACCAGTTCCGACACGCTCGCGCCGGGATGCCGCAGGATCTGGGCCAGCGCCCGGCCCAGACCGCGCAAGCCCCGCGGCGGGTACATCACACGCGGCAGCATGGTCTGCGCGTCGGATTGCACCATGCGTTCGCTGGCATGCTTGAGCGAGACGATGTGCACGTCCACGCCCAGCCGCAACAGTTCGGCAATCTCGCGCACGATGAAGGTCTCGGACCAGCACGGGAACAGCGAGACCAGGTAGACGACCCGGCCAGAAACGGGCTGGCGTGCGCTCATCAGCGAACTCCCTTGCCTGCCGCGCCGTGGGCCGAAGACCACAGGTGCGCCTGGCGGTTGCCCAGGAACTCCACCAGCCCCAGCACGGCGAAGGCATTCAGCGCCACGAAGGCCTGCACCACGCGCGCCGGCTTCCAGGCACTCAGCGCGGGCCAGAAAGAACCGGCAGCTGCCAGGCCATAGAACGCCAGCTGCAGGGCCAGCAGCACGCGGAAGAAGCCCGAGTCCGCCGCCAGCAGCACATTGAGGCCCAGCAACGCCAGCATGGCCCAGGGCGCGACCAGGCGCAGCACCTTGTGCGACAGGTACTGCAGGAAGATCGGGTTGCGCCAGGGCACCAGCAGCGCCGGCATCAGTGCCAGGATCTGGAAGTTGCCGGCCAGCGTGCGCACCTTGCGGCGCCGCTCCTGGGCCAAGGCCGTGGACGGTTGGTCGTACGCGATGGCACGCCCGTCGAACACCACGCGCAGCCCGGCCAGGCAGGCCTGCATCGGAATGGCGACGTCGTCCAGGATGGTCTGCGGCGCGATGGGCCGGAAGGCCGAACGGCGCAGCGCATACAGCGCACCGGTCGCGCCGGGCACGGAGTGCACCGCCGCCTCGCTCTTGCGGATCAGCTTCTCGTAGCGCCAGTAGGCATCCACGCCCTGGCCGAACGAGGCCATGTTCTCGTCGACGAAGACCAGCTCGCCGCTGACGGCGCCGACGGTCATGTCGGCCAGGTTCTCGACCAGGCAGCGCACGGCTTCGCGGTTCAGGCGCTGGCGTGCGTCGGTGAAGACGATGATGTCCTCGCTGCAGGCGGCCACCGCGTCGTTCAGGCAGGCCGCCTTGCCGCGGCGCTGGTCGAACGCCAGCAGCCGCACGCGCGCGTCACCGCAGCCGGCCACGCGCGCATTCGTGTCGTCGGTGGAGCCGTCCGAGGCCACCACGACGCGCAACAGATCCGCCGGGTAGTCCTGCTCCAGGCAGGTCCGCAGCTTGTCGTCCACGCGCGCGGATTCGTTGTGCATGACGATCACGAAGGCCACCGTCGGCGTGTGCGGCCGACGACGTACCGGCCGCGGATGCATGCGCGCGCGCACGGCCATCCATGCCGGATAGCCCACGAAGGTGTAGGCCAGCAACAGCAGGGTCGACCAGAACAGGGCCTGGCGCATGCATCAGCTCCGGGACTGGGCGCGCAGCAGCGTGTTGCGCACACGCTGGTAGCCGGCATTGCCCAGCAGTCGCTTGCCGCTGCGCAGCACCGCCGCACGCGCCAGGCTGTAGTTCATGCTGATCGGTTCGCGCCGCAGCCAACGGTCGAATTGCGCCTGCGACGTGCCGGCCAGCACGGCAAAGCGCGGAATCTCGTCGTCTTCGCCCTGGTCCCACAGGCCCACGCGCGAGGAACAAACGCCCGAGTAGCCGGCAGCCTTGGCGCGGTGCACGAAGCCGTCGGGCATGCGGCCATTGGGCGGTGCGAAGAACGTCGCGGGCCGGCCGATCTCGTCGGCGATGCACTGGCGCGAATCGACCAGTTCGGCCCAGACGCCGGCAGGCGGCATGTCGTCCAGGAAATCGTGGTGTTGGCCATGCGACTGGATCGAAGCCCCCAGCGCAGCCAGTTCGCGCAGCTGGGTCCAGGTGAGAAATCCGCGCGTGCCGATCGTGCTGGGGTTGACGAAAAGATCCGCACTCCCGCCCCGTTTGGCGATCTCGAGGTAAGCCGCGTAGTTGCTGGCGTGCCCGTCATCGAAGGTCAGCGCCACCGGGCCCGGTGCGCGCCAGCTCGTGCCCGACGCCTGCAGGTCACGCACGCTGCGTGGACGCTGCCCGCGCGCGACGATGGCGTCGAGCTGCGCCACGAAGCGCGTCATCGACACGCTGTAGTGCGGATCGGCGGCCGAATCCGCGACAGGGTCGTCCGTCGGGACAGCGTGGTACATGAGGACGAGTGCGCGCAGGGACATGGTCGTGTCGGAAAGGTGTTTCTCGCCGGCGGCCTTCAGGCGGCCGCTTCGTCGAGCGTCTTGACCGACAAGGGCGCCAAGTGGCGCGGCAGCCAGCGCCCAAGTTCCTCGACCAGCCCCTGCCGGCCGTCCTGCGTGGCGTCCGGCACGGTGCGATCGGTGCGCACCATCTGAAAGGCCGAGCGCACAGCCGCCTTGAACTGGGCCGCGCTCGGGCCCACGCGTGTGACCAAGCCACTTTCCGGTGTGGCCGGCGCATCCGCATACAGCTGGACCACGATGCTGGGAATGGCGTGTGCCGCCGCCTCGTCGACCAGCGTGCGCGCCGGGCCGGCAACGACGCAACGCGCGCGGCCCAGCAGGCTGAGCTGCTGGAAATAGTCGCCGGCGCGAACCACGGCGATGCCGGCGGACTCGAGATGGATCTGGATGGCCGGGTCCTTCATCACTGCGGCCGTGCGGTCGCTGACGGGCCACAGCAGCGGCAGTTCCGAGCTGCCGTACCGCGCGAGCATCAGCCACTGCAGCGCGTCGCCCGGACTGACGTCGCCTTGCTCGAACTGCGCGCTGATCAAGCCGAAGCCGACCGCCGCTCGGGTGAGCCAGCTGCGCGGCGCGCCCAGGCGCGTCATGACTTCACTGAACACTGGCACGCGCGGCTGAAGTTCGTGCAGCACGTGCGCCGTCAGGCTGCCGGCGATCACACGCTGGCTGGCCGCAAAGCCTTCATCGGCCAGGACGCGGGACTCGGACTCGCTGGCCGTGAACAGCAGGTCGCTGGCACGGTCGATCAGCGCGGACAGGACACCGCGGCCGGATTCGACATCGCCCCGGTGCGCACCGGCCTCGATGCGGATGACCGGCAGGCCCAGTTCGCGGGCAATCAGGGCGCACTGCAGAACGGGATGACTCGTGCCGGCCAACACGACACCCGCGGCGCACGATTCCGTGGCCAACTCTGCGAAGCGCAGGGCCACGGCCGCATCGGTCTGGCCGACTGGACCGATGCCGACGCCCAGATGGACTTCCGGCACCTCGTGGTCGGTCGGCACCTGGCCCAGCCAACTGCGCTGCAGCGTGCTGCGCAGACCGGGATTGACCAGCAGCATGGGCGGCAGGTCAGCCTCAGCCCCCCAGGGCGCCGCCAGGCTGCGCAGCTTGTGCCAGCTCATCGGATCGTCGGCTACGCACAGCACGGGGGCGGCCGGCAGCATGGCGCGCTCAGCGCCCACGTGGCTGACGCCCTGGTCCCAGCTGTGCGGGCGCTCGGATGATGGCGTCGAGGGTGCCGGCGTGTGATTCGCGGCAGGCGCTTCCGAGACCGGTGCGACGCGCACCGCGGCCGCGGCCAGGGCGGCGGGAGCCGACGCGCGCGCGTCGGGTTCCGCAGGTTCGCCGCGCTCGATCGCGGCGGTGTGCCCCGGCTCCATCGCAGGAACGGCCACCGCAGCCGGCTCGACGACCGGCACAGGCGCCACGGCCGGTTCATGGGCGAGGGCCGGGCTTGCCTGTGGCGTCGGCGCCGGGCTGGCGACGATTTCGAGTTGCATCTCGGCCGCGGTCTCGTCGACCACGTCCAAGCCGACCGTGTTCGACCCGGCCAGGTAGGTGGCCAGCAGCACCCGGTTGCACAGGGTGTTGATGCGCCGCGGGATGCCGCCGGCATAGACATGAATCGCCGCCAGCGCTTCCGCAGAGAACATCGGACGCCCGCTCCAGCCCGCGTGGGTCAGGCGGTGACGGACGTAGTCGGCCGTTTCATCGGCGCTCAGCGGCCCCAGGTGGTAGGAGGCCAGCACCCGCTGGCGCAGTTGTTCGGCCGCGGGCGCCTGCAGATGCGTGCGCAGGCCGGGCTGTCCGATCAAGAAGCATTGCAGCAGGCCATGGTGGCCGAGCTGGAAGTTGGACAGCAGGCGCAGTTCCTCGAACGCCTGGGGGCTGAGGTTCTGGGCCTCGTCGACGATCAGCAGCGCACGCCGGCCGCTGGCCACCACGGCCGTCAGGAAGGCCTCGAGCATCGCGATCAGCCGAGCCTTGCTCTTGCCTTCGGTGGGCGCGCCGAAAGCAGTGAGGATGGACTGCAGCAGATCCGACGCCTCGAGCTGCGTGTTGGAGATCAGCGCCACCACGACCTGTTGTGGGTCGATCTCCTGCATGAGGGTGCCGACCACCATGGTCTTGCCGGCACCCACGTCGCCGGTGACGACGATGAAGCCTTCGCCCTGCTGCGCGCCGTAACGCAGGTAGGACAGCGCCTTGCCGTGGCCGGCGCTGGGGAAGAAGAAGGCCGGATCAGGGTTGAGCTGGAAGGGCTGACCGCTGAGACCGAAGTGTGATTCGTACATCGCGACACTCAAAAGTTTTGCATCAGCCCGACCTGGGCACGCGTTTCGTCGTAGTTGCCGACGCGGTTGGACCGCACCAGGCTGCGGCCCAGGCCGATGGTGAGTTGCGTGCGGGGACCGAGCGCCACGCCCAGGTCACTGCGCGCGCGCCATTCATCGGTGTGGTCGCCGCTCGACACGCCCAGACCGTTGGTTTGCGAGCGGTCCAGGGCCAGGCTCAAGGTCATCGTCGGGCTCAGGCGGCGGGTCAACACGGCAGAGCCTCCACGCTGACGGAAGTCGCCCGCACTCAGGCCGAGCGTCAGGTCGCCGTCCCGCCGAAGCTCTTCGGAAGCCCGGGAGAACAGGCTGAGCGCCACGGAGTGGCGTACTCCCAGCAATACCAGCGAGACCGCGCCGTTGCGCACGAGTTGCGGCGTCTGGTCGAAGAATTCGGTGGCTTGCGACAGCTTGCTGGGCAGGCCCCGCTCGGTGATCAGGCGGTTGACCGCGGTGCTGCGGTCGATGGGGTTCGGGATGCGCGTCGTCAGCAGACCGTCCAGCAGGCCGGCCACGCTGGCGCCGGCCGCGCCGGCGCCCAACGACGTGCCGCCGATGCCCGGCTGGCGCGACAGTGTGGCGCTGACGGCCAGCGTCGGCGAACGGTGGCCGAACGCCAGGTCGTAAGCCTGGCCGAAGAAGCGTTGTTCGACGGCGCCGCGGAACCAGGTCCGCTCGTTCGGGGACCATTCCAGGTTGAGACCGTAGAGGGTGTCCCGGTCGTCGCGCGAAAGGTAGCTGCTGTGCTCGCGACCGACCACCACCCCGGCAACCATGTTGGGCGTCACGCGGTAGCTGGCACCGGCGCGCACCGAATCGATGGCCATGACCGTGCCGTCGCGCAGGGCCGCATCGTTGAACTGGCGCTGGCGGCGCACTTCGGCCGACAGGCCCAGCGGCAGCGGGCGCCGCTCGATCCGCACCATGCCATCTTCGAAGTGCGTGGTTTCGCGCGAACCCACGGACTCGGTGGGATCGTCGCTGCGCTGCCAGCTGTGGGCGTCGGCGGCCTGCAGCAGCCACTCGGGCGACAGCTCGCGGCGCAGACGCGGGGTCAAGTTGGCGGCGTAACGCCGATTCGACCCGACGGCAAGGTCCGTTCCGCGGTCCAGGGTTGCGGCGAACGGATCGGTCGACCCATTGGTCACACTGATGCCGCCGTCGACCGTGACCCAGCCGTCCACGACACTGGCCCAGGCCTTGACGTCCGCCTGCGGTTCGATGCGACTGACGTCCGTGCCCCGGACATAGGTGCGCGCCACCGCCGACAGGTCCATGTCCAGGCGAAGCCGGCTGCTGTGCGACTTGACACGCATCCCCGGCAACAGGTCGACCATCGCGTCCGCCCGACCCGTCGGCACGCGCAGCGCGTTGGTGGAAGCCACGACCTGCGTGCCAAAGGACAGGTCGAACTTCAGCTTCTGCGCTTGTACCGCCGTCGGCGTGAATTGCAGCGCCGCACCGCCGACAGCCGCACCCAGCAGCTGCAGCGCGGGGGCGCGCAGCGCGCCGTTGCCGACGAGGCTGCCGAGGTCGTCGTCGCCCGCAACGGATCCGGGCCACGCCCGTCGACCCGCCGCACCCAGGCGGACGCCACAGTCGGTTTCAGTAACCGTAGACATAGTCCGATTCGATGGCCCGCGACTTGTTCAGCACCGACATCACGATCGGGCAGTTCGACAAGGTGTCGAAGGCGCGGGAGATCTGTTCACGCGGGGTGTTGTCGGCTTCGACCACCAGCACCACCTGCCCGGCCCGCTCGGCCAGCGCACGCGATTCGGTCGTCACGAGCAGCGGGGGGCTGTCGATGATGATCAGGCGGTCGGAATAGACAGCGGACAACTCGTCGAGCAACTGGTCCATCGCGGTGCTGGCCAGCAGCTCTTCGGCGCGGTCCTGCGCCGTGCCGGCCGACAGCAGCGTGAGCTTGGGCACATTGGTGCCGACCAGCAGCTCGCTGGTGCGAAGCGTGGGGTGCACCAGCAGGTCCATCAGGCCTGTCTGCGGTTCCAGGTTCAGGCGCGAGAAGACCGAAGGCCGCAGTACGTCGCCATCGACGAGCAGCGCGTCGTGGTCGATTTCCATGGCGATGCTCATCGCCAGGTTGGTGGCCACGAAAGTCTTGCCTTCGCCAGGCACGGCACTCGTCACCACCACCACGTTGCTGCGCCGCGTAGGGCCGCCGTGTTCGGGCGGGCGGTACATGTTCTGCAGCAGCGGTCGCTTGATGACACGCAGCAGGTCCGCAAGCAAGGATTGGGCCTGTGATGGAACCAGGTAGCCCATGCCGGCCAGGCGCGCGAGATCGACCTCGAGCTGGCGCACGGGTGCCGGGTGAATGACTCGGGCCTCGGCCACCAGCGGGGGGTCGATCACGCTGGGCAGGCGTTCGGCCGACGGCGCACGCGAAGGGGCCTGCTGCGCCACGCGCCCCGACGCCGGCTGCGGCATCGGCGCGCGCGCCTCGACGATGGTGTCGTCCAGATCATCGGGCAGGACGCTGTGGCCGAAATGGCTGTTGGCGTAGCCGTCGCCCGGCAATTCGATGCCGGCACGGCGAAGTTCCTGCAGGCGCTTGACGGCCAGTTCGATCAGACTGCTCATGATGTTGCTCGTCAGGCGTTGCGCGCCAGAATGGTCATTACGAAATTCACGGCCAGGGCAATCACCAGAAGCCCGGTCGCACCACCCAGCTGCAGGATCTCGCGGCGCTGGGCCACACGCCCAGCCGGCGTCATGGCCACCGAGATGCTGCCCAGGACGGGCCGCCCGGTCAGGGCCTTGAGTTCACTCAGCCGGCCCACCACCGGGCGCAACATCGACTTGACATACGCTGCCGCGACCCCGGCGGCCAGGCTGATCAGCAGTACGGCCAGCGCCAGGAACTTGCGGCTCGGGAATACCGGGCTGGGCGAGACGTTCGGCGGCTCGACGATGCGGAACTCCGCCATGGCCGAGGACTCGTCCAGCTTCACGCCCAGCGCGGCCGATTCGCGTCGCGCCACCAGCTGGTCGTAGTTCTTGCGGATGATTTCGTAGTCGCGGTTGAGCTGCGCGAGTTCGGCTTCCGCCTGCGGCACGCGCGTGGCGGTCTCGCGGGCCTTGGCCAGCAAGGTCTGCTGCGCGCTCAGCTGCGTGCGCAGCGTGGCGACGTCGGACTCCGCCTTGGCCAGCGACACACGCAGGGACTGGTACACCGGGTTGGTCGCGGCGCTGCCCGAGGGGCCCAGCACGTTGGCGCGACGCGCGCGTTCCTGGGTCTGCTGGGCCTCGAGTTCGGCCACCAGGCGACGCGCCGCGGCGACGTCCGGATGCTGATCGGTGAAGCGGCGCTGCAACTCGTCGAGCTGACGGCGCTGCGCTTCCAGGCGGGCGTCGACCTCGGAGGTCGGGCCGGCACCCGTGCCGTTTCCGGTGATCAGGGCCTCGCGCGGCAGCTGCGGGTCTTCCTTCTTCAGCTCGCGCAGCAGCGCATCGCGCGAATTGGTCGCGGCCGACAGGTCGATCTGCAGCTTGCTGACCGACTCGGACAGCGTGGAGATGCGCGTGAAGTGGTCCTGCGGCCCCGTGCCGGATACGCCGAAATTACGCAGCTTGTAGTCCTTCAGGCGGCCTTCGGCTTCGGTCAGCTTGGATTCGTAGGTGGCGATCTGCGCGGTGATGAACTTGCTGGCATCCGCTGAATCTCGGCGTTTGCTCTCCGTGCCGGTGGTGACGAACATGCCCACGAGCTTGTCGATCAGGGCGCGCGCGCGGTTTCCGTCCACGTCGCGGTAAGCGAGCTGATAGAGGTTGCCGCCGCCCAGCGGATTCATCTTGATCTTCTGGGTCAGCTGCTCGATGAGCAGCTCGGTATTCGCCGCATCGGAGGTGTCGAAGCCCATCCCCTTCTCGAAGACCAGCTTCTCGACGTTCGGGCGCGAGATGAGCGTCTTGGCCAGCATGCGCACCTGCTGTTCCTGGTCGGGCTGGAAGGCCAGTCCGCTCATCAACGGCTTGAGGACCGACTGCGTGTCGACATACAGCTTGGCCGAGGCCTCGAAGCGTTCGGGCACGAACCACACGCCCGCGGCGCCCAGCAGTCCCACGGTCCACGCCGTGGCCACCGCGAGGCGGCGGTGGCGCCACGTGGCGTCCAGCAGCAGTCCGACTTGGTCTTTGATGGAGCTCATGTTCAGAAGGGAAGGCCGGCGCGCGAGGGGCGTGCCGCGGTAGGTGAAAGACGCTTCTTCGAAGGAGCCGGTGCCTGGGAGCGCCGGGTGTTCGGGTCAGTGTCACGGGGGCCACGCAGGCTGGGGATCCCGCATCGCGGGGTCGACCCGCGAGCGGGTGCCGGGGCGGTCCACAAAGTCACGGCGCAATTGCAAGGTCAGAGGTCGCGCTCAGAACCAGCTCTGCGGAACGATCACGATGTCGCCCGGGCGCACCTGCACATTGGCCGAGATGTCGCCCCGCTTGAGCAGGTCCTTCAGGCGCACGCTGTACTGCTTGCCGGCTTCGGCGCCGCGCACCAGCACGGCGGCGTTGCCGTCGGCAAAGTCGGTCAGGCCGCCGGCCTGGATCATCACGTCCAGGATGGTCATGTTCTGGCGGAAAGGCACCGACTGCGGCCGCGTGGCTTCGCCCACGATGCGGATCTGGTCGCCGTACACGCCCTGGAAGCCGCTGACGATGACTGTGACGGCCGGATCGCGGACCACACGCGACAGCGTCTGCTCGACTTCCTTGGCGAGTTCGGCCGGGCTCTTGCCGGCGGCCATGACGTCTTCGACGAGCGGCACCGAAATGCGGCCATCGGGGCGCACGGTGACGTTGGCAGACAACTCGGCGTTGCGCCAGACGATGATGTTGAGCTGGTCCAGCGGACCGATGCGGTAGCGGTGCTCCGCCGCCGCGGTCTCGGCCGGTGCCAGCGGATGGCGGGCGGTCCCTGCGCAGCCGGCAAGCACGGCCGCGGCGACCAGCGCGGCGGCGCCAGTCGCCAGGCTGCGCACACGGATATGGAATCGTTTCATGGAATGGCTCCTGGAAAGTCGGTAATAGCGGAAGAGCGGGCCGGCTGCGGCCGGGCTTCGGCCGGGTCGCGCAGCTGTGCGTGACAGCTCACTGGCCTTCTCGGAAGAGGACCACGCTGATCGTCTCGACCAGCACCATCAGGTCCAGCAGCAGCGAGTTGTTCTTGACGTAGTAGAGGTCGAACTGGTGCTTGCGTCGCGCGGCATCTAACGTGTCACCGTAGCTGTAACGAACTTGCGCCCAGCCGGTGAGTCCGGGCTTGACGGTATGCCGCAGGTCGTAGAACGGAATCTTTTCCTTGAGTTCCGCCACGAAGGTGGGCCTCTCGGGCCGGGGGCCCACCATGCTCATGTCGCCGCGCAGCACCGAGAACAGCTGCGGCAGTTCGTCGATGCGCGTGTCGCGGATGAAGCGGCCGACGCGGGTCACGCGCGAATCGTTTCGGCTGGCCCAGCGGGCCACGCCGTCGCGCTCGGCATCGACCACCATGCTGCGGAACTTCAGGCAGGTGAACGGCTCGCCCAGCAATCCCACACGTTCCTGGCGGTAAATGATGGGCCCGCGACTCTCGAGCCTGATCGCCAGCGCCGTGGCCAGCATGAAGGGCGACGTGACCAGCAGCAGGGCCGACGACACGGCGATGTCGAAGATGCGCTTGACCACGCGCCGCACGCTGCCCTGGACGAAGCCCGGGCCGTAGATCAGCCAGCTCGCCTTGAGGCTTTCCAGCGGCACCTCGGCGTGTGTCATCTCGTAGAAGCCGGCCACGTCGTGCACGCGCACGCCCATCGAGCGGCACATCAGCAGGTCGTCCAGCGGGACGCCGCCACGGCGGTGGTCACGCACGGCCACGACGATCTCGTCGATACCGTAGGTGCGTACAAGATCCGGCAAGGGCGCCGCCATCGAGAAGACCGGCGAGACCTGGTCGCCCAGGCGTTCCAGGGCGATGGGGTAGAAGCCCGCGACGATGCGGTCGGTGCGCACGGCCAGGCGCATGTCGTCCGCCACCAGCTCGGCGTCGGGCCCGGTGCCGACGATCAGCACACGCGGCGGACCCTTGAGCTCGCGGGCAAACAGCATGAGTCCACGCACCAGCAGCGCGCCGACGATGTGAAACAGCACCGCGTAGCCGACCAGCACACGCGGGTGGCCGTCGAAGTTGCCGACCTTCAGCGCGAGATAGGTGAGATAGCCGCCGAGCACCGTGGCCACGGTCAGGCGCATCAGCTGCTCGGTGAACCGCATGTCGTTGCTGCGGTACATGCCCAGCCCCGACTGCAGCAGCACCATGGACGCGGCAAAGCCCACCGCCACCAGCAGCAGCACCGGATCGGTCACGGCACGCACCGCGCCCTCGATCGGATGGGCGGTCATGGCCACGAAGGCAAGCAGCATCGACAGGATGCTCAAGCCGACGTCCAGACCCACCTCAAATAACATGGCGGTTCCAGCGCGATGCCGAAAGACCGGAAACATCCACTAACCCCCAACGTTGCTTGTGCGAGACATCATGGCCTTTCGGCGCTTGACGGCTCCGGCCCTGAAAGAACTCAAAGCCACCTGACTGCTGCAGGCATTCTTGTGACGAATGGTAACGTGCCGCAACCCTTTGTTCACACGCGCGCGCTTGAGGGGCTGCTGAATGCTCAGCCGCGCCAGCCGTGTGACGGACTTCACGCGGGGCTCCACCGCCATGGCGATGCGGCTTGCAGTCATTCGCAGGCGCCCTGCGGGTTCGGCACGAGATGGCTCGCGGATCCGCCGCCATCGTCGAAGTAGCTGGCGAACAGCAGCCGCGAGCCGTCCCGCCTGACCGTGGCCTGGGGTTCGCCGAAGTAGCCGCCGTACTTCGCGCGGGTAGGCGTCTGCCCGAGGGCCAGCTTGGTGCCGCGCGGGTAGACCGGCTCGACGGCCTTGCGGACATCCGCCCGGCCCGCCTGGCCGTCTGCAGACGCGGCTTCACGCGAGACCACTGCGACTGCGCGGGATTGCGCAGCGGCCGGCAGGTCCGCCGCTGGCGTGACCGGAGGCGCGTTCACCGGCCCGCCAGCTCGACAAGCGAATCGACGAACGGACCGGCGTATTCCGGGGCGAAGTCGCACAGCTGGACGGCCACCGGCCGTTTCATGCGCGACCCCGACTCAGGCACGATCCGCAGGCACCCTGGCCCACGCAGCGGCCTGAGCGGACAAGAGCCGACCCTCCGCGGAGGCTCACGGAAGCAGATACATCCAACGACATCTTTAGTTGCTTTATTGCGACCCGTTGCGCGGTCGTTTCCCCACCGAAGGACGAGGCCGCCATGCGGCGCTCGTCGGATCGATCGGATTGATGTTACGGATGGTAACCACTACCCGCGTCCCGCGGGCGCTTGTCCCCAGCCTCTGGTCGGGGGCTGTCCCCTGAAGTCAGCGGCTCCAGCCGCGCGCGCGGTAGACCGCTAGACCCAGGGTTTCGTGAAGTCCGTCACGCCAGAGGAACGGGTCGCCGTTGTCCGGCAGCCACGCGCGCCAGGCGGGTTGCGGCAGCTGCCGAAATCCGCAGGGAAAGGCTTGTACCGGCAGTGCCAGGGCTTGCGCCACGGCAGCCGCACGCGGCATGTGCAGCGCGCTGGTCACCAGCCAAAGCGTGCCGTCCTGGCGTGTGCCCAGCCAGGCTACCGCGGCCTTCAGGTCCTCGAAAGTGTTCTGCGAGCCGCCCGCGGCGGCCACATCGGCCGCGGGCACGCCGGCCTCGATGGCTGCCTGCCGCATCACGCCAGACAGCGCATCGGTGGCGCCGTGGCCCGGTCCGCCCACCATCAACAGGCGCCCGCCGGTGCGCCGCCACAAGGCGATGCCCGCGCGCACGCGCTCCCACCCGTCGGCATCGAGCACGGGCCAGGCCCCGCCATCCATGCCCGTCATCTGCCCGCTGGCCAACACGATCACGGTCCCGCGCGGGTCGGGCTTGACAGTGGCCAGATCGACCGCCGGATAGCGGTCCTCCAACGCACGAACCAGGAAATTCCCCCAAATGGGGGTGGCCGCTGCCCAGGCCCACGCGGCCCACAGCACGAGGCCGGCACGCAGCACGCGAGCGACAGGGCCGGGCACCTTCACGCTGGTCCACGCCCACCACAGTCCGCACAGCAGCGCCACGAGCGCGTGCACCGGGCCAGGAACGATCCAGGCGATCGGGTCCATGGCTTCAGCGCGCCTTACGTTGTCGCACGGCGTCCACCATCCAGCGCCGCCATTGCGTGTCCACGGCCAGCACCGCGCCCAGGTACAGCAGCGTCAGCACGGCGCCGCGCAGCAGCAGGTTCAGCCAGGCCACGTCGAGATGGATGTGCGAAGCCGCCCAGGCCGCGCCGACCGCCACCGGCGCGCCGGTGAGCAACCCGCGCCACGGCACGATCACTGGGGCCAGGCGCTGGGCCACGGCCATCTGCACCAGCAGCAGCAGCGCGTAGACGCCCAGCGCCGCAAAGGCAGCACCCTGGATGCCCAAACGCCCCACGAGGAACACATTGGCTGCGATGCTCAGCACACCGGAGCCGACCATCAGCACCATGACCAGCATGGTCCGCTTGGCCAGGAAGATGCCCACGGCGGCCACCTGCGCAACGGTCTGCAGCGCCAGCCCGGCCATGATCCAGCCGGTGACCGTGGCGCCCTGCGCATAACGCGACGAAGACAGCACCACCAGCAGATCCCCGCCCACGACGGCCATCAGCGCCACCAGGTACAGCGCCACCAGGCTGTAGTGGTGCATGAAGCGGTTCAGGAAGTGCCGCAGACCCGCCGCACCTTCGGATTCCCACAGATGCAGGCACCGCGGATAGGCCGCCCCGACCAGCGAGCCGAGCAGGAACCCGCGCAGCTGGTCGCACATGTTGTAGCTGGCCGCGTAGATGCCCAGGCTCTCGGCGCCGACGGCGTTCTGGATGATGAAGCGGTCGCTCATCGTGAGCACGACGTTCGACATCTCCGAGCCGAGCATGGGCAGACCGTACACCGCGAGCGAGCCGTACAGCGGCATCGACACACGCGACGGCTGCGGCCAGCTGCGGCCACGGAACATCCAGACCATCAGGCCCGCCACCATCAGCAGTTCCACGGCGATCGTGGCGCCGTAGAAACCCCACAGGTCCCGGCGCAGCCACCACAGCACGCCCACCACGCCCACGAGGCCTGCGTAACGCCGCGCCGTGCTGTACAGCGCCATAGCGGTGCTGTCCTCTTGTGCCCGCAGCTGGTTGACCAAGGCGCTTTCCAGCACGCGCAACGCAATCAATGGAGATGCCAGCAGCATGATCGCGCCGGCGCCGGGCTCGGACCACCAGCGATCGGGCATGGCGGCCGCGAGCAGCGCCCAGATCAGCGTGACCGCCACGCCAGAGCCCAGCATGCCCCAGACGACAGTGGCTTCGAAGGTGCTGCGCGCATCCGGATCGGGGCGCGCCTGGACCTCGGGCCACATGCGCAGGGCCGCATGCTGCACACCCATCTTGCCCAGCGCCACAGTCAGGCCCAGCACCGAGGCCACGAGGTTCATGGTGCCGTAGTCGGCCACGCTGAGCAGCCGCGTCAGGATCGGAAACGACAGCAGGCCCGCCACCGCGACGGCACCTTCCGCCCAGGCGTAGTTCGAGACGTGGACGCCAAAGCTGCGGGCCATGGGGGCGCGGCGGTTTGTCAACGGACCGGCTGGTCCATCGACGCGCAGCGCTCGGCCCAGGCCAGTACCTCGTCCATCACCCGCTGCTGCGCGGCCCGCGTGGTCATCGTGTGGTCCAGCTCCGGCGCAAACACGCATTGCACGGACGACAACCAGTCCGCGCCTGCGAAGCCATCGGACAACTGCTGCGCATACGCGAAGTGGTCCAGCACGCTGCCGGTGAAAAGCAGGCTGATGCCGACGCCGCGCGCCGTCAGTGTGCCCATGTCCGCGTCAAATTCCTGCCGCGTGCGCTCGAGGCCTTCGCCGATGGCGCCGTCGGGCAGGTCCGGCGTCAGCGCGCCGCCTGCCGGCACCGACGCACGGCGCTGGCGCACGAAACGCCAAAGCCGGGATGCAAACCCGCGCAGACCGTAGGCCCGGATCATGCGCGAGACGAAGCGCCAACGCGTGCGCCCGGTCGGGTAGATATAACCGTCGACCAAAAAGACGCCCTTGACGCGCGGGTCCTGCAGCGCCACGGCTTGTGCATGTACGGCGCCCGAACACAGGCCGAAGATCAGCACCTGCGAGATGCCGTGCTCGCGTTCGATGGCGTCGATGACGGCGCGGATCTCGCGCACGGACTGCGTCCGGTAGTCCAGGGCATCACGGGCCGGCGGGCTGTCGCCCTGCCCGCCGAGATCGAAGCGTGCACAGGGCCAGCCCCTGACGGCCAGCGCTCGCGCCAGCTTCACGTTCATGCGGTGCGCACCGATGCGGTGGATGACACCCGCATTGAAAAACAGCACCGCCGCCGGCTTCTGCACGGGTGTGCGTGCCGGCGTCCAGATGCCCGACAGGTGGCCGTCCGTGCCCCACGCGGTGACCCGCTCGCTGGTGGCACCGATGCCTGCGGCGGCCAGCCCTTCCGGGGCGAGATCGTTGGCCGGCCTCATGCCACACCGCCCACGATGCGCGTGAGATGCGCAATCATCTCGTTAGGCACCAGTGCGGTGTTCAGTGCTTCTTCGCTGGTCCAGTCGAAGTCGAAATGCATCAGATCCATCCGTGCGGCTGCGCCCATCGCCACCCAGCGCTGCACGCGCGCCGCCAGCGCCGGCGAATCCACCGAAGAGACCACGCGCACGCGGCTGCCTGGCGCCGGCATGAGATCCAGGTCCAGGGCTGTCAGCCGGCCAAGCTGCTCGTGCAGCGCCTGTCCGACCGCAAAGCCGATGCCCTCGCGCTCCAGCCGCTCGGGCGCATGTTCCAGATCGTGGCGCCAGCCCGCGTCCTTGATCGCATGGCTGGCCTCGAGCGCGTGCACGGTGGCATGCGCCAGCTCGCGCCGATAGGCGGCTCCGTCCAGGACCGGCTCGCACAGCAACAGGCCCACCGGCCGCGCGGCCACCTGGCGCTGCGCCAGGCAGGCCACCGTGCCGCCCAGCCGGGCACCCAGCCACCAGACCGCCGCGCCGGGGCTGCGCCGCTGCAGTTCGAGATGTGCCGTCAGGACATCCTGCGTCCAGCCCATCAGGTCGAGGTCTTCGTCCTGCCCGGCCGAGTCGCCGGCGCCGAAGGGGTCGAAGCGCAGCACGTCGCAACCCTGCCGCGCGAGCCGCTCGGCCAGTACGCGAAACATGCGGTGCGCGCGCACCGACTCCTGCCCGAAGGGCTGGCAAAGAAGTACCGCCGAAGGCGGACCCACGCGCCGCGCGGCCGCATGGAAACAGCCGTACAGACGCCTGTGCGCCGCACCGAAATGAAATGCCTGCATGAGCCCGATCTCTGTCGTGAGCTTCGTCAAAGAGGTCCGGCGCGGCTTCCCAACGACACGGCGGCCTCCAACTGCGGATTGTCCACGAGCCTCAGGCTGATGACTTGCAACGCAGGCGCGCCGTCCCCCTCAGGTGCGGTGACGATGCACCCCCCGGATCCGCTGCCGACCTCCACATCGCTCGTAGGCCGGCTCAGTCCGCAGCCCCAGGCCTTGAGAACGGCCTCCTTGCGCGTCCAGATGCGGAAGAAGCAGCGCTGGGCGTCTTCCTCGTCGCCGCACGCCCGCAATGCGGCCTGCTCCTGCGGCGTGAAATGGGCCTGCGCCAGCTCGATGCGTTCGGGCAAGGGGCGGCGCCACTCGACATCCACGCCGACGGGTCCGTCCTTGCAGCACGCGACCAGTGCGAACTGCTGGCTGTGGCTGACGTTGAAATCCAGCGGCGCCGGCGGATCGACGAGGTGCGGGCGACCGAACGGCCCGTAGCCGATGCAGATGTCGCCCACGGGCACGTGCAGCTGCTGCGCCAGCAGCCAGCGCAGGCTGCGTCGCCCCTCGAGATAACGCTGACGGTCGCGGTCGAAGACAAATCGCGCCGCACGCTCGAGTTCGTCGGGCTGCAGCGGTACCGCATCACGCGCAGCCAGCAGCGAGGCGTCCAGGTCGATCTGCCACAACGTGACCGCGTCGAAGGCCGCCGGCAAGTCCGGGCACAGCTCACGCAGCGACAGCCGCTTCATGCGCCGGCCCTCATTCGCGGCGCCAGCCGTCGATCATGCGGCGCAGCCAGCCGCCACCGGGCTGCGCGGCGGTCTCGGTCTCGGTCACCACGGGCTCGGCGCCAGCCGCCGGGCGGCGGGCCACTTGCGCAAGCGACTCCATCACCAGGCGCGGCACGGTCACCGTGAAGCCCAGGCGCTTGTGGATCTCCAGGCTGGCACGCGTGGCCAGCAGCGAGTGCCCGCCCAGATCGAAGAAGTTGTCTGTCGCGCCCACGTCGTCGGTGCCCAGCAGCTCGCGCCAGATCGCCGCCACGGCCTCTTCGTCGGGCGACAGCGCCGCATGCGGCGCGGCGTCCTCGGCTGTGCGCGTGGCGCTGGGTACTGGCAAGGCATGGCGGTCGAGCTTGCCGTTCGGCAGCAAAGGCAGCGCGGGCAGCTGGACCACATGCGAAGGCACCATGAACTCGGGCAGGCGCCGGCGCAGCGCGTCGCGCAGGACGCGCACGTCGCACTCGACCGTGCCGTCGCCGACCACATACGCCACGAGGCGGGCATCGCCGGGACGGTCCTCGCGCACCACGGCCAAGGCCTGGTCCACGCCGGGCTGGGCCTGCATCGCCGCTTCGATTTCGCCGAGCTCGATACGGTAGCCGCGCAGCTTGACCTGGTGGTCCATGCGGCCCAGGCACTCGAGCTGGCCGTCGGCGCGCCAGCGGCCGAAGTCGCCCGTGCGGTACAGGCGCTGGCCAGGTCGCAGCGGATCGGCCGCGAAACGATCGGCCGTGAGTTCGGGCTGCGCAAGGTAGCCCCGTGCCAGTCCCTCGCCGCCGATGCAGATCTCCCCGACCACGCCCAGCGGCACGCGCCGCAGGCGCGTGTCCAGCACATGAATCTGCGTGTTGGCGATCGGTCGACCCACGCGGATGCCCTCGCGCGGCGCGGTAACTGCCGTGCAGGTGGAATACACCGTGGTCTCGGTCGGGCCGTAGAAGTTCCAGAGCTCGCATCCGCGGGCGATCAGGGCCTCCGCGAGGTCCACCGGCATGGCCTCCCCGCCCAGCCAGGCGCGCAGGCTGGGCTCGCCGTTCCACCCCGCGTCGACCAGCAGCCGCCAGACCGAAGGGGGGGCCTGCATCACCGTGGCACCACTGCGCTCCAGCCGGCGGCGCAAGGACACGCCGTCCGCGGCTTCCTCGCGCGGCACGACGACGAGGCTCGCGCCGGTGGTCAGCGGCACAAAGATGTCGAGCACCGACATGTCGAAGGACACCGTCGCCACTGCCGCCAGGCGGTCCGATGACGACAGGCCCGGCCGCGAAGCCAGGCTGCTCACGAAGTTCACGACCGCACGGTGAAGAACCTCGACGCCCTTGGGTTTGCCGGTCGATCCGGAGGTGTAGATGACGTAGGCGATATCGTCCGCCTGGCCGACCACGGGCAGCGGCTTCGCATCGGGCTGTACCTCGTCGAGCAGCAGCATCCGCGCCCCGCCGAACGCCCACGCACCCTGCGTTCGGTGGTCGCAGACGACGACGCGCAGTTGCGCATCCACCGCCATGTACCCCAGTCGCTCGGCCGGATAGGCGGGGTCCAGCGGCACATAGGCGGCACCGGCTTTCAAGATGCCCAGGATGCCCGCAACCATGCGCTCGTCGCGCGAGCAGAAGTGGCCGACCCGGTCGCCACGGCCTACGCCCATGGCCGTCAGCTGCCGCGCCACGCCGTTGGACAGTGCGTCCAACGCGGCGTAGTCCAGGACACGGTCGTCGCTCCACACCGCGGGCGCCCGCGGTTGCTCGGCCGCCCGCCTGGCGATCAGTTGCTCCAGACGAAGCTCGCGCGGATAGGCTGCCGCAGTGGCATTGAAGGCATCCAGACGGTCGCATTCTTCGGAAGTCGGCGCAAAGGCATCGGCCAGCGTCGACTCGGGCGTGGTGCAGAGTCGTTCCAGCGCGTGACGATACAGCCGCAGCCAACGGTCGACGGTCTCTCCGTCCAGGATGGCGCTGTTGTAGTGGCACTCGATCACCGCCGACTGGCCGTCGTCGACGACATTCACCGACAGTTCGGAATTGGACAGCGTCTTGGGCGCCTCGACACGCTCGAGCTTCAGTTCGTCGAAATCGAACACCGCGCCGATGCGGTCGATGTTGAAGACCACGTCGACCAGCGGCGTACGCGAGGCGTCGCGCGGCAGCTTCAAGCGATGGACCAGATTCCCGAAGGTGGCCAGCGGATGCGCCTGTGCGTCGAGGAAGCGTCCGCGAACCTCGCGCAGGTGGTCCGTAAACGGTTGGTCGATATCGAGCTGCACACGCAGCGGCACCACATGCGCGCCGTGCGCCACCAGGTGGCCGTTGTCCAGAGCGGTCTGGTGCGCCACCGGGATCCCCAGAACCAGGTCGCCTGCGCCGCTCAGGCGCGCCATCAGCGCCTGGAACCCCGCCAGCAGCGTGACGAAGAAGGTGCAGCCATGGCGCGCGCCCAGGCTGCGCACGGCACGCGCCTGCGGCGCGTCCAACGTGATGCTGCGGTAGCCGCACGCGAATGTCTTCAAGGGCGGACGCGCACGATCCAGCGGCAGGTTCAGCGCCGGCGCCGGATCGGCGTGTTGCTTCAGCCAGTAGGACTCCGCCGTCTGCAGCGCCTCGCGAAGGGGCTCGGTGTCGAACGAACGAACATAGTCGACGTACGACGCGGCGGGCGCCAGGGCGGCCGCCATGCCAAAGCGGTCCGCGGCATAACAGCGCGCCAGATCGCCAAACAGCACCGACGAGGACCAGCCGTCCGAGACCACATGGTGCACGGTGAACATCAGCACATGCCGGGTCGATGACAGGCTCAGCAGCTGCGCGCGCCACAGCGGCGCCTGGCCCAGGTCGAAGGGCGTCTCGGCCTCGCGCCGCGCGCCTTCGGCCAGTGCCTCTTGCTGATGTTCGGCGCTCCAGCCCGACAGGTCATGATGTGGCAGTTCCACTGGCACGGTGTCCAGGACTTCCTGCGCCGAGCCGTCCGCCAGCAGCCGCACCCGCAGGGCCGCATGACGCCGAACCACCTGCGCCAGCGCGGCCTTCATCGAGACCGCCGACAGCGGGCCGGACAGGTGAAGCAGGTAGGCCAGATTGAAGGCGCAGTGGGCTTCCGGGCCCATCTGCACGGCCGCAAACAGTTCGCGCTGCGCCGGCGTCAGCGGCAGTCGCAGCGCAGCAGCTTCTTCCGCGAACGGGTCGAAGTCGACCGGCTGGAGGATGGGATCGTGATCAGCCATGTTGGGCCACCGGGGTCTGGACCTGAAGATACTTGCCGGGCCGCTCGGGGTCCGGGACGAACCAGGCCTCGCGCCCTTGCGCGTCGCGTCCGCGGCGGGCGCCGGGCATCGGCGGCTCGGCCGCGGCCGATGGCGCACCGGTCAGAAAACCGGCCTGCTGCATCTCCTCGAGCGAGGCCTGCAGCGCCTGGGCCACGTGGTCCAGGTCGCCGTCGGTGTGGGCCAGCGTCAGGAAGCACGGCCGGCCTTCCCAGACATGCACGCCGCGCAGCCGCATGGCCGCAAAGAACAGCGACGCCAGGGGCTGATCCGCAGGCAGCTGGAAGCAGAACCACGAGGCGAAGGATGGGATCGTCAAGGCCACGCCGGCCTGAGCGGCCAGGCCGCGCAGGCGCTCGACGAAGCGGGCGGTGCGCAGGTTGAGTTCGCGCTGCAGATCGGGGCCTTCGGCTTCCAGCCGCCGCAACACCGCGCGGGCCGCGGCCAGCGCCAGCGGATGGCGCACGAAGGTGCCCGCGAAGAAAGTGACACCGGCCTCGGGCACGGAGTCGTCGCCGTACTGCCAGGTGCCGCCGTCCAGCGCGTCGAGGAACCGCGCCGATCCGGCGACGACACCGATGGGCAGACCGCCGCCGATCACCTTGCCGTAGGTGGCGATGTCGGCGCGCACGCCGAAGACCGTCTGCGCACCGCCCGGATGCACACGGAAGCCGGTGACGACCTCATCGAAAACCAGGGCCGTTCCGCTGGCCTGCGTGAGCTCGCGCAGTTGGTGCAGGAACTCGCGTGGCTGCAGATCGGGCCTGCGGCTCTGAACGGGTTCGACGAGCACGGCCGCGAGTTGCGGACCCAGTTCGCGAATCGTGCGCAGTGCCTCGTCGCTGCCGTACTCCAGCACGATCACGTGACTGGTCATGGCCGCGGGAATGCCCGGGGCGATGGGCAGCGCGCGCGGGCCCACGCCCGCGCTGCGCGTGGGACGCGCCAGCACCTCGTCGAAGATGCCGTGGTACGCGCCGTTGAACATCACGATGGTGTCGCGCCCGGTGACGGTACGCGCCACGCGGATGGCCGCGGTCACGGCCTCGGAGCCCGACCCGCAGAACGCGGCGCGCTCCATGCCGACCATGCGGCACAGCCGTTCGGCCACCTCGCCGGCCAGCGGCGTCTGCGGTCCGATCTCGTAGCCGGTGCGCAGCTGTTCCTCGACGGCATGGCGGATGAAGTCCGGGTTGTGGCCGAACAGGATCATGCCGAAGCCGTTGGTGATGTCGACATAGTCATTGCCGTCGACGTCCCACAGATGCGCGCCTTCGGAGCGCACGCTGACGATCGGATAGACCAGTTCCTTCCAGGCCAGGCGGAATCCCGACACCGAACGTGGATCCGCCAGGTGCGCGCGGTGCTGCTGCGTGAAGCCCTTGGAGCCGGCGGTGCGCTGGTTGTAACGCTCGATGAAGCGGCCCATCGCAGCGGCCTGCTCCGTACCGATGCCGGCGGCAGGTTGCCGCACCGGAGGCCGGTAGGGGCCGAATGCGGCAGGCGGCGCCGCAGGTGCCGTGTCACCCACGGCCGCGGACGCGGCGGGCATGTCAGCCGCGGCAACTGCGGCAACGGGGGCGAACGTCGGGGGTGCCGACGAATCCGGCACCTTGGCGGCGTGCGCTGCGGCGGGAACGACGGCCGTCGCCGCCACGGCCGGTGCGGCATCCGCCAAGGCGGGTGCGGCGGACGTCAAGGCCGGCGCCGGGCCCGACAAGCCCAGCGCGCGCATCATCTCGACCTGCCGCGACATCAGCGCCAGTTGTTGTGCGATCAGGTCGGCCCAGGGACCGGCTGCCGTGCCCGCGGCACTGGCCGCCGGGACGGGCACCGCCACCGTCGCGAGCAAGGCTGGCGACGCCGCGGCGGAAGCGATGGCCGGGGCAGGTGCGGCCGACTGCGCCAGTGGCGTTGCGGCCACGGCCGCCACCGCCGTCGGCGGCACGGCGACTGCAGCTGCTTTCGGACGGAAGGCCTCGCGCGGCAGACGTTCATCGAGGTGACGGGCCAGGGACTCGATGCTCGGGCAGTCCTCCAGCAACACACGCATCGGCACCTTCATGCCGATGTCGCGGCCGATGCTCTGGCTCGCTTGCGTCAGCAGCAGCGAATCCAGGCCCAGCTCGAGAAAGCCGGCACGCGGGTCGACGCCGGCGGCATCGAGCCCGGCGAGTTCGGCAAAGAGCGATTGCAGGCGCGCCTGCAAGGCGGGAAGTCGGTCGACAGTCATGGGTGACTCGGGCGAAGACAAAAAGGAATGCGGAACCGGGACAGCAGGCACTTCCGGCGCCGGATGAGCGGGCGTTGCAGAGGCGTCAACTGCAGCGGCAGCGGCATCGACCGGCGCAGCGGCCGGCGCGTCCGAGGCGGCTGAGGCCACAGGGGCACCTGCGGCCGAGGTGTCAGCCAGCACATCATGTGGCACGTTGGCTGCAGCGACGGAGGCGGTGGCTGCTGCGGCCGCGCTCGACGCGGTCTGTGCAGCAGGCGCGGCGCCCGGCGTGCGGTCGGCACGCGGCGCGGGATCCACCCAGTGCCGGCGCTGATCGAACGGATAGGTCGGCAGCGGCACACGCTGGCGCGGGCCGTCGTGCTGCAGCGACCAATCGATGTCCACGCCACGCTCCCACAGACGGCCCAGGGCGGTCAGCATGTCGACGCGGTCATGCGCCTGCGCCGCGCGCGGCAGCGAGGCCACCGCTGTCACGGCAACGGGATCACGGCCCTGCTGGCGCGCCAGCTGTGACAGCGCATGGCCCGGGCCCACTTCCAGCAGCAGCAGCTTCTGGTCGATGAGCGCACGCAGGCCGGTGCCAAACTGCACCGGCTGTCGCATCTGCTGCACCCAGTAGCGCGGCGACATGGCCTCTTCGGCCGTGATGGGCTGGCCGGTGAGGCTGGAGATCCAGGCCAGGCGCGGGCTTTGCCGCGTCGTCGCCGCCACCAGGGCCTCGAAGGCCTCGGCGATCGGCTCCATCATGGCCGAGTGAAAGGCGTGCGAGGTGGCCAGTTGCCGGTGCGCGATGCCCGCGTGTTCGAGCGACTGGGCCAGCGCCTCGATGGCCGGCGTCTCACCGGACAACACCGTCAGCGCCGGGCCGTTGATTGCGGCGACGCTCAAGCGCGGGTCCAGCGGCTGCGGCAGGTCGTCGGCTGACGCCCGCACGGCCAGCATGGCGCCGCCGGGCAGCTGCTGCATCAGTCGCGCGCGCTGCGCGAGCAGACGCAGCGCGTCGTCGCGGCTGAAGGTGCCGGCCAGGCAGGCCGCGACATACTCGCCCACGCTGTGGCCGATGAGCGCCCGCGGCACGATGCCCCAGGACATCCACAGCCGCGCCAGCGCGTGTTCGACCAGGAACAGCGCCGGCTGGGTGAACGCGGTCTCGCGCAAGCGCGCAGCGGCAGCCTCTTCCTGGCCCGCGGGCGGATACAGGATCTCGCGCAGGTCCAGCCCCAGCATCGGGCGCAGGAGCGCGGCGCCCGAATCGATCTCATCGCGAAAGACCGGCTCGCTGTCATAGAGGCCGCGGCCCATGCCCACCTGCTGAGCACCCTGCCCCGGAAACAGGAAGGCCACGCCCGGGTTCTCCGACGCGGGCGCGCCGGGGGCCTGGCCGCCTTCCAGCGCCCGGCGCCAGGCGTCGCCGGCCGATCGCCCATCTGCAGCGACCACGCTGCTGCGGCAGGCAAAGGCCCGACGGCCCGTCTGCAGCGTGAAGGCCGCATCGGCCAGCGCGGTGTCGTCGGCCAGCGTGTCGAAGTGATCGGCCAGTTGCTGCGTCGCACGCGCCAGGCCCTGCGCATCGCGCGCCGAGCACACCAGCAGTTCGGGCCGGCGGGCCGCGGGGGTCCGCACCGCGGCCCGCGGTGCTTCTTCCAGCACCACGTGCGCGTTGGTCCCGCCCACGCCGAAGGAACTCACGCCGGCACGCCGCGGGTGGTCCGCGGCGGGCCAGGGGCGCTGGGTGTCGTTCACGAAGAACGGGCTCTCCGACAGATTCAGCTTGGGGTTCGGGCTGCGGAAATGCAGGCTCGCCGGCAAGGTGCGGTGGTGCAGCGCCAGCGCGGTCTTGATGAGCCCGGCCACGCCGGCGGCCGCATCCAGATGGCCGACATTCGGCTTGAGCGATCCCAGCGCGCAGGTGCCGGTGGCGGTGGCGCCGCCGGCCCTGAAAGCCTGCGTCAATGCGGCCACTTCGATCGGGTCGCCCAACGCCGTGCCGGTGCCGTGCGCCTCGATGTAGCTGATGGTGGACGGGTCGATCCCCGCCAGCGCCTGCGCCATCGTGATGGCCTGGGCCTGGCCCTCCACGCTGGGCGCCGTGAAGCTGAGCTTGGCATGGCCGTCGTTGTTCAGCGCCGCGCCTTTGATGACCGCGTAGATCGTGTCGCCATCGTCCAGGGCATCCTGCAGCCGCCGCAGCACGACGATGCCCAGGCCGTTGCCGAAGACCGTGCCGGCGGCGTCGGCATCGAAGGCACGGCAATGGCCGTCGGGCGAGAGGATCGATCCCTCCTGGTGCAGGTAGCCACGCTTCTGTGGCAACGTCACCGAAACCCCACCCGCCAGCGCCATGTCGCACTGGTAGGCCTGCAGCGCCTGCACCGCCGTGCAGACCGCCACCAGCGAGGTCGAACAGGCCGTGTGGATGTTCAGCGCCGGCCCGTGGAGGTCGAGCTTGTAGGCCACCCGCGTGGCGATGTAGTGGCCCTGGTTGCCCATCTGCGTCGTCAGCAGGCCCAGGCGGTCAGTCACGTCGCGGCGCGACTGCAGGTGGTTCAGGTAATAGCTGTTGGCCGTGCCGCCGGCATACACGCCGATGGGTCCACCGAAGGTCTGCGGGTCATGGCCTGCGCGCTCCAGCGCCTCCCAGGCCGCTTGAAGGAACAGGCGCTGCTGCGGATCGAGCAGCGCGGCCTCCGCCGGACTGAAGCCGAAGAAGGCCTCGTCGAACAGCTCGACACCGTCCAGCACGCCGCGGGCGCGCACGTAGCCGGGTTCGGCGCGTGCATCCATGTCTTCGCCGTGCGCGGGTTCGAGTTCCTCGGCCGAAAAGCGGCTGATCGACTCGCGGCCGGCGAGCAGGTTGCGCCAGAGCTCGTCGACGTTGCCCGCGCCGGGAAAGCGTCCCGCCATGCCGACGATGGCGATGCCATCGAGCGGGTCGTAGTTGTCCGCATAACTCATCCGGGGAATCTCCGTGCCGACAGCTGGCGCTGACGCGCCAGGGCCTGTCGCTGTTTGCCGGCGCGGTCCCGCGCCAGCTGGGCCCCCGCATCCGACGGGGTGTCGTCTTCGCCAGCCAGGTGCCGTGCCAGCGAACGCACGCTCGGGTACTGCAGCAAGGCCAGCAGCGGGACCTCGCGCTGCAGCCGTTGTTCGACCAGGCGGTGGGCCCGCAGCAGCAGCAGGGAGTGCCCGCCCAGATCGAAGAAGTTGTCGTCCAGGCCGATGGCGTCGGTGCCGAAGAGCTCGCGCCACACGGCCAGCAGCACCGGCTCGACCGGATGGCCGCCGTGTTCCTCAGCCGATGGCTGCAGCACAGCCGTGCGCCCGGTCGGATGGGCCGCTGCCGGTGTGCCCCGCGCAGAACCCCGCGACGCCTGCGGCAGGCACGCCAGCCATTCGCCCACCGTCGCGCCCGGCTGCTCGCTCAAGGCCCGCAGCGCGAGCATGCACTCGTCGGCGACGCGCTGCACATCGGATTCGGCGTGTATGCGGCGGTCGAAAAGGAAGCGCAGCCGCCAAGACGCCCCGGCGGCCACGGTCACCGTCAACGGGAAATTGGTGGCTTCCGGCGCCAGGCGGACCGCGCAGGCCACCTGCGGGCCGATGCGCTGCGCGCGTTCACCACCCTGGTAGTTCTGGAACACGAGCAGGCTGTCGAACAGCCGGTGGCGCCAGGCGATGCCTGAGACCTGCTGGATCTCGTCCAGCGGCAGATACTGGTGCTGCGCGACGTCGATCTGCCGTGCATGCAGCGCACGCACCCAGGCTTCGCCCGTTTGATCCTCGCGCAGGTCGACACGCAACGGCACGTCGTTCACGCAGGGGCCGATCATGGATTCGACGCCGTCGAGCTCCGGCGGTCGGCCGGAAAACGCGGTCCCGAAGACCACGCAGGGCTGCGACGCGGCATGGCCCAGCAGCAGGGCCCACGCGGCGTGGAACAGCGTGCCGGGCGTCACGCGCCAGCGACGCGCCTGGTCGACGATGGCGGTCGACAGCGCGGGCGGCAGCTCCAGGCGGTACTCGCCAGGTGGCTGGTAGCCGGCTGTCGGCGACATGACGCTCCTGCTGCGCGACACCGGCGTAGGGGCCTGCACGCCGGCCAGTTGGGCGCGCCAGAAGTCCGCCGATCCGGCGGTGGCGCCGCTCACCCACTCCACGTAGCGCCGATACGGCAGTGCGTCCTGTTGAGGCTGCTGCGTGTGCGTTGCCGCGCCATCCAGCAACGCCTCATAGGCCTGCGACACCTCGCCCAGCACCAGGGGCCACGACCAGCCGTCGATGACCAGATGATGCGTCGTCCACAGGAATTGCCAGGTCTCGTCGGCCGTGCGCAGCAGCGCCATGCGCATCACCGGCGCACGGTCCAGCGGCAGGCGGCTCTCACGGTCGGTCTGCAGATAACGTTGCAGATGATGCGGTATGTCGTCACCGGGCAGCTGGCGCCAATCCTGTTCGGTCCAGCCGATGTCGGCGATGGGCAGCGGCTGTTGCACCGGCCGGCCTTGGGTGTCCGCCGTGAAGGCGCTGTGCAGCACGTCGTGGCGCTCGATGACCGAACGCCAGGCCCGCTGGAATGCACGCACGTCCAAGGGACCCGTGAGTTCGAAGTGCCACTGCTCCAGACCCAGCTCGGGGCGGGCCGTGTCCATCGCGAAGAACAGCCGTTGCATCGGCGTCAACGCATAAGGCTCGCTGACGGGCGCGGGCGTGCAGGCGCCAGCCGGCTGCGTCGCGGGCTCCGCCGTGGGTACTTCATGGAAGGCGGCGCCCGATGCCTGGTCCGGTGCATCCGCGGGCGCCTCCTGGCGTGCGCAGCCCGGTTCGTTGTCGCTTGCGTGCGTGGTGGTGGCGTGGACATCGGTGTCGGCGGCTGGCGCCGTCGCCGTGTCCAGGTTCAAGTCGACCCACAAGGCATCGTGGCCCTCAGGCCCTGCGACGGCGGAGGCCGGCGTCCGCCCGTCGGCGTCTGACGGCCTCGCCGCATCCGTCTGACCGGCGCGCGCGGCATTGGCGGCAGCGCTGTCGAACGTCGGTGCGTCACCCGCCGCCATGTCCGCAGGTGCCGGCAGCGGCAAGGACACCGCCTGAGCACCCACCAGCCGCGCGTCGGGCACCGCGGGTTCGTCCACCGTGGCCACCAGATCCCGCAGCGCACGCCGCATGGCCTGCGCCACGCGGTCGACAGCCTCGGGCAGCAGGGCCTCGGCATCGTGGTGCCACTGCACCTCGAGCGCGCCGTCGCGCACCCAGGCGATCACTTCCAGCGGGTGCGTGCGGTGCGCCCGCGAGCTGCGCCAGGGTCCGGCCGACTCGCCGGCAAATCGCAGCCAGGACGAGCCGGCCACGACGGCGTCGAACTGCCCCAGGTAGTTGAAGAGCACCGGCGCCGGCGTCACGCCAGCCACGCTGCGCTGCACCTGCAGGTCGTCCGACAGGTAGCGCAGCAGACCGTAGCTGCGGCCTTTATGCGGCACCTGCTGCAACTGGCGGTCCACCGCCAACACTGCAGCCGTCGCATCGGACGCCGGATCCAGCGTCAGCGCCACCGGGTACAGGCTGGTGAACCAGCCCACCGTGCGCGCCACATCGATCGGCTCGTCGATCGGGTCGCGGCCATGGCCTTCGAGGTCGATGCGCAGCGGCGACGCCGAGGTCCACACGCGCAGCGCGCGCAGCAACGCCGACAGCAGAGCCGCGGTGATCTGGGTGCCGTGCCGCGCCGGCAGCCGCGCCAGGAGCACACGCGTCTGCGCGGCGTCCAGCGACACGGTCGCCACCGCGGGTCGCCCGGGCGCGCGTGCCGTCTCGAGTACCGGCAGCGACCAGCTCCGCGCCTGTGCGACGGAGCGCCAGTACGGCAGGGATTGCAGGATGTCGGGGCTCGTGCGGGTATGGCGGGTCAGCGCCGCGGCCCACTCGACCGGCGTCGCGCTGGCCGCTGGCAGCACCGGCCGCTGGCCACGCTGCGCGGCCTGCACGGCCGCTTCGAAGTCCTCGACCAGGATGCGCCAGGACACGCCGTCGACCGCGAGGTGGTGCACCACCAGCAGCAGGCGGGCACCTCGACCCGCACCGCAGGCCATGTGGACCGCGCGAGCCAAGGGGCCGCGCGTGGGGTCCAGGCCCGCCTGGGCTTCGGCACAACGTTCCTCGATGGCCGCACGCAGATCGGCATCACTGACGTGACCGAGATCGATGGCGGTCAGCGCAGGCGCTTCGTCCGCGTCGACGACCAGGACCTCGCCGCCGTCGCGCATGCGGTAGGCGGTGCGAAGGGCCGGGTGCGCAGCGACCAGCGCCGACCAGGCGGTCTCCAGGACCGGCGCGGGCACATCGCCGGCGCACGCGAACAGGAAGGCCTGGTTCCAGTGGTGCGGATCGGCAAAGCCTTGTTCGAAGAACCAGTGCTGGATCGGGGCCAGCGCGGTCACGGCGGATGTGCCGACAGGCGCCACCGAAGCGCCGCCCGCATGAAGCGACGCGACAGGAGCCGCACGGGCGGCGTCGGGCGCCTGCGGCGCCGCAGCCTGCGGCTGCACGGCCGGCGCAGGAACGGGCCGGTCGCCGGGAAGGTCCCGCACCAGTTCCGCGATCGTCGGCCGCTCGTACAAGTCCTTCAATGTGAACGGCATGCCGCGCTGTCGGCAGCGCGCGAGCACCTGGATGCTCAGGATCGAATCGCCGCCCAGGTCCATGAAGTGGTCGTGGATGCCAACCTGCTCGATGCGCAGCACCGATTTCCAGATCGCCACCAGCTCGGTTTCCCACGGCGTGCGCGGCGCCGTCTGCGCGGCCCGTTCGACCACGCCCTCGACAGGCCGGGGCAAGGCCCGCTGATCCAGCTTGCCGTTGGCGGTGAGCGGCAGTTCCGGCAGCCGCACGAAGTGCGCCGGCACCATGTAGTCGGGCACGGCGTCGCGCAGGCGGCTGCGGCACTCGTCGATGACGTTCGGCGCGTCGCTGGCGAGCACCAGATAGGCCACGAGGCGTTTGTCGCCTGCGACATCCTCGCGCGCCACCACCGCGCACTGGCGCACGGCCGGGTGTTGCGCCAGGCGCGACTCGATCTCGCCCAGCTCGATGCGAAAGCCGCGGATCTTCACCTGGTGGTCGATGCGGCCGAGGTACTCCAGCTCGCCGCTTTCGAGCCGGCGTGCCAGGTCACCGCTGCGGTACAGGCGGGCCGAGGGGTCGGCCGAAAACGGATCGGGAATGAAACGCTGGTCGGTCAGTTCGGGACGGTGCAGGTAGCCGATCGACACGCCGGCGCCCGCCACGAGCATCTCACCCGGCACGCCCACGGGCACGGGCTGCAGGCGGGAATCCACCAGCATCACGCGCAGGTCCGGGATCGGCACGCCGATCACGCTGCCCAGGCCCGCATCGAGGTCGGCGCGCGTCACCGGACGGTAGGTGACGTGCACGGTCGTCTCGGTGATGCCGTACATGTTGACAAGCGCCGGACGACGGTCGCCGTAGCGGTCGAACCAGGGGCGCAGCATCTGCAGCTCCAGGGCCTCGCCACCGAAGATCACATAGCGCAGCGACAAGGGCAGCGCTTCGCCCTGCGTGCACAGGTCCACCAGCCGGCGGAAGGCCGTCGGCGTCTGGTTGAGCACGGTCACGCGCTCGCGCACCAGCAGGTCGCGGAAGGCCTCGGCGTCGCGGCTGAGCGCCTGGTCCACCACGACCAGCCGTCCGCCATAGAGGAAGGCACCCCAGAGTTCCCATACCGAGAAATCGAAGGCGTAGGAATGGAAAAGCGTCCAGACGTCGCGCTCGTCGAATCCGTACCAGCGGTGCGTGGCAGAGAAGAGCCGGCAGACGTTGTGGTGCGAGATGCGCACGCCCTTGGGCGTGCCGGTCGAGCCCGAGGTGTAGATGACGTAGGCCAGATCGTCCGGCCCGTTCACCGGCTCGAGGTCTTGTGCGTCACTGAAGTGCGCGGCACTGGCGTCATCGATGCACAGGGTCTGCACTGGCAGCATCGCGAGGTCCGCGCGCAGCGAGGCCTGCGTCAGCACCAGGTCGACCGCCGAGTCCTGCAGCATGAAGGCCACGCGATCCTTCGGATACACGGGGTCCAGCGGCAGATAGGCGCCGCCGGCCTTCAGGATGGCCAGCAGGCCGATCACCAGTTCCACATGCCGCTCGGTGCGCAGGCCGACAAGCTGGTTCGGTCGAACGCCGCGGGCGCGCAACTGGTAGGCCAGCCGGTTGGCCCGCTCGTTGAGCTGGGCGTAGCTCAGCTCGACGCGACGGCCCTGCGCATCCGTGGCGGTGACGGCCGGCGCGTGCGGCGCGACCTTGACCTGGCTCTCGAACCAGCGGTGCAGCAAGGGCCCGCGCGGATATGGCGCGGCGGTCGGCGAGGCCGCCGTCAGCGCCGCGTATTCGTCCGCCGTCAGCCAGGGCACATCACGCACATGGGCGTGCCGCTCGTCACACAGGCCTTCGAGGATCGTGCCCAGGTGGCCCAGCATGCGCTCGACCGCCGCATCGAGGAAACGCCCGCGGTCGTATTCGATGCGCAGCAGCATCTCGTCGTCGCCATAGGCCACCAGCGTCAGCGGGAAGCCGGTCTGGCCGACGTAATCGAAATGCCGCCGGTTCCAGACGCCGCCGGCGTGTTTCAGGCGCTGCCCGAGCGACTCGTGGTCATAGACGACCAGGCTGTCGAAGAGCGGCAGGCTGCGGTCGGATTCGCTCCAGGTCTGGATCCTCGCCAGCGGCGCCCACTCGAAGGGGCGCATGTCGAGCTGGGTCTGGCGGACGGTCGCGATCCAGTCCGCCACCGAAGACTCGGGCGTGACGGCAATGCGCAGCGGCACGGTATTGATGAAGACGCCGCGGGCGTCGGTGCCGTCCACCGGCAGCAAGTGCGCGCACGAGCGCGTCGTGCCGAAGACGACGTCTGTCGCGTCCGCATAGCGGTGCAGCAGCAAGGCCCAGGCGGCGTGCACGAGTGTGCCCACGCCCACCCCCAGCGCCGACGCGCGTCCGCGCAGTGCGCGGCTTGTGTCCAGCGGCAGCCGGCACTGCCGGGCGCCCTGGCGCGGGCCGTCAGGCCGCGCGTCGAGCGAGCGGGTGTCAGGTGCCTGCAGCGGCAGGCGCGTCGGGTGGCGGAAGCCCGCGAGGGTGTGGCGCCAGAAGGTCTCGGCGGCCGCCGCGTCCATGCCTTGAAGCTGCCGGACGTAATCGGCAAACGGACGACCGGGCACGGTATCCGGCGAATGGTGCTGCCGCAAGGCCGCATAGACCTCGAAGACTTCCCGGATGACGCCCGCAAATGCGCGTCCGTCCAGGATGAGGTGGTGGAAGGTCCACAGCACGCTCCAGGCCTCGTCGCCGACGCGCGCAATGAACAGCCGCATCAACGGGGCGCGCGTGAGGTCGAAGCCCGCCTCGCGCTCGGTGGCGGCTTCGTCGAGCAGGCTGTCGTGCAGCGCCTGGGCATCCAGATCGCGCCAATCGGCCTCGCGCACCGGGATCTCGACGGCCGCCAGCACCTCCTGCACGGGCTCGTCGACACCTTCCCAACGCAGCCGCGTGCGCAGGGTCGGGTGGCGTCCGCTGACATACCGGAAGGCCTGGACCCAGGTGGCCGGGTCCAGCGCCTCGATCAGCGTCATGCTGATCTGCTGCACATCCACACCGCTGCCCGCGGGGGCCTGCAGCGCGTGATAGAGCATGCCCGACTGTGTCGGGGTCAGCCCATAGGTTTCCAGGACCCGCGAAGCGGGTGCGGATTGGCTCGCGACGTCGTCCGCAGATGCGGCCGCGCGCGTGCCCGACGATGACGGGTTCGCTTCCAGATGACCAACGACGGTTGATTGATCGGTGCATCCCCTTCTATGCGGGGATTGCGGGTGCAGGAGCTTGCGTTCCAGACACCTGAACGGAAGGGTAACCCGTCGTGAGCGCCGGCGGATCCCCGCGTCCGCGCGGCGCTTCGTGATAATGGGTGTGTCGGATGCGCCGGCAATCCGGCTCCCGTCCCGCCGCAGGACGGCTGCTGTCCGGGCGTGTCATCCACGTTGCGAACTTCTAATAGAGCTTTTCATGAGAACCCTTGCTGTCGTTGGCCTCGGATACGTGGGCCTGCCCCTGGCCGTTGAGTTCGGCCGGCATTACCCAACCATCGGACTGGATCTTTCGCGCGAAAAGGTCGAGTCGTATCTCCGCCACGTCGACCCCACTGGCGAAGTCAGCACCGACGAACTGAAGGCCGCTGTCCATCTGCGCCCGACCACCGATGCGGCCGCGCTGCGCGAGGCCGATTTCATCGTGGTGGCGGTGCCGACGCCCGTCGACGACGCGCATGTCCCCGACCTGTCGCCCCTCGTGGGCGCCAGCACGGCCGTCGGCAAGAACCTCAAACCCGGCGCGATCATCGTCTTCGAGAGCACGGTCTATCCCGGCGCCACCGAAGAGGTCTGCATTCCGCTCATCGAGAAGCACTCCGGCCTGACCTGGAAGAAGGACTTCTTTGTCGGCTATTCGCCCGAGCGCATCAACCCGGGCGACAAGCTGCACACGCTGACCAAGATCACCAAGGTTGTTTCGGGCGACCTGCCCTCGACGCTGGACACCGTGGCCGAGGTCTACGGCAGCATCATCACGGCCGGCGTGCATCGCGCGTCCAGCATCAAGGTGGCCGAAGCGGCGAAGGTGATCGAGAACACGCAGCGGGACTTGAACATCGCGCTGGTCAACGAGCTGTCGCTGATCTTCCACCGTATCGGCATCGATACGCTGGAGGTGCTGCAGGCCGCTGGCACCAAGTGGAACTTCCTGCCCTTCCGTCCGGGCCTGGTGGGTGGCCACTGCATCGGTGTCGATCCGTACTACCTCACCCACAAGGCGGAGAGCCTGGGCTACCACCCGCAGGTCATCCTGGCCGGACGTCGCATCAACGACGGCATGGGCAAGTACATCGCCGAGCAGACCGTCAAGGAGATGATCCAGGCGGGGCACTCGGTCAAGGGCGCCAACGTGACGGTGCTCGGACTGACATTCAAGGAAAACTGCCCCGACCTGCGCAACAGCAAGGTCATCGATGTGATTCGGGAGCTGCGCACCTATGGCTGCCAGGTAAACGTGCACGATCCGGTGGCGGATGCCGGCGAGGCGCGTCACGAGTACGGCGTGGAACTGGTGTCCTGGGAGCAGTTGCCTGCGGCTGCGGCCGTGGTGTCTGCCGTGGCCCACAAGGAACTCGTCGAGATGTCGATGGACGAACTCTGCACCAAGCTCGTTCCCGGTGCCATCTACACGGACGTGAAGTGCACGTCGGACGCCGCTGCGCTGCGGGCACGCGGCTATCGCGTGTGGCGCCTGTGAGCGCCGCTTTGTACGGGCTCGACCGCCTCCAGGGCGGGCAGCGCGGCGTGTGGCTGGTGACGGGCTGCGCCGGCTTCATCGGCTCGCACCTGATCGAGACGTTGCTGCGGGCCGATCAGGACGTCGTGGGGCTCGACAACTTCGCCACCGGGCACCGCCGCAATCTGGACAGCGTGCGCGAGGCCGTCGGCGCGCAGGCCTGGTCGCGGTTTCGCTTCATCGAAGGCGATATCGCCGATCCTGCCGTCTGTGAAGACGCCTGCCGAGGCGTTCGCTGGGTCTTGCACCAGGCGGCCCTGGGTTCGGTGCCGCGATCGATCGCCGATCCGCTGGCCACGCATCGTGCCAATGCGACGGGCTTTCTCAACATGCTGGTGGCCGCGCAAAAGACGGGCGCCGAGCGTTTTGTGTATGCCGCTTCGAGCTCGACCTACGGCGATTCGCCGCAGCTGCCGAAGGTCGAGGACCGCATCGGCCGTCCGCTGTCACCCTACGCTGTCACGAAGTACCTCAACGAGCTGTACGCCGACGTCTTCGGTCGCTGCTACGGCATGCAGACCGTCGGCCTGCGTTACTTCAACGTGTTCGGTCCGCGCCAGGATCCGGCCGGGGCCTACGCGGCCGTCATTCCGCGCTGGGTCGCCGCCATGCTGCGTGGCGAGGTCTGCACGATCAACGGTGACGGCGAGACGTCGCGCGACTTCTGCTACGTGCGCAATGCCGTGCAGGCCAACGTGCGGGCGGCCTTGACGACACGCGACGACGCGGTCAATCAGGTCTACAACGTGGCGGTAGGCCAGCGCACCACGCTGGTCGAACTGCATGCAGCGCTGGCTCGGGAGGTCTCCCGGCTGTCATCGGGGCTGGTGGTCGCGCCTGCGCAGCACGCCGACTTCCGGGCTGGCGATGTGCGTCACTCGCTGGCCGATATCGGCAAGGCACGCGAACTGCTGGGCTACGAGCCCTCGCATACGGTGGCCCAAGGCATCGTCGAAGCCGTGCCCTGGTACGTCGCGCAATACACGCCAGCAAAGGGCTGAGAGGCCCTTCTTGCTCGCGCCCGCCGCCGGCACATCGTGCCGCGGCTGGCGGGCTGTGTCAGATCAGGCGGAGAACGAAGAGCCGCAACCGCAGGTGGTCGTGGCGTTCGGGTTCTTGATTACGAACTGCGCGCCTTGCAGATCGTCCTTGTAGTCGATCTCGGCGCCCATCAGGTACTGCAGGCTCATCGCATCGATCAGCAGGGTGACGCCGTTCTTGCTCATCTGCGTGTCGTCTTCGTTGACCGCTTCGTCGAAGGTGAAGCCGTACTGGAAGCCCGAGCAGCCGCCGCCTTGCACGAAGACGCGCAACTTCAGATCCGGGTTGCCTTCTTCGTCCACGAGCTCCTTCACCTTGGCCGCAGCGCTGTCGGTGAAAAGAAGCGGGGCCGGCATGACGGCCGATTCGGGGCTCAGGTTCTCAACGATCGCATTCATGTCCAACTCCGAAGATGATGTTCAGTCACTTGCGCCGGCGGCGTCGCAGGCTCAGGCGTCGTTCGATGCAGCCAGCGTCAGCGCCGGCGTCTTGTCCGACATCTTCAGCGGCCGCAATTCACCTTCGACCACTGCGCCAGGATGCATTTCCAGCAACTGGTAGCTGATGTCGCCTTCGATGCGCGCCGTCGGCTGCAACTCCAGCAGCCCGGTGCACAGAACGGGCCCGATAACCTCACCGACGATGATCACATGTTCGGCATTGACCTTGCCGATCACCTTGGCTTTGGCACCGACGACGAGCAGGCTCGGGGCGTCGCGCACGGCCATGAGGTCACCCTGGACTTCACCGTCGATGCGCATGCCGTCGATGAAATCGACATTCCCCTTCAGGACGATGCCTTCGCCGATGAGGCTGCGAATCGGAGGTTGTTTCTTGCGGTTCCAGGGCATCATCCCGAGCCTTTCATTGCGAATCGGCCGTCGACTCGCCACTAGAGTTTGGTGGTTTGTGTCGCGCGAACAGTACCACGGGCATCTGTCACACGGACTTGAAGCGATCGTACCGCCACTTCGGCCGGGTAGGCCATGACGCCTTCGATTCGCGCGTATTGGCGCAATCGGACGTCTCCACGAACGATCTCGGCCGCAGCGCTGGTCCACGGCTTGCCCGCAAGGGTGCCTGACAGCGTCACTTCGTACTTCCCCGTGAACTCGGGGGGTTCCTTGCCGCTTTGCATCAGCAGCATCTGGTAGCGCATCCGGCCGGGCACATCGACGTCGGTCTTGATGCCGCGCACGCCCAGGCCCTCGCTGGTCGTGGGCATGAGCCGCTCGAAGAACCCGAGGTTGGCCTTCAGTTCCTGCGCCTCGCCCTCGAGCTGGCGCACGGTCTGCGCGAGCTTTTCCTGCGCGGCGCGCTCAGCCTTGAGCAGGCTCTCGGCGGTATTGGCCACCGATGCCGCGCGCTCGTTCTCGCCGCGCAAGCGTGCCACTTCCTCGCGCAATTCGATCAGTTCGACCTTGTCATCGCGATCAAGGCCAGCGATGCCCTTGCCGAATTCGAAAGCCCACAGCGCCAGCGCGGCGGAAAAACCGAGCGCCAACGCCGCAACAGCCCAACGAATGGGCCAGGGCAAATGACTGCGAACGGTCATGCGCGGTGCGCTGACCGATAGGCGACGTCGCAACAGTTTCCAACGCATGGTGTGGTTCCGCGTCCCGCGACCCGGACAAGCCGGGCCGCATGGAGCAGGCGGCGGGTGCTTCTTCGGCACCCTACCACGAGCGGTTGGCGATCAGCGCTTGCTGAACTGCTTCCGACGGCGAGCGCCGTGCAGGCCAACCTTCTTGCGCTCGACTTCGCGCGCATCGCGGGTCACGAAGCCCGCGTGGCTCAGGTCGGGCTTCATCGCCGCGTCGTAGTCGATCAGCGCACGCGTGATGCCGTGACGGACAGCGCCCGCCTGGCCGGATTCACCACCGCCGTGCACGTTGACCTTGATGTCGAAGGTCTCGGCATTGTTCGTCAGCAGCAGCGGCTGCTGAACGATCATGATCGAGGTCTGACGGCCGAAGTATTGATCCAGCGGCTTGCCATTGACTTCGATCTTGCCGGTGCCCTTCTTGAGGAAGACCCGAGCGACGGATGACTTGCGACGGCCCGTACCGTTATTCCATTGTCCGATCATCGCGGCTCCTTAGACGTCCAAGCTCTTGGGCTGCTGTGCCGAATGCGGATGCGTCGGGCCGGCATAGACCTTGAGTTTTTTGATCATGGCGTAGCCCAGCGGGCCCTTGGGCAGCATGCCCTTGACAGCCTTCTCCAGGGCACGACCCGGATGACGGGCTTGCATGTCCTTGAAGGCGGTCGCACGGATGCCACCGGGATAGCCGGTGTGCCGGTAATAGATCTTGTCGGTGGCCTTGGCCCCGGTGACACGGATCTTTTCGGCGTTGACGATGACGATGAAATCGCCGGTGTCGACGTGAGGCGTGTAGATGGCCTTGTGCTTGCCGCGCAAACGGAGTGCCACTTCGCTGGCAACACGTCCGAGCACCTTGTCGGTGGCGTCAATCACAAACCACTCGTGCTTCACTTCGGCCGGCTTGGCGCTGAAGGTCTTCATGAGGAGTCTCGCTGTGTGGGGCGGCTGGCCGCCCCGTTTCGGCAGAGTGACCGGCGACCCCGCTGCCTTCGGTTCCGCCTCTTTGACAGGGGGACTCTCGGGACATGCGCAGGGACCGGTCGGTCTTCCTGGCTGCGTCTGCGGCCGTGTCGTACACCGGTCAACCGGTGTCCACACGTGCTCGGACGAACCACGAATATTCCCTTGCCGTAAAGGGAAAGCCTATGAGTATAGCCTGGATGCCACGCTCGATCTCAAGCCGGTGTGGGAACGGTTCTTGGGCCACTTGGTGCAGGACTCTAGGGTTAACCCGTATTATGGATGGATGAACAGTCAACCCGACACCCGCACCGTGCCGTCACTCCCCGTGGCCGCAACCGACCCGCCCCGCCAGTGGGTTCCCGTGCTGCGCATGTCAGAAGAGCACCGGCCTGCCTTGAAGCAGCACCTGCAAGCGCTGGGGCACGACGACCGCTACCTGCGCTTCGGTTACCTCGCCAGCGACGAACAGATCGGCCGCTACGTCGACGGGCTCGACTTCGAACGCGACGAGCTGTTCGGCGTGTTCAACCGCCAGCTCGACCTGATCGCCGCGGCTCACCTGGCCGTCGAGTCGGCCGTCGACGACGCGCCCGCGGCGGCGGAGTTCGGCATATCAGTGAGCGCAAACTCACGTCGAAACGGCATCGGCAAGCGACTCTTCGAGCATGCGCAGATGCGCGCGCGGCTGAAAGGCATCTCGATCCTGCACATTCACGCGCTGGCGGAAAACCAGCCGATGCTGCGTCTGCTGCACAGCGCTGGCGCGCGTATCGAACGGCTGGGCAGCGATGCCGAGGCCGTCCTGCCGCTGCCCGAGGCGCACGCCAGCACCCGCATGGAGTCATGGGTCGAAGCCGGCGCGGCGGGCCTGGACTACACCGCCAAGCGGCTGTCGCGCATGCGTGCGGTCCTGTCCAAGACCACGACGGCGGACTGATCGAGATCGCATCCGGCCGCGCTTGGCAAGCGCTCGCACGAGGATGATCGTCTGCGCCGCGGAAGATTTCCGCGGCCACCCGTTAGGTTTTGCCGCAGACAGGCCGAAACAGCTCGCACGGAGCGCAAGCTAATATCAACTCGTCCGGTCCCCAGCGGCAACCGCCGCCGGACCGGCGCACGTTCTCACCCTGTCATGCAACAAGCCTTGCCTTGGATCATCGCGCTGGCGGTACTGGTCGTCCTGGCCGCCGGACTCGCGTTCTGGGTCACGCGGCCCCGCCAGGCTGCGGGCATGCCCCTGCCCGCCGAATGGGCGATCGGCCCCCGCGCGGTGTTCAGCGTGGACGAGCGACGGGCCTACCGCCAGCTGCGCGAGGCGCTGCCGCAATACATCATCCTGTCCAAGCTGCCGCTGGTACGCTTTTGCCAGCCGGTGGACCCCAACGAGGTCCGCTACTGGTTCGACCTGCTGGGCAGCCATCACGTGACCTTCGCCATCTGCGGCGCCAATGGCCGTGTGCTCGTGGCCATCGACCTGGACGGCGACCGGCCCGTGTCGCGCCGCACCCAGCAGATCAAGCAGAACACGCTGTCGGCCTGCCGCATCCGCTATCTGCGCTGCACGCCGGAGCACCTGCCCTCGGTGGCCGAACTGCAGATGCTCGTGCCCCAGGCCGCGCAGGCGGCCCAGGGCTCGCCCGCACCGGCCCAGCAGCACGCTGCGGCCGCAGCGCCGGCTGCGCCTGTGGCGGCGCGCACGCCCGCCCCAGCGGCAGCGGCACCGGCCCGGGCCCCTGCAGCGCCCGCGATGGCCGCAACTTCGCGCTCGGCCAGTGCGCCCTACATCGTCCAGGACGTGAAAGCGGCCGACGGCTCCAAGCGTCGCAAGGAGCGCAAGGCGCTGTGGCAGGACTCGGGGCTGTTCCAGGATTCCTTCTTCGGCATCGACAACCTGCGTGATGCCGGGCCGAGCACGGGCTTCGGCAGCCTGCTGGGCGACTCAGGGCGCGGCGGCCGCGCCCCGGACGACCAGGTGCTCGAATCGGCCCGTGGCGGCCACAACGGGCCCCGTTGACCGCATCACAAGCCTCGCCCCCCCAGGCGCCAGCACCCTTCGCGGGTCTGGCGCCTGATGTCGTTCTGGACGCCCTGGCCGCGGTGGGATTCGAAGGCGACGGGCGTCTGATCCAGCTGAATTCGTTCGAGAACCGGGTCTACCAGGTCAGCCTGGTCGACGGCACGCACGTGGTGACCAAGTTCTACCGCCCGGCGCGGTGGACCGACGAGCAGATCGCCGAGGAACACGCGTTTTCACAGGAAGCCCTGGACGCGGAGATTCCCGTCGTGGCACCGCTGGAACTGCGGCACACGGCGGCGGGACCCGCCGCCAGCGGCACGGTGCGCAGCTGCCCGGCGGCCCCGCGGACACTGGCCGCCTATCACGGCGAAGCCGGCCACTGGCGCTTCGCGGTGTGGCCTCGCCGCGCCGGGCGACCCGCCGAACTCGAAGACCCCGAGGTCCTGACGCGGATGGGCGCGTGCCTCGGCCGCCTGCATGCGGTGGGCGCCACACGTCCGTTCGCGCATCGGCACCGCATGGACCTCGAGGCCGATACGCGACTGGCGCTCGACGAACTGCGGCAGTCGCAGGCGCTGCCGCCGGACCAGTCCGCCGCGTGGGAAGCCATCGGCACGCAGGTTGTCGCCCGCATCCGCGCCGACTGCCAGCGCGTGCCGGCGCGCAGCTTGCGCCTGCACGGCGACTGCCACCCCGGCAACCTGCTGTGGCGCGACGGCCCGAATCTGGTCGACCTCGACGACAGCTGCACGGGACCTGCGGTGCAGGATCTGTGGATGTTGCTGTCGGGCGAGGCCTCAGCCGCGCGCCAGCAGCTCGAAGCCCTGCTCGAAGGCTACGAATCCTTCAGGCCGTTCGACCGCCGCGAGCTGGCACTCATCGATACCTTGCGCCTGTCGCGCATGGTGCGGCACAACGCATGGGTCGCGCGCCGCTGGGGCGACCCGGCCTTCCCGCGCGCCTATCCGGACTTCGGAAGTTCGTCCTACTGGGCACAGCAGGTCTCGGCCTTGCGCGACCAACTCGCCGCTTGCATCGACGATTAGCTGGCGCGCGGCGCGGCGTGCTGGTGCGCCTCGCCGCGCGCCCCTGCCGGCGTCAGGCCGCCAGCAGCCGATTGACCCGCTGGACGTAGGCCGCCGGATCTTCCAGCTGGCCGCCTTCGGACAGCAGCGCCTGATCGAAGAGGATCTGCGCCAGATCATCGAAACGCGCGTCGTCGCTTTCCAGCCGCTTGACCAGCGCATGCTGCGGATTGACCTCGAGGATCGGCTTGGTCGAAGGCGCCTGTTGCCCGGCCTGCTTCAGCAGCCGCGCCAGGTGCGCGCTCATGTCGCCTTCCTCGACGACGATGCAGGCCGGCGAGTCCACCAGGCGCGAGGTCACGCGCACGTCCTTCGCGCGCTCGGTCAGCGCCGTCTTCAGGCGCTCGAGCACGGGCTTGAAGGACTCGGCGGCCGCTTCGGCCTGCTTCTTCTCTTCGTCGTCCTGCAGCTTGCCCAGATCGACCGCGCCCTTGGCCACGCTCTGCAGCGACTTGCCTTCGACTTCATACAGGTGCGACAGCATCCATTCGTCGACGCGGTCGGTCAGCAGCAGCACCTCGATGCCCTTCTTGCGGAAGATCTCCAGCTGCGGGCTGCTCTTGGCGGCCGCCAGGGTGTCGGCGGTGATGTAGTAGATGGCGTCCTGGCCCTCTTTCATGCGCGCGATGTAGTCGTCGAAGGACACACCGTCGTCGGCCTGCGTGGACGCGAAGCGCAGCAGCTTGGCCAGTCGCTCCTTGTTGGCGTGGTCCTCGCCCATGCCTTCCTTGAGCACCGCGCCGAATTCCTTCCAGAACGCGCCGTACTGCTCCTTCTGGTTGGCCGCCAGGTCTTCCAGCATCGACAGCACGCGCTTGGTCGAGCCTTCGCGGATGGCCTTGACGTCGCGGCTTTCCTGCAGCAGTTCGCGGCTCACGTTCAGCGGCAGGTCGGCCGAGTCGATCACGCCCTTGACGAAGCGCAGGTAGACCGGCATCAGCGCCTCGGCGTCGTCCATGATGAAGACGCGCTTGACGTAGAGCTTGACGCCGCCGCGCTTGTCGCGGTTCCACAGGTCGAACGGGGCCTTGGCTGGCACGTACAGCAGCTGCGTGTACTCGGTGCGGCCCTCGACGCGGTTGTGCGTATAGGCCAGCGGCGCGGCGTCGTCGTAGCTGATCTGCTTGTAGAACTCGTGGTACTCGGCCTCGGTGACGTCGGCCTTGGGCCGCGCCCACAGCGCCGCCGCCTTGTTGACGGTCTGCCACTCGTCGGTGACGACCTGCTCCTGCTTCTCGCTGTTCCACTCTTCCTTGCGCATCAGGATGGGCAGAGAGATGTGGTCGGAGTATTTGCCCACGATGGAGCGCAGCTTCCAGCTGGCGAGGTACTCGTCTTCCTCGGCGCGCAGGTGCAGGATCACGTCGGTGCCCCGCGTGGCGCGCTCGATCTGCTCGGTCTCGAAAGCGCCCGAGCCATCGCTGGTCCAGCGCACGCCCTGGTCCGCCGGAAGGCCTGCGCGGCGGGTTTCGACCGTGATGCGGTCGGCCACGATGAAGCCGGAATAGAAGCCCACGCCGAACTGGCCGATCAAACCGGCGTCCTTCTTCTGGCCGTCGGCCAGCTTGGCAACGAACTCGCGCGTGCCGCTCTTGGCGATCGTGCCGAGGTGCGCGATGGCCTCGTCGGCGCTCATGCCGATGCCGTTGTCGCGGATGGTCAGGGTGCGCGCCGCTGCATCGACCAGGATGCGGATTTCGAGCCCGGCGCCGTCTTCCATCAGGTCCGGGCGGTCCAGCGATTCGAAGCGCAGCTTGTCGCAGGCGTCCGAGGCGTTGGAGACCAGCTCGCGCAGGAAGATCTCCTTGTTCGAATAAAGCGAGTGCGTCACCAGGTGCAGGATCTGCTGCACCTCGGCCTGGAACGAATGGGTCGTCTTGTTCATGTCGCGATAAGGGAGTTGGGCTTCGGTTGGACCGCCGGACAGCCGTCTCGGCGGGCTCCCACATGGGGATGCCGAGGCACTCTTTCAAGAGCCCTGCCGGTTCCGGGGCACATGCAAGCGCGCACGGCAACAGCTGGTTACATCTTGGGTACAGCACGGGGTCTCGGTCTGCCGATGACGACGGCATAGTCAACATAGGTTCGATCGTGCCGGTGCCGACGGGGATTGCTGTCACCGCGGTATTTTCAGAAGCACCGACGGCCGATCAGGGATACCGATTCGAGCCCGCCACGCGCCCCACATGGCCGATTCCAACCGCTATTCCGATGGTCCCGCCAAGTGCGCCGAGATCCTTCGCGTGGCTTTGCCAATGATGACGCGGCAGTCAGCGGGGGTGCATCCCGTGTCCTACGCCGTGTGGTTCGAACATGCTTCCGGCGGGAATCCGCGGCTGAGCGAGGCCATCGCCGTGCTCACCAAGGACGGGGCGGTGCTGGACGACGCCCAGACCTGGCGTCTCTACAGCGAACACATCGCCGACCCCGATTCCCAATCCACCCGCAAGGTGGCCGAGGGGATGCGCAAGGTCATGGCCGAAATGTCGGCCTCGGCGCAGGCTGCCGGCGCCCAGACCGATCGTTTCGGCGACTCACTGGCGCGATTGAGCGACAACATCCAGAGCGAAGAGCCGCATGACGGCGTCATCGACGAGGTCATCGCGCAGACACAAGGCATGCGCGACGCGGTGAGCCAGCTGCGCGAACGCCTGTCCGCCAGTCAGCTGGAAATCGAGAAGCTGCGCTCCGAAGTGGACCGCGCGCGAACCGAAGCACTGGTCGACGCCTTGACCGGCTTGCCCAATCGCCGGGCGTTCGACAGGGTTCTGGCAGAGCCCGTCGCCGCGACGACGTCGGACTGCCTGCTGGTGACCGACATCGACCACTTCAAGCGCATCAACGACACCTATGGCCACCTGTTCGGCGACACGGTGCTGCGCGTTGTCTCGCAAGCGCTGCGTGCCTGTGTGAAGTCGCCGCAGATGGCGGCACGCGTCGGGGGCGAGGAATTTGCGATCTTCGTGCCCGGCACCGGCTTGAAGGCGGCGCAGGAATTGGCCGAGCGCATCCGCCACACCATCGCCTCCAGCCGCATCCGGCGCAAGGACAGCCAGGAATCGATCGGGCAGGTGACGGTGTCCCTGGGTGTGGCCGTGCGGCTGCCGGACGAGTCCACCGAGGCCTGGTTCGAGCGGGCCGACCGCGCCCTCTACGTCAGCAAGGCGAATGGCCGAAACCGCGTCACGGTGGCGGAGAATGCGCCGTCTTCCCACGGCAGTTCCCACAAGCCATGATCCTCGAAGTCGCCGACATCCGCATCGCCCCTGGCCGCCAGGCTGAATTCGACGAAGCCATCCAGCGCGGCCTGAAGACCGTCATCGGCCGCGCGCGCGGCTGCCGCGGCTGGAAGGTCAACCGCGGCATCGAAAGCCCTGAGCGCTATCTGTTGACCATTTTCTGGGAGACGCTCGAGGACCACACGGTGCACTTCCGTGGCGGCCCGCTGTTCCCCGAATGGCGCGCGATCGTCGGACCGTTCTTCGCGGCGCCGCCGGTCGTCGAACACTTCGACCTGGTCGGCAAGTCGGTCTGATCGCCGCCGGGCCGCTTGGCCCAGCCCCGGGACTGACCCTATCGCCGCTGCGGACTTGCCGCGCTACAACGCGAGGCATGAACGCCACGACCCCCGAAACGCCGCAGGCGACACCCGCCGCGGCAGCCGACGATCCTGGTGCCAAACGGTCGTCGGCCTTCGACATCCAGTTGCGCACGCTGCCCCTGACCGCCCCGCTGCAGTGGCTGGCCAAGGGCTGGCAGGACTACCGGCGCGCGCCCGGCCTGGGCCTGTTCTATGGCGTGGTCTTCATCGTCATGGGCTGGGCCATCGCCAAGGTCTTCGAACACGCGCCGCCCTACACGCTGGCGCTATCGGGCGGCTTCCTGCTCGTGGGCCCGTTCCTGTGCCTGGGCATCTACCGCGTCAGCCAGCGGCTGGAACAAGGCGTCAAGCCCGGTTTTGCCGATTCGGTGCTGGCCTGGCAGACCAAGATCGGCCAGCTGGGCATCTTCGGCTTCGTGCTGCTGGTGCTGGAAATGCTGTGGGCGCGCGCGACGCTGGTGGTCTTCGCCGTCACCTTCGACGGCATGCCCGATTTCAAGGGCTCGCTGCTCGCGCTGCTCGACCCCGAAAACATGACATTCATCATCGCCTGGGGGGCGCTCGGCGCCCTCTTCGCGACGCTGATCTTCGCCTTCACCGTGGTGTCGATGCCGATGATCCTCGACCGCCAGACCGACGCCATCACCGCCGCGCTCACCAGCTTCCGGCTGGTGATCACCCAGCCCGGCGTGATGTTCTTCTGGGGCCTGCTGATCGCCGTCATCACCTTCACGGCCATGCTGCCGGGCTTTGCCGGGCTGTTGGTGGCGGGGCCGCTGATCGGCCATGCCAGCTGGCACGCCTATCGCGCCGCGGTGATCGTCGAACCTGCGACCGAGTCGTCCCGGGACGACCGCGACAAGCCCGCATCGCCGGCGGCCTGAGCGCCAGCCGACGCACCCGCCCGCGCCGCACCGACCGCGTGGGCCCTGAATCCACCACGCATCGGCACGGCCCGGACCTGCCGATGCCGCCGTCGCCCACTCCCAGGACTCCACCTTGAGCGCATCGCCCTACCCCCACCTGCTGGCCCCGCTGGATCTCGGTTTCACGACGCTGGCCAACCGCGTGCTGATGGGCAGCATGCACACCGGCCTGGAAGACGGCCGCAAGCACTTCGACGCCATGGCGGCGTATTTCGCCGAGCGCGCCCGCGGCGGCGTGGGCCTGATCGTCACCGGCGGCTTCGCGCCCAACATCGAAGGCTGGGCCAAGCCCTTCGCCGGCACCCTGTCCACCGGCGGCGCGGCGCGGCGCCACCAGGGCATCACACGGGCCGTGCACGCCGAAGGCGGCAAGATCGCGATGCAGATCCTGCACACCGGCCGCTACGGCTACCAGCCGCTGTGCGTGGCGCCCTCGCGCATCCAGAGCCCCATCTCGCCCTTCACGCCGCGCGAGCTGAGTGCACGTGGTGTCGAACGTCAGATACGCGCCTTCGTGCGCTGCGCGAAGTTGGCGCGCGAGGCCGGCTACGACGGCGTCGAGGTGATGGGCAGCGAGGGCTACTTCATCAACCAGTTCCTGGTCACGCACACCAACCGGCGCACCGACGAATGGGGCGGCGACTACAGCCAGCGCATGCGCCTGCCGGTGGAGATCGTCAGCCGCGTGCGCGAGGCAGTCGGTGCGGACTTCATCATCATCTACCGGCTGTCGATGCTGGACCTGATCCCCGACGGCAGCACCTGGGCCGAGGCCGTGCAGCTGGGCAAGGCCATCGCGCAGGCCGGCGCGACCATCATCAACACCGGCATCGGCTGGCACGAGGCGCGCATCCCCACCATCGCCACCAGCGTGCCGCGTGGCGCCTTCGCCTGGGTCACGAAGAAGATGCGCGACGAGCTGCGTGCTGCCGGCATCACCACGCCGCTGGTCACGAGCAACCGCATCAACACGCCCGAAGTGGCCGACCGCCTGCTCGGCGACGGCTGCGCCGACATGGTCAGCCTGGCGCGGCCGCTGCTGGCCGATGCCGATTTCGTCGCCAAGGCCCGCGCTGACCGCGCCGCGGACATCAACACCTGCATCGCCTGCAACCAGGCCTGCCTGGACCACACCTTCGCCAACAAGCTGTCGAGCTGCCTGGTCAATCCGCGCGCCTGCCACGAGACCACGCTGACGATAGCGCCAGCCACTGAACGGCGGCGTTATGCCGTCGTCGGTGCAGGGCCCGCCGGGCTGGCCACGGCAACGACCCTGGCCGAGCGCGGCCACGCAGTGGACCTCTTCGAATCGGCCGACCGCATCGGCGGCCAGTTCAACATGGCGAAGCGCATCCCGGGCAAGGAAGAATTTGCCGAGACGCTGCGCTACTTCGCGCGCCGCATCGAGACCACCGGCGTGCGGCTGCACCTGAACCGGCGCGTGCAGGCCGACGAACTGAAGGCCGGCGGCTACGCCGCGGTGATCCTGGCCACCGGCGTCACCGCGCGCGACCCGAAGATCCCCGGCCAGGACGGCCCGAACGTGCTGAGCTACATCGACGTGCTGCTGCACGCCAAGCCCGTGGGCCCGCGCGTGGCCGTCATCGGTGCGGGCGGCATCGGCTTCGATGTGGCCGAATTTCTGGTGACACCGCCCGGCCATTCGCCGACGCTGAACCTGCAGGAGTGGCTGGCCGAGTGGGGCGTGACCGATCCAGCCACGGTGCGCGGCGGCGTGGTCCGCGCCCAGCCGGCGCCGCCGGCGCGGCAAGTGACGCTGCTGCAGCGCAAGGCCGGCAAGCTGGGCAAGGGCCTGGGCAAGACCACCGGCTGGATCCACCGCGCGGCGCTGCAGATGAAACAGGTGGAGATGATCGGCGGCGTCAACTACGAGCGCATCGGCCCCGAAGGCCTGTTCGTCACCTACGGCGAGCAGCGCAAGGACGGCCAGATCATCCCCTGCGACACGGTGGTGCTGTGCGCCGGCCAGGAGCCGCTGCGCGAGCTGCAGGCGCCGTTGGCGGCTGCGGGTCTGACGGTTCACCTGATCGGCGGTGCCGACGAGGCTGCGGAGCTGGACGCCAAGCGCGCGATCGACCAGGGCATCCGGCTGGCGGCACGCCTGTAGGCGCTTCGACCCGCGTCAAAGTCCAGGCGCGAGACGCCCAGCGATCGCCCCATTCGCGTCCTGCCCGCGCCCGTGACCGCGCCCGCAGCTTCGTGGCTGCCGCTCGGCCCGGCACCGCATCGGGCTCAGGCGCCCTGCGCGAGCGCCGCCTGCGCCAGCTGCATGAAGGCCGGCGCGTGCTCGACATCCAGCCAGCGCACGACCACCACCGCATCAAAGGCGGGCTCGATCCACACATAGTGGCCGCCGGCGCCCACCATGAAGCTGCTGTCCACCGAGGCCCCGGGGAAGGCTCTGCCGTCCCGGTTCAGCCACATCAACCAGCCGTAGAACGGTGCCAAGGCCGCCGGCTGCTGCATCTGCCGGATCCAGGCCGGCGCCACGAGGACCTGCTCGCCGACGCGGCCCTGATGCAGCACGATCTGCCCCAGCCGCGCCAGGTCGCGTGCGCCGATCGACAGGCCCGCGCCCCAGTGCGTGCCGCCGGGCACCGATGGCACGCGGCGCCCGCCGAGCGTCGTCCACGCGTCCTCATACCCTTCCCAGCGCCAGTCACCGCTGGCGCCCAGGGGCTGCATCAGCGTCTGTGCAAAGACCTCGGGCAGCGGCCGGCCGAACAGGTGCAGCAGCGCCAGCGACAGCTGATTGATGCGCACATCGTTGTATTCCCAGTAGCTGCCGGGTGCCTGCAGCGGACGGGCTCCGCCCTTGGGGCCGGCGGCCGATCGCGGGTCGTGCGCCACGGTGCGCCAACGGTCCACCTGATCGGGCAGGCCGAAGCACGCGCCTTCCCATTCGCTGGTCTGTTCCAGCAGCTGGCGCCAGGTGATGGGACGGTTGTGCGGTGTATCGAAGCCGATGCCGGGCAGCCGGTCGGCCACGGCCGCGTCGACATCCGGCAGCAGGCCCTGGGTGTGCGCCACGCCGGCCAGCAGCGCCAGGCAGGTCTTGGCCACGCTGAAGGTCTGGTCCGCGCGATCGGGTTCGCCCCAGGCGGCCACTTCGCGCCCGTGCTGCCACACGCAGCCCGACACCCCGCCGCGCACATGCAAAGGTCCGCGTGCGACGTTGAACGGCGGCGGGTCGCCGTGGTGCACGCCGAAAGGCTGCTGCCCCGGGGCGGGCTTCACCGCCGGGTCGCGCGGCCAGGGCGTTTCGTGCTGCGTGGCGAAGGTGGCGCAGGTGTGCCAGTGGGCGTGCATGGGTGGCGGGCCTTTCGGGAAATCCTCCCCGCAGGTTAACCGTCACCGACTCACGGTCGCCCGGGCGATCAGCGCGATTCGTTGGCCACGCCACCCAGGCGCCAGGCGCGTGTCTGCTGCCGGGCTGGCGCCTCGGTCAGCCAGCACAGCTTGGCGGTCGCGCCCGCGGTCCAGGGCTCCACGACGATGCGGTGACCGGGCCGCAGCGCCAGTTGCTCACCCGGCTGCAGCACGCGGTCCTTGGCCTCGCCGTCCACGGTCAACCAGACGGCCGACGGGGACGACGGCCGCACCCGCAGCAGGCCTGTGCGGCGCACGCGCCAGGTGGCTGCGCCGGGCAGGCTCAGGCTGTCGTCGTGGCGCAGGAGGGTGTGCAGTTCGGACATGGCGGTCTCCGTGTGAACGACCCCGGCGCCGTCGTGGACGGCTGTGGGGCATGGCAGCCATTGTTTCCAACGCCGACGGCTGCGTCCAATGACATGCGCACGCCCGATTGATACGATTGCCGCATGAATCCGAACCGCCAGAGACCGCTTCGCCTGGAAGGTCTGCGCGCCTTCGAAGCGGTAGCGCGCTGCCGCTCGTTCCGCGCCGCGGCCGAATCGCTGAACCTCACGCAACCGGCCGTGAGCCGGCAGATCAAATCGCTGGAAGAAGACCTGGGCGCCGCGCTGTTTGCGCGCGGCACGCGCCATGTCGACATCACCGATGCCGGCGCCGCCTTGCAGCAGGCCGTCGTGCCGCTGCTCGAACGGCTGGACCGCACGGTGCGCGAGATCCGCGTGCGGCGCGGGCGGCGGCAGGTCTCGGTGTCGACCTTTGCGTCCTTTGCCACGCTGTGGCTGCTGCCGCGCCTGGTGGACTTCCAGGCGCAGCACGCCGACATCGACATCCGCATCTCGGCCCAGGACCGCCTGCTCGATCCCGACGATCCGGACCAGGACCTGCTGCTGCGCTTCGGCAAACCCGGCGTGGCACCGCCGCACGCGGAGCGCTTGTTCGGCGAGGTTCTCACGCCTGTGACCAGCCCGATCCTGCTGGCGCAATCGCGCGCGGGCCAGGCGCCGCCGCTGCGCAAGCCGGCCGACCTGGGCGCCCACACGCTGATCAACGAAGACGGCGTGCAGCCGACCTCGCCGATCCTGAGCTGGCCGCACTGGCTCGCCCAACGCGGCATGCAGGAACTCGAACCGCGCCGCTGGCTCTATCTGAATTACACGCACCAGCAGGTGCAGGCGGCCCTGGCCGGTCAGGGCGTGGCGCTGGCACGCATGGCCATGGTGCACGACCTGATTGCACGCGGCGAACTGGTCGAGCCCTTCGGCGTGAAGGGGCGACTGCCCTCGCCCACCGCCTACTGGCTCGTGCCCACACTGGGCACACGCCTGCGCCCGGAACTGCGTGACGCGATGGAGTGGATCCGCGCACAGGCCGCGCTGACACGCCAGGCGCTGGCGGAACCGGATCCACCGCCCTCGCCAGATTGATACGTATGGCGCATCAATCCGATGCACCGGACGCATGCCCGCGACGGCCTGCGGGCGCGTAGCATCGATCCCCTTCGAGGAGACGCACATGCAACTGCTGATCGGCAACAAGAACTACTCGTCCTGGTCCATGCGGCCCTGGGTCCTGATGCGCCAGTTCGGCATTCCTTTCGACGAGGTCATGCTGCGCTTCGACAGCTTCAAGCCCGGCTCGGTCTTCAAGAACCGCGTGCTCGCCGTGTCGCCGGCCGGACGCGTGCCGGTGCTGGTCGACGACGAGGGCCTCGTCGTCTGGGACACGCTGGCCATCGCCGAAACCCTGGCCGAGCGCTTCCCCGAACATGCGATCTGGCCGCGTGATTCCCGTGCCCGGGCCCGCGCGCGCAGCCTGTGCGCGGAAATGCACGCGGGCTTTTCCGCGCTGCGCAGCCACTGCCCGATGAATATCGAGGCGAAGCTGCCGGACGTCGGCCAGCGTGTCATGGCCGAACAACCGGCCGCAGTGGCCGATCTGGCGCGCATCGTGCAGATGTGGACCGAGGCGCTGGAGGCCAGCGGCGGCCCCTTCCTCTTCGGTGCGTTCAGCAACGCCGATGCGTACTACGCGCCGGTGGCGATGCGGCTACGCACCTACGAACTTCCGGTGCCCGCGGCCATTGCGGCCTACGTCGACCGCCTGCAGCGCAGCGAAGGTGTCGCCGCCTGGATCCAGGCGGCGCTGGCCGAGCGCGATTTCGTGCCCGAAGACGAACCCTATCGCCAGTCGGCGGACTGAACGCCCGGGCGCCCGGCCCGCGCCGCCGTTCATCCCGGTTTTTTGGTGCGCGCTGTCGCAGCCTCTGGCTGCGGCGTGCGCGCGCCACCACAATCGCCCGCCAGACACACCGCAAGACGCCGGGCAACGGCGCACCTCTCACATGACTGGCCACCACCGCAGCCCGCCCGCCGGCGCGCCCACCGCATCGGAAAAAACACCCCAGCGCCGCTGGCGCGCTGTGGCCGTGTGGCTGTCGCTGGCCGCTTGGGTGACCGCCTCGCTGCCGGCTGTCGGCAGCGAGACGGCGGGCGCCGACGAGCCGCCAGTGCACGCCGTGCGGTTGCAGCCTGGCGAAGTCCTGAAGCTCGACGGCAGCCTGTCGCACCCGGCCTGGCAGCGCGCACCCGTCTTCGACCGCCTGCTGGAGCACGACCCGCGGCGCGGCGCGCAGCCGCCGCAGCGCACGCAGGTGCAGGTGCTCTTCGACGAGCGCGCCGTCTACGTGGGTGTCAAGGCCTTCGACGACCGGCCGCAGGACATCCGCGACGTGCCGGTGCGTTACGACACGGTCAACCGCACGCAGGACTTCGTCGTCGCCTACATCGATCCGATCGGCCACCGCGCCTCGGCCCAGTTCTTCCGCGTGAATGCCGCGGGCAGCCTGGCCGACGGCATCCACACCGCGGCGGACGACAGCGAAGATTTCGCGCCCGATTTCGACTGGGACGCCGCCGTGCAGCGCCAGGCTGACGGCTGGACGGCCGTGATGCGCATCCCGTTTGCGTCGCTGCGGTTTGCCGAAGGGCCGCAGGGAGGCTGGCGATTCATGCTCGCGCGGCGCATGCCGCGCGAACAATTCCACCTGCTCACCAGCGTCGCGCTGCCGCACGACGCGCCCAGCTTCATCCACCGCCTGCAGCCGCTGACCGGCGTGAGCCTGCCGGCCGAGCACAGCTTCCTCACGCTGCGCCCCAGCCTGACGCTGCGCACGACGCGGCAGCGTGACGACGGACAGCCGCAGGTCGGCAAGAACCACGTCGAAGCCAGCCTGGACATCAAGTGGCGCCCGCGCGCCGAACTGGTGATCGACGGCACGCTGAAGCCCGACTTTTCGCAGGTGGCGCTGGACGTGCCACAGCTCGCCGGCAACTCGCGCTTTGCGTTGTTCCTGCCCGAAAAGCGGCCCTTCTTCTTCGAATCGGCCGACCTGCTGCGCACACCCACCGAGGCGCTGTACACGCGCAGCATCACGCAACCCGGCGGCGGGCTGCGTGCAACCTGGCGCGCACCGGCCGTGGCCGGCACGGCGCTGGCCGCCAGCGACGAAGGCGGCGGCACCGTGTTGCTGCCCGGGCCTTACGGCACGGATGCCGTCGGACAGCCCGCGTCGCGCGTCCTGCTGGCCCGCCTGCGCCGCGCGGATGACAGCGCCGGCCTGGCGATCGGCGGGCTGCTGGCCTCGCGCCGCTACGACGACGGACGCGGCGAGAACACCGTTTTCGGACCGGACCTCGATGCGTCCTTCGACGGCGGCTGGAGCCTGCGCGCACAGTGGCTGGGCTCGCGCACGACGGCGCTGGCGCAGGCCGGCAGCCTCCAGGCCGGCACGGCGCGCCTGGGCCATCGCGGCCATCTGAAGCTGCGGCAGCTCTCGCAGCACACCGAGAGCAGCCTCACGCTGGACGACATCGGCACGGACTTCCGGCACGACACGGGCTTCGTCAACCAGACCGGTGTGCGCCAGGTCGCCGTGCACCATGCCTGGAAGTGGTATCCCCTGGGGCCCTTCAACCACTTCGAGCTGTATGCCGATGCGCGCGAGGTGCGCGACCGCGTGACCGGCCAGACCGTCGAGCGCACGCCCTGGCTGGGCTTCTGGGCCGCGGGCTCACGCAACCTCGAGTGGTGGGTGGACCTGCGGCCCCAGGAGCAGGTGCGCGCCACGGCGAACGGACCCTTGCTGAACCAGCGCTTCGTGGCCTCGGGCCTGGTCATGACGCCAGCCAACTGGTGGCCGCTGGTCGATACCCAGATCAGCGTCGGCCGCCTGGCCGACACCATCGCCCAGCGCGTGCGGCCTGGCGCGCGCTGGCGCTTCATGGCCCGGATGCGGCCGGGCCGCTCCTTCGAGATCGAGCCGAGCATTTCCCAGGCCTGGCTGTTCGATGACCGCCCCGGCCACGCGCTGCAGTACCACGAGTCGGCCGCCCAGCTGCTGGCCATCTGGCACCTGGACGCGAACCAGCACCTGCGCCTGATCGCACAACGCAGCGGCGGCGACCGCAAGGCCGAAGACCAGGTGACCGCCCAGCGCTGGGGCGGGCGTGCCGCTTCGCTGACCTACAACTGGCGGCGTTCTTCGGGCACGCAGCTCTATGTGGGCTATAGCGTGCAGCACGATGGACGCCCGGCCACGTCGCGCGGCCGGGAAGCCTTTGTCAAACTGCAGGTCGATGCCGACGAGTGGCTGCGGGCCTGGCGCTGAACCGCCTCCGCCAGTCAAGCTGCCGCGAATGCCATTCGTCGCCCAGGGGCGTCGTTTCGTCGCAATCGGACTGCCCTGCGCAGCCGCGATGATTACCGTTCGTCACATTCGTCCCTTTGCGGCCCGCACGCACGCCCGTGCACGGGGCCGCCTTTTACCGAGCGCCTGTTCCATGCCCGTACCTTTGCTGTTGCTCCTGTTCAGTGCCGTGCTGCTGTCGGCATGCAACAAGGCCGGGGCGCCTGCCGCGGCCGCGGCGGCGGCTTCCGCGCCCGAAGCCGTGCGGCTGCTCGTCGCACCCGAAGACCTGCACACGGTGCGGGCGGCCCGCATCGCGCAGGGCCCGGTGGTTTCCGGCGCAGTCATGCCCGGCAAGCGCGCGGACCTGCGCGCCGAAGTGGCCGCGGTGGTCATGCAGGTGCTCAAGGACAACGGCGAGACCGTGCGCACGGGCGATCTGCTGATGAAGCTGGACGACACCGCCATCCGCGACAGCCTGGCCTCGGCCGAAGAGGCCTTGCGCGCGGCGTCGCAGGCCCAGGACCAGGCCGAACGAACGGTGCAGCGCCTGAGCACCCTGCGCGAGCAGGGCATGGCCTCGGCGCAGGCGCTGGAAGACGCGCAGGTGCGGCGCAACCAGGCGCAAAGCGACGTGGTCGCGGCACGCTCGCGTGTGGCCGCCGCGCGCCAGCAGCTCACCCGCACCCTCGTGCGTGCCCCGTTCGACGGCGTGGTCAGCGAGCGCAAGGCCTCCGCCGGCGACACCGCGCAGATCGGCAAGGAACTCCTGAAGGTGATCGATCCGCGCAGCATGCGCTTCGAGGGCCTGGTCTCGGCCGACCGGCTGCAGGAGCTGAAGCTCGGCCAGCCGGCCAGCTTCCGCGTGAACGGATTTACCGACACGGTCTTCACGGGCCGCGTGCAGCGCATCGACTCGGCCGTCAACGCCACGACGCGTCAGGTGGCCGTGGTCCTGAGCTTCGACGAACCCGCATCGGCACCGCGCGTGGCCGGCCTGTTCGCCGAAGGGCATGTCGAAACTGGCAGCGCAACCGGGCTGAGCCTGCCGGAAAACGTATTCGTGCGCACCGGCGACACGGCCCACGTCTGGCGCGTGCAGGGACAGCGGCTGTCGCGCGTGGCCGTGACGCTGGGCGAGCGCGATGCGCGCACCGGCGAGGTCAGTGTCAGCGCCGGCCTGGCCATCGGTGACCGCCTGCTGCGCCACCCCACGCGTCAGCTGGTGGACGGCCAGGCGGTGGAACTCACCGGCCCGGCTGCCGTGCCGCTGGTCGGCCAGGCCGGCGCGCCGGCGGCGTCCGGCGCAGCCGCCGCCCCGGCTGCCGCCTCCGCCGCCACGCCGCGCTGAGACCGTCGCCATGATCCTGTCCGAATTCAGCATCAAGCGGCCGGTGGCCATGGTCGTGGTCATCCTGGGGCTGATGGCCCTGGGCCTGCTCGCGCTGTCCAAGCTGCGCGTCAACCAGATTCCCGACGTCGATCCGCCCGTGCTGGTGATCACGATTCCCTACCCGGGCGCCAGCCCGGAAACCGTCGAGCGCGAGGTCATCAACCGCATCGAGAAGGCCCTGCAAGGCATCCCGGGCATCGACCAGGTGCGCTCCACCGCCGACGAGGGCCAGGCCCAGATCGTCATGATCTTCCACTTCGGCAAGAACATGGTGGTGGCCTCCGACGAGGCACGCAATGCGATCGGCTCGGTGCGATTCAAGCTGCCGGTGGAGATGCGCGAGCCCGTGCTGCTGCGCGTGGACCCGAACGCGCAGCCCATCATGCAGATGGCGCTGTCGTCGTCGACGCTGTCGCACGCGGCCGTCTCGCGCCTGGCCGAGGACCAGCTGGCCGACCGCCTGCGCGCCCTGCCCGGCGTGGCCACGGTCACCGTCAACGGCGCGCTGCGCCGCGAGCTCTCGGTGCTGCTGCGCGCGGAAAAGCTGCGTGCGCAGGAGGTCTCGGTCACCGAGGTCGTGGCCGCGCTGCGCGCGCAGAACGCCTCTGCGCCCGTGGGCAAGGTGCGCGGCACCCAGGAAGACCAGAGCATCCGGCTGATCGGCCGCATGGAGGACGCGCAGGCCTTCGGCGACATCGTCGTGAAGCGGCGCGGCGACCAGATGGTGCGCCTGGCGCAAGTGGCCGAGGTGCGCGACGGCTTTGCCGAGCTGGGCAGCGTCTCGCTGCGCAACGGCCATCCCAACGTCGGCCTGTCGGTCACGCGCACGCCGGACGCCAGCACGGTGACGGTGGGCAACGCCGTGCGAGACCTGGTCAAGACCGTGCAGAAGGAGCTGCCGGCCGGCACGACGCTGGAGGTCACGCGCGACGGCGGCACGGAGGCGCAGAACAGCCTGAACAACGTCGTGCACGCGCTGGTCTTCGGCGCGGGCCTGACGATCTTCGTGGTCTACGTGTTCCTCAATTCCTGGCGCTCCACGCTGATCACGGCACTGTCGCTGCCGACCTCGGTGGTGGCCTCGTTCATCGCTGTGTGGCTGTGTGGCTTCACGCTCAACTTCATGAGCCTGCTGGGCCTGGCGCTGGCCATCGGCGTGCTCATCGACGACGCCATCGTGGTGCGCGAGAACATCGTGCGGCACATGGAGCGCGGCGCCGACCGCCGCACCGCCGCGCGCATGGGCACGGCCGAGATCGGCCTGGCCGTGGCCGCGACCACCTTCTCCATCGTCGCGGTCTTCGTGCCCGTGGCCTTCATGCCCGGCATCTCCGGCGAGTGGTTCCGGCCCTTCGGGCTGACCGTCGTCACCTCGGTGCTCGTGAGCCTGTTCATCAGCTTCACGCTGGACCCCATGCTGTCGGCCTACTGGGGCGACCCGCCGGGGCACCACACCGCGCCCAAACATGGCCTGAGCCGTCAGCTGCAGCGCTTCAACGTGGCCTTCGACCGCCTGGCCGATCGCTACGGGCGCGTGATCGCCTGGGCCTTGCACCACCGGCGCTGGATGGCCGTCTTCGCGGTGGGCAGCCTGGTCGGCGCGTTGGCGCTGCAGGCCCAGTTCGGTGGCACCAGCTTCCTGCCCGCCACCGACGGCAATACGCTGATGGTGGACGTGCGCACGCCAGCCAGTGCCAGCCTCGCGCAGACGCGGCTGAAGGTGGAGGCCGCCGCCACGCTGGCACGCACGATCGCCGAGACACGCGCCACCAACAGCTTCGTCAACCCGGGCGGCGGCCGTGTCTTCGTCGATATCGGCGTCAGCACCACGCGCAAGCGCACGGCCGCGCAGATCGCCGCCGATCTGCGCGCGCTCACCACACGCCTGGTCGGCGCGGAATACGTGGTGCTGGACGATCTCAACAACGGCGCGCAGAAACCGGTGCAGATCCGCTTCAACGGCCCCGATTCGCGCACGCTGATGGACATCACCCAGGCCTTCATGACCAAGCTGCGTGAGGTGCCGGGCGCCGTCGACGTGGGCCTGTCGGAGCGCGACCCGCAGGACGAACTGCGCATCGAGCTGCAGCGCAGCCTGGCCAACTCGCTGGGCATCTCGGTGGGCGACGCGGCACAGGCGCTGCGCGTGGCCTTCGCCGGCGTCGAGGCCGGCGACTGGGTCGACCCCACGGGCGAGACGCGCGACGTGTCCGTGCGCCTGCACCCGGACGACCGCATCTCCGCCGCGCACATCGAGCAGCTGCCCATCACGGTGGCCGGCAGCAACCGCATGGTGCCGCTGGACCAGATCGCCACCATCACCATGGGCAAGGGCCCCTCGCGCATCCAGCACGTCAATGGCAAGCGCACGATCAGCGTGGCGGCCAATGTGCAGGGCCGCGCCTCGGGCGAGGTGACGGCCGACGCGCTGAAGCTCGCGCGGGCCATGCCCTTCCCGCCCGGCTACGGCCTGGAGCTCGACGGCGCCTCGCGCGACCAGGAAGAGGTCTTCCGCGAGATGAGCATCGCGCTGGTCTCCGGCATCGCGCTGATGTACCTGATCCTGGTGATGCAGTTCGGCAGCTTCAGCGCGCCGGTGGGCGTGATGCTGAGCCTGCCGCTCAGCCTGATCGGCGTGGTGCTGGCCCTGGTGCTCACGCGCAGCACGCTCAACCTGATGAGCTTCATCGGCGTGATCATGCTGATGGGCCTGGTGGCCAAGAACGCCATCCTGCTGCTGGACGCCGCGCGGGTCATGGAAGCCGAGGGCATGGACCGCGAAGAGGCGCTGATGGCGGCCGGCAAGAAGCGCCTGCGGCCCATCCTGATGACCAGTTTCGCGCTGATCGCCGGCATGATGCCCATGGCCATCGGCGTGGGCGAAGGCGGCGAGTTCTACCGGCCCATGGCCGTGGCCATCATCGGCGGCGTCATCACCGGCACGCTGCTGACGCTGCTGGTGATCCCGAGCTTCTACGACAGCATCGAGGTCTCGCGCGAGCGCATGGTGGCCAAGTTCCAGCGGCGCGATGCACACGGCAATGCGGTGTGGGCCTTCGTGGCGACCTTCGTCGAGGCGCTGCTGACGCTCACCGGCCTGCGCGCGCTGTGGCGCGGCGCGCGGCGCCTGCGCCACGGACGAGCCGGCTGATGCGCGGAGCGTGGATGCGGGCCGCGCCTGCGCAGGCGGCATCGTGGGCACGGCACGCCATGTCGGCGCCGCGTGCCGCCTTCGCCGCCTGGGCGCTCGTGTGCGCCCTGGCGCTGGGCGGTTGCGCGTCGGCACCCACCCACCCCGCCCTGCGCGCACAGGCACACAGTCCGACGGGCCTGCCGCCCCTGGCGCCGGTGCGTGCCTTCGTGGCGGACTGGGACGCCAGCGGCGGCCATCAGATTTCGCCCGATGGGCGCCGCCTGTTGTGGCAGGCACGACGCGGACTGGGCGTGGGCCTGTTCGTGCGCGATCTGGACAGCGGCGGCGAGCGCAGCTGGAGCGTGCCCGGACTGGCGCAATGGGCCGCGGACAGCCGCCACATCCTGCTGCACCAGGACCGGCGCGGCGACGAAAACACGCATGTCATCGAGCTGGACAGCACGCAGCCGTCGCTGCACCTGCGCGACCTCACGCCCTTCCCCGGCGCCAAGTCTTTCGTGCACGCCACGATTCCCGGCAGCGGCGACCTGCTGATCGAGAGCAACCGCCGCGACGCCAAGGTCTTCGACCTGTACCGCTGGCATCAGGCGACGGGTGAACTGCGGCTGGTCGCGCGCAATCCGGGCGACGTGGCGCAGTGGGTCACCGACACCGGGGGCCGCCTGGTCGGCCGCGGCACGCGGCGCGACGACCATTGGGCCTACGAACAACGGGCAGAGCCTCAGAGAGGCGCTTCTGCTGACGCCGCCCCAGGCACAGCCGATGCGGCTGCATCCAGCCAGGGCTGGCGCGAGGTCTTCCGTGTGGGTCTGTTCGACCGGGTACAGGCCCTGCGGGTGCCGGCCGGCCAGGGCGTGGCCTGGGCGCTGTCGAACCGCGGCCGCGACAAGCTGGCGCTGGTGCGGCTTCACCTGGACAGCGGGCGCGAAGACGTGGTCGCCGAGGACGCACGCGTGGACGTCTCGCAGGTGCTGTTTTCGCGCCGCACCCATGCACCGCTGGCCGTGTCCTTCGAACCCGATGCCCAGGTCTGGCGCGCGCTCGATCCGTCCTTCGAACCTGTCCTGCGCCGGTGGCAGCCCGCGGGCTCGGTCGATCGCCTGCGGTTTCTGGGCGGCAGCGACGACGACGACCGGTGGGTCCTGCAGCTCACGCGTCCCGATGGCGGCCAGACGCTGCTGCTGCGCCGCTCCAGCGCCGAGGTCACCGCCTTGGGCGACGCCACGCGCACGCGGCTGCACGCGCAGAGCCCGCTGGGCCAGACGCAGCCACTGAGCGTGCGCGCGCGCGACGGGCTGCCGTTGCAGGCCTACCTCACGCTGCCGGCCGGCGTGCCGCCTCGCGCGCTGCCCACGGTGCTGCTGGTGCACGGCGGACCCTGGGCGCGTGACGTGCTGCAGGGTGGCGACCCACTGCTGGCCTTCCTGGCCAACCGCGGCTACGCGGTGCTGCAGGTGAACTACCGGGGCTCCACCGGCTACGGGCGTGGCTTCACCGAAGCCGGCCGCGGCGAATTTGCCGGCCGCATGCACACCGACCTGCTGGATGCGCTGGACGAGGTCGTACGCCAGGGCGTCGCCGATCCGCAGCGTGTGGCCATCGCCGGCGCCAGTTACGGCGGCTATGCGGCGCTGGTGGGCATGAGCTTCACGCCGCAGCGCTTTGCCTGCGGCATCAGCGTGGTGGGCATGTCGGATCTGGTCAGCCTGCTCGAGAACACGCCGCCGTATTGGGAGCTGGGCCGCTACATGTGGGTCCACCACGTGGGCGACCCGTCCGACCCGCAGGACCGCCAGCGCATGCAGGCGCAATCGCCGCTGTTCCGCGCCGGCCAGGTGCGCGCACCCGTACTGCTGATGCACGGTCGCCACGACCCGCGCGTGCGTCTGGACCAATCCACGCGCATGGCCGAGGCCTTGCGCCAGGCGGGCAAATCCGTGGAGCTCCATGTCTTCGACAGCGCCGGCCACGGGTTCCCGCGGTGGCAGGACCGGCTGCAGCAATACCGCATCACCGAGCGCTTCCTGGCGGGCTGCCTGGGCGGGCGCGATGGCGGATTCGACGCTTTCGAGCTGGCGGCCCGCGTGCTCTGAGCGTCCCCAGGGCCGGGCTTGCAGGCCCGACAGAGCCGGCCTGCCCGCGCTAGGCCGACACGTCGACCGGGTCGCGCGACGCCGGAAAGGCGCCGTCCGACAGACCTGCTGCCGCCGCGGCCGCATCGGCAGGCGACAACGTGCCGGCCAGCCAGCGGTCCAGTGCCGACTGCAACTCGTGCATGCGGATGGGCTTGGTGAGGAACTCGTTCATGCCGCTGGCGCGCGCCTTGTCGGGCTCGCCGCGCATGGCATTGGCCGTCAGCGCCACGATCGGCACATTCGAGCGCGGCGCGCCCGGCTCGCGGATGGCGCGCGCCAGGGCGTAGCCGTCCATGCCGGGCATGTGCAGATCGGTCAATATCAGGTCGTGGTGGCCGCGGGCGCGCCACAGGCGCAGGGCTTCTTCGCCGTCGTTGGCCACTTCCGCGTCGTGCCCCAACAGCTCCAGCTGGCGGGTGAGCACCATGCGGTTGACGGGTTCGTCTTCCGCCACCAGGATCAGGTAGCGGCGCGGGGGCACCCGGGCGGCTGGGGTCGACGACAGGGCCGCGGGACTTGCAGGATCGGTGGCCACCCCGGCACTGTCGGTCTGTGCGGGCGGTGGTGCCGGTGGCAGCGCCGGGCCGGCCACCGGCGCCAGGGCGCGCGCCTCGCGCACGCCATCCCGGGGAAGCTCCGATGCGGGCTCGGGCGCGGCGGCCATCGACATGCGCAACGGCAACTCCAGCGTGAACACCGAGCCCTGCCCGGGCTCGCTGCGCACGGCGATGCGTCCGCCCATCAGGTGCGCCAGACGCTGCGACAGCGCCAGCCCCAGCCCTGTGCCCCCGAAGCGGCGCGTCTTGGAGCTGTCGCCTTGGGTGAAGGGCTCGAACACGCGCCGGGCCGTGGCGGCGTCCATGCCGATGCCGTTGTCGCTGATGTGGATCGTCAGCTGCTTGCGGCTCGAGTGCCACCCGGCATACCACGGGCCCACCGGGCTGCCTGAGGCCAGATCCCGCGAGGCATTACTGACGACCAACTCGACGTCGATCGCACCCTGTCCGTCGGTGCGCGCGCTGAATTTCGCCGCATTCGACAACAGGTTGTTGAGGATCTGGCGCAGGCGGAACTCATCGGCCATGACCTGCGGCGGCACCGCCGGATCCACGGTGAGCTGCAGCTGGACACCCTTGTCGCGCGAGGCCGGCTCGATGGCGCGGACCGCGTCTTCCACCAGCGCGCGCACGTCCACCGGCGCCAGGTTCAATTCCAGCGTGCCGGATTCGAGCTTCGAATAATCCAGGATGTCGCCCAGGATGCGCAGCAGGCGCTGGGCGCTGTCGCGGATCGTGCTCACGTGGTGTGCCTGCTCCGAGCTCAGCGGGCTGTGCAGCAGCACCTCGGCCATGCCGATCACGCCGTTCAGCGGCGTGCGCACCTCGTGGCTCATCGTCGCCAGGAAACCGGACTTGGCAGCGTTGGCGGCCTCGGCCGCCTCGCGCGCCTCGCACATCAGGCGCTGGGCCTTGTTCATTTCCGTGACGTCGAACAGACTGCTGACCGTTCCGATGAACTCGCCCGAAGGCATGAAGGCCGCGGCCTTGCTCATCAGCAGGTCGATGTTCGTGCCGTCCGCCCGCGGCCGCACCACGGCGTAGCGCTGCACCTGACGCGAGTGACGCGCCGCCGCGTCAGAGGCCTCGTGGACCGCGGCGCAGTCCGCGTCGAAAAGGTCCTTCGTGAACCGGCCCACGATGTCCTCGGGCCGCTGGCCCAGCAGGTCGGCGTAGGCGTCGTTGACGCGCAGGTAGCGGCCTTCCGCGTCCTTCAGCAGCGTGGGCAGCGGCAGGGCGGCGAACAGCGCATCGAACTGCGCCCGGCTGCGTTCCAGCGCGCGCTGCGCCTCGCGCATCTCGGTGACATCCAGCCCCACCTGGTAGAAGGCCGCCGAAGGCCTGCCATCGGCGTCGATGACCGCAAACTGCGTGGCCAGGACGTGCCGCTCGTGGCCCTCACCGTCATGCATGACACGTTCGAAGGTGTACGGCACGCCGGTGGCCAGCACCCGGTCCTGGTTGTCGCGGATTTCCTTCCAGCGCTCGGCGCCGACCACGTCGGCGACGGGTCGGCCCATCAGCTGCGCGGGTGTCAGCCCGTGCAGCCGGGCCATGCGCTCGTTGACCAGCGACAGCCGTGCCTGGGCATCCACGCGGGCGACATAGCCCGGAAACGCCTTCAGCATGGCCAGCAGTTCCTGCTCGTGCTCGCGCCGGGCAGCGTCGGCCACTTCGGCCCGGTCCTCCAGCTGCTGGCGTTCGCGGGCGCGGTGGTGCAGCAGGTCCTTGACGGTCAGCCACTCGCCGTCAGCCGCGGCCGGCAAGGTGTCCGAACGCAGCACACTCGAGAACTGCCGCTTCAGGACATACAGCAGGCCCACGCCCAGCATCTGGCAGACCGCCGCATTGATCAGGAAGGTCATGGTCATGCGCTGCTGCGCATCGGCGGGATCCAGCTGCAGGATCATCACCGTGACGCAGCCCAGCAGCACCGCCGAGCCCGTCAGCGCGCGGGCCGGCGCGAAGGCGAAGAACAGCATGAAGTGCGCCGCCAGCATCCAGGGGGCGGCCGTGGCCGCGTCGTAGATCTGGGTGCCGCGTCCGCTCCAGGCATCGTGCGCGACCGTCACCACGAAGTAGGCCGTGGCCAGGGTCGCCATCAACTGCTGGCCCAGGACCACCGAGAACTTGCGCAGCCCGATGCCCAGCGCACCGGCCGTGCACGCCAGCCACAGCATCGGGTAGAGCCAGCGGTCCAGCGGGCGGATCACTTCCGCCATGGACTCGACGACCCACACCGCCAGCAGCGCGATCGAGGTCAGGCCCAAGGCCCAGAGCGTCCCGGTGGCGCCGATCAGGGCCACGGGTTGACCGAATGTGTGCGGGGAGGATGGGGTGGAAGCTGGCGAGGTCATGGGCGCGCCCGGGCCGCAGCGGCGTGGAGCCGCCTGCTGCCCTGGTCATCGCACTGTAGGCAGCGGCCGCGTGCCGAATCGCAGGAGGAGCGGCACATTGGGGCACCAATACGGGGCGCCGTGAGGCGCCGGAAGCTGCCGTCGATCGCCGGCGGACCGCGCCGCCGGCGTCACACGGGCGCAGCGGCCGCGCCGCCGCCCGATCCGGACCTCAGCCCGCCTGGCGCACCCGTTCGCAGGCCAGCAGGATGCGCTCCGGCGTGGCCGGCGCGTCCAGGGCCACCGCCACGCGGTGGCCGCCCACGGCGCTGACGGCATCCTTCAGCGCGAAGAAGGCCGACAGCGACAGCATCAGCGGCGGCTCGCCCGTGGCTTTGCTGCGGTTCGGCGTGGGCTTGATGTTGCGGTTGTCGAACAGGCGGACGTTGAAATCCGCCGGCACATCGCTGGCCACCGGGATCTTGTAGGTGCTGGGGCCGTGCGTGAGCAGCTTGCCCTTGGCGTCCCAGATGCACTCTTCCATGGTCAGCCAGCCCATGCCCTGGATGTAGGCGCCCTCGACCTGGCCGCGGTCCAGCGCCGGGTTGATGCTCTGGCCCACGTCGTGCAGGATGTCCACGCGCTGCAACCACCACTCGCCGGTGAGCGTGTCGATCTCCACCTCGCTGACGGCCGCGCCGTAGCAGTAGTAGTAGAACGCGCGGCCCTGCAGATTGACGTTGTCGTAGCCGATCTCGGGCGTGCGGTAGAAGCCCGCCACCGACAGGCCCACGCGGTCCAGCCAGGCCTGCTTGACCAGGTCCTTCCAGCCGATGGACTGGCCGCCGCCGCGGGCCTCGCCGCCGCCGAAGACCACGTCCTCGGGCGCGCAGCCCAGCCGCGCCGCAGCCACGGGCGCCAGGCGCGCGCGCAGCTGATCACAGGCGTTATTGATCGCCGCGCCGTTGATGTCCGCGCCGCTGCTGGCGGCGGTGGCGCTGGCGTTGGGCACCTTCTGCGTATCGGTGGCCGTCACGCGCACCCAGCTCACGGGCACGCCCAAGCCATCGGCCGCCACCTGGGCCATCTTGGTGTTCAGGCCCTGGCCCATCTCGGTGCCGCCGTGGTTGACGCTGATGCTGCCGTCGTTGAAGACGTTCACCAGCGCCCCGCCCTGGTTGAGCATCGTGGCCGTGAAGCTGATGCCGAATTTCAGCGGCGTCAGCGCCAGGCCGCGCTTGCGCGAGCGGCTCTTGGCATTGAAGGCATTCACGGCGGCGCGGCGCGCGCGGTAGCCGGATTCCTCCTGGAGCTCGTCGATGATGCGGTCGGCGACGAAGTCCTCGATGGTCTGGCCGTAGTGCGTGGTCAGTGAGCCGGGGTCGCCGCTGAGGGCCGGGTCCGCATAGAGGTTGCGCCGGCGCACGTCCAGCGCATCCAGGCCCAGCTCGCGCGCGATGGCGTCGATCACGGTCTCGACGCCGAACATGCCCTGCGGCCCGCCGAAACCGCGGAAGGCCGTGCTGGACTGCGTATGCGTCTTGCAGCGGTGGCTGGTGACCTTCAGCGCCGGCACGTGGTAGCAGTTGTCGATGTGCAGCACCGCGCGGTCGTTGACCGGGCCGGAGTAATCGACGCTGTAGCCGCAGCGCGAAGCCAGCGTGACGTCCAGGCCCAGGATGCGGCCCGTGTCGTCGAAGCCGACCTCGTAATCGATGCGGAAGTCGTGCCGCTTGCCCGTGATCGTCATGTCGTCGTCACGGTTGACGCGCAGCTTGACGGGCCGCTTGAGCTTGAAGGCGGCGAGCGCCGCGCTCTGGCTGAAGATGCTGGCGTTGCCTTCCTTGCCGCCGAAGCCGCCGCCCATGCGCCGGCAGATGACCTCGACATCCTTGGTGGAGAGGTTCAGCGCCGCGGCGGCCTCGCGCTGGTTGCCCTCCGGGTGCTGCGACGAGACATACAGCGTCAGCTGGTCGTCTTCACGCGGGACGGCGTAGGTGATGTGGCCTTCCAGGTAGAACTGTTCCTGCTGACCGGTGCGCGTGCGGCCGCTGAGCTTTCGCGGCGCGGCGGCGATGGCCGCAGCCGCATCGCCGCGCGTCACGGTCTTGCTCGGGATCACGAAGCTCCCGGCTTCCAGCGCCTGCTCGATGGTGATGAGCGCCGGCAGCTCCTTGACCTGCACGCGCGCCTTCTTGGCGGCTTCGCGGGCGTAGAGCATCTCGCGCGCCACCACCACGGCCACGGCCTGGCCGACGAACTCCACCTTGCCGGCGGCCAGGAAGGGGTCGTCGTGGATGATGGGGCCGCAGTTGTTCTCGCCGGGGATGTCCTTGGCGGTGAAGACCGCCACGACACCGTGTTCGGCCAGCAGCGCAGCGCGGTCGATGCCTTCGCCGATGAGCTCGCCGTGCGCGACGGGCGAGGTCACCAGCGCGGCATACAGCGTGCCGCGCAGTTCGGGGATGTCGTCGGTGAACTGCGCTTCGCCGGTGACATGCAGCCGTGCGGATTCGTGCGGCAGCTCGGCGCCCAGGGCGCGGCCGGTGACAGCGGCCAGCTCGGCCCTGGCGTTGGGTGCGTTCATGGCTCAGGCCCCTTCGGTTTGCAGTTCGGGCTGCACGAAACGCAGCACGAGGTTGCGCGCCACCAGCGCGCGGTAGGCCCAGGTCGCACGCAGGCCGTCGCGCGGCGTGAAGCTCGCGGCGATGGCGGCGTCCAGCGCCTGCGGCGTCACGTCTTCGGGCTTGCGGCCTTCGAGCACGGCTTCGAGCTTCGGCGCGCGCGCCGGGAAGGGCGTGAGGCCGTTGTAGGCCAGGCGCACGTCGCGCAGCACGCCGCTGCCATCGACGCGCCAGCTCATCGCGCAGCAGGTGGCGGAGATGTCCTGGTCGAAGCGCTTGCTGATCTTGTGCGCCCGGAAGGACTGGCCGGCGGCCTTGGGGATCTCGATGGATTCGATGAATTCGCCCGGCTGCAGCACGTTTTGCTTCTGGCCCGTGTAGAAGGCCTCCAGCGGCACGCTGCGGCTTTCGTCCTTGCCCCTGGCATTGCGGCGCTTGAGCAGCAGCGTCGCACCCAGCGCCAGCAGGCAGGGCATGCTGTCGCCGATGGGCGAGCCGTTGGCGATGTTGCCGCCCAACGTGGCCGTGGCGCGGATCGGCGGGCTGCCGAAGCGGCGCAGCACCTCGGCAAAATCGGGCCATTGCGCCGTCACCAGCGCCTGCACCTCGTCCAGCGGCACGGCCGCGCCGATGCGCAGCGCCGTGGCCGTCTGGGTGACCGCGCGCAGTTCCGCCACGCCGGCGACGTAGGCGATGTAGGTTGGCCGCTCGTAGCGCTTGTTGACCGCCAGGCCGAATTCCGTGCTGCCAGCCAGCAATGTGGCGTCCGGGTGTTCGGCCAGGTAGACGGCCAGTTCGGCGGCCGTCGACGGCGACACAAATTCGCTGCCCTTGCGCGTGCGCACGACCGGCTGGATGACCAGTTCACCTTCCAGGTTGTAGCTGGGCTTGCGGGGCCGCGCGATATCCTTCAGCAGCGCCAGCTCCTTCGGGTCCTGCAGGCTGCGCTGCGCGGCCGGTGCGGCGCAGGCCTGCTGCGTGGCCTCGACGATGGGCTTGTAGCCCGTGCAGCGGCACAGGTTGCCGGCCAGCGCGTCGTTCACCTGCCCGCGTGTCGGCGCCGCCTGGTGCTCGGCCAGTGCCGCAATGGTCATCACGAAGCCGGGGGTGCAGAAGCCGCATTGCGTGCCGTGGCAGCGCGCCATCGCCTCCTGCGCCGGGTGCAGGCTGCCGTCGGGCCGCTGCAGGCTTTCCACCGTCTTGATCGCCTTGCCGTCCAGCGCCGGCAGCATCTGCATGCAGCTGTTGACGGGCTTCCAGGCGATGGCTTGTCCGTCGGCGCTCACATCGCCGACGAGCACCACGCACGCACCGCAGTCGCCTTCGGCACAGCCTTCCTTGGTGCCGGTGCGGTGCATCTTCTCGCGCAGGTAGTCGAGCACCGTGGTGGTACGGCGCTCGCCGCGGGCCTGGTGGACCTGTCCGTCGAGGACAAAACGGACCGAATAGATGTCGTCGCTGCTCATGCGGGGCTCTGAAAAGGGCCCGAGCGGCAGGCGCGGGCGCAAAGCCCCGGATTCTAAAGAGCCGGGTCCCCGGCGGCCTCGCCGAAGACCCTTGCCCGCCCACGTGGCGGGCGGGGCTCAGGGCTTGAAGTCGGCCGCCTTGATGGCCGGCTGCCAGTCGGCCACCTGCTTGGCGACGAAGGCGCCAAATTCGCCGCCGGACATCTTGACCGTCGTGATGCCCAGTTCCTCGAAGCGCTTGACGATGGCCGGGTCGGCCACGATGGCGGCCAAGGCCTTGGCCAGCTTGTCGGTCACGTCGGCGGGCAGGCCGGCCGGAGCCGAGACCCCGAAGTAGTTCTCCGCCACCAGCTGCGGCAGACCGAGTTCGGCGACGCTGGGCACATCGGGCAGCAGCGGCGAGCGTGTGCGCGTGGTGACCGCCAGCGCGCGGATCTGGCCGGACTTGACCATCGGCACGAAGGCCGTGATGACGTCGATGCCCACGGGGATCTGGCCGGCGATGAGGTCGGTGGTCATCGGCGCGCCGCCCTTGTAGGGGATGTGCGTCATCTGGATCTTCATCGTGTCCTTGGCCATCTCGCCCACGATGTGCCCGATGCTGCCGGGGCCGCCGCTGCCGAAGGTGTAGCCGGGCGCGGCGGCCGCCTTGGGCAGGTCTTTCAGCGTGGCCGGCCCGGTCTTCGGGTTGGCCATCAACAGCACCGGCGCCACGCCCAGCATCGCCACGTGCGTGAACTGCTTGACCGGGTCGTAGGGTTGCTTGGGCACGGTGAAGGGGCCGATGGAAGTCGGCGTGGAATTCGACAGCATCAGCGTGTAGCCGTCCGGCGCCGCACGGGCCACTTCCAGCCCGCCGATCGTGCCGCCGGCCCCGGGTTTGTTGTCGACGACCACCGGCTGGCCCAAGGCCTTGCTCAGCGGCTCGGCAATGACCCGCGCCACGATGTCGCTGGCCCCGCCCGAGGCGAAGGTCACGACGATGCGCACCGGCTTGTCGGGCCATGCCCAGGCGGCAGGCGAAACCAGGCTCAGCGCCAGCGCGGCGCTCCATGCGGTGCCGAGAACTCGACGATGGATCTGCATGTTCACTCCTGCCTTGCGGCGGTGGGGGCCCTGGGGAGCGGGCCGGGTTGAAACCCCGGTCTCATGCAAGCAAGGTGCCAGCACCCCGGCGGGCGCAGCACCGGCGCGTCACGAACCGCGGTAGGTGCTGTAGCTCCACGGGCTGACGAGCAGCGGCACGTGGTAGTGGCCCTGGGCGTCGGCCATGCCGAAATCCAGCTGCACGGTGTCGATGAAGGGCGGGTCCGGCAGCTGCACGCCGCGGCCGCGGAAATACGGCGCCACCGCAAACAGCAGCCGGTAGCGACCGGCGGCCATGGACGCCGCATCCAGCAGCGGACCCTCGGCCCGGCCGTCGTGGTTGAGCGTCAGCTCGCGCAGCGTGACCCACGCGGCCCCTTCCAGGCGCTGCAGGCTTACCTGCATGCCGGCTGCCGGGCAGCCGTGGGCGGTATCGAGAACGTGGGTGCTGAGATGGCCCATGGGTGGCTCCGGTGTCTGCGGAAAAGCTTGAAAACGGGAAAGCGGCGCGAGGGCAGCGAGTGGCGGCGAACTCAGCCGCCGATCTGGCGCCGGGCATGCGCCGCCAGCGCAGCCAGCATGCCGTCGATGGTGCGCTGCAGGCGATCGAAGCCGGCATGCTTCTGCAACTGCCCGTCCATGTACAGCGGGCGCCGCAATTCGATCTGCAGCGCGCTCCAGCCGCGCGCCGGCTGGCCGGACGCGCGGATGATCTCGACGCCCTTGAACGGGTCGTTGCGCGCGACGCTGTAGCCTGCGGTCTTGAAGGCGTCTTCGATCAGCGCCACGGTGTCGGGGTCGCAGGTCGTGCCGTCGAGGTCGCCCAGCACGACATCCGCCAGCGGCTTGGGCGGCAGGCCCATCTTCGCGTAGCTGTCGTCCGGCATCGAATGCACGTTCAGGTGCCAGCGCCGCGGAAAGCGCTGCGCGGCGTCGTCCAGCGCCGCCTGCAGTGCGGCGTGGTACGGGCGCCAGCAGGTTTCGATGCGGGACTGCACCTCGGCAGGTGACAGCAGCCGGTCGTACAGCGGCTGGCCGCTCATCAGCCGCCAGACAAGGCCCACGCCCAGCTCGGTCTTGCGGCTGGGCGCCACCGGCCCTGGCCAGGGCGAGGCCAGCAAGGCCGCATCGATGTCGTCGAGCGTGCGGTTCGGGTCGATGTAGGCGCGCGGAAATTCCGCGGCGATCAGCGTGCCGCCGTGCGCCGGCGTACTGGCGTAAAGCTCGTGCACCCAGGTGTCTTCGCCCATGCGCAGCGCCAGGCCCGACAGCCGCGCGCCGAAGTCCGCCGGGTAGTGCGTGCCGCTGTGCGGCGAGTCGACGACCAGCGGGCCTGCGGGCGTCACGGGCCGGGTGACGGTGACAGGCGAAGGCGACGTGGGAAGGTTCATGCGCGAAGTCGATTGAATGACCAGGACAGAAGGCACCGTCGCCCGCAAGGCCGCAAGGACCCTGCGGCGGTGGGCGCGATGGCTCTCCGTGCGGCCGGGGCGGGTTGCGCCGGATGAGCGGCGCGCTCAAAAGTGTATACAGTTTGGGATACACATTCATCTCCCCGACAACCCTGAGCCCCGCTGTCGCGGCCGATGCAGGCGATGCGAACGTCGCCGCCGCGTCCGCGTCATGCAGCCGGCCCCTCCACCGCCATGGCCCGCCGAGCCGCCACGCTTCCGCTCTACGCATCCGCTGCTGCCGATGTCCTGTCGATCGACGCCACGGCCGGCCGCAAGCCGCGGCCGATGGCCGTTGCGCCCGCCGCGGCGCCACGCGAAGACGACGCCGCCGGCGTCAGCACGCAGCGCATCGTCGACGCCATCACCAACGCCATCGTCGAGCGCCGCCTGATGCCCGGCACCAAGCTGGCCGAAACGCAGATCGGCGACATCTTCCGCGTCTCGCGCACCGTCGTGCGCCAGGCGCTCAACCGCCTCAGCCGCGACGGGCTGGTGCGTCTGGAGCCGGCGCGCGGCGCCTTTGTGGCGCAGCCCAGCAGCGAAGAGGCGCGCCAGGTCTTCGAAGCCCGCGCGCTGATCGAGGCCGGGCTGATCAAGGCGCTGTGTGCACGCATCACGCCGGCGCAGGTGAGCGAACTGCGCCAGCACCTGCACGACGAGCAGCAGGCCGTCGCCCGCACCGACGTGCCCGGCCGCACGCGTCTGCTGGCCGACTTCCACGTCGTGCTCGCTCGCATGCTGGGCAACGAGGTGCTGGCGCAGCAACTGGCCGAGCTGCTGGCCCGCAGCTCGCTCGTGGCGCTGATGATGCAGTCCTCGCACTCGGCGGAACACTCGCACGCCGAACACGTGGCCATCGTCGACGCACTCGACAAGCGCGATGCACGCGCCGCCGTGCGCCTGATGGAAAGCCACCTCACCCATGTCGAACGCAACCTGCGGCTGAACCCTCGCGCACACGACCTGGCGCAGGTCCTGCGGCCCTGAAGCCGTCAACCCACTCCCGTCGACGACCATGAGCTCCACACCCGCCCGCTACCCCCGTGACCTGTCCGGCTACGGCCGCCGCCCACCCCATCCGCAATGGCCCGGCCAAGCGCGCGTGGCGGTGCAGTTCGTCCTCAACTATGAAGAGGGCGGCGAAAACTGCGTGCTGCACGGCGACGCCGGCAGCGAGCAGTTCCTATCCGAGCTGTTCAACCCCGCGGCCTATGCGTCGCGGCACCTCAGCATGGAAGGCATCTACGAATACGGCTCGCGCGTGGGCGTGTGGCGGCTGCTGCGCGAATTCGAGCAGCGCGGCCTGCCGCTGACGGTCTTCGGCATCGGCATGGCGTTGGAGCGCAGCCCCGACGTGACCGCCGCCTTCATGGAGCTCGGCCACGAGATCGCCTCGCACGGCTGGCGCTGGATCCACTACCAGGGTGTCGACGAAGCCACCGAGCGCGACCACCTGCAGCGCGGCATGGCGCTGATCGAGCGCCTGACCGGCGGCAAGCCCGGACCCGTCGACGACGGCCACGTGCACGGCCTGGGCTGGTACACCGGCCGCGACAGCCCCAACACCCGGCGGCTGGTGGCCGACCACGGCGGCTTCGCCTACGACAGCGACTACTACGGCGACGACCTGCCCTTCTGGCTCCAGGTGCGCAAGAGCGATGGTGCTCTCGCGCCGCACCTGGTGGTGCCCTACACGCTGGACTGCAACGACATGCGCTTCGCGCTGCCGCAGGGCTTCAGCCACGGCGACGAATTCTTCGAATACCTGCGCGACGCCTTCGACGTGCACTATGCCGAAGGCGACCGCGACCCGGCCGACGGCGCGGGCGGCCCCGCGATGATGAGCATCGGCATGCACTGCCGGCTGCTCGGCCGGCCCGGGCGCATGCGCGCGCTGCAGCGCTTCCTGGACCACATCCAGCGCCACGACCGCGTGTGGATCACGCGCCGCATCGACATCGCGCGCCACTGGCGCCGCACCCACCCCTTCGACGCCCGAACCGCCTTCGTCTGGGAATGAGCCTGATGAGCACCCTCACCCTCCAACAGATCAATGCAGCCGCGCAGGACGATTTCACCGCCCTGCTGGACGGCACCTACGAACACTCGCCCTGGATCGCGCGCGAGGCCTGGGCGCTGCGCCCGCCGCAGGGCTTCGCCACGCTGGCGGCGCTCAAGCGTGCACTGGTGGCCGTCGTGCAAGGCGCCGGGCACGACCGGCAGGTGGCGCTGATCCGCGCGCACCCGGAACTCGCCGGCAAGGCCATGGTCAGCCGCACGCTGACGGCCGAATCCACCAACGAACAAGGCAAGGCCGGCTTGACGGACTGCACGCCGGCGGAATTTGCGCGCATCCAGCAGCTCAACGCCGACTACCACGCGCGTTTTGGCTGGCCCTTCATCCTGGCCGTGCGCGGCCCGCGCGGCCTGGGGCTGAACCGCCACCAGATCATCGCGACCTTCGCGCGCCGGCTGCAGGCGCACCCCGATGTGGAACTCGGCGAGTGCCTGCGCAACATCCACCGCATCGCCGAGATCCGCCTGAACGACAAGTTCGGCGTCACGCCCACGCTGGGCAACCAGGTCTGGGACTGCGCCGAACTGCTGGCCACGCACAGCGACCCCGGTTATGCCGAACGCGGCGAGCTGACCGTCACCTACCTGACGCTGGCGCACCGCAACTGCCAGGCGCAGCTGCAGCGCTGGATGACGGACTGCGGCTTCGACGAGGTGCGTGTCGATGCCGTGGGCAACGTGGTGGGCGTCTACCACGGCACCGACAAGCGGGCGCCGCGCCTGCTGACCGGCAGCCACTACGACACCGTGCGCAACGGCGGCAAATACGACGGCCGGCTGGGCATCTTCGTGCCGATGGTTGCCGTGCGCGAATTGCACCAGGCCGGCCGCCGGCTGCCCTTCGGCATCGAGGTCGTGGGCTTCGCCGAGGAAGAAGGCCAGCGCTACAAGGCCACTTTCCTGGGTTCGGGCGCGTTGACGGGCGATTTCGATCCGGCGTGGCTGGACCAGACCGATGTCGACGGCGTGCGCATGCGCGACGCGATGCGCGAAGCCGGCCTGCCCGCCACGCTGCAGGCCATCGCCCGCTGCCGCCGCGACCCGGCGAAGTACATGGGCTTCGTCGAAGTCCACATCGAGCAAGGCCCGGTGCTGGACGAGCTGGGCCTGCCGCTGGGCGTGGTCAGCTCGATCAACGGCAGCGTGCGCTACCTGTGCGAGATCGTCGGCGTGGCCAGCCATGCCGGCACCACGCCGATGGACCGCCGGCGCGATGCGGCCGTCGCGGTGGCCGAGTTGCTGCTGTATGTCGAACAGCGCGCCAGCGCGGTGCCGGAGACTGTCGGCACCATCGGGCAGCTGCAGGTGCCATCGGGATCGATCAACGTGATTCCCGGCCGCGTGCAATTCAGCCTGGACCTGCGCGCCACCACCGACACCGCACGCGATGCGCTCGAGGCCGATGTGCTGGCCGAGCTGCGTCGCATCTGCTGGAAGCGCGGCCTGTCCTTCACGGCCGAGCGCACCATGGCAGCCGCCGCCGCACCCAGCGCCGCTGCCTGGCAGGCGCACTGGGAACGCGCCGTGGAAGCCCTGGGCCTGCCGGTGCACCGCATGCCCAGCGGCGCCGGGCACGACGCCATGAAGCTGCACGAAATCATGCCGCAGGCCATGCTGTTCGTGCGCGGCGGCAACGCCGGCATCAGCCACAACCCGCTGGAAACCATCACCAACGACGACGCGCAGCTGTGTGTCGAGGCCTTCTCGCAGCTGCTGGAACAACTCGCGCAGCCGGCGGCCTGACCCGCACACGACACCCGCGTCCTCCCCAACACACCCACGCCCGAGCCCCGCATGAGCCACGCCCACGACACCACCTACGCCGCCCTGGACGCCTGGGTCGACCAGCACTTCGACGAGGAAGTCCGCTTCCTGCAGGCGCTGGTGCAGGTGCCCACCGACACGCCACCCGGCAACAACGCCCCGCACGCGCTGAAGACAGCCCAGCTGCTGCAGGACTTCGGCTACACCGCCGAGCAGCACGCCGTGCCCGACGACGCGGTGAAGGCCTACGGCCTGCAATCCATCACCAACCTGATCGTGCGGCGCCGCCACGGCGAAGGGCCCACCATCGCGCTGAACGCCCACGGTGACGTGGTGCCCCCCGGCGACGGCTGGACGCACGACCCCTACGGTGGCGAAGTGGTCGACGGCAAGCTCTACGGCCGGGCATCCGCGGTGAGCAAGAGCGATTTCGCCAGCTTCACCTTTGCCACACGCGCGCTGGAAGCCGTGGCCGCCGCCGGCGGGCAGGCGATCAAGGGCAGCGTCGAGCTGCACTTCACCTATGACGAGGAATTCGGCGGCGAACTGGGCCCGGGCTGGCTGCTGCAGCAGGGGCTGACGCGTCCGGATTTGCTGATCGCCGCGGGCTTCAGCTACCAGGTCGTCACCGCCCACAACGGCTGCCTGCAGATGGAGGTCACGTTGCATGGCCTGGCCTCGCACGCGGCCTACCCGGAGACGGGCGTCGATGCGCTGCAGGCTGCCAACCGGCTGCTGACCGCGCTGTACGCGCACAACGACGTGCTGCGCACGCGCCGCTCGGCCGTGGCCGGCATCACCCACCCGTACCTGAACGTCGGCTGGATCCAGGGCGGCAGCAACACCAACGTCGTGCCGGGCAAGGTCGTGCTCAAGCTCGATCGCCGCATGATTCCGGAAGAAAACGCCGAGCAGGTGGAAGCCGAAGTGCGCGCCCTGATCACGCAGACCATCGCCGCCTGCCCGGGCATCCGGCTGGAGATCCGCCGCCTGGTGCTGGCCCGCTCGCTCGAGCCGCTGGCCGGCAACGCCTCGCTGGTGCGCGCAATCCAGACGCATGGCCAGGCGGTCTTCGGCGAGCCGATCCCGGAAAGCGGCACCCCGCTGTACACCGACGTGCGTCTCTACGGCGAACGCGGCGTGCCGGCGGTCATTTACGGCGCCGGCCCGCGCACGGTGCTCGAGTCCAATGCCAAGCGCGCCGACGAACACCTGGAGCTGGCCGACCTGCGGCGCGCCACGAAGGTGATCGCACGCACCTTGTTCGACCTGCTGGGCTGAAGACACACCCCTCTTTGGTGCAAGACCCGAGCGACGGCGCGCACGGGAATTGCAAAATGGTGGGTTGACTTGATTTTTTCGAACCTGCCAGGAGAAACCCTAGATGAGCTTCCACACCTTTACTCGGCGCGCCCTGCTGGCCGCAGCCGCCGCACTCGCCGCCGCACCGGCCATGGCGCAGACACCCATCAAGTTCCAGCTCGACTGGCGCTTCGAAGGCCCCGCCGCCCTCTTCCTGGGCGCCGCCAACAAGGGCTACTACAAAGCAGCGGGCCTGGACGTGACCATCGACGCCGGCAACGGCTCGGGCGGCACCGTCACGCGCGTGGCCTCAGGCTCCTACGAGATGGGCTTCGCCGACCTGGCCGCGCTGATGGAGTTCCACGCCAACAACCCGGACGCGCCGAACAAGCCGGTGGCCGTGATGATGGTCTACAACAACACGCCCGCGGCCGTGCTGGCCCTGAAGAAGAGCGGCATCACCAAGCCGGCGGATCTCAGCGGCAAGAAGCTGGGCGCACCGGGCTTCGACGCCGGCCGCCGCGCCTTCCCGATCTTCGCCAAGGCCAATGGCGTGTCCAACGTGGCCTGGACCAGCATGGACCCGCCGCTGCGCGAGACGATGCTGGCACGCGGCGACATCGACGCCATCACCGGCTTCTCGTTCACGTCGATCCTCAACCTCGAGGCGCGCAACGTGAAGACCGAGGACATCGTCGTGCTGCCCTACGCCGATTTCGGCGTGAAGCTCTACGGCAACGTCATCATTGCCCACCCGAAGCTCATCAAGGAGAACCCGGCAGCCATCAAGGCCTTCCTGTCGGCCTTCACCAAGGGCGCCAAGGACGTGATGGCCAATCCGGACGCGTCGATCGACTACGTCAAGGCGCGTGACGGCATCATCAATGTGGATCTCGAGAAGCGCCGCCTGCGCATGGCCATCGACGCCGTCGTGGCCAGCCCCGACGCGCGCCGCGAAGGTTTCGGCGTGGTCGTCCCGGGACGCCTGGCGCTGATGGCCTCGCAGGTCTCGGATGCCTTCGGCACGAAGACGCGCGTCGACCCGAATGCGGTGTGGAGCGATGCCTTCCTGCCGTCCAAGGCCGAACTGAACGTTTTGCCCCCAGCCAAGAAGTGACCCGCCCGCAGCGGCCGCCATGCGGCCGCTCGGGATGGGCCTCGAAGCCGGACGGTCCTGGGGACCGTTCGGCGCGTCCCTGCGGCTGCGGCCCAGGTGCTCGCATCGCCTGAAGTTTCCTGGACACCGTGATGACCACACCCTTCGTCGACTTCAAGAACGTCTGGCTGGCCTACAACGACGAGTTGTTGCAGCAGGGCCACTTCGCGGTGGAGGACATCTCGCTGCAGGTCAACGAGGGCGAGTTCATCGCCATCGTCGGGCCCTCGGGCTGCGGCAAGTCCACCTTCATGAAGCTGACCACGGGCCTGAAGATGCCCAGCAAGGGCAGCATCATGATCGGTGGCCAACCGGTGACCGGCCCGCTGAAGATCAGCGGCATGGCCTTCCAGGCGCCCAGCCTGCTGCCCTGGCGCACGACGGTGGACAACGTGCTGCTGCCGCTGGAGATCGTCGAGCCCTACCGCTCCACCTTCAAGTCCCGCCGCAAGGAGTACGAGGCCCGCGCCCGCACGCTGCTGCAAAGCGTGGGCCTGGGCGGCTATGAGGACAAGTATCCCTGGCAGCTGTCGGGCGGCATGCAGCAACGCGCCAGCATCTGCCGCGCGCTGGTCCACGAGCCCAAGATGCTGCTGCTGGACGAGCCCTTCGGCGCGCTGGACGCCTTCACGCGCGAGGAACTCTGGTGCGCCCTGCGCGACCTGCACGCCGCGCAGAAGTTCAACGTCATCCTCGTCACGCACGACCTGCGCGAGAGCGTCTTCCTGGCCGACACCGTCTACTGCATGAGCCGCAGCCCCGGCCGGTTCGTGGTGCGCCGCGACATCGACCTGCCGCGCCCGCGTGACCTCGAGGTCACCTACACGCCGCAGTTCACCGACATCGTGCACGAGCTGCGCGGGCATATCGGTGCCATGCGCAAGACCGGCGTGGCAGTTCCCCAGTAACAGCCCAGACGAGTCGACACCATGCCTATCTCCAAATCCGTCGAACGCTGGTCGCCCCTCATCCTGCTGGGCGCCGTGCTGCTGCTGTGGCAGCTGGTGGTCATGCTGTTCTCGATCCCGGAGTTCATCTTCCCCAGCCCGACCGAAATCGCCAAGCAGTTCGTCGAGTTCCAGGGGCCCTTGCTGGAGGCCGCCTGGAAGACCTTCTGGGTCACGATGCTGGGCTTTGCCATCTCCATCGTCGTGGGCGTGCTGCTGGGCTTCCTGATCGGCAGCTCGCGGCTGGCCTACACGGCGATCTATCCGCTGATGGTGGCCTTCAATGCCGTGCCCAAGGCGGCCGTCGTGCCGATCCTGGTGGTCTGGTTCGGCATCGGCCTGGGGCCGGGCATCCTGACCGCCTTCCTCATCTCGTTCTTCCCCATCACGGTCAACATTGCCACCGGCCTGGCGACGCTGGAACCGGAACTGGAAGACGTGCTGCGCGTGCTGGGCGCCAAGCGCTGGGACGTGCTGGTGAAGGTCGGTCTGCCGCGCTCGATGCCCTATTTCTACGGCTCGCTGAAGGTGGCCATCACCCTGGCATTCGTGGGCACCGTGCTGGCCGAGATGACCGCCGGCGATTCCGGCATCGGTTACCTGATGCAGACGGCCGGCTCACAGCAACGCATGGCGCTGGCTTTCGCCGGCCTCGTGACGATCGGCGCGATGGCCATGGCCATGTACGAATTCTTCAGCTGGATCGAAAAGCGCACGACGGGGTGGGCCCACCGCGGGTCGCAGGCCGCCTGAAGAAACCCTCCCCCGGAACGCGGGCTTGACAGCCACCGCCATGACTGACGCCCAAATTCAGCGTCACCTGCAACGCGCGCAGGCGGTGGCGCGTGCGGCTGCGGCGGCCGGCCACCACCCCTTTGGCGCGCTGCTGGTGGCGCCCGATGGCGAGACGGTGCTGCTGGAACAGGGCAACGTCGACACCGTCAACCACGCCGAGGCCGTGCTGGCCCGCGAGGCCGCGGCCCGGTTCAAGCCGGCCTACCTGTGGGATTGCACGCTCGTCACCACGGTAGAGCCCTGCGCCATGTGCGCCGGCACGCAGTATTGGGCGCACATCGGACGGCTGGTGTACGGCATGACCGAGGCCCGGCTGCTGCAGCTGACGGGCAACCACCACGAGAACCCGACGCTCGATCTGCCTTGCCGCGAGGTGTTCGCGCGGGGGCAGAAAGCGGTGGCGGTCATCGGGCCGGTGGCGGCGCTGGAGGACGAGCTGGCCGCGCTGCACCTCGACTTCTGGCGCGCGCCGCGCTGATGCGCGGGCCCTTCCGGGGCCGGCTGAGTTCCCCAATGCAGGGCCTTGACGCCGCGCCTGTAGCTAACTGGCCACACAATCGGCACGCCGGATACTCCGTTTACATTTGGTTGTCTATAGCTCATCAAGCAGGCAGTTTGTGTTTTTCACCCTTCTGGGTGTCCCAATTACCCCGTGTTTACGGGGGATCCCTCTTCAATCCCCCCAGCTATCGTCTGTGCATTCGTTCACCAAACTCAACACGGGAGTGCACTGTGAAATCGACGTTTCGTTCCATCCTGATAGGCGCCACGCTGGCCATCAGCACCCTGGCTGCCGCCGCCCAGACCGTCACGCTTGACTTTGAAGGCATGCCGACACCCAGCGGCTACTTCAACAGCACGCTGTACAAGGGCTTCGACCTCAGCAACAACCTGTCCGGCAACACCGGCAGCATCTACTGGGATGCCGGTACCCCGGACTACCCCGCCTTCGGCGTCAACAACATGGGGCTGGACGGCACGCCGGGTTCGTATGCCGCGCTGGTGATCACGGCACCCACGCTGTTCACGTTCACGGCGGCCACGTTCACGGGCTGCTGCCAGGACATGTACATCGTGGCCACGGACAAAAACAACAACCGGTTTGCGTTCGGTTCGTTCGATGCGCTCACGCTGGCAGGTACGCCCACCTTCAATCTGGCGACCGACGGCATGGCAGTTGGCCCGTCCCACCTCTACAACTTCGTCAACACGACCGCGCTGAACACGCCGCTGAAGTCGCTGGCCTTCTACGGTGAGCCGAACACCTTCGCGGTCGACAACGTCGTGCTGACGCCGGTGCCGGAAGCCAACGCCTTCGCGCTCACGGCTGTGGGTCTGGGCGTCCTGGGCCTGGTGTCGCGTCGCCGCAAGCAGACGTCGGCTGGCACCGTCGCTGCCGCCTGATCGCACGCTCCGGAGCACTCTTCTCTGAAAGGCCGCAACCTACGGGTTGCGGCCTTTCTTTTTTGGGGCACCGGTCCTTTTCGCTGATGCCGCCGGCGGCGGTGCCCGCCCAACTGCCGCCGGAGCCCCTTGCCTCGGCCGCTGGATGTGCCCAGGCGCCGGCGTCAGATCACCCACTGCCCAACCCACTCCTTCAGCGCCCGGGAGCTACCTTCCAGCGCGCCCGTGTCCGGCAGCCACTTGCGCCACCAGGGCCAACGCGAAGTGTCCTGCGCACCGTGGTCGGTGGCCGCCGGGATGACGGTGAAGCCAACCTCCTCGAACAGCGCCCGCGCACGTCGCATGTGCATGGCAGAGGTCACCAGGAGCACGCTGCGGGCGCCTTGTCGCTGCAGAAGCTTGAACGTCATCTGGGCGTTCTCCGCGGTGGTTCGGCTGTGTTCCTCCAGCAGCATGGCACTTTCCGGGATGTGCCACTCGGTCAGTAGCTGCTTCATCGCCTGAGCCTCGGACACCGACCGTCGATCGGGGTCGCCGCCGCCACTCAACACCAGCCGAGGGGCCTTGCCGGCGCGAAACAGGCGTGCGGCATGCCAGACACGGTCAGCCGCGTCATGCAGGTTGGGCTGCGGGTTGTCTTCCGACGCGGGACTGATGCCACCGCCCAGCACCACGATGGCATCTGCACTGGGTGTAGCCGTCGCATCAAGCGCCGGAAAGTTTGCCTCCAGGTTCCGCCGAATGCCGTGGCTCGCCCAGGGGGTAGACCAGAGGCCGACCCAGAGCACGGCGACCGCAGAGATCGCCACCGCCGACTTGTATCGCTTGAACGGCAGAAGCAAGGCGGCCAGCAAGCCGCATGCGAGGCCAGTGCCCAGGGGCGCCAGCAGCGCCGTCAGCGCCTTGACCAAGGCGTAGAGCATGACCGTGGGCTCCCGGTCAGCGCTGAAAGAACTGCGGCAGCTTGCGCACGTTCTTGCACACCAAGGTGCCGATGCCGCCGACGCCACTGTGGCGCATGGCGCGCAGGTCCTCACGGCTCTTCAGAAACATGGCCGCCAGCGATCGGTTGCTGGCTCCGCCCATGCGCATGCGCACCATGACCTGCGGCACTCGTTCCACATGGATACCAGGCTGGGTCAGGAAGCGCAGCATGAAGTCGTAATCGGCAGCGATGCGAAAGCGCGTGTCGAAGCCTCCCAGGGCCAGGAAGCGATCCCGCCGCACGTAGAAGGTGGGATGCGCAGGCATCCATCCCCAGCGCAGTTGCGCTCTGCTGAAGCTGCCCGCTTTCCAGCGTCGCACGGTGGCGCTCAGATCGTCTTCGCGCGCGTACACCAGATCCGCATACAAGGCATCTGCCCCTGTCTGCGCTGCGCGCTCGGCCAGACGGGCAATGCATCCGGCGCCGGCGAGTGCGTCGTCCGCGTTGAGAAAGCCGATCAGGTCACCGCTGGCAAGCGCCGCTCCCTTGTTCATCGCGTCGTAGATGCCCTGGTCCGACTCGCTGACCAGATGGCTGACACGCGAGCCGTGCCGACGAACCTTCTCTACCGTGTCATCGCGGGACGCGCCGTCCACGACGACGTGCTCGATATCGCGGTGGGTCTGCTGCGCCACCGAGCGCAGCGTGTCGACGATCGTTGACGCGGCGTTGTAGGTGACGGTGACGATGGAGATTTTCAAAGGCGCGGGCTATTCGGGCTCACGCGGTGCCAGTGCACTGCGCTTGGTCTTGCCGAGATCCCCAGGGGACCGGAACGACTTCACCCACTTGACCACCCGCTCCCGTACCTCCTGGTACGGCCGGTGCACGGACCGCTGCACCTTCGAGACCCGGGAGGACGACGACGCCGAATCGGCGCGCACGTAGCCGTTCCCGTAGCCGTAGCCGCCGAAAGCACTCTCGTTCGGGCCGTACTCGCCGTGGTATGCGTGGGCAGCCTTGAAGTCCAGTCGATTGAGCACCACGCCCAGCACGTTGCCGCCGGCATGGCGCAACCGGGCGAGACCCTTGCGCGCCAAAGGGGCAGGCGTCTTCATGGCGCGGACCACGTACACGATATTGGTCGAGGTCTGGATCAGCACCAACGCATCGCTCACCAATTCCACCGGTGGGCTGTCGATGATGATGACCGGATACTCCTCGGAGAGCTTGGCAATCGTGTCCTGGAAGCGTTGGGAAACCAGCATCTCCAGTGGGTTGGGCGGCGCCTTGCCCACGGGCAACACCGTCAGCCCGGTCTCCTTGTACTGGCGCACGCAATCAGCCACGCTCGCCGTGCCAGCGACCAAGTCGGTCAGGCCCTTGCCGCCTCGATCGATGGACAACGCGTGCGCGACACGCGAGCGGCGCAGATCGCAATCGATCAGCAGCGTCGGCTGGGTCTGCGCATGGGCCAGCGCGAGGTTGATGGCGACCGTGGTCTTGCCTTCACCTGGCACAGACGAGGTCACGAGGATGACCTTCTGATCGAGATCCAGCGTCGACAACATCACGCCGGTTCGTGCGGTTCGAATCCCCTCGGCATACGACGTTTCGGGCTCGTCGATGAATGCGCGCACCAGTTGGCTGCGCTGTGCCTTGTCTCTCACCGGCAGTGCGGCCAGCACGTGCTGCCCCAGGCGGCTTTCCGCGTCTGTGAGGCCCTTGATCGTGTTGTCGAGTCGGTCAACGAAGGCCGCACCCAGACAGCCCAGAAACAGCGTGAGGATGGACACCGTCTGCACCAGGTTCGGGTTCCCGCTGGGAATTTCGGCCGCACCCCGCGCAGGGTCCAGCACCCGCGCCACGGCGGGCTGCATCTCGCTGACGATGCCCATCTCCTTCACCTGCGACATGAAGGTCTCGAAAATCTTGCGGTCGCGTTCCACCGCGCGCTGCAGCGCAGTGAGTTCGAATTCGTCGCGATTGCTGGTCTGCAGACTGCCCCGAATCTGGTCTACCGCGCGTTCCAGCGCCGCCTCGTTCTGCCGCAGAGCTTCATAGCGGCTGATCGCGGACTGAGCCACCACCTGAGCCTGCGCGTTCGCGGAAGCCTGCAACTTCACGATCTCTTCATCCACCTGGCGAACCCGGAAACTCTCTGCCGTGAAGGTCTCGAGGAGGTTCGTGCGGATGGCGCGCGCGGCGCTCAACTGCCGCAGAATGTCCGTCATCGACGGATCGCGCATGATGGACGGAACGGACGCGTACGCACCGCGAGCCGCGCGCACCTCCTGGTACTGGGCCTCCTGTGCCAGCCGGTCCGCCCGTGCCGTCATCAGCCGGTCGGTCATGCTGCCCAGTTGCTGTCCCACCGGAGAGGCGCCAGTCCCGCCCATGTTGACGATGCCACGGCGAGAGGTGAAATCAAGCAGCGCCTGCTCCGACTTCCCCAACTGCTCGCGCAATGGCACCAGTTGATCCAGGAGCTGCTTGCTGGACTCTGACGTGAGCGTCGAACGGTCGGACCGCACGGTAGCGACGTACTGGGTTGCCAGCTCGTTGGCCACGAGGATGGCCACCTCTCGGTTCTCGTGGGTGAAAGTCAAGTTCAGGATGTAGGTGTTCTTGAGCGGGGAACCGGACAAGCCCGCCGAGACCTGATCCGCCGCCACCGCCAGCAAGGCCTCATCCGACATCTGACTGCCCGACTCCTTGGAGTTGGCGCGCATGCCGATCGAACGCAGCATGCGTTCCAAGCCGGTGGGCCGGGCAATGCGGGGGTCGACTGCCGGGTGGTTCCAGAGCTTGAGAGCACGGGCGGTTCTCTCCGCCACAGCGCGAGACCGGATCACCGCCAGCTGCGTCTGGATGTAGTCACCCGCCAGCCGGCTTCCGTAGTCGTCGCGCATCCCCGGCGCACGCACCGTGTTGCCATCGAGCACCAACGACACTTCCGCGCGATAGACCGGCGCCATGCTTTGACGCACGAACCAGGCCACGAGCGAGGCCACGATCACCAGCGCCAGGATGTACCACTTGCGCTTGAGGATGCTGCCCCAGACCTCACGCAGCTCGGCGCGCTGCTCCGATGAAATGGCAGAAGGCAACGCAGCAGGGAAGCCGATCGGCGCCGGAAAGGCTGCCAGCGGGTGGTCACGGCCGGACTGCCCTCCGCGCGCGCTCAATGGGCCCCCCGATGCGTTCGGATAAGGCAAGTTCATGTGTGTCCCCCTATCGCAGAAATGCCTCAGGCCGCGAGGCCTGGTTTTCCGCGCGTGTTGTCCAGCGGTAGCCCCCCAGCCAGCCACGACAGGGCCAGCAGGATCGACAAGGTCAAAGCATTCGCCGGGATGTGCAGCGCGAACTCCATCACGCTCTGCAAACTGCTGGCAATTATGGCGATCAGGACCGCCACGCCCACCCCACGGTTGAGCCGCGGTTGTCTGTCAGTGATCAGATGCCAGGCCGCCAGCGCAGAGAGCAGCCCGACGCCCAGCCACAGCGTCAAACCCATCAATCCGAGGTTCACGGCCACCTCCACGAAGTCGTTGTGCGCGTTGGTCCAATAGCCCGCATACACCCAATCAGGCTTCACAGGCGCGAAGGCGAGGTGAAAGGTGCCGCCCCCGTATCCGAAGAAGGGCCTGCTCTCGAGAAGCTTCAATGAAAGGGCAGGCACCTGCAACCGCTCTTCAATCGACTCCTCCTTTGGAGGGAGAGGGTCATCTGAGCTTGCCGATGCCGGCGCGCTGTTCGGGACTGCTTCCGACGGCGCCCGCATGTCGGTCGCCTGGAACCGTTCGGCAATTCGATCGAAGCCGACCCATTGGCCGATAACCAACAAGTCGATGATCATCATCGTACCGACCAACAGCAGGGCAGGCCTGCGCATCTTCTTGGATCGCGCCGCCAGGACCAAGCCCGCCATCATCAGCGCCACGAAAAACGCGAGATTGCCCATGCGGGAGTGGCTCAGGACCATGGCAATGACCAGGACCAAGAGGAAAAGCCGCAAGAGCATCTTGATGGACAGCATGAAACGCAGCCAGGCCGTCAACTGCGGCCTCCACCCGTCTCGCGTGACGCCACCTTCGTACTGGGCGATGAGCAGCCCGATGCCTGCTGCCAGAGACATGGCCAGATAGCCGGCAAAGTGGTTGGGGTTGGCGAAGGTGCCGCTGGCACGCCCGCCCGCCTCGAAGGGCTGGAAGAAGAGCTCGTAGTTCCCGCCAAGGCGCAAGAGAAGGATGCCCAATGCCGCTTGGGCCATGCCTGCCGCCAGAACCGCGCCCAAAACCCACAGGCATCGCCTGCGGCTGCGCACGGTCACGATTACGAGCAGCATCGCCCCGAGGTACATCAGGGTGCACAGTTGGTACAGCCGGGTGTCGTGCCGAGAGAGCGTGCCAGGCGCCTGACCCTGCGGCTGCCCACTGAGCAGTTGCACGGCCATCAGGGCCGACAAACCGGCCACAAGGGCCAAAGGCACAGCCGTGCGGCGCAGGTTCTGCCGCACGGCACGGTCGGACGCGGCGAACGGCATCGCCATCAACAGGAAGCACCAGACCGCCATGACCAAGCCCGCCATCGCCCACGGGCGATTGCCGCCCAGCGGCAACGGCGCTGCCAGGACGACCACCAGCAGGCCCGCAAATGCGACCGTGTCCATCAGCGCCCAGAGCGGATGGGACGCTTCGCCGTCCTCGATCGAATAACCGCTGATCATCGTCTACCGCTCAAAATCATCCATCGTTCAAGATCTCGTCAATCGCGCGCCGTGCGCCGGGCACGATACACCCGCGCCCAGGGCTTGCCAGCCGTTCGAGCCATCGGTTAGGGATGGCACAAGACGCTCGAATGAAGGGGTTGCCAGGGCTCCCCCTAATGCAACGGCTGCCTTCTCGTGGAGAACTGTGGCCCACTTCTCGGAAGACGGATACTGTGATGCCAACTCAGATGTTGACAACAGAAATCAGCGGTGGCTCGCACGGCTGGCGTACACGCAGAACGCAGGCCAGGCTCCACGGCTGCCGACGGGTCCCGCACTTGCACAACCGCGCGAGCGGCGCCACACCCCACTGACGGGTCGAACACCGGTATCAGGGCACCTAGCATTCATCCTCATGACGGCCGCCAGGCCGTCGTCTCCCCACTCCAGCTCACCTTCTTCTCATGATGTCTTCCGGCAATGCTCATAAGCACGTGCTCTGGGCCGCAGCGATCGTCGCGGCCAGCCTGGGCTCTGGATGCGCAATGGCGCCAGGCCACCACATCAGCGCCCATCTCGGCGGCATCCCGGTCACGCCCGGCAGCGACGAGCCGCCCGCTGGCGCGCTGACGCACATCTCCGCCGAGCTGGTGCGCACGCTGCGCGCCACGCCCGAGCCCAACCCCACCAAGGAGCTCCAGCCGTTTCTGGTCAATCCCGGGCCCTATCGCATCGGCGCAGGTGACGTGCTCGGCATCGTCGTCTGGGGCAACCCCGACTTCTCTGCACCCACCGGCACCGGCACCGGCAAGGACGGCGCCACGATCAGCGGCTTCAATGTCAACGCCAGTGGCAACGTCCAACTGCCCTTCATCGGCGCGATCAAGGCCAGCGGGCTGACGCTGGAAGAGTTCGGCAAGCGGATCACCGACGCCTTGCGCACGCAGATGAAGAGCCCGCAAGTGACCGTGGACGTTCGCGGCTACCGCAGCGCACGCATCTACGTGGACGGCGAGGTGAACAAGCCGGGGCAGCTGGCCATCGACGACGTGCCCATGACACTGCCGGAAGCGCTGGACCGTGCCGGCGGCCTGACCAAAGGCGCTGACCGCAGCGCGATCGCCATCGTTCGCGGCACCACGTCGGTCCGTGTGAACCTGGATACGCTGGTCGGCATGGGCATCGATCCCAACCGGATCGTTCTGGCCAAGGGGGACACCCTGCGCGTGCCGGGCCTGGAGGAGAGCCGCCTCTACGTTCTGGGCGAAGTGGCAACGCCGGGACCCAAGACCATGCGCCGCGGCAAGCTGAGCTTGAGCGAGGCGCTGGGCGACTCGGGTGGCGTGTCCGTGCTCACCGGCAACCCCAAACAGGTCTACGTCGTCCGCGCCACCGATCCGACGCGTCCGACCATCTATCACATCGACGTCTCGTCGCCCTTGTTCCTGGCGCTGGCCGACGGGTTCGACCTGAAGCCGCGCGACGTCGTCTATGTGGATGCCGTGCCGCTGGTGCGCTGGAACCGGGTGCTCAACCTGGTCTTGCCGAGCGCCACTGCGGTGCAGACCGTCAACAGCGCCTCCACCCTGAACAGCGTGCGCAACTGACGGGGGCGCCGGCTCCCCGTGCGGTGCAACGCCCGGGCCGCTCCTCGAGCGGCCGGGGCGCCTACGACTTTGCCTGGTCCGGTGTCTGGAGCCGGCGCGCCTCCGGCTGGGCCTGCGCGATCTCGAGCCCGTTGAGATCGATTGCCCACTGGTAGACCGACATCAACAGGGCGTACCGAAGACCTGCGCGCCCGTCCAGGAAGCCGCGGCGAACCACATAGACGTAGATGAAGCGCAGAAGGGGCCGCGCAGGCATGCGCGTGCTCAGCGCCTTCAGGCTCCTGCGACGCTCTACGGCGTCTCTCGCTCGCCAGACGTCGGCCCACCGCCCCCGTTGCCGCACCTCGGCTTCGCCCCGCGCTTCGTCACGGGCATAGCGCGCATGCTTGGTCAACCACTCCGAGATGCCCTTGGAGAAGTTGTGGTGCACCAGGTGTCCCTCGCAGGTTCCCAGTTCCTCGGCGGGCAGGGTCTCGCGTTGGCCGTGACCCACCATGACAAAGCGCAGCTTGTCCCGTCGGCCGAAGCGCACCTGATAGCCCGGATACATGCCCGAGCGCCGCAACCACTGGCCCAGCAGCATCAGGCGCGAGGGCACGCGCCAGGCCGGTTGTGCCGATCCGCCCGTCGCCACGATGGACTCGATTTCTGCGCGCAGTTCCGCGCTGCACTCTTCGTCGGCATCGATGTGCAACACCCACTCGTGCCGGAGTGCGCCTTCGTCCAGCGCGAAGTTGCGCTGCGCCGCAAAGTTGTCGAAGGGCCGGTGCATCACCCGCGCATTCAGCGACTGCGCCAACGCCTGCGTGCCGTCGACACTGCCCGAATCAACCACGACGACATCGTCGCACCACGCCACGCTGGCCAGGCAACGCCTGAGGTTGGCCACCTCGTTGTAGGTCAGAACCACCACGGAGATCACGGCTGCAGCACCCTCGTCTTGATCAGCTTGGCCGGGTTGCCGCCGACCACTTGCCACGGCGCGACATTGCGCACCACCACCGCGCCGGCGGCCACGACGGCACCTTCGCCCACAGCCACGCCAGGGCCGACCAGGGCGTCGGCGCAGATCCAGGCCCGGGGTCCGATGTCGATGGGCATGCGCAGCAGGGGCAAGCTTCGGTCTCGGTAGTCATGCGTGCCGGCACAGAGATGCGCCCGGTGCGATACCGTGGCCTGGGCGCCGATGCGGACCGGCCCCAGGTTGTAGACCAGCGCCCACTCGCCGATGCTGGATTCGTCGCCCATTTCCAGGTTCCAGGGCAGATAGATCCTTGCGCTGGGATAGATGTGGACATGTCGGCCGATCCTCGCGCCGAACATCCTGAGAAGGGCTCTGCGCCAGGCAAAGAGGGGCCGCGGGCTCCAGGCAAACAGCGGGCGAGCCACCGCCCACGCCACACGTGCGAGGTACTCGCTACGGCTGTAGGGCCTCGTCCGACGATTGGCAGTGACATCCAGTGGCGTCATGCGTCCCTGGCTGGTTGCACGGCAGATCCGGGCGTCGACCCAGAACCCACCGCGCGAGGCTTGGGCGGCCGACTGCGCCGCGCCGGGGCTGAAGGGTCCAAGGCCACCCCGTGCGCCACCTGTGCACCCATGTCTACCGGCACCCGTCCGAAGGCCAGCACGATGCCCAGCGACAGGCCCAGGAACGTGGCCACGAACGGATCGCCGAGGATCTGCCCCGACACCACCAGACTGCCCACGTTGACCAGAAAGAAGGCAAAGAGCGCCATGGGGTAGACGGCGTAAGCCGCCCGGCTGGCGAGCTGGTTGCGTGTCACCCACCAGCCAGCTCGCAAGAGACGCACCACCAGCACCAGCAAAGCCAGCAAGCCCGGGATGCCCAACTCCGCCGTCACGCGGCTGGGGGTGCTTTCCTGCCAGACGTGTGGGCGTTCGCCCGGCAAGTTGTGGGCGCCCGGCGATGTGAACCCGAGACCGACGCCGAAGAACCCGACCTGCTCGAAGGTTGCGTACACCGATCCGAAGCCATGTTGCTCTACCTGATCGATCGTGTCGACCGCGCCTTCGACGTAGTAGGTGACGTGCGTGGAGTCGTCTCCCAGCATGTCGCCGATCGCCACGACACTGGCAATCGGAAACAGCAAGACGCCAATGACGCCAAGCATGCTGCCACGGCGCCCCACGACCCAATACAGCCAGGCACAGACGATGAAGAAGATGGGAATCATGAAGACCATCTTCCGGCGGCCGCACACCATCAAGGCGCCGAAGGCGAAGAGCGCCAGCAAGAGCCAGCCCCATCGCACCTTGCCGCGGGACGTGACGGCCAGCAGTGAAGCCAGCATGACCGTCGTCGACGCGTGCCACCCCATGACGTCCGGGCTGCGGTAGAAGCCGGCGATCAACTCGACGACGACGCCCGGAATGTGGCGAACCCAGGTCATCCCGAGTTCCTTGGTGCCGACGATGCGAAGCTCGGGTGCCCACCCGAAGTATTCGACGAAGCTGCCGCTCAGCATCACGGCCGTGAGTCCGCAGTACAGGGCCAGCACCCCGCGCAGGTGGTCCGGTGACAGCGCAAAGTGATAGCCCATCACGATGGCCAGAACCAACACGCTGTAGCTCGCTGCGCCGAGCAGCGTGAACATCCAGGATCCGGCCCCATACGTGGCGGAGATCGAGGCGGCGGGCACCAGGGCCAAAGCGAGCCATAACATCGATCGAGCGACCTGCGGGTAATTGGCACGGAAGGCCTTCCACCAGTGAGGCTGAACCAGGACCATCTGCAAGACCCCGACGAACACCACCAGCGCCGACGCCAGCACCAGCCAGCCGGGCGAACCCGGGATGAGCTTTCGAATGGGATCCTGGATGGCGGCCAGCACGATCATGGACGGAACCGCAGCGCGCCAGTCCACCAGCGCACGGAACATTCCGACGAGAACCAGCAAGCCGAAGAGCGCGAGGGCCACGGTGCTCTGCGATATCTAGCGAAAAGACGGCGCCAGCCGCCCAGGCTCGCCCGGGCGGCACACCTGTTTCAAGGCGGCCAGCGTGCCTTGGACCACCTGACGGTAGCTGTACTGTTCGTTGACGCGCTGGCACGCCGCACGGCCCATGTCACGCGCACGCTCGCGCGAAGCGCCGATCAACGCCATCTTCGCCGCCATCGCCGACGTGTCTCCGCAGCGGAACACGTGGCCCGTCGCGCCTTCCACGATGAGATCAGGATGGCATCCCACCTGGTCGGACACCACGGCGGGCAGCCCCGCGGCCATGGCCTCGTTGACCACCAGGCCCCAGGTCTCGCCGTGGTCCGAGGGCAGCAAGAGGCAATCGGCCTCTGCGTAGGCCTCGTGCATGCGGGACTGGTTGACAAAGCCCAGAAACTCGACCGGCAAGTTGTACTGCGACGCCATGCGCTCGCACGCCCCGCGCAGTTCTCCATCACCGGCGATCAACAGTCGATATCGACTGGATCCCGAAGCCTCGACCAAACGCCTGAGCGCTTCCAACGCATCGAGCGGACGCTTCTTGTCGATCAGCTTGCCACTGAACAGAAAGGTGAACGGACCGGAGCGGTCCAAGCGCTCCCCGGCCTGCGCAAAGCGCTCGTTCTCCACGCAGTACGGTGCGCTGAAAATCAGTTCCTGGGGAACGCCGTTCGCGCGGTAGAACGCCTCGTTCTGGCTGCCGATGGCCAGGAAGGCCGCGTACTGGCGAAGCAAGGCCCGGTGTATCCCACTCTTCCATGCCGCGCGTGGCCGGATGGCATTCGACTCGCCCCGAACGATGCACGGCACGCCCTGGCGCCGGCACGCCCACAACAACTGCAGGCAACTCTTCGCGACCCAGCCGTTCACGATGAAGGCGTCCCACGGTTCGTCGCGCACGATGGACGCGATACCGGGCGTGTCACAGCCACGGAACGTCGTGACCGCAGGCTGGGCCGCACGGTTCTCCAGCACGCGATAGCGATAGCCGTCCATCAGCGGAATGTCCCACTGGAACTTGACGCCGAACCCGCTGCCTTGCTGGTTGGCATCAGGCAGCATGCAGTACAACACCTCAAGATCGATCCCCGGCTCCTTGCTCAAGGCCCGGAACCAGGGCACCTGGTACTGGATGGGATGTGTGGTCAGGATGCCGAGACGTAGGGTCATGTCGATTCCGCGTGCAGCGATGCTTGCCTGAGAGGCGATACCGGATTCATGGAACAACACTCTAGGCGAGCGGGACAGCAACCCGAACGTTGCGTCGAGGTCTTGACGGCTGCATGAATGGCCGTTCAATTCCAACGAAGAGCGCCGCGCAGGCCACGAACACCGCGGGCAGGACGACCGCGGCCAATATCAAGAGGTTCTGCCACAGCGCCCGGTCCGCGGACATCCACGGCAGCATCCAGCGGCCGACAGCCGATATCACATAGAAGTGGTAGAGGTAGATCGTGTAGCACATGCCGCCCACGAGATACACGGGACGCCATGACAGGGCCCGCCGCGTCCAGGTTCCCCTCAGGGAGCCCAACAGCATCAACAGCATGGCCGTAGGCAGCAGGGAACTGCAGGCACCGCCGACGTAGGCGCAGCCGCACAGCAACAGCGTGCCGGTCGTGGCCGCCAGATCGCCCAGCCAACCCGTGGGCGCCCTCTCTCGCCACGAGGTCACGAAGACATCGGCGGCCAAGATTCCAGTGGCAAAAAAGCCGACGTAGCGCACCAAGGTCAGCCCGAGGACCGACCGGGCGATACCCGCGTCCCAGAAGGTCCAACTGCCCAGTGCGATGAGCCCCAACAGCGCCAGGCGTCGAGACGTCGTGCCAAACCGCAGCATCAGCCCCAGGATCAGCGGCGCCAGCACGTAGTACTGGAACTCCACTTCCAGAGACCAGGCAACAAAGTTGATCTTGCTGGCGTCCCCGAACAACAGGTTGTGCGCATAGGTGGCGCTTGCGAGCAGATGGGGAAGCAGTCCGATGGCGTCTTGCTTCAGTACGGTCACCAGCAGGACATACACCAGAAAAAGGTTGATGAGATACGGTGGCTCCAGTCGGTAGAGCCTGCGCTTGAAGTAGGCCGCGATGGGCGGCGCACGGCCCGCCAGGAACGGACGCGCGATGATGAATCCACTGAGCATGAAGAACAGCGGCACGCCCAGGTAGCCGTACGAGAACACGCGAGACAGAAGGTCGAATTCGCCGTGCCGCCCGGTCTTCGTCACCAGGTAGTCATTCAGGTGATAGAGAACCACCGAGGTGATCGCCACGAAGCGCCAGCCATCGATCAGCGGCAGGAAATCCGCCGCGGCGGTCGGGCGCTGGAACCTGGAGGCCAGGCGAGCCACCCGGCCCGCTGCCGGGTCAGTGGAGGGCACCGTGCTCACTCAGCCAATCGACCAGGGGCTGCGAGCAGCGCTCCCAGCGAAACCGTTCGACATTGGTACGTGCGGCGCGTGACCGCTCGTCCCAGGCCTGTCGCTCGGTGAGCAATCGGCCCAGGGCCCGTGCGGCACCCGGAATGTCCCCGGCAGCGACGACAACGCCGCCAGGCCCGGAGATCTCGGGCGGGGCACCGGCATCGGCCACCACGCACGGCGTGCCGAACGCCTGCGCTTCCACGGCCGGGATCCCAAACGATTCGCAGCGACTGAGTAGGCAGAAGACCCTTGCGCGGGCGTAGTGCTGCAACAGTTGCTCATTCGAGACCTTGCCTTCGATGGCCACGTGCCGCTCGAGTCCTTGCTCGGCAACCTGGCTGCGGATGAAACGTTCGTACCCGGGATCGACCCAAGGGCCAACGAGACTCAGCGAGGCGTCCACGCCTTGTTTGCGCAAGGAGGCCAACGCGGCCACGACATCCTGCACCGCCTTGTGGCGCGCCATCACGGAGACCAGAACGATCTCCGTGCGTCGCTCGTCGAACGTCAGCGGCAGGTGGCCCCGTTCGAAGTTGGCATCGTCGATGCCCTGAAGCAGCAGTCTCGCCTCTTTCGCCGCACTGCCGGCATTGGCCTCGTACACGCGCCGCATGTAGTCCGAGTTGAACAGCATCAGCGTGGCCTTGCGCTGCGCATCCGCATAGGCGTATCGCTGAGCGGCCGCCTTCAGGTGATCGACGATGCCCGTGTGGACCTCGGGTACCAGGCACCACGGGTTCTGGGCCAGCACGAGCTGCGGCACATCCACACCGGTGCTGCGTACACCGGCTGGCGAGAAGAGAAAGTCGACGCCATGCGACTTCATCAGCCTGGGGAGCTCCGTAGACTCCCACCACCACCGCGTCCGCCAGCTCCTCGTGGCGGGAGAGCACTCGATGGCCTCGACCCCACCCCCCAAAGCCTGCGCCAGATCGCGATTGCCGGCATGGTGCAACAGCAGATGTCGCCGCGAGGCGGAATGACTGGCCCGCAGCACTTGCCGGACGTGCCCCAGAAAAACGTGCCGACCCGAGAGGTTGTCGACCGACAGGGCGTTGAAGGCAATCCGATGGCTCATCTAGGGGTCGAGGCGGTTCGCCAGCGTAATCTGGGGCGGCAGCATGGGGCCCGTCATGCAGCCGCCAGCCGTTCGTACAAGGGCACGAGCCCCTCTGCCAAGCGCTGCAGGCTGAACGCCTCGACACGCCGGCGCCCGCGCACTATGAGCGCGCGCTGCAGCGCTTCATCGTCCAGCACACGGAGCGCCTGCGCAGCAAAGCCTTCGATATCCTGAGGTGACCACAGCAAGGCTGCATCGCCCACCACTTCGGGGAGCGACCCGGTGTCTGCGCAGACCACCGGACATCCGTGCTGCATCGCCTCCAGCGGTGGCCATCCGAAGCCTTCGTACCAGCTGGGAAAGAGCAGCAGGCGTGCCTGGGCATACAACGTAGCCAGATCGTCGTCGCTGGGGCCGGTCACCCAACGGACTCGACCGGTGAGACCCAGGTCCTGCGCACGGAGCAGGAGAGCTGGCGTGGGCTCCGGGCCCGCCATGACCAAGGGGAGCGACGGGTGGCGCTTCGCGATGGCCGCAAAGATCTCGAGCACGCCGGCGCGGTTCTTGTAGAAGCCGTTGTTGCCGACGTGCAGCACCCCAGCGGACTTGTCGGTGGCTTGATCTCGCACGCGGGTCAGGGGCCTCACGGGATTGGGAATCACGGCGTCCACACGGCGACCGGTCAATTCGTGGATGTCGTCTGCGGTGCAGGCACTCACGGCGTGAACCGCTCGGGCGCGGCGAATGAGGTCCAGACTGCTCTCGATGAGTCGCTGCGCCGCCCATCCTGGCTTCGGCACCGGAAAGCGGCCCCGCGCTTGCCAGGCGGGTATCAAGTCGTGCACGGTCACCAGCGTACGTTGCAGGGGAAGCCCCGTGGCCATGTAGCCAAAACTTCCATCCAGCACGTGAAAGACATCGGCCTGCAGCTTTCCCGACGCAGCCCGCGATCGGACGATCGACTTCAACAGCGCCCAACGCTCGCCCAGCCGCCCCGACGGAGGGGAAGCCGATGGCTGCAGAAACACCGGTGCAGCGTCAATCTGTGGCGCATGAGCGCGCAAAGCGGACGCGACGAGCTCTCCATAGATGCCCATGCTGCTGTGGGCACCCGGCGCCACGGTCGAGATCAGCGCGACGCGCATGGCAGCACCCGCGCCCCGGCCCCGGCTACTCCCACCATAGTTGGCCATGCATGCGGCCTGCCCTGTACGCCTGCCAGCATGGCATGGCGATTGGAGTTCGGCAGGCGCAAGTGCGAAATGTTCACCGATCGATATACATCAGGTAGGCCTTGATCGACTTGTTCGAGACGTACCAAACGACATTTGTGTTGAAGATGGAGAGCAAGCGATAAGAAGGAAACTGGATTCACACACCGACACGCGTCAATGCAGTTTTCCATCGCTGTGTCATTCGACATGGCCGGAGAAGTGCATATAGGAGAGAAGAAACTTCCCAAGCGCCCGAAATCTAAGCGAAGGCACCTTGGAAGCATTCCATAGGTATCGACGGCAGCGAGAATCTCGCAAACTGAACAATTGACTGCCAATGAAATACTCTGCTCGCAGTTCTTGAACGCGGCGCGTCCGGGGATCCACCGCCGCAACATGTGAGGCACTGATCTCACCAGCTCTTGCAAGCAAAGCGGATTCTGAAACGCCCTCTTGGCGAGCTCTGAAGCACTCGCGCGCGATGTTCCATAATAGTACTTGCTGATCAATTCTCTGAGCGCTGATGCCGGCCGTTTCTATATCAACTTCAAAGAGCACTTCTGGTATTTCTGCCAGAAACCCATACTCAATGATACGAAGCCACAGGTCAGTATCTTGCGCAAAGCGAAACTCTGGTCTGTATCCACCCACAGCGAAGAACGCTTCACGGCGGAAGGCGCTGGAAGCATGCAACAATCCCAAGCCGTTCTCTGTGAGCTCACGGGTGATTGCTTCAGGCTCAATGGGCCTAGAGTGTTCGCCAAGTACCTCGCCTGCTGGGCCAATTCTGCGTGATGCGACGCCGACCGCGACCACCCTTGGATTCATGTGCAAGTACTTGACTTGTACTTCGATGCGTGTGGGTAGAGATATATCTCCGACGTCTTGTCGCACGATGATGTCGCCCCGTGCGGCCATGCAGCCTGTATTCAGGGCCCGCGTAAGACCCGTGTTGGGTTGATCAATGACGCGAACCCGGTGGTCTTCCTTCTGTAGTCGATTCAAGATGTCCAGCGACGTATCGGTCGAGCCATCATTGACGACGACAAACTCAAAATCGGTAAAGGTCTGAGCAAGAATGGACCGAATGGTCTTCTCAAGCTTCGGAGCGCCGTTGTAGACGCTCATGACCACGGAAACTGCAGGGGACAGGCTCATTGGCGGAAGCCGTCTATGGATGCGGCAACTGCAGGGCCACCCAAGCTGCGGAACAAATGCGATGCAGACGCCAAGGTGGCTCGCAAGGCGGCACTGCACGCCCCGCTAGCCGAGCAGCCAGCATCGGGTTCAATTGCCTGCATACACGTCAATCAGCCGAGGGCCCGCCCGGGAAAGGCGCAGCGCCGCCCACCAGCCCCGGGCTTCAGCCAGCAGCGTGAGCGGTATCCACCATGGCCGCAACAGGTGGTGCCTTGTTCTCACCGAACGCAGCGGGCGTATCAGCGCCTGCCGCCACCACTGCGGCTGACGAGTGCGCAACAAGTAGTAGTAGGCTCCCACGCTATGCCCGGGCTTGACCGTGCGCAGATGGTGGCCGTGAGCCCTTGTGCCCCCGGCTGACGCCTGCAGGTGATGGATCAGGCCGTCGGGCGTGTAGTGGATGGCTCCGTGGCGCCGCGTATAGCGGAAGGCAAACTCCGCTTCGAAGCGATAGGCGGCACCTACGAAGTTCTCGTCGAAGCCGCCCAGCGCCACAGCGAGATCCCGGCGAATGGAAAAGTTGCCTCCCATGAACTCTTGAATGGAGGCTGGATCTGTACTGTTGAACCTGAACGGCTCGGCCGGCGCGAGAGGCACTGATGTTTGGCCAGGCTGCAACACTTGGCCGGCCACGAGGCCAGGGTGCAGGCTCTGTGCCTCAAGGTGGGCAGACACCAGGCCCGCGTGTGGCCGAATATCGTCGTCCAAGAATAGAACAACGTCGGAGTGTGCAGCCAACAAGCCCGCGTTCATTGCCGCAGGAATAGATGGCTGCGTGCGCCGCAGCCAACGAATGGCACCCCGCGCTTCGAGCAGCTGCAAGCCTTGCTCGGTGTTAGCGTCATGCTGCGGAGTCTGGTCGACCACGATGATCTCCGCAGGTGCTGGCTTCAGCTGGATCAGCTGGTGCAAGCTGTCCAGCAGCACAGCCTCGCGCTGATACGTTGGGATCACCACGCTCAGTCGCGACTGCACAGCTTGCTCCGGATTCGAGCAACTAAGCATCCGGTCGAACCCATACGGTTGTCTGGCTGGGATAGCCGATAAAGGGCGCGCATCCGGCAAAGACTGTTTTCCGCCAACCAGCCGGAATGTGTGAATCGACATCGTCAAACCAATGCCAATCGGTATTGGCGACCACCAGTATCCCTCCGTGTCGAACGCGCAGCACAGCGGCATCGATACATGCCAGACGATAAGCGCCGTCGACCAAGACGACGTCAAAATCCCCATTCATCTCGTTTATGCTGCCCACGTATGCGGCTTCGTTCTGAGCCAAACTTACCGTCACGTTCTTCAATGATGAAATTTTCTGTTGAGCGAGTTCATACCAACCTGGGTTATCTTCCACTGAGTGAACCTCCTAACCAAGAGTCGCCCAATAGAGGGTGGAGTGGCCTGAGCCGTATTCGTAGATTCGCTTTCCATGGCCAAGGTATTGGTTGATTTGGCGAATGGCATCAAAGGTTAGCCATGGCAGCGGCAACGCGAGTGGCCGCCTACGCTTGACCATGGATTTGGCCCACATGAGTAGGTCACCGGGATGGCGCGAAAACAACATGATTCCCGCCATGCAAACCATACGCAGCATCAGGTGCAGTGGATCCTTTCGCCAAGGCACTCGGCCATCACGGCCGGGACCAAACTGCGCGTGGTCTTGAAACAGCCACAGCATCAAAGAGTGCGTCACGATCGGTTCCTGATAAATCGTGCCGGAACTCCGGCGACAATGGCGCCTGGGGCCACATCCCGCGTCAACACGGATCCGGCAGCTACCACGGCGCCGTCACCAATGCTGACGCCCGGCAAGACAGTAACGCGAGCGCCCAACCAGCAGTCCGCACCAATTCGCACGGGCGCGCGAACATTGACCTGACGCCACATCGGCGTGCCCGCCGCAGTGCCATGGTTGTGATCAGTCACAAAGCACATCGGCGCCAGCATGGTGCCCGCGCCGATGGATAAGTCGCCGCTGAGATCGAATATCGAGCCGCGTCCAATAAAGACGTGTTCCCCGAGTTCCACCTGTTGTTCACTGCCGACCAGCTTGAAAACAACCCCCGGCTCGAACACCACCCGAGTCGCGGCCGTGAGGAACCGGGCACGCGATACGCTGCATCCCGCTCCCACACGGACCTTGGCAGCCAAGTGGGCACCGCGCGCGCGCAACCACGCTGCGCGTGCGTAGTCTGATACCACCGGGCCATAGTCAAAGATGCTCATTCGTATGCGTGAAAGCGACGCGCTGCCTCGACGAGCACTGAGCGACCCCACCCGCTCACGCCTCGCACAGCCGTCTCACTGCCAAGATTGCTTCAGAGTCTCAGCTCCCGCGCGCCGACTCAGTGTCGCCCTCAGGCGCTCCAGCGTGTTGGCAGACCGCTGCCACCCGACAACTTTGGCCAGCGCGCCATATACCAGCGCACTTGGGGCAGGCTTGGCCGAAAGTTCGAGGCACAGCCCATACAAGTCTTCTGCTTCTAGCGGGAACCCCTGTTGGGCGCACTTCCGAGAGTGGGACAGCACCCAGCGAACAAAGTGAAGCATCTCAGGTGCTTCAGGCCGCACCCCGGCCTGCTTCGCCTGTTGGGCCAAGGAGCGAAAGAACCGCACTTGATCCTCTGGGCTCAACCACCTGCCGTGACCCGTCTGGCGTTCCTTGGCGTGATGATGTTGGTCAGTGACAAATTCGGGGACATGGACGAGCTTCACACCCAGAGCGCCCGCTCTGGCGTCGTATTCCCAGTCCTGTGAGTACCGCAAGTCAGACCAAGGGCCGATGGCGTCGCACACCGACCTGCGCCACAAGGGCGTGTCGGTGTTCCACCACCGGTCTGCCAAGATCCAAGGAAAAAGCGTTGGCAGCTCTCGCCCAGACCACTTGTAGGCGGTAGTAGACGGAGGCTCACCTTCCCGACAGAAGCGGATCTGCCCATAGGCGATGCCGCACTCTGGCCTCTCGCGCAATGCCTTGATCTGAGCCTCGAACTTTCGAGGCCACAAGGTGTCGTCGCTGTCCAGGTACTGGATGAACTCTCCTTGTGCTCGTTGGCGACCGGCCTCGCGGGCCGGGCCGGCACCCCGGTTCGGGTTCCAGAGATAGCGAATTATCGCCGGGTGCTCGGCCGCCAATCGTCGGCCCAACTCGGGCGTCCCATCTGTGGAGCCGTCGTCGCAAATGATGATCTCGATGGGTCGCCATGTTTGCGCCAGCACGCTGTCCACTGCCCGCTGCAGCATGGCGGGTCTGTTGAAGACCGGAATGATGGTCGAAACCAGGTTGGGAATGGTCTGGTTCATGCGCGTGCCCAAGTTCTCTTGGCGCCTTCCAGAAAGGTGACAACTTCAACGCCTGGTGTCGACGCGAGGTGTTGGCAGAGGGCTTCGAAGACATCTTCGTCGCAGCTCATGTGGTGCCCGCCGCCAATGCCGTGGAAGACGAGCGACAGCCAGGCTTTACGCTCGATCGCTATGGCAACTGCCGACTTGAGATCGCTCAGGCTGCGGCCGTCACCTTCCACTCCCTTGACGCCAAAGCGCTGTGGCGGTCTGACGGGAAGACGCTCTTCAGTCACGCCACCGCAGCGTGCCGCAAAGAACAACGGCTCCACGACTGGCGTGTAATCAACACGCGTCGCGCCCACGTCCCATCCCCAGCGGTCCACCCAGCCGGCCAAGCGGGTCTTGTCCAGCCCGGCGGCAGCAAGCGCGCGCCTTGGCCAGCCGTAGTCGCCCAGCCAAGGGTTGCTGCAGGGAAACGCGTAGGTGCGTTCAGACCGGCCGTCGACCATCTGCAGTACGGTATTTGCCACTCGCAGCTCCCGCGCCATGCGGTCCAGCGAATAGCGCTCCAGCGCAATGCCTTCGGTCACCCAGGCCTTGGTCGCCACGCCCGGATGAAAGATGGTGTGATTACCCAGTTCGTGACCGCTGCGGGCTGCGTCTCGCCAATCGGATTGCCTATGTGCAAATTCGTTCGTTCCGATCGGAATATAAAATGTTCCGCGCAGGCCATAGCGGTCAAGAATAGGTATTGCCTTGTCAAGGTGGCAATCCAATCCATCGTCGAAGGTTAAGCTTATCACTGCAGATCAATCGCCGAATGTTATTTCCATTTGGAATACCAATCTCCAAACATTATCGCGCCCTCTTGGAAATAAGATCACCCAACTTCATAGTGACCCCCAACGTTCTAGAACCCTCTACCGTGAAATGCACACTATCACGGTACAACGGCGTTTGATTGATTTCCGCCATGCATACCCCTTTTGAGCACAGACTGTCGTGCAATCGAATTATCTCGACATTGCTCGTAGTGGCAATATTATCAAGCAGCGACAATACCCTTTTCTGCCGCCTCATGGCCGCATCTTCTGAAATATCACAGTTTTTGTAGTCTGCACCCCAAACTATCTTACCTTCCGCCCTCAACTCCAAGCATCTTCCCGTATCCATTACTGACTCGGGAGGGGGAGACACAATCACAACCCGAAGCCCCATTCCACGGAGTGTCCGGATTGTTTCGTGTACGGACTTTACTACAAACTCTACACCGGAATCTCTGTCTGAGTATTTCGCCACCGAGTCACCGACATCAGGCAACTTGACCAGCTGTCGATTGCCAGTTATGTAATATTCAAACATACTCGCAAGCACAACAACCTTGATGCTGCGGTTCTTCGATAGATAATCAATAACTGACTCATTGAAACCAATGCAACCTTCGGCCCAATTTCGATTGTAGGTTCCTCCTGACCGGTACATGCTAAGACCGATCACCGGACCGCAATTGCTCCGTGTCGCCTGCATGACTCCACCGTCATACGAAGCAGCAATTCCATCGACCAAATGCATCGCAATTGAGTCACCCCACACCAAAAGCCTCGGAGAATTTGTATTCTGGCACTGCACACGTGGTTCGAAAAGCGGACCATACTCGCAAGCTTTATCGAATCCATAGTTCGGACGTCGAAAGTCATGCACAACACCATTCTCAATTGGCGAGGCGTAGGCGGCGAGCAAAAAGCCTGAGGCACCGATAGATAACGACACCATAAGCGTCAATATCATGCTCTTCCACGTGAAAGTGAATTGCTTGCGCCGAAGCGGATTCTCGAGGAATCTGTAGAGAATGTATGCCAGGATTAGCGCAAGGAGTACTACCAGCAGTCTTTTCGAGAATGGTATTGGCGCGACCGATGCATTGTTGGCAAATGCAAGCAGAGGCCAATGCACGAGGTACAAAGAATAGGAGATATCTCCAAGCTTCGACAAAGAGAGAATCGGAAGTGAGTTCCCTGTGGTTGGGTACGATCGAGCTATGATCAAGAGGGTGGACAGGCAAACCAAGAGCGCGTCGAGGCCCGGGTGCTGGGTACCCGTGGAAAATACTGGAATCAGCGCAACAAGCAGCAAAGCCGGCCAAAAGCCTATTCTAATGAAGCGATTTGAGCTCAGTTGATGGGAAATCAGTGCGCCGAAGCTGCCTAGCCCCAACTCCCACGCTCTGGTCGGTAATAGATAAAACGTAGCTGCCGGCTGAATCTCGTTGCGAGCGAAGCATATCGAAAGACTCGCCACGACGGAGAGAAGAGCTAGAGAAATCCAAAAACGCCGTGGTGAGAACATCAGGCATAGCGGTAGGAGCAAGTAGTATTGCTCTTCTATTGCAAGTGACCAAACATGGAGAAGTGGTTTGAGATGTGCCGCCTGATCAAAATATCCTGTTTGCAGCCACAATGCAATATTTCCAGTGAACGTCACAGCGCCGATCAGTTGCCATGCGAAGTCACGCAGTTGTGAAGACGTAAGAAAGTATGGTGCGAGTATGGTCGTGCCAACAAGGGTTGCGTACGCAGCTGGGAGAAGTCGCTTCGCTCGACGTGTATAGAATTGCGAGAGACTGAACTCTCTATTGGTGATCGCACGGTGAATGATTCGAGTAATTAGGTACCCTGATACGACAAAGAATATGTCCACACCCAGGTAGCCACTCTTGATCCCGTCAAATAGCTGAGCATGATGGAGAAGCACCAGTAAAATCGCCAAACCTCGTAGCGCCTGGATATCCACGCGCGTCTCGACGTTATGCGTTGCTGTGATTCGATCGAGACTCGGATTCGCAATGCCAATCACCTCAAGCGTCTCCGCCTGTCATACCCACATGCGATCCCCTGCAAAGTTTCTGCGGCATGTCGAATCGAATCGAACCGTGTTGCAGCAAGTTTCGTGGTGTAAACCGATATCCGCGACGTAACGGCGCGATGCATACAACCCAGAAGCCCGCAGTCATAGCCGCCATGTCGCATGTCGTTCGCGAGTCGAAACCCCTGGGTTTATCATCAGTGAACTTCGCTCACCTTTCCATGAATGCGCATCCGACTCATCGTTGCTGGTGAAACCTAATGCAGGGACGTGCATTGGTGCTTTTTCAACCAAACGCAGTCCGTGAAGGATCTTTACCATGGTCAATACTTTATTCGGCAGCATCCTGAGCACGTGAAAGCGTCCACAACTTCAAGGCGCTGGCCTTGGAAGGCTCAAGGAGAACCTCCATCTACACGCTGTCGCTATGTACGAGGTCGCTATTCACGAGCTCGCACTGAGGCAACTCATGCGGTGCTCGCGTTAGAAGGCGGGATTGAAAACGCCGCGATTGCCGAGCTACTGTCCAGCTTTCGCCGCGATTCGCCAATCCGGATATCGGTTGGCAAAGGTCTGGTCACCCACGGGCACGTAGAAGGTGCCTTTCAGACCGAAACGCTCCATCAGCCGAATGGCCTTGTCCAAGTGGCAGTCCAGGCCGTCGTCAAAGGTGAGCGAGATCAGTGCTTTGGCTTGCGGCACACGCAAAGGTCCTCGTCGATGAGCCCAAACCGCATTTGTTCAGCGGGGGGAAGCTCGTGGAAGTACGGCACCAGGAGAGGCTGAAGGCCACCGGCCTCCGCGCGCCGAAGCAAGGCTTCACGCCCATAGTGCCGGAAGATGTCGGGATCCCCCAGCAAGGCCAATCGGTCACTTGACGACGAGTTGGCCCCGGCTTCCTTGCTCGGGCCCGCCAGCGGCGCGGGCACCTGTATGAGCACGGTGCCCCCAGGGGCCAACACCCGGCACAGTTCCTTGAACGCCGGCTCGTCGCGCGGGAGCATGTTCAGGACATGCGAGATGTAGACAAAGTCGAAGGACTCATCAGCAAAGGGCATGTTGCAGACGTCCATACGGATATCGGCTGCGTGTACGAAGTCGCCGCTGATGTAGCTGGTGTTGGGAAGCTGCTTGAGCCGCTTGGCCACCGGAATCTCAGGTGCCACGTGGAGGGTGCGCAAGCTTGGCTGACGCCGGTCCAAGAGGCCGGCGCGATGGGTGAACCAATGCCAAGCAAGCCGGTGGCGTTCTCGCGAGTGACACACCGGACAGAGCGAGTTTTCGCGGCGAACCACTCCGTGCGGCAGGAAGCGCCGCACATGGCTTCGGCACAAGACGCAGTAGTTCGCAAACCCGAGGAACCGGGTCTTGCGGTAGAGGGTCCGCAGTACGGACATGTGCCAGTCCCTCAGTGGAGGCCGAACTGACCACCCCACACGCTCAGCGTGGCCAGCACGAACAGCTGATTTGCCATGGCACCGTCTCCGGAGTTGGTGACTTGCCTGAGCGCTTGTTGGTTGACCATGTCGCTTCGGCTAAGCCAGCCCGTATTGATTTCCTGCACCATCTCGGCCTTTGGCCAGAGTTTCGAATAAGGTGAACTGAAACCCTGCTTCTTACGCGCGGTCACCGCACCGAGGCCATTTATTTTCAACCAATCACTTAAAATTATCTTGCCTTTGCCATTGGCGGCAATGAGTTCAGCTGGCAGTGAAAATGCAAACTCAATCAGTCGATGATCCAGAAAGGGAACTCGCACCTCCAGCGAATGTGCCATCGAGCATCGATCAACCATGGCCAAATTGTTGTCGACCATGAACGTATGAAAGTCGACATATTGCCACATTTTGCTGCCCTGCAAACCGGGCAGAGCGTACTGTCTCAATAGGTCTGACTCTTGGTCCGGTAGTTGGTCGGCCGGTATTCCTGGAAATATTGAGCGAATTTCACTCAAACTGAACGGTGCCGAGGTCAACATGCGATAGTGGTCGATGGCACTGCATCGGCGGCCCCATGTGGTTTGCTCGAAGCCCAACGCTCGAATGACCGGCTCCAGACCAAACGCCATTCGCTTCTTCCAGCTAACCTGCTCCATGTACCGATACCAGGAATAGCCTCCGAAGATTTCGTCAGCACCGTCACCGGAGAGCGCCACCGTCGCGCGCTCGCGGGTGTAACGGCTCAGCATGTACAGCGGGAAGATGGTGCTGTCGGCATGCGGCTCATCGAACGCACCAATCACATCAGCAACGGCGGGCATGTGGCTCTTGCTCATGCGCCGCTCATGGTGAACGGACCCAATACGCGATGCGGTCTCCCTGGCGAAGGCACTTTCATCAACTTCGGATTCGTCAAACCCGATGGTAAATGTCTGGGTATTCGCGCCGCCCACAGCCTTGGTGGCTGCACAGGCCACCGCTGAAGAATCGTATCCACCGCTCAGGAAAACGCCAACATCGACATCACTTACCAGGGATTGGCCGACCGAACTTTGAAATATTCGCGAAAATGCTTCACTCGCTTCCTCTGCGTTCCACTCTTTTTCTTCTGCTTGAAGTTGCCAGTACCTCTCAATGGTCAGGCTGCCTGTCTCCAGGTTGTACGTGGCATGGTGCGCAGGGGGAAGCTTCTTGATGTCTTGCCAAATTGATTGTGCGCCAGATACGTAGTTGTGCAGCAGAAATGTGGCCAGCGCGCCGCCGTGAATTCGTCGCTGCACAAAACCCAAACCAGAAAGCGCCCTGGAGTCCGAGGCAAAGGCGAGTGTCTGGCCGAACAGACCGTAGAACAGAGGCTTGACGCCCGAGCGATCTCTGGCAAGGAAGATCTGGCTCTTCTTTCGATCCCAGATGGCGAACGCAAACATGCCGTTGAGATGGTGCACGCAATTCGGGCCCCACTCCTCATAGGCATGGACGATCACCTCGGTGTCGCTGTGCGAGACAAAGGTGTGCCCCTTGGCTTGAAGTTCGGCCCGCAGGCGATCAAAGCCGTAGATCTCGCCGTTGTAGGTAATCCAGACCGAACGGTCCTCATTGCACATCGGCTGCGCGCCGTGCTCAGAAAGGTCAACAATGGCCAAGCGGTTGTGGGCAAGGTAGATCGGCCGGCTGGGATCTACGAACTCGCCAAATCCGTCCGGACCCCGCTTCCTCTGTGACAAGGCTTGAATCTTTCGCCCTGCATCTTCATAGTTTGGCCCTGCGATGCCGAAGATTCCGCACATATATTATTCTTCCCCCTGCTTGTCTCGTTCTGCTCGGCATCAACGGATACCCAACTCGAGGCGCATCTGCGCTTGTGCCCACGCCAACGTGATTTGCATGCCGGTCGCGATATTATGACGTGGACGATAGCCCAAGACGTTGCGCGCTGCGCTGATGTCGATTTTATTTCTGCGCCCGAACTTGTTCAGATCCCATGCCACGATGTATTTCTTCTCCAGGCGCTTATTCATTTCGTACGCGCTGCGTCGCACAACCTTTCGCCAAAGCGGTGCCGGGTTGCCCTTCAGTCGCTCACCCACTTCACGAAATTCCTCGATTGCGCGTCCAGCGGTTTGCGCAACCCAAGACCCTGAAGACAGAGATTGCAGTTCCGGTGCATTCAGGAACTGCCTGTAGTGCTCGAAGAAGTCGCGCCAGCTTTCTTCGCCGCCGTCGTGGATGATGAACGCCCGCCCATTTGCGCGATCAGCGGTGCCCGCCAAGAGCATGGCATCCACAAAGTTGTCAACGTGGACAGCGGTGCACGGCCTCTCTCCGCGGTCGACGAGCTTCAAGGTTCCAGCCTTGATCTGAAGAAGTGGCCTGACGGTAAACAGCGACGAGCTAGGCCCCCAGATATAGGTTGGCCGCAAGACAACAGCCTGCCGCATGGGGTCTTTGCACCAATCAAAGACCAGGTTCTCGGCCAAGATTTTGGAATCGCTGTAGTCACGTCCAATGAGAGGCCGGTCACTGTCTTCATTGATGGGCCCATCATCTCGAGTACCGTGGACCGCGATGCTGCTCACGTAGACCAACTGGCGCACCGCCGCGGTGGTGCAAGCGGCCAGAACATTCTGCGTGCCTTCGATATTGGTCTTGCTGTAACCGCCTTCGGCGTCCATGCCGCTGGCGCAATGAAAGACGGTGTCAACGCCTTCCATGGCACGCGTCAAGGACGGCAAGTCGAGCACATCTCCGTGAACCAGATCTACGGGATAGCAACTCACACCAACGGCCTTGGCCCAGTTTCTGACCAAGACAGTGACCTTGGCCTGCTCTTCGAGGTGCAATCTGGCTGCGAGGCGCGACCCGACAAATCCGGTGCCGCCAATTACGAGAACCCGACGTCCCTTGTAGTTCACCACATGTGCCCCGGAAACGGCGCCGCAGCCGGCAATGGTCGGGCACGTTTGCTGGCGTACATCGCGTCAACCCATTCGATAACCCTTGAACCCTCCGCGCCATGCACGAACGGATGGCTGCGGTTTTTGATCGCCTGCGCGAAGTCGCGGTACTGCTCGGCGACGCAATCTCGCAGACTCACCTGGGACAAGGACTTCTTCTCCGCCTGGCCAGCCAGGGGCGTTGTCACTGTGTACTCGTGGGTAGCGTTGGTTGAGAACCTCAGGCTTCCATGTTCCGCATCGACCACGATCTCATAGGGCAGGTTGCAGGTGCGGCTGATCTCGAATGAAGCGGTAGCCCCTTGGGCGAAGGCAAGATTCATTGAACAGTTGCTCTCCAATCCGCCCACCGCATCATCCTTGTAGTCGAAGCTGACCGGGTCACCCAACCAATACAGGATGCTGTCGAGCGTGTGGACACCGGCATTGAGCAGTACACCGCCGGGCACGAGTTCCCGTTTGACCGTATAGCCGGTAACGGACTGCCAGCGGTATGGCTTCCCTTCCGTGGCTCTTATGTGGGTGATTTGGCCGAGCTGGTGCTCTTGAAGCAGTTCTTTCAATCGTCTGCGGACCGGGTAGAAGCGGAAGTTCTGGCCCACTGCCAATACCTTGCCCGCCACCTCGGCCGCGCAAACCATGTCGCGGCACTCTTCCGGTGTATTGGCCAGCGGCTTTTCGCATATCACGTCAAAGCCTTGTGCAAAGGCCTCCTTCGCCAAAGCCAGATGTGTGTGGGGTGGCGTTGCGATCAGCACCGCATCCATCGCATCTCTGGCTTCAGCCATGCTTCGCGAAACCACGGCACCCGGACAGCGGCTGAGCAGTTTCTCGGCGCGGCCGAGCTCGGAGTCAATGAGGTGCGTGACGGCGAACTCACTGCACCGTTCGATAGCTTCCAGATGCATGTCTTCGACAACAGCACCACACCCCACGATGCCCAGCCTGATAGGTAAGCTCATCGTCAACCGCCCACTCCGACGGATGTCAGTCGTCTGATTCGCTCTCTCGCAGGAATCTTCATCACCTCGCGAAATTCTTGGAGATTGTTGTCCCGCAGTTCACCCAGTTTGGTCGGTTGTGATTCATGCCACAGGTGAACGAACGGTATGAAGCCGTACCGGTAGCTGTCATGCGCACGGCAGCGATCGAAGAACTCCACGTCTTCGCCGGTCCAGTCGCAAAATCGCTCGTCGAAGCCGCCGATTTCGGCATAGTGTTTTCGCGTAATCGCTGCGGTGCCGCCTACCCAGTTCTGCTTGACAGATTCAGGCCTTACGCCGCGCAAACCAGCGGACCGATACAGACCTTCGCTGTCGGGCTGATTCAAATAGAACAAGAACCGCTGCGCAAACGCGCTGCCGTAGCCCTGCTCGAGAAGCTTTTTCGCCGTCAAGGCATAGTGCGCTGGACAAAGAATGTCGGCGTCATGACAAATGAGCACGTCGCCGCGTGCCGCCTGCACACCCGCATTGAAGGCCCAGCATTTTCTCCACCGCGTGTCGCCTTGAGGATGCGGAAGATGGAGGTAGCTCACCCAGGCTGGCAGGTCGGCGCGAACTCCTTGTTGCTGGTCCTGTTCTACAACCACCGCTTCGACATCGATACCGACCTGCCCTGCGATGCTTTGCAGCGTGGCCAGCAATTGGGGCAGGCGCTTGCGGCCTCTGAAGGGGAGCACGAACGACACAGCGGGTGCCTTGGCAACCGGGCGCAGCGGCAGCATCTTGATAGGCCAACGCTTGAACGCGGTATGCAGCAGCAGCTTTCCCAAGGAGGGAAAAACATCCACCGCGTGCAGCGCACTGGTCCACTCGAACTCGCAGCGCCAGCCAGGGCCGCTGGGGTTGCGGGTGAGATGCTCGTGGCGGTTCTTCAACCGCGGCCAGTTGCCGCTGGCCAGGTGCCACAAGGCTGGGGCAGCGTCCAGCGCCGCTGCGCCTGCAAGTTGTCGGGCTGTCAGCATGGCCGAGGGTTCAGGGCGGATAACCCGACCTGTCATTGCGCGGCCCGCGCACTGCCCCAGGTGGCTCGTTTCAGTTGTGCCAGCACTCGGTGCGCGAGAAAGCCACCGGGTACGAGGTGCAGCCAGCCTGTCTGCGCGAGGCTATGGGGGTCTAGTAAGGCAATCTGGAGCCCGCGAATCCACTCAACCCATGCGCTACCCCGTGAGTAGCGGCTGGCAACGTGCAGGCACCCCACCTGCGCTGCCCGGCGAAGACGCCAAGGACTGGCGTGCAGAGGCGCCAGCTCGGCAATCATGTGGTGATAGTCACGCGTGATTCGGGCGCCCTGTTTGTCACGCTGCGCGTCATGCACACGGCGCCCAGCCATCAATTGGTCCAGCTTCGCAGCTGGCGCCTGGAAGGCCATGCGAAACCACAAGTCGGTGTCGGCCGCATAGGGTACGGATTCTCGCCAGCCACCCAACTGTTGCGCCACGCTCAGGCGGAAGAAGGTGGAGGGCTGTGGGATCCAGGTGCGCAGCGCCAGGATGTTCTCCAGTGAATAGGCTGGCAGATGCGTCCTGGAAATCTCTTCACCATCCGCATCGACCTTCTGAATGTCACCAAACACAAAGGCCAGGCGAGTATCGGCTTGCAAAGCGCGTACGGCAGCAGAAATGGCGCCTGGGAGATAGAAGTCGTCCGAACTCTGTATCGCAGCAAAGATCCCCGTTGCACGCGCGAATCCCTTGTTGACGGCGTCGACCACACCCCGATCAGGCTCTGATACCCACTTCAGTTCCGGGTGATGACTGAAGGCCTTGAGTACGGAAACTGTCTCGTCGGTGGAGGCCCCGTCCACAACCACCACTTCCAACGGCCGGTAGTCTTGTTCGAAGATGGATTCCAGCGTCTTTCGGATGAAGCGACCTTGATTGAAGCTGGGGATGATGATGGAGACAAGTGGCCGCATATCGGGTGCGTTCATGCGACTTGCCCTAGCCCGTTGATCCACAGGTCCACCAGGGCCAGTTCTTCCTGCGGAAACACCTTCTTCTCGACGAGCGCTGCGTAGCAGGCCCTCAGGTTGTCTGCCACCTTGTCAGCACCGCGCTGCAAAGGCAGAGCTTTCAGCACAGACACGATATTTTGGTTCTGCTGATAGCCCGAAATCTCGTCATTGAAGTCTCGCATCAGGTCGTGTGGATTGCGGTCTTGAACGACTTCGGGTGCATGGAACACCACGCCCATATCCAGTTCCCACAAGCAGCGCTGGGCGATAAAGCTGCGCCAGATATCGGTCATCCGGAACGAGCAGTAGCTGGGAAGGTAGAGCAAGGGGTAAGCAACCGGCCACCACCACGTGGTTTGGCTGTTGAAGGGACACCACGTGCCGGGCTGAAGCTGGATGCTGGGCGCGGCATTGAAATTGAAGGGTCGATCCAACACCAAGCGCCACACCGCGTCCACATCGGGAGAGTTGTTGGCCAGACCCTGTTGAATGGCGGCGCGCACGTGCGTCGGCTGGTTCGTCGCTTCAACCGGCTTCGCCACGGAAGCCACCACTTCATCCAGCGGCAGACCGCGCGGCCAGATGCGCTCTTCCGTGAAGTGCCGGTACACATTGCACCAGCCCTTCTTTGATGTCGTGACAGCAGAGACTGTCTCGGTTCGCGTTTGCCAGTGCGGAAGCGGCGCGTTGTCGTCATCCGTTTCATAGATGCAACCGGCGCCCGCCTGCACGGCTTCCAGGTAGCCAATATTCTTTCTGGCGTAGTGGCCAACCGGCAAAGCTCGCGCCAACTCAAAGCGGCCGCTTTGTTGATTGGCCAGATCCAAGAAAAGCGTATTGGGCAAGGGGTACGCGTCTGGTCCCTTTCGGTCGCCCACGATGATTAGCGTGGCGCCTAGGGCGCTAGTCAGACCAGCCAACGCTGCAACGGCTGCTGTGGGACGCTGTACGGTGGTGATCACGATGTGGAAGTCGTTCATGAGGCACTCGGTCATAATAAGTTCAATCGCGGTCAACGACGGCATACCACGAAGGGGACGCTGATGACGCACCAATACTGGCTCTCGGTTGTTGATCTCGGAGCATATGTGGCGCGCCTAGCGGAAGCAGAAGAGCGCATCCATTCCTCAAAGACTCCATGCTATCCGATTCGAGTCCACGAGCATTTTGGAAAAACGCAGCCGCGGAGATCGCCGGGAAACGCAGGATTATTTTCCGCCACCCTCACAATCACAAACTTGCAAACGTGGTCGTGTACGTCTATCGGATGAAACTGCTGGTCCATCAACGCAATGAACATCGAGTACTCGCCGTCGGACAGGTAATGACTCTCAACCTTCAGCGAATACTTCTGCTTCTCTGACGCCAGATCCACGTTCGTACGAGTCGAAAACACCGAACGCTGTTCGCCGTCGTAGACGGACATGCAGATTTGAACAGATGATGATCGATGAGGGTGCAAAAGCTCAACTACTATGTCAAACCCCATGTCATCTCTGATATGCGCGGATCCACTAACCTCCGCCTGTACGATCTGTACCGAGATAATTCTCGTTGGCTTTGAATCATCATGTTTGGGAATGAACCGACCAAGTTCGGATTGCTGCGATCCTTGATCCTCAAAATATTTCTCAATAACTCCGCCGACCGAACCCCGTGATTTCACACTTCCATTGGCCAACAAGAGCGCACTTGTGCATATTGATCGAACAGCGCTCATTTGATGACTAACAAACAAGACCGTTCGACCTGATTTCGAGACATGGTCCATTTTACCTAGACACTTCTTTTGAAACTCGACGTCGCCGACGGCCAGGATCTCGTCAACGACCAATATTTCCGGATCAAGATGCGCAGCGACGGAGAATGCCAAGCGCACATACATTCCAGATGAATATCGCTTGACAGGAGTATCTATAAACTTCTCAACTTCAGAGAATTCAACGATTTCGTCAAACTTCCGTCGTATCTCATTCTTGCTCATTCCGAGAATGGCACCATTGACATAAATATTCTCTCGGCCAGACAACTCGGGATGAAAGCCGGTGCCAACCTCCAATAAACTAGCAATCCGCCCCTTTACTCGAATATGCCCTTGTGACGGAGCAGTTACTCGAGAAAGCAACTTAAGTAGCGTGGACTTCCCCGCGCCATTCCTGCCGACAATACCAACGACCTCACCTTGTTTGATATCAAAATTGACGTCGCTCAAAGCCCAGAACGGCTCTAGGTGGGCTGTTGAGGCGTTCCCACCGGCAGGAGTAACTCGCAGGTTCGGGTCTTCATGCCCTCGAAGCCGTGCCCACCAACTCGCCAAGTCGGCCCTCAAGGTTCCATGGTTGATCGCACCGAGTCGGTACTCCTTCCAGAGACTTTCAACACTAATAACAACGTCAGACATCTTCAAACGGTATCCATGAAGGACTTCTCGATGCGGTTGAACAGCACAATACCGAACAGCAACACCGTGGTTGTCACTGCGATGCTGATCAGCCAGTACTGAACGTCGACAACGCCGCTACCCAGGAAGGTGTACTTGAAGATTTCGATGATGGGCGACATGGGGTTCAGGGCCACCAGCCAGCGCCATTGTTCGGAGATGAGCGACATGGGGTAGACGATGGGAGTGGCATACATCCAAAGCTGCACGCCAAAACTGACCAGCTGCGTGAGGTCGCGGTACTTGGTGGTGAGAGACGAAACGATGATGCCGAAACCCAGGCCCAGCGCAGCCATCTGCAGCACCAGCAGCGGCAGCAGGGCCAAATAGGCCGGGTGGAAGACGATGGTGCTGTTCGTCTGGAACGCGTAATACGCCCAGAATGCCAGGAACAACACCAACTGAATACCCAGGCCGATGAGGTTACTGATGACCACCGAGACTGGCACCGTCAGCCTTGGGAAATACACCTTGCCGAAGATGTGTGCATTGCCCACGAATGTATTGCTCGTCTTGGTCAGACAGTCTGAGAAGTACCTCCACATCACGATGCCCGCCATATAGAACAACACGGGCGGAATGCCGTCGGTGGGAATGGCGGCCACCTTGCCAAAGATGATGGTGAACACCACGGTGGTGAACAGCGGCTGGATCAGGTACCACAGCGGGCCCAGGATGGTTTGCTTGTAGACCGAGACAAAGTCGCGCCACACGAACAGTGAAATCAGGTCGCGGTAGCGCCACAGCTCGCCCAGCTTGAGTTCGAACAAGCCGGTGGGCGGGCCGATCACGGTGGTCCATGCGGTGGTGCCGGCGGCACTCGGCTGGACGGTATGGGCAGCCGCGTTGGGGCTGGGCGTGGCTTCCGTTGCGCTCATGGTGTGCGAAGGGTCATGGGTTGGCCACCGGCACCCGCTAGGGTCGGTGTGTCGCTCTGCGCACGGTGCCAGGCCACAGCGTCACGCACGATGGTGTCGATGCGCGACAGCGGGGCCTGCCAGTTCAGTTCCTGGCGGGCCTTGGCGGCACTGGCCACCAGCAAGGCCGGGTCGCCTTCCCGGCGTGGCCCCTGCAGGCGGTTGATGCGCCGGCCGGTCACCGCCTCCACCGTGTCCAAGAGCGCCTTCACGCTGGTGCCGCGTCCCGTGCCCAGGTTGAAGACTGCGCTACGGGGTGTTTCGCGAAGGCAGGCCAGGGCGCGCAAATGCGCGCTGGCCAGGTCTTGCACGTGGATGTAGTCGCGCACGGCCGTGCCGTCGGGGGTGTCGAAGTCGCTGCCGTGGACGGTGAAGTGGGGCCGAAGACCCAGGGCCGCTTCGATGGCCAAGGGGATGGCGTGGGTTTCGGGCTCGTGCCGTTCGCCAATGCAACCGCCGGGGTCTGCACCGGCCGCGTTGAAGTAGCGCAAGGCCACGTGCTTGATGCCGTAGGCCTTGTCGTGATCGGCCAGCATCTGCTCCACGAACAGCTTGCTCCACCCGTAGGGATTGATAGGCTGTTGCGGGTGGGTCTCGTCGATGGGCGTGTGCACCGGCACGCCATAGGTGGCGCACGTGCTGCTGAACACGATGCTGCGCACGCCCGCTTCCCGCATGGCCGTCAGCACGTTCAATGAACCGGTGGTGTTGATGCGGTAGTAGTCGGCCGGGTGGCTGACCGACTCGCCCACGTAGGCCCGTGCGGCGAAGTGCGCCACGGCATCGGGCTTGCAGGCTTGCATGGCCTGCGTGAGCAGGGGCAGGTCCAGGATGTCGCCCCGCACCAGCGGGCCCCACTGCACGAAGTCGGCCCAACCGCGGCTGAGGTTGTCAAAGACAACGACGTTCCAGCCGGCCTCGGCAAAGGCCTTGCAGCAGTGGCTGCCCACATAGCCGGCACCGCCGGTGACGAAGACCGTTCGCGTCATGCGGCTTGAATGTGCGGGGTGGCGGACCCTTCGCTCAACAGGCGGTCGAAATAGGCAATCGTCAGCTGGAGCCCTTCGTCCAGCTGGACCTGGGGCTTCCAGCCATCCAGGAGTTCGCCGGCACGTGAGATGTCCGGACGCCGCTGCATCGGATCGTCGGCGGGAAGCGGACGGTGGACGATGCGCGATCTCGAGCCCGTCTGCTGGATCACTTTGTGGGCCAGCTGGGCAATCGTGAACTCGCCCGGATTGCCCAGGTTGATGGGCCCCGGAAAGCCCGGGCCGCCATCCTGCGCCTTCGGCAGGTCCATGAACCGCAGGAAGCCTTCGATCAGGTCGTCCACAAAGCAGAAGCTGCGGGTCTGCTGGCCTTCGCCATAGATGGTGATGTCTTCGCCCTTCAGCGCCTGCACGATGAAGTTGCTCACCACGCGGCCGTCGTTGGGGTGCATGCGCGGGCCGTAGGTGTTGAAGATCCGCGCGACGCGGATGTCCAGGCGGTGCTGGCGGTGGTAATCGAAGAACAGGGTCTCGGCGCAGCGCTTGCCTTCGTCATAGCAGCTGCGCGGACCGATGGGATTCACATTGCCCCAGTAGGACTCGGTCTGCGGGTGCACGGCCGGGTCGCCGTAGACCTCGCTGGTGCTGGCCTGGAAGATGCGTGCCTTCAGGCGCTTCGCCAAGCCCAGCATGTTGATCGCCCCATGCACGCTGGTCTTCGTGGTCTGCACCGGGTCGTGCTGGTAGTGGATGGGGCTCGCCGGGCATGCCAGGTTGTAGATCTGGTCCACCTCGATGTAGAGCGGAAACGTCACGTCGTGGCGGATGAACTCGAAGCGTGGGTGATCGTGCAGATGCTCGATGTTGCGCTTGGCGCCGGTGAAGAGGTTGTCTGCGCAGACCACCTCGTCGCCACGCGCCAGAAGACGATCGATCAGGTGCGATCCCAGAAAGCCGGCACCGCCGGTGACGAGGATGCGTTTGCGGGGGTCGTAATGTCGTGTCATAGAGCCTTTCCGGGTTCAGCTGTCGCTGCCAAACAGATCGCGCGTGTAGACCTTGTCCTTCACGTCCTCCAGCTCCGGGGTCAGCCGGTTGGCGATGATCAGGTCGGCCTGCTGCTTGAACTGCGCCAGATCGTTGATCACCGGCGAGTTGTAGAAATCGGGTTCCGTCAGCACCGGTTCGTACACGATCACCGGGATGCCCTTGGCCTTGATGCGCTTCATGATCCCCTGCACGCTGCTGGCGCGGTAGTTGTCGCTGCCGGCTTTCATGACCAGGCGGTACACACCCACGGTCTTGGGCTTGCGGTCGAGGATGTCGAAGGCCACGAAGTCCTTGCGCGTGCTGTTGGCGCTGACGATGGCGGAGATCAGCGTCTGCGGCACGCTGTTGTAGTTGGCCAGCATCTGCTTGGTGTCCTTGGGCAGGCAGTAGCCGCCGTAGCCGAAGCTGGGGTTGTTGTAGAAGCTGCCGATGCGCGGGTCCAGGCACACGCCTTCGATGATCTGGCGCGGGTTCAGGTTCAGGGCGACCGCGTACGAATCGAGCTCGTTGAAGTAGGCCACGCGCATCGCCAGGTAGGTGTTGGCAAAGAGCTTGATGGCCTCGGCTTCGGTGCTGCCGGTGAAGAGCGTGGGAATGTCCTGCTTGATGGCCGCGGCCTGCAGCAGGCCGGCAAACGTGCGGGCGCGTTCGCTGTCTTCCCCCACCACGATGCGGCTGGGGTGCAGGTTGTCGTGCAGCGCCCTGCCCTCGCGCAGGAACTCGGGGCTGAACATGAGGTTGTGCGTCATGTACTTGCGCCGCGCCATGGCCGTGAAGCCCACGGGAATGGTGCTCTTGATGACCATCACCGCGTTCGGGTTGATGGCCGATACATCCCGGATGACCGATTCCACCGTGTCGGTGTTGAAGCGCGCGGTCTGGGGGTCGTAGTCGGTAGGCGTGGCGATGATGACGAAGTCGGCCCCTTCGTACGCGTCCGCCGGTCGGGTCGTCGCGCGCAGGTTCAACGGCTTGCTGCGCAGGTATTCGGCCAGCTCCGCGTCGTCGATGGGCGAGAGCTTGTCGTTGATCATCTCCACCTTCTGGCGGACGATGTCCAGCGCGACCACTTCATGGTGCTGCGCCAGCAGCACGGCGTTGGACAGGCCGACGTAGCCGGTCCCCGCGATGGCAATCTTCATGGAATGACAACCTCGATGTTTTTCTTCAGCGCCTGGATGCGCCCGCTCAGCGCCCGCTTGGCGGCGTCGTCGCCATGCACGATGCGGATCTGGCGCGGCGGATGGGGAATGCGGTTGACCAGGCCCAGCAGGTCCTTCTGGTCCGCATGGGCCGAGAAGCCGCCGATCTGGTGCACGCCGGCACGGATGTCGATGCGCTCGCCATCCAGCACCGCGTAGCCCCCGCGCGGCCCGTATTGCAGGATGTCCCGCCCCGGCGTGCCGGCAGCCTGGTAGCCGCAGAAGAGGACGTCGTGCCTTGCATCGCCGAGCATCGCCTTCAGGTAGTTGACGATGCGTCCGCCGCTGCACATGCCACTGGCGGCGATGACGATGGCCGGCCGACCGCTGCGCGCGAGGTAGTCCACCGTGCGCAGGTGCGTCGTGTGGTCCGGGATCGTGGTGACGTTCTCGAAAGCCAGCGGGTGGCGACCCTGACTGAGCTTGCGGCGGGCCTCGGCGTCCCAGTGCGACTTCAGCTGCGCATAACCGGCCGTGAAGTCCGCGGCCAGGGGTGAATCGACCACGATGTCCAGGTCGCCCCAGGGCACGTCCTTGGCGGCGGGCCGCACGCGGTTGCGGTGGACGATCTCTTCCAGTTCGTACAGCAGTTCCTGCGTGCGCCCGATGCTGAACGCGGGGATCAGCAGCGTGCCGCGGTTGCCGAAGGCGTGTTCGCAGATCGCCTGCAGGCGCTGGCGGCGGTCCTTGCGGCTTTCGTGGACGCGATCGCCGTAGGTGCTTTCGATGACCAGGATGTCCGCCCGCGCCGGGGCCTTGGGCGCCGGCAGCAGCGGGGTGTAGGGCGCGCCGAGGTCGCCGCTGAATACCGCCACAGCCTTCTCGGCACCGCGTGTGGCCTCCAGTTCCAGATAGGCGGAGCCCAGGATGTGCCCGGCCGGCTGCAGGCGCACACGCAGCGCCGGCTTGTCGGCACGCGTGGCGTCGGCGGGCCACAGCACGTGCCAGGCCCCATAAGGTACGGCCACGATCTGGCGGCGGATCTGGGCCATCACGCGCCCGACCAGACCAGCGTCCTTCGTGAAGCCGACCTTGAGCGCATCCTGCAGCACCATCGGCAGCAGCAGGGCCGATGCCTCGCTGCACACGATGGGCCCCTTGAAGCCAGCCGCGAGCAGGTACGGAATGCGCCCCACGTGATCGATGTGCACATGCGTCACCAGGAGCGCACGCACGGTGTCGATGGGAAAGCCGATCTCCAGCCGGTCGGCCCCGGCGCCGTCACTCGAGGTCTCCGCACCTTGGAACAGGCCGCAATCCACCAGCACCGCATCGCCGCCCGGCACCGTCAGGCGGTGGCAGGAGCCGGTCACCCCGTCCACGGCACCGTGGTGGGCGATCTGGAGTTGATTGATCAGGCTTGCGGTCATCCGGTTGTCAAAGGCAGCCGCGCAGGCTGCCGCAGTGCGGGGTGCGAACACCCTGCACAAAAGCCGACCCGTGCTGCGCGGCCCGAAGACCGCTCAGCGCACCCTGGTGATCAGGCGCAGGCCAGTTGGTCTGCCGGCACAGCCACGGTCTGCGGCTGGCCGAGCAGGTTGAACATCACCATCACGCGTTCGTCCGCCACCTGGCTGACGATGCCTTGCAGGCCGGCCAGCGGCCCGTGGGAGAACACCACCGCGGCACCCGCGGCGAAGGGCTGCTCGGGTGTGGCGGCGTCCAGCGCAGCAACCACGCGGCGCAGCGCTTCCATGCGCAGCGCGGACAGGCGCGCAAGCTCCGGCCCGAAACGCACCAGGCCCGCAACGCCCGGGGTATTCCGCACGGGCGCCAGCGACTGCCCGGCGTCGCCCGGTTGCACGAACAGATAGCGAGGAAACAGCGCCGAAGAGACACGCTGCCACTGGCGCGCATGCCGCACCCAGCGCACGAAGCGGGGCAGGTATACGGCATAGCCTTGTGATGCCAGCCGCTGGTGAGCCAGTTCTTCCTGACGCGGTTTGGTAAAGCAGACGTACCAGTCTTGCGACATGGTGTCCTCCTGATTTTCGGCGTTAGTGACGCTCTAAGGGCTCGTTGGCCATCGATTCTGCGGACTCAGGAAGGACCGTCCATCCTGAAACATGGGGATCGCCAAACGGCGGCAAGCCGATACCTCATGAAGGCAGCCCCTTGGCAGCCTGGGCAGACATAGGCTTGGGCCGCACGGCCGGCCGCGCCAGCCTGGCGCTGAAACGCCCACGGAACAGCGCAATGCGGCGAAAGACCATCAGGTAGGCCAGCGTGGCCACGGCAAGCACGAACACGCTCCACCACAGGCTGGCCGGGTTCAACGCAGCCAGCACCATGAACACGGTGGCCTGTAGCTGCAGCGCGGCGGAAGCCAGGGCATTGGGCATCCAGGGCCAGTTGCGGCGCACATCGCGCCCCATCAGAGGCCGGCTGCGCCGGCGCATGACAAGGGTGTGCAGGTGCAGGCGGTCGGGCGCCGTGGCATTGCGCGGCCGGTGGCGCAGCGCCTTGCGCCGAATGATGCTGAAGACGGTCTCGATGGTGGGGTGGGCCGCCAGGGCCACGATGAACCACGGAGACACCTCGCCCGGGTTGCGCATGACCAGCAGGATCCACAGTTCCACCAGCATGAAGCCGAGGAAGTAGGCGCCACCGTCACCCAGGAACAGGCGCCCGGACGGGAAGTTGAGGACGAAGAAGCCGAGGATGGAGGCCATCAGCACCAGCGCGATCACCAGCACGGCCATGTCGTCCACACGGTAGGCCACCACAGCGGTCACGGCCAGCATCGTCATGGCCAAACCGCTGGCCAGGCCGTTCAGCCCGTCCACGATGTTCATGGCCTGGGTAAAGCCCACCACCAGCAACAGCGTCAGCGCCGCCGCCACCGGCCACCAGGCGAGGAGTGCGTCGACAAAAGGGATCGAGGTGCTGGGCACCACCGCATTGAGCAGCCACATGGCGGCGGCACAGCCCAGCATGGGCGCCAGCATGCGCCAGCGGGCGCGGACGCTCTTGGTGACGTCCTCCAGCAGCCCCATGGCCGCGGCGGGCAGGCCGCACATCAGCAGCTGGGCAAACAGGACATCGGCGCCATCGACGCGAGGCGAACGCGTTAGCAGAACGGCAGCCAGCACACAACCCGCCAGAATGGGGATCAAGCCCACGCGGGGCGGCGAGCCGTGATGGTGTTTCTGGATCCCCTGACCTGCACGGTCAGCCGACCAGCGCGCATGCAGCGGACCCGTGAGCACCACCAGGACCGCGACGGCAAGTGAGAGCGACGCCACGGAAATGACGAGTGAAAACAACATGAATCGAGAACTCCCCAGATGAACGTGGCATGCCGTCCGATCGATGCGGACAATCAATGCCCAACGCCCCTAATGGCGCCGCCCAATCCTTCACATGAGTAGCACTCTATCCGTGCATTCCCGCACGTCGATCCCGACGTTGTTGCAAGACACCCCCCGCTTGAGGGGCCGCGAAACATGTTGTTTCCAATAGGGGGCTCAGGCGCTTTCTCGCAATTGACGACAATCTAGGGGCGCTGCTAACGTGCCCCTCACACACAGTTTGTTTAGCGCTTCACGGGAGTCGGATGATGAAAATGAGAATGCAGACGAAATTGGTTCTCTTGGCCACTGCGCTGGGTTTCGCAATGCCCGCCCTGGCCGCTACTGCCAAGACCCCTCCGGCCAAGACCCCTCCGGCCAAGGCCGCGCCGGTGGTGGTGAGCTATGCCCCGGTGGCCAAGTACACGGTGGTCACCACCGTGAAGCCCAAGCCAGCGGTTTGCCCGCCGCGCGTGCCGCCCAGCCGCGTCTAACCACGCTTGGGCAATCGCCGGCTCGGCACCCTGCCCTGAGCCGCACAACCTCCAGAGCCGGCTCGGCATCGCCCAGCCGGCTTCGCTGCGTCTTGGGCCAAACGTTGACCTCTTTGCATCCGCTGCGCTCGAGTCGCGCTCAGCCCACCAAGCTTCCTGGCACCGATGATTGACATCCACTGCCACCTCCTGCCCGGCATCGACGATGGCCCCAGGGACGAGGCCGAGGCGTTGATGCTCGCCCAGGCGCTCGTCCAAGACGGCATCACGCACGTCGTGTGCACGCCGCACGTCTTTCCTGGCCGATACGCAAACAATCGCCGCAGCATTGCGGAGGCCTTCGCCGCGTTCCGGCGTCGGTTGCTCGAGGCCGACATCGACCTGGGCCTGTCTTTCGCGGGTGAGGTGCGCCTGGGCCCGGAGGTCATCGCACTGCTGGAGCGAGATGAGATCCCTTTCCTGGGCGTACAGAGCGACGGTCGAAAGACGATGCTGCTGGAATTGCCGGACGGACAGATTCCCGTGGGCGCCGACCGTCTTGTCGATCGTCTCTTGAATCACGGCGTTCGACCCATCATCGTGCATCCCGAACGCAACCGGATGGTGATGGACGATCCGCGGCGGATGACAGCCTTTGCGCGGATGGGTTGCCGCATGCAGTTGACCGCCGCATCCCTGTCCGGACATTTCGGCCCGCGCGTTCAAGCAGCAGCGCGCAGCCTGCTGGACTTTGGCTACGTGCATGCAGTCGCCACCGACGCACACAACCTCGGCGGTCGCAAACCCCGCATGACGCAGGCCCGTGACTGGCTCGTGCGCGAGTACGGCGCTTCGAAGGCACACCAGCTGACGTCGGCGGGACCCGCCGAGCTGGCTGGTGTTGCGGTCGCGCAGACCAGCGCAGGCAGCCTGTGACGGGTGGCGTTTCGCCGGCAGAGCGGCCCCGCGCGCCCATGTGGGGCTTGCCGGTTGTCGTGCTGGCGGTCAGTGCGTGGGTCTTCTCGACGGCGTGGCCTCAACTGCGCGCCGAACTGCCGACGCTTGGCGAACGGCAGCTCGTCCAGCAATGGAGCAGCGGCGCCAGCAAGCCACGTGAGAGGAGTCATTGGACTGAAGTGGCCTCGGCGCTGCTGGAGTCGGCAGAGATTCAGCCTCGCGACCCCTTGCTGCACGAGCTCATCGGGAACATGTACCGCGTGGCTTCGGTACAAGACTGGGCCGTTGACAGCGAACGCACAGCCTGGCTGGCGCTGGCCGAGCAACACTACCGTCTCAGCCTCGACTTGCGCGCCAGCGATCCGTTGGTCTGGGCACTCTTGGCCAACACGCTGGAAGAGTCCGGCAAATTGGGGCCACCCATGCACCAGGCCGCCGAGCGTGCCATCCAGTTGGGGCCGAACGAGAGCCACGTCCAGCAACTCATGCTGACCCTGGTTCTTCGCCACTGGACGGCCTGGCCCGATTCCGTACGCGATTGGGTGGTGAGGCTCTATGCACGAGGCACTGCAAGCCAGCGCCGTGCAATCAACGAGCTGGCGGGACCGTTCGGAGTCCGCTTCTCGAGCCAAGACGAAGCGCCGACGGCTGACGCTGGACGCTGATTGCACGGGCCTTCGGTGCGTCGCACGACGCCAGAGGCTCTGACGGGTGAAATGATTCGCCCAGGCATGTCACTCTGAAGGGGGTAGCAGCCCCGATTTCGACTCCCGTGCCACATGCACCCCGCGAGTGAATGTGGCGGTTTGGGGGCAGTCGTCAAAACAATCACGACGCAGCCCTTTTCAAACATATCTGCGGACGCGCCAAGGTCCGACGGGAGACCCCATGAACATCCTGAGCCGCCTCACTCCCCTGAGTCTCGTGATGAGCGCCGCGCTGGCCGCCTTCGCGCCCGCGGCCGTTGCCGCCACGAGCACCACCGGGTCCATCGACCTTCCGGCCACCGCCGACAGCAACGGCAGCCCCGGCACCTTCACGGTCAGTGCGCCCGTGGGCAGCACCTTCGACGTGGCGCGCTACAGCGGCCCCGATGTCCTCACCGGCATGTCCTTCGCGGCGCAGGTGAGCAACGTCTCGATGAACTTCAGCGGCTCCGTCAGCGTCCTGGGCGTTCCCCTTCCCGTGACCGGCGGCGCCAGCGTTGCCGTCACCGCCACACTGGGCGGCACCTCGGTCAGCGGCGAGCCCCTGCTGCCGTTCGTTCGGCCCGGGCTGAGCAACTCCGGTCCGTTCAACACCCCCACGGGCATCGTGAACCCGAGCTCGCTGGGCGACTTCTACAGCGTCGGACCCAGCACCTTCGTTGCGGCCGGATCCGTCAGCGCGACCACCACGGTGAACAAGATCGCCCTGGGGGGCGGCACGCTCACCGGCAACCCCGCCGCATTCACGGCGGATGTGGAGTACGGCTACTCGACGACTCCACACGCCGATGGCGGCTTTGGCGTGGGCATGCTGAACGCGCTGAACCTGACCTTCGGGCCGGCAGCCGGCGCGCAGAACATCAGCATCTACAACGGCGCCGGGGTCTTCGACCTGGACATCACCGGCATCGGCTGCGCGGGCCCGGGCTGCTCGTACTTCTCGCTGCCGAACACCTTTGCAAACATCGTTGGCGGTGACTTCGCAGACGGTGTGATCAGCTACCTGGGCGGCTCCGCGTACCCGGTGTCAGCGGTCTTCACCCTGACGGTGGGCGACTCGGCCAATCCCGGGCTGGTGGGCGTGGGACGCAACATGAACGTCGAGACCCTGCAGCTCAATGTCACCGCCGTCCCCGAGCCGACCAGCTGGCTGATGATGCTCGCGGGTGTCGCCATCGTCGGCACTGTCGTCCGGCGTCGCCGCGTGCGCCGCTGACACGCGCGGGCCCCGCAGGTTCCCGGTCCGTGGGCCATTCGCCACGGCCGGCCTGCGGCAGGCGTTAGGCTTGCGCGATGACTTGGCGCGGCCACCTGCAACTCAACTACCGCCATGACGGCGGGCGCACGATCGCGCATGACCGTCACGAGGGTCCGCTGCGTGTGCTGCGCAGCCTCTACCCGGAAGGCCCGGGCATTTGCCACCATGTGCTGGTGCATCCGCCCGGCGGCCTGGCCGGCGGCGACGTGCTCGAGATCGATGTCACGCTGGGGCCGGGAACGCATGCCCTGCTGACCACCCCCGGGGCGACACGCTTCTACCGCAGCGACGGACCTTTGGCGAGCCAGCGATGCACGCTGCGCGTGGCCGAGGGCGCACGCCTGGAGTGGCTGCCGCTGGAGACGATTGCCCACCGCGGCTGCGACGCCGAGAACCACCTGCAGGTGCAGCTCGATCCTGGCGCCGAGGCCATGGGCTGGGACATCCTGTCCCTGGGCCTGCCCGCGACCGGCGACCAGTTCGACGCCGGACGCTTCCTGCAGCACGTGGAGATGCCGGGCCACTGGCTCGAACGCGGCCGCGTGGACGGGCGCGACACACGCCTGCTGCAATCGCCGCTGGGCTGGGCCGGGCGGCGCGTGCTGGGCACGCTGTGGGCAGGCTTCGGCACGCCGCTGCAGCGACCGCGGCGAGATGCGCTGCTGGACAGCGCCCGGGCCGAACTGGCAGACAACGCCCTGGCCGCCGTGGCCGGCTGCACCAGCCCGCACGAGCGGGTGCTGGTGCTGCGGGTGCTGGCCGACCGGGTGGAACCCGTCTTCACGCTGCTGGCCGCCGTGCGCGGCCGCTGGCGCGAGCAGCTCTGGTCACTGGCGGCGGAGCCGCCGCGCATCTGGCGAACCTGAGGCCGACGGCCCGCCGGCTCAAAGACCGCCGACGATGGCGCGGAAGAAGCCCTCGGCCATCTTCTCCTGACCGGCGGTGTTGGGATGGATGCCGTCAAAGGTGTCCGTCTTGGCGTTGAAGCCGGTATGCAGGTCGACGATGCGCACCGGCGAGCGTGAGGTGCTGACGCTCGCGGCCCAGGCCGCCAGCCGGTCGTTGAAGGCCACGATGTGCGCAGGCGTCTGCGAATAGTCGCCAGTCAACGGCCAGGCGGGGTTCGTCGGATCCACCGGAATCAGCTTGGCCACGTAGACCTGCACGTCGGCATTCTTGGCGCGCAAGGTCTGCACGATGCTGTTCAGGTTGAGCAGCGCCGGATCGATGGCCGCCTGCCCGCGCTGCAGCAGGTCGTTGGTGCCCGCGTGGAAGACCGTCACATCCGACACGTAGTTGGCCATCCAGGCGGACAGGTTGGAGGCAATCTGCCCCGTGGTGAAGCCTGAGTGACCCTCGTGCTGCCGATCGAAGACCAGGCCCTTGTAGTCCGGGTAGACCGGGGTGCCGCCGTCCACGGCCGTGGTCGAACCCACCATGTCGACCGTGACATGGGCGTCCACGAGCTTCGTCCACAAGGGATAACGGAAGCTCTGCTGGCCGCCCCAGCCGTTGACGATGGACGCGCCCAGCGGATGGATGCGCCAGGTGATGGGCGGCAGGACACGGACTTCCACCTCGCCGGTGCCGGACAGGAGACCGTCGGACACCGAGAGCCGCAGCCGGTAGGTGCCTTCCACGGTAGGCGTTGCGCCGACGGAGGTGCTGCCGGCAGGTGTCAGCGCCGGGCTGGCCGGGCCGAGCGTCCAGCTCCACGAGGGCGTGAGGGTGCTGCCCGCGGGCAGGCCATCGTCCGTGAACGTGCAGCTGACCGACAGCGGCCGGTTCACACGCACGCTCACAGAGGCCGGGCAGGTCACGGTGGGGGCGACGTTGGGCGGTGGCGTCACCGTGACCACCACTTCCGCTGCGGCGGACAGTTGGGTGTCGCTGGCCGTCAGGCGCACGCGATAGCTGCCAGTCGCACTTGGCGTGAAGCTGGTCGATGCCAGGGAAGGCGCACTGAAGGTGACCGTGGCCGGTGAACTGACCGTGCTCCAGGCGAGAGCGGGCGCGGCCGCCGTGGGCTGACCGTCATCCGTGACCGTGCAGGAGAGGTTGACTGCGGTGCCCACGGTCCCGCTGGCGGTGCTGGGGCACGTGACCCGCGGCGCCTGGTTGGGCGGCACCGTGACCGTCACCCGCACCTGCGCTTCGCTGCTTCGGTCGCCGTCGCTGACGGTGAGCTTCAGGGCATACAGCCCGGCTGCCGCAGGCCGGAAACGAACCGCCAGCGTGTTCCTGTTGTCCAGCGTCACCGCCCCGGGGGACGACTCCAGTGACCAGCTGGGCGCCAGGCTGCCGCCCGCCGGCAGGCCGTCGTCGGTGACGGTGCATTGCACGACGACATCGCTGCCGGTCTGGCCGTTCTGGCTGGCCGGGCAAGTCAGCACCGGCGCGGCATTGGGCAGGGCCGCGATCTGGACGGTGACATCGGCGCTCGCCGTCAGCTGGGTGTCGCTGACCGTGAGTCTCAGCAGGTAGCTGCCCACCTGGGTGGGCGTGAAGCGCGCGTTGGCCGAACCCGCGCCGGTCAGCACCGGCGTCTGGGGACCGGACACGACGCTCCAGGCGTAGCTCAGGACGGCGCCTTCGGGCTCTCCATCGTCGCTGGCGCTGCAGGCGACGGAAGTCGCCTGTCCGACGGTTCCGTTGACCAGCGACGGGCAGGTCAGCCGCGGAACCAGGTTGGGCGGTGCGCTCACCGTGATGGCCACGTCGGCCGTCGTCGGCAGGGCCCCGTCGGTCACGGCGAAGCGCAGGCGGTAGGCACCCGTCTTCGTGGGCGTGAAGCGCACGCTGAAGGTGTCGGCGCCGATGAGGTTTGTCGTGCCGGCGCTGGACAGCACGGTCCAGCTCGGACGCAGCGAGCTGCCGGCGGGCTGCCCGTCGTCCCGCGCGGTGCAGGTGACGACGATCTCCTGCCGGTTCAGGCCGCTGAGCGTGGCCGGGCAGGTCACGCTCGGCGCCTGGTTCGGCGGCAGCGAGACGGTGACGGTGACATCGGCGCTGCCGGTCAGCAAGGTATCGCCCACCGCCAGGCGCAGGCGGTAGGTGCCGGCCACCGTGGGCGTGAACCGGGCGCCCAGCGTCGCCGCGCCGCCCAGGGTCAGCGTGGCGGGGCCGGAAACCTGGGTCCAGGACGGCACCAGCGCCTTGCCGGCGGGCTGTCCGTCGTCCGTGGTCGTGCAGCTGATGGCCACTTCCTGCTGCGTGCTGCCGTTCAGGGTGGCGGGGCAGCTCACGACCGGAGCCAGATTGGGCGGCAGGGCCACGCTGACGGTCACGTCCGCACTGCCGACGAGCAGGCTGTCGCTGACGGAGAGCTTCAGCCGGTAGGTGCCGGGCTGTGTCGGCGTGAACCGGGTGCCCAGGGTGCCGGGCGTGGCCAGCGTCGTTGTCGCTGGCGCGCTGGTCACGCTCCAGGTGGGCACGAGGGTCTTGCCGGCCGGCTGGCCGTCGTCGGCCGCGGTGCAGGTGATGACGACCTCCTGCTGGGTCGTGCCATTGAACGTGCTCGGGCAGGACACCGTGGGCGCCTGGTTGGGCGGCGGCGAGACCGTGACGGTCACGTTGGCCGTGCTGCTCAGCACCGTGTCGCTGACTTGCAGCGCGAGCCGGTAGGTGCCCGCCTGGGCAGGCGTGAAACGCGTCGTCAGTGTGCCGGGCGTGGCCAGCGTCGGCGTGACCGGGCCGGAGACGAAAGTCCAGGCCGGCACCAGCGACTTGCCCGCAGGCTGGCCGTCGTCGCTGGCCGTGCAGGCGATCACCACCTCCTGCTGCGCCTGGCCGCTCAGGGTCGCGGGGCAGGTGAGCCTGGGCGCCTGGTTGGGCGGCAGGGCAGCGACCAGCGTGACGTCGGAGCTGCTGCTGAAGGCGCCATCGGTGACGGTCAGGCGCAGCCGGAAGGTACCGGCGTCGGCAGGCGTCAGCCGCACACGGTCGGTGCCCGCATCGAGGAGGGACACCGCCGGGCCGGACACCAGCGTCCAGGCGTAGCTCAACAGGGCACCGGGTGCGCCCCCATTGGGCGCCGCGCTGCAGGCGACCGTCGATTCCACGCCGGCAACGCCCGTCAGCTGGGTCGGACAGCTGATGCTGGGGGCGAGTTTCGGCGGATAGGTGACCACGACGTCGACGTCCGCCGAACTCGACAAGCCACCATCGCTGACACCCAGCCGCAGCTTGTAGGTTCCCGGCTGTGTCGGCGTGAACCGCGTGCCCGTGGTCTTGGGCGTGGCCAGCGTCGCCGGCGCGGGCCCCGTCAGGAACTGCCACGACGGCAGCAGCGAGGAGCCTGTGGGCAGCCCGTCATCGACCGCGGTGCAGGACACCCCGACCTCCTGCCCGACGTGGCCGCTGACTTGCGAGGGGCAGGTCACGACGGGAGCGCGGTTGGGGGGCGGATCGACCGTGACCGCCACCTCTGCCGTCGCGGCAAGCTGGCTGTCGCTCACGCTGAGCATGAACCTGTAACTGCCGGCCGCCGTCGGCGTGAAGGCCGTGGCGAGTGTGTTGGCACCCATCAAGGCCAGTGGGACGCCGGACAGCTGGGTCCACACCGGCGTCAGCGCCTGGCCGGCCGGCTGTCCGTCATCCGCCGCCGTGCAGCTCAGGGACACCGCTTGACCGGCCGTCCCGGTCAACGCGGTCGGGCAACTCAGGCGCGGCGCCTGGTTCGGCGGCAGCGAGATCTCGGCCACCAGATCGGCCGTACCCGCCTGATCACCATCGCTGACCCGCAGCCGGAAGCGGTAGGTGCCCGGCACCGTCGGGGTGAAGCTCGCGCCCAGGGACTGCGCGCCCCCCAAGGCCACACTGGCGGGACTTGACACGACGGTCCAGGCGGCTGCCAGCACCGCATCGGCCGGCTGTCCATCGTCCTTCACGGTGCAGGTCATCGCCACCGGCTGTTGGATGCGCCCGGTCACGCTGGCAGGACAACTGACCACCGGAGCCAGGTTGGGGGCAGCGCCGACCTCGACAAGCACGTCGGCAGACGCGGACAGCGCCGAATCGCTGGCCGTGAACCGGAGCCGGTAGGTGCCGGCCTTCGTGGGCGTGAAGCTCGCGCTCGTCGCCTGCGCACCGGTCAAGGTGGGTGTCGACGGGCCTGAGACGTGGGTCCAGGCGGTCGTCAGCGACTTTCCAGCGGGTTGCCCGTCGTCGCTGGTGCTGCAGGTCAGCGCGAGTTCCTGCTGGACGCGTCCGCTGAGCTTCGACGGGCACGACACGGTCGGTGCCTGGTTGGGCGGCGGGGCGAGCGTCACCGCCACCTCGCTGGACGTCACCAGGGCACCGTCGCCCACCGTGAGCCGCAGCCGGTACTCGCCCGGGACGGTGGCGTTCAGGCGCGCATTGAAGCTTTCCTGGCCAGTGAGCTGGGCGGCGCCGGCGGCGGACACCAGCACCCACCGCGGGCTGAGCGTGGCGCCCGCGGGCTGGCCGTCGTCAGTGGCGCTGCAGGAGATGGCGACGTCCTGCCCTGCCGTGCCCTGGACCGCTGCCGGGCAGGTGACGGACGGGGGCGTGTTGGGCGGCGGCTTGACGGTCACCAGCACGTCGGCCGATGACGCCAAGCCTCCGTCGCTGGTCGTCAGGCGCAGGCGGTAGGCACCCGCGGCCGAGGGTACGAACCGCGCCTCCAGCGTCTGGGCGCCTCCCAGGGTGACGGGCGCAGGTGATGTGACCACCTCCCACTGAGAAGCCAGGGTGGAACCGGCAGGCTGGCCATCGTCCGTGGCCGTGCAGGAAACCAGCACCGCCTGAGCGGACTGCCCGGTGACTTCCGCCGGACAGCCCAGGCTGGGCGCCTGGTTCGGTGGCAAATCGACATGCAGCACGACCGAAGACACACGCTCGGCAGAGCCACTGACGCTGCGCACCTGCATGCGGTGTTCGCCGACATGCGTGGCCACGAAGCTGACGGTCAGTCCGCCGGACGGCAGCAGCGAAAAGCCGCTGGGGGCGCTGACCAGCGACCACTCGGTCGCCAGGGTCAGCTCAGTGATCAGCTTTTCGCAGGCCAGCGTCACGGGCTGCCCCTGCGTGGTGTGCACGACCGAGGGGCAGGACAACCAGCTGGCGGGATCGGGTTCGGTGGTGCCGACGTTCTGCACCGTGGGCATCACCGACGAGCCGCTGGAGGGTGGCGCCGTGGCGGCATCGGGCGAGCCGCCGCCACCGCCGCCGCAGGCGGAAACGGCGACGGTCATGCATAGCGCGGCCATCGCCCGTCGCCACATCACCATCACCCTTGGTTCAACGTTCAAGTGCACCGCCCGCGGGAAGGCTGACCGCGCCCGCAAGGCGATCCGGAATCCCTGTCTTGTTCAAAATATGGGCCAGTGTCGGCCGCTGCCGGTCTTCTGACCAGAAGCCAGGGCGCAGCAATCCCCCGCGGTCGCGGGAGTTGACACCGCCACCCCCCTCCAAAGGAGGACCGCCCGCGGCGCCCCTGAGAGGGGCCAGATCAGTCTGCGAAGCTGTACGGCCCGCCTTGGGCCAAGGCGCGTCGGTAGGCCGGCCGTTCGTGGATGCGCTGCAGGAAGTCGTGCAGCACGGGACGCGAGGCATCCAGACCCGCTCGCTGGGCGGCCGCTTCGAGCGGGAAGCTCAGCATCACGTCGGCAGCGGTGAAGTCTGATCCGCAGAACCAGGTGCGCGACTTCAGCTCGGCTTCCATGAAGTCGAGCTGGCGCGCCAGATTGGGCATCACGAAGCTGTCGAGCACCCGCGCCGAAATGCCCTTGGCCACCGGCTTCACGAAGAACGGCATCGGCGCCTTGGCGATGGTGTCGAAGACGAGCTTCATCACCAGGGGTGGCATGGCCGTGCCTTCGGCGAAGTGCAACCAATAGCGGTAGCGCTGGAACGCCGGCGTCCCCGGCGCAGGCCGCAGCGCGCCGCCGGCCTTGTCGACGAGGTATTCGATGATCGCGCCGGTCTCGGCAATCGTCTGGTCGTCGTCGGTGATGACGGGCGACTTGCCCAGCGGGTGCACCTGGCGCAGTTCGGGAGGGGCCAGCATGGTCTGGCGGTCCCGCTCGTAGCGCTTGACAACGTACGGCAGGCCCAGTTCTTCGAGCAGCCACAGCACGCGCTGCGAGCGGGAGTTTTCCAGATGGTGGACGGTCAGCATCGCCGGATGGTAGCGGCGCGGACCGGTTGTCCGGCGCGGCCGCAGCGCATGGCCCTGCGGCGCCGGTCCGCACGCGCCGGCCGTGCCGCGGCCTCGTCGAGGGCGATCAATCGGGCCGGGTCCGACACGGCCAGGCGACCCGGGTGGCCGATGCTCAGCGCCGCCTCAGATCGACATGCGCTGGCGCACGCCGTCGGCTTCCATGTCCTTGCCGCGGCCCTGCGCGACGACCTCGCCGCGTTCCATCACCAGGTACTGGTCGGCCAGCTCGGCGGCGAAGTCGTAGTACTGCTCGACGAGCACGATCGCCATGGTCTTGCGGTCGGCCAGCATGCGGATGACGCGGCCGATGTCCTTGATGATGCTCGGCTGGATGCCTTCGGTGGGCTCGTCCAGCAGCAGCAGCTTCGGACCGGCCGCGAGCGCGCGTGCGATGGCCAGCTGCTGCTGCTGTCCGCCCGACAGATCGCCGCCGCGGCGCTGCAGCATCTGCTTGAGCACCGGAAACAATTCGAAGAGTTCCGCCGGGATCGGCGTGCCGCCGGGCTTGCTGGCCAGGCCCATGCGCAGGTTGTCTTCCACCGTCAGTCGGCCAAAGATCTCGCGGCCCTGGGGCACGTAGCCCACACCGGCTCGCACGCGCTCGTAGGGCGTGGCGCGTGTGATGTCCTTGCCGTCGAGTCCGACGAGGCCGCTCTTGACCGGCACCACGCCCATCAGGCTCTTCAGCAGCGTGGTCTTGCCCACGCCGTTGCGCCCGAGCACGACGGTCACTTCGCCCAGCTTGGCCTCGAAGCCGAGGTTGCGCAGGATGTGGCTGCCGCCGTAGTACTGGTTCAGGCTGTCGACGTTCAGCATGTTGCCGCTCCGATCGGTGAGGGCCGCAAACTGCACCGATGCCGGATCGGGGTTGAGCGATCAGCGCCCAAGGTACACCTCCACGACCTTCTCGTTGGCCTGCACCTCCGACAGCAGACCCTCTGCCAGCACGGATCCTTCGTGCAGCACCGTGACCGTCTTGCGTCCCTCGGTCAGCTGGTCGACGAAGCTCATGTCGTGTTCGACCACCACCAGCGAGTGTTTGCCTTCCAGCGACAGGAAGAGCTCGGCCGTGCGTTCGGTCTCTTCGTCCGTCATGCCCGCCACCGGCTCGTCCAGCAGCAGCAGCTTGGGGTCCTGCATCAGCAGCATGCCGATCTCCAGCCACTGCTTCTGGCCGTGGCTCAGCAGCCCGGCTTCACGCTGGGCGTCGTCCTTCAGGTGGATCAGCGCCAGCACCTCGGCGATGCGGTCCATCTGCTCGCCGGACAGCCGGTGGAACAGCGAAGCCCGCACGCGCCGATCAGCCTTCAGCGCGAGTTCGAGGTTCTCGAACACGCTCAGCGGCTCGTAGACGGTGGGCTTCTGGAACTTGCGGCCGATGCCGATCTGCGCGATCTCGGGCTCGCTCAGCCGCAGCAGGTCGATGGTGGAGCCGAAGAAGGCCTTGCCCGCATCGGGGCGCGTCTTGCCGGTGATGCAATCCATCATCGTCGTCTTGCCCGCGCCGTTGGGGCCGATGATGCAGCGCAGCTCGCCGACGTTGATCGTCAGGCTCAGGTTGTTGAGTGCCTTGAAGCCGTCGAAGCTGACCGTGATGTCGTCCAGGTACAGCGCCACGCCGTGTGCAAAGTCCGGCTCGCCGACTTTCAGCAGCCGGCCATAGCCCGCGCTGCGGCCACCCGATTCCGTCTTGCCCGTCTGCGTCGCGCGGCGTTCTTCGTAGGCCCGGCGGATCTCCGTGCCGGCGTCCATCAGGTCGGGCGTCATGCGCGGGACTCCTTCTTCGCGCGGCGCAGCAGGCCGATCAGCCCGTTCGGCAGGAAAAGCGTCACCGCGATGAACAGCGCACCCAGGAAATACAGCCAGAACTCGGGGAAGGCCACGGTGAACCAGCTCTTCGCGCCATTGACGAAGAAGGCACCGACGATCGGCCCGATCAGCGTGCCGCGGCCGCCCACTGCCGCCCAGATGGCCATCTCGATGCTGGCTGCCGGGCTCATCTCGCCGGGGTTGATGATGCCCACCTGCGGCACATACAGGGCGCCGGCCACCGCGCACATCACGGCCGACAGTGTCCAGATGCTCAGCTTGTAGGCCACAGGGTCGTAGCCGGTGAACATCACGCGGCTCTCGGCATCGCGGATGGCCTGCAGCACGCGGCCGTACTTGCTGTTCACGATGGCGCGCGACATCACGAAGAAGCCCACCAGCACCAGGCCGCTCAGCGCGCACAGGATGACGCGCATGTGCTGGTCGATGGGTATGCCCATGATCCGCTTGAAATCGGTGAAGCCGTTGTTGCCACCAAAACCCGTCTCGTTGCGGAAGAACAGCAGCATCGCCGCATACGTCAGCGCCTGCGTGATGATCGAGAAGTACACGCCCTTGATGCGCGAGCGGAAGGCGAACCAGCCGAAGACGAAGGCCAGCGCACCCGGCACCAGCAGCACCAGCAGCATCTGTCCGATGAAGCTGTCGCTCAGGGCCCAGTGCCAGGGGAATTCCTTCCAGTTCAGGAAAACCATGAAGTCCGGCATGTCCGACTTGTACTGCCCGTCCCGTCCGATCTGGCGCATGAGGTACATGCCCATGCCGTAGCCGCCCAGCGAGAAGAACAGGCCGTGGCCCAGCGACAGGATGCCGGTGTAGCCCCAGATCAGGTCCATGGCCAACGCACAGATCGCGTAGCACAGGATCTTGCCGATCAGGCTGACGTAGAAGTCGCCCAAGTGCAGCGCACTGTCTGCCGGCAAGACCAGGTTGAGCAGCGGTATGACGATCGCGAAGACCGCAATGGCCAAGGCCACGGCCGTCCAGCCCTTGACGCCCAGGAGTGTCTTCATGCTTCAGCGCTCCGGCCCTTGAGGGCGAAGATGCCCTGCGGGCGCTTCTGGATGAAGATGACGATCAGCACCAGCACCATGATCTTGGCCAGCACCGCGCCCTGCCAGCCTTCCAGCAGCTTGCCGATGATGCCCAGGCCCAGCGAGGCGTAGACCGTCCCGGCGAGCTGGCCCACGCCGCCCAGCACGACGACCATGAAGCTGTCGACGATGTAGCCCTGGCCGAGGTCCGGGCCGACGTTGCCGACCTGGCTCAGTGCACAGCCGGCCAACCCCGCGATGCCCGCGCCCAGCGCAAAGGCATAGGTGTCCACACGCGCCGTATTGATGCCCGTGCAGGCGGCCATGCGGCGGTTCTGCGTCACGCCGCGCACGAACAGGCCCAGGCGCGTCTTGCCGATCAGCAGTGCCATGCCCAACAGCACCAGTGCCGCGAAGACGAGGATGCCGATGCGGTTGTAGGGCAGCGTCAGGTTCGGCAGCAGCTGCACGCCGCCTGACAGCCAGGACGGGTTTTCCACGCCCACGTTCTGCGCGCCGAAGATCGAACGCACCGCCTGCATCAGCATCAGGCTGATGCCCCAGGTGGCCAGCAGGGTCTCCAGCGGGCGCCCGTAGAGCCAGCGGATGATGCTGCGCTCCAGCACCGCCCCCACGGCAGCGGCCGCGAGAAAGGACACCGGGATCGCCGCCAGCACATACAGGTCGAACAGGCCCGGCGCATAGGCCTTGAAGAGGTTCTGCACGACGTACGTGGCGTACGCGCCGATCATCATCAGCTCGCCATGCGCCATATTGATGACACCCATCAGCCCGTAGGTGATGGCCAGGCCCAGCGCGACCAGCAGCAGGATGGATCCCAGGCTGATACCGGTGAACAGCAGGCCCAGGCGTTCGCCCCAGGCCAGACGCGACTGCAGGCGTTCCAGTGATGTCGACAATGCAGACTTGACCTCGGCGTCCGTCTCGGCGGCGAGTTGCTCGACCAGCAGCGCACGCACGGCGGGGTCGGAACTGTCGGCCAGCAAGGTGGCGGCGGCCAGCCGGCGGGACTTGTCGGACGAGCCGATCAGCGCCTTGGCCTTGAGCATGCCCAGTTGCGCCTTCAGGCCCGGATCGGTTTCGTGGGCCGCCGCCTTGTCCAGCAGCGGCACCAGGCCCTCGTCGATCACGTCGCGCAGATCGGCCATGGCCTTGGCGCGCTGCTCGCGATCGGGGGATTCCAGGCGAAATGCCGCCAGCGCGCCTTCCAGCGCCTGGCGCATGCGGTTGTTGTTGACGACGTCTTCGGCGCCCTCGGGCAGCGCCTGTGGCTGACCCGTGCCCGCCTCGGTGACCACGTCGCCCTTGACGATCAGCACCCGGCCGGCGGCGAGCTTGACCTCGTCGGCCAGCAGCGCTTCGACGAAGGGCACGAGTTGCGCGTCACCGGCGCTGACGGCGTCGGTCAGCGCCGCAATGCGTGCGTCGCTGTCGCCATCGGCGATGCGCAGGGCCTGCTCAGGCGAGAGCGCATGGGCGCGCCCCGCCCAGCCCAGCGTCATGAGACAGACGCAGGCCAGGAGCAGGCCCCCGAGACGGGAGCCTGGGAAAGACATCGTCGCTCCGGATTACTTCTTCGCGACGACGGGCTCGTTGACCTTGCCCTTGTTTTCGGCGATGTAGTCGCTCCACGGGTCGGCCACGACCGGACCCTTGGTCTTCCACACCACCTTGAACTGACCGTCGGCCTGCACCTCACCGATGAACACGCTCTTGTGCAGGTGATGGTTCTTCGGGTCCATGGTCGACGTGATGCCCGACGGCGCCTTGAAGGTCTGGCCGGCCATCGCGGCGATCACCTTGTCGGTGTCGGTGCTCTTGGCCTTGTTGACCGCCTGCGCCCACATGTGCACGCCGATGTAGGTGGCCTCCATCGGGTCGTTCGTCAGGGCCTTTTCCTTGTGTCCGGCGATGCCCTTGGCCTTGGCGTAATCGGTCCACTTCTTGATGAACTCGGTATTCGTCGGGTTCTTGATCGACTGGAAGTAGTTCCAGGCGGCCAGGTGGCCCACCAGCGGCTTGGTGTCGACGCCGCGCAGCTCTTCTTCACCCACCGAGAAGGCGACGACCGGCACGTCCTTGGCCTTCAGGCCCTGGTTGCCCAGTTCCTTGTAGAAGGGCACGTTGGAGTCGCCGTTGATCGTGGAGACCACGGCCGTGCGCTTGCCTTCGGCGGCGAACTTCTTGATCTTGGCGATGATGCTCTGGTAGTCCGCATGACCGAAGGGGGTGTACTCCTCCAGGATGTCGGACTCGGGGATGCCCTTGGCCTTCAGGAAGGCGCGCAGGATCTTGTTCGTCGTGCGCGGGTAGACGTAGTCGGTGCCCAGCAGCACGAAGCGCTTGGCGGCGCCGCCGTCCTTGCTCATCAGGTATTCGACGGCGGGGATGGCCTGCTGGTTGGGCGCGGCTCCCGTGTAGAACACGTTCTTGCTGAGCTCTTCACCCTCGTACTGCACGGGGTAGAACAGCAGAGCGTTGGTTTCCTCGTAGACCGGCAGCACGCTCTTGCGCGACACGCTGGTCCAGCAGCCGAAGGTCACGGCGACCTTGTCCTGCGTGATGAGCTGCTTGGCCTTCTCGGCGAACAGCGGCCAGTTGGATGCCGGGTCCACGACCACCGGCTCGAGCTTCTTGCCGAGCACGCCACCCTTGGCGTTGATCTCGTCGATGGCCATGAGCACGGTGTCCTTCAACACCGTTTCCGAAATGGCCATGGTTCCGGACAGCGAATGCAGCACGCCGACCTTGATGGTGCTTTGCGCGAAAGCGGGCGACAGGAGTCCAGCCGACATCAGCGCGGCGGCCAGCGTCTTGATCGTCGAACGGCGATTGATTTGCGAGAGGTTCATGTTTTCTCCTAGGGGTGATGAGCACAGTCCCGACGAACTCATACGCACACTCCGTGCCAACCCCCTGCGCACGTGGGAGCGGCCGCACTACGATGGCATCAATCCTGCATTCGAGACCGCCATGGAACTGACCCCCCGCGAGAAGGACAAGCTGCTGCTCTTCACGGCCGGCTTGCTGGCCGAGCGCCGCAAGGCCCGCGGCCTGAAGCTCAACGTGCCCGAGGCCATCGCCCTGATCAGCGCCGCGCTCCTGGAAGGTGCACGCGACGGCAAGACCGTGGCGCAGCTGATGAGCGACGGCAAGACCGTGCTCACGCGCGCGGACGTCATGGAGGGCGTGCCCGAGATGATTCCGGAAATCCAGATCGAGGCCACCTTCCCGGATGGCACCAAGCTGGTGACCGTGCACCAACCCATTGCATGAATGCCCCGAAATCACACTGGAGCCCCTACATGACCACAAGCCTGAACCGGATCCTGCTGCTCGTCGGCGCCTTCGTTCCTTCTGCGCACGCGCACGAGGGCCACGGCATGCCCGGTTCCCACTGGCACGCCACGGACGCCGTGGGCTTCGGCCTGCTGTTGCTGCTGGTGGGCGGGGTGATGTGGTGGCGCGGGAGGCGCTGAGATGGTGCCCGGAGAACTGCTGGTCGACGACGGCGCGCACCCGCTGAACACGGGCCGCCGCACGCTGACCCAGGTGGTGGAGAACACCGGCGACCGGCCGATCCAGGTCGGCTCGCACTACCACTTCGCCGAAACCAACGCTGCCCTGCGCTTCGACCGCGCCGCCGCGCGCGGCATGCGTCTGAACATCCCCTCGGGCACGGCCGTGCGTTTCGAGCCCGGACAGCAACGCACGGTGGAACTCGTCGACTACGCCGGCGCGCGCGAAGTCTGGGGCTTCCGCGGCCTCGTGCAAGGGAACATCTGACATGGCCACCATCGGACGACGTGCCTATGCCGAGCAGTACGGCCCCACGACGGGCGACCGCGTGCGCCTGGCCGATACCGAGTTGATCATCGAGGTCGAACGCGACTTCACGCTGGCCGCCGGCAGCTACGGCGAGGAGGTCAAGTTCGGCGGCGGCAAGACCATCCGCGACGGCATGGGCCAGAGCCAGCGCATCAACGGCCCCGGCGCGCACGACGCGGTCGACTGCGTGATCACCAATGCGCTGATCGTCGACCACTGGGGCATCGTCAAGGCCGACATCGGCATCCGCGGCTCACGCATCGCCGCCATCGGCAAGGCCGGCAACCCGGATGTGCAGCCAGGCGTGGACATCGTCATCGGCCCGGGCACCGAGATCATTGCCGGCGAAGGCATGATCGTCACGGCCGGCGGCATCGACAGCCACATCCATTTCATCTGCCCGCAGCAGATCGAAGAAGCCCTGGCCAGCGGTGTGACCACGATGCTGGGCGGCGGCACGGGCCCGGCCACCGGCACCTTCGCCACGACCTGCACGCCGGGGCCGGAGAACATCCGCCGCATGCTGCAGGCGGCCGATGCCTTCCCGATGAACCTGGGCTTCCTCGGCAAGGGCAACGCCAGCCGGCCCGAGGCGCTGCGCCAGCAGATCGAGGCCGGCGCCATAGGCCTGAAGCTGCACGAGGACTGGGGCACCACGCCGGCCGCCATCGACTGCTGCCTGGGCGTGGCCGAAGAAACCGACACGCAGGTCTCCATCCACAGCGACACGCTGAACGAGTCCGGCTTCGTCGAGGACACGATCGCGGCGACCAAGGGCCGCACGCTGTGCGCCTTCCATACCGAAGGCGCGGGCGGCGGGCATGCACCGGACATCCTGCGGGTGGTGGGCGAGGCGCACTTCCTGCCGTCGTCCACCAACCCGACGATGCCCTACACCGTCAACACCGTCGACGAGCACCTCGACATGCTGATGGTGTGCCACCACCTCGATGCGTCGATCGCCGAGGACCTGGCCTTCGCCGAGAGCCGCATCCGCCGCGAGACCATCGCGGCCGAGGACATCCTGCATGACCTGGGCGCCATCAGCATGATGAGCAGCGACAGCCAGGCCATGGGCCGCGTGGGCGAGGTGATCATCCGCACCTGGCAGACGGCGCACAAGATGAAGCAGCAGCGCGGCGCCCTGCCGGGTGACGGTGCGCGCCACGACAACGCACGCGTCAAGCGTTACGTCGCCAAGTACACGGTCAACCCGGCGCTGGCCAACGGCATCGCGCATGAGGTCGGCAGTGTAGAGGTCGGCAAGTGGGCCGATCTGGTGCTGTGGAAGCCGGCCTACTTCGGCGTCAAGCCCAGCCTCGTGCTCAAGGGCGGCTTCATTGCGCTGGCGGCCATGGGCGACCCCAACGCCAGCATCCCCACGCCGCAGCCCGTGCACTACCGGCCGATGTTCGGCAGCTTCGGCGGTGCGCTGTCGGGTTCGTCGCTGAGCTTCGTGAGCCAAGCCGCGCTGGCCAACGGTGCCGCTGAGAGTTATGCGCTGCACAAGCGCCTGAGCGCGGTGCGCGGCTGTCGTACGGTGCGCAAGACCGACATGGTGCACAACAGCTACCTGCCGGTGATGGAGATCGATGCGCAGACCTACCGCGTGCGCGCCGACGGCCAGCTGCTGACCTGCGAGCCTGCGAAGGTCCTGCCGATGGCGCAGCGCTACTTCCTGTTCTGAGGCACGGGCGTGCACGAGCGCGCGCCATCGCTGTTGGCCCGCACGCCTGTCGCATACTGCATGGATTGAATGGCTCGGCGGCGATGGTTTCGGTCCGCCGGGCTCCCTCGAGCCACCGGGAACCGACCATGCTGACCGCCTCCAAACTTGTATCCGCCGGCAAGGGCCTGGCCAATGTCCTGCTCAAGCGCGCCTCCAGCGTCGAACTGGACTGGGACATCCGCCAGCGCAGCCGTTTCGAAGCCACCGACAGCACAGGCCGGCAGATCGGCGTCTTCCTGCCGCGGGGCAGCGTCGTGCGTGGCGGCGATGTGCTGGTGGCCGAGGACGGCAGCCTGATCCGCATCCAGGCCGCACCGCAGGCGGTGATGGTGATCCGCCATTGCCCGCACCACGGCACGCCCTTCGACCTGACGCGCGCGGCCTACCACCTGGGCAACCGCCACGTGCCCATCGAGCTCCAGCCGGATCACCTGAAGATCGAGCCGGATCCCGTGCTGGCGCAGATGCTGGATCGCATGCACCTGATCGTCACCGAGGAGCGCCTGCCTTTCGAACCCGAGGGCGGGGCTTACCAGCCCACCGGCGGCCACGGGCATCACGGGCATGCGCACGATCACGCGCACGATCACGGTCACGGGCATGCGCACGACGACCCCGCGCCGGCACCCACGCAAGGCCACGCCGAGCCTGTGCACGTGCACGGCCCCGGCTGCAGCCATGGCCACGATCATGGCCACGATCACGATCACGGCCATCACCATGACCATGGCCATGAACACCATCACGGCCACGACCACTGAGCCGCGGCCGCGCCCGTGACCGCGCCGTCCGTCCTGCTGCGCCTGATGTGGCTGGCGTCGCCCGCCTTGCCGGTGGGTGGCTTCAGCTACTCCGAAGGCCTGGAGGCCGCCGTCGAGTCCGGGCAGGTGGGCAACGAGGCGCAGGCGGCCGAATGGCTGGCCGATCAGCTGCGCCTGAGCCTGGCGCGCGCCGACCTGCCGGCATTGGCACGCGCCTTCGACGCCTGGCAATGCGACGACCTGGCCGGTGCCCGCGCCATCAACGACTGGGTGCTGGGCACCCGCGAGAGCGCGGAATTCCGCCTGCAGGCCGAGCAGATGGGCCGCTCATTGACGGAGTGGCTGCGTCAGGGTGCGCAGTCCGGCGACCCGCGTGTGGCCGAGCTGGGCGCCCTGCCGCCGGCGCCCACCTGGCCGGTTGCCTATGCGCTGGCCGCCAGCCTGGCCGGCGCCACGCGCGAGGAAGCGGGATTGGCCTTTGCCTTCGGCTGGGCAGAGAACATGGCGCAGGCCGCGATCAAGGCCGTGCCGCTGGGCCAGGCCGGCGCGCAGCGGGTGCTGGCCAGGCTGGTCGACGCGATTCCGGCGGCCACACAGGATGCGCTGGCCCTACACGACGAGCAACGCCAGGCCTTCACGCCGATGATGGCCATCCTGTCGGCACGCCACGAGCAGCAGTACTCGCGCCTGTTCCGCTCCTGAGCCAGGCGCGCCGACGCGCCGGCACAACTTCTGCTTGAAACCGACCATGAATGCCACTGTCCACACATCCCCTCTGCACACCATCGCGCGGCGTACCAAGCGCCTGCCCCCGCTGCGCGTGGGCGTCGGTGGGCCGGTGGGTTCCGGCAAGACCACGCTGGTCGAGATGCTGTGCAAGACCATGCGCGACCGCTGGGATCTCGTCGTCGTCACCAACGACATCTACACGAAGGAAGACCAGCGGCTGCTCACCGTGGCTGGTGCACTCGAGCCCGATCGCATCATGGGTGTGGAAACCGGCGGCTGCCCGCACACCGCCATCCGCGAGGACGCCAGCATCAACCTCGAGGCCGTCGACCGCATGCTCGAGCGCTATCCCGATGCCGACATCGTCTTCATCGAAAGCGGCGGCGACAACCTGGCTGCCACCTTCAGCCCGGAACTCAGCGATCTCACGCTCTACGTGATCGACGTCGCCGCGGGCGAGAAGATTCCGCGCAAGGGCGGCCCGGGCATCACCAAGAGCGACTTGTTCGTGATCAACAAGATCGACCTGGCGCCCTACGTTGGCGCCGATCTGTCGGTGATGGAAGCGGACACACGGCGCATGCGCGGCAACCGGCCCTTCGTGATGAGCAACCTGCGCACGCGGCAGGGCCTGGACGAGGTGGTGCGCTTCATCGAACAACGCGGACTGCTCACCCCCACCGCCACAGCTTGACCGCACAAACCACTGGCTGAGCCCGGACATGGGACTCCACCCGAGATTGATCAGCCGCGCGCTGGGTGGTGGCTTCGTCCGGCCGCGCAACCGCATCCCCTGCCTTCGGTGACGACTCGGGCTGTGTCACCGCCAACGGATGAGGTGTCGACAAACGGGAGGGGCTGGGCTATCCCCAGGCGCAAGGGCGTTGACGGCCGCACAGGCACTGGAAATGCGGCCGCACACCCGGCCCTCGCGGGCCGGCGAGCCCGAAGCGGCGCGCGCCCGTCGGGGCGGTATCAGCCCTGGGTCCAGCGTTCCACGAGTTCGCGCGCGCGCGGCTGCAGCGCCGCCAACGGCGTGCCCGGCGCATACAAGGACGAGCCCGTTCCGACGCCCGTGGCACCCGCCGCGCGGAAGGCCTGCAGGTTGTGCACGCCGATGCCGCCCACGCTGAACAGCGGCGTGGTCTTCGGGAATACCGCCCGCCAGGCCTTGAGCACGGGCGGGCCCAGCATCTCGGCCGGGAAGAGCTTCAGGGCATTCGCGCCCGCGGCCAGGGCCTGGAAGCCCTCGCTGGGCGTGGCCACGCCCGGCATGGTCAACAGGCCGCGCGCGCGGCTCCTGCGCACGACCTCAACATCCAGATTCGGCGCCAGCACCAGGCGGGCGCCGGCATCGGCGACGCGGTCGGCGTCTTCCGGCGTCAGCACAGTACCCGCACCGATGAGCAGCTCGTCGCCGTAGCGGCCGACCAGCCGCGCGATGCTGTCGAAGGGCTGTGGTGAGTTCAAGGGCACTTCAATGATGCGGATGCCGCCGGCCTTCAGTTCGGTGGCGACTTCGAGCACCTCGTCGGGCGAGACGCCGCGCAGGATTGCGATGACACCTTCGAGCGGGGGAAGCATGTGGCGGAGCCTTTCGTCGTTCATCGATCGGTCAAGCCGGCCGCTGCGGCGATGCGCCATTGGCCGCGTGTGGTGGCATCCGCCGGCGCGGCCTGCGCGTCGATGCCAGCCAGTCCCAGCGCCGTGACATAACGCGCTACCAGAGCGGCGTCACCCAGCAGCGTCACGGTGCCCATGGCGCCACGCGCTGTCGACAGCACGCTGCCGATCTCGATACCCAGCAGCAGGCCCGACAGGTAGTCCGGCAGGCCCTGGGGCGGCACGCGGTCCGTCAGGCCGGCGGTTCGAACCGCGAACAGGATGTGCGTGGCCTGCCGGTACTCGGCCAGCCCCAGCCGCACACCGCGCTCGAAGTCCGCCGGGCTGCTGCTGCCGAATTGCATCAGCCGACCCAGGATGCTGTGCTGGGTCAGCACCGCATAGAGTTCGCCCGTCATGAAGGTGAGGAAGCTCTCGATGCGCCCGCCCTCTCCGACCTGAACCCACTTGGCGTGCGTGCCGGGCAGGATGCAGGTCTGTCCGGGGGCGAGATCCGCGCCCCAGATCTGGGTTTCTTCGCCGCGCATCACATCGAACTCCCCGTCGGCGCCGAAGACACGCAGGCCCGGCACGATGTGCAGCGCCACGCCTAGTGTGCCGCGCGCGAGGTCCACGCGCACCAGGCTCCGCGCGGCCTGGGCCGGCGTCGCGGGGCAATCCAGATAAGGCGCCTCTCGCCAGCCCTGCCGGCTGCCAATCATGCCGCTGGCGACCAGGTTGCAGCCATGCGCGGCGATCCAGTCGCCGACCAGTGCCTGCAAGACATCTTCGAATCGACCTTCCCGAACGGCCATCACGCCCTCCGCCGCAGCGCGGGCGTCCAGCACCACGCCGCCCTCGCCCAGCAGGGTCGCGCGCAGATTGGACGTGCCCCAGTCCAGGGCGATCAGGCGGGCAGCAACAGCGTTCTGGACAGTCATGATGATGCGGGAGCGGACTCGGGTGAGCCCTGTACTCATCGAAAGGGCGCAAGTAGACGTGGGTGGGCGAGTGACCGCATTTTGCGCCGCGGCGCAAAGGTGGCTTCCGGCCGCCAAGCCCACAGAGACTTGCGGGTCTTGACGCCCGAATCGGGCACCGACGCTGCGCCGTCCCGTGCCCACTTTGCGGGCCTGCCGCCGAAGCCCGCCTCGACTTGTTAAGCAGATGTAACCGCTGCGCGACGCGGCGTGGCGCAATCGTGGCCGAAACGCCGGAAATCGGCGCGGACACGATCGATGACTAACTTTTGAGTTACGCACATACCACTCCCAACCTTCGGGGGCCCTCAGTCCGAGGGTTGACTGGACTTCGGGGACAAAAAAGGGGGTCTTCGGCCCATCCCTACAAATCGTGCGGGAGTTCACGAACCATAAACTCAGACGCACGTTCGTGATGCGCGGGGACGCATGACAGAACTGCAGCAAGCAGTCCGAACGTCACCACGCTCTACCGCCCGACATACACCGGTTTTGCATAACTGCAACAGACGATCAGTTGCAATCCCCAACTTTTCGGTCGTTGTTCACGCCCGACAGCTGTGGGACGCTCTGTCGGACTCGGCGAGACGCCATCGGCTTCCGCCACTTCCTTGAAGCCCTCGAACAGGCCATTGCTGTTCTCACGCTGGATATCGAATGAAGCAAACGTCCCGACTCTGCACCGCAGCCTACTTGTCCCTGGCCCTGCTGGCCGGCTGCGGCGGCCACGAGGAATCGTCGTCGGCCAGCGCCGCCACGTCGCCCACCGCCACTCCAGCGCAGGCAGGCACGGAAACTACCGCCTCACCGACGCAGGCCAGCACGGAAACCACCACCTTGGTGGCGCATGCCGGCACGCCAGGCAACCCATCGCCCGCATCCGAAGCGGCATCCGGCAACGAGAGCACCGCCGCGTCCGATCAGCAGAATGAGCTGACGCTCGACACCGAGCAGCAGACCTTCATGGACGACGGCAGCAGCGAGAACAACCACGCTGCGGCCTCCGCGGCCGACACGCCAACGGATGCCGCCGCGCAGTCCATGTCCCGTTCGGCCATGCGCGCGCTGGCCGCGACGACGACCGTTACCACCGTGGTGGGCACGAATTTCGAAGCCGCCTTCACCGGCTTCTCGCCGGGCTGGTGGCTCAACCATTGGGGCCGCAGCGCCCCCAGCTATGAAGCCGCGCGCGCGACGGGTGCAGGGCTGACCTACGCAGGCACAGGCTCGCAGCGCTTCAAGTTGAATGCCGCGCCCGTCGGTGGCGCAGCGCACATGGTCTACACCTACAAGTTCGTCAACGGCGCCAACTACACCGCGACGCTGTACCTGCGCGCGGAGAGAGCTGCCCAGGTCAACGTTCAGCTGCGTCGCGATGCCTCCAACTACGAAGCACTTGCCCAGCAGACCGTGGCGCTGGGCACCGGCTGGACGAAGGTGCAACTGAGCGGCACCTGGAAATGGGCCGACATGGGTTCGCTGCGCATCGTGCCGATCACCCTGGGCGCGAACATCTACGTCGATGAGATGTCGATCGTGCAGAACACGACGACGACGACAACCACCCCCACCACCCCCACCACCCCCACGAATCCGACCCCCACGACCGGTGGCCTGACCCTGCAGGCCGGGGGTGTGAACACCTCGCAGGTGGTTGCGCTGCGCAACAGCTCGATGGACGAGGCCTACGCGAGCACCGCCCCTGGCTGGTGGGTGAACAGCTGGGGCGGCAACCGCCCGGCCTACAGCGTCGGCCGCGAGACACGCGCCGGCTATGTGGCCGGCGGCGCCGCCTCGCAGCGCTTCCAGATCATCAACAAGAACGGCGGCGAGGTACAGCTCGCCTACAACTACCCGTTCGCCCTGGGCAAGACTTACCGGGTCACGATGCGCGTGCGCTCGGACGTGGCGGTTCCCGTCAAGGTCTTCATGCGCCGTGACGCGTATCCCTGGGACGCGTTCGCCAGCCGCAACTTCACCGCGACCTCCGCCTGGCAGACCGTGGACGTCGAAGGTACGCACATGGGCAGCGAAACCGGCTCATTGCGCGTGACGCTGGGCAACGCCTCCGGCCAGATCTGGATCGACGACGTGACGCTGTCGGAAGTGGTGGTCAACCGGATGGCGCCGTTCACCACGAACCCGATCCCCGACACGCTGTTCGGCATGCACATCAACAAGCTCGGTCTGCACTATCAGTGGCCGGGACTGGGAACCCGCATCGTCCGCCTGTGGAATACCGGCACGACCTGGAAGGACCTCGAGCCTTCGCAAAACGCCTGGAACTGGGCCAGCGGAGCCGGCTACCGCATGGACATGTATGTCAAACACATCCTCACCAAGGCGCCGGGCACGTCGATCATCTACACGCTGGGCATGACCCCGCAATGGGCTTCCAGCACCCCCGGAGTGGCCGGCCTGTACGGCTACGGCACGACCGGTACGCCGCGTGACATGAACGACTGGCGCGACTACGTGCGCACGCTGGCCCGTCGCTACGTCGGCAAGATCCGCTACTGGGAGCTGTGGAACGAGCCGGACTACGTCGGCCACTGGAACGGCAACATGGCCATACTCGCCGACATGGGGCGAATCGCTCGCGAAGAACTGCTGGCGGCTGACCCGAACAACCGCCTGATCAGCCCGGGCATGACCGTGGGCGAAGGCATCCGGGGGCTCCAGAACTTCCTGGGCGCAGGCGGCGGCAACCACGTGGACATCATCGGCTTCCATTGGTACTACGGTGCGCAGCCCGAGGGCATCGGTATGAGCATGGACAACGTGCGCCGTGTCATGGGCTACTACGGCGTGCAGGCCAAGCCGCTGTGGAATACCGAAGGCGCATTCGCCTGCAATCCGGCCATCACCAACTGCGCCACGTCCCACCCGACGGTCGCCGAAAGCCGTTCGGCCAATGCACGTGCCCTGCTGATGATGGCGACCAAAGGCATTGGCAACTTCAGCTACCACGTGTGGGAAGGCATCGACAACCACAGCAAGCTCATCCAAGGCGACTTCGTGACGCCGACGGCAGCCACCGGTCCTTACGGCGAAGCCGTCAACTGGCTGCGCGGCGCGCGTGTGATCGATGGCTTCTATCAGAACAACCAGGTCTACATGGTCAAGCTCGATCGCGCGGGTGAAATCGCCTACGTGCTGTGGGCGCCGGCGGGATCACTCACGGTGAACCTGCCCAGCAGCTGGGCGGTCAACCGCATCCGCACGCTCAGTGCGACCGAGTCGGGCATTGCCGGCACCCGCCAGGTGACCGTCGGCGTCGAGCCGATCATGCTGCGGCCCTGAACGATCGCGCGGCCCTCGGGCCCTGCCAGAACGCCGACCGCTCACCCGGTCGGCGTTTGTTTTTTGGGGTTCGAACAGGCCTGCGGAAACACCCGCCGCATGCACTTCCTGCAACGCTGGCGCACCTCTTCAAACGCGGGGCTGATCCCCACATTGCAGGGCCAAGCGCGGGCTGTTTCTGCAATACCCCATGCTAAGCTCGTTGCGCAATTCGGGGCGTTATGCATAGCTCCAGTGCCGAATATCGTCGGCACGATCCGATCGCCTGCACCCGTTACATCAGGAAGAGACCCACATCATGACCTTGTCGCAGTTCTGGACCGTGTTGAAGGCGCGCTGGCTTTCAGGCCTGGTCGTCTTCCTCGCGGTGGTCGCCGTGGCGGTCGCTCTGAGCTTGCTTCTTCCCAAGAGCTACACCGCTTCTTCGTCGGTACTGATCGACATGAAGTCGCCGGATCCGGTCGCCGGCAACGTGACCAGCATCGTGCCGCCCGGCTACATGGCCACGCAAGCCGATCTGATCCAGAGCGAGCGCGTGGCGCGGCGTGCGATCTCGGCCCTGCGCCTGGACACCAACACGGAGTTGCGCAGCGACTGGCAGGACGAGACCAAGGGCGTAGGCGACTACCAGTCCTGGGTGGCCTCCACATTGGCCAAGCGCCTCGAAATCAAACCCTCGCGCGAGAGCAATGTGCTCTCCATTTCCTACTCGTCGCGCGACCCGGGTTTCTCGGCTGCCGTCGTGAATGCCTACGTGAAGGGTTATGTCGATACCACGCTCGAGTTGAAGACTGAGCCGGCGCGCGAGTCCAACGCATTCTTTGACGAACGCGCCAAGAAGTTCCGCCAGGAACTCGAAGCCGCGCAGACCCGGCTGTCCGAATTCCAGCGCAGCAAGGGCATCGTCGCCAACGACGAGCGGCTTGACATCGAGAACATGCGCCTGTCCGAGATCTCTTCGCAGGTCGTCGCACTCGAAACGGCAGCGGCGGATGCCGGCAGTCGCCAGAGCCAGGCCGGCGCCACGCCTGAGCGCATGCAGGAAGTCCTCGGCAACCCGGTGGTGGCGGGTCTGCAGGCCGACCTGGCGCGCCAGGAAGTGAAGCTCGAGGAACTGAGCACGCGACTGGGCGATGCCAACCCGCAAGTGATCGAAGCACGCGGCACCGTCGCCACCTTGCGCGCACGCCTGCAGTCGGCCATCCAGCGCGCCTCGGGCAGCGTCACCGTATCCAGCAACGTGGCCAATTCGCGGCTGGCGCAACTGCGCGCGGCACGCGACGAACAGCGCACCAAGGTCCTGAAGCTCAAGGGCAGCCGCGACGAAGTCTCTGTGCTGCAACGCGACGTCGAAAGCGCCCAGCGGGCCTATGACGTAGCCATGGCCCGTGCCAGCCAGACAGGACTGGAGAGCCGCGTGACGCAGACCAACGTGTCGGTGATCAAGAGCGCCACGCCGCCCCCGAATGAAAGCTTCCCGCTCATCTGGCTGAACCTGGCCATCGGTGCTGTGGCCGGTCTGGTCCTGGCACTCGGCACGAGCCTGGCCCGCGAACTGCTCGATCCGCGCCTGCGCACCGTGCAGGACGTGACCCAGGTCCTCATGCAGCCGCTGCTGATCACCATGCCCAAGCCACCCGGCGCCAAAAAGCGCCGTACGGATTCGGCGCGCGCGGCTGACCTGCGCCTGAACGGCGCGCACCAGTCGACATCGCTGGCTCGTTGAGCCTGCCCACAGCCCCCTCTTTGCCCGATCCCTACGGAGCACACGGCACCATGTCCGATTCCACCAAAGCGTCCTACCCCGCCGACACGCACGCTGGCGCACGTCGCGACGTGCCCGCGCGCGCAGCTGAACTCGATGCGCCAGCAGGCGGCGCAGAAGGCGCAGGCGGCGCCGACGGTTTCGAAGAAACCCGGCTGATGAACGACCCGCGCGAGCGCACGCTGGGCGACCTGCTGCGCGAAGCGCAATCGCTGACCGACGAGCAGATCCACGATGTCCTGACGTACCAGAAGGAACATGGCGTGCGCTTCGGCGTCGCGGCCATCCGCCTGGGCTACACGACCGAGAAGGACGTCATGTTCGCCCTGGCGCGGCAGTACCGCTATCCGTACGCGCTGGAGGGCTCGGACAACTACAACCCTGAGCTGGTGGTCGGCACCGATCCCTTCGGCGAACAGGCCGAGGAATTTCGCGAACTGCGCAGCCAGCTGCTGCAGGGCGTGCTCGAGCGCCGCGTGGAAGGTCGGCGCCCGGCGCTGGCCGTGGTCAGCCCGAACGTGGGCGACGGCAAGACCTTCTTTGCCGCGAACCTGGCCACGGCGTTCAGCCAGCTCGGTGGCCGCACGGTGCTGATCGATGCCGATCTGCGCACGCCGCGCCTGCACCAGGTTTTCGGTGTCGACAGCCAACTGGGCTTGAGCAGTGTGCTGGCCGGCCGCACGAAGCACCAGGTGGTGCACCGCATCCCGGGCATTCCCAGTCTCTATGTCGTGCCGGTCGGCGCCGTGCCGCCGAACCCGCTCGAACTGGTCCAAGGCATGGCCTTCTCGCTGCTGATCCGCGAGATGACCCACCGTTTCGACTATGTGATCGTCGACACGCCGTCAGCCAGCCACGGCGCCGATTGCCGCGTCATCGCTGCGCGTTGCGGCGCTGCGTTGGCCATAGGCCGCCAGGGCAAGACCAAGATGCCCGACTTGCAGACCCTGGTCACGAAGGTGAACAAGGGCGGTCAGCGCCTGGCCGGCGTCGTGATGAACGAGTGGTGAGGTGTGAAGACTGCGCCGCACGACCATGACCGGGCTCCAGGGCGCAGCGCATCGCGCGTCCCGGGGCTTGGGTCCCTGACGCTCGGCGTGTCCGCGTGGCTGGTCCTCGTGTCGTGGGCCGTGCTGTACATCCCCACCTTCTGGGGCCTGGCGCAAGGCATCTGGGCACAGGAGGAACATTCCTACGGGCCCGTCATCCTGGCAGCGGCCTTGTGGCTGGCATGGCAGGACCGCAGCGGCCTCGTGAGCGACCCGCGCACGCAGCGCCCGGTCCTGGGTTTTTCGCTCGTCGCCCTGGCCTGGCTGCTCTATGCCGTGGGGCGTGCGCTGGACATCATGACGCTCGAACTGGGCTCGCAGCTGCCGTTCGTGGCGGGCCTGTTGCTGATGTTCTGGGGCACCGCCGGCCTGCGCCGGTTCTGGCTGCCGCTGGTGCTGCTTGTGTTCGTGGTGCCGCTGCCGGCCGACATCGTGGCCGCTGTCACGGCGCCGCTGAAGTCTGCCGTATCGACGGTGGCCGCCGAAGTGCTGCACCGCCTGGGCTATCCCATCGCGCGCAGCGGCGTCATCCTGACCATCGGGCCTTACCAGCTGTTCGTGGCCGACGCCTGCGCCGGGCTGTCCTCCATCTTCACGCTCGAAGCCATGGGCATCATCTACATGCGTCTGGCCGGGCACCTCGACGGCTTGCGCAATACGTTGCTGGCGCTGCTGCTGGTGCCGGTGGCTTTTTCGGCCAACGTCATCCGCGTGATCGTGCTGGTGCTGGTCACCTACCACTTCGGCGACGCCGTGGCGCAAAGCTCTGTGCACAGCTTCGCGGGCATCCTGCTGTTTGCCGTGGCCACGCTGCTGATGCTGGGCGTGGATTCGGCACTCGGCATGCTGCCGCGCTTCCGGCCGCGCACCGCCACCGAGTCCAGCCGCCTGACCACGAGGCCCGCCTGACGATGATCGCCCTGGCCCGTCGTCGCGCCCTCGTGCTGCTGGGCGGTTCACTGCTCGCAGCCTCGGGCGCGCGCGCCATCCGCCCCAGCCGCCACCTCGCGGCGGAACTGGGACCGCTGGCCCTGGAACGCGCCATTCCGAAGTCCTTCGGCCCCTGGGTGCTCGACAGCCACCAGGCGACGACCATCGTGAACCCCGAGGTGTCGGCGCTGCTCGCCCGTCTGTACAGCGAACTGCTCACGCGCACCTACGTGCACCGCGAGACCGGCTATCGCGTGATGCTCACCATCGCCTATGGCGGTGACCAGAGCGACGCCTTCGGCCTGCACTACCCCGATGTCTGCTACCCCGCGCAGGGTTTCCAGATCCTGGGCCAGCAGAATGGCGAACTGTCCACCCCCTACGGCAACTACCACCTGCGCCGCCTGAAGACGCAGATGGGCAGCCGCACCGAACCCGTCACCTACTGGGTCGTGATCGGCACGCAATCGATGGCCTACGGCATCGGGCGCAAGTGGCTTCAATTGCGCTACGCCGCGCGTGGTGTCATTCCGGACGGGCTGCTGTTCCGCCTGTCGTCGATCGACGGCAACGCCGACGCCGCATTCACCCAACACGACGCCTTCGCGCAGGCGCTCATCGCCGATCCGCAGGTAGGCCCGCGCGATCGGCTCTTCGGCCTTGCCGGCATGCAGGCGCGCCGGTGAACCCGCAAACGCTCCACAAGGCCGCTGCGTCGGCCGCCCCAGGTAAGGCTGCCGATCGCTCATGACCACGGCCCATTCTCCCCTTCCCATGGACGACATCGACAGCCCGCCGCGCACGCTGGGCGCCATGCGTCTGGACGACTTCTTCGAACACCTGGCGCTCGTCCTGATGGTGCTGAGCGCGGCACTGCCGCTCGCACGTGCCACGAACTACGTGATGCCGCTGCTGGCCGCGCTGCTGATGCTGGCCAACCGCCGCATGCACATCGACCCCTTGGTGCGGCCGTACATGGTGGTCGTTGCCGCGGGCCTGCTGCTCTCGCCCTTTGCGAATGTCCTGGGATTCCAGGATCTGTACCTGATCCTGGCGGGCTGCTCGGTGGCGCTCGTCGGCTATCGACGGCTGTGGTCCTGGAACGTGCTCTTCGTCGGCGCCCTGATGGGCCAGTTCGTCACGACCCTGGCGATGGCCGGCGAAATGGGCCTGGGGGCCTACATCGGCGCCTTCCAGCTGGACATCATGCGCTCGGTGTCGAGCCTGGAGTCCAACTTCTCGTTCGTCTTCGGCGTGCTGGCCGTGTGGGCCGCCTACGAAAAGCGCTGGACCGGATTCCTGCTCGCCCTGGTGATGACGGTGCTGACACTCAAGCGCATCGCCGTGCTGGGGGTCGTGCTGTGCCTGATGGTCCAGGTGCTGCCGCGGCAGCTCTCACGGTTCATCCTGCATCCGGTGACGATGATCGTCGTGAATGGCGCCGGCGTCGCCTTGGCGTTGATGTACGGCTCGGGCGTCTTCGACACCTACATCGTGCAATACACGCAGCAAAGCGCCAACGAATTGGGGCAAGGTCGACAGGAGCTCATCCGCTTCATCGTCAGCGAGTTCCTGCGCGAGCCGGCGCGCTTCCTGGCCGTGGGCATGGGGCCTGGAGAGAGCTACCGCATGATGAAGGGCGGCGCCGAATGGATGGCCAAGCAGAACCTGCACGCCGACAACCTGAAGATCCTCTACGAATACGGCGCCATCGTCTTCGTGGCCTTCTTCTGGGCACTGTTCGCACAGCGCCACTTCGGTGTGCGGCTGATGGCGCTCTACGTGAACGTCATCCTGTTGACCGACAACACCCTGATCTATCCGTACTTCATCTACTTCGCCACGCTGGCCGCAGCCTGCATGGCCGCACGCGATGCGTTGGTGCCTGCCGTCGCGGCAAGCGCGTCCCCCGAGGACACCGAGACCGACAGCGTCCTGTCAGACCGCCCGCGTGGCCGACTGCAGGGCCCAGTCCCAGCCCAGGGGCCTGCCAGTGGACGGCGCGAGCCTTCCGTCGGCCTGAACCGGCCCTAGAACTCATCCTGCGGATCCTCCGCACGGATCCGCCTCCACCGCAAACGATGCCGGCCTCCTCCTTGAATGTCCTCGCGGTCCACGCCGCCTACCAGCAGCGCGGTGGTGAAGACGCCGTCGCCGAATCCGAGATCGCGCTGCTGCGCGCGCATGGCCACCGGGTGGACACCTACCAGCGCGACAACGCCGAAGCCGACAGCTTGTCGGCCGTGGACCTGGCGATGAGCACCGTCTGGTCGCGTCGCACCGAGCGGGAGGTCAGTGCGCTCATCGAGGCACGCCGGCCCGACGTCATCCACGCGCACAACACGTTTCCGCTGATCTCGCCCTCGCTGTACTGGGTGGCTGCCCGCCACGGCATTCCGGTGGTCCAGACCCTGCACAACTTCCGGCTGGGCTGCCTGAATGCCTTCCTGCTGCGCGAAGGCCGCAATTGCGAAGATTGCGTCGGACGCCTGCCCTGGCGGGGTGTGGTGCATGGCTGCTACCGCGGCTCGCGCCCCGTGTCGGCCGTGCTGGCCGGATCGCTGGCCGTGCACCGGGGACTGGGCACCTTCAACCGCAAGGTCGCGCGCTACATCGCGTTGAACGACTTCACCCGGCAGAAGTTCATCGAGATGGGGCTGCCTGCGGGACGCGTTGTCGTCAAACCCAATTTCATCGACTTCCCTGAACCCACGCCGCAGCGGCGCGACAACTTCCTGTTCGTGGGCCGCCTGTCCCTGGAAAAGGGCATCACCACCTTGGCAGCCGCGCATGCGCTGACACCCGACGTGCACTTGCGCGTCGCAGGCGACGGACCCGAGCGGGCAACCCTGAACGACCTGGAGCGTGTCGAACGCCTGGGTCTGCTGTCGCCCGACCTGGTGCGCGAAGAGATGAATCGCGCGGCGGCCGTCGTCATCCCCAGCATCTGGTACGAAAACTTCCCGCGCACCCTGGTCGAAGCCTTTGCCTGTGCGACGCCCGTCATCGCCAGCCGCATCGGCGCGCTGGCCACGCTGGTGGAGGACGGTCGAACAGGTCTGCTCTTCGAACCCGGCAACGCGCAGGATCTCTCCGCGAAGCTGGCCTGGGCGCATGCCCATCCGCAACGCATGGCCGCGATGGGCCAGGCGGCGCGGCAGCGTTATCTGGCCGACTACTCGCCCGAAGTGAACTACCGGCGCCTGATCGAGATCTACCGCGAGGCGATCGACGAGAAGGACCTGCCGCAAGCCGCTGGCGCACGTCGCTCGCTCGAACCTGAAGCCCGCTGATCGGCGCAGGCCCCGCCCCCAGGCGGGCCGCGGAGCCGATGCAACCGTGAATCCGGCAAGGCGCTGCGCGCGTGCTCAACGCCGCAAGTGCGCAGGTGTGCGGCCGCACCGCCGTGAGGGCGGCGATCTACCTGGCCGTCGCCCCTCGTCCGCCGCGCCGCAGGCGCCCGCGCGTGCCGATCACAAGGTGCGCCATCGCAAAAGCCAGCCGCCGCAGGGCCTCGGGCCATGCCGCGACCCACGTGAAATAGCGCAACAGACCACGGAACCACCGAGCATCCAGCAGAGCGGGCTGCGTATGTTCGATGGCCGCAAAGATGGTCTGCACGGTCGACCGCACCGCGGCAGTGGGTCCGGGTGTGACCGCACGCAACGAGCGGTACAGCACGTGGCGGGTGTCGTCGTGGATGAAATCGACACAGCGATTGCGCGCCAGAAGAATCCGCTCACGCGCGGCCGGGTCACTGGTGCGTTGCACCAGCGGTTCGATGACCTCGTCGAGCGCGTCCACGACCTGCACGCGCGACGCCAGGAGCGCCTGAAGTGGCGGGTCATACCGGTGTCCCAGGCTGCCCGTGGACTCGCGCAGCGTCACCAGCGACTCCTCCAGAAAGCAGGTGCGACCCTGCGCAGCCATCGCGGCCCAGGCCAGGTTGTCGACGAAATAGCCCTGGTGGAAGTGTCGAAAGCCACCGTGCGCGCGCATGCCTTCGACCGGGAATGCAAAGCCGGTGAGGCTCACGCGCATGACGTACCACGGCCGGAACAGCATCTGCAGTGCGTCCGCCGGATCCACCGTGCCGGGCAGCTGCCGGTCCTCAGAAAGGAGCCGGCCCTGCGCATCGACGAGCCGGCTACGAGCGTGCACGAGCGTGGTGCCAGGATGCGCGGCGATGGCATCGGCCACGCGGCGCAAGAAGTCCGGTGCAAAGAGGTCGTCATCGCCAAGGATGACCATCCAGGCCTTGCGGGCCCGCGCGAGCTGGTCGTTCAGCTTCGCGGGAATGCCCAGCGCAGGCTCGTTCTTGACATAGATGATGCGGTCGCTCTCGTAGGTCCGGACGAGATCGCGGATGGCGTCGCCGGGCGTATCGTCGCTGATCAGGATCTCGAAGTCCGGGTAGTTCTGGGCCAGGCAGCTGTCGATCGCCTCGCGCGTGGTGTCGGGACGGTTGTAGGTCGGCAGCGCGATGGTGAAGCCCGGGCGGGCGTTGGCGAGGTTCATCGAATCTCTGCCCAGGGTGGGCACTGGGCCTGCCGCTGCAGGGCCGCGGGGCCGCACTGGCCCGTGCCCACGCCCTGCGCAAGCCCCTGCACGTGGTCCGTGCCACCCGCGTCAGCGTGCGTCGTGCTGGCTATCATTTGCGGCCATATCGGCAAGCGTCGCGATACCGCACCGGCGACCCGCCCCGAGACCGTCCGGCCCAGGCCGGCGGCCCCGCCCCCAGATGCCCACACGGCAGATGCTCCTTCTTGCTCCCATCCGACAAGCATGACACCCGAAATCCGGATCCCGCGTGCCGGCCCTTCATCCAAGGGGCCCGAAAGCGGATGGTCGACAGACCGTGACACCGCAGCGCGGCAGCCGTGCGCGGCCGTCGAAGCAAGCCTGCGGCGTCCCAGGCGCAGCGCATGATCAGCGTCGTCATTCCCCTGTACAACAAGGCTGCCACCATCGGCCAGGCGATCGAATCGGTGATGGCGCAGTCCGACGTCGATTGGGAACTGATCGTCGTGGATGATGGATCCCGCGATGCCGGTGCGCATGTGGTCACCGGCTATGGCGATCCCCGCATCCGCCTGATCACGCAAGCGAACGCCGGCGTATCTGCCGCCCGCAATGCCGGCATCGCCGCGGCCCGCGCGCCCTTCGTGGCCTTCCTGGACGCGGACGACTGGTGGGCGCCCGACCATCTGCAGGCTCTGCGAGCGGCCAGCCGCCGGCATCCGCATCCGGCGCTGGTGGCCACGGCCTTCCTCCTGGTCGAACCGAACGGCCGCGCGCGGCCCTGCGATCTGCGCCAGGCGCTGCGTGCGGACGATGCCGGACCCACCGTGATCGAGGATCTGGGCCAGGAAATGGCGAGTTTCGGCCTGCCCCTGATCACCTCGTCGGTCATGGCCGCGCGCGATGCCTTGCGTGCCGTGGGCGGGTTTCCGCTGGGCGTGCGTGGCGGCGAGGATTTGCTGACCTGGCTGCGTCTGAGCTGCGAAGGCGGTGTCGTGCTCGACCCGCGGCCCTCCGTCTTCTACCGGGAGCCCCCCATCGAAGGCACCTCGCACCTGCGCGCGCCGGAAACACCGGACATCGTCGGCGACGGCATCCGGGCGCTGGCGGCACACCATCCGCAACGCGCCCGCGGACTGCGCGCCTACCTCGCGCAGTGGCTGCGCATCCGGGCAGTGCTCTTCATGCAACTGCGCCAGCGCGGGCCCAGTGCCCTGGCGCTGTGGCAGGCGGTCCGGCTGGACGGCGGCCGTACACGCGACGCCGTCTCGGTGGCTTTGCTCGCCCTGCCTGCGCACGTGTCGGCTCGCCTGCTGCTGAGGCATCGCGAACGCAAACGCGCCCGCGCCCCGCAAGGCATCCCCGCTGCGCCAGGCGCCTGAAGGCTCCAGGAGCGGCCTCATCGGGTCGAAACGCGGGAGCCGGGGTAGAGCGAGACCATGTGGGTCACCAGCACCATCAGCTGGCCCGCCAGCGCACCGATCGGCACGCCCAGCAGGGAGTCGTCGATCAGGGCCAAGGTCACGACCAGCTGGACGCTCAGGCCCAGCACCGCTGCCAGCAGCATGCGCGGCTGGCGGCCCTGGGCCACCAGCACCCGGTCCAGCACCGCAATCAGGCTGGTAAAGATGCCCACGGCGATGAAGATCCCCATCATCCATTCGAGCGCGGTGTCCTCGAGCTTGTAGGCTTCGGCGATCCAGGGCGTGGCCAGCAACACCAACGCCCCCACGGCCACCGTCACCTGGCCGTTGCGCCGCAGGACCCGCCGGATGACCGCAAAGTTCAGCCGCCGATCCCCCGGCTGATGCGCCTGCATCAACTCAGCCAAAGCCATGTTGCCCCACGCCGTGGCCGGCATCAGGCACAGGGTGAGCCATTGCATCGACACGGCCACCACGGCGACCCCCTCGGGGCCGTAGATGCGCAGCACGAGATAGGTGGTGCACACCCAGGTGACGCCGCCATTGAGCAGCAGCGCGGCCGACGACGGCAGGCTGGCCATGAGGTCACGCCAGGCGACCGTGCGCGCCGGCAGGGCCGCCGGCTCGGTCAGGCGCTGCTGTGTCGAGTGCCGAATTGCCACCGCCACGAGCAGCAGCGTGGGCACCACGGCGGCGATGCTCGCAAGGATCAAGGCGCCGTACAGACCCCCGCCCAGCACCATGGGAATCGACGCGGTCATCAGCGCCGCGCCGCTGATCGCGCGGATCTTCGCGTTGTTCAGGAATTCGCCCGAGCCGGCCAGCAGGCCGACCACCGCCGTCGTGACCAGGCCGCCGACCATCACGGTGCCGGCCAGTGCCAGCAGGGTCAGGCTCGGCAAGCCGTGCAACGCAGCGAGCGACCAGGTGCCCGCGACGCGCAGTGCGTAGTACAAGGGGCCGGCCAGCAACAAGGCCGCCAGCGCGATCCAGGCCAGATAGGCCAGGAGCAGCCTCGACAGCCGCGTGGACCTGGCCGTGCGACCCGCGCTCAAGGGTGCCGCGGTGCCCACCAGACCTTCGACGACCTGGCCCACCTGGGAGGCGGTATTCACGGTCGCCGAGTAGATGCCCAGCGCGGCCGGTCCAGCCGTGCGCGCCAGCTCCAGGCTGACGAGAAAGCCCACACCGCGTGCGAACAGCGAACTCAGCAGCAGCCACGCACGCGAGCTGCCCCACAGGCGCCTCAATCGGGTTTTCAAGCGGCGGTGTCCGTGGAGTGAAGGCGCGTCATGGCGAGCATGTTAGCGGCCGGCCGGGACGGTCCGACACCCCAATACCGGCACCGTGCCGATGTGCCACCGGCCATCCGAGCCGATGCGTACCGGATCGGCGGCAGCCGTCTCGACGGGCGCCAGGCCGGCGCCGATGGCCTGTGGCGGGAGGTCGACCTCGCCGGCATCGACCCAGGCCGCCACGCAATGGCGCGCACCCTGGTTGATCTCGACGCGGCGCAGGCGCTCCTCGGCGCCACCCAGCCACTGGACGTCAGCGCCCACCAGCCAGCGGCGCACCCGTTCCAGCGCCAGCCCAGCAGCCGTGGGCGTGGCGAAATCCGGCTGGACCAGCGGCAGGCCACCAGCCTCGGTGAGCGCGCCTTCCCAGGTGTAGTGCGAGAGGTGGCGCACACCCTGCGCGGCGTGGCCCAGCACCGCCTGGGCCAGCGCCGCTTCGCCACTCATGCGCACGCGGCCGGCTGGAGCGGGTCCGCAATCCACCTCCGGCACACAGGCGGTGCCCGCTTCGGTGTTCCACACGGCCAGGGACAGGCCGTGCGAGCGGACCAGCTCCTGCACATTGCGCATCTTGGACAACGCAAAGCCGGGTGTACGCCCGAGGTAGACGTGCACGCTGATGGCATCGACGTAGCGCCCGCCACCCAGCCGCAGGAAGTCGTTCAGCAGCCGCAAGCCGTGGTACGTGACGTTCGGGCCCATCAGCCGGTTGCGCGGATCGGCCCTGTGGAGTTCTTCGTGCGCCACACGCGCCATCTCCACCAACTGCTGCGGCTGGCCGGCCCAGTGCATCGGGATGTCGGCCTCGTTGAGCAGTTCCCAGTGGAATGCGCGCCCGGCCAGCCGCTGTGCCACGGCGCGCACATACTGGCGCCAGTCCTCCAGGTCTGCCGGCGGTACACAGGAACGCGGCCCGTAATACGCCTGCGCGCAGGTGGCGGTGCTGGCTTGCGCGGCCCATGCGGGTGTCATGCCCAGCGTCACCAGCAGGCTGGCGCCGGTGCGTGAGTGCTTCAGGTGATCGGCAAACAGGTCCATGCGCTGCGCGTGCGGATTGCGCGCCCAGTCGATCGGTCCGCGCGTGGGCTGCAGGTCGGCCCAGGTCGTTCCGGCGTCCCACATGCGCACGAGCCCCGGGTCGAAGCCCGGCCAGCCGCGGTGCACGCCCAGACGGTTCAGATGAATGCCGAAGAATCGCGAGTCGATGCGTTGGCGCGGGCGCTCTTCGCCCACGGCATCGGGCGACAGCGGCTCCAGTGTCGGGCGCGACAGGCACACGCCCAGGCCCTCGTCGCGCAGGCCCACACGCACCGCGCCCAGGGTGGCCGCATCGTAGATGCCGCGCAATTCGACCGTTTGAGCTTCGCCGGCGCGCACGCGCACGGAACGGATGCTGGTGGTTTCGTAGTGCGGACCCGTCTTGCGGAAGAAGACGTCGACCGTGCCCTGCCCCGCCAGCGGCGTTACCTGCACCCGGAAACGGTAGGCCCGGTTGGGCGCGAGCGCATTCGGCAGCGTCAATTCGGCGTCGCCATCCCCCTGCTGGTGCTTGGCAAAGTGCCAGCCTCCTGCGCCACAGCGAGTGGCATCCGGCGCGGCGCTTACCCGGGTCGGAATCTGGCCCCAGGCATTCAGTTCCCAGTTGGGGAGCGCAATGGCCTGCGCGCCCGGCTGCGCCAGCGCCCCGGGCGCGGCCAGCACACCGGCCAGCAGCATCGCTGCCGGCCGGCAGAGTCTTACCCACGGAGCAGTCGATGACCGCACGCCCGCGGCCTTCACGGGCGACATCGAAGCGCAGCTCTCAGGAGGTCAGCTGACTGATCCGGAAATCCTTCGGACCGGGCGGCCGGGTGGCCAGCGTATCGTCGAGATGGGACGTGGCCACCACCGGCGGCAGGCTGGCCGGACGTGCACCCGTGATGCGCGAAGACAGCCATTGCGCGCCGCCCATGACGAGGAACGGCAGATTGGTGAACAGGTATCGCTTCCACAGGCGCTTGGGCTCCTGGCACAGACGATAAGCCCACTCCAGGCCGTTGCGCTGCATCCACTCCGGCGCACGGGTCTTGAGCCCCGCGTGGAAGTCGAAAGCGGCTCCCACCCCGATCATCACCGCATGGATACGCCCGCGGTGGTTGGCCATCCAGATTTCCTGTTTGGGGCAGCCCAGTCCCACGAAGACCACATTCGCGCCGCTGTCGTTGATGCGGCGCACTTCCGCTTCGTCCTCATCCGGCGTGGAGGGACGGAAAGGCGGCGCGTAGGTGCCCGCGATGGTCAGTGCCGGATAGGCTTTCTTGACGCGTGCCGTCAGCAGGCGCAGGGTCTCCGGCGTGCTGCCGTAGAAGTAGACCTTGCCGCCGCGCTCGGCCTCGACGCCCAGATAGCGCCACATCAGATCAGGGCCGTTCAGACGGGGTTGCCGCGTCGCGCCCAGTTGACGCAACATCCAGGTCACCGGCGCGCCGTCGGACGTGCACATGTCGCTGGAATTCAAGGCTTCGCCGAACCGTTCGTCGAAGGCGGCGGTGACCACCGAGTGCACGTTGCTGAAGCACACATAGCGCGACTCGTGCAGCTTGCCCCAGTCAGAAATGCGACCGATAGCGGCGTCCCATCCCATCACGTCGACTTGCGTGGAGATGATTGTCGTTCGGTGTCTGAAAGACTTCTGGTGCAAGACGGCTCCCCTACGCTGACAGTTCGGCTCGTATCTGGATCTGTGCCCCCGACCTGATCGGTCGATGAATGGGGTCGAAGATGCATTCTTCAGGTCATGCCCGGAAAATCCAGCCGCGAGGCCCCCGCACTCACGGGGCCACCCCCCGGGATCGCGGGTGCGATGGCGAAACACGGCCACCCTCTTTGGGGGCTTCTGTCGCCATTTAGGAGGTGCATCGGCTTCCCAAGCGACCAGGCGTGACAACTGTCACGAATCGCACAGGCGCTTGAGGCTTCAACCGCGTGCCGGCGAGCGTGGTGTGGAAAACGGCCGCTTTGCGGTTAGGCTTCTCTCAGCCTGCACAGGGCAGGTGCCACATGACCAGGAGAGAAATATGGGATTGATGAGTTTCATCAAGGAAGCCGGCGAAAAGCTGTTCGGACGTGGCGAAGCCAAGGCGGCACAGGAAGCCGTCGCCGCCGCGCCCACCCCCGAAGCGATTGCGGCCATGAGCGCTGCCGCGGGCAAGGCGATCAGCGACTACATCGCGACCCAGGGCCTGCCCACGGACGGCCTGCAAATCAGCTTCGACGCGCCCAGTGCCACGGTCACCGTGGCCGGCACGGTGCCTGACCAGGCGACGAAGGAAAAGGTCCTGATGTGCTGCGGCAACGTGTCGGGCGTGAACGCCGTCGACGACATGCTGGTGGTCGAGGCGCCGGAACCCGAGGCGCAATGGCACACCGTGGTCTCCGGCGACAACCTGTCGAAGATCGCCAAGCACTTCTACGGCGACGCCAACAAGTACCCGGTGATCTTCGAAGCCAACCGCCCGATGCTCAGCCACCCGGACAAGATCTATCCGGGCCAGATGCTGCGCATTCCGCCCCTGGCCTGATGGCCCCGTGAGCCGGCTGCTGCCCCGCGTACCGGGGCGGGCCGGTTCATCGCAACATGCGCGGCCGCCTGGCCGCGCCGCGCTGACCCGCGCTCAGGCGTAGGTCACCCAGTCGGTGCGGCGTCCGTCGTCCAGGTGGGGCAGGCTGTTGAAGGCCTGCAGCACATGGCGCCGTGGGTTGAAGCCGAACTCGGTCAACGCGCTGTTGCGCATGGCCATGTTGAGTTCGATGGCCACCGCCGGCGGCGCATGCAGCACATGGGCCACGGCCGCCGCAATCGGGCCGCCGCTGGACACCAGCAGCACCGGACCATCGAACGCGCTGCGCACATGGTCCAGCGCCGAGGTGACGCCCGCCATGAAATCCACCCAGTTCGGCATGCCCGCGGGCTGAAGCCCGCCCTCGGACCAGCGCAGCAGTGCCTGGCGCAGCAGCCGGAAGTGCTGACGCACGCCCTGGGCATCGTCTGCCGGCGGCAGGCTGCCCGCATGCATCGCCCGCACCAGCGCCTCGGCGTCGTACTCGTTCAGCCCGGGCCACTCGATGGCTTCAGGCAGACCCGGCAACTCGCCAGCCAGGGCATCCAGACTCTGGCGATGACGCATCAAGGAACCGCGCAGCACGCCGTCGAAACGCATGCCACGCGCCCGCATCCATGCGCCCAGGGCGGCGCATTGGCGTTCGCCCAGCGGACTCAGGCGGTCGTAATCGTCGGCGCCAAACGAGGCCTGGCCATGGCGGACAAGATACAGCGTTCCCATGGCCGGCATTGTGCGTCGCGCGGTCGACAATCCCCGCCGGCCCAGGGGTCCGCAGGCAGCGGACCTGCTCGGCGCCGCCCGCACGAAGGACCGACGGTGAGCAAGCTCTACTTCCGCTATGCGGCCATGAACGCCGGCAAGTCCACGGCCCTGCTGCAGGCCGCGCACAACTATGAAGAACGCGGCATGCGCGTCGTCCTGTTCACGGCCGCTCACGACGACCGCGTGGCCGCCGGCGTGATCGGCTCACGCCTGGGCCTGCAGCGCACCGCGATGACCTTCGGACCTCGCACGGTCTTCGAACGCACGGCTCTG
>CAUJHV010000048.1 GCA_963205115.1 Pseudomonadota bacterium | reverse complement strand
AATCTCGCCTGGCGTGCGCGAGCAGGCGCTCGAGCGCCGCCACTTCCTCGGTGGTGATCGTAGCGGGCGGCGCTTCAGCCGCGGCGGCCAGCATCGCCTGCGCAATGACCTGATCAGGTTGGCGCGGCGTCGTGCTCATGCACCTTTCCTTCGGACGGAGCCGGCACGCTGGAGCTCGATCGCATCGATCTCGGCGTCCATGGCCGCCATGGCCTCGTCGTGCGGGACGCTCGGGCGCGGATCATCGAGCGACTCCAGGATCTCGGCGGCGAGCCAACGGTTGTGGGCCGCGGCCTGGTGGGCGGTCCGCATCGCTTCGGCCTGGCTGGAGCGGCTGCGGCTCATGTCCTTCTCGTCGGGGTTCCAGTCGGTGGCGTCGAGCTGTGCCACGGCGATGCCAACTTCGCGCAGCAGGATCATGGCCGAGGCAGGGTTGCCGAAGCGGCGCGGCTCGGTGCTGCGGGCCTTGGCCAGGACGGCATCCTGGCCGCTGCGGGTGGCGATGCGCAGCATGAAGGCGCCGCCCTGGCCCTTGAGGGTGACGCCGGCCACGCCGCCGGCGGCCGCGGTGGCGCGCAGTTGTTCCAAGGTCATGCTGTGCATAGGATTCACCGCATTAGAGATGGATTCATTGTGCACTTTTGACAGAAGTCGTGCAACGGTCACAGGACCAGGCACCAGACTCGAAGAGCATGCCGGGAGACCTCGCCGGAGGTCGCTGGCCAGGCCAATGCTGCGGGAGCAGCGCTTATCCCGTATGCTTTTGGCGCGATTGTCGCCCAAACCGTTAATGCGCGACAATAATGTTTATGTCAACTTGACTGGCAATTTAGCAGGCGGGCAGTCGTGCGGCGGACTGTTGAGCGACAGCGGCGCTCGGTTGGCGGGCGGACTGCCCATCCGGTTAACCACGGGATCGTCAACACGCTCACGTTCGTGTGACACTCGACGCGTCTGAAAATGCTGCGCCGCAGCGGAGGCATGCACCGGGCCCATGACGATGACGACCGCCACCAAGACCGCGACGAAGAACCGAACCAAGCTGCCGTCCAGCAGGACTGCCGCTGGGTTGCCGTCGTTCGCGCTTCAGGCGTCCCCTGGCCACGGCGTGCTGAGACTGAGCGACCCCGCTTTGAAGCCGGACATCGCGAGGCTCAAGGAAATGCTTCGCAGTGACCCCAAGTTCGCGCTTGCAACACTTCAGAGTGCCGGCATCGCGACACCCACTGGGAAACTGAGCAAGCGGTTCAAGGGCTGATCCTCGGCCCGGGCGTATGTGGGACCTGTACAAGTTCCAGCCCAGTTTCGTCCTCGGCTTCCACGGCTGCGACAAGAGCGTCGCTGAGCGAGTGCTCGCTGGCAAACAACACCTGCGGTACAGCAACAACAAGCACGACTGGCTGGGCAACGGCATCTACTTCTGGGAGTCGAGCCCACAACGAGCGATGGAGTGGGCGGAGTTCGTTCGAGACAACCCATCCGTCTCAAGTGGCAAAGTGAAAACGCCGGCGGTCGTGGGGGCGATCATTGATCTTGGTCTTTGCGGCCTGCTTCACGATCGTGCCTTCCTCGAAGAACTCCGGCAGGCGCACGACCTTCTGAACGAAGCGCATGAATCTACAGGAGTCCCCTTGCCATCGAACATGGGGGGCCAGGACAAGCCTCGCCGGCTTCTGGATTGCGCCGTGATTGAGTACCTCCATGCGCTCCGCAAGCAAGGCGGGTGGGAAGAGTACGACACCGTCAGGTCGGTCTTCAGCGAGGGCGGCGACCTCTATCCCGGAACGACATTCACGCAGAAGAGCCACATCCAACTGGTCGTCCGCAACGAGCGGTGCATCCGCGGCTACTTCCGGCCCATCCCGGTCTAGCTAGGTAGACTTTCGTTCGACTCGCGCTATGTGAGCAGCAGCGGCGCTGACGTCAGAGACGGGCCGCATTCGGACATCTTTCTGATCGGCCAATGCCTCGATTTGGGCGAGAACCTGGCGCCTCACCGGATGGCGGTGGTTGCCTACGAGAACCAGTTCGAACTCACCCGGCCGCTCTTCCGGCAACAAGCCAATGAGCTTCGGTCGCTGGTTCACGAATCGGCGCAGCGCTTGCAGTTCGAAAAGCTTGCCGAACGCACGCTCTGCACTGCCTTCGACGCCGCGCTGGCTCTCGGTCAACTGCATGAAGTAGCAGGCCAGGTTCTGGCCGAGGAAGTCGACACGCAGCGGTTGGCTGCTGTCGACAATGTTCAGTGGACGGTTGAACCGGGGCACGAGGTGCTCTGTGCGCGGATTGCCCTTCACCTGCTGCCTGATACGGCGCACGATGTTTGAAGCCCTCTGCTGGGCGGGCAGCGAATAGGCCGTCATCAGTTGGTGCAACGCGCTCTGCTCCTGAAGGAGGAAGGATGCGGCGGCGTCGACACTCTGAGCCGTGAATGCGTCTTCGCGCGCGAGTTCGGCGGTCTCAAAAGGAGGAACCCAGGGCTTTGGATCCATCGTCGTCCAATGCTCGGCCAAGGATCTGCACATGGCCTGTGCCAGTGTGGCCAATGCGACACCCGCACCGCCGAAAGCGTGCTCAGCCTTTTCGGAATCGAGCGCAGTCCGAACGTGGACCGAGCCGTCGACGAGTTGCAGCACGACACCGGCGGTGAGCTTTTCGCTCGACACCAGCCCAGGGCTGAACTGGATGAGCGCCCTGCGGCCGCTCACTCGCCCGGGTTCGGCAAGTTCAATTGAGGATGTCCCAGGCGATTGCACAGTAGTGAGTGAGTGATGAGAAGTCGGTTTTGAACGAAGTTCAGCAACTGGGTTCGTTCGCGCTTTGTGTGCCACCGCCGCACACCGGTAGCCGCGATCGCTTCCTCAAGGTCGAGGGCGAGCGTGTTGTCGTTGAGCCACCGCTGTACGCGCTTCAGGTGATCCGCGCGGTCGGCCAGTGGGAAGGCGGACTCGATCAGCTTGGCCAGGACGTTCGGAAACGCCTGCTGCTGAAGCGACTTCAGAGAAGAAACCTCGGCCGCCTTGCCGCCAAGGGCCTGGGCGTGATCGATCAGCCAGAGGTTCTGAGCCGCGAAGACGATGTTCCCCAGGTTCCGGTCTGGGTTGGCCATCCACTCGTCGAATGCTGTGGTCGGCAGCAACTGCCGCCACGTCATGACAAGGCGTAAGGCGTGCTCGCTGTCTTCGCGCAAGAGTTGGGCACAGCTTTCGCCACCGACCGAGGCGCTGGCGAAAGCCAACGTCACATCCGCCGCATGGTCGATCAGCCGCGATGTGGGCAGATCGCCCCTTCCAATCTTGACGATCATCGGCTCGGGGACGGGCAGGCCGATTGCACGGCCGATCACCGCACACACCAGCTCCGCAACGATGTGCCTCGCCGTTCCGATTCGCAGGTAAAGCGGGACATCGTTATCGGGCCCCGATTCGCTGTACGCAGTTCCAACCCAGAGTTCGTCACCGCGTCGGCTGGCGTTTCGTCGCTTGACGCGAATCGCACCCTGATTCAGACGAAGCGCCCGCACTGGCGCGAGCGATGGACCTGCGCTGCCCGGTTCGGGGCCCAGGTCGCCATCCAGCAGGCTCGAGCGGCGAGTCACCCGTGGAACACGCACCTTGCGCTGCCCTTCTGATTCGCCAAGCACGTGGATCTCGTCAAAGGTTATTTGGCCACCATCGGCTGCCCGCCAAGACACCGCAAAGGCGCCTGAGCCTCGACCGAACGGTTGAGTGTTCACCGACTTTAGCTGAGAGATCGAGCCAGCAAATTCATTGCGCCCAGAGGCGCCCTAATGGAAGTCCCGGCTCGCAGTCGCCAGCCCACCCAGAAGCCCGGTCAAATCTTCGACATGCCCCGCGATCAGGTTGCGCACATCGCCATCGCGCTGCCAGGTGCCCTTCACCGCCATCAGCTTTGAACGCAGCAGCGGCCCGCGCAGCTGCGCCTTGAGCTTGGGCCACACGATCACCTGCACGCTGCCGGTCTCGTCCTCCAGCGACACGAACATCACGCCCTTGGCGGTCTCAGGCTGTTGGCGCCGACTGAAATTTGACCCACTTACGAGGATCGTGCCGACCGAAATCTGACCCAGGTGTTCAACCTACCCTGCCCGACTTATCCACAGCGGAGCGGGGTGTGAGGAGTGATCACCATGGCCATGATTGGCAAGGTTCTGCGGATGCACCACCGCGAGAAGAAGTCGGTGCGGGAGATCGTCAAGGCCACGAGCCTGGCGCGCAACACGGTGCGGAAGTACCTGCGCATCGACAAGGCCGAGGCGCCGAAGTACAAGCGGCCTGAGGTACCCACGAAGCTGGCGCCGTTCGTCGAGGCGGTGCAGCAGGCACTGCTGGCCGATGCCCGGCGGCCGAAGAAGGAGCGTCGCACCGCCAAAGCCCTGCACGCGCAGATTGCGGCCGCGGGCTACGAAGGTGGCTACAGCCGGCTGACCGACTACATCCGGCAGTGGCGTGCCGAGCGCGGCGGCGTGCAGGTGGGGGACGCCTACGTGCCGCTGAGCTTCGAGCTCGGCGAGGCCTTCCAGTTCGACTGGAGCGAAGAGCCGCTGGTCATCGGCGGGCAGTACCAGCGGCTGCAGGTCTCGCACATGAAGCTGTGCGCCAGCCGCGCGTTCTGGCTGGTGGCCTACCCGGGCCAAGGCCACGAGATGCTGTTCGACGCCCACACCCGCTCGTTCGCGGCGCTGGGCGGCGGGGCGCGCCGCGGCATCTACGACAACATGAAGACCGCGGTGGACCGGGTCGGCAAAGGCAAGACGCGCGAGGTCAACCTGCGCTTCACGACCATGTGCGCGCACTACCTGTTCGACGCCGACTTCTGCAACGTGGCCAGCGGCTGGGAGAAGGGTGTCGTCGAGAAGAACGTGCAGGACAGCCGGCGGCGCATCTGGCTGGACGCCCGCGAGCAGCGCTTCAGCAGCCTGGACGAACTCAACGCTTGGCTGGCCGAGCGCTGCAAGGCGTTGTGGGCCGAGTTGCGCCACCCCGAGCACAAGGCCTTCAGCGTGGCGGAGATGCTGGAGCTGGAGCGGCAGCACCTGATGCCCATGCCGGCGCCCTTCGACGGCTACGTGCAGGAGCTCAGCCGCGTCAGCAGCACCTGCTTGGTGACGGTGGCGCGCAACCGCTACTCGGTGCCGTGCGAAATGGCCCGGCACACGGTGAGCACGCGGTTGTACCCGAGCCGGGTGGTGATCGTGAACGAGGAACTGGTCGTCGCCGAGCACCCGCGGCAGCCCGGCAAGGGCAAGACCGTCTACGACTGGCAGCACTACGTGCCGCTGGTGCAGCGCAAGCCCGGCGCCCTGCGCAACGGGGCACCCTTCAAGGACCTGCCCGAGCCGCTGGCCAGGCTGCGCCAGGCCCTGCTCAGGCACGCGGGCGGCGACCGCCTCATGGCTCAGGTTCTGGATCTGGTCAAGGTGGCTGGGCTGGATGCCGTACTGGTCGCAGCCGAGTTGGCGCTGGAGCGGGCCGGGCCCAGCGGCCGGGTCAGCCCCGAACACGTCGGCAACGTGCTGGCCCGGCTGACGGCGCCACCGCGGCCAGAGAACGTGGCCACGGCACTGAGTGCGCTGACCAAGCCCGTGGCCGACACCGCGCGCTACGACCGGCTGCGTCGCATCCAGGCTGAACAAGCCACCGAGCAGGGAGCCGAAGATGCGTGACGTCATCACCGAACTGAAGGCGTTGCGGCTGTACGGCATGGCTGCGACCTGGGCCGAGCTGGGCGAGCAGAACAGCGATGAGCTGGAGCGCTCGCGCTGGCTCATCGAGCACATGCTCAAGGCCGAGGCCAGCGACCGGACCACGCGATCGGTCAGCCACCAGATGAGCACGGCCAAGTTCCCCGTGCACCGCGACCTGGCGGGCTTCGACTTCGATGTCTCGCCGGTGGACCGCAAGCTCGTCACGCAGTTGGCCAGCTGCGAGTTCACGGTGGCCGCGCACAACGCGGTGCTGGTGGGTGGGCCGGGCACGGGCAAGAGCCACCTTGCCACGGCCATCGGCGTGGCCGGCATCACCGAGCACGGCAAGCGGGTGCGGTTCTACTCGACGGTGGATCTGGTCAATGCGCTGGAGCGCGAGAAGGCCGAGGGCAAGGCGGGTCGGATTGCCGGCAGCTTGCTGCGCATGGACCTGGTCATCCTTGACGAGCTGGGCTACCTGCCGTTCAGCCAGGCCGGTGGTGCCTTGCTGTTCCACCTGCTGAGCAAGCTCTACGAACACACCAGTGTCGTGATCACGACCAACCTGGACTTCGCCGAGTGGTCCACGGTCTTCGGCGACGCGAAGATGACCACGGCGCTGCTGGACCGGCTCACGCACCATTGCCACATCGTGGAGACCGGCAACGAGAGCTACCGCGTGACGCAGGCCACGGCCAGTACGAAGCGGCGCATCAAGGCCCGGGAGCAGGAACGCAGGGCACGGCCTGCAGAGGCGGGCTGATAGCGCGCGCCGCGCGGCGGGAAGCCGCTACGGGCTACGCCCTCCGCGTCATCCCGCCGCGCGAACACCGGCCACGGAAACAAACCGAAAGGAGCAGGAAGCTACAGTTGTCCACAGCCGGGATCACGCGATCTCGGCCACCAGCCCTGGGTCAAAGTTCAATCGGCAGGGTGGGTCAAAGTTCGGTCGGCGCGGACAGCCTAGCGCACGCCCGCCTTGCAGCGTTCTGTGAATAGCGCTTAGTAATGACGGCGTATATACTTTGTTAGTATCAAGTGGCAGGAGGCCCCGATCATGTCAAAACAAGCCGTTTTCACGATGAAGCTGGAGCCTGAGTTGCGCGCCGAGTTTATGGCCGAAGCCGAGGCGGCCCATCGCCCGGCGTCGCAAGTGCTGCGCGAGCTGATGCGCGAGTTCGTTCAGCGCCAGCGCGAGTCGCGCGAGTACGACGAGTTCCTGCGCCGCAAGGTCGAAGCCGGCCGGGCTTCGATGCGCGCTGGATTGGGGCGGTCGAACGATGAAGTTGAGGCCGAATTCGCCGCACGGCGTGCCAGTGTGGCGAGCCAGGCGTGAGGGTTGTTTGGACGCCCGAAGCGCAGCAAGACCGTGCCGATGTGTGGGACTACATCGCAGCCGACAATTCGCGCGCGGCGGCCCGGATGGATGAGATTTTCAGCGACGCGGCCGCCCGCTTGATCCAGCACCCCATGCTGGGCAAGCCGGGAAAGATTCCCGGGACCCGCGAGTTGATCCCGCACGAAAGCTATCGCCTGGTGTATCAGATCGACGGCGAAACGGTGTGGATACTGACGCTGGTTCATACTGCCCGCCTGTGGCCGCCTGTGCGCGATTAAGAAACGATCATGGCAACGATGAAACGGCGCGTTGACAGGCCGCTTTCGAGCCAGACCGCGGTCGGCGGCAGGCGGCCATGAGCGGCTGTTCACAATAGTCCGCTTAGTGGCCGCTCGCAAGGCATCGCCGCACGGACCAGAATCCGTGCCCGACTTACGTCGCTCACGATTGAGCCAACAGCGCCCGACAACAGCAGCCGGTACTCCATGACAGAACCTCGTCGGACCCTCATGACCTTCTTCGATGGCCAGAAGAGGCTTGTGCTCGGGGCGCTGCTGAGCTTTCACTGTTTCGCCAGCCTCGCCCTGGAGATCCGCTTCGAGCCCGTCGCCGAAAGCGTCTATGCATACGTCGGCGACATCGGTCCACGCAGCGTGCGCAACGAGGGTCTCAATGCCAACCTCGGCCTGCTGATCACGTCGGCCGGGGCGGTGCTCATCGACAGCGGGGCGACCTTCAGAAGTGCTGAGCGCATCGCCGAGGCCGTCAGGAAAGTCACCGCGCAGCCCATCCGCTGGGTCATCAACACCGGCGGCCAAGACCATCGCTGGCTCGGCAACGGCTACTTCAGCGCGCAGGGGGCCGAAATCATCGGCCATCGCGAGGCCGTGGCCGACATGCGCTCCCGAGGAGGCGATCAGCTCGCCGCCCTGCGGCAGCTCCTGGGTCTAGCAGTCGACGGCACGCTGGCAACGCTGCCGACCCGGCTGATCGAGGGCGCGGATGGGCGGCTCGAGCTCGGCGGCACCGTCGTCGAGCTGCGCCATCGGGGCGGCGGCCACACGCCGGGCGACATGCTGGTGTGGCTGCCGCGGCAGAAGGTGCTTTTCGCGGGCGACATCGTCTATGTCGACCGGCTTCTTGCGGTTCTTCCCGTGAGCAGCACGCGGCACTGGCTAGCTGCATTCGAATCGATCGAGGAGCTTGCACCGGAAAGGATCATCCCGGGTCACGGCCAGGTCACCGATCTGGCGACTGCCCGCGCCCAGACCAGGGACTACCTCGTGGCCCTGCGGACTCACATGAAGAAGGCCGTGGACGACGGCATCGACATCGGCGAGGCCGTCCGGACCTTCGATGCGCGCCCGTTCATGCACGTGCTGAACGCGCGCGAGCTGATGCCCGGCAATGCCAACCGAGTCTTTCTCGAGGTGGAGCGGGAATGACCCAGCCGCCGTCAGGCGCAGTGGAAGACCGCCGATCGAGCTCGCCGATCGCGTGGGATGTTCGAGCGTGCTCGCGTTTGCACGTTGTTCGGATCTTCCATAGCGACAGCAGCGCGTTCACCATCAGCTCGCCGGCGAACCCATCGACGCTGAATAGGGCCGCCAGCCGCACGACGACACGTCAGCGCAGGTCGCCGCAGCCGCGCCACAGAGATTCGCGCCGCTCGGGCTCTCGCGTCGACTGGCGATAGAGCCACCACACAAGCAGGCCGACTGCGCCGTAAAGCAGGAACATTGCGCGCAGCGCAGCGACGCGGGATGGCGCTGTGGTTCGCCAGCAGATCCGGCACCGCCGCCGCAAGCGCCCCGAGCCCGAATTGAGCCGTTCCCACGAGCGCGACCAGCAAGGGGATCAGAACGACGAGAAGCCCGCGAAACCCAGGACGAGCGAGCAGCAGGGCAGCGCGCTGGCGTCCGCGCCATGTGGCAGCAGTAGCCGCTGGAGCGTCGGTCGATTCAACATTTGTAGCTTACTCGACATTGACATATCATTCGCTACATGAATTCGGCGTGGCTCCTGCTGGTCGTCTCGCTCCCGACCGAGAGCGCGACCGCGCGAATGCGAATCTGGCGCTCGCTCAAGGCGCTCGGCTGCATGGCGCTGCGCGACGGCGCCTACCTGCTGCCTGCGGGTACCGAGCGCGAGCAGGCGCTGCAGGAGCTCGCCGACGAATGCACCCGCGAAGGTGGCAGCGCCTGGCTGATGGCCGTGTCGCCGCGCTTGTCCGACGAAGGGCGGGCGTACCAGCAACTGTTCGACCGCACCGAGGAGTACGGCGAGCTTCGCAGGACCTGGAAGGAAGCAAACCGCACGCTGGCCGCCTTGGCGCCGCCGGCGCTCGCCCGGCTGCAGCGCAAGCTGCGGCGTGAGTTCGACGCCCTTCGGGCGATCGATTTCTTTCCGGGCGAAGCTGGCGTCGAGGCCGAAGCCGCATGGGGTGATTTCGACAAGCGCATCCAGGCGCTGATGTCGCCCGACGAGCCGCACGAGACGAAGGGTCATGTCCCATTGCTCGACACGAGCCAATACCAGGACCGCACCTGGGCCACGCGCCACCACCTGTGGGTCGATCGCGTCGCCAGTGCGTGGCTGATCCGCCACTTCATCGATCGCAAGGCCAAGTTTCGCTGGCTGGCCAAGCCCTCGGACTGCCCGAAAGGCGCACTCGGCTTCGACTTCGACGGCGCCGCGTTCACGCACGTCGGTGACCGCGTGACATTCGAGACGCTGATGGCCAGTTTCGGTCTGGAGGACGACCCTGCGCTCGCGCGCCTCGCAGCGATGGTGCATGCGCTGGACGTCGGCGGCGAGCCGGTGCCCGAGGCCACCGGCTTCGAGGCCGTGCTGGCCGGTGCCCGCGAACGACTACCCGACGACGACGCTCTGCTCGCCGAAATGAGCACCGTGCTCGATTCGCTCTACATGCACTTTCAGCGCGACGGCCAGCGCAAGGTAGCACCGAGATGCCCGAGCACTCGCCGTCGTCTCTTCAGCAAGTCCCCCGCCACTTCCCAGTGAGGCAAGCATGAACGCCATCTCGATCCCTGAACTGCAATTCGCGCTCGGGCGGCGCGACGCCCCGATCGTGCTGGACGTGAGACGGCAGCCGGCGTACCTCGAGGCGGGCGATACCCTGGCAGGCGCGCTACGGCGCGACCCCGATGCGGTCGAGGCCTGGGCGGGCACGCTGCCGCGTGCCGGCAGCGTGGTCGTGTACTGCGTGCATGGGCACGAAGTCAGCCAGGGCGTGGCCAAACGCCTGACCCAGCGTGGGGTTTCCGCGCGCTACCTCGAAGGCGGCCTGCAAGCCTGGCGGGCGGCGCAGGGCCCGCTTGACCGCAAGGCCGTGGGCAGCGGCACGCGCTGGGTTACCCGGGAGCGACCGAAGATCGACCGCATCGCCTGCCCATGGTTGATCGCCCGGTTCGTCGATCGCGACGCGGCGTTCCTCTATGTGCCCGCGCAGGAGGTGCGCGAGGTCGCACAGACCCGCGATGCCGTGCCCTACGACGTGCACGATGTGCATTTCACGCACGAGGGCGAGCGGTGCAGTTTCGACGCCTTCGTCCAGCACTACCGCCTGGGCAGCGATCCCGCGCTCGAGCGGCTCGCGCTGATCGTGCGCGGCGCCGACACCGGTGAGCTGGATCTCGCCCCCCAGGCGTCAGGGCTTGCCGCGGTGTCTTTGGGGCTGTCTCGCCTCTTCGCCGACGACCACGAGATGCTCGCGCACGGCATGGTGCTCTATGACGCGCTCTACTTGTGGTGCAAAGAAGGGCAGCACGAGAGTCACACCTGGAATCCGCAGGCCAATCGCTGAGGCGCCGGCCGCGAACGAGCACCGCTCGAGCCTCCTGATTTCAGCCAGCCCCGCAACACTTGCATTCTTGACCATGAAAAAATCAATGACAGCGTCTCCGCCCGGCCTGCGCGTCGACCCGATCGTCCGCACCAGCGCCAAGTCTGAAGAGGTTACCCAATGACCGCGGGGATCATGGCCGACGCCGCTGCCGGGCGCGAAGCCGTCCCTCCGAACCAGAGCTACCTGCAGCTCTTTGTGCGCTTCCTCAAGTTCGGCTTGCTCGCATGGGGCGGGCCCGTGGCGCAGATCGCCATGCTGCGTCGCGAACTCGTGAGCGAGGAGCGCTGGATCTCCAGCGAACGCTTCAACAAGCTGTTGGCGGTGATGCAGGTGCTGCCCGGGCCCGAGGCGCACGAGATCTGCGTCCATCTGGGCATTCGGGCGAAGGGCCGGCTGGGCGGCGTGCTGGCCGGTCTCGGGTTCATGCTCCCGGGCTTCCTGCTGATGTTCGCGCTGTCGTGGCTTTACTTCCGCGTCGACATCGTGGGTACGTCGCTGGGCGCCGCATTCCTTGGCGTGCAGGCGGCCGTGATCGCCCTGATCGTGCGGGCCGTGCACCGCATCGGCGAGCATATCCTGGTCGACCGATGGCTGTGGGCCATCGCCGCCGCGTGTGGACTGGCGGCTTTTGGTGGGGTCGCCTTCTGGGTCACCCTGCCGGCGGCGGGCCTGGTCTATGCCCTGCTGGTGCTGAACCATCGGGCGCTCGCGCTCTTGGCGACGGCAGCCGCGATGGGGTTGGCAGCGGCCATCGCCTGGTGGGCGCCGCCGACGGCAAAGCTGGTCGAGGCGGCTCTGCAGGGCCAGGCTTCGCTACCGCTCATCTTCGTCTCCGGCCTGAAGGCGGGCTTGCTCACGTTCGGTGGCGCCTACACCGCGATCCCCTTCGTCCGCAACGACGCAGTCGGACGCGGGTGGATGACCGACGGGCAGTTCCTCGACGGCCTGGCGCTTTCCGGCGTGCTGCCGGCGCCGCTGATCATCTTCGCGACATTCGTCGGTTATGTGGCCGGCGGTCCGCTCGGCGCGGTTGCCATGACTGTGGGCGTCTTTCTTCCGGCCTTTGCGTTCTCGCTGATCTTCTACGACCGGTTGGAGGCGGTGCTGGAGATCAAGCAACTGCACGCCTTCCTGGACGGCGTCGCGGCCGGGGTGGTCGGCCTGATCGCTGCGACCACGGTCGACCTGGCGCTGGTCACGGCCGCACGTGTGCCGTCGCTGGCGGTGGGTGTGTCGATCTTCGCCTCGGCCCTGGCGTTCCTCTATGTCTGGAAGAACAAGCTCAATGTCGTCGTGGCGATCGTCGCGGCGGGACTGGCAGGATGGCTGCTCTTCCGCGGTGGTGCCTGACTCTGGTTCCCATCCAGTCGTGCACGCGATGGCAGACCGGCTGCGTGCTGCAGCAGAGATCAGCAGCCGAACCCGTTCACTCCCAAGGAGTCGAAAATGACCACCATTCCCGCTTTCCAGAGCCAGGACACGCTCAAGCCGCTGCCGTTCGATCCGTCCAGGCTCGCAGGCCTGTCTGAGCGGCTGATCCGCTCGCATTGGGAGAACAACTACGGCGGCTCAGTCAAGGCGCTGGCCGCCGTCAAAGCGCGCCTGGAGCAGGCCGCCGGCGACAAGGACCTGCCGCCCTACGTCTACAACGACCTCAAGCGCGAGCACCTGATCCGCACCGGCTCGGTCGTGCTGCATGAGCTGTACTTCGAGAACCTCGGCGGCAGTGGCCAGGCCGGCAGCGCCGAGCGCGATGCGATCGCACAGGCCTTCGGCAGCTTCGACGCCTGGGAGAACGAATTCCGGCGCATCGGCGCCGGGCTCGGCGGCGGCTCAGGCTGGGTGGTGATGGGGTTCAACCTGCACACGCGGCAGCTCGAAAACTACTGGATGGCCGATCACGCGCACGGTCCGGCCGCCACGCTGCCCATCCTCGTGATGGACATGTACGAGCACTCGTATCAGATGGACTATGGCGCGGCCGCGGCCAAGTACATCGATGCCTTCTTCCAGAACCTGGAGTGGGCGGCAGTGAGCGCGCGGCTGGCCGTCGCGACCGCCGACGGACGCTAGGGACAGTCTGCAAAACCTCGCCTTGAAGAGGCGGCGGAGTCGCGCTGGGGCCTGACGTGCCGTCGTGCGGGATGTGCGGGCCTGGCGATCGAGTCGCACGGCACGCGGGGCGCGATTTCGACCGCCGCGGCACCCGTGCGCGGCATCCCAGACGCACTCATCCCCGCGCTGCGAGCACTTGCCGCCGAACCATCCACAAGTTGCTCAGCGCGAACAGCATCGTCAGCCGCGCGGTGTTCTTGGCCAGCCCGCAGTAGCGCACCTTCGCGTAACCGAACTGCTGCTTGATGACCCGGAAGGGGTGCTCGACCTTGGCCCGCACGCTGGCCTTGGCCTTCTCCAGCCGCTCGGCAATGAACTCCGGCTCGATGAACGGGTTGAGCTTGCGCCGCAGTCCCGGGCGCATGGCGACGTGCCAGGCCGGGCCGGCAGCCTCTGCTCGCTTGTGAACCCCTTGGTAACCGGCGTCGCCGAAGGCGACTTCTTCCTGCCCGTGCAGCAGCGCGCCGGCCTGTGTCACGTCATTGACGTTGGCCGCGGTGCCCACGACCGTGTGCACAAGGCCCGACGTGGCATCCACCCCGATGTGCGCCTTCATGCCGAAGTGCCACTGCTTGCCCTTCCGGGTCTGGTGCATCTCGGGGTCGCGCTCGCCGTCCTTGTGCTTGGTCGAACTCGGTGCAGCGATGATGGTGGCGTCCACCACCGTGCCGGTCTTGAGCATCAGGCCATGCCGGGCCAAGCCAGCGTTGATGGTGCCCAGCACCTGCGGCGCGAGTTCGTGCTTCTCCAGCAGGTGCCGGAACCGCAGGATGGTGGTCTCATCGGGCATGCGCGCTGCGCCTTCCAAGCCGACGAAGCGTCGGTACAGCGGCCGCTCGTGCAACTCCTCTTCCATGGCCGGATCGCTGAGGTTCCACCAGAGCTGCAGGCAGTGAATGCGCAGCATCGTCTCGATGGGAAACGGCGGCCGCCCGCCCAGCGCCTGATGGGCGCCTCGGGCGTGTGGCTGGATCAGCGCAACCAGAGCCGCCCAGGGCACGACCTGGTTCATCTCCTCGAGGAAGACCTCCTTGCGGGTCTTCTTGGGCAGCGGGTCCAGGCCAAACGTCATCTGTTTCATGCCCGGCATCGTCCTACGCCATATCGCACCCCGCCAGTCGGATTGACCAGAGGTTTTGCAGACCTTCCCTAGGCGGGCAACGCGCCTCCGCCCCGCGCCGACGGGGAGACGTGCTGCGTAGTCCCAATGTCCGCTTCACGGTCGCGAATTCGACGGGGCATGAGTCGGCTGTGGGTCGGGTGCCGTCGCGTGCGCAGTGTCAAAGCTGACATGACGAATACGTGAGATGGGTTGATGCTCGCCGTCCGGTCAGGCAGCCGCCCCCCTGCAGGAGTCACAGCAGTTGTATGCCACCCGCCATCCGAGACGTCAGTCGGCCCCGTCCAGACCGGAACAATCTGGACGTGACATCCGGCTGGCATTGCCGTGATCGAAATGGCGGCTAGTGACACGACTGTTGGGTCTACCCCATCGACCGGGCGAGGGACAAGCCACGTTGATCGGCTGACGGAATTTTCGGCGGTTCCGGCTTAGAACCCCTTCCTGCCGGCCTTCAACGAGGGCTCGCTGGTGCTGGGCCTCGTGATGCAGCCAGGCACCTCGCTGGTCGAGGCCAACCGCATCGGCGCGGTGGCCGAGACGCTGATCCGACAGGTGCCCGAGGTCACGCAGGTCGGCCGCCGCACTGGCCGCGCCGAGCTCGACGAACACGCCGAAGGCGTGCACTCGGCCGAGATCGACGTGGACCTCAAGCGCAGCGAGCGCGACCGCGAGACCATCATGGCCGAAATCCGCGAGCGGCTCTCGTCGCTGCCGGCACAGGCCACGATCGGCCAGCCCATCAGCCACCGGCTGGACCACCTGCTGTCGGGGGTGCGGGCGCAGATCGCGGTCAAGATCTTCGGCGACGGCACCGACACGCTGCGCGGCCTGGCCGAAGAGATGCGCGGCAAGCTGGCGACGGTGCCGGGCCTGGTCGACCTGACCGTCGAGAAGCAAGTGCTGATCCCGCAGATCACCGTGCGTCTGGACCACCGCAAGGCGGCGCAGATGGGCCTGTCACCCGGCGAGGCGATCCGCGTGCTGCAGGCGCTGACCGATGGTGCGCATGGTGCCGACATCGTCGACGGCCCGCGCCGCTACGAGCTGGTACTGCGCCTGCCCGACCAGCAGCGCAGCCCGCAGGACCTGGCGCGCACGCTGATCGACACGCCTGCCGGGCGCATCCCGGTGTCCAGCATCGCGACCGTGGAAGAGACCGATGGCCCGAACCAGATCGGGCGCGAGAACGGCCGGCGCCGCATCATCGTCTACGCTAACACCGACGGCGGTGACATGGGGCGGGTGATCGCGGACATCCGGGAGATCATCAAGACGACCCCCTTGCCACCGGGCAACTTCATCAGTCTCGAAGGGCAGTTCCAGGCCCAGGAGCAGGCCACGCGCCTGATCGCCGGCCTGTCGGTCGTGTCGCTGGCGATGATGTTCCTGGTGCTGTACAGCCGATACCAGTCGGTGGTGCTGGCCGGCATCGTCATGGCCAACATCCCGCTCGCGCTGATCGGGTCGGTGGCGGCGATGTGGATCGCGGGTGTGAGCCTGTCGGTGGCATCCATGGTGGGCTTCATCACGCTGGCCGGCATCGCCACGCGCAACGGCATCCTGAAGATCAGCCACTACATCAACCTCGTCAAGTTCGAGGGTGAGAGCTTCAGCCAGGCCATGATCGTGCGTGGCTCGCTGGAGCGGCTGACGCCAGTGCTGATGACGGCGCTGGTGGCGGCCTTCGCGCTGACGCCGCTGCTGCTGGCGGCCGATGCCCCAGGCAAGGAGATCCTGCACCCGGTGGCGGTGGTGATCTTCGGCGGGCTGGTCAGCTCGACGCTGCTCGACACGCTGCTGACGCCGGTGCTGTTCTGGCTGTTCGGCGAGAAGGCCACGAAACGGCTGACCCAGTCCGAGCCCGAATCACCGGACGGCGCGCCAGAAGCCCAGGAAGCCTATTGAGTTGAAACCAGGCCCGGCGGCGCCGCCTGCTCCAGTGCGCCGCACCCTCGAAGGAGATCGAAGAGATGATGAAGAAACTGTTGACCGTGGTCGTGCTGGGCCTGTCGGCGCTGTCGTTCAATGCCGCCTTCGCGCATGGCGGCGGCCCGGCCAAGCACGGCGGCGTGGTGGCAACCGCCAGCGACCTGTCGTTCGAGCTGGTGGGGGCGCCCGATGGTGCCGTGATCTACGTCGAGGACCACGGCAAGCCGATGGCCCCCACGGGCATCAAGGGCAAGCTGACGGTGCTGAATGGCACCGAGAAGTCGGAAGCCGACCTGGTGGTCGCAGGCGACAAGCTCGAAGCCAAGGGCCTCAAGCTGGCCAAGGGTGCCAAGGTGGTTGCCGCACTGGTGACACCCAGCGCGAAGGCGATCACGGTGCGGTTCACCGTGCGCTGAGTTCCGATGCAGCAGTGGCTGGCGATGCCATCGGATGCCGGTGGCCGCACCCTGGTGCTGCTGACCGCCACTCCATGGCTTCACATCCTATCCCCCGGGAGGGGATAATGAGATGATAGGATGTGGGCATGTCTGAAACCGACCTCCACGCCTCGCACGACGCGGTGACCAAGCGGCTCAAGCGTGCCAGCGGCCACCTTCAGAACGTGATCACGATGCTGACGGACGATCGGCCCTGCCTGGATGTGGCGCAGCAGTTGCACGCAGTCGAGCGTGCCATCGCGGCGGCGAAGAAGCAGTTGATTCACGACCACATCGATCATTGCCTCGACCACGCCGTCGGCGAACCTGCCAAGTCGACGCGGCAGGCACTCAGCGAATTCAAGGCGATCACCAAGTACCTCTGAGCCCTCCAACTCCCAGACCTGTGCCTTCAATGACATCCAGAGCCTCGCACCCGTTGCACCAGCGTCCACGCGACGCAGGTGGCATCGTGCGCCTGGTGCTGAGCTGGCTGCTGGTGGCGGTGCTGGCCGTGGATCTGATCGCATCGCCACTTCACGGCCATCGCCACGACGGAGAGTGGTCGATAGGCGGAGCGCTCTCGGCTTCCGCAGAGCATCGGAACGAACTGCACAGCCCAGACAAGGTGCACGCCGCCACGCCAGCGGATCACGACGCGCCGGAGTTCTCGCATTCAATCTCGGCGCTGCGCGGCCAGGTCCAGGCCATGGCCGATGTGCCGTCATCGGATGAAGCCGCCGCCACGCCGTTCTGGTCCGTGACGGCGCAGCGGCCACTTTCGGTTGCTGCGGCCGCCATCTGGCCACCAGATCGGCACCGGGCCGGTTCCAGTGCCTTCCGAAGCCTGCCGCCCAACGGCAGGGCGCCGCCCCTCCGCGCCTGAAGACCGCTGCGGCGCCCTGGCGCCGCACCTGCCAACCCGTTCCTGCCCGGGAGCGAGGCCTTCTGTCCGTGGAGTTCCTATGCCTGCCATCCTTCGTCCCGGCGGCGCCTTGCGCGTCGCTGTCTGCCTGTCCCTGAGCGCCTGGTTGGTGCCGGCCCCGGCAGCTGAACCCAACGCCGAGTTCGCCGTCTCGGCAGCGCAGTTGAAGACGCTTGGCGTCACGCTGCTCAAGCTCGACCAACCCGGCGCCATCGCCGGCATGGCCTACGCGGCCAAGGTGATGCTTCCCCCGGGGCAGGAACAGGTGGTCAGTGCGCCGGTGGCCGGCGTGGTCGACCAGTTGCTGGTCGGTGAACAGCAGGCCGTGAAAGCCGGGCAGCCGCTGCTCCGGCTGAACAGCCCGCAATTCGGCGAGATGCAGCTCAAGCTGCTCGAGGCCGCCAGCCGGGCGCGGCTGTCGCAGAAGACGCTGCAGCGCGAGAAGTCGCTGCTGGCCGAGGGCATCATCCCCGAGCGCCGTGTGCAGGAAGCCGAAGCTGCAGCACAGGACGATGCGGCGCGCCAGCGCCAGGCCGAGGCCGCCCTGCGCCTGGCCGGCATCGACGCCGCTTCCATCCAGCGCATCGCCGCCGGCGGTACGGTGCAGGACGGCGTGGTGGTGCGTGCCCGTGCAGCCGGGGTAATGCTGGGCATCGATATCAAGCCCGGCCAGCGGGTGCAGGAGGCCGACGCACTGTTGCGCCTGGCCAGCCTGCAGACGCTCTGGCTCGACATCGCGATGCCGGCTGACCGCCAGCCGGCCACGTTGGCCAAGGCCGCGACGATCCAGATTGTCGGCCGCGACGCCGTGGCGATGCCGCTGTCCGTCGGCGCCGTGGTCAGCGACAGCCAGACCGTGACGCTGCGCGCGCGCGTCACCCGCGGCGCCGAACGGCTGCGTCCCGGTGAAGTGGTGCAAGCCCAGGTGCCGTTCGCCGCCAACGCCGCGGGCTGGGCGCTGCCGCTGGCGGCGGTGGCGCGGCAGGATGACCAGGCTTTCGTGTTCGTGCGTACCGACAAGGGCTTCGTCGCCCGGCCAGTGAGCGTGGTGTCCAGTGCCGGCGCCTCGGTACAGGTGGCAGGCGACCTGAAGCCGGGCCAGGAAGTGGCGACCGCATCGGTCATCGCGCTGAAAGCGGCATGGCAGGGCAAGAGCGGGGGTGACAAGTGAACCCCGGCCGCAACCCGCTGCACATGACCGGAGTCCGGCCATGCTGAACCGCCTCGTGCAATTTGCGCTCACGCAGCGCCTGTTCGTCTTGCTGGCTGCCGTGCTGCTGGCCGGCTTCGGCTGGTACGCCTTCCGCTCGCTGCCCATCGACGCCTTCCCCGATGTGTCGAGCACGCAGGTGAAGATCATCATGAAGGCCCCGGGCATGACACCCGAGGAGATCGAAAGCCGCATCGCGGTGCCGATCGAGGTTGAGATGCTGGGCATTCCGAAGCAGCGCATCCTGCGTTCGGTGACCAAGTACGGCCTGGTCGACGTGACCATCGACTTCCAGGACGGCACTGACCTCTACTGGGCGCGCCAGCAGGTGGCCGAGCGGCTGAACAACATCGTCGGCGACCTACCCTCGGGCATCACCGGCGGCATCGCGCCCATCACCACCCCGCTGGGCGAGATGTTCATGTTCACGATCGAGGCGCCGCAGTTGACGCTGGAAGAGCGGCGCAGCCTGCTCGACTGGGTGATCCGCCCCGCGCTGCGCGCCGTGCCCGGCGTGGCCGACGTCAACGCGCTGGGCGGCAAGGTGCACAGCTTCGAGGTCCTGCCCGACCCCGCCAAGCTTCAGGCGCTGGGCCTGAGCATGGCGCAGATCAAGACGGCCATCGAGGCCAACAACCGCAACGACGGCGCGGGGCGCCTGGGCGAAGGCGGTGAGGTGCTGCTGGTGCGCACCGAGGGCAGCATCAAGACGCAGGACGACCTGCGTGCGGTCGTCGTGGCGCGCAAGGATGGCACGGCCGTGCGCCTGGGCGACGTGGCCGTCGTGCGCGACGGCAGCACCACGCGCTACGGCGTGGTCACCATGGACGGCAAGGGTGAGGCCGTGCAGGGCCTGGTGCTGGGCCTGGCGGGCGCCAACGCGCAGCAGGTGGTCAATGGCGTGAAGGCCAAGATCGCCGAGCTGCAGCCCACGCTGCCGGCGGGAGTGACCCTGAAGGTCTTCTACGACCGCGCCTCGCTCGTCGAGAAGGCCGTCGGCACGGTCTCCAAGGCCCTGCTGGAAGCGACGCTGATCGTGCTGGTGTTGCTTGGGGCCTTTCTCGGCAACCTGCGCGCCGCCGTGGCGGTGGCCGTGGTGCTGCCGCTGGCGGCGCTGGGCACCTTCATCCTGATGCAGGGCTACGGCATGTCGGCCAACCTGATGAGCCTGGGGGGACTGGCCATTGCGCTGGGCATGCTGGTGGACGCGGCCATCGTCGTGGTCGAGAACATCGTTCAGCACCTGAGCCGCGAGACTGCCGGCGGCAAGCTGCCGCGCCTGCACATCGTGCTGCGCGCGGTGCGCGAAGTGGCGGTGCCGGTGGCTGCTGGCGTGCTGATCATCGTCACCGTGTTCCTGCCGCTGCTCACCTTGCAGGGCCTGGAGGGCAAGTATTTCGTGCCGGTGGCGCTGACCATCGTGTTCGCGCTGGCGAGCTCGCTCGTGCTGTCGCTGACCGTGATCCCGGTGCTGGCGTCGTTCCTGCTGAAGAAGGTGTCGCACGACGAGCCCTGGCTGCCACGGCAGCTGCTTCGCCTGTACGAGCCGGTGCTGGCCTGGGCGCTGAAGCGGCAGACGGTGGTCTTCGTGGCGGCAGGTGCCCTGCTGGTGCTGGCCGCGGGTGTGTACACCCAGGTCGGCAAGACCTTTCTGCCCGAGATGGACGAGGGCGACATCATCGTCGGCATCGAGAAGCTGCCCTCGGTGAGTCTTGAGGAAACCGCAGCGCTGGACCTGATGGTCCACCAGACGCTGATGAAGAACATCCCCGAGATCACCGGCGTGGTGGCGCGCGCGGGCTCGGACGAGATCGGCCTGGATCCGATGGGCCTGAACCAGACCGACACCTTCCTGGTGCTCAAGCCACGCCCCGAGTGGAGCATGGCGAGCAAGGACGCGCTGATCGACCGCATCCGCGAGGTGCTCGACCAGATGCCCGGCATCAGCTACAGCTTCACACAGCCGATCGACATGCGGGTGTCGGAAATGATCATCGGCGTGCGCGGCGACCTGGCGATCAAGATCTTCGGCCCCGATCTGGCGAAGCTCAACGAACTGGCCGCGCAGATCGAAGGCCTGATGAAGACGGTGACGGGCAACCAGGACGTCTACACGGTCGAGAACGACGGCGTGCAGTACCTGCGTGTGGTGGTGGACCGCCTGGCAGCGGGCCGCTACGGCCTGTCGATCGAAGACGTGCAGGACGCGCTGCGTGTGCAGATCGAGGGCCAGCGCGCCGGCACCGTGATCGACGGCAACCAGCGCATCCCCATCGTTATCCGCGGGCCGGACATCGTGAAGGTCTCGCCGGCCGAGTTCGCCGCGCTGCGCATCGCCACACCCGACGGGCAGAGCATCCCGCTGGAGACCCTGGCTAAGCTGACGCGCGAGAGCGGCCCGGTGAAGATCGACCGCGAGATGGGCAGCCGCTACAGCGTGGTCATCGCCAACGTCACCGGGCGCGACCTGGTGGGCTTTGTCGATGAAGCCAAGGCCAAGGTGGCGGCCGAAGTGAAGCTGCCCACCGGCTATCGGATCAGCTGGGGGGGTCAGTTCGAGAACCAGCAGCGCGCAGCAGCACGCCTGGCGCTGGTGGTGCCGCTGGCCATCGGCTTCATCTTCCTGATCCTGTTCTCCACCTTCGGCTCGGTGCGGCAGGCGCTGCTGGTTCTCAGCAACATCCCGTTTGCGCTGGTGGGTGGCATCGTGGCGCTGTGGGTGACCGGCGAGTACCTGTCGGTTCCGGCCTCGGTGGGTTTCATCGCCCTGCTGGGCATCGCGGTGCTCAACGGCGTGGTGCTGGTGAGCTACTTCAACCAGTTGTATGCCGAAGGGCACGACCTGTTCACCAGCGTGACGCAGGGCGCACGAAGGCGCCTGCGCCCGGTGCTGATGACGGCGTCGATCACGGCCTTCGGCCTGATCCCGCTGCTGTTTGCCACCGGGCCGGGTTCGGAGATCCAGCGCCCGCTGGCCATCGTCGTCATCGGCGGCCTGATCACCGCGACAGCGCTGACGCTGATCCTGCTGCCCATCCTGTACCTGCGCTTTGCCCATCCACGTGCCGACGCCGTCCTGAGTCGCACCTTTCCGCAGGAGGCCGCCCATGGCTGACTTTTGCCTGACCCTGATATGCCCTCCTACGGTTGAGGAGAAGCTGCTCGATGTGCTGCTGGCCAACGCCGGCAGCGAAGTCTTCACCAGCACGCCCACCCACAGCCACGGCAGTGGACAGCAGCGGCTCAGCGCCACCGAACAGGTGATGGGCCGCAGCCGTGCGATGCAGGTCAATGTGCTGCTGACAAACGATGAGCTCGGGCAACTGCGCCAGTTGCTGCAACGCGACTTCGCCGGCACGGGCGTGCGCTACTGGGCCACACCGCTGGCCTTTGACGGGGAGTTCACATGAAGCGATTTGTACTGGCGGGGATCGGTGCACTGCTGATCGCTGGCCTGGCCGCGGCGCAGGAGGTGGCGACGCCCAAGGACCTGCCACCGACGGTGCAGGCACAGGCCTGGATCGACAAGGACCCGGCCGTCGTCGAGGCGCGGCGCGCATTGGATGCAGCTGGCCACGGCGCAGCCGTTCTGGCAGCCGGGCCCCATGAATGGACGGCCAATGCCAGCACGCAGCGGCGCAACGTGGGCGGCGTCGGCAACACCACCGAGTGGTCGGTGGGCGTGGAGCGTGGCATCCGCATCGGCGGCAAGGCCGGGCTCGACCGCCAACTGGGCGAAGTCGACATCGAGATCGCACGCGCCCGCGTCAGCGAGGCACGGCACGAGGCGGCACGCGCGCTGTCCGACCTGTGGCTGAACTGGCTGGAGGCCCACAGCGCGCAGGCGCTGCTGAAGGAGCAGCTCTCGTTTGCCGAGACCAACCTGGCTGCGGTCGACAAGCGCAAGCGCGCGGGCGATGCATCCGCGCTGGACCTCAGCATTGCGCAGTCCGACCTGGCCGAGG
>CAUJHV010000047.1 GCA_963205115.1 Pseudomonadota bacterium | reverse complement strand
GCTACTGTCTTTGTCCCGGCAGCTTGGTTGATCCCGATGCTGTCAGCCAGCGTGAGCTGCGCAGACCCCAGCTGGGGCCCGGGTCTGCATCGAGATGAACTGCGCCAGACCGGTCGTTCGCCGGCACCCGCCATCGGCCATTATGAGAAGACCTCGGTTATGAGAAGACCGTGGAAGACGAGCGCCCGGATCACCTGGTAGGCAGGTGGTCCCTGGCACTCGAGCACTTCTCATAATCACAGGCCCTTCAAGAACTCAAGGAGCGAGTCCGAGGCGAGGAAGCGTCGGCTGGCGGTGTCGGGGTCCTGCATGCGAGCCAGGGCCTTCTCCTTCATCGCCAGGTTGGCCTCCGTGTACTGATGCGTGGTGGTTGGGCTCTCGTGACCAAGCCACAGGGCAATGCCGTCGATCGGCTCGCCCGACTGCAGCAGATGCATGGCTGTCGTGTGGCGGATGGTGTGGGGAGAGATGTGGCGATCACGCAGGCTCGGCACCTTCGGTGTCGCTGCCGCCACAGCCAGCGCGAGTCGCTGCGCGACGTTGGTCCTCGTCATCGTGTGCCCATCCCGGTTGGGCAGCAGCGCCGATGCTGGCAGCAGGTCCGGGTTGAACCTCAACCACGATCGAACCGCCTTCACCGTCGAGCGCCACAGCGGCATCGTGCGCCGCTTGCGCCCCTTGCCGTGCAGGTGCACGCAGGCCGCACCGTCCAGCACGACATCGGCTAGCCGCACACCGATGATCTCCGACACCCTTGCACCGGTGTTGTAGAGCATGTGCAGCAGCAGATGGTCACGCTGGCTGGTCCAGCTCGACCCCGGCTTGCCGATGATCGCCAGCATCTCTTCGCGCGACAGGAAGCCGAGCATCGGCCGCTCGAAGCGCTTCATCGGCACGCCCAGGGCCTGTTCGACCACGTGCAGCGCATTGACGTCGCGGTGCCCGGCGAACTTCAGGAACGCGCGCAGCGCCGCCAGCCGAGCATTGCGGGTGCGCACCGCGTTGCCACGGACCTGTTCCAGATGGTCGAGGAAGGCCAGGATCAGCGCTGGTGTGATGTCCTGCAACTTCATCGTCGTGGGCTGCTTGTGCAGGTGTGCGGTGGCGAAGTCCAGGAACAGCACGAAGCCGTCGCGGTAAGTCGCCACCGTGCGCGGGCTCATCGCGCGTTGCTGCGTGAGGTGCTCGGTGAAGAACGACTGCACCAGCGCGGCGAAGCTCGGCGGGGCACGCGGGGTGGTCGGCCTACTCATCGCCATCCTCCCAGGGGCTGGCGTAGCGCTCGAACGCCTGACCAAGCAGGCCCATCAGTTCCGGCACGCCGGTGAGGTACCAGTAGGTGCTGGAGACCTTGACGTGGCCGAGGTAGGTCGACAACGCCAGCATGCGCTGGTTGATGTCCTCGCCCTGCTCGTGCCACAACACCAGCCGGCGCACGGCGAAGCTGTGGCGCAGGTCGTGGATGCGCGGCGTGCCATGGCTGCCACGGTCGACCCAGCCCAGTTGACGACGCAGATCGCCGAAGACGCGGTGGACCTGGCGATCTCCGACGGGATGCCCCAGCAGTTGCCCTCGGCTTGCGACGAAGAACGGCAACTCGGGCGTGGTGCGCACATGGCGGGCGCGATGATCTCGGTAGCGCTCCAATGCCTGGACGGCGCTCGGATGCAACGGCACCAAGCGCGTCTTGCCGAACTTGCTCTGCCGGATCGTCATCACGCTGGCTCTCAGGTCGACATCGGCGTCGAGCAGGCCCAGCGCCTCGGAGATGCGCAGACCCGTGCAAGCGACCAACCCGAACAGCGTCTCCATCACCGCCGGGCGCAGGCCACCCAGGGGCCCGAGTTGCCTGGCAGCGGCCAGCAACTCGACGATCTCGGGTTCACGGTAAACGTGCGGCGTCATCCGCCCGGGCACTCGACCGAAGACGGCTTCGTCGGGCACCTCGGTGACAGGGTCGAACTGGCGCAACCAAGCCGTGAACGGCCGCAGCATCTTCAGCCGACGCGCCAAGGTGGCGCGGTCGCCGTGGCCGGCCTTGGCCTGGCGCGCCCACTCCGCCATCAGATCGACGGTGAGCGGCCCGACATGGCCGGCGGTGGCTACGTAGCGCGCGAAGCTCGCCAGTCGGTGCGCCATGTTGTCGAGCTTGAAGCCCAGCAGGCGCCGCTCGGCCAGGTACTGCTCGACCCTGGCCTGCAAGTTGACCCGGGCGCTCATGCCGCGCTCCCGGGCCACGGCAGCGCGACGCCAGACAGCGCGCCATGGTCAACCTTGGCGTAGATCATCGAGGTGTTCAATGACCGGTGCCGAAGCACGTCGGCCACCTCCTTGATCGAGCCGCCCTGGTTGACGATCCGACAGGCGACGGTGTGGCGCAGCGCATGGCCGCGGCCATGCTGGATGCCTACGCGCCGGAAGGCATCGCGGACGATCCGTCGGATGGCGTCCACCCCGATGGATTCGTCATGTGGCGCCAGGCAGCGCACGAATACGGCTGTGTCGCTGGTCTTGGGTCGTTCGTGTCGCAGGTAGGCCTCCAGGGCTCGTCCTGTGACCACAGGCAAGGGCAGCAGATCCTGGCGGCGTGACTTCGTGCGCTTGAGCGTGACGGTACCCAGGCGCCAGTCGATGTCGGCCAGTTGCAGCCGGCTGATCTCGATGCCGCGCAGACCCAGATCGAGCGCCAGGCGGACGACGGCATAGCCGCGCTTGGGCGAAGACAGCGCATCGGTGAACGAGTTCAACAGCCGGTCGACTTCCTCGGGCTTCAGGCTGCGGGGCAGCGACGCCATGCTCCAGTGCGCCGGCGACGCGATGACGGCCAGCAGGGGTTGCACCACGTCGCCACAGGTGGCGCGATAGCGCAAGTACGCACGCAGCGTGGATGCGATCGTGATGGCGTTGCTGGTGGTGGCCAGCGCCTGCAACTGTTCGACGATGAACTGGCGCACGTCCTCTGGCAGCAGCGAATTCACCGCGACTGGCCGCCCAGCAAACTTGGACAGCAGCAGCCGCTCGACGATACGCAGGCGGTCGCGCCGGGTTCCGGCTGCCAAGCCCCGAGCGCTGCTCATGTGCGCGTCGTAACGGCTCAGCTCGTCAGCGATCGGGCCCGTCGGCGCCGGCACACGGGCAATGACGCCTCCGACTCGCAGGATCTCCAGCACCGGCACCAGCGCAGCATGGGGCAATCGTATTTTTCCTGCAGATTGACACGCTGACCCACAAAAACTCTAGCCGCGACAAGCACTTGCAAAACCGGCTCTCGCGGACCCCTTGTGCTTTCGGTGCAGATTGACACGCTTCAACCTGCCCCGACCGTTCA
>CAUJHV010000046.1 GCA_963205115.1 Pseudomonadota bacterium | reverse complement strand
CGATGGCGTCGCTTGCCGCGTAGAACTCCAGCAGCACGTCCTGCAGGATGTCCTCCGCGTCCGCCGCATCTCGCACCTGCCCCCGGATGAAATGCCCCAGCCGGGCGCGCTCCCGCGCAACGATCTCGGTGAAGCGCGGGGCGTTGGCAGTCATCGGTGGTTGGGGCTGGCGCGACAGGCCGGCAAAGGCGTCCATACCAGGTAGACGGATGGGCGCGGCGAATATTGTGGGTGGCGTGGCAAGGTGCGGCCTTGATCGTCAACCCGGGGCGCTGGGACCTACCTCACCAACACCCCCAGTCGATCGACCACCGTCTCAAACCCCCCAACAATCATCCGCTTGCCGTCAAACGGCATGGGCGGGTTGCCGGGGGTGGACGGGTCCATGCGCGGGTCCTCCATCATCTTCTTCATGCCGGCGTCGCGCGTGGCCTTGTCCGGCCGTTCGACCCAGGAGAAGGCCACCGTCTCCTCGGCCGTGACCTGGACGGCGCGGAGGAAGTCGGGTCCCGAGCGACCAGTCCGAGCCTAGAGCCAGCCGGCGCTGACCAGCTCTTCCACCCGATGGACGCGCCGCTCCAGCGTGCGGGTATGCAGGGCGCGCAGCAACTGCCCGACGCCACAGGCGTAGGGCGCTGCACCCATGACCCGTGACTCCAGGTTCAGTGTGCACACCCCGTCGCTGATACGGATGCGGTGCACGGCGTGGCGGGCGAGATGCTCGTCGGGGACGCCGAAGACCTCCATTTGCCGAGACGGATCGCGCTCGGAGACGATGGCTTCCTGGCGCAGGCCCAGGGACGCGGCCAATGCCAGCGCCGTGCCCGGTGCGCTGGACTTGCCGTGTTGGTGGGACTCCTCCAGCCGGATGTCGTAGCCGCGCAAGAGGGGCCCGCTCGCCGAGAGCATGCTCATGAACTTGAGCATCAGGATGTTCGTGTTCGGGCACAACACCACCGGAAACGCAGGGCAGGCGTTCTCCAGGACAGATCCCGTGGCAAGTTCCAGCAGCGTGGCACCGCTGCGCTCGCAGTAGGCGGTGACAGGCTCCAGCTCGCGCCCGGAGCCGGCATGCACCACGAAGGCGGCGTCTGCTCCCGGCCCGAGGTCGCTCCAGGCCTGGAGTTTCATGTCCTCAGGAAGCTCGAGGTATTCAAGTAACTCGGTGGCGAGCTTTCCAGAACCGACGACGGTCACCAGCATGATGTCTCCATCAGGTCGCAGGGCAGGTCGGGTGGCTCATCAGGTCGAAACGGCAGGGGCCGCCTTCTGCTCACCGACCCGGTGGGCCAGGGCGATCAGCGGTGAGACGATCGCGAACTGCAGCGCCGTGAAGCAGCTTTCCAGCAGGATGAAATCCTGCACCGATGCCATGCGGTACTTGGCCGCAACCGGCAGCACCACGAACGACCAGGCCATGACGCCGAAGACGCACCCGAAACCCAAGGCGCCACGCTGCCAGGGCACGCGGGCGGCCGGGAACAGGCGCGGATAGGCCCAGGCAAAGACCAGCGCCTGAATCACCATCGAGGCCAAGCCCAAGGGGATGATGACTTCGTCGCGGTACATCTCCAGCCGATGGTATCGATCCGCGAAAGTGACCAGGTGCCAGAAGTAGCCCAGCGGAAAGGTCGGCACCAGGTAGGCCAGGAGAGCCCACCAGAAGGACTTGCGCATGTGACTCACCTCCTGTGAACAGCCAGCCCGGTTCGCCGGTCAAGGTAGACGGCAGTCTAGCAATTCACTTGCGCAGGACCGAAGTCCCTCGCAGGGTTCGATCGACTGCCGCCGACCGGGCCTTCAGTCCAGGCCGCCGCGCTCGCGCTTCTTCAACCGGTAGTCCATCTGCCCGCGCCCGACGCGCAACAGGCGGGCGGCGGCGGAGACGTTGCCCTCGCAGATCTGCACCGCGCGGTCGATGAGCAGCTGTTCGATGGCGTCGAAGGACGGCAGGGCCGCCAGCAGCTGGTCGACCAGGATCTGCACGCGCGGGTCCGGCGCGTCGGCCTCGGGGGCCAGGGCTGACGGAACGGGCGGCTGGACCAGCACGCCGCCGTGGCCGAGGCCCCAGGTCTGGCCGCGCAGCTGCTCGCCGCCGGCGAAGAGGTGCTGCACGTCGATGGCGCCGCCCTCCTCGGCCAGGATGACGCCGCGCTCGATCATGTTCTCCAGCTCGCGCACGTTGCCGGGCCAGTCGTAGTCGAACAGGGCGCTGCTGGCGCGTGGGGTCAGGCCCTGCAGGGTCTTGCCGAAGCGCTGGGTGCTGCGCGCCAGGAAGTGCGCCACCAGCAGCGGGATGTCCTCCAGCCGCTGGCGCAGCGGCGGGATGTCGATGGGGAAGACGTTGAGGCGGTAGAACAGGTCACGGCGGAAGCGCCCGGCGGCCATCTCCTCGCGCAGGTCCAGGTTGGCGGCGGCGACGATGCGCACGTCCACCCGCTTGAGCTCGGTGCCGCCCACGCGCTCGATCTCGCGCTCCTGCAGCGCGCGCAGCACCTTGCCCTGCGCGGCCAGGCTGAGGCTGCTGATCTCATCGAGGAAGAGGGTGCCGCCGTCGGCGCGCTCGAAGCGCCCGGGGCGCGGCCGGTCGGCACCGGTGTAGGCACCGCGCTCGACGCCGAAGAGCTCGGCCTCGACCAGGTCGGGCGGGATGGCCGCGCAGTTGATGGCGATGAAAGGCGCCGCCGCCCGCGGGCTCACGGCGTGCAGCGCACGGGCGAAGCACTCCTTGCCCACGCCGCTCTCGCCCTTGAAGAGCACGGTGGAATCGGTGGGCGCGACCTTGCGCACCAGGTGCGCCACCGCGTTGAAGCCACCCGAGGCGCCGACAAAGCCGGCCAAGCCCGGCGGCGGGGTTGCGGCCGGCGCAGCCGTCGGCTGGGCGGGGACATCCGACGCATTGCCGCGCGCTGCACCCAGGGTCGGCACCGGCGCGACCACCAGCGGTGCGCGCCCGGGGGAGCCGACGAAGCTGTCGATGCGCAGGTAGCTGGCATCGTCACAGCGCGCGTCGTGCGCCTCCCAGTCGGCCAGGGTGCGGCCAACCACGCGACAGCGGGCGTGGCCCATCGCGACGCATTCCACCTCG